>NZ_OMPC01000009.1 GCF_900312675.1 Aliivibrio sp. EL58 | reverse complement strand
GTTCTGAATGGAAGGGCCATCGCTCAACGGATAAAAGGTACTCCGGGGATAACAGGCTGATACCGCCCAAGAGTTCATATCGACGGCGGTGTTTGGCACCTCGATGTCGGCTCATCACATCCTGGGGCTGAAGTCGGTCCCAAGGGTATGGCTGTTCGCCATTTAAAGTGGTACGCGAGCTGGGTTTAGAACGTCGTGAGACAGTTCGGTCCCTATCTGCCGTGGGCGTTGGATGATTGAAAGGGGCTGCTCCTAGTACGAGAGGACCGGAGTGGACGAACCTCTGGTGTTCGGGTTGTTACGCCAGTAGCATTGCCCGGTAGCTAAGTTCGGGATCGATAAACGCTGAAAGCATCTAAGCGTGAAGCGAGCCTTGAGATGAGTCATCCCTGATACTTTAAGTATCCTAAAGGGTTGTTGAAGACTACGACGTTGATAGGCAGGGTGTGTAAGTGCTGCGAGGCATTGAGCTAACCTGTACTAATTGCCCGTGAGGCTTAACCATACAACACCCAAGGGGTTTTGAACGGATTTGAAGTTGCAAGAACGATATTGAATGTGATTAAGAACAGCTCTTTATATAGAGAAACAGCTTTCCGAATTAAAGAATTTGCTTGGCGACCATAGCGTTATGGACCCACCTGATCCCATGCCGAACTCAGAAGTGAAACGTAATAGCGCCGATGGTAGTGTGGGGTTTCCCCATGTGAGAGTAGGACATCGCCAGGCTTTAAATTAGTTTTTATCTTTTTAAAGATAAAAACAGAATAAAACATAATATGTTTTATTTAAGTAATAGCATTATGCTGAATAGACACTGCGGAGTGGTAGTTCAGTTGGTTAGAATACCGGCCTGTCACGCCGGGGGTCGCGGGTTCGAGTCCCGTCCACTCCGCCACTTATTTATAGTTAAGTCTTTAAAATTACTACAGGGGTGTAGCTCCAACTGGCAGAGCAGCGGATTCCAAATCCGCGTGTTGGGAGTTCGAATCTCTCCACCCCTGCCATACTTAAGAAGGCTCATATCGAAAGATATGAGCCTTCTTACTGTTTGGAATTTGAGAAAAGAGCTGCTTATTCCCCTACCATAAGAACATATACTTTCTACTACCAACAGCGTGTATCTTCTCCTGAACCAACTCCTGCTGCATTAAGGTTCAATATCCCACAAGCGTCTTTATCTTGTCCTAAATTACCCTGTGGAGTGGCTGATAAGATGTAGGTGTTGATCCCTGATCCTGTGAGATCATAAGATAAATGGTATCTTTTATTATCAATGTCACACACATTATCGATTAAACAAGAACCTATTTCTTTATTGATAACTAATTCTAGCAAAGCTTTATATCGATCTTTTGCCGTTGCTTCTGCTCTTGTTGAATATAAACTTTCAATATGAAGTTGGGTCTTGGTTAATGCGGACATAGCTTCCATTCGATGACTTTTTAATACGTGTACCATGTAACTAGGATAAGCAACCGTTGCCAAAATAGAAATTATTGCAACAACGATAAGTAATTCGATCAATGTCACGCCATGATGAAACTTGAGTGCTTTTGATATACTGAAAATTCGAATCATTCCGATAACTCATTGAAAGATAATATAACTAGTTTTAAACAGTGCTACTCTTCCTAGCAAGATGAAAATTCCAAATCGGAATGTTGCAAAGGAAATTGCGAAATGCCTCGCGGCTTTACTTTACTTGAATTACTTATCACTATTATTGTACTTGCCACTTTGTTGATGTCAGCGGTGCCGAGTTTTTCTTATCTTCTTGAACAGCAAAAAATAAAACGCCTATTAGGTGACCTAGAAGGTTTTTTAATTCAAGCAAAGTCAGAATCAGTACTGCAAAATAAAGCGCTTAAGATTTTTTACATAAAGGAAACGAATGATTGGATACTCTCTCTTAACCCTGAGGACAGTTCATTAACAACGATTTCTGAAGCTCAAATTTCTTCTATTACTTATTTACATTCAACAAATTACCCTCAGTTAGTACTCTCCTCAAACATGTCATCGCTTGTATTAAACCCTGTTAGAGCCACTCCCCATATGCCAGCCAGTTTTTTGCTTTATAAAGATAGAAGTAAAAAATTGAAACTATTAATTCACCATATTACGGGGCGGATCAGAATATGTTCTGAAGGGGAGGATCACTATGGTTATAAGAAGTGCTAGACAAAAACAATGTGGCATTTCTTTGATTGAATTGCTTGTTGCTTCTACTATCGGGATTATAGTGCTAACGCTTATTGGGAGTATCTATTTAAAGGGACAAAAGTTATATGCAGATAGAAGTCAGAACCTTCTATTAATTCAAGAGCTTAATGATGCATTACGCTTTATAAAAGAAGAGAGCCATCGAGCTGGCTTCAATGGAAGTAGTCACTATTCAGCGGTGCTTTCTGGAGCAAGTAACGTCATACACGTTTCAGGTGAGCAATTAAGTTACGTTTATAAAACGTCAGAATTACCTGAGCAATGGCGAGGTATTAGCATAAAATATGCGTCTGACACATTAAAAATATGTACGAAATCTAACTTGTCATCGATACCCGATATTAATTTTTGTACTCGTTTTTATTCTTTATTAGATACAGATATTATGACGATGACGGATTTTACACTTGTTCAAACCTCTCTTAATCGCTCGGTGAGTTCTGCTTATTTATCTATATCTGCAACCGTAAAGCTTAAAAATACCTCTCATCAACACTCCTCTAAAATTCAGCTTACGCAGAGGAACTGGCAATGATAATCAAACAACAAGGTGCAATTACCTTACTTGTATCGAGTGTTATTTTAATGGCTTCTTTAATACTTTCCTTAGCAAGTTATAAGCATATTTTTTATCAAATAAAACGAGCTCAAAATGAAATTGAAGCGAGAAAGGGCTATTGGGCGGCAGAAGGAGGGATTGAATGTGTATATGCAAAAGTAACGGCATTAGGGATGCTTCCTCATGGGGATATTGAAGAGTGCAAACCGTTATCTTTAAGTTCACTAACTATCGTTAAAGAGACTAACTATCAAATTGAATCAGTGAAGAATGCTCAGAGAGTAAGAAAGACCTTTATCATAGGAGGAACTGGTGGTGATGGCGTCATTAAATCATCATCGAATTTGTATTTTCATAGCAGTATTTCAATAGATGTTCCCGATCCTGTTCGTTTAGGTAACGATGGTTGGGAGTGTATCGCAGTGAGATATAAAAATTTGATCGACGCCAATGGCAGTGTTGTAAACCAAGGTGTGAAAACAAGTATTACATCTAGTCGAGACTTTAATCACCAAGGTAAAGATTGTAACACTGGCTATAAAACGAATACCTCAATGGGAAGTCTAGGGCTTAAATCAGATTTCAAACAAGATGTCTCGATCTCTCCATTTAAAGATATTTTTGGTATAGACCCCAGTCAGCATAATACTATCAGAGATAATGGTAAATTTACTGTGTTATATGGAGGAGAAACACCTGCAGGAAAACGCTTATCCAATTGTGGTACGCAATTAATAAATAAACTAAATGCCAACAATAAGTTTATTTGGGTTGAAGGAAGTTGTGAGATCACTTCAGTGGAATACCAAGGTTTTTCTGAGGCGATGAATAAGCATACGGATGGCAGTTTTATTATGATTCATGATGGATCGTTTTCTATTATGGGGGCTCCAAATGGTGTTATTGCAAAAGAGATGAAAGGGGTTCTCTTCCATTTTAACTATGATTATAAAGTACCTAAAGATGGTTCAAATTGGATAGGTACGGATACTTACAACTTCTTATACCCACATGGAGGAGTTATAAATTCTATTTTCCCATCGTCTTTTTTATCTAGCGCTTCGTTTTATCAACATGGCGCCTTTACATTAAATGGCGGACAATTTTTTGATACGCAAGATCAGTCAGCCATTTTTTATACTAGTGCTAGTTTTAAATATAATAGCGATATTATCCAAAACCTTATTTCTGAACTAGTTCAACCGCGCTGGAAAGAGGGATCGTGGCATGATTTTTAAGCAGCAAGGTTTTAGTTTACTAGAAGTTCTTATTTCGTTTGTTTTACTTACTGTCGGTGTCATTGGCTTAATTAAGCTACAAGTATTTATTGATAAAAAGTCAGAATACGCTGCAGCCAGTATTGGTGCATTATATGCTGCAGAATCAAAGTTAGAGTATTTTAGAATCCGATCAATAGATGGTGAAGGCGGGACGATTTCATTTAGCTCTATTGCAACAGAAGAGTCAGCAGAATTAATTAATGGGTATCATGTCACTTGGTCTGTTTTTGATAGTCTGCCAACAATTATTTCAGGGGTAAGTATCGTTAGTTTAAAAGAGATACAAGTAAAAGCGCAGTGGGAGAATAGGTGGGGTGAAACTCAAGAGGTGGTCTTACAAACGATGCTATCACGGTACAGTGAGTTTGATTAGACCCAGAGTATTCTGAGTCTAATCAAGTAATTAAGCAATAAATGGCAGTGCAGCACCAATCGCAATAAAGAAACTCACCAAACCTACAATCGGTAGTTTAAGTACCTTCAATAATGCAAAACCAATAATTACTAATGCCATATCTAGCCCCGAGCCTACAGCACTTGTAAATACAGGGTCATACAATGCAGCGATTAGCAAACCGACTACAGCAGCATTAATTCCTGTAATTGCCCCTGCTAATGCTGGTTTTTGGGCAAGAACTTGCCAATGACTAAATACCCCAAGTACTAATAAAAATCCCGGTAAGAAAATAGCTACCGTTGCAATTAAAGCACCAAGAACAGGTTGCTCACTCCATAGCTCGTAGCCTAAGAAAGTAGCAAAGGTAAACATTGGGCCAGGAACCGCCTGTGCAGCAGCATAGCCAGTTAAAAAACTATCAGTGCTAATTTGGTCACCAACAATATTTTGCAGTAATGGAAGTACTACGTGACCACCGCCAAAGACTAAACTACCAGCTTGGAAAAAATCAGAAAAAAGCACCAACAAAGGTGAATGATTAACAATAGCTGGTAAAGCAAAGAAGCAAAGCCCAAAGACAACTAGCGGTATCCAATTAATACCTTTGGATTCTTTTTTAACTTCAGTAGGTTGCTCTGATTTTAGATAAACTCGTCCAACGATAGCGGCAATTAATAAGGCAATTAATTGAGTGCTTATAGAAGGGAGAATTAATAACAAGCTCGCCGTCATAATACATAAAAGTACGGTGATTTTGTCCTTACAAAAACTCTTATACATTCCCATAATTGCATCAGCAACGACAACAACGGCTAATAATTTTAATCCATGAATGATGCCTTCAAAGATGTCATTACCAAAGAATGAATGGCTTATATTTGCTAATAAGACCATGATAAGAATGGAAGGCAATGTAAAACCAATTGATGCGAGTAGAGCACCAAAGAGTCCTTTTCTGTGGTAACCCAAAGCAAAACCCACTTGGCTTGAACCTGGCCCTGGTAAGAACTGACTTAAGGCGATCAGTTGAGCGTATTCCTCTTCAGTTATCCAACCACGCTTTTGAACAAATTCATTTCTGAAATAGCCAATATGAGCAGCTGGCCCACCGAAGCTAACCCAACCTAAAAGAAAAAATCGTTTAAATATTTCAAACATAATGTACTCAGCTTTTTGATGTGTCATCCAAATTTGGATATTCAGTTTTGATGGAAGTAAGATTACGAGTTACTATCCAATTATTCAAATCGATTAAATTACTACTAACTATGAATGAAATTAATTGGAAAGCAGTGGATCTTAATTTATTGGTCGTGTTTAGCGCATTAATGGAAACAAAAAGTGTTTCATTAGCGGCGAATAAATTATTTGTTGGGCAATCGGCGATGAGCCACAGCCTCTCTCGCTTGCGTGAGTTGTTGCGTGATCCTTTGTTTGAACGACAAGGGCATAAAATGATCCCAACAGCTAAAGCTAATCAGCTCTATCCAATGATCACTCAGGTATTACAGACAATTTCAGGGGATATTTTAAAAGTAGATAGATTTGAAGTGAGTGAATTTACTGGTACGTTTAAAATCGGAATGACGGATTACGCAGAGCTTCTTTTTGCCGCTGATATATTTGATGCAATTCATCAATTAGCACCAAATGCACAGCTCTGTTTCACCACGGTAGATAAAGCTAATTACCAAGATAGATTTGATTCAGAGCCGCTTGATTTAATCATTGGTAGCATGAAACCAGAACAAAAAGAGTTTCAATACCAAACGTTATATACCGAAAAACACGTATGCATGTGGGATGGCATGAGGCATCAATTTAAAGCACCAATTAGTCTGGCTGATTACATTTCTTTACCCCATGCGCTAGTGAGTCCTGATGGAGCATTAAAAACTGGTGTAGATAAAGAGTTAAAAGCGTTAGGGGTGAATCGTGCAGTTAGCGTTGCATCTAAACATTTTTTAACTATTAGACACTTAATGAAAAAAAGAGATTTAATTTGTGTAGTACCTGAGTTAATGGCTCAGCTTGATCTTTTTTCAGAAAAATTAGTGCATTCAGAGCCACCAATTAATGTAGGTGAGTTTGATATTCAATTAATTTGGCAGACAAGAAATAAAGAAAATAAACGCTATCAATGGCTCAAAGAGCTACTCATTCAAACCATTGAAAAAAGCGTTAATACTTATCGAACTTAATGTTCGATTACTATTTGGGTTTAATGTCTATCGCCCAAAAGCGTCTTTAATTTTTTCATCTGTTCTATATTGGCTTAGCGCATAAACCGACCAAATAGCAGCAGGGATCCAACCAATTAAGGTTATTTGTAAGATAAGACAAATGATGCCGCTAAATGGACGACCTATAGTAAAAAACTGTAACCAAGGCAGTAATAAAGCAAGTAATAGTCTCATTGAGTTTCCTATATAAATAAAAAATGGCCAGTAACTATTTAGTTACTGGCCATAATATTATCTTGGTCTTCATGAATGGAGAATGAATATACTCAAATCATGCAACGAAAAATTAGTTATTGCTGTGTAATTCGCTGTTTAGTTCAACTGCAGATTTATTAGTTAAACATTCGATTTGACCAGTGATAGAGTTGCGACGGAACAGAAGGTCTGTTTTGCCAGCAAGATCACGAGCTTTCGCTACTTCAACTTCTTTACCTTGGTTGTCTAGCATGCTTACTTTTGTGCCAGCAGTAACATATAGGCCAGATTCAATCGTACAACGATCACCCATTGGGAAACCAAGACCAGCATTTGCGCCAAGTAGACAGTTCTCACCAATAGAGATAACCATCTTACCGCCACCAGAAAGTGTACCCATGATAGAAGCACCACCGCCAATATCAGAGCCATTACCGACAACAACACCCGCAGAAATACGACCTTCAACCATGCTCACGCCAGTAGTACCAGCGTTAAAGTTGATGAAGCCTTCATGCATAACTGTAGTGCCTTCACCTACATGTGCGCCTAAACGAACACGTGAAGTATCAGCAATGCGGATACCAGTAGGAACAACGTAATCCACCATTTTAGGGAATTTATCAACACAATCTACAGTCAGAGTTTCGCCTGCTAGACGAGCTTCGATTTGACGGTCTGCAAGTTCAGGAAGATCGATAGGACCTTGGTTCGTCCACGCAATATTGTGAAGAAGGCCAAAGATGCCGTCTAATACTGTGCCATGTGGTTTAACTAAACGGTTAGAGATAAGTTGAAGCTTTAAGAAACCTTCAGCAACAGATTGAGATTGCTCATCAGTCGCTAGAACAACAAGAACAAGAGGTTGTTTAGATTGAACTGCTTTTTCTGCGAACGCAGCATTAGCCACATCACCGTTTGCTGCAAATGCATTAGCAAGTTCAGTACAAACTTCAGAAGAAATTTCGATAGCCTGGTTGCCTTCAGCATAACCACTTGCTTGAGCAATAGAATTAACTAGCGCTTCAGAAGGGTTTAATACTGGGTGTGGGAAAAATGCTTCAATGATTTTATTGTCGCGGTTTTTTGTCGCTGTACCAAAGGCAAGAGCAAAATGAGCCATGTAATAATTCTCCATTTCCATATAAATATTAGTATTTAAAAATAAATCTTACTTCACATCATAAAGAGAGTTGCTGTGATATAGAAGGGCGAAAGTAATAAATATTTACTAAGAATGAAGAAAATGTGTAAGAAAGGGGAAATAGATAGGTAGAAGTTAAAAAACAAAATAGCAGCTCATTAGGCTGCTATTAGTATTTGAAGTGGTATTCTTTTTTGAATTAAGCGGCGTCAGACTCTTCGTCTTTTACTGCTTCAATCTTTGTCTTTTTAGGCGCAGGTTTACGTTTTGCTCCTAATGCAACTAATACATCTTCTTTATGTTTTGCTAGGTAAAGAGACAACTCTTCTTGCTTCTCTTCATCTTCAATTAAATTACTTTCATTTAGCAGAGTAAAAAGTTCATCTGCAACATCCAGCATTTTGTCATAAGCATCGGCTTCAGTCTTAGAGGTAAAAGTCATCTTCTCTTCTCCGTTGCGCTCAACTACATATTTGACGATAACAGCCATGGTCGTCTCTCCTTTAAAATTAACTGGTGTTTTATACAGTAAATAGTTTTTTTTGTCCACTTTAGCGGGGTAAAGTCAGATAGAGTTAACGTTTAATAAATAGAATTTATTTTTTTAGCTTAAAAAATAGTTGAGTAATTAAATTTAAAGCTGTATTTTAAATGCAACTTTAAAATAAAGGTCTCCATCTATGTCAGATTTTGAATTGAAACATAAAGCGACGACAAAAACTTCAGAACGGATTGCTTATAAAATCACACAATGTTTAAAATTTCTTTTAAATATTTTTTATGGTTCACAGTACGCGAAGAGAGCAGTAATTTTAGAAACAATAGCCGCTGTTCCGGGTATGGTTGCGGGTATGTTCAATCATTTAAAAGCGTTACGTCGAATGAAAGATGATGAAGGATGGATCCGAGAGTTATTAAGTGAAGCTGAAAATGAAAGAATGCACTTAATGATCTTTTTAGATATAGCTAAACCACGTTGGATAGAACGAACGTTAGTTTTATTAGGGCAAGGTGTTTTTATGGTGGTTTATAGCTTTATTTATCTGCTTTCATCAAAAATAGCACACCGAGTCGTTGGGTATTTTGAAGAAGAGGCATGTAAAAGTTATACCGAATACTTAGCGAAGATTGATGAAGGTGTGGTTGAAAATGAAGCTGCGCCACAAATAGCAATTGATTATTACCATTTACCAAGTGATGCATTATTGCGTGATGTGATTCTGAAAATTCGTGATGACGAAGCAAAGCATCGAGATCGTAACCATTCATTTGCAGATGCTTACGAAACTCACGATCTTCCAGCTCACCAACGCTAAATACTATTTACAAATGAGGCAGTTTTGCCTCATTTTTGTTGGATGAAATTCATAAAATATTGCAGTAACGGTGTTTGGTATTTTTCTTTGTGTACAAGTAACCAGTATTGTCTGGCCAGCGTTTTGTTATAAGGGAGTTTAACCAAGCGACCATCATTTATCGCATTTTGAGCAGCAAGTTGAGATAAACACGCTAACCCCATATTTTGTGAGCAACAGTTAATTATCGCTTCAGTGGTATGTAGTTGTAATGATTCATTCCAATCGCTCAAATTAGCGGCGATATGGTTAATAAAATATTCTCGGCTACCAGAGCCTTCTTCTCGTAATAACCAAGTTGAATGCTCTAAATCATCGAGGTTAACTCTATTCTTAGTTGCTAACGGATGAGAAGGGGCGCACACTAAATACATATCGTCAGATTGCCATTCAATCATATTTAATTTTGGATGATGCGCTTTACCTTCAACTAAGCCTATATCTAATTGAAATTCCAATAATCTATTTATAATTTGTGCAGTATTAGAAATAAACAATTGTTGGATATCGCAAGGGTGTTGTTGCTGAAACTTATTTAATAATACAGGTGCAATGTGATTACCAATCGTGTCACTAGCGCCAATGTTTAATGAACCCGTCAATTGACTATCCGCCGTAAATTGGT
Organism: Aliivibrio sp. EL58; assembly: GCF_900312675.1. Taxonomy (GTDB): domain Bacteria; phylum Pseudomonadota; class Gammaproteobacteria; order Enterobacterales; family Vibrionaceae; genus Aliivibrio. The sequence goes on along the minus strand of NZ_OMPC01000009.1, from coordinate 1,343,564 downwards.
GCTCGATAGCCTCTGCTCGTTCTAGTAATTCATCCGCCAAAGGAAGGAGTTGGCGGCCTTCACTATTTAATACTAACCGATTATTTACTCGATCAAAGACCTTGTAGCCAAGGTTTTTTTCTAATTCAGAGAGCGAAAGGCTTACCGCAGGCTTAGTGATAAAAAGTCGCTCTGCTGCTTTAGTCATTGTTTTTTCTTGGGCGATAGCAGTAAATACATTCAGTTGTTTTAGTGAAATTCTCATGACAGGAAGTCCTAATAAATAAAATTTCAATCGTTTAATTTATCTTAACCTAAGTTTAAATTTATTCAAATTTTATTAATGATAAACAAGAAGTAAAATAGCTTCATCGTTAAATAGCAAAGAGAACAATGTCATGCTTAATTACACAAAACAAAAAGTAGCAGGTGCACCAACGCCAATGGCAGGGTTAGCTCTTGGGATTGCCAGTTTAGGTTGGTGTTGGGAGAATGCATTGCCTCTAAATGGTTATGCGCAATGGATCTCAGCAGCAATCGCTTCAGTATTATTACTGGTATTAGCGATTAAATTTTTATTACATCCATCGGTATTATGGAGTGAACTTGCTCACCCTGTTGTCGGCAGCGTAGCTCCAACATTTGCGATGGGTGTAATGGTAGTTTCAAGCAGTATCGGTCATTTTTCCCCAGCAGCGGGTAATGCATTGTGGCTTGCGGCCGTTGCTATCCATATTATCTTTTTAATCTCTTTTATTTATCATCGAGCAAAAGATTTTGAATTACACCATATGGTACCAAGTTGGTTTGTTCCGCCGATTGGCATTGTGGTAGCAGACGTCTCTTTCTCTGGCGCACCAACCCTTGCTCCTGTGGCTCACTGGATACTGATGTTTGGCTTAATTAGCTATGCAATCATGCTACCAATAATGATCTATCGTTTGATTTTTTGTCATGAAGTGCCTGATGCTGCAAAACCAACAATTGCCGTTATGGCTGCACCAGCAAGTTTATCGCTAGCCGGTTACCTAACTGTAACTGCTTCGCCATCCCCTGTAATTATTGCGCTTTTATTTGGTATTGCAGTGTTGATGACCAGTGTGATTTACATGGCTTTTATCAAACTAATGAGATTACCATTTAGCCCTGGCTATGCAGCATTCACCTTCCCAATTGTTATTAGTGCAACAGCCTTATTTAAAACGGCTAATTGGATGTTATCTCAAGGTATTGCAGCAGATTATATTTATCAAGTTAGAACTCTTGCTGTTGTAGAGTTAGTTGGTGCAACCTGTGTGGTGAGTTATGTAGCTGCACACTATCTAGCGCATTATCGCCCAATTACACGCATTACAAATCGTTTAATAAACCCTAAACATGCGCACTAATTAATACGCTTTTTTTCTCTTAAAACACATCCAGTTACGTTAAGCTATAGAGACTTTCATTTCTTTATAAGCGAGCTGGGTGTGTTTACTGTTTATCATTCAAATCAACTTGATGTTCTTAAATTACTTGTCGTTAAGTTAATTCGTCTTAACCCTCTAGATAACCCATTCGAACAAGAACAAATCCTAGTTCAAAGCCCTGGTATGTCGCAATGGCTTAAAATTGAGCTTGCCAAAGATCTTGGTATTGCGGCTAACCTTACTTTTCCACTTCCTGCTACTTTTATTTGGGATCTGTTTACTCAGGTTCTTGATGATGTGCCAAAGCGTAGTGCTTTTCACAAAGAAGCCATGACATGGAAGATAGTGACACTATTACCTGAGTTATTAAAACAAGATGAATTTGCACCTCTACAGCGCTATTTAGAAAATGATGAAAACCAACTTAAGTGCTACCAATTGGCTGCAAAAATTGCCGATATCTTTGATCAATATTTAGTATTTCGCCCAGAGTGGATCCAAAAGTGGGAAGCGGGTGAAGAGGTCGCTGAATTAGAAGGTGAACACCCTTGGCAACCTATTTTATGGCAAGCCTTATATGATCAAACCTTAGCCTTGGGACATTCTCCTTACCATCGTGCCAATATGTTTGAGCATTTTATCGAAACGTTAGATAACTACCTACAAACGGGAACCTTGCCAAAAGGGATGCCTAAGCGTTTGTTTGTGGTGGGCATTACTTCGCTTCCTCCTCGTTATTTAGATGCGCTTGCGGCGTTAGGTCAGCATATTGATGTGCATTTAATGTTTACCAATCCTTGCCGTTATTACTGGGGCGAAATTCGAGACAGAAAGTATCTTGCCTGCCTAGAAGCGCGTAATCGTCTGCAAGTTAAGTGGTTAGATGATCATAGTGAGCAAATTGGTGATACCGAACAATTAAAAGGTTCGGTTGATGCGAATTTTGAAGATGAACTACATACTTCAGAGGTGGGTAATTCACTGCTTGCATCATGGGGTAAATTAGGTCGAGATAATCTATGTCTATTATCTGAAATGGAAGCACAAGAGATTGATGCTTTTGTTGATGTTGGTAGCGATAATCTGCTGCACTCCATTCAGTCGGATATTTTAAATCTGGAAGAGCGCAGTCGTGATGATGTGCTTGATAACAGTCAGCATAAACAATTAATCGATCCTAATGATCGCTCGATTCTTTTGCATTCATGCCATAGCCCAATGCGAGAAGTTGAAGTATTGCATGATCAATTATTGGATATGTTTGCCAATGATCCAGAATTAAAACCTCGCGATATTATCGTTATGGTGGCAGACATAAATGTCTACAGTGCAGCGATTCAAGCGGTATTTGGTAATGCGGCTTTTGATCGTTATATTCCTTTTGCGATTTCAGACCAAAGTGCTGAGCAAGAAAACCCAGTGTTATTGGCTTTCATGAGCTTAATGGCTTTACCTGAGAACCGCTGTGGCCTTTCTGAGCTATTAAGTTTGCTTGAAGTGCCTGCGGTAATGTCTCGTTTTAAATTTACAGCTGAGCAATTTGAGATAGTAAAACGCTGGGCTGAAGAAACCGGTATTCGCTGGGGATTAGATAACAGTACCTCTGTCCATTTTGATCTTCCAGAACACAATCAAAATTCATGGCTATTTGGTATCCAAAGGATGTTACTGGGTTATGCCATGGAGCAAGATGCTGGTTTATTTGAAGGCATGGCGAGTTACGAACAAGTACAAGGTATGAATGCCGAAATCGCTGGCAACTTGGCGCACTTTATTGATCAGCTTTTGACTTATCAGATCACCCTAGGCCAAGCGCAAACCATTAGTGCATGGCGAGCCATTATTAACCAATTAATGGATGACTTTTTAAACGTAGAGTTAGAAGGGGAGTTGGTCGTTAAAAACATTCGAGATCAACTGCAAAAGCTAGAAGATAACTTAGAAGACGCTGGTTTTGATGCACCAATCTCTGCGCCAATTATTAATAATTATCTAAAAAATAATTTATCTGGCGGTAAAGCGAGTCAACGATTCTTAGCCGGACAAGTTAATTTCTGTACCTTAATGCCAATGCGCTCTATTCCATTTGATGTGGTATGTTTGCTTGGGATGACGGATGGCTCTTACCCACGAACTATGCCTGTTGAAGGTTTTGATTTAATGCAGAAACGCATGAAACCGGGTGACCGCTCACGTCGTGATGATGATAGATATCTGTTTTTAGAAGCGCTGCAATCGGCTAGTAAAGCCTTCTATTTAAGTTATATTGGTCGTTCAATACGAGATAACACAGAGAAAGCACCATCAGTATTAATCAGTGAATTACTTGAGTATTGTCAGCAAAGTTACTGCTTAGAAGGTGATGAATCATTAAACCCTGAAGAGTCAGCAAAACGGTTAGTTACACAATTAATCATAGAGCATCCTTTGGTTCCTTACAGCCAACAGAGTTTCATTGGTAATAACACCAGTTATGCCAGTGAATGGTTACCTACCGCAAAATTAGAAGGCCAAGCAGCGCCACAATTTCAGACAGAACCATTGATATACGCCCCTGAAACAAAAGAGCTAGAGCTTACTGAACTGCAACGTTTTTGGCGTTTACCTGTCGCTTATTTCTTTAACCGTGGATTGAAGGTATTTTTTGAAACGGTAGAGAGTCAAGTCGAAGATGATGAACCATTTTCTATTGATGGTCGTACAGGTTATGGCATGAAATCAGAGTTGCTAGAAGCGTTATTGGCCTATGATGATCCTAACCAAGTTTCTCAAATAAGTCGTGATTTTTATCAGCAACAAAAAGCGCAAGGTAAACTTCCTATTGGTAGCTTTGGTGAGATAGCGGCAGAGAAAGAAGTGAACACGGTAAAAGACTTAGTCACCCATATTCAGCCATTAACGACATTACCTTTAGACGATCAAGAAGTGCGTTTACGCTTTACTTTCCCTCATGGTGAAATGGAACTGCAAGGTTGGTTGAAGCAACGCTACCAAGCCGGAATGCTACGTTATCGTGGCGGTAAAATTCGCTCTCATGAAATTTTAGCAACCTGGATTGATCATCTGTGTTTATGTGCTATGGGCCAGCAGCAATTTACTCACCTATTTGGTACGGATGCGATTTATCACTTTGAAGCTATTGATGCAGAAAAAGCGTATCAACATTTAGAAAATATATTAACTCTTTATATCTCAGGTAACTGTGCCCCGTTAATTTACTTACCAAAAGCCGCATTAGCAGGACTTGAAGCGCACGTTGATAAAAAAGGGGTATGGAATGATGACGAAGAAACGCATCAAAAAGCACTGAAAAAAATGGCTGATGAATACAACGGTACTCGCTTTGCCGGCGAGAACAGTAATGACTACGTAATGCGTATGTGGCCGGAATGGAATGATGAGTTTGGTCAGGCAATTTTTGATAATGCAAAAACGGTATTACACGATGCGTTATTGCATAGCGAAAAAGAAAAGTTATAAGTGATGATAATTGGTAATCAGTCAGAAGTAGGGTGGCCGCCAGTAAATCATTTTTAGTGTAGGGCGTTCGCTGTACGGCCACAGGTCAGAGGTTGACCGAATCCTGATTACAAGTGCACGTTTAATGAGCTCTTTGTAAGTGGCGCTGAGTGTAACAAAGCATAAAAAGTGAACCGTGAGAAAGATCTCACATTGATAGCTTTATTAATTTTATTATCGTTGTTCCTAATGAATTACGATATGGATCACACAGATATCTTGTAAAAACAGGATGTTGATGTTTAAAACGGTGATGTTTGATGACGACAATCGCAGCTCCAAATCAATTGAATGCAATGACGTTTCCTTTACATGGAACACGTTTAATTGAAGCTTCAGCCGGTACCGGTAAAACCTTTACTATTGCCAGTTTATATTTACGTTTATTACTTGGCCATGGCGAAGAAAATAGCCGTCATAGTGAAGAGTTAACCGTAGATAGAATACTGGTAGTTACCTTTACTGAAGCAGCAACGGCTGAGTTGAGAGAGCGTATTCGAGCAAAAATTCATGATGCTCGTTTAGCCTTTGCTCGTGCTGTGCATAACAATGGTTATAAGAGTGGTGATCCGGTTATTGATCCACTGTTGGCATCTATTGGTGATCATAAGTCAGCAGCGCAGATCCTTTTGAATGCTGAACGCAGCATGGATGAAGCCTCAATCTTCACCATTCATGGCTTTTGTCAGCGAATGCTAACCCAGAATGCCTTTGAATCTGGTGCGCAATTTGAGAGTGAGTTTGTTACCGACCAAGCCAAATTAATGCATCAAGTGGCTGCGGATTTTTGGCGTCGCAGTTTTTATCATCTACCAAAAATGGTGGCTGAAAGTGTTTATGATTGTTGGTCAAGTCCATCTGCTTTATTAGGTGATATGGGCAATAGTCTTACTGGTGTCCCAAAGCATTTAACCGTTGAGCCACTTGAGAGTTCATTAGAAGAATTTTGCCAGCAAGGCATTGCTCGTATTGATGAATTAAAAAAACAGTGGTCAGAACATAGTGTCGATTTTGAAGCGCTAATTTCAGGTTCAGGTGTAGATAAACGCAGCTACACTAAAAAGAATTTACCAAATTGGTTAGAGCAAGTGTCATCGTGGGCCAATAACCCAACAACCTCATTGCAAGTACACGATAAGTTAGAAAAGTTTTCTCAAGAATTATTAATTGAAAAAACCAAAAAAGGTGAAGCGCCAGAGCATGCAGTATTTAAACTCATTGATGATTTTCTGGCTCAGCCATTAGAAATCAAACAGCCGCTGTTATCACTGGCTATCCATCAATGCCGTAAAACCTTACAGCAGGCGAAAGAGCAAAAAAATTGGTTATCGTTTGATGATCTGTTAAGTCAGTTATCTGAAGCTGCAGAAAATAAAGAAAACGCCTTATTGTTAGAAAAAATCCGCGAGCAATATCCAGTCGCTTTGATCGATGAATTCCAAGATACCGATCCTCTGCAATATTCGATTTTTAGTACACTTTATCAAGATCAGCCACAGTGTGGTTTATTTATGATCGGCGATCCTAAACAAGCGATTTATGCTTTCCGTGGTGCGGATATTTTTACCTATATTCAAGCTCGCCGCCAAGTTGCTGATCATTACACCTTGGATACTAACTGGCGCTCAACCGCAGATATGGTGTCGTCAGTGAACCGTATTTTTGAACATGGCAAACAGCCTTTTTTGTACGATGACGATATTCCATTTTATCCGGTTAAATATAACCCTGTTAATGCCGAGCAAAAATCATGGGCGTTAGAGAACCAAACTCAGCCCGCGATGACTTTTTGGTTGCAAGAGAGTAAAGATGGTAATCCGGTAAATAAAACCAGTTATCAGCGTGTTATGGCAGAATCAACTGCGGCACAAATTCAAACTATTTTGACTGGTGCGCAGCAAGGCTCAGCGTATTTACAAAACGGAGAGAAAAAACAAGCGATCAAAGCGGGTGATATTGCGGTTCTAGTTCGTACTGGTAAAGAAGGTAAATTAGTTCGTGAAGCCTTATCAAAACAAGGTATCGCCAGTGTCTATTTATCTAACCGTGATAGCGTATTTTCTTCTCCATTAGCTAAAGATGTATTGCGTTTATTGCAAGCGGCCATGACGCCGACAGATGCGCGAGCAGTGCGTTCAGCATTAGCATCGTCATTATTTGCTTATACCGCCGATCAACTGCATCAATTTAATGTCGATGAAATGCAGTGGGAGCAAGCAGTTAATGAGTTTCGCGCCTATCGTAAGCATTGGCTACAGCGCGGTATCATGCCTATGTTGCATCAAATCATTACCCAGCAAGGGATCTCTGAGCGCTTATTGGCTGAAAATGGCGGTGAACGTCAACTGACCGATTTACTACATATCGGCGAGTTGCTGCAACAAACCAGTCAAACCTTAGACAGTGATTATGGTTTATTGCGTTGGTTATCTGAGGCTATTTCAGAGCCTAATGGTGATTCAGAAGAGCAGACGGTACGCTTAGAATCAGAGCGTAACCTGGTGCAAATTGTTACGATCCATAAATCAAAAGGGTTGGAATATGACTTGGTATTTTTACCGTTTGTTTGTTCTTATCGTGCGATAGATAAAAAAGGTGAAGTCAGTTTTTATGATGAAGATAACCGTTACTCAGTATTGGATTTATTAAAAGAAGATGATTCTGTCGAAAAAGCAGAGAAAGAGCGTTTAGCCGAAGATTTACGTTTGATTTATGTAGCACTGACTCGTGCGGTTTATGCCTGTTATATCGGCATGGCGCCAATCACGAAAGGCATCTCGAAAAAGCCACCAACAGGTGTTCATCTATCGGGCTTAGGGTATCTAATTCAACAGGCGGATGAATGTAATGTTGAAGAGCTACAAGCGTGTCTTGAAAAGCTGATTGCAGGCAATTCGCCTATGGTGATCCAATCACCTCAAACGGTAACCGACGAGTTATACCAAGAAACTCAGGATGATCATAGTGAGTTACATGCCAGTAAATTAATTGAACCCGTTAAGAGTAATTGGTGGATGACCAGTTATTCAGGCTTGGTAAAACAAGGTAATCATCATAATGATGCCTCGTTAGAACTCATTAATTTGGATATCGATTCAGCTGAAGATAAAGACGAGAAAGAGTTAGATTTAGAGCCAGAGCGCACCATCTTTACTTTCCCTCGCGGTGCCAGAGCGGGTACGTTTTTACACTCATTATTTGAAGAGGTTGAATTTACTCAACCCATTAACAGCGAAGAAAATACACAAATAATTATTAAGCTTCTAGAGAAAGAAAATTACGATGTTGAATGGTTAGAGGTCGTTCAAACCATGATGCAGCGAGTGTTAGATTGCCCGTTGGATGGCCAAGATTTATGTTTATCAAATAAAGGCCCAACTCAACGCTTGGTCGAAATGGAGTTTTTACTTCCTATCACGTTATTGAACTCAAGCTTGGTTAATAAAACTATCGCGAAACATGATGAAGTTTCAGCACGAGCAGGGGATCTTGGTTTCTCTACGGTTAGCGGCATGCTAAAAGGTTTTATCGATTTAGTGTTTGAGCATGAAGGTAAATATTACGTTCTCGATTGGAAATCAAATCATCTGGGAGACTCCCCAGAATGTTACGGTGGAGAAGCCTTAGTTGAGGCGATGCGAGATCACCGTTATGACTTCCAATACCAATTATATGCTTTAGCGCTTCATCGATTCTTGAAAAGTCGCATTGCCGATTATGACTACGATACGCATTTTGGTGGTGCGTATTATATTTTCTTGCGCGGTGTTGAAGAGACTCACGAGGGGTATGATGCCAACGCTAATGGCGTATTTTATTCAAAACCGAGCAAAGTATTGTTAGAAGAGTTAGAGAAATTGGTAGATGGAGAAACAATCGATGCTTAAGCAATTACAACACTTAATGGCTCATGGTGTACTTCGCCCATTGGATCTTCAATTTGCTAAATTTATCGCTCAACAAGAAAAAAATAGCGATAAAAATCTCATCATGCTGTTGTCTGCGATTACAAGTCATGAGTTAGGAAAAGGTCACGTCTGTATTGATATTGAGCAGATAGAACAGGGCGACCTTTTTACCTTACCTGCGAAATATCGTGATGCGCTATTAGAATTAGTTCCAGAAAAAAGTAGCTGGATTTCTGAGTTAACCAATGCTTCTACAGTATCAAATGGTACAGAAGCAAAGCCTTTAGCCTTTGATGGTGCTCGTTTGTATTTACAACGTTACTGGGCATTTGAACAACGAGTATCTAATCGTATTACTAAAGCGGCGCAAAGTGTTGCGGTAAACCTTCAGTTATCGAATACGTTGGATGAGCTATTTGCCCGTCAGTATCATTTCTTATTTTCAGCATTGAAAAAGTTAGAGAATAATAACCAAGTTTCTCGCCAACAATTAGTGTGCGATATGCTTGATGTTGTTCAGTCTGATGATCTGGATTGGCAGGCAATTGATGCAATTCTGTTAGCGGCGACTAAATCTTCTGAATTAGAAACGTTAGATCAATTAATTCCAAATAACCACTGTGTTAATTGGCAAAAAGTAGCAGCAGCTGTGGCGTTAACTCGTCGATTCTCTGTTATTTCTGGTGGTCCAGGAACGGGTAAAACAACCACAGTAACCAAGCTTTTGGCCTCCTTAGTGACACAAGCTCAGCAGGATAATAAAAGCATAGCGATTAAACTGGTTGCTCCAACCGGTAAAGCCGCGGCGCGTTTGACCGAGTCCATTGGTCAGGCGGTACAATCCATTGGTTTAGCACCTGAAGTGAAAGAAGCGATCCCAACTGATGCGAGTACACTGCATCGCTTACTTGGCTATATTCCCAATCAAGTGGATTTTCGTCATAACAAAGCCAATCCATTACACCTTGATGTATTGGTGGTGGATGAAGCGTCTATGGTCGATTTGCCTATGATGGCACGACTACTCGATGCGGTACCAGAGCATGCTCGCGTCATTTTATTGGGCGATAAAGATCAGCTTGCTTCGGTTGAAGCGGGAGCGGTGTTAGGTGATATCTGTCAGTTTACCAAAATGGGTTACAGTCAGAATCAAGCCCAACAATTATCTCAATTAACAGGCTTTAATCTACCGGCACAGTCGCATAATAACGCGGTTGCAGATAGCCTATGTATGCTGCAAAAGAGCTACCGTTTTGATGCGCGTTCAGGTATTGGGCAACTTGCCAAAGCCATTAATGAAGGCAGTAAATTTAAAGTAGAAGCTGTATGGGCCAAAGGGTTCTCAGACATTCGTTTTCATGATTTAAGTAATGATAGCTATAACGCAATGATCACCATGATGGTTAATGGTTACCGTAGTTATTTAGGTCATATTCACGCAGGTGATAAACCAGAAGTTGCATTGAAAGCCTTTAACCAAATTCAATTATTATGTGCAATGCGAGAAGGGGATTTCGGCGTTGTTGGTTTAAATCAACGTATTGAGAAAGCGCTGAAGAAATCCGATTTAATTCCTCATGGTGATGAAATTTGGTATTCAGGTCGTCCTGTCATGGTCACACAAAATGATTATGGCGTTGGTTTGTATAACGGTGATATTGGTATCGCAATGCCAGACCCTGTTGATCAACGTTTACGTGTTTATTTTGATATGCCAGACGGTTCAATTCGTGGTGTGTTACCAAGCCAGTTACCTGAGCATGAAACCGTTTATGCCATGACGATCCATAAATCTCAGGGCTCTGAATTTGAACATACTGTCTTGGCATTACCTGCTGAGTTCAGCCCAATTTTAACCCGAGAGTTAATTTATACTGGTGTGACTCGAGCAAAGAAAAAACTCGATCTGTTCGCAACAGAAAAAGTGGTGGCTCGAGGGGTGATGATTAAAACTCAGAGGAATAGTGGCTTAACGTCGTTGATGAGTTAGAGCAATAACAGTGGCTAGTAAAGGAAATAGTAGTCACTGTATTATTTCATATACGTAATAGTGATTTTCGTCAGCACCTCTAGTAAATCTTGAATAAATGCCTATAATTGCGCCTCTAAAATTCGGAAGGAATGCCGGATATTCTGTTTTTATTCCAATGTTATAAATTAGATGATTGATTACATTGGGTCTAAGGCGTTCACTTATATGTTTAAGTTACTTGTTTCAATGCCGCCTGCGATGGCGCTTATCATTGCGATTATTTCAGAAGTAATAGCAACCTCTTATATTCCTAAAACAGAGCAATTTACTAAGCTATCTCCAAGTATAATTGTCGCTGTGGGTTATGCGATTGCTTTCTTTTTACTTTCAGTAACAGTAAAAACCATGCCTGTAGGAATTGTTTACGCAATATGGAGTGGTGCTGGAATTGTGCTAGTGGCGGGTATTGGATACTTTGCGTATGGGCAAAAACTAGATTTACCTGCAGTAGCGGGAATAGCCCTTATTCTATCTGGTGTACTCGTTGTTAATTTATTTTCTAACACTGCTGGTCACTAGAGTTTAAGCTGATACCAATCTACATAAGTATTTGATCATTCTTGCTTGTTAAAATCGATTTTTCCTACGCAATTATCTGAACAACTATTTATCCAGAATGGTATTACTCATTTTTATAATAAAGGCCGCAACGGAATCACTCCATTGCGGCCTTTATTTATTATTGAGTCTTTAATACTAAAATTTTCGATTTACGCTGAAAGTTGTACAGTTTCTGCTTTGTCATTGGTAAGTGTGAAACATCAACTTCAACGAAGCCTTGCTCTCTAAACCAGTGGAGACTGCGAGTGGTCAGAACAAATAGTTGTGATAATTTGAACTGTTTTGCTTTAGTGCGTAAACGGGTAAGTAAGGTAACTCCGCGGTCACCATCTCTATAATCTGGATGAACGGCAACGCAACCCATCTCTGCCATTCCGTCTTCAGGAAAAGGATATAAAGCAGCGCAAGCAATCACTAACCCATCTTTTTCTATAATCGTAAATTGGGCAATCTCTTGCTCTAATTGTTCTCGAGATCGACGAACTAAAATACCTTCTTCTTCTAATGGATGGATTAAATCCATAATGCCACCGATATCATCAATCTCAGCATCACGAATTTGCTCTGAGCTCGCCATAACAACTTGAGTTCCAATACCATCAAAAGAAAATAGCTCTTGGATTAATGCGCCATCTTCTTTGTAACTGATCAAATGGCTACGAGGAACACCCGCTTTACATGCAGTGATTGAGCCTTTTAAAAATCGAATGGTTCCGGTTGAATTACCATCATTTAGATCTATGTTCTCTTCTAATCGTTTAAGAATAACTTCTGCTTCACTTGGAAATAGCTCTGCTAAAATTTGCCCATTTTCATTCAAAACGCCTTGCTCAGAACAAAATCCAATGAGTTTGTCTGCGTTCAGACGAATAGCAAGTTGTGTTGCGACATCTTCTGAAAGTAAGTTAAAACACTCACCAGTAACGGAGCTAGCAACAGGGCCAAGTAGAACGATAGATTGTTGGTCGAGCATTCTATTTATACCGTTAGTATCGATACGACGTACACGACCGCTGTGACAGTAATCGACACCATCATCAACACCAAGAGGTTGAGCAATAATAAAGTTGCCACTAATGACATTAATTTGTGCACCAGCCATCGGTGTATTGTTTAAACTCATCGATAAGCGGGCGGTAATATCGAGCTGAAGCTGACCTGCTACTTGTTTGACGAGCTCTAAGGTTTGCTCATCAGTAATTCTTATTCCTTTGTGGAAAGGCGCATGATGAGCAGTTGACTTAAGTTGTTCACGCATTTGAGGGCGAGTACCGTAAACAATGACAATACGTAAACCGAGTGAATTTAAAAGCGCGATATCATTAACGATGTTAGCAAAGTTAGGATTAGCAATGGCTTCGCCACCAAGCATAATCACAACGGTTTTATCGCGGTGAGCATTTACATAAGGAGCTGATTGACGAAAGCCTTTAACTAGCGCTGTGCTACGAAATTTCACTATACTTCATCCATGAGTGATTTTTTATGTTGTTATAATGACTATTTATTTACTTATCTACAAGTGTTTAGTACAAGGTCACATAAGTTTTTCTTAATATTTCTATTATTTGCCGATATGCTTATATATCTGTTGGTTTTATTAGGCATTACAATGAGTCAAGCTCAAGAAAAAGAGTTGAGAAAAAGAAAAATCCGATTAATGCTATTAATTGGTTTTGTTGCTGTGGGTTTAGTTGCTTCGATACTTGCGGCAATGTTTAGAGCGGGTGTTTTTGCACAAATGCCTGCGTCTCAATTGTATGGTAACTGGGTTGAGCAAGGAGTCCCAAGTTATGCTCGAGACAGTTTTACTATCAGTGCTGGTGGAATTTATACTCATGGGCGTCTAATTAGTACTAAGTTTGATTTTGATGGTAGTCAATTAAGCTATAAGCATGGTGGAACAACATACATCTATATGGTTGAAGATAATGATGGTGCGCAATTGCTTCGAACTAAACCTACGCATTATAAATCCAGCTTCCGTAAACAATAATCGTTATACCTTCCAAGTAAGTACTTTGCAGTGACTTACTTGGATAATTCCCCACAAGTTTGTGTCAAGTTTTGTTAAAATTCTCCTTTTCTTACATTTATTGCAGTGTAAGGAATTGCTCTCCCTCTATTTGTTTGTCATTCTTCTCGCACTATTTATCAATAAGGCTTTATTGTGTTTCGTAAATTTTCTCTTGTATGTGTTCTTCTTGCTCTAGGTGGTTGTGCTGATCGTCCTACGGATCGCGCTCAGCAATATCTTGATGGTGGATTCAGTAATAACTTAAACGAAGTTAATGAGATTGAATCGGATAAGCCTTCTGATTTTAGTGCCTTTAAAAAACAAAGTGCAGAAGTTATTAAGCGTTCTGAGTCGATGTCATTACGTTATGAAGAACTGTACGTTCAATTGCAAAAATGGATCGATGAGAGCTCTAATCCAGCAGAGCTTTCAACCTATGGTATTCAATTTGCTCAAATGGGCGGCGGTGACAAGCAGGGGAATGTAATGTTCACTGGTTACTTTTCTCCTGTGATTGAAATGCGTCACACGCCAAATGAAACGTTTAAATATCCAGTTTATGATAAACCTGATTGTGGTTCAGATTGCCCAACACGAGCAGAAATTAATGCAGGTGCATTATCTGGTTTAGGTTTAGAGCTTGGTTACTCTGACAATATGATTGACCCATTTATTATGGAAGTTCAGGGTAGTGGCTTTATTCATTTTGGTGATGATGACAAGCTTCAGTATTTTGCCTACGGTGGTAAAAATAATCACCCTTACGTAAGTATTGGTAAGGTATTGATTGAGCGTGGCGAAGTTGAACGTAAAGATATGTCACTTAAAGCAATTAAAGAGTGGGTTGCTAAAAATGATGAAGCGACGGTTCGTGAGCTGTTAGAAACCAACCCATCTTATGTGTTTTTCTCTCCACGAGACGCTCACCATGTACTAGGTACGGCTGGGATCCCTTTACTTGCTGGCGCGGCGGTTGCGGCGGATCGTACTTTATTGCCTATGGGAACCCCTATACTTGCAGAGGTACCTCAATTAGATAAAGACGGTAAGTGGACAGGTAAGCATGTGTTGAAAGTATTATTGGCATTAGACACCGGTGGAGCAGTAAAAGAAAATCATTTAGATCAGTATTATGGAATGGGATCTGAGGCGGGTATTGCTGCGGGTCACTTTAAACATTTTGGTCGTGTTTGGAAATTAGGCTTAATCGATACGGAAACAGAAAACCCGTGGGTAATGCCGAAAAAGAAATAATCGACATTGAACCTTGATCTTCTAAAAAAGAGTGCGTATAAATCGTGCTCTTTTTTGTTTTTGAGTAAGGTAACCCCATGCGCGAATTAACCACTCCTGCTTCTGAAAGTTATGACCAACGTTTTGGTGGCACTCGCCGTTTGTATGGTAATAGTGAAGTAGAAATTATGCGTGCTGCACATGTATGTGTTGTAGGTATTGGTGGTGTAGGCTCTTGGGCTGTTGAAGCGTTAGTTCGTACTGGCCTTGGTGAGATTACCTTGATTGATATGGATGATGTATGCGTCACTAATATTAATCGTCAAATTCATGCAATGACAGGTACTATTGGTCAAAGTAAAATTGAAGTAATGGCTGAACGTATTAAATTAATCAATCCTGAATGTAAGATTAACTTAATTGATGACTTTATTACGCCTGAAAACCAAGCTGAATACATTTCTAAAGAGTTTGATTACGTGCTTGATGCTATCGATAGCATGAAACCTAAAGCGGCATTACTGGCTTATTGTAAGAGTAATAAGATTAAAGTGATCACGACGGGTGGGGCGGGTGGTCAAACCGATCCGACTCAAATTCAAATCACTGATTTAACCAAAACAATTCAAGACCCATTAGCGAAAAAATTGCGTGACACTTTGCGTCGTCATCATAATTTTACGAAAAATCCAAAGCGTAAATTTGGCATTGATTGTGTCTACTCAACAGAGCATTTGAAATACCCACAAGCGGATGGCTCTGTATGTGCGACTAAAGCAACTGCTGACGGCCCAAAACGTATGGATTGTGCGAGTGGTTTTGGTGCAGCTACGGTGGTAACTGCGACCTTTGGTTTTGTTGCGGTGTCGAGAATTGTAGAGAAGTTGATTGAAAAGCACGGTAAATAGGGACTAGGATTCAGGACGGTCGCAAGCTCCCTCAAGGTTTCAGGTATAAGCGCTATTATTCCAACGCTCTCCCTGAATCCTTCAAGCGAAGCGGCCTTAAGCCTGCTCTATTAGTTCATTTATCGTTTCAATGATAGCTTTAAGTCCATTACCACGTGATGGGCTTAAATGTTCAATTAGCCCTAATTGAGCAAAATACCCATCCATATCAAACGTGCTAATCTCTTGTGCCGTTTTATTATTAACCGCAGCCATTACTAACGCGATAAGTCCGCGAACAATTCTTGCATCAGAATCAGCACAGAAAAAATAAACCCCATCGATTACTTCATGCTGTAGCCACACTTTGCTTTCACAGCCTGAAATCGTCACATTATCTTGTTGCAGTTCTTCAGGCATTTTAGGCAGTTTTTTACCTAATTGAATTACGTTACGGTAACGATCTTCCCACCCTTTTGCTTCACTCATTAAATTGAGAACAGTTGTGTGAGTAATATCAAAACCAAAAGGTGAAGATGGGAATGTAGACATAAATAAAATACCTTAAATTTGAGCTTATAGCATATCTGCGGCTTTATTTAGCGCGTCGATAAAACGTTGAACATCTAGCTTCGTATTATACAAGGCAAATGAAACGCGTACAGTACCCGTTAGCCCTAATGCATCTAGCATAGGATGAGCACAATGATTACCAGAGCGAACGGCAATGCCTTGTTGATCAAGCAGAGTCGCTATATCTTGGTGGTGGACGCCATCAATAACAAAAGAAAATAGGCTCGCGTTATCTTGTAAACCGATGAATCGTAAATCTTCAATACCTTTGATGCCATCAATAGCCATCTGGCGAAGTTCATTAATATGAGCATTAAGATCATCATGGGCGAATTGCTTAACCCAGCTAATCGCTGTAGCAAAAGCAATCGCACCAGCAACGTTTGGTGTACCAGCTTCAAATTTCCCTGGAAGCTCTGCAAAAGTGGTTTTCTCAAATGAGACTTTCTCAACCATTTTACCGCCACCATGCCACACTGGCATAGATTCTAATAAATGCTGTTTGCCATAGAGAGCACCAATGCCAGCTGGAGCAAATAATTTATGGCCAGAGAACACATAAAAATCGGCATCCATTGCTTGAACATCAATATCATGATGAACAATCCCTTGAGCACCATCAATAACAACAATGGCACCTATCTGATGTGCAGTTTTAATGATTTCATCAACGGGGTTTAATGTACCCGTTACATTAGTTACTTGAGCAACGGCAACAATTTTGGTGCGCTTGGTTACCAATGACTCAAATGCATCCATATCTAATGTGCAATCGGTTTTCATTGGAATTTTTACAACGGTTGCTCCCGTTTGCTCTGCGACAATTTGCCAAGGCACAATATTCGCGTGATGTTCTAATTCACTTACTAAGATCTCATCGCCTGCTTGCAGTGTGCTTCGAGCATAAGTTTGAGCAATTAAATTAATCGCTTCGGTTGCACCGCGAGTCCAAATGATTTCTTTACTGCTGTTGGCATTGATGAAGTGTTGAACGGTTTCACGAGCTTGCTCAAATTGCAGTGTTGCTGAGGCGGTTAAGCTATGACTGCCACGATGTACATTAGCATTACTTTTTTGGTAGTAATCTTGAATCGCATTTAATACCGATAATGGTTTTTGCGTAGTCGCTGCGCTATCAAAATAGGCAATCGGCTGACCATTAACATCTTGGGTTAAAGCGGGGAATTGAGAGCGAACAGCGTCAACAGTAAATGCAGTCATAGTGATTTCTTTAATAAGGGTAAGCAAACAGAGAGAATGATGCGGATTTCTGTCTCGTAAGTCAAAATTACAGACAAAAAAAAGCACCGTATTAAACGATGCTAATAATTTTTCTAACCAAAAGGTCAAAAATACAGGAAATAATTGGGTACTGTTTACAAATAGTTGTAATCAATACTCGGGCTCTAACAGTCGAGCCAATATGCAAACACAACATTGCAGTTTAGAGGGATAAAAAATACTCAGGGAGGAATATATGTCTTTCCTCTAAACTACGGGGGCAATATTAGGTTTTATCTGGTAGTTCGGCAATGGACAATTTATAATACTAGGTATTAAAAAAACTAATGGTTCAGAATGTGAGTTCTTATGTCTCGAAGATTACCACCTTTAAATTCTTTGCGTGTGTTTGAAGCGGCAGCTAGACACTTAAGCTTTACTCGTGCTGCGGAAGAATTGTTTGTTACTCAAGCTGCAGTTAGCCACCAAATCAAAGCGTTAGAAGAATTTCTTGGTTTGAAATTATTTCGACGTCGTAATCGTTCTTTACTGCTTACTGAAGAGGGGCAAAGTTACTTTTTAGATATTAAAGAAATTTTCTCTTCGTTGTCAGAAGCAACAGATAAAGTATTGGAAAGAAGTGCGAAGGGTGCACTAACCATTAGTTTACCGCCAAGTTTTGCTATTCAATGGCTTGTTCCACGTTTGTCGGATTTTAATAATAAAGAACCTGACATTGATGTGCGAATTAAAGCGGTTGATATGGATGAAGGCTCTTTGACTGAAGATGTGGATGTTGCTATCTATTATGGTCGTGGTAATTGGCCTGGTTTACGTGTTGATTTGTTATATCAAGAGCAACTATTACCATTATGTTCACCGCAAGTGTTGTTAAATGAAAAACCGTTAGCAACGATTGACGATCTACGTTTTCATACGTTATTGCATGATACATCACGTAAAGATTGGAAGTCGTTTGTAAAACAATACAATTTAGAAGGCATGAACGTTAATCATGGGCCTATTTTTAGTCATTCAACCATGGTGTTACAAGCGGCAGCTCATGGACAGGGAATCGCATTAGGAAATAATGTCCTTGCTCAACCAGAGTTAGACGCGGGTCGTTTGGTTGCTCCTTTTGAAGAAGTATTAGTAAGTAAAAATGCTTTTTATTTAGTATGCAGTGAAAAACAGGCTGATACCGGAAGAATTGCGACTTTTAGAGAGTGGATCTTAAGTAAAGCTCGCAGTGAACAAGAGATCATCGACGATGAATAGTCGCTTATGTCTACTTATTGCTAGCTTTAGTGGTGCACTGAGTGTTGGTTTAGGCGCTTTTGGTGCTCATGGTCTAAAGTCGGTTTTATCGCCATATCTACTTGATGTGTATGAGACTGCAGTGCAATATCAAATGTGGCATACGCTTGCTCTGTTTGGATGTGGAATTTTGTTGAGAAATTCATTTTCAAAAGGGGTATCATACGCCGCCTTGCTATTTACCATTGGAATATTACTTTTCAGTGGTAGTTTATATGCATTAGTGTTCACAGGAATAAAATGGTTTGGGCCAATTACTCCATTAGGTGGACTCTGTTTTATTATCGGTTGGCTAACGCTGGCTGTTTCAACTTATCGTTTGACTGAGGTTTCAAAGTGAAACAAGTAATGTTCTATTGTCGCTCTGGTTTTGAGAAAGAGTGTGCAGGTGAGATCCAAGATAAAGCCACTCAACTTGAAGTGTTTGGTTTTCCTCGCCTAAAAAATAATACAGGCTATGTGCTATTTGAATGCTACCAGGAAGGCGATGCAGATAAATTGATCCGTGAGATTAAATTTAATGAGCTGATTTTTGCTCGTCAAATGTTTGCGGTAGCAACTGAATTAAGTGATTTACCTTCTGAAGATCGTATCTCACCAATTTTGAATGCATTAGTTGATGTTGAAAATTTACCATGTTGTGGTGATATTCGTATTGAAACACCTGATACGAATGAAGCAAAAGAATTATTGAAATTCTGTCGTAAATTTACAGTACCAATGCGTATCGCATTACGTGGTAAAGAGATGCTAACACCAAGAGATTCAGACCGAATCCCTGTCATGCATATTTGTTTTATTGCACCGGGTCAGTGTTACGTTGGTTACTCTTATACCAACAATAACTCAAAATTCTTCATGGGTATTCCTCGTCTGAAGTTCCCGTCTGATGCGCCAAGCCGTTCAACACTTAAGTTGGAAGAAGCGTTTCACGTATTCATTCCACGAGATGAGTGGGATACTCGCTTAGCTTCTGGCATGTGGGGCGTTGATTTAGGTGCGTGTCCAGGTGGTTGGACTTACCAACTTGTTAAGCGTTCTATGTTTGTTCATGCAATTGATAACGGCATGATGGCACAGAGCTTAATGGATACAGGCCAAGTAAAACACCACATGGTTGATGGTTTTAAATTTGAACCAGCAAGAAAGAACGTAACGTGGATCGTGTGTGACATGATTGAAAAGCCTGCACGAGTTGCGCACCTTATGGGTGAATGGTTAATTAAAGGTTGGGCTAAAGAAGCACTATTTAACCTTAAATTGCCAATGAAAGGCCGTTACGATGAAGTACTTCAAGATATTGAAAACTTAAAAGAGTTTTTGAAGAAGAATAACTTCCAATACAAGCTTCAAGCGAAGCACTTGTATCATGACCGTGAAGAAATAACGGTTCATATCCAAGCGATTTCTAATATTTCTCCTCACTAATATTGATGTAATACCAATTATTGAGAGATAAAAATAAACGCCCGCAGGTCATTTGATCTGCGGGCGTTTTTATTTAAGATAAACTATGCACATAGAAGCTAATATGCTTTTCCTCAAAAGAAGGATGGCTATATTTGGTGCTGATGGCTCAGCAATGACAAACAGCTTTTTTGTTCCAAAGCACATTAGCTTCTATATATTGTGGGATTTATAATTCTAGTCCCTAGTCCCTAGTCCCTAGTCCCTAAATCAGGCTTTACATAGCGAATATCTTGCAAATTAAACCCAAGTTCAATATCGGTTCTTAACCCTGCAACCTTACGGCACAGAATAGCGGTGTCATAATGCTCATCAAACTTCTTACGATATTTTTTCGGTAACTTTTCAGATTCGTTTGCCGCTTCAATCGTTGGGAATTGAGTTAAAATTTCTAAGGCAGCTTTAGGACCTACACCTGGGATCCCCGTAATTTTACTTGAGCTAATTCCAGCCAGTCCCCAATAATCAGCTAATTGCTCAGGCTTTAGACCAAACTCTTTTTCAACAAAAGGGGCATCCAACCAACGATGTTGAAAGTAATCACGAATTCGCAGCGTTGGAGACAGTAATTGGCAATACCCTTTATCTGTCGAAATAATAGTGACTTGTTCATTATGGGAGGCAACTTTATTAGCAAGAGTTGCGACTAAATCATCGGCTTCATCACCATCAGATAACAAGGAATCAATGCCGAGTTTCCACCATGCATCTTGAATATCATCCATGCCTTTTTGTAGAGCTTCAGGCATTGGTTTTCTGTCTTCTTTATATTTCGGTAACACTTCTGCTCGCCAACCTCGATCTTGTAAGTGGTGGTCAAATACAGCGATGATATGGGTTGGTTCAGTTTCTTTTAAAATACGATTTATTGTGCGGCTCGTTGTGGTGATTACCGCTTGAATGTCATCTTGGTTTGGTTGAGCTGAGTGAACACGACGAATAAGATTTAATGCGTCAATAATAACCAGATGAATTGCCATAACGTATTCATTCCTATGTAGAAAAAAGAAAAAGCCTATGCGTTTAACATAGGCTTTATATTGTACGTTACAGAAGGGGAGATATTCCAGCCTTAATCTACAACGATTTCATAGCAAGGTTCGTATTTGGAACCAGGTAGTTTCATGCGACCCTGTTCAACAAAGTCTTGAAGAAGACGATCCATCTTTTTCATTAATATAGGATCACCGTGTAATTTAAACACGCCATGCTCTTCTATTTCAGCGATACCTTCAGCTTTGACATTACCAGCCACAATCCCTGAAAACGCTTGGCGTAGGTTGGCAGCAAGATTCTCTGTGGGCTGATCTAAATGTAAATCCAGTGAAGACATTGCTTCATGAGTCGGTTCGAACGGGTGTTGGAACTCAGATTCAATTTTTAGTGCCCAGTTAAAGCTATAAGAATCATCAGTTGCTTTACGATACTCTTTCACTTTCTTGATACCATGATTGATAATTATGGCTGCTTTTTCTGGATCACCAACCACAATCTCATAATAATGAGTTGCCTCTTCTCCAAGCGTTTCACGAATAAAGGTATCAATAGAAAGGAAGTAAGCTTCACTCTCTTCTGGTCCAGTTAACACAATTGGCATCGGTTGCTGGCGGTTAGCAGGGTTCATCATGATACCTAAGATATACAACAACTCTTCAGCAGTACCAGGGCCGCCTGGAAAGATCACAATACCATGAGCCATACGAACGAAGGCTTCTAATCGTTTCTCAATGTCTGGCATGATGATCAGTTCATTTACGATAGGATTTGGTGGCTCAGCAGCGATGATTGAAGGCTCTGTTAATCCCACAAAGCGACTGCTTGAATAACGTTGTTTCGCATGGCCAATAGCTGCACCTTTCATCGGTCCTTCCATTGCGCCAGGGCCACAGCCTGTGCAAATATTTAATTCACGCAACCCTAGTTCATGGCCTACTTCTCGAGTGTATTGGTATTCAATTGGATTAATTGAATGACCGCCCCAGCAGACCACTAAATTTGGTTCTATTCCAGTATGTAGGGCTTTAGCATTGCGCAGAATACTGAAGACGAGATTAGTTAAATGGGTATCTTTGGTGAGATTTAGACGGTTATGATCCGCGATTTGCATATTAACGTAAATCATATCGCGTAAAACAGAAAAGAGATGTTCCTGTATTCCTTTAATAATATTTCCATCAACAAAGGCGTGTTCAGGTGGGTTACTTAGCTCAAGTTTAATACCTCGGTCACGACGAGTTACAGATACGTCAAAAGACTTGTATTTATTAAGGAGTTCTTTTGAACTGTCAGTATGACTGCCTGAGTTCAATACGGCTAATGTACAATTTCGGTACATTCGATATAAATCACTAGAAGCGGTTTTTTTTAATTGGTCGACTTCTAATTGTGATAGCAAATCCATGCTACCTGCCGGACTAATATGAGTGATCATATAGTGCCTCCCTAGCTGTTTTTATTATTGTTTAATTACTAAACTTACACAGCAATGGGAGGATTTGCGAGAAAAAGACAACAAAAATGAGAGGTTTACAAATATATGAGTTGCTCAGTACCTTTGGATTTCTGTTTGTACAGAGCATCAATAGCGCGCTTGATTACTTTTTCAGGAATATCACTGTTAGTAAATTCAGAGCTGCAAATAGAGACTGTTATCTGAACGTGGTCGTTTTTAAACTTGAAGGGAAGTTTTGAAATAGCCAATTGAATCGCTTTAAGTACTTTATTCCTTTCTTCTTTTTCGGTTTCTGTAAATAAGATTAAGAACTCTTCGCCACTAAAACGAGCAACAAAGTCAGTATCAGCGACTTGATTTTCAATAGTCTTGGCAATAATTGATAGCGCTTTATCACCAGCGAGATGACCAAAACGTTCATTAATACGTTTGAATTGATCAATATCTATCATCGTTAAAACAAGTGAGTGTTGATGACGAACCCAACGTTTGTACTCTAAGTCTAAACGTTCATGCATAGCTGCACGGTTATATACTTTGGTTAGTGGGTCTTTAAATACGCGTTGCTGTTGATCATCTAACTGACGACGATATTCAAGTGTTTCTTCATACAAGTGGTTTAATTTTTTTGTTGTATATTCATGGCGCTCAATTAATGCAGACTCACGCTCTTGCATGGCATTATTTCGCTCTGATAAGTCTCGCATTTCACTTAACAGCATCGCCATTTTTTCTTTATGCTCTCGCTCGCTCGCTTTACTTTCTAATAGGCCTTCAGCTTGCTTAATTAAGAGCGAATACTCTTCATTAAGTAATGAGCGTTGTTCTAAGTAAGATTGTCCCTGAGCTTGGTTCTGCTCGCTGGTTTTTATAATCTGAGCGACTTGAGTATTAACATCACCAACGAAGACTTGTGATGCCTTACGTTCATTGTTCGTGCCTTCTAAAACTAATTGCAGCGTTTGCAATGCTAAATCAATAAGAGAGATTGCATCTGTGCCGGTTAATAGTTTATTGCGGATCTCAAGTAACTTATTACCTGATGAACTATTGAAATCAAGCTCTGAGATAAGATGCTGTAATTCGTTACTTAACTGCTCTTGAGTATCAACATCAATAATTTCATTGTTGTTGATTTCAGAAGAGAGTTTACCAACAGAAATGAATTTAATCGCACGTTCATATAATTCAACTAAGCGGACAATACGCTGAACATGCTTACAGCCATCTTGAGAAGGGTGTTGCAGAAGAATTCGCAAATCACGTTTAAGGCCAGCAGGAAGACCAACTACACGTTGAAGAGTTTCACCGCAGTATGAAATATGGTCATTCATAACTGCGTGCTCTCTTTGTACCGTCATTTTATAGCGGTTAATAAGGCGCTCAAAGGTGGCGATTTGTACCGTAAGATCGGACGTATTTTCTACTTGTTCGATACTTGATGCAAGTTCTACAATCTCTTTATCTAGCTCGCTATCATGATGTTTACACGCAGCACAAAAGCGCAAGATAATGCGTTTTAATAGCAATATTTCACGACGTGACTTCAAGGTAGAATCACGGTGTGATAAACGTGTTTGATCTAGCTGTTGCTTTAATTGACTTAATTCTGAGGCAACGATGGATACTTCAATCATAATAACCTAGGAGGCAATCCCTGTATTTATAAAAACTGTTAAACTATTGATAGGATCAATTTATTTATAATAACAAAATTATAAGTAACAGGTTTGAAAAAATGTAACATTTGTTTAATTGATAATCATTTAGTAATGAATATTATTAAATTTGTGATGTGTTAGCCAAATCATTAATTAATGCCTTGGCTTGTCACTTTAATCAAACCTTGATTAATCGCTTGCTCACACGCAGAGAGTATATTATTACTAGCAAAACTTGCCGCTGGAGCGTTATCTATTGCTCGGTAGTGAACCCATTGGCTTTCAGTACCTTCTTTATTATTGTTACACGCGTTGTTTGTTGCCATAAGAAGAATATCGATCAGTTCTCGATCATTAATAGCAGTATACGCTCGTGGTAAAAAAGGATACTCAACCATTCCTATATTTACGATTCTGTTTGTCATGGCTTTAGAGTCAAAATTATTAATCCAACGTTGAATTGTTTCAGCCATTTCTTGAGTACTACATGTTGAATCGGATTTATGCTCAATGTAAAGAAAACTTGCATCTGAGAAGTGATAAATGCGACTAGGTAAAGTAACTACGGTTGATAGATAATCGCCAAACTCTTTTTCAATGGCTAAGCCACCTTGGTAACCATGAGTAAAATACAGCTCTTGTAGCATGGGTACATGAAAGAGAGTAAAGCGAAGACGATCACTTAACGGTTCATTGATTAACTCACCTAAATGCCACTGTTCTATATTCGTACTACTTTGTTGTAAAGATGATGGTAATCTTTCGGTTAATAAACGGAAGTTACGTAATCCACTTCTTGGGTGTGTGTAGTACTTATTTAATAGCAGGTGTAAACGCTTTTTCAAAAAACGGTTTACTTGCTGTTTTCTGAAAGCATAGATAGAAATTACCGTTAATAATACAAGAAGAAAGCCGGCAATTTTTTGGATTTTTCGTGTTTGTAAGTGATTATCTTTTAATTGTAATTCTAAGCCTTGATAGTGCAAAAATTGTTCAACGATGCTTTTTTGTTGGCGAAATACTTCTTCATTAATTTCATTTTGAACCGCTTGAATCGATGAGTTTAATGTCTCATATTCTCTTTGGGACTTTAGCGCGAGTTCATATAGCCCCATTTTCTCATAGGTTGTAGAAAGCAATTTTTGAGATTGTAATTTTAACGAAACATCATTATCTCGTTTACTGTATTTAATGGCTTTTTGTATTTGTTCAATAGCAAGTTCTGCTTTATTTTTTACTAGATAAAGCTTGGCTTGCAAGAGCGCTGCATTGGCTTTTTGTTTTGGTAACTCGACATACTCATTAAGATTATTTGCTTGCTTAAGGTAGTGCTCACTTAACGCATAGTTATAAAGTGAAAAGTAGGTATTAGCGATATCTAAGCGTAGTGAAATGAGTTTGTTAACGTTGTTTTTTTCTTTTTCCTGATCCAGTGCATTAAAATATTGAACTAGTGCTAAGTTAAATCGACCTTGTTTTAAATGGATCTGAGCAATTAAAATTAAGACATTTGAGAGTTGCTCACTCTTATTATAACGACCATAAAATTCAGCAGATTGAGAGGCATGCTCTAATGCTTTATCTAGCACTTGTCTTTGGAAAAATAGTTGGCCAAGCAAAAAATTCGCACTGGCTAATTGACCACTTTGGTCGGCTTCAATCGATTGCCAATACGCGCTCAATAATTCAGTCAACGCTTGATCAAATTGTTTGTTTTTTAAAAAATGTTTACCATAAGACAGGTGATAATAAATCATGCTACTAGGGTCGTTAAGTGAACTTCCGTGAGATAGGGCCTGTTTATAATACTGTTGGGCTTTGCTGTTATTATCTTGTTTAGATTCAACTTCTGCATGGATTAATGCCAACCCAAAATAGAGCTTTTGATGAATCGCAATTTGCTTATCAAATTCATTTAACTCACGACTAATATCATCCAAAATAACATTCGTTTCATCGACGTCATTGGTTAAATTCCACCAAAGCCCCGCATAGATTAATTTTGACTCTAAGTAGCCAGCCTGTAAGTGAAACTCTTGAGCAAGTGATATTGCTTGTTTGATCGCTTTTATTGATTCGCGATTACGACCAAGGCGTTTATTTGCAAGTGCTTTAATTTGGAATGCTTCTACGGTGCTAATCGGAGTTCGAATAGTTCGTTCTGAATCATTATTAACCTGTATGCGATTAGGGTCTTGTTCTGGAGTGATCTGACGTTGCTCTAAATATTGTTCAGCAATAGTTCGGGATTGTTCAGGGTTTGTATCGAGCAATTGATAAGCGTCATTTAAAATAGGCGCAGAAAAAAATTTAGCCCAAGCTGAAAGCGGTAGAAAGAGAAAAATAAGAAGAAAGCATTGGCGCAAAGACATGTAAATAATCCATTAGAAAGCAACCGTTACATACTAGCGATGTGGTGAGATTTGTCTACTAAGATCTATTCTTAGTAGACAAAATAGAGCGTTTTTTACTGGCGAGCTAAACGAAGGTTGTGAGTTGGTTTCTCTATATGTGAACTGCGGAATGGATTAATATCTAAGCCGCCACGACGGGTATAACGAGCAAATACGGTTAACGAATTTGGCTTACAGAATTTCATAATATCAGTATAGATACGCTCAACACATTGTTCATGAAATTCATTGTGTTGGCGGAATGAGATTAAGTAGCGCAGTAGCTTCTCACGATCAATTTTATTGCCTATATAACTAATCTCAACACTGCCCCAATCTGGTTGGTTTGTAATTAAGCAGTTAGATTTCAATAAATGACTGTGTAAGGTTTCTTCAACTAACTCTTCAGACGTGCTTGATTGTAAGTATTCAGCATCAAACTCATAATTATCAATAATGATATCTTGGTTATCGATACATTCACCAGTCATATCAACAATAGGCTGTTGAGAGTAAGTTTGAACTGGGTGGATCTCAACCTTTACATCACCGCCTGCACAGGCACTTAAATCTTTAATTAAGGTGCGAGTAACGTCATCCCATGATGCAAATTTAGTTTGGTTAAAGCTGTTCAAATATAATTTAAATGACTTTGATTCAACAAGGTTTGGGCTGGTTGCAGGCAGAGTGACATCGCCAACGGCTACTTGAGGTAAACCGTTTTGGTTTAGCCAAGATAGTTCATAAAGCGTCCATACATCACAACCAACAAATGGCAGTTCATCACCTAAATTAAGATCGTCTCGGTTTAAACTACGAGGAACGGCTTGCAGCAATTCTGGTTCATAGCTGTGTTTATATTCGGTTTTTTGGCCAAGAGTCAGAGATTTTAGCTCATCAGCATTGGTGTATTTAGTCATATTGAAAATGCCAAAAGTAGATTAGAATAAGAATAACGGAGTAAACAGTCGTTATTCATTTAATGTAACCTAGTTTACTTGAATTTTTGCCTTATTAGGAGAATCGAATGCCACTTTCGGTAGAGCAAGCGCTTGCTAACTTTAGTCAACGTTATGTTGAAGCATGGAAAACAAAACATAATAGCCTTCCGATAAATGAAGAATTAGTGGGATTAGCTTCTCCTTGTATTGATGAAACTCGTGATTTAGAAATTTCATGGCAACCCGTTAATCGTGATGAAAGCATTCGCTTAGTTAATATTGAGCAAGGTATTGAGCTTGATTTACATGACGATTTCCATGCCTTTTATGGCGCACAATTCAGTGCTGATATGATGGCAAAATTTGGTGATATGAATGTAGAGTTGCTTCAAGTATGGAGTGATGAAGATTTAGAACGCTTACAAGGTAATATGTTAGGTCATCTTGTGATGCAACGCCGATTAAAATTAGTCCCAACATTATTTATTGCCGTCACCGATGATGAAATGGAAGTGATCTCTATTTGCAATCAAACAGGTGAAATTATTTTAGATACGGTTGGCACCAAGAAAAGAACTGTATTGGCTAAAACAATGACTGAGTTTTTAGAAAAGCTTGAACCTGTTGTTGAATAAGCTCGGTTATTAAGATAGATAAAGTGCCATGATTTAATAGATTCCGATAAACGTATTTGTCGGAATTTTTATTGTAAAGATGTTAGGAAAGAAGCGGTAATGTTTGTAACTGAATTAGATTTTGAAGTGTATTGTGATACCTCAATGGCAGCAGTAGAGAAAGCCATCAATTATTGTTTAGATTGTCTACGTTATAACGGACAAGTAATTGGGCGCGAGCTGCCAGTGGTTATGAAAGGAACCAACTTTGTTGCTCGAGTGGTTTGTCCTGAAGAAGATTCACTTCACCCAGATAATCATAGTCCGCAAGTAAAACTAGCATTTAAACAATTAAGTGAATTTGGATTACTACAACCTAAAGTTAAGATTGTTGGTCAAGACATGAACTCTGATCCAAGTGATGAGAGTGAAAAGATAAGTTGGCAAATTCTTTATACTAGCCACTTACATACTTGTTCTCCGATCCGTCATGGTGAGACATTTCAGCCAATCCCACTCTATCGTTTACCTGCTGTTGCTAATGGCGATCAAAAACAGTTTATTAAATGGCAAGAAGATTGGAGTGCTTGTGATCAATTACAAATGAATGGTTCTGTTGTTGAGCATCCGTCTTTGCATGAAATTAGCTCAAGTAAAAGTCATTTATTTAAGCGTGGTTGGGATTTATGCCGCCGTATGGCTGTAGTTAGTGGTATTCCAACGTATTTATATATTTATCGTGTTGCTGGTGAAAGCAAAGAAAAAGAACTCGCTCGTAAATGTCCAGTATGTGACGGTGAGTGGGCGTTAGAAGAGCCAGTTCACGAAGTGTTTGATTTTAAATGTGATGAGTGTCGATTGGTCAGTAATCTGTCTTGGGATTTTAAAGACTGATATTAATAAAATACTTATTCCGATAAAAAAATGGGAGCTCATTGTGAGCTCCCATTTTTTATTTTTAACGTTCTATTTTTTAGCTATTTATTTTTTAAATTTAGCAAGAATACGATCTAGTTGATTGGCAAATTCACGTCGGTCAGTTTGTGACAGCGCTGCAGGGCCACCAGTTTGAATACCACTGGCGCGCATTGTCTCCATAAAATCACGGATGTTCAGTCGTGCTTTAATGGTTGCTTCTGTATATAGTTCACCACGAGGGTTTAATACTTGAACTTTCTTTGCGATTAACTCTGCTGCCAAAGGTATATCACCACTGATCACTAAATCACCCGCTTCTGAGCGTCTTACGATTTCATCATCTGCAACATCAAAGCCAGATTCAACCTGTATTGATTTAATGTTGAAAGCGGTTGGTACCGGAATATAGTGGTTTGCAACAAAAGTAAGTTGAATACCAGTACGTGTAGCGGCACGACAAAGTACTTCTTTGACGACTTTTGGACATGCATCAGCATCTACCCAAATTTGCATTATTTGTTCTCCAGAGCAGCTAAACGTTGTGACAACTCTTTTACTTGAAGTTCAAGTTGAGCAATACGTTCATCTGCTGTTAATGGGGTCTCTTTGACTTCAATTTTTGGAATGTTTGAAGTGGACTTAAAGGATTTAACCGCAGTAATAATGGCTGGCATTGGTACTTGAGTTGTTAATCGTGAGCGAACAAGAGCCGTTGTTGGTTTTTTTCCTTCATCGGTCAAGTCTTGCAATATTTTTTGCAGTTCATCCGTTACGTTTTTCATTATGACGTCCTATGTTTCATATGAACTCATGATAACTAAAGATCAACATTTCTACTATAAGAATAAATACGTGATCTAGATCTCTCTATTTTAGACGGGATAGTTAAAGAAAAATGGAAAAATAGGAATTAGTCTGTGCGAGATCTCTCACACAAAAGGTGAGAAATATCGTTTCTTTTATCATAAATAAATACCATCTATTTGTTAAGGTTCTGTTTTGTAAGGTTAATTGCTTTTGATTTGATATATTGAAACGAGAAGTAAATAAAAAAGTGTCGCTATACCATTGTTCAAAAAAGTCAAAAGCGTAATCTTATTGGTGTCGGAAGGATGCTGACACGGAACAGGAATTGACCAAGGATTTGGTACGCTTCAGGATGAGGCACTCGGTTACTTAGGATGAGTAATCGGCATGGAAAGCAAAATCGGACATTGAATGGATTCAATAGTAGCTAGGATGGTTACTACTAAGGAAAGACAATGGACACTTCTAGGATAGAGGAAGGATTAAACATCAGGATGATGTAAAGGACACCGCTTAAGGATTAAGTGAAGAGAGTTAGCGAAGGATTGTTAACGGATCAGGATTAGATCATGGACACCGCTAGGACAGCGATGAAAGGAATACGCTGACGGATTTCAGCATACTATCAAGGATTTGATGCACGGAGCACCATAAGTAGCCGGATCGCTGCGAGTAGAGTTATGACCCCATTAGGCAAAAGCTTAATGGGGTTTTTCTTTTTAAATCACCTTAAACACTCCCTCCCAAAATAATCTAAGTAATAAATTTAAATTACGTAGATCACATTTTTATTATTCGTTTAATTAATAAGCGTGAGTTGAATCAAATTTGCTCAATTACGCAATGTAACCGGTTACTGAAACCGGTTACATTGCTTTCAAGTTAATTTAATTCGCATGTTTAAAATTCAATTCAGGGGTGAAAAATGAGTACGCAAGCGGCAACGATGCAAAGCACAATAATGGAGAAGGTAAATAAAATCCTTCCTAAACTCTTAAAGGTCGTTAATTCAAAACCAATTGTCGCCATTAAAGAAGGCTTCATGTTGACCATGCCACTGACCATTATTGGCTCAGTATTTTTATTACTTGCGTTCGTTCCTATTGATGGCTACGGTGAATTCATGGCTGGCATTTTCGGTGCTAATTGGTCAACACCACTATTCCAAGTTGTAGGGGCAACATTCGATATTTTGGCGCTAATTGGTGCTTTTGGTATCGCTTACACTTACGTTAAATATGAAGGGCACAATGGCGTAAATGCGGGGGTATTAGCTATTGTGTCTCTTCTTATTGTGATGAATGCGTTTGTTGTTGCTCCTGATGGCGTGACGCATATAGGTGGTGTTATACCAAAAGCTTTCCTTGGTGGTAAGGGCATGATTGCAGCTATTGTTATTGGCTTAGTTGTTGGCATGATTTACTCAATGGCCTTTAACCGTAACTGGGTTATTAAATTGCCAGACAGCGTGCCTGAAGGTGTATCTAATGCCTTTAAATCTCTTATTCCTGGTTTTCTAATTATCACTCTTGCTTTCTTAACCTACATATTCTTTGAAGTCGTTTTTGAAAAAACCTTTATTGAAACCATTTATCACATCATCCA
Source organism: Aliivibrio sp. EL58 (assembly GCF_900312675.1). Lineage (GTDB taxonomy): Bacteria > Pseudomonadota > Gammaproteobacteria > Enterobacterales > Vibrionaceae > Aliivibrio. The sequence goes on along the minus strand of NZ_OMPC01000009.1, from coordinate 1,312,050 downwards.
AACACCATTACAAAGTATGTCTGATTCATTCTTTGGGGCTGTCGGTATTGCTCTACTTATTTCTCTACTTTGGTGGTGTGGCGTTCATGGTCCAGTCATTGTTATGGGCATTATGGGACCAATCGTAACGGCGAATGCACTTCATAACCAATCAATAGTAAATGCAGGTGAAGTACTGATTGCTGGTGAGAATGGAAAGATAGTGACTAACCAATTTGTTGACCAATTTATTACCGTTGGTGGTTCAGGTCTAACGTTTGGTTTGGTGTGTTGTATGGTGCTATTTGCCCGTTCTATTCAGTTTAAACAACTAGGTCGTCTCTCTTTTATTCCAGGTATTTTCAATATCAATGAGCCTGTAATTTTTGCAACACCAATTATCTTTAACCCAATTATGTTTATTCCATTCGTAACGGCTCCTGTACTGTCTGCAATCATGGTTTATACCTCAATTAATATGGGGTTTGTTGGACCATTCACCGCAGTTCAAGTGCCATGGACAACACCAATAGTATTGAGTGGATTTATTGTTGGGGGGTGGAGTGCCGCAGTATTACAGGTTGCAGTTTTCTGTATGACGCTATGTGTGTACTTCCCATTCTTTAAGTATCTAGACAAATTAACGGCGCAAGAAGAAACGAAATCAGCAGCGCCAGAAACAGAATCTGTAACAACGACAGCAACAGCTTAATTGAAATTTATTGGATTATTATCGAGGTTATTATGAAAAAGATTTTACTACTATGCGCAGCGGGAATGTCAACATCTATGGTTGTAAAAAAAATGCGTGAATCAGCGGCACAACAGGGATTAGAGATTCATATCGAAGCCCATGGTGTTGAGACAATTCAAGACTATTTAGCTGAATATGATTTATTTCTATTAGGGCCACAAATCCGCTTTAAAAAAGATGAGCTGCAGAAATTAGCTGATGAAGTAAATAAGAAGGTCGAAGTTATCGACATGATGGATTACGGCATGATGAAAGGTGACAAAATCCTTAAAGATGCATTGGTACTTTTAGGTTAATAACATTCTAGGCCTAGGATGACTTAGGTTAAAACAAACATCAGTTGGCTATCGATTCGTTAGCAGCAGTAAAGCAGGAATTCGAGATGAAATTTGCAAATGATTTTTTATTAGGCGCAGCAACCGCTTCTTACCAAATAGAAGGCGCATGGGATCAAGATGGAAAAGGTCCAACAAACTGGGATGAGTTTACTAAAATCCCAGGAAAAACGTTCGAAGGTACTAATGGTGATGTCGCTATTGACCATTATAATCGTTATAAAGAAGACATTGCATTAATGGCTGAAATGGGGCTGGAGTCCTACCGTTTCTCAATATCTTGGGCTCGTATTTTCCCTAATGGTACCGGTGAGATTAATCAAAAAGGTATCGACTTTTATAACAACATAATTGATGAATGCTTAAAGTATGGCATCGTTCCTTTTGTTACTTTATATCACTGGGATTTACCACTAACACTAGAAAAAGAAGGTTCATGGTTAAATAAAGCAACTTGTGATGCGTATGTTGAGTTTGCAAAACTATGTTTTAATGAATTTGGAGATCGTGTTAAACATTTCATTACCTTTAATGAAACCGTAGTTTTCTGTGCGCTAGGTTACATGGCAGGCGCACATCCACCGGGGATCCAAAATGATCCTAAGAAATATTTTCAAGCTACACACAACGTATTTTATGCTCATGCTAAAGCGGTTATTGAATACAAAAAATTAAATCAATTTGGTGAAATTGGTTTGAGTCATGTATTTAGCCCTGCGTTTGGAGTAGATGATTCAGAGACGAGTCATTTTGCTGCAATGCATGCAAATCAATTTAGTATGAACTGGTTCTATGATCCTATTCTGCTTGGTAAATACCCAGAATACGTAGTTAAACAACTACAAGAAGAAGGGAACTTACCTGATTGGACAGATGAAGAGTTGCAAACTATTTTTGAAGCAGCGCCTTTGAATGACTTTATGGGGCTGAATTACTATCAACCACAGCGTGTTGAAAAAATTGAAGGTGGTGTAGCGTCTCGCACGATTACTCGTGAAAACTCAACAGGATCACCAGGCAATCCAAGTTACGATAATGTGTATCGCACAGTAAAAATGGACGATAAAAAATACACTAAATGGGATTGGGAAATTTCACCAGAAGGCTTTGTTGCTGGGCTTGAAATGATAAAAGAGCATTATGGTCAGATCAAGCTTTACATTACAGAAAATGGTTTGGGAGATGAAGACCCGATTATTGATGGTGAAGTGTGTGATATTCCACGAATTAACTTTATTAAAGATCATCTAGGCGCAGTTAAAGAAGCGGTTCGTCGAGGCGTTCATATTAAAGGGTATTACGCTTGGTCTGCGATTGATTTATTGAGCTGGTTAAATGGCTATAAAAAACAATATGGTTTTATTTATGTCGATCATCAAAATGGATTAGCACGTAAGAAAAAAGCGTCGTTCCATTGGTTTAAAGACGTTATCGCTACCCGTGGTGAAAACATTTAACGAAAATAAAGGGAGAGGCTCGTATTATGGCAACGTATATTTCATTTGATATTGGTGGTACAGACATAAAGTTTGGCGTGTTAAATGAGCAAGGACAAGTTCTTGAGCAAGGTAAGGTAAAAACCGAAGCTTGTGGTCAACAAATCATAGCCACGCTTGTCGATATAAAAGAGCAGTGGTCAAAAAAGTATACGTTTGATGGTGCAGCTTTCTCTCTTCCTGGATTTGTTGATGTAAATACAGGGTATTTAAAAACCGGTGGAGCAATAGATGACTTTTATGGTTTTCAGTTTAAAGATGAGCTGACCAAAAGATTATCTTTACCTGTTGAGTTAGAGAATGATGTTAATTGCGTAGCCCTTGCTGAAAAATGGCGCGGCAAAGCACAAAATGTTGAGAATTTTATCTGTATTACGATAGGCACTGGAATTGGTGGCGCTATTTATATCAATAACCAAATGGTTCGAGGTCATTCTTTTATGGCTGGAGAATTTGGTTATATGTTTACCAAAAATATATTTGATATTGAAGATAAAGCAACAGCTAGTATGAGCTTTACTGCCTCCGTTAGAGAAGGGTTGAGACGTCGTTATTCGGATTTAAAAAATATTAATAGTATTGATGATTTATCAGGAAAAGATATTTTTAATCTCGCATCAACTGGTGATGACATTGCAATAAAAGTAATTGATGACTTTTATAATAATATTGCTATTGGATTATATAATCTTACTTTTATTTTAAATCCAGAAAAAATAATCATTGGTGGAGCAATAAGTAGTAGAGAAGACTTAATTTTTAATATTGAAGAAAAATTTAATCATATTATTAAAAGCCAAGGTTCAATTAATAAATTTAGTGTTAAAGAGTTAGTTTCGATTGAAAAAAGCACTTTCAATAATGACAGTGGATTAATCGGGGCGGTATATCACTTTTTAACGATGAAAAACAAATTTAAATAGGAATAAATAACATGTTAGTTGGTGAAGAATTAGAAACTACAGTAATGGAATTAATTATTAATGCAGGTGAATCAAAATCATGTGCAATGGAAGCATTGCGAGCGGCAAAATCTGGAGAGTGGGATAAAGTTGATGAGCTTTTAAAGCAATCTGCAGAAGCTTCAAAAAGAGCGCATGATGTACAAACACAACTCATTGGTATGGATGAAGGAGAAGGTAAAGTACCCGTTAATTTAATTATGGTGCATGCCCAAGATCATATTATGACCTCAATGCTTGCGAAAGAGATGATTCAAGAGTTAATTGAGATCCATCGCGCATTGCAGAATAAATAATAAAGTGTATTTAGCGTAATAACTTAGATATTATTACGCTAATTTCATATACATATTTTTGAGGGCTTCAATGGCAACAATCAATGACGTATGTAAGCTTGCTGGTGTCTCTAAAGCAACCGTTTCTCGAGTAATGAATGGGAAAGGACCAGTAAAAGAAGAAACAAAAAAACTGATTTTTGATGCAATGGAAACATTGAACTATAAACCGAGCCTCGTAGCTCAAGCATTGGCAACAAATAGTTCGAATAGTATTGGCCTTATTGTGTCTTTCTTTGATGGTTATTATTTTGGTATTTTACTCAAAGAGGCGACAAGAATTGCAGAAGAATCAGGAAAACAGTTAATTGTTACTGATGGTCATAACCAACTTGAAACTGAAATTGAAGCCATCAATTCATTAGTAGCAAGAAAGTGCGATGCTATTTTAATTTATAGTCGTACTATGACGGCTGATGATTATTGTGATATTCAAAAGAAATTGCTTATCCCACTTGTTGTTATTAACCGAACGTTACCTGATGGGCTAGGGCATGCAGTGGCTTTTGATCAATATGATGCAAGCCAAATGGCCATTGAGCATCTTATTGAATTAGGCCATAAAAAAATAGCAATGATTACCCTTAATCAGGGTTCAAGTACTGGGCAAATTCGCTTAAAAGGAGCGAAAGAAACGCTTACAAAACATGGTATTAATGATGATGAGAACTTAATTATTATAAAAAATGGTAAGTTAGAAGATGGATACCAAGCATGTAAGGAATTGCTTAAGCGTTCACGAGATATTACCGCTATTTTTTGTTTTAATGATCATTTAGCACTAGGGGCGATTAAAGCATTAAAAGAGATGAATATCCGCATTCCTGAAGATATTTCTATTGTGGGTATTGATAATGATGAGATTTCTGCTTTTTTATCTCCCGCATTAACAACAATTAATGTACCAATTCAAGAGATAACTCAATTAGCAATGAACAAAGCTTTAAAATTAATATCAGATAAAGAAGTTAAACCAACAACTGAAATATTAAAAGGTAAGTTAATTGTTCGAGATTCTAGTTGTAAACTTAAGTAAATATAAAAGGGTTATTTTAAATGTAACCCTTTTATATGTCGAATACTTGTTTTTAATATTGAAAATAAATCTAAAAATAAAATATATATAAATATAAAACATGCGTGATCAGGTTAATGTTTGAAATTAATTGTAGTTGAATAATATTTGTTTGAAAGTGAATAATTAAAATAGTTCATTAATGAGTCGGTATTTATAAATCGATAATATTATGAAAATTTGAAACTATTATTTAAATAGATTAAAGGAATTACAATGAAATTATTACCTATCGCTTTTGCTGTTGCGGCAACATTTACATCACCTTATATTTTGGCCGAAACAGATCCATTAGATAATATTCAAGTAGATGATCAGCAACCGTTAGTTATTTCACCAGCAACAGACATTCCTGATGGAATCATTTTTTCTGGGTATGCTCGTTATGGTTTCCATTTCTCAGATGATGTAGAAAAGTACGTTTCTGCTGATGGGCAATTAATTGGAAATGCTACTGGGCGTTTGGGGAATGAAGGTAATGGTGGTGAGTTTCAATTTGCCAAAGGGTTTGTATCAGATAATGGTACGATTTGGGATGTTGTATTAATGCTAGAGCATTGGGGTGATGACGTTGGTTTGAAGAAATTCTATGCGGGGGCTACGAATGTTTTTGAATCACAACCTAATGCTTATATTTGGGCTGGCCGAGATTTCCACAACCGACCTCAAACAGGGTTGAACGATTATTTCTGGATGCAGAATGATGCTCAAGGTGCTGGTATTAAAAATCTTGAATTTGGAAGTGTAAAATTCGATATGGCTGCGGTAGCACAAGTTGATGAGAATGGCGGTACAGGCGATAGCGGAAACTATGCGATTACTTCTAAATTGCATGATATTAATTTAACAGGTGCTCTAGACCTTTCTTTTTACGCAAACTATGGCTTTTCCTCTAAAAATACTGAAACCGACAAGGATACCGAAACTTGTACGGGTACGGGGGTAGCTAAACAGTGTTATGTGGATGATATTGATTCCTATCAACTAGCAATTGAATTAAATCATAGTGTTGGAATGTTAAGTAACAAATTTGTGACTCGCTATGGCAATAATGTCGATAATAATATCTTTAATAAAACAGAAGACCTTTCTACTTTACTAATGCAATTAGAAGGTAAGCTAGTGATGAGTAATCAAACTAATATTGAATATTTAGTTGGCTACCAGTCACTAGAAGATAAAAATGCCAGTCAAGATGATCGTGCGAACTACAGTGCAATTGTGCGCCCAACCTATGCATGGAACAGTATTCACTCTACTTGGTTAGAAGCGGGATATTCATTAGTTGATTTTGATAATCAAAGCGGACAAAACGATGCATGGAAAGTAACGCTATCTCAAAATATTAGCTTTGATATGGATTCAGGTGCACGCCCAATGCTGAGACTTTATGCAACGGTGGGTGATTCAAATACAGAGGTTGATTTAACTCGTGGAGAAACGGGTAAACAAGATACCTTTGCTGTTGGTGCTATGTGGGAAGCTTGGTGGTAAGAGAAAGAGTATAAAATAAGGGGGGAATTGAGCAGGCTGCAACATTATGGGCCTGCTCAATTTTCATTAAAGCACTTAATATTCTTCTGCCATACGATATGGAGGTAAATTAAACTTTGCCGCTTTAAAGCCTACCATGATCAATTTGCCCGTATAGTGATCATCACCAACAGAAGAAAATTCAAATTCATACATGGTATATAAGCGTTTCTTTCCACTTGGTAAGCGAAAGCCATATGATCCTCTTGCTACACTTAATAGTTGCAACTCCATTTTTTTACAGTATTGCTGGATAGCTTGATGTGCGTATTCTGATTGTCTTCTTTGTTGCCAAAAAAGAAAACAGAAAAAGGTTAAGCCAAGTATCGCAAAAAGATTATCCATATCATTAGCTCTTGGTGGTTTGCTGTAAAGTTAATAGTGCGTCTGCTAGTTTTGGATCCGCTTCACCATGAAGGATCTGTAGCATGCACATACGTAATTTAGGTTGCATTACTAAATCGGAAAACAGCTGGTTGAACAGTTGCTGATCGCCCGTTTGAGCTAAACGAAGTAAAAATAAATTCGCAGTCGCTATATCTTCTAATCCTGTCCAGCAACGACCAGCAATCGCTACCAATACTTCAGGGTGACTTAAACGTTCACTCGATAAAATTTGAGTTAATGCTTGAGATAAGATTTTTGTTTCCGCACCAGAAAGAGCACGAATATGTGCAGATAGTAAAAATAGATCAGTACCATCATCACTACAAAGATCGCTAATGATTTCTTGCTGTTTTAGCGCTAACTTCTCTGGCAGCTCAATGTGCTCTAAACAGCCAAGAGTTGCATATAAAACCGTAGTGGGTAAATGCGGTAATGCTTTACGTAATGCAACGCCATTATTTTCTTTATCAAGATTTGCACAGACATCCGCTAAGCCCTGCACCCCAACAAACTGCCAGTTATCCCAACCATTATTACCAGAGAGGTAAGTTTGAGCATGCTCGTAATACTGACTCATAGGCTGTTTCAGCGTGGTACGTAATACACTGTGAAACATGGCCATCTTGTCATCTTTAGGCTTAAACGTGTATGGGTTACTTGAAAGCTTTTGTTGTTGCTCTTCGTTTAGATCGCCACTTAATGATACGCCAATAGCTTCAACAACATATTTAATAAAGTTACCGATATCACCTTGTTGTAATAAACCGCGTTCATCTAAAGGAAGTTTTAAAAACCAAATCCAAGGTTGTTTACTTTTATTCCAATACGCAATTGCTAAATGAGCATGACGTTGAAGAGGATAAGGATAAGGTTGCTGAGCCGCTTCTATGGATTCAAATTGTTTATTTGAAATAGGTTGTACACGACGACCTAAATCATAAATTGTGTATTCACAGTCTGATTGTTGTATCAGTTGGCTAAGCGTATAAATCTGGTCCATGATATGTCTTATTCTATGGTTAATATCGTGATTATACCCAAGCCTTGATAAGATGGTATCCTTTGTCATTAAAAGTATCAGAGAGTGCGAGTTCAATCGGTTATGACAGCATCGTTAGTATTATCAGAGTTACTAGAGCAGTTAGCTCAACAATTGGACTATCATGGGCACTGGCAAATTACAGCACCATCGATAGCTGATTTATCAAGTACAGAACCTTTTTCAATCGACACCTTATCTGCTACGGAATGGCTACAGTGGATTTTCATCCCTAAAATGAATCAGCTAATTTCTCATGGTCAACCGACGCCAAAAGGGTTTTCGATTGCGCCTTATATTGAAGAAGCATTAAAAGATGTTGATGGCTACATTGACATTGTTCGTTTATGCCACGCCATTGATGCATTAGGTAAATAAAGTGAATACAGAAGAAAACGCAGTGACTCACGATGAGTTATTAGAAGAGCAGGTTGAGCCAATTGAGCTTGAGATTGTTTATCGTGACGAGCACTTAATTGCGATTAACAAACCTGCGGGAATGCTAGTACACCGCTCGTGGCTTGATAAACATGAAACCGTATTTGCCATGCAGACATTACGCGATCAAATTGGTCAACATGTCTTTCCATTACACCGTTTAGATAGACCAACATCAGGCATATTATTCTTTGCTTTATCAAGTGAGATTGCCGCTCAAGTTTCGCCGCTATTTGCGAGTCGAGAAATAAAGAAAACCTATCATGCGATAGTTCGTGGATGGATAGAAGAGGCAGATACGTTAGATTATCCTCTTAAAAAAGAGTTGGATAAAATAGCCGATAAAAAGGCCTCAAAAGAAGTTGAAGCAAAAGAGGCTATAACGGAATATAAACCACTAGCTAAGGTGGAGTTACCTTATTCAACCGGTAAATTTCCAACCAGTCGTTATTGCTTAATGGAGCTTAAACCTCATACGGGTAGAAAGCATCAGCTTCGTCGTCATATGGCACACTTACGTCATCCAATCGTTGGGGACACGAGTCATGGTGATGGTAAGCATAATCGATTATTTAAAGAGAACTTGGATAGCCACCGTTTGTTATTACATGCATCAGAGTTGAGTTTTACTCATCCAATCACGAATGAAAACATAGTAATAAAAGCAAGTGTTGATGAAACATGGCAGAGGTTAATGGTCGAGTTCGGTTGGGATGTTGAGTTATAGAACATTGGATTAAAGACAATAAAAAAGGGAAGTGAGATAAACTCACTTCCCTTTTTTTAATTAAGATTTTTAATTCAAATCTTGATAATCAATTAAGATTATTTAGCCATTGCTTCGCTGCCGTTTTCACGGATCTTCTTAAGCATAGACTTAACGATACGTGGACTACCAGCTACTAGGCTACCAGTTTTCATGTAGTCAGTGTTGCCAGTGAAGTCAGTACAGATAACGCCAGATTCACGAGCGATTAGGTCTGCTGCTGCCATTTCCCAAGGCTTAAGGCCAAGAGCGAAGAAACCATCGATGCGAGCTGCAGCTAGGTAACATAAATCTAGAGAAGGACAACCAGAGCTACGGATATCAGAACATTCAACAAACATTGCGCTCAATACTTTTGAGTAGCTTGCTGCGTGTTGTTTTTGACGGTATGGAAGACCAGTCGCAAGAATTGTTTCGTTCATGTCTTTTAATTCTTGAACACGAACACGTTGGTTGTTGCGTTGAGCACCAGCACCACGTTGAGCTGTGAATAATTCATTACGGATTGGATCGTATACACAAGCCACTTCTGTACGGCCTTTAATGCGAACCGCAATAGAGATAGAGAAGTGTGGGATACCTTTAACGAAGTTAGTCGTGCCATCTAATGGGTCAATGATCCATTGAACGTCAGCGTCTTTGCCTTCGATTAGGCCAGACTCTTCAGAAATGATGCTGTGATCAGGGTAAGATTTCTTGATCATGTCAACAAGCATGTATTGAGCATCGTTTTCGATGTTCGTAATAAACTCGTTATTGCCTTTTTTTGTTGTTTCAATTTTGTCAGTTTGCTCAAAAGATTTAGCAACAAAGTCACCGGCTTTACGCGCAGTACGTATAGCAATATTTAGCATTGGATGCATAGTTATATCCCAAAAGATGTTAAAGAACAGAAATCGCGGCGAGTATACACAAAGTAGTTATCAAAAGGAAGCGTTTATTTTTTGTTCAGTTGGTAGGTTTATTATAAAAAAAGCGAGGCAAGGTTAAAATCTCGGGTATATAAAGAGGAAAGGGTAATTGCTTTATGATAGTATCCGGCGGCTCTTTTCATCAGATGGAAAAATAACATGTTAGATAGAATTCGTATTGTCCTTGTTGGTACCAGTCACTCAGGAAACATTGGTTCAGCAGCTCGCGCAATGAAAGTAATGGGGTTAACTAATATGGTATTAGTAGCACCAGAATGTGAAGTTGATGGCCAAGCCATTGCATTAGCAGCAGGCGCAAGTGATATTGCGAATCGAGCTCGTATTGTTGATACATTAGATGAAGCTATTTCAGACTGTGGTTTGGTTATTGGCTCTAGTGCTCGCTCAAGAACGCTTGAATGGCCAATGCTTGAACCACGTGAAGCAGGCGTTAAAGCGATTGAAGAAGCGCCAACGCACCCTATCGCATTTATTTTTGGTAGAGAAAGAGTTGGATTGACTAATGAAGAATTACAGAAATGTCATTTTCATGTGTGTATCCCAGCAAATCCTGAGTACAGCTCACTAAACTTAGCGATGGCTGTACAAACAATCAGTTATGAAGCTCGAGTTGCTTGGTTAGATAGTCAAGCATATAAAGGGGAATCAAAAGAAGCAGAATACCCTTTAAATTTTGAGTTAGAGCTATTCTATGAGCATCTTGAAAAAGTGATGACAGAGACTGACTTTATTAATAAGGCTCACCCTGGCCAAGTAATGAATAAAATGCGTCGTATGTTTAACCGTGCTCGTCCAGAAACGCATGAATTACGTACGTTACGTGGGATCTTGACTGCTGTAGAAAGAAGCATGAAAGACGAAAATATAAGCAAGTAATAATACCTGACTAAAATACTAGGTTAAATACTTGACCAAAACAGTCAGGTATGGGAAGATTCATTCCATACGAATAGTGTGGATATGAGGTAACTTATGAAATTAACTTCAAAGGGAAGATATGCAGTAACAGCAATGCTTGATGTTGCACTGCATGCCAAAGAAGGTCCTGTACCGCTTGCTGATATATCTGAGCGACAAGGGATTTCATTATCTTATCTTGAGCAATTATTCTCTAAATTACGTAAAGCTGGCTTGGTTGCAAGTGTCAGAGGTCCTGGTGGTGGTTATCGCTTAGGATTAAGTGCTGATAATATTGCGGTAGGAATGGTTATTTCTGCTGTTGATGAATCGGTTGATGCAACCAAATGCCATGGTAAAGAAGGCTGCCAAGGTGGAACTCGTTGTTTAACGCATACCTTGTGGCGTGATTTAAGTTCACGTATTAGTAGCTTTTTAGATGGAATTACACTTGGTGAACTGATGGTCGACAATGAAGTTCAACAAGTATCAGATAGACAAAATATCGATGCAGCCTTAAATAATGGGTTAGCAACGGGTTCTAAAATAATAAATTCTGTGGGTGTTAATGTCCGCCTTTGACGGTCAAACGTCTGTATTCTCGGAGATGAAAATGAAACTGCCAATTTACTTTGATTATTCGGCGACTTGTCCTGTTGATGAGCGTGTAGCGAATAAAATGGTTCAACATATGACAATGGATGGATGCTTTGGTAACCCAGCATCACGTTCGCACCGTTACGGCTGGCAGGCTGAAGAAGCGGTTGATACAGCTCGTGACAACATCGCTAGCCTACTAAATGCTGATCCTCGTGAGATCGTATTTACATCAGGCGCTACAGAATCAGATAACCTTGCAATTAAAGGTGCTGCGCATTTCTACCATAAGAAAGGCAAGCACGTAATTACTTGTAAAACTGAGCATAAAGCAGTTCTTGATCCGTGCCGTCAGCTTGAGCGTGAAGGGTATGAAGTTACTTACCTAGATCCAGAATCTAATGGTTTAGTTGACCTAGCTAAATTAGAAGCAGCGATGCGTGAAGACACCGTGCTTGTTTCTATTATGCATGTAAACAACGAAATTGGTGTGATTCAAGACATCACAGCAATTGGTGAGCTTTGTCGTTCACGTAAAATTATTTTCCATGTTGATGCAGCACAATCAGCAGGTAAAATCCCTCTTGATGTACAAGAAATGAAAGTGGACTTAATTTCTCTTTCTGCTCATAAAATGTATGGTCCTAAAGGGATTGGCGCATTGTACGTTCGTCGTAAACCGCGTATTCGTTTAGAAGCACAAATGCACGGTGGTGGTCATGAGCGTGGTTTCCGTTCTGGTACATTAGCAACTCATCAAATCGTTGGCATGGGTGAAGCGTGTCGTATCGCAAAAGAAGAGATGCAAAAAGATTATGACCATTGTTTAGCAATGCGCGATCGTCTTCTTGATGGTGTTAAAGATATGGAAGCTGTACATATTAATGGTGATTTAGACCAACGTGTACCACATAACTTAAACATCAGCTTCGAATTTGTTGAAGGTGAATCACTGCTAATGGCATTGAAAGATCTTGCGGTTTCTTCGGGTTCAGCATGTACGTCAGCAAGTCTTGAACCATCGTATGTATTACGTGCGCTAGGTCTAAATGATGAGCTAGCACACAGTTCAATTCGTTTCTCATTTGGTCGTTATACGACGGAAGAAGAGATTGATCATGCAATCACACAAATTAGCCAAGCAGTAAATAAACTGCGTGATATGTCTCCATTATGGGATATGTATAAAGAAGGCATCGACTTAAACACGGTTGAGTGGGCACACCACTAACACGGACGTTCCAGAATTTAGAGGTATTTATCATGGCTTATAGCGAAAAAGTAATCGATCACTACGAAAATCCACGTAACGTTGGTTCATTTGAAAAAGATGATCCATCAGTTGGTAGCGGTATGGTTGGTGCACCAGCGTGTGGTGATGTTATGAAATTGCAAATCAAAGTATCTCCAGAAGGTATTATTGAAGACGCAAAATTTAAAACATACGGTTGTGGTTCAGCAATCGCATCAAGCTCACTAGTTACTGAGTGGGTTAAAGGTAAAACATTAGACGAAGCAGCAGCGCTTAAAAATGCTGAAATCGCTGAAGAGCTAGAATTACCACCAGTGAAAGTTCACTGTTCAATCTTAGCGGAAGATGCGATTAAAGCAGCGGTATCTGATTACCGTAATAAACACTAAGATTAAGTAACGTTATAAAGCGTCTGTTTACGTGATATCGTGTAAATACGGCGCTTTATTGTCTAATATAGGTCGTTATTGATTAACGACACCCATGACCACAAACAAATATAGTAAAGGTTGTAGTATGGCCATTTCAGTAACTGAAGCAGCAGCAAGCCGTGTTCAAACATTTCTTGAAAACCGAGGAAAAGGCATTGGTCTACGTTTAGGCGTAAGAACCTCTGGTTGCTCTGGTATGGCGTATATTCTTGAATTTGTTGATGAACTAAACGAAGAAGACCAAGTGTTTGAAGAGTTTGGGGTTAAGATTATCATCGATCCAAAAAGCTTAGCTTACATGGATGGAACTGAATTAGACTTTGCTAAAGAAGGTCTAAATGAAGGTTTCCAATTCAACAATCCAAACGTAAAAAGTGAATGTGGGTGTGGTGAAAGCTTCAACGTATAGAGCATAACGTTAACTATGAATCATTTTGAATTATTTGGGCTGCCAAACCAGTTTGAACTGGATGGTGGCCTTCTTTCTGCTCAATTCCGTGAATTGCAGAAACGATTCCACCCTGATAACTTCGCGACTTCGTCAGAACGTGACCGTTTACTTTCCGTTCAAAAAGCGGCGCAAATTAACGACGCTTATCAAACGCTAAAAAATCCAGTCTCCCGTGCAGAATACTTACTTTCAGAACAAGGTCATGATATTCGTGGTGAACAAACGACGATGCAAGATCCAATGTTTTTAATGCAACAAATGGAACTGCGAGAAGATCTAGAAGATATCTCATCAAGTTCAGATCCTGAAAGTGCGTTATTTGATTTTTCTGAAAATGTTTCCGCAATGCGTAAATCACAATTGTCTGAATTAAAAAAACAATTAGACGCGGATGCATGGCAAGAAGCGGCACAAAGCGTACGTAAATTGAAGTTTATTGATAAGCTCAATCAAGAAGTCGAAAAGTTAGAAGATAAATTATTAAATTAATCTTTGTTAGATTAATTAAGTGAAGGATATTACCCATGGCATTTCTACAAATTTCTGAGCCTGGACAAAGTGCTGCACCACATCAACATAAACTAGCAGTCGGCATCGATTTAGGCACAACTAACTCACTAGTCGCTTCGGTTCGAAGTGGTGAAGCAAAGACATTACCGGATACAAAAGGCAATGTAATTCTTCCGTCCGTAGTGCAATATCAAAACGATAAAATTTGTGTGGGTGCCAACGCTTACCAGTCTGCGGCTTTAGATCCTCAAAATACCATTATTTCGGTAAAACGTTTAATGGGCCGTTCGCTGAAAGACATTCAAACACGTTACCCTGATTTACCTTACGAATTTAAAGAAAGTGATAATGGGTTACCTGTTATTAATACACCTCAAGGTGATGTGAACCCAGTTCAAGTATCAGCAGAGATCCTTAAATCATTATCTAACCGAGCTCAAGCAACGTTAGGTGGCGATCTTGAAGGTGTTGTCATTACAGTACCGGCTTATTTTGATGATGCTCAGCGCGCAGGAACCAAAGATGCAGCAACATTAGCTGGCTTAAATGTGCTTCGTCTATTAAATGAACCAACAGCCGCTGCGATTGCTTATGGCTTAGATTCAGGTCAAGAAGGCGTTATTGCAGTTTATGATCTTGGTGGTGGTACGTTTGATATTTCAATCCTACGTTTATCAAAAGGCGTATTTGAAGTATTAGCAACAGGTGGTGATTCTGCACTGGGTGGTGATGACTTTGACCATGCATTAGCGCAATGGATTAAAGACCAAGCAGGTATTACATCAGCACTTTCTAATCAAGAACAGCGTGAGCTTTTGACATTAGCAACAGAAACTAAAGTGGCATTGTCAGATGCAGACTCAGTGACTGTTTCTTTTAAAGAATGGTCAGGCAATATTACAGTTGATATTTTTAATCAATTAATTCAATCGTTAGTGAAGAAAACACTAATGGCTTGTCGCCGTGCATTAAAAGATGCAGATATTACCGCAGAAGAAGTAATGGAAGTGGTTATGGTTGGCGGTTCAACAAGAACACCTATCGTACGTAGCTCTGTAGGAGATTATTTTGGCAAAACGCCATTAACCAGTATCGACCCTGATCAAGTGGTTGCTATTGGCGCTGCCATTCAAGCGGATATTTTAGTGGGTAATAAACCTGATGCTGAAATGTTATTGCTTGATGTTATTCCATTGTCTCTAGGTATAGAAACCATGGGCGGCTTGGTTGAAAAAATCATTCCGCGTAATACCACGATCCCTGTAGCGAAAGCACAAGAATTTACCACTTTTAAAGATGGTCAAACAGGCATGATGGTTCATGTCGTTCAAGGTGAGCGTGAAATGGTGGAAGATGGGCGCTCTCTTGCTCGCTTCTCATTGAAAGGTATTCCACCGATGACGGCGGGTGCTGCACATATCCGAGTGACTTACCAAGTGGATGCTGATGGTCTTTTATCTGTAACTGCAATGGAAAAAAGTACCGGTGTTCAATCTCATATTCAAGTTAAGCCTTCTTATGGTTTAAGTGATAATGAAGTAGCTAGCATGCTGAAAGATTCAATGACGTTTGCTAAAGAAGATATGCAAGCTCGTGCATTAGCAGAGCAGCAAGTTGAAGCTGACCGTGTTATCGAAGGATTAGTTGTCGCGCTTAATAATGATGGCGATGCATTACTATCCAAAGAAGAACAAGCAGAAGTTTTACAAGCAGTTGAAGCGTTGATCACAGTACGTCAAGGTACAGATACGCAAGCAATTGAAGATGGAATTAAACACGCTGATGAAGCAAGCCAAGAGTTTGCTGCGCGTCGAATGGATGCATCTATTCGCGCCGCATTAGCCGGTCAATCTATTGATGAGGTATAGAAATGCCAAAGATTATTGTTCTACCACACAATGAGTTATGCCCAGAAGGTGCAGTACTTGAAGCAAATGAAGGCGAAACGGTTTTAGATGTAGCCCTTAAAAATGGTATTGCGATTGAGCATGCGTGTGAGAAATCATGTGCATGTACAACGTGTCATATTGTTATCCGTGAAGGGTTTGATTCACTTGAAGAAAGTGATGAGCTTGAAGATGACATGCTAGATAAAGCATGGGGTCTAGAACCAGAATCTCGCCTTGGTTGCCAAGCGAGAATGGCAAAACAAGATTTAGTGGTAGAAATTCCAAAATATACACTAAACTTAGCATCAGAAGATCATTAATCTTCAAAACCTAAGATGTTAAATAAGAGGGCAAGTTTTGAGAAGTAAGTGATTACTCGCCTCAAGCTTGCCTTTTTTATTAGCTATAAAATGACCAATTTAAAAGGAGTTTACAATGAGTTTGAAATGGATAGATTCTAGAGAAATAGCGATTGAATTGTCAGATAAGTATCCGGATACGGATCCAAAAACAGTGCGGTTTACTGATTTGTGCCAATGGGTTTTAGAGTTAGACGACTTCGATGATGATCCTAAACATTCTGGAGAAAAAGTATTGGAAGCGATAGTGCTTTGTTGGATGGATGAATGGGATTAGTTCACTAAAATTAATCAATTCAGTTATAACGTCTAAATTCCCACCAACTGCTTAGATCAATCTCTTAGATTTTGCTGAAATTCCTTGTATCGCCAAGGTAAAGTAGGCAAATTATATTAAAAGAACATTCTGTTCGCTTATTACCGGTTTGTATTAACGCAATATAAATAATTGGCAGAGCTAATCTGTATGATTGTATGGAGTTATTGCGTGCTTAAAGGAGATTCACCATGTCACAAAAGTTGACTGTACAACTTTCATCAATTGCTGCACCTACTCATTGGGGTGACAACGCACCGCTTTCATTTACGGCTGAAGGTGCTGTTATCCACTGTACCGACAGCGACGTTTATAGTGCAATTCAGCGTGCAGCTCGAAAGTTAACAGGTCAAGGTATTGTTGCTGTTGAACTAGAAGGTTCAGAGTGGGATTTAGAGTCTATTTGGTCTTTTGTTCAAGGCTTCCGTGATTCGAAAAGCAATAATGACGTGACTTGGGCTGGGCTTGCAGCGGCAGATGAAAAAGAGTTGAATGATCGTATTTTGACGACTAATTGGACTCGTGAAGTTATCAATAAAACGGCAGAAGAAGTAGCCCCTCGTCAGTTAACGACAATGGCTGCTGAGTTTATTAAGTCGGTGGCGCCTGCTGGTACCGTTACGGCTAAGATTGTTAAAGATAAAGATTTACTTACTGAAGGTTGGACGGGTATTTATGCGGTAGGTCGTGGCTCAGAACGTACTTCAGCGATGCTACAGTTAGATTACAACCCGACGGGCGACGAAAATGCACCAGTATTTGCATGTTTGGTTGGTAAAGGCATTACGTTCGATTCAGGTGGTTACAGTATTAAACCGTCTGGCGGCATGGCATCAATGAAAGCGGACATGGGCGGCTCTGCATTAGCGACGGCTGGCCTTGCAATGTCGATTCTTCGTGGTTTAGACAAGCGTGTTAAATTGATTTTATGTTGTGCTGAAAACATGATTTCTGGTCGAGCATTAAAGCTAGGCGATATCATTACCTACAAAAATGGTAAAACAGTAGAGATCTTAAATACCGATGCAGAAGGTCGTTTAGTATTAGCTGATGGTCTTCAATTTGCTTCAGCACAAAACCCAGAGCTTATTATCGACTGTGCAACACTAACCGGTGCAGCTAAAATGGCAGTAGGTAATGATTTCCATTCATTGTTAAGCTTTGATGATGAGTTAAGTCAAAAAGCACTTGCTTCTGCTCAGGAAGAAAATGAAGGGCTATGGCGCTTACCGTTAATGGAATTCCACCGAACTATGTTGCCATCAAGTTTTGCTGATTTAGCAAACATTGGATCTGGTCCATATTCACCAGGTGCAAGTACAGCTGCAGGTTTTCTTTCTTACTTTGTTGATGATTATAAGAAAGGATGGTTGCATATGGATTGTTCAGCAACTTACCGTACTGCCCCGTCAGATAAATGGTCTGCTGGAGCAACAGGGGTTGGTGTAAGAACATTAGCAAACCTTTTAACGAAATAAATAGAATGAAGATCGAGTCATGCTCGGTCTTCTTTTTTCTTTTAGATAATTCCCATCAGTATTTTTATTGTCGATTTAAGAGAATAGAGAGTACTGTTTAGAATTAATATAAGATCTAAAAAGACACTTTAAAGGAAAGTAAAATGACAATAGAACGTACTTTTTCAATTGTAAAACCAGACGCTGTTAAACGTAATTTAATTGGCGCTATTTATCGTCGTATTGAAAAAACAGGTATGCAAGTTGTAGCCGCGAAGATGCTTCTTTTAACCAAAGAGCAGGCGCAAGGTTTTTATGCTGAACATGAAGGTAAAGAGTTCTTTAATGCCTTAGTTGAATACATGACATCAGGACCTGTAATGGTTCAAGTACTTGAAGGTGAAGATGTAATTGTTCGTTACCGTGAGTTAATGGGAAAAACAAACCCAGAGCAAGCTGCATGCGGAACTATTCGTTCTGACTATGCAATAAGCATGCGTTACAACTCAGTTCATGGTTCAGATAGCCCAGAATCAGCGGCTCGTGAAATTGCGTATTTCTTCGCTGATGATGAAATTTGTTCTCGTCCAGCAGAATAAAGTCATGTTAAAAAGTAAGCTAAGCTTTCTATATTAACTAGAAACTAATCGCTTCACTTCCTATAAGAGCAGTGTAGCTTACGCTGTCTGCCTATCTGCTCTTATAGTATCCAGGCACGAAGTGCATATAGTTTCTATTCTTTGATTTTTCCTCATACCTCTACCTCTAGTAATATTCTCTCAAAACTTGTACAATTCTGCGCCCGATATTCGCGGTGATGTTATTTATCAGAGAGGCAACATGACTACAGCTAAAATCAATCTACTGGACTTTGATCGTAAAGGACTTCGAGCATTTTTTTCTGAGGAATTAGGAGAGAAAGCATTCAGAGCCGATCAAATTATGAAGTGGATGTATCACTTTGGTTGTGATGACTTCGATCAAATGAATAACATCAACAAAAAACTTCGTGAAAAACTAAAACACAAGTGTGAGATCCGTGCACCTTACGTATCTGAAGCTCAACATTCAGCTGATGGTACGATTAAGTGGGCAATGAAAGTTGGCGATCAAGACGTTGAAACGGTATATATCCCAGATGGAGACCGTGCAACATTATGTGTTTCTTCTCAAGTGGGTTGTGCACTAGCATGTACATTCTGCTCAACGGCACAACAAGGTTTTAACCGTAACCTTAAAGTATCTGAAATTGTAGGCCAAATTTGGCGTGCAGCTCGTGAGATTGGTTTAGAGAAAGAAACAGGTCGCCGCCCAATTACCAATGTTGTAATGATGGGGATGGGTGAGCCATTACTAAACATGAAAAACTTGATCCCATCACTAGACATCATGCTTGATGATCTTGGTTTTGGTCTGTCTAAACGTCGTGTAACAGTATCTACATCAGGTGTTGTTTCAGGTTTAGAGCAAATGATTGGTAAAGTTGATGTTGCTTTAGCTATCTCTCTTCATGCACCAACGGATGAATTGCGCAGTGAAATCATGCCGATTAATGACCGTTGGAATATTGAAGCGTTTTTAGCGTGTGTACGTGAGTACATTGCTTCATCAAATGCTAACCGTGGTCGCGTGACCGTTGAGTATGTTCTGTTAGATCATGTTAATGATGATATGAACCATGCAAGACAACTCGCAGAACTATTAAAAGAAACACCTGCGAAGATTAATTTGATTCCATTTAACCCATACCCTGGGTCACCATACAAGAAACCAAGTAATTCACGAATTGATCGATTCATGAAAACACTAATGGAATATGATTTTACGGTAACCGTTCGTAAAACACGTGGTGACGATATCGATGCTGCTTGTGGCCAGTTGGTTGGCGATGTAATCGATAGAACTAAACGTACTCAAGTTAAACAGCAAGGCGAAGGGATCCCTGTTAAAACTGTTTAATCTTGGTGTATAACAGCAAGGGAAGGCAGAATGAAAAAATGGCGAGCAGCACTAATAACGTTTGGATTATTGATTAGTGCTGGTTGTGTCACTGTTAATAAAATAGATGACATGAGTAAAGAAGAGGAAATTCGAGCAGCAGAAGCTCGAATTGCCCTTGGATTAAGCTATTTGAATGCGGGGGATATGATCAAAGCCCGTGAAAATTTGGAATTGGCTGCACAGTACGCCCCTAACTATTACCGTTCTCAAACCTCCCTCGCTTATTATTACCAACAAGTCCAAGAAACCGCTTTAGCTGAAAAGGCTTACAAACGAGCATTACGTTCTTCGTCAAAAAATGGTAATGTATTAAATAACTACGGCGTTTTTCTTTGTAAAAATGGCGAATATGAGAAAGCCCAGCAAAATTTTTCTCAAGCAATCGAATTACCTGACTACTATCTTGTTTCTACAAGTTATGAAAATGCCGCAATGTGTGCATTGAGTAGTGGGGATAAAGTGACAGCTAAAACGTATTTTGAGCGCTCGCTGGCTCATGATCCAAATCGTGTTCGTTCTACCCTTCAATTGGCAAAATTGAATATTGATGAAGGCAACTATTCAGAACCGAGAGTTTTACTGTTTAAATTTAATAAGAAGTACGGATATAAACCCATTAGCCTAAGCTTACTCATAGAATTAGAAAAAAAAGCAGGCAATATGCACTTAGTTAACAAGTACGCAAATATACTTGGGACAGAGTATCCGGACTCCATCGAATATCAGAACTATATAAATTATGACTACTGAAAATATTGAAATAACAAGTGAAGTAAAAGAGACTCTTATTGCTCCAGGGCAATTATTGAAAGAAGCCCGTGAAGAGCTAGGACTAACACTTGAGGAAGTCTCATCTCGCTTGCGTTTACGTGTCGAAGTCTTACAACAAATTGAAGCTGACGAATTTGACATGGGGAAATTAGCCACGTTTACTCGGGGTTATTATCGATCTTACGCCAAAGTGGTGAACGTACCAGAAGTTAAAGTATTAAATGCCTTAGATCAGCTTGGTAAAACCTTAATAGAAGAGCATGACATGCAAAGTTTTTCTCGTAAGACAAAAAGAGAAAAACATGACAATCGTATTATGAAGTTAACATGGGTTATTTTTGCTCTGATCTTAAGTATGTCTGTTTTATGGTGGTGGCAAGAACAAGCTCAACTAGAAAGCACACAGGATGTTACATTGATAAGTGATGTAGCAACGGCAGAAGCAATTGAACCAACAGAAAATGATGCTACTGCGACAGAGCTGGAACCAACATTAACAGAAGCTGAAATGCTTGAGTTAGATACTAAGGTTTCTGATCTAGAAACAGATCCTGCTGAACTTGAAAAGCAAATCGAAGAAGAGCCTAAGGCTGTTACTCCGGTTGAAGCAAAAGCTGAGAAAATTGTTGAGACAAAAGTTATCGTGACTGAAGATGTAACGATGACCTTTAACAGCGATTGCTGGCTACAAGTTCAAGACGCTTCAAACAATCGTTTGTATTCTGGCGTAAAAAAAGCAAATCAAACATTAAAACTAACAGGTAAAGCCCCTTATAAATTAATTATTGGCGCACCAAGTGCCGTGACACTAACTTATAAAGGCAAACCTGTTGATTTATCTGCTTATCCAGCAGGTAAAGTTGCACGATTAACCTTACCTCAATAATGAGTTGATTCCATGCATATAGAGTCCCCAATTAAACGTCGCCAATCTACTCGCATTTATGTGGGTAATGTTCCTATTGGTGATGGAGCGCCTATCGCTGTTCAGTCAATGACAAATACATTAACGACTGATGTTGCTGCGACGGTAGCCCAAATTAAAGCACTTGAAAAAGTAGGCGCTGATATTGTTCGAGTTTCAGTGCCAACAATGGATGCTGCAGAAGCGTTTAAGATCATTAAACAGCAAGTATCTGTGCCATTAGTCGCTGATATTCATTTTGATTATCGTATTGCATTAAAAGTTGCAGAATATGGCGTGGATTGCTTACGTATTAATCCAGGCAATATTGGTAATGAACAACGAATTCGTTCTGTTGTTGATTGCGCAAGAGATAAAAATATTCCAATTCGTATTGGGGTGAATGGCGGCTCATTAGAAAAAGACATTCAAGTAAAATACAAAGAGCCAACAGCAGAAGCGTTACTTGAATCAGCAATGCGCCATGTAGATATCTTGGATCGAATGAACTTCGACCAATTTAAAGTCAGCGTAAAAGCATCAGATGTCTTTTTAGCGGTAGATTCTTATCGACTATTGGCTAAGCAAATATCTCAACCATTGCATTTAGGTATAACTGAAGCGGGCGGTGCACGTGCAGGCTCTGTGAAATCGGCAGTAGGCTTAGGTATACTTCTATCTGAAGGTATCGGTGACACATTGCGTATATCATTAGCTGCTGATCCAATTGAAGAGATCAAAGTTGGTTTTGATATTCTAAAATCATTACGTATTCGTTCTCGCGGTATTAACTTTATTGCGTGTCCAACGTGCTCTCGTCAAGAGTTTGATGTTATTAGTACGGTTAATGAGTTAGAACAGCGTCTAGAAGATTTAATCACACCAATGGATGTTTCTTTGATTGGTTGTGTGGTTAATGGCCCAGGTGAAGCAGAAGTGTCTCATTTAGGCATTGCCGGTAGTAATCGAAAAAGTGCATTCTATGAAGATGGCATTCGTCAAAAAGAACGCTTTGATAATGACAATATTGTGGACAAGCTAGAAGCGAAGATCCGTGCGAAAGCAGCAATGCTATCTAAAGAAAACCAAATTGATGTTAATCAGATCGACTGATTAGCAAACCAGATATAAATGAAATCCATCGGGAAGTGAACGTGGCTAAAGCAATCCAAGCAATTCGAGGCATGAATGACTGCCTTCCAACACAATCTCCATTGTGGCACAAAGTTGAAGATAGCGTAAAACGCGTAATTAGTGCATATGGTTACAACGAAGTACGTATGCCGATTGTTGAACAAACAAACTTATTCAAACGTGCTATTGGTGAAGTAACAGACGTTGTTGAAAAAGAGATGTACACGTTTGAAGACCGTAATGGCGACAGCCTAACGCTACGTCCAGAAGGGACTGCGGGTTGTGTACGTGCAGGAATTGAAAATGGTTTACTTTACAACCAAGAACAGCGTTTATGGTACATGGGTCCTATGTTCCGTCATGAGCGCCCTCAGAAAGGTCGTTACCGTCAATTCCATCAAGTAGGTGTTGAAGTCTTTGGCTTAAATGGCCCAGATGTTGATGCTGAACTTATCATGATGACAGCTCGTTTATGGCGTGAACTAGGTATTGATAAGCACGTACGTTTAGAACTTAACTCTATTGGTTCATTAGAGTCACGTGCTAACTACCGTATCGCATTAGTTGAATTTTTAGAACAGCATTTAGATGTGTTAGATGACGATTGTAAACGTCGTATGCATACAAACCCAATGCGTGTTCTTGATACGAAGAATCCAGATGTACAAGCTATTTTAGGTGATGCACCTAAGTTATCTGAGTACTTAGATGATGATTCAAAAGCACATTTTTCTGGATTATGTGAACTACTTGACGCTGCTGGCATCCAATATCAAGTTAATGAACGTTTAGTTCGTGGATTAGATTATTATAACCGTACTGTTTTTGAGTGGATCACTGAAAGTCTAGGTGCTCAAGGAACAGTATGTGGTGGCGGTCGTTACGATGGTCTTGTTGAACAATTAGGTGGTAAAGCAACTCCAGCTGTTGGTTTTGCAATGGGCCTAGAGCGTTTAGTGTTATTAATGGAAACATTAGAATTAACCAATGTACGTCGCTCAGTAGACGTGTACATGGTGACTTCTGGTGAAGGTACATTGATGGCTGGTATGAAGCTAGCTGAATCACTACGAGAACAAGTTCCAGGCTTACGCGTTATGTGCCACTTCGGTGGTGGTAATTTTAAAAAGCAATTTAAACGTGCAGATAATGCTGGTGCTGCGGTTGTTCTTATCTTAGGTGAGAGTGAAGTGGCTGAGCAAACGGTAAACGTTAAAAACTTACTTACTGGTGAGCAAGAAACTTTAGCTCAAGCAGATGTGTTCGCAAAATTAGCTGATTTGATTTAAGAGGATAGGACGTGGAAGCCTACGAAACTGAAGAACAACAAGTTGAAGCCATTAAAAGTTGGTGGAAAGAAAATGGCAAGGCAGTCGTTGTTGGTGGCGTTGTTGGTATAGGAGCTATTTTAGGCTGGAAATATTACCAATCAGCACAAGTTGAAGCGAAAGATATCGCTTCAATGTCTTATGAGAAAACACTAACGGCTTTACAAGCGTCTGGTGCAGAAGCGGCTGAATCGACTCAGGCGTTTATTAGCGCAAATGCAAGCAGTGAGTATGCAGTTCTTGCTGCCCTTCAGTTAGCAAAAGTACAAGTAGAAGCAGGCCAACTGGATGCGGCTCTTGAGCAATTAAACTGGATTGCAAGCAACAGCAAAGACGAGTCATTAATTGCTACGGCTCAAGTGCGTGCTGCTCGAATTCAAACAGAACAAGCACAGTTTGATCTAGCATTAGCGACATTAGCGGGTGTTAAGCCTGCGAGCTGGGCTGCTCGTGTTGCTGAGTTAAAAGGTGATATTGCTCTTCGTCAAGGTGATGTAGCAACGGCTCGTTCTGCTTATACAGAAGCACTACAAGCTGGTATGAACCAAGCAGTTCAAATGAAACTGGATGACTTAGCAGAGTAAGGACAACTGAATGCGTAAGGTGTTAAAAAAAGCGGCATTATGTACCTTTGGTTTCTCCATGCTTTTTGGCTGTGCGAGCGAAGAAGATACAATCGTAATGGCACCGGTTCCTGTAGTTCAAAATCAATTTGAACCAACAACGGAATGGACAAGTTCAATTGGCGATGGTGTTGGGCATTATTTTTCTCGCTTAACGCCAGTGTATGCTTATCAAAAAGTTTATGTTGCAAGTCGAGATGGTCTTGTTAAAGCGCTTGATCCTGAAAATGGAAAAACCATTTGGGAAAAAGATTTAGAGCAAGATGATACCGCTCGTTTATCTGGCGGTTTAACTCTGACTTATGGCAAAGTCTTCATCGGTTCAGAAAATGGTGAGATAATCACTCTTGATGCTGAAACTGGGGAAGAGTTATGGCGTAAAAATGTAGATGGTGAAGTACTTGCTAAACCATTAGCAGATGAAGGTTATGTCATTATTCATACGAGTCGCGGTGCATTAATTGCTTTTGATGCTGAGACAGGCGATGAGAAATGGCAGATCAACAGTGAAGTGCCTAACTTAACCCTACGTGGTGACAGTGCGCCAGTTAGTATTTCTGGTGGTGTGTTCTGGGGTATGTCTAACGGTCGTTTAGCCGCTGCATTGATCTCTAAAGGTCAACTGTTATGGCAGCAACCAGTAGGTACACCAAAAGGCGCAACTGAAATTGATCGTTTAGTTGATGTTGATGCGTCTCCGCTTATTTTAGGTGGGCGATTATATACCATTGGTTATAATGGTCAGCTAATTGCATTGGAACTTCGTACTGGGCAACCAGCATGGAAGCGCAATTACTCATCAGCGATAAATATGTCATCAGATGGTAAACGTCTTTTCTTAGTAACAGAGAAAGATCACGTTGTGGCAGTAGATGCTCGAAGTGGTACTGAGCTTTGGAACAATGAAGAGCTTGAATACCGTCAGCTGACATCACCGATGATTATTGATAATTATATCGTTTTAGCTGACAGTGAAGGTTATCTACATTGGTTAGATAGAGATACTGGACTGTTCGTTTCTCAACAAGAGATCGACAGTGATGGTATCGCTGTATCCCCAATTATTGTTGAAGATGGCTTTTTAATTGTCACTCGCGAAGGCGATATCAAAAAAATGCGAATTAAATAAGTTTTATTTGCTATAATTGTGAATTGGCTCCAAGTCCTTTTGACTTTGGGGCCTTTTATTGTTTTTAGATAGTGAAAGATAATCCAATTTGGTGATGGTTTTTATCCGTTCATATTAAAAAAACTATCATCAAATTGGTATTAGCTCGCGCTATGCCTATGATTAAATTAAGAGGTATATATGATTCCTGTTGTTGCTCTGGTAGGGCGTCCAAATGTTGGTAAATCGACGCTGTTTAACCGTGTTACGCGTACAAGGGATGCATTAGTTGCTGACTTTCCAGGCTTAACTCGTGACCGTAAATACGGCCGTGCTAAGTTAGAAGAGCTTGAATTCATTTTGATCGATACCGGCGGTATTGATGGAACTGAAGAAGGTGTAGAAACTAAAATGGCAGAACAGTCATTAGCTGCGATTGAAGAAGCTGATGTTGTGTTATTTATGGTTGATGGCCGTGCTGGTTTAACATCATCTGATGAAGCGATTGCAAAACACTTACGTTCACGTGAAAAGCCAACGTTCTTAGTAGTAAATAAGATCGATGGTATTGATGCTGATGCGGCAAGTGCTGAGTTTTGGCAATTAGGGATGAAC
This sequence comes from Aliivibrio sp. EL58, assembly GCF_900312675.1. Taxonomy (GTDB): domain Bacteria; phylum Pseudomonadota; class Gammaproteobacteria; order Enterobacterales; family Vibrionaceae; genus Aliivibrio. The sequence continues at coordinate 1,285,376 of NZ_OMPC01000009.1, read as the reverse complement.
AAAGTTTATCAAATTGCCGCTTCACATGGCCGTGGTGTAACGTCTCTACTTGAATTAGCGCTTGCTCCTTTCATGGAAGAGCTAATTGAAGAATCTTTGAAAGATGAAAATGGTGAGATCATGGATCTTACTGAATTTGAAGATTTCGAAGAAGAAGAAAAAGAACGCACAGAAGAAGACGCAGAAAATGATTTCTCTCGTCTTCAAGATCAACCAATCAAACTTGCGATTATCGGTCGTCCTAACGTAGGTAAATCAACGCTAATTAACCGTATTTTAGGTGAAGAGCGTGTGGTTGTTTACGATATGCCTGGTACAACTCGTGACTCTATTTACATTCCAATGGAACGTGAAGGTCAAGAATACGTACTTATTGATACAGCTGGTGTTCGTCGCCGTGGTCGTATCAATGAAACGGTTGAGAAATTCTCTGTAATCAAGACATTGAAAGCGGTTGAAGATGCGAACGTAGTATTACTTGTTATCGATGCTCGTGAAAACATCTCAGATCAAGATCTAAGCTTATTAGGCTTTGCATTGAACGCGGGTCGTTCATTAGTTATTGCTGTGAATAAGTGGGATGGTCTTGATAATGAAGTTAAAGAGAAAGTGAAATCTGAGCTAGATCGTCGTCTAGGCTTTGTTGACTTTGCTCGTCTTCACTTCATCTCTGCTCTACATGGCACAGGTGTTGGTCATTTATATGAATCAGTACAAGAAGCTTATGTATCAGCGACTAAGCGTGTAGGTACATCTGTTCTTACTCGTATCATGAAGATGGCTCAAGATGATCACCAACCACCAATGGTTCGTGGCCGTCGTGTGAAACTGAAATATGCTCACGCAGGTGGTTATAACCCACCGCTTATCGTTATTCACGGTAACCAAGTAAAAGAACTGCCTTCTTCTTACAAACGTTTCTTAATGAACTACTTCCGTAAATCATTAGAAATTATGGGTACACCTATTCGTATTCAATTCCAGAATAGTGAAAACCCATTTGAAGATCGCGGTGGCAAGTTGACTCTATCTCAAGAGCGTCAACGTAAGCGTCTAGTTGGCGCAGTGAAAAACCGTCATAAAAAATAATCGTAATTACTTTATTTATACATATTGAATAATAAAACGCCCATCTTGTTGGGCGTTTTTTTTAGGTAAAAATCATGAACGTATTATCTGCAACAGAGATTCTTTTTTGCCATAACACATGGCACCACACGTCACTTGTTCAACTGATTAAAGAAACAGAACAAGGTAAGTGGTTTGTAACCAAAGAAACGCCTTTTCATCCAGTCAGTCATATTTGGCCAGATCATCCAGATGATAAAGGGACTGTGCAAATCGGCGACAATGAATGTTCAATCCTTGCCTGTCAAACGGGTGCGATTGAGCTGGCAACCGGCGAATTATATATAGATAAAGACATTCCAATTAAACGTGGTGAAGCGGGATGGGTGTTTGTGGTTGCACATTTAATATCTGAAAATGTCGATTTATCAGTAGAAAATATCGTTACCTTACGGGTTGATAAAGAATATCAAGATGCGTTAAGTCGTGGCCATAGCGCGGGGCATATTGCTTATTTAGCCTTAAATAAAGTGCTTCATGCTAATTATTGGCGTAAAGATGCAGATAGAAAAGATGAGCTAGGCCACTACAACTTTAATAGTTACGCTCAAGAAACCAGTTTTGTCACAGAGGACCATTGTGAAGATGTTTATCGTTTAGGTAAAACACTGCGTAAGCGTGGGCTAAATAGTGCAGAAATGATGTCAGCGCTTGATTCAATTGAAGAGCAAGTAAATCAACAGATTAGTGTATGGTTAGCCTTAGAAAATGAGGTTTCTATCGAGTGTGAAGGTAAAGCGTTAACTGATTCACGTTACTGGATTGCAGATTTTGGTATAGATGGAATAGCTAAACTACCTTGTGGTGGAACTCACGTCTCTTCGTTTAAAGATTATCAAGAGATTAACGTTCAACTTAAAGCGCGAGGTGAACAAGAGCTATTGATGTTAACTCGTTCAAGTAAACGAGCTTAAAATTGAAATTACATCAGATGTAACTCTTATTCTGTATATTGTGTAATTTCCGTTTTTTTGACTGAAATGGATATGTAAAATACTGATTGATGTGCTGGATCTTCTATTTTAAATGGTGTTAATTGAAATTTAATATCGTTTAAAATTGAAAAACAGGATATGTAACTAATGCTTTCGGGGTGTGGTTATATAAATGTTCTTAAAGGGCATGATCGCTGATCAGATCCCTATAAGCATGAAGATCTGCACTTTTTGATGCGTACAGAGACACAGTCTTTATTTGAAATAGATTAAGAAGGAAAAGACGATGCAAACAAACGAATGTCCTAAATGTCAGTCTGAATTACGCTGGCAGAGAGAAGGATATCATTGTGATTTTTGTCAGGTCGATTTTAAAAAAGTGGCTTATTGCCCAGATTGCAGTAAAGAGATGGAAAAGCTTAATGCGTGTGGTGCACCAAGCTATTTTTGTCATGATTGTAATGAGTTGAAATCAAAATCTCGTGCCAAAACAGAATTTGTAGAAACAAGTCTTAGTTAATTACGGTAGATGTAATTTCACCATCGACAAAGCGAGTGGTTATGTTCTCACCAGCTTCTACTTGTTTTGTTGATGTGACAACAGCCCCTTTCTTATTACGAGTAATGGAGTAGCCACGCTGTAATGTCGCTAATGGGCTGACGGTATCTAGTTTCTCAGCGGCCAATGCTAATTGATGACGTTGCATGAGTAGGTTTCTATCCATTGAATCTAATAAGCGACGTTTTAACTCTTCAATACGTAACTTATCTTGAGAGACTTTTTTTGCAGGTGATAGGTTGCTTAAACGTAAAGTCAGATTTTCAATTTTATGCTGATGACGCTGCAGGCGTTGCTGCATATACGTCATTAAACGTTGATTTAGGTCATCTAGCTTCTGGCTTTGACTGTTTAACTGCATTTGTGGATGCTGTTTTTCAAGACGATGTTGAAGTGCTGATAATTGACGTTGTTGCCCTGCTAAATAGCGATCCATTGCACTATTTAAACGGCGTTTCTGATGCGTTACGATTTGCAGTTGAGAAGATAAATCTCGGCTCACTAATTCGGCAGCAGCAGAAGGCGTTGGTGCTCTTACATCAGCAACAAAATCGGCAATAGTAATATCGATCTCATGACCAACAGCACTGACGATAGGGATCTCACTTGCCGCAATCGTTCTTGCAACGATCTCTTCATTAAAACACCAAAGATCTTCTAATGAACCGCCGCCACGTCCAACGATTAAAATATCACATTCATTACGACTGTTTGCTCGACCAATGGCTTGCGCTATTTGGATTGCAGCGTTGGCACCTTGCACTAAGGTTGGGTAGATAACCACTGGGAGGTTAGGATCGCGTCGTTTTAATACATTTAAGATATCAAATAGGGCTGCGCCTGTTTGTGAGGTAATGATACCGACACGTTTTGGTTGTTCTGGTAATGCTTTTTTTGCGGTTTGAGCGAATAGGCCTTCAGCAGCCAGTGACATTTTTAGCTGATCAAATTCTTGTTGAAGCCGACCGTCACCTTCTGGTTGCATACTCTCAATAATTATTTGATAGTCACCACGAGGTTCATAGAGAGAAAGGCGAGCTTTAACAAGAACTTGTTTACCGTTTTGTGGCTTAAAAGTAACGCGGCGGTTATTGCCCTTAAACATGGCACATTTAACTTGAGCGCGACTGTCTTTTAGGGTGAGATACCAGTGTCCAGAGACTGGAACGGTTAGATTTGATATTTCGCCAACAAGCCAAACAATACCCATCTCATTTTCTAATAATAAGCGGACTTCAGAGTTAAGACGAGAGACTGTAAAGATGCGAGGATTAGAATCGAGAGACATGTAAATGCCTTAGACGTGAGTATAGGAATTAGCGGCAATATAATACATATCAAGGGGGGTAATGCAAATTAAAAATAAAAAAATGTGTAGCCAAGCGATTGCGCTGTGCGTATAATCCGTCTGCAATATCAAATCCAAAACACTTTATTATGCGAAACGATAAAGTGGGATTTATTCCTTTAAACACTTATGTTGTGAGATATTGCAAATGCTACGAATCGCAAAAGAAGCTTTAACCTTCGATGACGTTTTACTCGTCCCAGCACACTCTACAGTTCTTCCTAACACCGCTGATCTTCGCACTCAGTTAACGAAGACTATCTCTCTAAATATCCCAATGATTTCAGCATCAATGGATACAGTGACAGAAGCGCGCCTTGCTATTGCATTAGCGCAAGAGGGTGGCATCGGTTTTATCCACAAGAACATGTCTATTGAACAGCAAGCTGAACAAGTTCGCTTAGTAAAAATCTTTGAAGCAGGCGTTGTCTCTGCTCCAGTAACCGTTCGTCCTGACGCAACTATCCAAGATGTGAAAGAACTGACTGAAAAACACGGTTTTGCTGGCTTCCCTGTAGTAACTGAAACTAACGAACTTGTTGGTATCATTACTGGTCGTGATGTTCGTTTTGTAACAGACTTATCTAAGAAAGTTGACGTTGTAATGACGCCAAAAGCACGCCTAGCTTCTGTTAAAGAAGGTGCAACTCGTGAAGAAGTTCAAGAGAAAATGCATGAAGCGCGTGTAGAGAAAGTATTGGTAGTGAACGATGAGTTCCAACTAACCGGTATGATCACAGCAAAAGACTTCCATAAAGCAGAACGTAAACCAAATGCATGTAAAGATGAACGTGGTCGTCTACGTGTAGGTGCAGCGGTAGGCGCTGGTGCTGGTAACGAAGAGCGTGTTGCTGCTCTTGTTGAGGCAGGCGTTGATGTTTTACTTATCGATTCATCTCACGGTCATTCAGAAGGCGTTTTACAACGTATTCGTGAAACTCGTGCTTCATTCCCTGATCTACAAATCATTGGCGGTAACGTAGCTACTGGTGCAGGCGCTAAAGCATTAATCGATGCTGGTGTAAGTGCAGTTAAAGTAGGAATCGGCCCAGGTTCAATCTGTACTACTCGTATCGTTACGGGTGTTGGTGTTCCTCAAATTACCGCTATTTCAGACGCAGCAGAAGTTGCAACCGCTCATGGTATTCCTGTAATCGCTGATGGCGGTATCCGTTATTCTGGCGATATCTGTAAAGCAATTGCCGCTGGCGCATCATGTGTCATGGTTGGCTCAATGTTTGCTGGTACAGAAGAAGCACCGGGTGAAGTTATTCTTTATCAAGGTCGTTCATACAAATCTTACCGTGGCATGGGCTCTCTTGGCGCTATGTCTCAAGGTTCTTCAGACCGTTACTTCCAATCTGATAACGCAGCGGACAAACTTGTTCCTGAAGGTATCGAAGGTCGTATCGCTTATAAAGGTCGTTTAAAAGAGATCGTTCACCAACAAATGGGTGGTTTACGTTCAAGCATGGGCCTAACAGGTTCAGCAACGATTGAAGACATGCGTACTAAAGCTGAATTTGTTCGTATCTCTGGTGCGGGCATGAAAGAATCACACGTACATGATGTTCAGATCACGAAAGAAGCACCAAATTATCGTTTAGGTTAAGAGAAGCGCCTAGGCTAATTTTTCTTTGCAGAATTTTCCGGTTCGTTGTCAAAGGTACTCATTTACATTTGTAAACTCCGTACCTTTTCCTAGAGCTCGAATGATTCTGCTTTGAAATATAAAGAAAAAGACTTTGTACCAAATTCAATTTTAAGCGTGTGGTTTTATAGTGAAGCCACACTAAATAAATGACTTTTTGAGAAAGACTAATGACGACTAATATCCACGATCAACGCATTCTTATTTTAGATTTTGGTTCTCAATACACGCAGCTTGTTGCGCGTCGTATCCGTGAGATTGGTGTTTACTGTGAACTTTGGAGCTGGGATGTAGAAGAATCTGACATCCGTGATTTCAATCCAGATGGCATCATCTTATCTGGCGGTCCAGAAAGTGTGACTGAAGAAAATTCTCCTCGTGCTCCTCAATATGTATTTGATTCTGGTGTTCCTGTATTTGGTGTGTGTTACGGCATGCAAACAATGGCAGAGCAACTTGGCGGTAAAGTAGCAACATCTACTGAGCGTGAATTTGGTTATGCAGCAGTACAAGTAACAGGTGAATCTGCGCTATTTAAAGATCTTGAAGCAACTCAAGATGTTTGGATGAGCCACGGTGATAAAGTTGTTGAAATTCCAGCTGATTTCGTGAAAATTGCAGAGACAGAAACTTGTCCTTACGCTGCAATGGCGAATGAAGAGAAAAAATATTACGGTGTTCAATTCCACCCAGAAGTAACACACACTAAAAACGGCCTTAAAATGCTTGAGAACTTTGTTCTTAATGTATGTGGTTGTGAAGGTCTGTGGACTTCAGCATCGATTATTGAAGATGCTGTTGCTCGTATTAAAGAGCAAGTCGGTGATGATGAAGTCATTCTAGGTCTTTCTGGTGGTGTTGATTCATCAGTCGTTGCTATGCTTGCTCACCGTGCAATTGGCGATAAGCTAACATGTGTATTTGTTGATAACGGTTTACTTCGTTTAAATGAAGCTGAACAAGTTATGGAAATGTTTAGTGAAGGTTTTGGTCTTAAGATCATTCATGTTGAAGCTGAAGAGCGTTTCTTAGCGGCGCTTGGTGGTGAATCAGATCCTGAAGCAAAACGTAAGATCATTGGCCACGTATTTGTTGATATTTTTGATGAAGAGTCGAAGAAATTATCAAATGCTAAGTGGCTAGCTCAAGGTACTATCTACCCAGATGTTATCGAGTCAGCCGCATCTAAAACCGGTAAAGCGCACGTTATCAAGTCTCACCACAACGTTGGTGGTCTTCCTGATGACATGGAAATGGGTCTTGTTGAGCCATTACGTGAACTGTTTAAAGATGAAGTACGTAAGATCGGTTTAGAATTAGGTCTTCCATACAATATGCTTTATCGCCACCCGTTCCCTGGACCTGGTTTAGGCGTTCGTGTTCTTGGTGAGATTAAAAAAGAGTACTGTGACTTATTACGTCGTGCTGATGCTATCTTCATTGAAGAGCTGCACAATGCGGATCTTTACCACAAAGTATCTCAAGCATTCACTGTATTCTTACCTGTACGTTCAGTTGGTGTTATGGGCGATGGTCGTAAATATGATTGGGTTGTCTCTCTACGTGCAGTAGAAACGATTGACTTTATGACGGCGCATTGGGCACATTTACCATACGATTTCCTAGGTAAAGTATCTAACCGTATTATTAATGAAGTTAGTGGCATTTCTCGTGTTGTTTATGACATTTCTGGTAAGCCACCAGCAACAATCGAATGGGAATAATCCCTGATTCAATGAATCTGGTTTAATTTAAGAAAGCGCCGAAAGGCGCTTTTTTTGTTTCAGTTGTAAAGTATAATGAACTATATTGTTGGCTATTTGTTTCGGTGAAAACTTATCTTACAAAATATATGTTTGCACTTCTAAATTATTCAACTAAATGCTCTATTTATTCTTTAAGTGGTTTACACTGTTTCAGCAAAAGAAAAGTTAAGAGAAGTCACATAATTTCCAAATTCTTTTCTGAAAATACAACATTAATAATAGATGGAGTTACGGATGAGTAGCCAAACAGCAGAGAAAGCATCTAAGCCAAGTGGTATGGATCGTTTTCTAAATACAATCGAACGAGTAGGTAACAAGATCCCAGATCCTGCACTACTGTTTTTCTGGGGCCTTTTAATTGTTTGGGGTCTTTCAGCGCTATTATCACAAGTACAATTTGACTTGATTCATCCTGTTACTCAAGATGCAGTTCAAGTGAAAAACCTTTTAACTGGTGATTCTTTAGCAAACTTTTTAGCAACTATGGTAACTAACTTTACCGGTTTTGCTCCACTAGGTATCGTATTAGTGGCAATGCTAGGTGTTGGTGTTGCTGACTCTTCAGGCTTTATTCAAACTGGCCTAAAGAAAATGCTGAACTTCACTCCAGCTAAATTACTAACACCAATGCTTATTCTTGTTGCTATCGTGTCACACACAGCAGCAGATGCAGGTTATGTATTAGTTATTCCACTAGGTGGTATCATTTTCCACGCGGCGGGTCGTCATCCGTTAGCGGGTATTGCAGCAGCATTTGCCGGTGTATCAGGTGGTTTCTCTGCTAACTTTATCCCATCGGGTATTGATCCATTACTGGCTGGCTTTACACAAACAGCAGCACAAGTATTAGATACTTCTTACATCGTTAATCCATTAGCAAACATCTACTTTACTGGTCTTTCTTCAATTTTAATTGTTGTGATTGGTTGGTATGTAACCGAGAAAATCATTGAGCCTCGTTTAGCTAAAACACCAGTAGATAAAGATGCAGAAACAGCGCCAGATTTAGGTTCATTTACTGAGATTGAATCAAGAGCATTTAAATTTGCTGGTTGGGCAATGGTTGCAGGTATCGCGCTACTTATCGCGCTTATTTACCCTGAAGATTCAGCACTTCGTTCTCCTGATGGTGAAATTACCTCATTCTCTGCACCACTAATGAAGTCTATTGTTCCACTTATCTTCATTCTATTTATCATCCCTGGTATCGTTTTTGGACGTGTTTCTGGTACGTTTAAAAGCAGTAATGATGTAATTAAAGCAATGTCAGAAACAATGGGCACAATGGGTGCCTACATGGTTATGTCATTCTTCTGTGCGCAGTTCTTAGTTGCTTTTAGCCAATCAAATATCGGCACAATCTTAGCAATGTACGGTGCTGATGTACTTAAAGCAATGGAGCTTCCTGGTCAGCTAACCATTATTGGTATGATTTTGCTTACTGCGTTTGTAAATCTACTAATTGGTTCTGCATCAGCTAAATGGGCATTAATTGGTCCTGTACTAGTTCCAATGCTAATGGGTGTTGGTATCTCTCCTGAGCTATCTCAAGCGGCATACCGTGTAGGTGATTCTGTTTCAAATATCATCTCACCACTAATGGTGTTCTTCCCATTAGTTGTGGTTTACTGCCAACGTTACGTTAAATCAACGGGTATCGGTACACTGGCTTCTCTAATGATGCCTTTCTCTATCGCAATGCTAATTGGTTGGACAATCTTCTTACTAGCGTACTGGGCTCTAGGTATTCCACTAGGTATCCAAGCGCCATATACATATAACCTGCCGGGTTAATTTGTATTAGTAAAAATAAAAGCCCTGAGAATGATCAGTTCTCAGGGCTTTTTTGCATTTCAATGTTCGGTGTTACTTAAATTTTCTTAGATAACGATAAACAGAGTCTTTAGACACATTAAGAATATTGGCGGTTATTTGAGTCGCATCTTTTATATTAAACGCCCCTTGATGATGTAAGCGCTCAACAATGGTTCTTACTCTTCGAGACACCGCAATACTTTCGTCTTCCAATACTTCGCTTTGTATTCTAGCTATCGAATCTGTCAGCATTTCAATACTGTCTTTGGCAAAGGTTTCAGGTGACGCTGCTAATTGATTTGTTTGTGGGAATAGGTCCATAAAGAAGCTATTCATCGGCACATCAAGATTAGAATTAATACAAAGTAAAGCGATAGGAGTACCTGCCTCATTTCGAATCATCGAAGTAACAGAACGCATTAATTCACCTTTCTCTGTTCGGGTGAAATAAGGCGTTGATACATCGGATCCGGCTTTCAATTTTTCGAGTGCAAGATTGGTAATGGGCGCACCAATACCGCGACCAGTGACATGGCCATTAGCAATTTTAATGATTGATGGATTGTCAGAATCAAGAGAGTGCAGTACCACTTCAACATGTTTTCCAAACATAGCAGCAATGCCATCAACAATACTATAAGTTGATTTCAGTATGAGTTTATCGGCAGTAGAGAGTTTATGTAGCATATGTTTTCTTTATGTTGGTAAAAAGATGATGTCACTTAGCGTGTAAGTGACATCTTTTCATTATGACGCCATTATTTCAATGATTTCATGATCTATATTTGGCATTCCTGTGGTTATCATTCTACCGATGTTCTTAATGGTTTTTTCTACATCTTCAGCAATAACGCCCTGTTTTGTTACGCAATGATTATTCAAAGCGAGTAGGGATGACTTCATTGCCGATTGAGCACTGCTGCCTACTTTCATTGCACAGGTTGATTTCGCACCATCACAGATCATTCCGCTAGTATCACTAATGGTATTTTGAATTGCAGAGCAAGATTGTTCGAATGTACCACCAGCCAAATATACCATCGCCATTGCTGCAGCAGCAGAGGTTACGGCATTACCACAAAATGCTGATAGTGGTGGATAATGAGATTTAATATAAATAGCCCCAAGGTGACTCATAATAAATGCTCTTGCTAATGCTTCTTCATCTGCATTATAAAAGTCAGCCATTTTAACGACAGGAATTGTTGCTGCTATACCTTGATTACCGCTACCATAATTAGACATCGCCGGTAAGGTTGCACCGCCCATTCGAGCGTCAGATGCTGCAGAGGTATAGATTAAAATATCACTGTCTAAGCTTTTTGAAAGCAGCCCAGTATCTATGTTCTTTTGATAAGTTCGGCCCACTTCTAATCCGTATGGGTTATCCAATCCTTCTTGAGCAAGAGCAATATTGAGTTCTTTAGCTTCAAGGATAAATTTAATGTCATCAAATTTGGCTTGAGTAGCGAAATCATAAATCGAGGAAATAGTGATATCGACGCCATCACAAATAGAAGCGGTAGAGGCTTTTGGTAATGAAGAATCAAGTGTATAGGTGACATTACCATCAAGTCGTTTTTCTACAATGAGAGTATGCCCCCCACAGATGGTAACCTCTGCGTGATGTTGTGAGCCTTTAACGATAACGCGACAATAGATAAATTCATCAGTGGCCTCTCGTTTTACTTGAACTCGACCTGCATCAATAAGCTGTTGTGCTTCATTTACTTGAGATTCTGTCAGTTTTGCAAGTACTTCTAATCCAGCATCTGGGTTTCCACCAGTGGCGCCAGTAGCTGCGGCAATAGCAAGACCAACTCTACCTGTTCTTGGAACAAAAACACCCATACTATTTTTATACAAATTATCAGAGACAAAAACATCAATAGTTTCTGGTTTTTCTCCAAGCATCTGTGTTGCTACGCTTGTCGCATAGGCTGCACAAATAGGTTCAGTACATCCAAGGGCTGGTTTCACAACATTTTTTAAAATAGTGATGTATTGTTTCCAGGTAGAGTTCATTTTGTTCGCCTTTATCTAATTATTATTTTTGATGCGCAATTGCTTCTACTTCAACAAGTACACCAAGCGGAAGATCTTTTACCGCAAAGCAAGAGCGTGCAGGGCAGTCGGTATGAAAAACGGTTTTATATACTTCATTAAATGCAGCGAAATCAGTGATGTTAGCAAGGTAGCAGGTTGTTTTTAAAACCGTATTTACATCGCCGTCAGCAGCTTCGATTACTGAAATTAAGTTTTTAAGAGACATTTCAGATTGAGCGGTAATCCCTCCTTCTACAACAGATCCTGTTGAACCATCTACCGGTAATTGACCTGATGTAAAGATAAGACCATTAAATGCGGTGCCGTGAGAGTAAGGACCGATTGCTTCTGGTGCTGATTTTGCCACGATAATTTGCTTCATATGTATTGTCCTTTTTTGCAACTATTTTTGATTTAAGTTTCAATTCTAAATATGCAAAAATAATTGCATTTAGTTTGTGTGAGTTGAATTTATGCTTATTTTCAAGGGATTGCAATTACTTTGTAGCAATTTTTTGTTTATTTTACGAACTGAGATCTCGCTATCATTTCAAATAAAATTGCATTGTTATTTTTGAATTAGAGAGTAAATTCTTCAAAAGTTGCAAGTTGGCGACGATTTGTCGCTTTAAAATTATAAAAATAGTGATCCCTACAAAGATGGAGTTTTATATGAACACAGCTACATTAGCAGGACTTGGTCGTGGTCAAAGTGATATGACGGATTCTGAATGGAAAAAGGCCACCAAATTCGATAGCGTTGATATTGGTTGGATTGTTATCAGTATTGGTATGGCTATAGGGGCTGGGATTGTCTTCTTGCCTGTTCAAGTTGGGATAATGGGGATTTGGGTTTTCCTTCTGTCTTCAATTATTGGTTACCCAGCAATGTATTTGTTTCAAAAACTTTTTATCAACACCCTTGCCGAAGCAAAAACATGTACAGATTACCCAGGTGTGATTACTGGATATTTAGGTAAAAACTGGGGTGTGGCTTTAGGTGCTCTTTATTTCATTATGTTGGTTATTTGGGTATTGGTTTATTCATTAGCGGTAACCAATGATAGTTCTTCATACTTACACTCGTTTGGCGTTACTGAAGGGCACTTAAATGAGAATGTTTTCTATGGTTTAGGGCTGATCTGTGTTCTTGCTTTTATTGGCTCTAAAGGTGAGAAATTACTATTTAAACTATCTGGCTTTATGGCTGTAACGGTACTTTCATTAGTTGCTGTTATGGGCTTATTACTGGTTTCTCGTTGGGATTTTGCTAACGTTCCTGCTATTGGTTCGTTTGGCCCAATGTTAAAAGATGCGATTATCACGCTTCCATTCACATTAACGTCTATTCTTTTTATTCAATCTCTTAGCCCTATGGTTATCTCATATCGCTCACGTGAGACATCAATTGAAGTTGCGCGTTACAAATCACTAAGAGCAATGAATATTGCTTTTTCAATCTTATTTGTTGTTGTTTTCTTCTTTGCGGTGTCGTTTACTTTTGCTATCAGCCAAGAGCAAGCCGCTGAAGCGATGAATAAAAATATCTCCGCTCTAGCCATTATTGCTCATTACTTCCCAGGAAGCTGGGCAACAGTTACAGGTATCGTGATTAATATTTTTGCTGTAGTAACGTCATTCTTCGGTGTATTTATGGCATTCCAAGAAGCGTGTCGTGGTTTAGCTATGAATGTTTTACTAAGACGTATGGATGAGTCTGCAATTAACAAAGAGTTAGTTAATAAACTTATCACAGTATTTATTGTTTTACTGGCTTGGTCAGCAGTCGCATTAAATGCACCTATCTTATCTTTCACATCAATTTGTAGCCCTGTATTTGGTTTAGTTGGCTGTTTAATTCCTGCTTACCTTGTTCATAAGGTACCAACACTTCATAAGTACAAAGGCTTATCAACTAACCTAATTATTGTTACAGGTATTCTTCTTTGTATCTCTCCAGTGTTAGCGTTTATCTAATTATAGAAAATTAATATATAGACATAAAAAATCCCAGAGAAGGAGAACTTACTCTGGGATTTTGCTATTTATGCTTTTGCTTATCTTAAATCAGTATTATTTATTTAAATAAGCAGCATGAAACTCTAGATGTTCATCAATAAACGTCGAAATAAAGAAGTAGCTGTGGTCGTAACCTGGTTGCATTCTTACTTCTACATCGGCACCAGATTGCTCTGCAGAAGAAAGCAGATATTCAGGTTTTAATTGTTCTTCTAAGAAACCATCAGCTTCACCTTGGTCTACTAAAATTGGCAATTTAGAGCCTTTTTTAAGTAGTTCTGAGCTATCGTATTCTTTCCAAGTCTCTTTATTATCACCAAGATATAGGCCTAATGCTTTTTGACCCCAAGGACAATTGATTGGGCTAGAAATAGGGCTAAACGCAGAGATAGACTGATATGCATCTTGGTTTTTCAAGCCAATGGTAATTGCACCATGACCACCCATACTATGCCCTGAAATCGATTTTTTATTTGAAACAGGGAAGTGATCTTCAATTAAAGATGGCAGCTCTTTTGTTACGTAATCATACATATGGTAATGACGATTCCATGGCGCTTGAGTTGCATTTAAGTAGAACCCTGCACCCAGACCAAAATCGTAAGCTGCTTCTGCATCATCAGCAACATCTTCACCACGAGGGCTCGTATCCATAGCAACAATAGCAATGCCTAAGTCAGCGGCTTTTTTGAATGCCCCTGCTTTTTGCATGAAGTTTTCATCAGTACAAGTTAAGCCTGATAACCAGTATAAAACAGGAACAGGATTACTTTCAGAAGCGTTCGCTGGTAGAAAGATAGCAAAGCGCATATCACAATTTAGTGTAGATGATGTATGTGTATATTGTTTGTGCCAACCACCGGCAACTTTTGCTTGGCTGATATTTTCGATTGTCATGATGAGCCCTTTTATATTTTGATTCATATCAGCGAGATCACTGTATTGAATAGAGATCTACTGGTTGATTTTGAAGTGCTTTAAAATGAAGAATGAAACCTTCGCAAGATTATCTATAAATTGCGCCACCCACGCAGATAAACATACTTTCTTGATATAAAGCACTTAAAGATCAAAAGTAGAATAGGGGCTAGAGTATCTAACCCCTCACTTTTACTTATTTATCCATATGTAGAACAGTACGGATAGATTTACCTTCGTGCATTAAGTCGAACGCTGCGTTTACATCAGCAAGACCCATAGTGTGAGTGATGAAGTCATCAAGAGCGAACTCACCTTGCATGTAACGGTCAACGATACCTGGAAGCTCAGTACGGCCTTTAACACCACCGAATGCAGAGCCACGCCATACACGACCAGTCACAAGTTGGAAAGGACGAGTTGAGATCTCTTGACCAGCACCAGCAACACCGATGATGATTGATTCACCCCAACCTTTGTGACAACACTCAAGTGCAGCACGCATTACGTTTACGTTACCGATACACTCAAAAGAGTAATCCACGCCGCCATCAGTCATTTCAACAATCACTTCTTGAATTGGCTTATCGAAGTTTGTTGGGTTAATGCAATCAGTTGCACCTAATTTTTTAGCTAGCTCGTATTTGCTTTCGTTCAAGTCAACACCGATGATGCGGCTTGCACCCGCCATTTTCGCACCGATGATAGCTGAAAGACCGATACCACCAAGACCGAATACAGCAACCGTGTCGCCTTTTTCAACTTTAGCCGTGTTAAGAACCGCACCCATACCAGTCGTTACGCCACAACCTAGAAGACAAACTTCTTCAAGTGGTGCTTCTTTAGAAACTTTCGCTAGAGAGATTTCAGGAAGTACTGTGAATTCAGAGAACGTAGAGCAACCCATGTAATGGAAGATAGTTTCACCGTTGATAGAGAAACGACTTGTTCCATCAGGCATAAGGCCTTGACCTTGAGTTTCACGAACCGCCTGACAAAGGTTAGTTTTGCCAGATTTACAGAATTTACACTCACCACACTCAGCAGTGTAAAGAGGGATAACGTGGTCACCAACTTCAACGCTTGTTACGCCTTCGCCGATCATCTCAACAATACCGCCGCCTTCATGGCCTAGGATTGAAGGGAAGATACCTTCTGGATCATCACCAGAAAGAGTAAATAAATCAGTGTGACATACGCCAGTTGCAACGATGCGAACTAAAACTTCACCAGCTTTAGGAAGTTGAACATCCAATTCTTCCATTTTAAGAGGTTCGCCAGCAGCCCAAGCTACCATTGCTTTAGATTTAATTGATGTTTGACCTGGTTTAATATCAAGAGCCATTGGTTTTTCCTTATTAATATATTCGGATGAGCAGTCAACTAAAGCGTAGTTGAGTTTTGTATTTCTGCCCTCTCGTTTTGATGTGGCTAGTATAGGTGTTTCTAAAGAATTGATAATCCCCCTAAAATGAAAATGATTTTTACGAAAATGTAATAATACTTAGACTTTTAGTTGATCACGGAGTCTTTATGATTAGAAAGGTAAATAATAAAGGGAGGTATGCGCTAATATCGAATAAAAAGTGTGAAGCATAAAACAGCCCGCTAGAGGTTATCCAACGGGCTTTCATAGAGGTTATGCGGAGTAAGATGTTTGAGATAATGATTGCTTTTCAGTTAGTGGCTTTTGTTTCTTCTGCCATTTATCAATGACTAAAGCGGCAATCATATCCCCCTCAACGTTAACCGCAGTACGGAAAGTATCAAGTGGACGTTCAATGATTAACAGGATCGCGATAGCTTCTAATGGGATCCCTGCAGCCAAAAGAACTAATTGCATACCTGACATAGATCCTGATGGCATTCCTGGAGCACCAACAGATGAAACCATTGCCATAATAAAAATCATGACTAATCCTGAGGTTGTTAAATCCACCCCAAAAAGTTGAGCTAAGAATATAGCAGCAACACCTTCAAATAATGCGGTTCCGTCCATATTCATTACTGCACCAAGGGGTAATACCATACTGCTTGTACTTTGTGATACACCAAGTTTTTCTTGGGCACTTTGCATTGCTAATGGCAAAGTTGCAGAGCTAGAAGAGGTAGCAAAAGCCATCGCCATAGGAGCGGATATTGCTTTAAATAAGGTTGTATATTTAATGCCTGTTGCTAGTTTTGCAATCGTTGGTAAAACAATAGCGCCATGAATTAAAGTAAGAATAAAAACCAGTAGAGCAAATAGAGCTAACTGTTCAAATAAAGACTCACCACCACGGATACTAAAATCAAAAATAATGGCAAATACTGCGAGTGGAGATAATTTAATTATCCAACCTACTATCGTATTAATACTTTTATTTAAGCCATTGAGTAGATCAAAAATAGGGTGTTTTTCTGGTAATGAGGAGAGTAAAGCTAATCCCAACATGAATGAAAACACAACGATAGCGAGCAAATTCCCCTGAGATAATGCAGCAACTGGATTTACAAAAGCCATATTTAGCAGTTTACCTGCAATGGCAGCGCCACCAGCGGACTCTTCGCTAATGAGCTGAACGTTGTCACCAACAGGTGCAAACTCTGTCAGAGGTTGCCATGCAGGTAATAGTAATGAGGCACCTAAACCAAGAGAAATGGCCAACAGTGTAGTAAAGCTATAGAACAGTAGGGTATTTCGACCGACTTGCTTTAGGCGAGTGATAGAACCAATACTTGTTATGCCTTGAAGTAAAGAAAACATAACGACCAGACCAACGACCATTTTAAGCAAACCGATATAAGTGACTTTACCTAGCATCACTAATTGATACCAAGAAGCTTGGGTTACGTCAGTTGTCGGAGAAATAAATAGGGTAAAAAGCCATGCAAGTAATGCAGCTAGTAGCAATTGCAAAGGCAAAGATTGACGAAGGTTAGTCAACATAATCATGGTTTCCAGTGGTTTGGATAGGGGGCTTTATACGTTTATTGAAGGACTTTTCCTTTAATAAACATATGTACCTTTAAAAAATAAAGCCCGTTTGAAATGAATCTAACGGGCTTTACGTTTAGTTAATGATGGTTAAATTTTAAATGTTAGAGCTTATTTATCCATATGTAGAACAGTACGGATAGATTTACCTTCGTGCATTAGATCGAACGCTGCGTTTACATCAGCAAGACCCATAGTGTGAGTGATGAAATCATCAAGAGCGAATTCACCCTGCATGTAACGGTCAACGATACCTGGAAGCTCAGTGCGGCCTTTTACGCCACCAAATGCAGAGCCACGCCATACACGACCAGTCACAAGTTGGAAAGGACGAGTTGAGATCTCTTGACCCGCACCAGCAACACCGATGATGATTGATTCACCCCAACCTTTGTGACAACACTCAAGTG
Source organism: Aliivibrio sp. EL58 (assembly GCF_900312675.1). Taxonomy (GTDB): domain Bacteria; phylum Pseudomonadota; class Gammaproteobacteria; order Enterobacterales; family Vibrionaceae; genus Aliivibrio. Next base: position 1,267,804 of record NZ_OMPC01000009.1, on the reverse strand, counting down.
CAGCACGCATTACGTTTACGTTACCGATACACTCAAAAGAGTAATCCACGCCGCCATCAGTCATTTCAACAATTACTTCTTGAATTGGCTTATCGAAGTTTGTTGGGTTGATGCAATCAGTTGCACCTAATTTTTTAGCCAGTTCATATTTGCTTTCGTTCAAGTCAACACCGATGATGCGGCTTGCACCCGCCATTTTCGCACCGATGATAGCGGAAAGACCGATACCACCAAGACCGAATACAGCAACCGTGTCGCCTTTTTCAACTTTAGCYGTGTTAAGAACCGCACCCATACCAGTCGTTACGCCACAACCTARAAGACAAACTTCTTCAAGTGGTGCTTCTTTAGAAACTTTCGCTARAGAGATTTCAGGAAGTACTGTGAATTCAGAGAACGTAGAGCAACCCATGTAATGGAAGATAGTTTCACCGTTGATAGARAAACGACTTGTTCCATCAGGCATAAGGCCTTGACCTTGAGTTTCACGAACCGCCTGACAAAGGTTAGTTTTGCCAGATTTACAGAATTTACACTCACCACAYTCAGCAGTRTAAAGAGGGATAACGTGGTCGCCAACTTCAACGCTTGTTACGCCTTCGCCGATCATTTCAACAATACCGCCGCCTTCATGGCCTAGGATTGAAGGGAAGATACCTTCTGGATCATCACCAGAAAGAGTGAATAAGTCAGTGTGACATACACCAGTAGCAACGATGCGAACTAAAACTTCACCAGCTTTAGGAAGTTGAACATCCACTTCTTCCATTTTTAGAGGTTCGCCAGCAGCCCAAGCTACCATTGCTTTAGATTTGATGTGAGTTTGATTAGGTTTAATATCAAGAGCCATTGGTTTTTCCTTATTGGGATAATTTAATCGACGACATAAATAACAGTTTTATTTTAAGTGTAATGCAATTTTTTGTTTGTGCTCGTCGTCTTGTTGGGTGCCATTATAAGTATTTCCCACCAATTGATAATACGGTAGAATAGTAAATAATTTTTACGAATATGTAATAATACTAGTGGAGAACAGCCAGTGATTGATTGGGAAGGGGTAACTGAATTTGTTGCCGTTGCTGAAGCGCAAAGCTTTACAGGAGCAGCCAGAGCTCTTGATACATCGGTGGCTCAAATTAGTCGTAAAGTAGCTGCATTAGAAGATCGTTTATCCATTAAGTTATTGATCCGAACAACGAGAAAAGTATCTGTAACTGAAGCAGGGCAAACCTATTATCAGCATTGTCGCCATTTAGTTGAAGGGTTAAAGCAAGCAGATAGAGCGATCACTGAGCTTAACGCAACGCCTCAGGGCCGTTTAAAGATCACGTCGTCAGTAACTTATGGTGAGCAGCTAATTGCCCCACTGCTTAGCGACTTTATGCTGATGTACCCACAGCTTGAGCTTGAATTAATTTTATCAAATCAAACATTAGACTTGGTTGAACAGGATTTTGATCTAGCGATTCGATTAGGCCGATTAACCGATTCAACCATGATGGCAAAGCGTCTATCTAGCAGACAAGTTCGAGTGTGTGCCTCTCCTGGTTATATTGAGAAACATGGTGAGCCTCATACCTTATCTGAATTATCGCAACACAATTGCTTGGTTGGTAGCTTACCTATCTGGCGCTTTATCGAAAATAAAAAAGAAAAAAGCGTAAGAGTAAAAGGGTCTGTTCACTGTAATAGCGGGGCCGCTTTAACGAATGCGGCATTAAAAGGTTTAGGCATTGTTCAGTTGCCTGATTTTTATGTTCAAGAGTCGATGGATAAAGGTGAGCTTGTAGAGATACTAGTACCTTATCGTGAGCCAAAAGAAGGGATCTGGGCGGTATATCCAAATAATCGACATCTTTCCACTAAGATTCGTTTATTGGTTGAGTTCCTAGCAAAAGAATTAGCAGAGTAACTATGACGGTTGAAATAGAAACTAAAGACGCACACCGCTATATGCAACGCGCTATGGAACTTGCCGCGATAGCTGAAAAAGAGGGCGAAGTGCCAGTCGGAGCTGTGATTGTTTTAGATGGTAAGATCATTGGGGAAGGGTGGAACCGTTCAATTGGTACTCATGATGCCACTGCTCATGCTGAGATGATGGCGATTAAAGAGGCAGGTAAAACCATCGAAAATTATCGGCTAGTCGATGCGACTTTATATGTCACATTAGAACCATGCCCTATGTGTGCAGGTGCTATTGTTCACAGCCGCATTAAGCATGTGATTTTTGGTGCGACAGATATGAAAACAGGTGCATCTGGCAGTGTGATTAATCTATTTACTTCTGCAACCGCATTTCATTTTGTGGAGTGTGAATCTGGAGTGATGGAAGAAGAGTGTAGAGCACAGCTACAAGCTTTTTTTAAACGTAGACGTAAAGAGAAAAAAGAAGAACGTAAGTTACAGCGGGAAGCTGAATTGAAAAATCAGATGATGGATTAATCGAGAAGATAAAGAAAATATAGTAGAGAAGGCAAATTGAATTATCGCAATTTGCCTTTTTACTGCGTGCGAATAAAAAATTGTCGCCTAAAGATTAGCGACAAGAGAATGCTTCGCCTTCATCAAACAGTGACATAGCATAAGTACGTTGACGATGAAGTACTTTCTTATGGTTATTTAACAGCTTACGTCGACGTTGAGTGCTGCCTTTTAGCGAGGTACTTGGTTTAAGTTTTCTTCTATTAGAGAGCATGGGCTCCCCCTTAATTTAACGAATAAAAATTAAAGTACGTTTAACTTTAATTGGCATGATCTTGAGAACAAGTTAACTCAGAGTATGTGTTAATTGTTACCGTAACATGAACATGCCATTTAGTAAGTTTTTTTAACAAATTTTATTACCAGCAAATAGAGACTTATTTGCTAGATGTGGCATTACTAATCGTCGCAGCTGCAGAAGAAAGTGGAACATCAATTACGGTTAAATCTTCAACCGTAATTTCTTCTTGGATCAACTTGTTTGCTTGTTCTTGTTCATAGCCAATAATACTTTGGTAATAACGGCGAATGTTCTCTACATAATTTTGAGCTTCATCGCCACGAGCAAAACCATAACGAAGATATTTGTAATAACGCTTCTGACGTAATAGCGGTAAGTTATCTTTTACATCAGTCCAAGAATCTGGATCGCCACCTAGGCGCTTAGTTAATCGACGCGCATCCATCATGTGTCCAAAGCCAATATTGTAAGAGGCAAGGGCAAACCAAATCTTTTCATGTTCTGTTATTGAATCCGGTACTCGTTTTACTATACGACGTAAATATTCAGCTCCGCCGCGAATACTTTGCTCTGGGCTCAAGCGATTTTTAACGCCAACAGATTGAGCTGTTGGAAGCGTTAACATCATCATGCCTCGTACGCCTGTTGGTGATTTTGCTAACGGGTTCCAATGTGATTCTTGGTATGACAAAGCAGCTAAGAAACGCCAATCAAAGTCACCTGCGTACTTTTTAAATAGAGGTTCCCATTTAGGAAGTTTGCTCTCTAATGCACGAATGAAAGCGCGTGTATCAACATAATCAAACGATTCAACATGACCAAAATATTTTTCTTCTAAAAGAGCCAGTTTGCCACTTTCTTTTAGCTCACCAAAAAATTCAATGACCAAAGCTTGTAAACTATCGTCCTCTGTTTTTTGTAAGAACCAAGCGACAGGCTGATCCTCGGTTAGCTCAAAAGCCACCGCTAACTCAGGGTGAATACGTTGTGTGAGTGATAATTCAACCGAGTCAGCCAGCGTGTAGTGAATCTCTCCATTAGCAACTTTTTTCAATAATTCACTAACATCGGTATCAGCTTCGGTATGCCACTCAAGTTTAGGGTGCTTCTCTTTTAACTTGGTTAACGTGCCTTCAAAACTTGAATCTTTAACGATAGTTACGTTTTCATCAAGTTGAGTTAAGTTCTTAATGTTACGCGGACGCCAACTGCCTTTTTTATAAACGACTTGTTGGCTGACATAGTAATAGACAGGCCCTGGATTATATTCAGCTAAGCGTTCAGGAGTAATGGTCATATTAGCCGCAATAATATCGACTTCATTACGATTGAGGGCAGGGAATAAGCCTGAGTAAGTATATGCCGGAGTGATCTCGAGCTTAACTTCCAATTTTTCAGCAAAGGCTTTTGCAAGATCGTAATCCAATCCTGTTGGGCCATTAGAACCAATATAATAAGAAAGCTGATTATTTAATGTACTGACTCGTAAAACACCGCGTTCTCTGACCTGCTCTAGTTTTGTTTTTGGCTCTGATTCTACTTGGCACCCTGTGAGGGTAAAAACCAGTGTAGAAATAACAAGGCAAGATTTTAGAAGACGATGATAAGGGATGCGGCTCAAGTCAGAATGCTCTTTTAAATAAGTAGGGCGTAGTTATATCAAATGGGATATCAAGAGGCAAAAGCACGGTAACAAATTACAACAATTATTAGAGATTGAGACAGTTTATTTTTATGGTTGTTTGTTTTTCATTCAAATTTATCTAATTAAGAGGACATTTACACTTTTTTTAAAAAAAATACGCAAACGGTTGCTTTTGGTGTTACTTCACAAAACAAAATCCTTTATAATGCGTTCGCAATAGCAGAGGTAACATCGGCATAGCCACATGAGTTATGAATATTTAATTGAGTTAAGTATTTATAACAGCATGAAACTATTCCAATATTACCTTTAATTCATTGCCAAAGAGACCTAAGTACATGAGAATTTTGCGTGGTTCACCTGCTCTATCTGAATTTCGTGTTAACAAGCTACTTGAGCTTTGTTGCGAGCTAAATTTACCTGTTACTGGTATTTATGCTGAATTTACCCATTTTGCTGATGTAACGGCAGACCTTGATGCGTCTGAGGTTGCTAAGTTAGAAAAATTACTGACTTACGGTCCAACGATTGAAGAACATGAGCCTGAAGGTTTATTGCTTCTTTCTACTCCTCGCCCGGGCACTATTTCTCCTTGGTCTTCAAAATCTACTGATATTGCTCGTAACTGTGGTTTAGTTAACATCGCACGTTTAGAGCGCGGCACAGCTTATTACGTAGAAACGTCCGAAACACTTTCTGAACTTCAATTAGTCGAACTAAAAGCCATTCTTCATGATCGCATGATGGAAGTGGTCTTTACTGATTTTGAATCAGCAGCGGCATTATTTACGGTAGCGGAGCCTGCACCATACGCAGAAGTTGATCTACTTGTTGGTGGCCGTAAAGCGCTAGAAAACGCAAACGTTACCCTTGGTCTTGCACTGGCTGAAGATGAAATAGATTACCTATTAGAAAGCTTTACTGAAAAGCTAGGTCGTAACCCAACTGACATCGAATTAATGATGTTTGCACAAGCGAACTCAGAGCATTGTCGTCACAAGATCTTCAATGCGGATTGGACTATCGATGGGGTTAAGCAAGATAAATCATTATTCAAAATGATCAAAAACACCTTCGAAGTAACCCCTGAAAACGTACTGTCTGCTTATAAAGATAACGCAGCTGTAATGACGGGTTCTACTGTCGGTCGCTTTTTCCCAGATCCAGAAACTCGTGGCTATGGTTACCATCAAGAGAAAACACACATCTTGATGAAAGTAGAAACGCATAACCACCCAACAGCAATCTCTCCTTGGCCGGGGGCGTCAACAGGTTCTGGCGGTGAAATCCGTGATGAAGGCGCAACAGGTATCGGTGGTAAACCAAAAGCAGGTTTAGTCGGTTTCTCTGTATCTAACTTAAAAATTCCTAATTTTGTTCAACCGTGGGAAACGGATTTTGGTAAGCCAAGTCGTATCGTTACTGCGCTTGATATTATGCTTGAAGGCCCTCTAGGTGGCGCGGCATTTAACAATGAATTTGGTCGTCCAAACCTATTAGGTTACTTCCGTACTTATGAAGAAAAAGTAAACTCTCATAATGGTGAGGAAGTACGTGGTTACCACAAACCAATCATGCTTGCGGGTGGTTTAGGTAATATTCGTGATGATCATGTTCAGAAGAAAGAGATCCCAGTAGGCGCAAGCTTAATCGTACTTGGTGGTCCTGCGATGAACATCGGCCTTGGCGGCGGTGCAGCATCTTCAATGGATTCAGGCTCTTCTTCTGAAGATCTAGATTTCGCTTCAGTACAACGTGAAAACCCAGAAATGGAACGTCGTTGTCAGGAAGTTATCGACCGTTGTTGGCAGCTTGGTGATGCAAACCCAATCGCATTTATCCACGATGTGGGTGCGGGTGGTATTTCAAACGCATTACCTGAACTTGTTGATGATGGTGAGCGTGGCGGTATCTTTAATTTACGTGATGTTCCGAATGATGAGCCGGGCATGAGCCCACTTGAAATTTGGTGTAATGAATCTCAAGAGCGTTACGTAATGGCCGTTGCTGATAAAGACTTAGCGACATTTGAAGCGATTTGTAAGCGTGAACGTGCACCATATGCGGTAGTTGGTAAAGCAACGGAAGAGCGTGAGCTGAAATTAGAAGATTCACATTTCGACAATACACCAATTGATATGCCAATGGACATCCTTCTAGGCAAAACGCCTAAGATGCACCGTGATGCGAAAACACTAAAAGCGAATAACCCAGCCATTGATCGTTCAAGCATTGAAATGAATGATGCTATTGAGCGTGTTCTTCGTTTACCAACAGTGGCTGAGAAAACATTCTTAATCACGATTGGTGACCGTTCGGTGACAGGTCTTGTGGCTCGTGATCAAATGGTTGGCCCATGGCAGGTTCCTGTTGCTAACTGTGCGGTAACTGCGGCAAGTTATGATACTTACCACGGTGAAGCGATGTCTCTTGGTGAGCGTACACCCGTAGCTCTTCTAGACTTTGGAGCATCAGCTCGTTTAGCGGTTGGTGAAGCAATTACCAACATTGCTGCGACAAATATTGGCGATATTAAGAATATTAAATTATCTGCAAACTGGATGTCTCCAGCGGGTCACCCTGGTGAAGATGCAGGTCTTTACGAAGCCGTTAAAGCGGTAGGTGAAGAGCTTTGTCCGGCACTTGGTCTAACTATTCCAGTGGGCAAAGATTCAATGTCGATGAAGACTAAGTGGGAAGAGAATGGTGAGCAGAAAGAAGTTACTTCTCCTCTTTCTCTTGTTATTACTGCATTTGCTCGAATTGAAGATGTGCGTAAAACAATTACTCCTCAGCTTCGCACTGACAAAGGCAATACAAGCCTAGTTCTTATCGATTTAGGCAATGGTAAAAACCGTATGGGTGCGACAGCACTAGCGCAGGTTTACAAACAACTTGGTGATAAGCCAGCAGACGTAGACAACGCAGTACAGCTAAAAGGCTTCTACGAAGGCATTCAGACCTTAATCGCAAATGATCAAGTAGTGGCTTACCACGATAAAAGCGATGGCGGTTTATTTGTAACGCTTGCAGAAATGGCATTTGCTGGTCACTGTGGTGTGAGTGCGAACATTGAAGCATTAGGCGAAGATACATTAGCTGCATTATTTAACGAAGAGTTAGGTGCGGTAATCCAAGTTCGTAATGACGATTTAGATTCGGTGTTGTCAACATTAGCAGCAAATGAGCTAGGTGAATGTTCACACGTTATTGGTTCTGTTGAAGCGTCTGACGAAGTGGTTATTAAGTCTGGTGAGCAGGTTATAGTAGAACGTAACCGTACTGAATTACGTACTATCTGGGCAGAAACTACGCATAAAATGCAAGGTTTACGTGATAATCCTGTATGTGCAGACCAAGAACATGAAGCGAAGAAAGACAACTCAGACCCAGGTCTAAACGTTAGCCTAAGCTTTGATGTAAACGAAGATATTGCAGCGCCTTATATCAACCTAGGTGCTAAACCTAAGATGGCAATTCTACGTGAGCAAGGTGTTAACTCTCACGTTGAAATGGCAGCAGCGTTTGACCGCGCAGGCTTCGAAGCAACTGACATTCACATGAGTGATATCCTAACGGGTCAAGCGGTACTAGAAGAGTACAACGGTCTTGTGGCGTGTGGTGGCTTCTCTTACGGTGATGTACTAGGCGCTGGTGAAGGTTGGGCTAAATCAGTTCTGTTTAACGACTCTACGCGTGACCAATTTGAAAACTTCTTCAAGCGTGAAGATACGTTCTCTCTAGGTGTATGTAATGGTTGTCAGATGTTATCTAACCTACGTGAACTTATCCCTGGTGCAGAGTATTGGCCACGTTTCGTTCGTAACGAATCAGAGCGTTTTGAAGCGCGTTTCAGCCTAGTTGAAGTTCAGAAGTCTGATTCTGTATTTTTCAATGGGATGGAAGGTTCTCGTATGCCAATCGCTGTTTCTCACGGTGAAGGCCGCGTAGAAGTTCGTGATAACGACCACCTAAACGCGATTGAAAACTCAGGTACTGTTGCTCTACGTTATGTTGATAACAACGGTAATCAAACGCAGCAATATCCAAATAACCCGAATGGTTCACCAAACGCTATCACAGGTTTAACAACAACGGACGGTCGTGTAACGATCATGATGCCTCACCCAGAGCGTGTATTCCGTACTGTTGCTAACTCTTGGGCTCCTGAGACTTGGGGCGAGAATGGTGCTTGGATGCGTATGTTCCAAAACGCTCGTAAGAATATCGGTTAATTAGGTTCATACCTGACAAGTATTTATTAGGATGAATAAAAATTTGTGATAAATATTAAAATTTTTATGAATGCAATGTCCTATAATGAATAAAAGAGTTGGGTAAAGACGGCTCTTTTTAAAAAAAACCGCTGAGGCTTAGGCTTCAGCGGTTTTTTTGTTAGAATAACGCTTTATTTTTATCTGTTGGAAGAAACAATGAAAGATACGCACGTTACGATTGGTTTGAGTAACCCAAAAAGCCCAACGAATGTCGGCGCAGTGATGCGTGCTGCTGGTTGTTATCAAGTTGATGATGTTCGTTATACGGGTGAGAGATATGATCGTGCGGCAAAGTTTCAAACGGATACTAAAAAAGTAGCCAACAAGATCCCGCTAACCAGTGTTGAGTGTTTATTGGATGAATTACCAGCAGACATGAAAGTGGTGTGTGTTGAACTTGCTGAGGGAGCGATATCTCTTCCTGAGTTTCAACATCCAGACAAAGCAATTTATGTTTTTGGTCCTGAAGATGGTTCAATTACTCAACAGGTTGCAGATAGAGCTGATCATGTCGTTTATGTTCCAACCGTTGGTTGCATGAATTTAGCTGCGACTGTCAATGTACTTCTATATGATCGATTAGCAAAATCCGTTGATATTGTGAAAGGTGACGAGTTGATCCGCAGTAGTCGAGATAACCGAAATCATTTAGTTGTAAAAAAATAAGATCAACTTCTCCTTTAAAGCGCTTATAGATTGACATCTTTTTGATGCATTTTTGGCTAGATGTGTTCTAATAGCGGGCATTAAAGGGAATGCAGATATTGTACTGCAGTTATAGATGGATTTTTTAACAATGATCTATCCCTTAACTATCGAATTCTAGGAAAAAAAAATGGCAAAATTTGATTACCGTATTGTAGAAAAACGTAACGCTTGGGCTGCTGAAATTACGCGCCAAGTAACTTCTCGCAGAACGGTTGTATCTAAGCGTCAGCTTGGTTTTGAAAGCGAAGCAGAAGCAGTTGAATGGGCAGAGAAAGAGCTTGTTGAATTTGCAAAAACGCAAGCAGTTCGTAATGATCGTAAAGCGGAACAACGCAGCGAAAAAGAAGAAATGATCGCGCGTAAGAAAGAAAAATCAGCAGCACAAAAAGCGGAATATGAAGCCGCTCGTGATGCAGCAAACGATGAAGACGAATACGACGAAGAGTAATTTGTCATCACAGTAATGTGATAGAAAAATAGATATCATGAAATGGCAGTTATTCGTAACTGCCATTTTTTATATTTCCAATAAAGTAATTTCACTTATGATAGAAAAAGAAGCGTTATTAAGCTCCATCATTCAGGAGCTGCGTCAAATTCATCAAATGGCAGTAGAAGCCACGCAACGAGCCATTGATCAAGCGACAGATAAAGAAGCGATTGCACGCAGTAAGTATGAAACCTTTGGCTTAGAAGCCTCTTATTTAGCTCATGGGCAAGCACTACGAGTTGCTGAGTGTGAAGCTGATATTCTAGCGTATCGTAAATTACCGCGTTTAGAATATAGTGAAGATAGTACAATTAACCAATGCGCTTTAGTGACGCTTGTAAATCAAGATGATGTCGAGAGTATGTTTTTTATCGGTCCGTCAGCGGGTGGAGTAAAAGTCACTCATAATACAATGACATTTTCACTAATAACGCCGTCAGCTCCACTTGGGAAAGCCATGATAGGGCAGCAACTTGGTGATGAGTTTGAATTGAATTTAGCTGGCAAGAAGCAGCAATATGAAATTATAGATGTGCAGTAATAACAGATAGTTCATTATAAAATAAGAGAGGCGAACCTCTCTTATTAATAAGTAATGCTAGTAAAAAATACTAAAGTGTAGATGTCGTGATTTGACCGTTAGTTAATTGGTCAGTATCCGCTTCGATAATTTCATCGATATACGTTTCAACCGTTTGACCAACCATTTCATCGTCTTCGGTAAAGTAAGCAAGATGGAAAACAGCATCACCTTCATTAACTAAAGGTAAGGTTTGTTGACCAATAACGATGCCGCCTTTATGAGCTCGAAGTTCGATTTCACTGTGGCCTAATGGTGCGCTGATATAAGCCAAAACTTGACCTTTCTCAACTTGCTCACCCAGAGTTACAACCGTACGTAAGATACCGTCGCTTTCTGCGCGTAACCAACTTGTTGATTTAGCAATGATGGCTTCTGGCAAGCGTTTTCTGCTTGCTTTTAGCATACCAATAGCTTGCATCACACGTTGTACACCTACATAACCCGCATTAATAGCGATAGGCTCAAAGCGTAATGCTTCACCTGCCTCATACGTTAATACTGGGATCTCACATTTTTCAGCTTCACTACGAAGAGAACCATCGCGAAGAGGTGAATCTACAATCACTGGCGTGCCGAAAGCGTGTGCAATTCGTAACGTTTCAGGGTTGCTTAGATCCGCTCTAAGTTGAGGTAAATTCGTTCTGTGAATAGCACCTGTATGTAGATCAACAATATAATCACAACGCTGTGCTATTTGGGTGAAGAAGGTATGTGCCATGCGAGATGCCAACGAACCTTTCTCTGAACCAGGGAAGCAACGGTTTAAATCACGGCGATCCGGAAGATAGCGTGATTTATGGATGAAACCAAAGACATTAACAATAGGTACTGCAATAAGCGTTCCTTTTAATGTCTTAGGATCAACGTTGTTAATTAACTGTCGAACAATTTCAACACCATTAAGTTCATCACCATGAATGGCAGCATTTACCATCAGGATTGGGCCAGCATGCTGGCCGTTAATGATCTCAACAGGGATCGATAGAGGTGAGTGTGTATAAAGCTTAGCGGCTTCAATCTCAATTACCTTTCTTTCACCAGGTGCAACCGAGTGCGTTAGTATTTCAAACGCTTGATTTTTTTTAGCCTTTGCCACGAGTTTTAGTCCTTTTAGTCGCTGCAGTTTTCTCAATAAAATCAATAATTAGGCCAGCAACATCTTTGCCTGTTGCTTTTTCAATGCCTTCTAAGCCCGGAGATGAGTTCACTTCCATAACTAGTGGACCACGCTCAGAACGAAGTAAATCTACACCTGCTACATTTAGCCCCATGATATTTGCTGCAGCTACTGCTGTCTTACGCTCTTCTGGAGTTAATTTTACCAGTGACGCTGAACCACCACGGTGTAAGTTAGAGCGGAATTCGCCTTCTGCACCTTGACGCTTCATTGCTGCGATCACTTTGCCACCAATAACGAAACAACGGATATCTGCACCGCCAGCTTCCTTGATGAACTCTTGAACCATGATGTTCGCTTTTAAGCCCATGAATGCTTCAACAACACTTTCTGCTGCTTTACGCGTTTCTGCAAGAACAACACCTATTCCTTGAGTGCCTTCTAAGAGCTTGATCACAACTGGCGCACCGCCAACCATGTCTAATAGGTCTTTAACGTCATCAGGCTTACTTGCGAAGCCTGTAATAGGCATACCAATACCTTTGCGAGAAAGCAATTGCATTGAGCGTAGTTTGTCACGAGAACGAGTGATCGCAACTGATTCATTTACAGGGTATACACCCATCATTTCAAATTGACGTAATACTGCTGTTCCGTAGAACGTTACAGATGCGCCAATACGAGGAATGATTGCATCGTAATCAATAAGCTCTTCACCTTTAAAGTGGATCTGAGGTTTTTCTGAATTGATATTCATATAGCAACGTAATGCATCAATTACTTTTACTTCGTGTCCACGACTCTCAGCAGCTTCAATTAAGCGGCTAGTAGAGTAAAGAGATTGGTTGCGCGATAAAATACCGATTTTCATTATACAGTTTCCTCAAAATCAACAAGGTAAGATGACGATGGATCTACAACAATACGATCTTGCATTGCTGTTCTTCCTAGTAACATACGAAACACCATTGTTTCTCGGTTACTTAATGTAATTTCAACTGGCCATTCTTGGCCTGAGATTCGGATCATTGTTTTAATAACGTAGCGTAGTTCTTCTTGACCGCTTGAGCTTTTTACTTTTCGGCGGTCAACAATTGGTGCTTCACAAATTTGCACAAAATCGTTATTACGTTTTTCTGGATGAATCCAAAAACGGACCCAGTCTTCACCATCCTTTGTGAAGGGCTCTACTTTAAAAGCATGCAAGCAAGAAGTTTTGGCGCCAGTATCAACTTTTGCCTTAATTAATTTAATACCAAGTTCTGGAAGGCTTAATGATTCGCGCCATCCGACAATGATTTTATCTGTCATTAATTTGTCTCAAATAGAAAAAACCCACCCTAAGTATAGTTAATACTTGGTGGATATCTAACCCATTTGGCTACCATCTAGTTGTCTGAGTGTATAACTCAGTAGTCTGGAGTTTGGTGGAGTAAGTAGAGAGGTGTTATAGGATGTGTACACCGTGACTCAATGACGGCGAATTTATCAGTAGTTTTTAATTTCGTCAAATAAAAAATAGATTATAATTTTGACGCTTTTGTCATTACTTTTTCTAATGGACTTTTGTTGTTAATAGATTATGTGAAATTATTCGTATTGTTTAAAAAAAGAGCACTTAAATACCATTTTTTTTGATAAATAATGAATAGATATAATATTACTTATTCGTATTAACGAAGTAGGAAGCTCTGGACTTTTATTAGTGACGTAAATAAATGAGTTAATTAGAGATTTAAAACTGGTGTTTCATTATTAGTGAAGTTATTATGCCTGCATTGTACTAGTGTGGTGATACAGAGAATGACCAGTAACAGAGAAAGTTTTAGTTCACGTATAGGTTTTATATTAGCGGCGGCAGGCGCGGCTGTTGGGTTAGGTAACATTTGGGGATTCCCAACTCAAGCTGCTAGTAATGGTGGTGGGGCTTTCTTATTGGTTTATCTTATCATGATCCTTGTGGTGGCCTTTCCTATGCTTGTTGTTGAAATGGCGATTGGTCGTCATGGCCAAGCGAACCCAGTCGATAGTATGCGTTCATTGACTTCTAACCCAATAGGTAAGCGTGTAGGTGCTTTTGTTGGTTGGATTGGTTTGAGTGTCCCGAGTGCAGTGTTGATGTTCTATAGCATTGTTGGCGGATGGTTAATTTGTTTCTTGTTTGGTGCAATGGCGAACGTCGTTGGATTACATGATCTTGCTGAATGGTTTAAAGGTTTTAGTATTGAACGTAATTTACTGGGTACGATAATCTTTTATGTATTAACTATTCTAATCGTACAAGGTGGAATTAAAGACGGTATTGAGAAATGGTCAACACGTTTAATGCCTGCTTTGTTTGTTTTATTTGGCTTATTGTTTGTTTATATCATGATGCAACAAGGTGCGATTGAAGGATTGAAGCATTATCTTATCCCTGATTTTGAAAAGGTAATGGATAAAAAATTGATCTTAGCAGCGATGGGACAAGGCTTTTTCTCGTTAACCATTGGTGGCTGTTCAATGCTTATCTATGGCTCATATTTAAGTAAGAAAGAAAACCTTCCTAAGATGGCAATGAACGTGACTTTAGTGGATACGGCTGTGGCATTTATTGCTGGATTAGTGGTAATGCCTGCAATGTTTGTTGCAATGGAGAAGGGCGTTCAAATCTATGCAGAAGATGGTTCATTAATCAGTTCTGATACCTTAGTATTTACTGTATTACCAATGATGTTTGATAGCTTAGGATTGTTTGGTGATCTGTTTGCGATTGTTTTCTTCTTACTATTAACGATTGCAGCATTAACCTCTTCAATTTCAATGCTTGAGTGTTCAGTTTCTTTAGTGAGTGAGCGATTCAAAACCAAAAGAACGCCAACAAGTTGGTTTTTAGGTGCTCTAATTGCTGTGTTCAGTGTGATAATTGTATTTAATTTTGGTGAGTTATTTGGTTTGGTTGCAATGGTTGCGACTCAGTACTTGCAACCTGTCGCAGCATTATTATTCTGTGTATTTGGTGGTTGGGTATGGAGCCGACATTCTAAAATCAAAGAACTTGAGCAAGGTTATCCAGAATTCCAACAGGGTTTCTTCGGTAAGATTTGGCCTCTGTATGTGAAATTTGTTTGTCCTATCTTAGTAATTACCGTTCTTTGGGCATCGTTCTAATATTAGTTAGGGCATTAATAAAATGAGTTAAATATAAAAAGCCAGCATTGATATGCTGGCTTTTTTCTATGTGTTACTTTTAAATACGTTTGTATATTTTAGCGCTTTTATTTATACCTTATCCCAAGCGTCAGCCCAGTATTGACTTTCTGCTGGAGCATAAGATGCACTTGAACACCATGGTGTGTATGGCCAAGGCTTACACTGATAAATGTTTCCATCAGAACCTAGAACTTGTTCGCCATCTGCGTATGTTTTACCTACTTCATATGCAGGAATATCGGTTGGTGGTGGTGTTGGCGTATCTTCAGAAACTAGATTAAAGCTGTAACGTTCTTCTACCGAGTCATCAGCGTTCGATGCTAATAAACGCATTGAGTAATAACCGGATTCAACGTTGTTTAACGTTAAAGAAACAGCTTGAATACCAGTTATTGAGGTTGATTCCGATGCAATGCTGTTGCCCATACGGTCAATGATATCAACCGTTACAGAAGCGGTATCATTTGTTGTAATAGAAAACGTTACGTTAGCAGTTGAGTTTACAATTGAATATTCATTGCTGAGATCTGTGATTTTTGCCGTTAACTCAATACCGGGTTCTGGAGTTACACCACCACAATCATTATCACCAATTTGTTTCCAAACTCCCCATTCTCCGGTTGTGCCGGGTTCATCACCTTGTGTCCACCAGCCAGCTTGCCATGTTTTTCCGTTATGGCTTACTGTTTCGTCAGTTAAATAAACTTGATCGGCTTTCCATGGGTTAACACAAACTTGTGAACCATCATTTACCGTAATTGTACGCTGTGCTGTTGTAGTTTGGTCCGCACTGTCTGTTACTGAATAAGTTAATGTGTACTTACCTGCAAGAGAAGTATTTACTGTTCCTTCAATAGAGATCTGAGACGTTAAGTCTCCATCTTCAGCATCAGTTGCTTTTACGTTAGTTCGAGGGTTGAAATCTGAGCCTATTTTAATGGTTGTGTTTGCAACGCCTGTTAATTCAGGAAGCGCACTATAAACTTCAATATTACGAGCTTGTTTCGTTTCGTTACCATCAGAGTCAGTTACGCTATAAGCAAGTACATTGTCACCAAGAACCTGTGTGTTCACTGAGCCCTCAACCGTAATTGATGATGTTAGGTTACCGTCTTCTTTATCCATTGCGGTAACTCCCGCTAATGAATCAAATACACTACCGTGTGGAACTCGTGTATCAGTTAACCCTGTAAACACAGGTTTACCAACCACTGGTGGTGGTGGCGTTTGACTGTGAATATATGGGCCGTAAGCATTAATAAAGCTGCTGTTATATGGAGTACCAGCAGAATCAGTACCAATATCCCAGTTAATAGACCAAGTCATTACACCACGTAAAGGTTGTCCCTGCTGCTTTAGAGCATCAAATGCGTTGTAAAGATCTTGGGGTTCTTTAACAAATCCTGTTGCTGCAGCATCATTATTTGTTGGGATACCAAAAACAAGTTTGTCGTGAGGGATTTTGTGAAAACCACGAGTACCGTTGATCAATGAGTCAGAGATGTAGTAGATAAACTTCTCTTTCATTGCATCACTGTTTTGAGTAATCCATGCGTTCTCTTCATCAACCCAAATGCCATCGCCACCTTGGTTATAGAATTGTGGGTTAATCCAATCATAATACCCTTCTAAACGCTCAAGATAAGGAACGTATTTGTCACCAGCTTTTAGGTAAGGGAATTCTGGAGCCATCGTAATAAGGAAATTCTTCCCTTGCGATCTATAATGATCTTTTACTATTTTTAGTGCTTCTGGAATTACCCATTGGTTATCGGCAGCAGTTACAGCGGCTTGCTCTAAATCGATATCTAAGCCATCAAAACCATATAGTTCAACTAAGCGGATAACTTCGTCTGCAAATGGTATTTCATCCCCACGTTTTAATTCGATATGAGCGTCTGCACCGCCAAGTGCGATTAATACAGAGCGACCTTGAGTATTCAACTCTTGAATTTGTTCAATAAACTCAGCTTCACTCAAACCAACTGTTGGGTCAAGGCGAAAGGTCGGAATACGACCTTCGGAAGTGTCATAGACTTTCATAAATGAAATATCAACGACATTATACATAGGATTTGTTTCTTTTAATGTCATACAAGGAGCGTTACCACCTTGATAACCACGACCGTCGCACCAGTTATGCCAATAGCCAACAACAATACCGCCATCTGGGTTTATCATGTCATTTGCGTGTGATTGAACAGAGAAACCTGCTCCCAATAATGCTAATGCAATAGTGTTTAGCTTCATTTTTTTTGTTAGTAATGCCATACATAATTCACTTTTAATTGGTGGGTAATCTATTAACTAAATACTTAATTAACGATAAATATAAAGAAAAATAAAATTATCATGGATATTTGAAAGTTCTGATTTTATAAGTGTAACAAAATGTTTTTATCTTATTTTTGTTATATTAAATAGAAGTTAAATGGATGTTTAATTGTGATTAAAATGCAATTTATCAACTTAAGTTTTTGATTTTAATTGTTTTGTTTTTTGTTCCATTCTTATTTTTAAAGTGGAATAAATATCACTATTCCGATGTGTTTAAATAAGATTAATAGCATTTTTGTATCATAATGATATGGGACCAATATCTCTTTTTATATTATGTTTTTTATTGGTTAATAATAAGAATGTGCGTTCAAAGTTTCATGGTAATGGAAGGGGTACTGGAAATGTTTATATAGAAAAATAAGAGGGAAATATATACCCCTCTTATTTTATATTTATCTAAATTGTTTTGCTTCTTCTAAATATTCGAAGCCTGCTTCAGATAATCGTTTAACTAATACATTCTGATCTAGTTCATAGAACTTAACTAAGCAATAAAGATCTCCAAACTCATCTCGAATTTTCATGTTAACAATGCTCATCAACATAATTGGATCCATTGTAGCTACTTTTTCAGGTGTCATTACTCATCCTCAAAATCAGAAATTAATAAGTTTGCAGCGGCAAATGCGGCTTTTTCACGAGTTGCTTTTGGAAGCGTTTCGTCAGCAGCAATATCATTTAATGATTTAACTGCACACGTAATCGCTTGAGGGATGTAACCCTGATCGCCACTACCAATTAATGAATACAACTCACGAACCATCTCACAACAATCATATACTTTCATTAGACTTTCCATTTTAAAATGATAACTATCATGAAGTTTACACGTTGAAAAAGGGAAAACCTAGATCAAAAAAAAGCTGAAAAACCTAGGGGGAAGTTTTTCAGCTCTAGAGCAAGAAGGTTTAATATATTATTGAATGAAGCCTGCAGCTCTCATTCTTTCTACAACGGTTGTTTTTTGTTCTGCACTTAATGGCATTAACGGTAAGCGAGGATCTCCTGCGTTGATATCGTGAAGCTCCATAGCAACTTTACCTGCAGCTACACCACCGAAATCGACTAAGACACGAATAAGCTCAATAACATTTGTCATCTTATTAAATACAGCTTCTTGATCACCACGATTAAACGCATCGATGATTGAATTGAAGTGAGGAGCGGCGTAGTTATAAGTACTGCCTACTGCGCTTTTAGCGCCAACCGCTAATGCACCTGGTAGATGCTCATCAACACCAAATGGCACATCAAACTTACCATCGCAAGCGCGAAGGCAACGTTGGTATTCGTATAGGTCACCGCTGTTAAATTTAAGTCCTGATAAATTAGGAATGCGCTTATCGGCTTGGATTAAAAATTCTTCCATATTTAAATTCACACCAGACATGCCAGAATGGTAATAGTAGAAGCCTTTTGATGGTGCTGCGGCAGCGATAGTTGCACAATATTCAACGAGATCAGCGACACTACCCGGCTTGAAGAAACATGGGCCAATTGCTGATGTTGCTAGAATATCGAGTGTATCTGCATGGCGTGTAAGCTCTAAAGTATCAACAATACTTAATGCACCAGTGTGAATGATAATATCTAATTGATTATCAGAAGCGCTTACCCAACGTTCAGCAATTGCTTTACGCTCTTCAACACTACAGTGAATGCCTTCACCCGTTGTACCACATACATAAATACCTTTTACGCCATCTTTGATTAAATGCTTGGCGATTTTATCAATCTCTTCAAAGTTTACGTTATTTGAAGAATCAAAAGGTGTATGTGGAGCAGCAATTAAACCGGTTAACTTTTTCATTTAAGCCTCATTAGTTTATTTTTATGAAGTTATCCTTCATTTAAATATCAATATTGGAGTTAAACTAATTTTATGGAGTAAAGTTTCATTTGGCAATATGAAAATCATAGTTCGATGCTGTAAATGTGATCTATAAAGGGTTATTTAGAACGAATTATTTTTATATGCGTCGAATTTATCGATTTTTAGTGTGGAAAAGAGGAATAATAATTATGGAGTTACACTTCACAAAATAGGAGTGGCGTGACAGAATGGAATGAGTAGGGTGTTTTATTCAAGGATTATTAACTGATGTCCAACCACAATATTCAAATAAAAGCGGGCAACATCATCGATACGATAGGCAGTCTTTATAATAGCCTAACCCCGTCTTCAAAACGTATTGCTGATTATGTTATGTCTAATGCGACTCAAGTGAGTAAGCATTCAATTGCGGAATTATCACAGATCGTTAATGCCGGTGATGCGACAATTATTCGCTTCTGTCGTACATTAGGTTTTAAAGGCTATCAAGATTTTAAAATGGAACTGGCGATAGAGGTCTCTAACCTTCAGGGGAGAGAGAAGGAGATTTTTGATACTGATGTAACCGCAGAAGATAATGCAGAAGTGATAGGGCATAAGCTGCAGTCAACCATTGAAAGCGTGTTGTCTGAAACCATGAACCTTCTTAATTTTCAATCTTTGGAATCGGTGTCTGAAGCGCTAAAAGATGCGAAAGCGATTTACTTTTTTGGTGTAGGCTCATCTGGCTTAACAGCCGAAAGTGCAAAACATAAATTTATGCGAATTGGCTTGAATGTGGATGCATTTACCAATAACCATTTTATGTATATTAAGTCATCGTTAATGCAACCGGGAGATTTTGCGGTAGGTCTTAGCCACTCGGGTAATTCTGTGGAAACAACCAAAGCTTTACGCTTAGCAAAAGAGAACGGTGCGACGACGATTGCTATTACGCATAATCCACGTTCGGATATCACTAAATATTCTGATTATGTATTAGTTAATGGTAATAGGCAGGGGCAACTTCAAGGTGACTCGATTGGTACTAAGATCTCGCAGTTGTTCGTATTGGATTTAATTTATACATTATTAGTCAAACGCGACATTAGTGGAGCAAAAGCCAATAAATTGAAAACGACAGAAGCGCTTTCAAATCAGTCATAAGTTTCTGGTAATATAAAATAATTAGGCCGTGAATATTAAGATATTTTCACGGCCTATTTTTTATTTCTGATAAACAAGCTTACCCATCTGAATCGTCGTCGTGATGTCATTATTACTGTCGATCAGGGTAATGTTTGCTTTGTAGTTTTCTTTTAACTGTCCGTATTCATCATCTATTTTTAATGCTTGAGCTGGGTATAAACTCGCCATTCTTAACGCTTCTTCTTTTGATAAACCCACATGATTAATTAAATTTCTAACCCCATCAATCATGGTAATTGCTGCACCTGCAATAGTTCCATCTTCATAATGACATTTTCCATCTGTCACATAGGCTTGAGTTCCTGCCATATCAAATTCAGTTAAATCCGTTCCTGCAGGCGTTACGGCATCGGTAACTAAAAAGAGTTTTTCTTTTAGTTGTTGGTGGGCAATTCGAACCGATGGGTAAGAAGCATGAATACCATCTACAATAATGCCAGCATGAGGCTTTTTATCGAAAATATAACCAACTACACCAGGTTCTCTTGAGCCAAGAGGTGTCATTGCATTATATAAATGCGTTGCCATACTAAAACCAGAACGTGAATTGACTTGATCGTACGTTGCGTTGGTATGTCCAATAGATACAGTGATCCCAGCATCAGTTAAACAATCTAAAACGTCTTGTTTGATATGCTCAGGGGCAAGCGTTAATACTTTTATGTGAGAGCTATGTTCTGCAAGTCGTTGAGCTGTTGTTAAGTCTAGCTCTCGAATGTATCGCGCTTGGTGAGCCCCTTTTTTTTCTATACTAATGAAAGGCCCTTCAAGGTGAAGTCCTAATACACCTTCTTGTTCTGCATTATCAAAACTAGTCATTAACGATAAAGTGTCATTGAGATCGACTTCAGTACTGGTGATCAATGTTGGCAAGTACTGAGTGGTTCCGTATTTCACATTGGTCTTATTCATCGTATCTAATGTAGACAAATTAATATCTGTATTTAGTAATACGCCGCCACAGCCATTAAGTTGAATATCAATAAAGCCAGCAGTAGCTAGTGCGCCATGGCCATCAACGCTTTCCATCGCTAAAGAGTGCGCTTTTTCCATTGGGATGATGGATGAAATGGAGTCATTATTGATAATAATAGCTTGTTTTTCTTCTATTTTTTGACCATTAAATACATCAATATTGGTAATCATATACTGATTATTTTGAGCATTTTTACTGTTCATTTATCTGCCTTATCAATCAAATATTTACTTTTATTGGAGTAATACTCCAAGCATGATGTAATCAAAAATACAGTAATGTCACATTTCAATCAATTAAAATCCTTATAAATAAGGGTGTTTGTTCTTTTTTATTCTATGGTCTTTATTTTTTAGGAGATCTAGATCTCCATTTTTACATCTCGTTATTGAAGTATAACTCCATAAATATATATTTGGAGCAATACTATTGTACTATTATGAGATTTGGAGTTTGGCTTTATGGGAAGCAATATCAACAAAACACTGAATGCATTATCACAAGGTTTCGTTTCATCATGCCAGCCTGTTGATGATGGACCTATGGATAAACCTGAAATTGTCGCTGCTATGGCAATGGCAAGCATTGAAGGTGGTGCGGTTGGTTTAAGAATTGAAGGCATTGATAATGTAAAAGCAGTAAGACCTCATGTATCGGTTCCAATTATAGGCATTATTAAGCGTGACCTTGATGATTCAGAGGTACGAATTACGCCTTATATTGAAGATGTGGTTGCATTAAAAGAGGCAGGAGCTGACATCATCGCCATTGATGCAACGCATCGATCTCGCCCTGTATCTGTTGAAGAGTTAGTGAAAAAGATTCAAAGCTTAGGTTGTGTAGTTATGGCTGATTCTTCGACTTATGAAGAAGGAATGTTCTGTCATGATCTTGGTGTTGAAATTATTGGCACGACATTGTCAGGTTATACGACCCCAATTACGCCAAAAGATCCAGATTTTAGATTTATTGAGCAACTTGCAAAACAAGGGTGTTTTGTAATGGCGGAAGGTCGATTTAATTCTCCTTTATTGGCTCGTCAGGCAATAGAAGCAGGGGCGTCATGTGTAACGGTAGGTTCTGCAATAACGCGGATTGAACATATTTGTGGTTGGTTTAAATCAGAAGTCGATCTAGGTAAAAAAAGTACTATTAAGGACATCGCATGAAGTCTTGCTTAACGGTAGATATTGGTGGAACTAAAATTGCGGCGGCAATAATTGAGTCAGGAAAAGTGATTCGCCGTCAGCAAACACCAACGCCTTCTTCTAGTAACCCTAAAGATATGGATAAGGCATTAGAGAGGTTATTAACGCCATTGATTAGCGAAGTTTCAACGGTTGCCGTTGCTTCAACGGGGATCATTAAAGACGGGATACTAACGGCGTTAAATCCTTTAAACCTTGGTGGATTAAATAATTATCCATTAAGAAAGGTTATTGAAAATATTACGAAAAAACCAACAGTCGCGATCAATGATGCACAAGCTGCTGCATGGGCAGAGTACCAGACTCTTGAGCTAAATAGAGTCAATATGGCTTTTATTACCGTATCTACGGGGGTTGGTGCAGGTGTTGTGATTAATAATGATTTGCTTATTGGGACTAATGGTATCGCAGGTCATGCTGGGCATACACTTGCTGATCCTAATGGACCGATATGTGGTTGTGGTCGTCGGGGCTGTGTCGAAAGCATTGCTTCAGGAACGGCGATAGGACAAGCCGGAAAAGCATTTTTTGGAGATGACTGTACAGGTGAAATAGTCTTTAAATATTTCTCTCAAAATGATCCGAATGCAATAGATATCGTTAATCGCTCCGCAAGGGCTATCGCTCATTTAATTGCCGATTTAAAAATGGTCCTAGACATAGAATTGGTTACTTTAGGTGGCAGTGTTGGTCTTGCACCTTATTATTTAGAACGTGTACAGCACTACCTAGCACAACAACCTTCACCATACCAAACCAAGGTTCAGCATGCTCGTTGCGGTGCAGATGCTGGATTGATTGGCGTTGCTCATTGGGCTAGCACAACAAATTAGAATTTATAAAAAATAGAAACTTAACCCTACAAAAATTATACAAGGTATATTCGAATGGAAGCACAATCATTTGGTACATTAAATTACATCGCTCTTTTTGCCTATTTAGCGGCAATTATGGCAGTGGGTGTTTACTTTGCTCGTCGTCAAAAATCAGCGGATGATTACTTTAAAGCTGGAGGAAGAATCCCCGGCTGGGCCGCAGGTTTCAGCGTTTTTGCTACTACTCTAAGTTCTATCACATTTATGTCTATTCCGGCAAAAGCGTACACCAGTGACTGGACATTTTTGATTGGACAATATGTTGCTATTGCTATTCTTCCTATTGTCTTTTGGTTCTACATTCCTTTTTTTAGAAAGTTGAATCTTACTTCTGTTTATGAATATTTAGAAAGACGTTTTGACGTAAGAATGCGTTTGTTTGGCAGCATTTCTTTTATGTTGTTTCATATTGGTCGTATTGCAATTGTTACTTATTTAACGGCGTTAGCACTAATGCCATTTATCGATATTAGCCCGCTAATGATTGTCTTCTTAATTGGTGTTCTTTGTATTATCTACACCTTCTTAGGTGGTATTGAAGGGGTTATCTGGACCGATGTAATCCAAGGTATTATGCTTTC
Source organism: Aliivibrio sp. EL58 (assembly GCF_900312675.1). Lineage (GTDB taxonomy): Bacteria > Pseudomonadota > Gammaproteobacteria > Enterobacterales > Vibrionaceae > Aliivibrio. The sequence continues at coordinate 1,244,065 of NZ_OMPC01000009.1, read as the reverse complement.
TATTGCGGCTATTCTTATCTTTGTTGTTGTTTGTTTTAACGTAGATGGCGGTATTGTTGAAGTGTTTAGCATGTCAAATCAAGCAAACAAATACTTCCCAGCTGAGCAATTTAGTTGGAGTTGGACTGAAAGTACGATTCCGGTATTAATGATTGGTTTCTTCTTTGCTTCTCTACAACAATTCACAGCAAGCCAAGATGTGGTTCAACGTTATATCGTTACCGACAATATTGATGAAACTAAAAAAGCACTGATCACGAATGCAAAATTAGTCGCTTGTGTTCCTGTGTTCTTCTTTGCGGTTGGCTCTGCACTATTTGCTTACTACACTCAAAATCCAGAGCTGCTTCCTGCTGATTTCAATACTGGTGGTATTTTACCTTTCTATATTATTTCGCAAATGCCTGTCGGCGTTGCAGGCCTGATTATTGCAGCTATTTTTGCTGCATCACAATCAAGTATTTCAAGTAGCTTGAATAGTATTGCCGCGTGTTTCACCTCTGATATTTATGAGAAAGTAAGTAAAAACCCAACCTCTGAACAGAAATTAAGAGTGGGTAGAACCTTAACTGTTGTGGCAGGTATCCTGGGTGTTGTTGCCTCTACTTATTTGATTATGTCGAATGAAAGTGAAATCTGGGATGCGTTTAACAGCTTACTTGGTTTGATGGGTGGCCCAATGACAGGATTGTTTATGCTAGGCATCTTTATCCGCCGAGCAAATGCAAACAGTGCGTTACTAGGTGTGGTTGCAAGTATCGCTACTGTGCTGTGGGTTCGTTCTGCTACCGATTTAAACTTCTTCTTCTATGGTGTTATCGGGACGTTGATGGTGGTTATTGTTGGTTACTTAACGGCACCGATGTTTAAAAATAATTTAAATAGCGACGAAATTGATGAGTTAAGTGCAACGAAAGACAAGAACTCAACATCAGCAGCAAAAGCATAATTGATAATTTACTTTGAGCCTTTGCATTTACCTAAAGGCTCTTTTAAGGACAGTTTATGATTTACGGTCATATTGAACATCAAAAAACAAACCAGTATTTACCAAGTGTGATTCAACAATGTTTAGCGTATTTAAATGAAACAGATTTAGAAGCGCTGCCAACAGGAAAGCACATTATTGATGGTGAGAGAATATTTGCCAATGTAATGGAGTTTGAAACAGGTGAAGCAAGTAGTAAGCAAGCTGAGGTTCACAAAGAGTATATCGATGTACAATGTTTAATTCGTGGGGAAGAACGTATTCAATATTCATTGGAAGATGCGGCAAATCCAATCGCTAAATCTTATGATGAAGAAAACGATTTTTACTTAGTTGAAAGTATGAATCAGTGTAATGAAGTCATTATGCATTCTAAAATGTTTGCTGTTTTTTTTCCTGAAGAGCCGCATAAACCGGGATGTGTAGTATCTCAATCTGGATTGATTAAAAAGATAGTGATTAAAGTTCACCGTTCTTTACTAACATAATTTACGAAGAGTTAAATAAACAAAGCCTCAAAACAAGCCTGTTATGGCAATACTTGTTATTGAGGCTTTCAATTATCTAGGAAGAGTTCTTTTTATTTAAATTCTCATCAGAAGAGTAATTTATTAATGTTTTATCAGAGGCGTCCCTTCAGCATTAGAAACAACGGCCTCTATTTGTATTAGTGAATTCATAGGTATAGCTGAAACTCCAATAACCGTTCTTGCTGGACGATCATTATTAAAGAACTGAACATAAACATCATCTACAATATTGATATCTGCAACATTTGTAAGTTGAATGTTTATTTTAACGATATCATCCATCGTGTGATTAATGCTTTCTACGATCGCTTTGATGTTTTGTAAACACTGTTTTGCTTGTTCTTTTATATTGCCAATACTAATCTCAGAATTTGTTGGATTGATTGGTAATTGAGCTGAAATATGATTGTAATGAGAAAAAGCAACAGTTTGTGTAGACATTGAATTCTGAGGTGCATTGTCTGTATTGCTAGCTCTTATTACAATATCATGTCTATCTTCAACCGCTTGCGGAGGAGTACCGTCGCCATGTGACACGACAGCATCAATTTGTATCAATGCATTCATAGGCAATGCCGACGCAATAGTTACTGTTTGAGCTGGAACATAGGCAACAGATCTTGCAATAGCTGAGTCAGGGAAAAATGTAGAATATGCTTCATTTACAGCATCAATATCTTTAAGGTTTTTAAGATGAATGTTTATTTTAACAATATCATCAAGAGGGACATTAATACTTTCTAAAATAGCTTTAATATTGTTAAGGCACTGCTCTGTTTGTTCACTGATATTGTCAGAGATGATTAGGCCTGTTTTGGGATTTATAGGTAACTGTGCTGTGATGTTATTGTAATGAGAGAAAGCAACCGTTTGGGTGGATAAGGCATTTTTAGGGGCGCTATCTGTGTTTCTTGCCATTTTTATTAGTTGGCAAGGTTGTTGTGGATGAGTTCCTTCACCATTTGAAATTACAGCATCAATTTGCACTAAAGCCCCATCGATAGGTAAGGCTTCGACAGCAATAACCATACGCGTAGGATAATAATCTTGAAAGAAGTTGGCGTAAATATCATCGATAGCATCAATATCTAAAATATTAGTAAGGAAAATATTTATTTTTATAATATCCTCCTTTGCATGACCAATACTTTTTATAATTGACTCAAGGTTACTTAAACATTGATTTATTTGCTCTTTTATATCAGTACTAACAATTTTATTGGTTGTTGGATCTATAGGTAACTGCGCTGAAATATTATTATAATGAGAAAAAGCAACGGTTTGTGAGTGTATAGTGTTTTGGGGTGCATTATGTGTATTTCTTGAAAGCTTAATAATTTTATGATTCATGATATTTCCTAAATTAATTTTTTAAATGTTGTTCGTAACTATGCCTATAATTTAAAGGCATCATTCTCTAGTTATTAAAGAAAACTATTTTTCATTTAACATGCCGCGCTCAATGATAAATTCGATAATTTTTTCTAGGCCGACGCCTTTTTTCAGGTTGGCAAACACGTATGGACGAGTAGGGCGCATACGAGCGGTATCTGATTCCATCACTTCAAGTGAAGCACCAACATACGGCGCTAAGTCGATTTTATTGATGATTAAAAGATCAGATTTAGTGATACCTGGACCACCTTTACGTGGGATCTTTTCGCCTTCAGCAACATCAATGACATAAATAGTTAAGTCGGCTAATTCAGGACTGAATGTCGCACTTAGGTTGTCACCGCCACTTTCTACAAATACGACGTCTAAGTTTTTATGGCGTTGGGCTAGCTCTTCAACGGCAGCTAAGTTCATTGATGCGTCTTCACGAATGGCGGTATGCGGGCAACCTCCCGTTTCAACTCCAATGATTCGATCTGCCGCTAGAGCTTCTGCTTGAGTTAGGATCTTTGCATCTTCTTGAGTGTAAATATCGTTAGTAACGACTGCGATTTGGTAAGTATCACGCAGTGTTTTACATAGGATTTCTAGGAGTGCTGTTTTACCTGAACCTACAGGACCACCAACGCCGATGCGTAAAGGTTGTTTATAATCTTGCATTTTCTTATCCTCATGATCTAAAAAGTCGAGTGTATTGACTCTCGTGTCGAGAACTTGCCAATACTTGCGCAGGGGTGAAACTACCAATTAAGTGTTCAGGCCAGTGCTGTGATTTTTCTACTGCTTCTAGAATAACGTCTGCCATTTCGAGCAGCAGTTGTTGTCCGGCACTTTGTCCTAATGGAACTAGCTTAATTCCTACAATAACGGCATTTTCAAGCCATCCCCAGGCATACGCGACTGCGAGTTTTTTAGGTGTTAATTGCCAGTGAGTAGCGACTAGTGCAAAGGCGGCAATTTGTGTTTGCTTTACTATCGGTAGGGTGGTTTTATTTAATTCAATCCCTATTTTTGGTAATAACATTGAGAAAGCCAACCCTCTCTGCCTCTCTTCAAGACGTAGCTCTTTGGTTTCTCGATTGGCAATAATGAAATCGCACCACTCTTGGGCGTCTTGCCATTTTTCTTCTTTTATTAATAGGGTCATTTTGGCTAAAATTGGCAACTCTAATGTGGCGATGCTGTCCATTAATTGATTACTTAACCAATGCTTTAGTTCGGTAACATTGCTAACCCAACCTTTTTCAATTGCCCACTCTAATCCTTGTGAATAAGTAAATGATCCTACTGGAAGAGAGGGACTAATTAATTGATAGAGCCTTAAATCCTCTAGCATAATGGCCTCGCTTAGTGGTGATGACCATCGTGTGAACCCGCACTTGAACCACCATAGGCTCCAGGCTCAGGTTGATATTTAGCTTGTTCAACTTTTACTATTAATCCTAAACGTTGCACCATGTCATCAAGTACGTGATCGTGTAGGTAGCGACACCATCCTGTTTCAACTTGAAGAGGAACGTGGCGATTACCTAGGTGGTAACACGCTTTAGCAAGTAATAGTAAATCATCGCTATACACGGTAGATACGGTCTCTTCTGCAGCGGTGATTTTGGCTTGAATACCATCATCACTTTCAACGATGTCGTGTTCTTTTAATACGGTGCCACGAGGTAGAAATAGACCCGCATCAGATCCATCATTTAAAGTGATTTTTAAACGGCTTTTTGTACGCTCTAACATGGTTAAGCATAGAGTTAGTGTTACTGTGTTTTCGGTGTTCATCTGATCATGATTATCTGCGTCATGATGATGAACAAGATGAGTAAATTTAATCATGATTGTTCACTGTAAAAGGTGCCCCACCAGCAATAGGCAAACTAGCAGAGCGAGGTTTTTTGGTTAGTTATTTAAAATAAGAAATAACGTTGTGCCATCGGTAATTCTGTAGCTGGTTCACAGACAAGAGGAACACCGTCGGCTTTTACTACATAGGTTTGGCTATCTAATTCAATGTGTGGTGTATAGCTATTATGGATCATCGATTTTTTCGAGATATTACGACAACCTTTCACCTCACCAATTTGGCTTTGTAAATTCAGTTTTTCTGGTACGCCTGCGTTAATACTGGCTTGTGACATAAATATCATTGATGACTTGTACATTGCTTTGCCGTAGCACGCATACATTGGACGATAATGTACTGGTTGTGGTGTTGGTATTGCGCCATTGATGTCTCCCATTGGCGCATAAGCCACTAAACCACTTTTCATTATTAGTGATGGCTTAACCCCAAAGAAAGCAGGATTCCATACAACAAGATCCGCTAATTTCCCTATTTCAACTGAACCGACTTCATGAGAGATCCCGTGAGCAATAGCCGGATTGATGGTGTATTTAGCTATGTATCGTTTAATTCGATTGTTATCACTGTTCTCATCATCGCCTTCTAAGGCACCACGTTGTAATTTCATTTTGTTCGCACATTGCCAAGTACGAATAATCACTTCACCAACACGGCCCATTGCTTGTGAGTCCGATGACATTACTGAAACAGCACCAAGATCATGAAGAATATCTTCAGCAGCAATGGTTTCACGGCGGATACGAGACTCTGCAAAGGCCACATCTTCAGGAATTGAAGGATCTAAGTGATGGCATACCATTAACATATCTAAATGCTCATCGACGGTATTAATCGTATACGGCATGGTTGGATTAGTTGATGCCGGTAATATATTAGCTTCGCCAACAGATTTAATAACATCAGGAGCGTGGCCGCCACCTGCACCTTCAGTGTGGAAAACGTGAATAACACGATCCCCAATCGCTTTTACTGTTTCTTCGTAAAAACCACCTTCATTCAAGGTATCTGAATGAATGGCAATTTGAATATCCATTTCATCGGCAACAGTAAGGCAAGTATCAATAGCAGCAGGCGTTGCGCCCCAATCTTCATGAAGCTTTAATCCCATTGCGCCTGCTTCAATTTGTTCACGTAATGCTTCTGGTTTACTTGCGCAACCTTTACCAAAGAGACCAACGTTGATGGGTAGTTCGTCTACCGCCTCGAGCATACGGTGCATATTCCAAATACCGGGTGTTACTGTTGTTGCATTAGATCCTGCAACAGGACCTGTACCGCCACCAATAAAGGTCGTTAAGCCTGATGATAGTCCTTCTTCTGCTTGTTGAGGGCAGATAAAGTGAATATGGGTATCAATACCACCTGCTGTAATTATTTTTCCTTCGCCTGCAACGACTTCTGTTGCAGGACCTACAACGATATCAATATTAGGCTGAATATCAGGATTCCCCGCTTTACCAATGCCTGAGATGCGACCATCTTTAATGCCGATATCTGCTTTTACGATCCCCCAATGGTCGACAATTAATGCATTGGTAATTAGGACATCGACGCAATCTTTATTCAGAACTTGGCTTTGACCCATACCATCACGGATCACTTTACCACCGCCAAACTTCACCTCTTCACCATAGGTGGTGAAATCTTTTTCTACTTCTAGAAACAGTTCAGTATCTGCCAAGCGTAATCGGTCTCCCGTTGTCGGCCCAAACATATTTGCATAGGCTGTGCGTGAGATGTGAGCCATTAGTTAACCTCTTTGTTTTCTGTTTGTTCTGCAACGATAGGATCTAAAGGCCCCATGATTGCACCTTGGAATCCATAGATTTCACGCTTGCCTGCAAATGCAACTAATTCAATTATTCTACGTTGACCAGGCTCAAAGCGAATTGCCATACCTGCAGGAATATTTAAACGAAAGCCTCTAGTTGGTTCACGGTCAAAATGCAGCGACTCATTAACTTCGTAAAAATGATAATGGGAACCAACTTGAATAGGACGGTCGCCATAATTAGCAACAGAAAGAGTGGTTGTTGTTCGCCCTACATTTAACTCTATATGGCCAAGTTCATTATTAATTTTCACTTCACCAGGGATCATTGGTAACTCCTTAAATGATGGGTTCGTGGATAGACACAAGTTTAGTGCCATCAGGGAAAGTACATTCCACTTGAACATCTGGGATCATCTCAGGAATACCTTCCATTACATCGTCAGCGGTTAAGATGGTTCTGCCATAATTCATTAAATCAGCCACGGTACGCCCATCTCGAGCACCTTCCATTATTTCAAAACAGATCAAAGCTATCGCTTCTGGGTAATTTAATTTTAATCCGCGAGCTTTGCGTCTTTCTGCAATCATTCCAGCAGAAGCAAGGAGCAGCTTATCTTTTTCTCTTGGTGTTAATTCCATGATGATTCCAACTAATTATGTAGCCCAGATGCGCGGGACTTCGGGTAATGTTCCTAACCAATGTTGACGAGTGTGTTGCCATAAAGTACTGAAGCAGGCCATCATCGGCTCTGTTTGATAACCTAAATAACGGATAACCAATAAGCCATCAATTTCAGTAATTCCACAAATAGGATCGCTATTGCCAAATAACCCAGTTTGTTCATGGAAATGTTCATTAATTAGTGTTCTTAATTTATCTTCTAATACATCAGAAGCGGGGTAGATATAAAGATTGCCAAACATTGGGTAATTTCGCATTCCCGCTGCGTGTTTAGTTTCATTTATTGAATCAATATAAATCGATTCACAAAGTAATAATTTACCGTCAATCTGAATATTGGTTCGTCCTGTGATTAATCCTTGTGTAAATATTTCATTTAAAACAGGACGACCGAAGCAATTCATTTCCCAGCCAATAAAATGTGCGTTCTTATGAATATTTACTTGTGTCTTTATATGCGCTTGGCTATTTGGGAAAAATATATTTTCTTGTGGTAACCACTCCAAGAACCCATCGGAATCTACACTTAATCGTTGGGTTTGAGTTGATGTTGCTCCTGAGCTTCGATAAAACTTAGTTGCCCCAGGTGTTGTTATTAATGAATGTGCTTCAGAGGCAACGTGAATGTTGATGTTTAGTTGATCGCCACCTACCACACCACCTGGTGGGTGAAGTAGATAAGTATGAGCTATCCCTATTTCCGGATAAAAGGGGCGCTGAACCATTAATGGCCCAATTTGTTCACGATGAACCAGTTTGGTGTTAGAGCCTCTTTTTTCATAGAAAAGGGATATATCAGCCAGCCAACCAGAAGATGATGTATTTATTTTTTGCATAATTATCCCTGCCGATATGGCATATTTTCTTGAGAAAAGAAATAATGAAAACAAATAGCAAATACCTCCAGTTAAAAACTAGAGAAATAAGAATTTTAAATAAATTGTAATTACCTAAGTCTAGGTAGTGTGAGTAAAGTACTCATTTACAGTAAAGATAATTTATTTTATGTATACATGAATATGTGAAAATAAATTAACTTTAGAGATGATTGTTTGAACGACTTACAAAATAGATAGTAGTCCTATATTTTGTACTTGGCAATGATAAAATAAGTAAAAAACACGTTTTTTTTATCATTTTTTTTATTATGTTAATAAGTGAAAAACTATTCTTTTAAATACCATTTATGTCTGAATAAAAGTTCTTAATTTAGTGTAATTACTTTTTTGCAAATCGAACTTAATAATGAGGATTCGTGAGATATAACTAATAATCCAATATTTTGTCGAGTCGAAAAGTTAAGTAAGCTTTTCCAAATTGATATTTGAGTTAGTGGATCTAATTGAGCAGTGATTTCATCACACAACAAGTAACGAGTTGTTGGTAGTAAAGCTCGAAATAGAGCAAGACGTTGGAGTTGTCCTCCCGAGAGTTGTTTTGGGTAACAAGTAAGCCATTCTTTTTGAATATTAAAGTCGATAAGACGAGATTCAAATTCTGTATCTCGATAACTTTCCTTTAATGAACGTAAAATCGTCCATTTAGGATTAAAAGAAAGCTCAGGGTGTTGCCCAACCCATTGCACAGGATTGGCAGTATGTTTGTCATAGCAAGGAGTACAAACATGCCCCGTTTTTGGTAGAAGAAAACCAGAAAATAACATCGCAATAGTTGATTTTCCCGAGCCACTTTCTCCACTTAAGCCGATAATATCGCCTTGGTTAATCGCGATGTTAGGTAGACTAAGTGTGGTTGATTGAAATTGGACGCTGACATTAGTTAAGTGAATCATGATGACTCCAGTGCTCAGGTAGAGCTTGCCATAAAGCTTGACTATAGCATTGGCTGCTTCCTTGTTTAATTTCATTTGGTGTGGTGTGTTCTATTATGGATAAAGCATTGCTGTTAGCTGTGCTTTGTAAAACAAGAATGCGATCAGCAATACCAATGACGTGTTTTAAATCATGGCTCACCATAATAATGGCCTTTTTTTTAGGGCCATGAGCGAGTGATGCATAATGTTGGAACAAGGGGTGAGCGAACTCATCATTTACGCCACAACTGGGTTCATCAGCAATGATAATGTCGGTATCTTGAATAAAGGCCAATGCCGACATTACTCGCTTTGCCATTCCTCCAGATAATTGATAAGGATACCGCTCTGCAACAACTGACGGCAACTGAGCTTGTGATAGTGCTGAGTTTATAAGCATTTTATTTTTTGAACGATACCACTTTTTATGTGGGTCGAATTGTGAGAGTTGATCTCCTATTTTAGTGGTTGGGTTCAGCGCTTCAACACTTTGCGGTACTAATGATATTCGAGTTTCTTCATCGTATTTGATTGAGCCAGATAATTCGAAAGTAGGAGATAATATCCCCATTAATGCGTTAATCAAGACGCTTTTTCCACTACCACTGGTGCCTATAATACCCAGGACTTCTCCTTTTTTAATGGTTAAAGAGAGCCCCGAAAGTAAGGGTTTTATCTGCGAGCATTGCTTTATAGTAAGATTTGTTATTTGTAGGGCTATCACGCTATTCTCTTTTTAGTTTTTGCCCAATGGACATTAATAATAGTGAGCTAATGACTAATACGATGCCAGGGAACAGGGCTAACCACCATTGACCACTTAATAGATACTTGCTTGCTTCAGAAAGCATTCCACCCATAGAGGGAGTGGATGGTTCTATGCCTAATCCTAAAAAAGTCAAACCAGCCCCATGGACAAGTGCTTGGGGGTATAAAATTAAGGTTCCTGTCAATATCTGTGGTAAGACATGGGGTGTCAGGTGTGTAATGTAGCTTTTTGTTTTTGAATGTCCGAACGCTAATGCGTGCAAAATATAAGGCTTATTACGTAACTGCTCGATTTCTATTTTTAGTAGACGAGTTAATTTAGGCCAATGACTAAACGTAATCGCAATCACAAGTCCTTCAAATCCGCCGCCAGCTAAAACGGACAAGACAATCATAACTAGTAAGTGTGGAAGCGAACTCCAAGCATCAACTAACGTATTGATGACATAGCTAAATGAACTATTTATATTGCCAATTAAAGCCAAACCCATGGATAAAAAAGCGCAGCATAATGACGATAGCCCCCCCATTGCTAAACTAAACAGTAAGGCTTTTAATGTTCGACTAAAAACATCTCTTCCAAGCCAATCTGTCCCAAACCAATACTGCCAATTTGGTTGAAGGTTTTTGCTGAATAAATCGAGTGTTTCCCCATTATTTTGCCATGCAACAGTTGTCACTAATAAAAGAGAAAACAGCAATAAAGGAAGATGCGTTGGTCGCATAAATCGATCCTTTAAATCATAAAGAAGTTGATAAAGAAAGCTGTCTACTTAACAACGATGCAATAGCATTACCAGTAAAAACAAACAGGGCAGAGCACAAAGTAATACCAAACAAGAGTGGCGTGTCACCACTTAATCCAGCCTTTACTAAGGTTTGCCCAATTCCTGGAAAGTTAAATACAGTTTCAACAATAACAGAGCCACTAAGAAGCTCAGAAAAGCCAGCCAGTTGAATAACAAGAGCGGGCACAATAGTATTTCTGATTAAATGAAACCGTATAATTGAGAAGGTCGATAAGCCATGAATACGAGCATAATGTACGTGTTGGCTATTATTAACTTCAATTACTTTTTCTTTGGTATGTAGAATAATAGGAGCAATTAAACTTAGGCATAGCGTCATTAAAGGCAGAATAAAATAAGTGGCTTGCTCTCTAACATTGAGTTCATCAGAAGATACTCCGATAGGAGCGATCCCTCCGGCTGGCATCCAGGATAACTTAATTGCAAACAGCGAAATTAATAATAAGCCAATCCAAAAGCTTGGTAATGAGTTCATCACCAATGCCAACTGAGACATCATTTTACTGAAAGGATTATTTGGGCTAATGCCAAGAACTAACCCAATGCTATAACCGAGTATCAAAGATAGTAAAGCGGCCCACCCCATTAAATAAATAGAGTGCTGGCTGCGTTGCCAAATAATGTCACTGACGGCTTGTTGATAATGAAGAGAGTATCCAAGCTCTCCATTTAATAACGCTTTGCCAAATGTTAGTACACGCTCTATTAGTGTTTGGTCTAACCCTAATTGTTGTATTAATTGCTCTTTTCTATCACCAAAGACAGCAAGAGCATTACCATCAAAATAAGCACTGATAGGATCTATCGGTGATAATGATAAGAGTAATGTCATTACTAATAACGCTAAACACAATTGCAGAGCAAGACGAACTAGACCAATACAGAAACAGTTAGAGTTAATGTGAATTACTGACATTGCCAACGCCACTCCTCAATATTAGCGGTTAATGGCCAGCCGTGATTGTGAGGCTCTGTTATTGGCGTTCCTAAATCTAAGCAATCGTTAGCAAGGTATAAATGATTTATATTTACCAGCCATGTCCAAGGACGATCTTGTTGAATTTGCTGTTGTGCTTGCTGCCAAAATGGGATGGATGTATTCCAAGAATCGGCTTTTAACGCATTATCAATGGCAGTATCTACGATGGTGTTTTTATATCCTCCTGAATTATAAAAATCAGTATTAGCAAAATCAGAATGATACACATACCTTACTTCACTAGCAGAGTGACTGCCAAATCCCATAAGGACGGGTGTTGTCGTCATCTGTTGAGCGATTACATTCCATTCAAGGCCTTTGACATCGACATGTATACCAACTTTTTTTGCCATTGAGCTTATTGCTAGTGCAAGTTGTTCTCTAACGCTGTCTCCCGCCTTATAGAGTAAAGTGAATGACGCTTCATAACCTTGCTTATCAATCGTACCGTTGTTATTACTGTCGTACCAGCCAGCTTGGTTCAATACGTTGCGTATATTTGTCGCATCGATAGTGGCTGGTTTGATCTCTGTGGTATTTAGACCCCACGGCATATTGTCTGCAAGTGAATAGGCAGGTGTTGCATAACCATCTAATAATTTGTCTACGATCAGCTGTTTATCAATTAGGGATTCAAACGCTTTACGTATTGCAGGGTCTGAACTAACAAAAGTCATATCAGCACCTTTTTGATAAGACATTGGCCAAACAATACCGCGATTATCTAGGGTTGGCACTGCCCAGAGTTTGTATCCATCAATATGCTGAGTAGCATAACGTTGAGGTATGACGCTTAACTGCAATTGATGGGTCTTTAATTGCATAAAGCGTGACTCTTCACTACCAAAAACCGCAATAAGTTTTTTAAACTTTGGCTTTTTAGCGTAGTAAAGTGGATTCAATTTCATACTTACAAATTGATTCCTTTCCCATTGAGTCAATATGTAAGGGCCTGAACCGATGGGATGTTGGCCGTAACGAAAGCCATTATGATTTTGTTTTTCGTAGACGTGTTTAGGTACGATTCCAATTGAGGATAATCGGTCTAAAAAAGTAATGTCGGGTCTTTTTAAATGAAAAGCGACGGAGTAAGGTGTTAAAGGTTCAGCTACTTTTAATGCACTGAGATCGTGAGTACTGCTTTGAGTCAGAATTTGATTGTATGTGAAGGCGACATCTTCAGCGGTGAGTGGTTTACCATCACTAAATAGGACATCATCTCTAAGTGTGACGATCCAAGTTAGGTTCTCGTTAGTCAAACGCCACTTTGTAGCTAAATCACCCACAAAATTTAATTTATTGTCTCTTTTCAATAATGTAGATTGAAATAATGGATTACCATATTTCCCCCAACCTAAAATAGGATCAAATCCGGTTGTTGGTTCACCACCTAGTGCGACTTTTAAGGTATCAGGCTGATTACTATCTGCAGAGGCTTGAGATGCAAAACAGACTGAAAGAAATAAAGGTAATATAAATAGAAAGCGGGATAGTATTAATTTTTTATTTATTAAATTAGATAATATATTCACAACTTGTTTCCAATATAAAGAAAGTGAGTACAGGTAAATGAAAGAGCGCATTTACGATCTGCATTAGAAATAAAGTAGTGATCTAGTTGAATTACACAGAAAGGGTTATTTAGGCTATTAAGTTTTATTCAACGTAGTAATAAGTATTGTCAATAAAGAAGCAATGATATTTATAACGAGAATAAGACAACTATGTATAGACTTAACTGGTAAGAAAAAATAGATCGCATCTGGTGAATTTACAAAGACAGGTAAGGTACACCAAAGAGCTACAAGACTATAAAACTGTAAGATATATAAAGCCATAAAACCGTAGAACAACGGTAATAAAAGAGTATGGCTTTGTTGAGATAAATTCTATCAGTAGATTAAGTCATAACAAGGGGTAAATAATAAAATGGAAATTTATTTCATAGATATAAAAAAGGCTAAGTAAATTTACTTAGCCTTTGGTATTTAAAAGGTGATGAAATTAGCTTAATTGAGCTTTAATGTGCTCAACGATGTTTGCAATTTCTACGACTTCTTTTGTGTTTGCACGACGGTTCTTATATTCAAAGTTACCTTCGTCCATGCTGCGATCACCGATCACTACAGTATGTGGAATACCGATAAGTTCGATATCCTTGAACATAACACCTGGGCGTTCTTTACGGTCATCAAATAGAACGTCGATACCCATCGCTGTTAATTCTGCATACAGTTTTTCTGCTGCTTCTTTAACGCGGTCAGATTTGTACATGTTCATTGGAACGATAGCAACCGTAAATGGTGCAAGCGCTTCTGGCCATACAATGCCGTATTCGTCATTGTTTTGCTCGATAGCTGATGCAACAACACGTGAAACACCGATACCGTAACAACCCATCTCAAGGATAGAGTTTTTACCGTTAGCATCAAGTACGCCACAGTTCATTGCTTCTGAGTAGGCTGTACCTAATTGGAAGATGTGACCGACTTCGATACCGCGTTTCAGTTGTAGAGTACCTTGACCACATGGGCTTAGATCACCTTCAACAACGTTACGTAGATCTTCAACTTGACCAAGCTGTACATCACGCTCCCAGTTCACACCAAAGAAGTGCTTACCATCGATATTTGCGCCTGTACCAAAGTCACTCATTACTGCAACAGAGCGGTCAACAATGAATGGCAGTTCTAGGCCAACAGGGCCAAGAGAACCAGCACCAGCACCGATTAGATCACGAAGTTGTGCTTCGTCAGCCATCTCTAGTGGAGATAACACTTGTGGAAGGTTTTCAGCTTTAACTTCGTTAAGCTCGTGATCACCACGGATGATAAGAGCAATGATATCAGCGTCAACTTCATCAGATGCTTTAACAAATAATGTTTTCACTGTTTTTTCAATTGCGATACCGTGTTGCTCAACCAATTCAGCAATTGTTTTTGCGTTTGGTGTATCAACCGTTGTCATCTCTTGAGTAGGAGCAGCACGTTCAGTTGTCGGTGCTAGAGCTTCTGCTTTTTCGATGTTAGCTGCGTAATCAGATTCTGTTGAGAATGCGATCAAATCTTCGCCGCTTTCTGCAAGTACGTGGAACTCTTGAGAACCACTGCCGCCGATAGCGCCTGAGTCAGCCAATACTGGACGGTACTCAAGACCCATACGGTCAAATGCTTTACAGTAAGCATCGTGCATTGCATCGTAAGACTTTTGCAGGCCTTCTTTGTCGATATCAAAGCTGTACGCATCCATCATGCAGAATTCACGTGCACGCATTACGCCAAAGCGTGGACGACGTTCATCACGGAATTTAGTTTGAATTTGGTATAGGTTTAGCGGAAGTTGTTTGTAAGAGTTAACTTCGTTACGAACAAGGCTAGTGATAACCTCTTCTGCTGTTGGGCTAAGTACAAACGGACGAACATGACGGTCAGTAAAGCGAAGTAGTTCAGGACCCATCTTTTCAGAACG
The DNA here is from genome assembly GCF_900312675.1 of Aliivibrio sp. EL58. Lineage (GTDB taxonomy): Bacteria > Pseudomonadota > Gammaproteobacteria > Enterobacterales > Vibrionaceae > Aliivibrio. Next base: position 1,228,995 of record NZ_OMPC01000009.1, on the reverse strand, counting down.
GCCTGTCTCTTCCCAAAGCTCAAACGGTTGAACTACGGGCATCAAAGTTTCGATTGCACCTGCATTGTCGATCTCTTGACGAACGATATTTTCGACTTTACGCAATACACGTAGACCTGTCGGTAGCCAAGTATATAAACCTGAAGCTAGACGACGGATCATACCTGCACGTAGCATGAGCTGGTGGCTCACTACTTCTGCGTCGTTTGGAGTCTCCTTCAGTGTTGAAAGAAGGTATTTGCTAGTGCGCATGTTTTCATCCATTTGTTAGTTATGAATATTGGAATACCTCGATTTAAACAGTTAAATCGAGAGGTCAATTTTAGCTTGGGCCAATTCTTTAATCAGAATGGAGTCAAATCTAAAATTAAGCCCTCTATGATATCAGCCTAAAAGCGATCTCAAAAGCGATCAATTGCAGTTACCGTGATCGAATTGCTATCTACAGTGAATTTTACGTTCAAATCAAACAAATTTACCGCGTATTCCTTAGTATCTGCTTTTCCTTTTTTATAAGCAGGACGAGGATCTTGCCCAAGCACTTCTTTTATCACCGCTTCAATATGTGTTTTTTGTGGGTGTGATCTAAGTGATTTTTGGGCCTCTATCGATAAATACACATCAAGAACATTGGGTTCATTTTCGGCAAAACCACCTAAAGCATCAGGGATAGAATCGGAATAAGGGATGTAAGGTTTGATGTCTATGATTGGCGTGTTATCCACTAAATCAACGCTGCCCAATTCTAAATAGGTTTGATTGCCTTCTTGAACCACGCCTTTTAATTCGACGGCTGACATACCAATACCATTGGGACGAAAGGTCGCACGCGAAGCAAACACACCAATACGCTCGTTGCCACCCAAACGTGGCGGACGAACCGTTGGTCTCCATCCCGCCTCTAAATTTTGGTCAAATAAGAATAATAACCATAAATGAGAGAATTGCTCGATTCCACGCACCGCTTCAGGTGAATTAGCATCGCCCACCAGTTTTAGGCGAGATGTGGCACTAGGCGCTAAGCGAGGCTGACGAGGAACCGCAAACTTTTCTTTGTAAGGTGATTGGATAAAACCAACAGGATCGATGTGATAAGTCATTTATGTAAGCTCAACGGTGAATATGACTGAATTTTATCATAAGTAATGAAAAGGCACTTTTTTACTTTAGATGATAATAGTTCTCAAATGATAATTGTTATGTTATAACATAACAATTAGTGCGTAATTTGATATGGAGAAAAAGATGAAAGAAGGCATTCACCCAGAATACAGAAAGGTTATTTTCCACGATACGAGTGTGAATAAATACTTCCTTATTGGATCTACATTGCAGACAGATAGAAAAATGACATGGGAAGATGGTAAGGAATACCCTTATATGACATTAGATATCTCTTCTGAATCACACCCGTTTTATACCGGTGAGCAAAGAGTGGTATCCACTGAAGGCCGAGTTGCAAACTTCAATCGTCGATTTGGTGCATTAAAAGGGAAAGTATAATGAAAGTATTAAGCTCATTGAAAAGTGCTAAATCTAGACATAAAGATTGTCAAATCGTAAAGCGAAAAGGGCGAGTTTTTGTTATTTGTAAAACTAATCCTCGATTTAAAGCGGTTCAAGGGAAGAAGAAAAAGTAAGATATAAAAAAAGGTTGGCATCACTGCCAACCTTTTTAGGTTTGATTAAGTCAAAAGAGGAATTACCAACCTTTAACTACGCCGCCTTTAAATGTTTTTAGAGCAGCTTGGTAAACTTCGTCTGATTGGTACGCTTTAACAAACGTTTTTACGTTATCAGTATTTACGTTATCAGTGCGGCCAACAATTAGGTTTACGTATGGAGATTCTTTATCTTCAACAAAGATGCCATCTTTCTCTGGTGTAAGGTTCAGGCTACTTGCGTAAGTAGTGTTGATTACAGATAGAGCAACGTCATCAAGAGAACGAGGAAGTTGTGCTGCATCTAGCTCAACAATGGTGATATTTTTAGGGTTAGCAGTAATATCACGAACCGTTGCAGCAAGACCAGAACCATCACGTAATGTGATTAGGCCTTGTTCTTGAAGCAGAAGAAGAGAGCGACCAAGGTTAGTTGGATCGTTTGGTACAGCAATACGTGCACCATCTTCAATTTGGTCAACCGACGTTACTTGCTTAGAGTAACCTGCAATTGGGTAAACAAATGAATTACCAGCAACTTCAATTTTGTAGCCACGGTCAGCCACTTGTTGATCAAGGTATGGCTTGTGTTGGAATGCATTTAGGTCGATAGAACCATCATCCAACGCAGCGTTTGGTGTTACGTAATCGGTAAATGTCACTAGCTCAACATCAAGACCGTATTGTTCTTTTGCAACTTTAGCGGCTACTTCTGCAACTTGCGCTTCAGCACCTGCCATTACACCTACTTTAATTAGGTTTGTGTTTGCTTCTTCTTGGCCACAGCCAGTTAGAATTAGTGTTGATGCTAGGCCAGCAGCTGCTGCCAGTGTTTTTAGGTTCAATTTCATTATTTACTCCTTAAAAATGAATTCCATATATAAAAATTAGATTAACGATGATCAACTTTCTTAACTAAAGCATCACCTACAGATTGAATGATTTGCACCAAAACAATCAGCATTACAACAGTCACAGCCATGATAGTTAAATCATAACGGTGGAAACCATATCGAATAGCAACATCACCTAAACCACCACCGCCAACCGTACCTGCCATTGCAGAGTAGCTAACTAGCGTTACTAGAGTGATAGTCACTGCATTTAATATTGTTGGTAGTGCTTCAGGAAGCAATACTTTAGTAATAATTTGTAGCGGTGTTGCGCCCATAGATTGTGCTGCTTCAACTAAGCCACTTGGTACTTCAATTAATGCGCCTTCAATCAGACGAGCCACAAATGGGATAGCACCAATAGTCAGTGGAACGATTGCCGCTGTCGTACCAATAAAGCTACCAACAATCAATTTTGTTACTGGAATAATGGCAACCATTAGAACCAAGAAAGGCACTGAACGACCTACGTTTACAATAGCGCCAAGCACACTGTTAAATGCAGTGTTTTCCATTAAGCCGCCTTTTTTAGTGATGTGTAAAACAACACCAAGAGGGATCCCAATAGCAAAACCAACAATACCAGCAACCGCAACCATATAAAGAGTTTCGCCTGTTGCGTTTAATAACAGCTTGCTGTTTAAATCAAGCCATGCAGAAATCACATCAAATGACATAACCTAATACCTCTACTTTTACGTGATGATTGCGTAAGAATGCAATTGCTTGCTCTGTTGATTCAGGGTTACCGAAAAATTCCGCTAGCATAAGGCCGAATTTAACGCCGCCTGCATAATCAATATCTGCGTTTAATATACTGATATCAATATCAAATTCGCGAGATATTTGGCTAATCACAGGAGCATCAACACTCGCACCAGTAAATTCCAAACGAATAAGAGGGTAACTGCCTTCTACATAGGTTTCTTGAAGACGAGATTTGAAATCATCAGGAATCGATAAATCTAATGTGGCACGGATAAACTCTTGTGCAAGCTTGGTCTTAGGGTGAGCAAAAATATCGCTTACAATGCCTTTTTCAACCAATTCACCACCACCGATAATCGCCACTTGATGACAGATGCTTTTTACAACTTCCATTTCATGCGTGATGATTAAAATCGTGATGTTTAATTTACGGTTTAGATCTTTAATCAGCTCTAAAATCGATTTTGTTGTCGCAGGATCAAGCGCACTGGTTGCCTCGTCGCAAAGCAATACTTTTGGATCCGTTGAAAGTGCACGAGCAATCGCTACACGTTGTTTTTGCCCACCACTTAAATTCGCAGGGTAGGTGTTGTGTTTGTCAGACAAACCAACAAGATCGAGCAGCTCATTTACTTTCTTTTGAATGTCTTGTTTTGATTTACCCGCTAACTCTAAAGGTAGAGCTACGTTTTCAAATACAGTTCGTGAAGCAAGAAGGTTAAAGTGTTGGAAGATCATCCCAATATTACGACGAGCTTTACTTAATTCGCTTGAAGACAGCTTAGTTAAATCAACACCATCAACAATAACTTCACCATTTGTTGGCTTCTCTAACATGTTTACACAGCGTATCAGTGTACTTTTCCCTGCACCTGATGAGCCAATTACACCAAAAATGGTGCCTTGGGCAATATGTAGGTTAATATCTTTAAGGGCATTAATTTCCTTTGCACCTTGATAAAACACCTTATTAACGCGGTTTATTTCAATCATGATTCGCCTTGAACTGCATTTTTTGTAAAATAGAGAGCTAATGTAAATAGAAAGATGGCAAAGGTTAAAAAATCTGAGCGATCTCTCATTTTTTATATCCTACTGATGCTATTTCGGATATTGATTTAAGTCAATAGATATTTTTACGTCTAGACGGCTAAACGTATAAATAAGATGCTAAGAAATGAAAAGCGTGCGATAATTTTTTATTAACCGATTTGATTATATAGAGGGTTTCACCTTGTCTAAACCAGCAGTATTCCTTGATAGAGACGGCGTGATTAACGTTGATCGTGGCTATGTTCATAAACGTGATGACTTTGAATACATTGATGGTGTATTTAATGCTGTTAAAAAATGCAAAGACATGGGTTACCTACTGGTATTGGTAACAAACCAATCAGGCATTGCTCGTGGCATGTTTACAGAAGAGCAATTTGAAACACTGACAGAGTGGATGGATTGGAATTTTGCTGAAAACGACATCGACTTTGATGGTATCTATTACTGCCCACACCACCCTGAAGCAACGGTAGAGCAATACAAAGAAGTGTGTGATTGCCGTAAACCAAACCCAGGCATGTTTATTTCTGCTCAAACTTTCTTAGATATCGACATGGAAAACTCTGTGATGATTGGTGATAAGAAAGAAGACATGATGGCAGCACAGGCGGCGGGTGTTGGTACTCGTATTCTTGTTCGCACAGGTAAGCCAGTAACTGAAGAAGGTGAAGCGTTAGCAACAACTGTTCTTGATAGCATTGCGGATGTGCCTAAGTTTTTGTTTGCTTAATTAAATAAAGCATACGACGGTAATTTTAGAAAGCCTACAGACTTTTTGTTTGTAGGCTTTTTTATTGGTTATTCTTTTTGATAATTTAAGTACTCAACGCACAGTTCATAGAATTGCTGAGCTTGTGGTGAGATGGTTCTGCCTGCTAACTGAAATATTCCAATTTGTCGTTCTAGTGGTGGATCAATCAAAGGGATCCAGACTAAACGGGTTTCATTGGTTGGGAAGGCTAATTTGGGTAAGGTCGTAATTCCAATACCGAGTTCTAATATTGAAAACAATGAGGTGATATTCTCTACAGAGTAGAGGGCTTGTTGGCTAAGTACGTGAGCAGGAGTGGAATTAAGTAAAGAGCAAGTCCCGTTCTTAATAAAAGGGTATGGGAGTAATGCCTGCCATTCAACACCGTCGAGGTTATTGGCAATCGGATGATCTTTTAAGCACACCACCCCAATAGGATCGGCGATAAGCGGAGTAAAGTGAATCGCTTCCTCTTCTAATTGCGAGTAATTCCCTAACGCTAAATCGACCTCGCCAGATAATAACCTTGCTTCAACAGCGGCGGCATTATCATCAATTAAACTGACTTCCACATTTGGGTACTTCTCACTAAACGCCCCCAGTACACTCGGGATTAATTTTGCAGCAACAGAAGGAACACTTGCGATACGGACCCGTCCTTGTTGGCCTGCCGCATCGGCACGTAAATCGTTGGTTAGCTGTTCATAAACCCCTAAGAACTGTTTTATTTTAGGAAAGCAGATCTCTCCAAAAGGCGTTAATTTCGATTTATTACCAGCTTCAAATAAAGGTTGTTCTAAAATACGTTCAAGTTCTTTAATTGAGGTTGATAACGCCGCTTGAGAACGATTTGCACGATTTGATGCAGCACGAAAGCCTCCTTCTTCTACGACTAAAGTAAAGTGTTTCAATTGTTGTAGCTTGATACTCATTTATCCTCCTTCCTTGTCAGCCCTTTATTTATCGAACTCTTACCAAAGTGATTAGTTTTTCTTATCGAATGTAAAAAATTTACCGTTAGATTTATCACCTGTCAATGTGCATTATTTAACTATATTGAAACATTGTTATTACATGGTAATTAAGAGAGTGACGACTAAAATGAAAAAGCATGCAGTAAAAACCGAGCTATTTGCATCAAAAGCACCTCTTGAGTGGGCTGTTGTAAATAATGGCACTTTATATACGGCTCAGATACCGATTGATCAATCAGGAATGGTGGTCGAAGGAGGGATTGAAGCACAAACTCGTCAAACTCTAGATAACTTAGTTCATACATTAGAGTGTGCGGGAGAGTCGTTAGATTCCGTTCTGCAAGTATTGATTTATGTCACTGACAGAGAGTATCTCGCCACCGTAAATAAAGTGTATGCAGAATACTTTAACGCCCCTTATCCAAACCGTGCAGCAATGATTGTCGCAGGGTTAGCTCGTGAAGAAATGTTAGTTGAGTTGGTTGTTTATGCAGCTGTTCAATCAGAATAACGTTAAACTCACCCTCATTTAATATTAACGAATTAGTTTATTTATTGTTTATTTTTGAAAGCAATAAATCTTAGAACAAGGAAGATAGCATGACAGTTCAAGCGCAAATTATCCAAGCGGAAAAATCATTATACATCGGTGGTGAGTGGCAATCTGGTATCAGTACGATAGCAAACATTAACCCATCAGATATCACGCAGAACTTAGGTCATTTTGCTCAAGCAAGTGAGCGCCAAGTTCAAGATGCGATTTCTGCAGCAAAAAAAGCACAACCAGAATGGGAGAAGACCCCACTAGAGCGTAAACAAGCGGTATTGCAGGCGATTGGTGATGAGTTAATTGCACGTTGTGATGAATTAGGGCGTTTGCTTTCAAGTGAAGAAGGCAAACCTTTTATGGAAGGGCGTGGTGAAATTTATCGTGCTGGTCAGTTTTTCCAATATTTTGCAGCTGAAGTATTACGTCAAATTGGTGATAGCGCAGATTCTGTCAGACCGGGTGTTTCTGTTGAAGTGACGCGTGAAGCCGTTGGGGTGATTGCGGTGATTTCTCCTTGGAATTTCCCGACAGCAACCGCAGCTTGGAAAATTGCCCCTGCATTGGCATTTGGCAACAGTGTGATCTGGAAGCCTGCGAATTTAACACCTGCAAGTGCGGTTGCCCTAACTGAAATTATTCATCGTCAAGGCCTACCTGAAGGTACTTTTAATCTGGTATTAGGTAATGGCTCTCAGGTGGGTAATGCGCTTATTAATTCAAAAGAGATCAATGGCGTGAGCTTTACGGGATCAGTTGATACGGGACGTAAAGTAGCAACGGCTACCGCGCCAAACTTTGTACGTTGCCAATTAGAAATGGGCAGTAAAAATGCGCTGGTTATTGCTGATGATGCGGATATTCAAACCGCGGTGGAAGCGACAATTGCTGGTTCTTTTTCTGGCGCAGGTCAGAAGTGTACCGCGTCGTCTCGTTTGGTTGTTATGGATGGTATTCACGACGCTTACGTAGACGCGCTAATCAAGCGTATGAGTGAATTAAAAGTCGGGCACGCACTTGAAGATGGCGTATTTATGGGGCCAGTGGTTGACGGTAATCAGTTGGATGCGAATTTTGGATGGATTGAAAATGCACGTCAAAGCGGCGCTGAATTAGCATTTGGTGGTGAGCGTTTAAATCTTGCTCATGATGGGTACTACATGTCGCCAACTCTGTTTATTAATACGGACAATAAATGGGAAGTAAACCAAGAAGAAGTGTTTGCACCCATGGCAAGTGTGATCCGCGTGTCTGATTTAGAAGAAGCAATTGCAACGACCAACGACACTCGTTTTGGCTTAACAGGCGGCATCATTACGCAAAGTTTACGTACCAGTGCTTTATTCAAGCAACAAGCGCAAACGGGCTGTGTAATGGTCAATTTACCAACCGCGGGTACGGACTACCATGTGCCATTTGGTGGTCGTAAAGAATCAAGTTTTGGTCCACGAGAGCAAGGTCAATACGCAAAAGAATTTTATACGGTAGTGAAAACGGCTTATCAACGTCCTTATTAAAATGGATGGAAAATCTACTCAACTAGATGAAACTGAAATGAAATAAGGAGCGTGTTATGTATCAACAACGGATTGTTATCGATGGTTTGCAATACTGCAATTGGGATAGAGAGTATTTTCAGACTCTAAAAGCCAGTGGCATTACAGCGGTTCACGCCACCATGGTGTACCACGAAAACGCACGAGAAACGTTGAGTCGTTTTGCTGAGTGGAACTTACGCTTTGAGCAAAATGCAGATCTTATAATGCCAGTCTATTCAATGGCAGATATTGAAGAAGCAAAAGCGAAAGGAAAAGTAGGTATTTTCTTTGGCGCACAAAATTGCTCTCCCATTGAAGATGAAATTGGTTTAGTTGAAGTTATGCGTCAACAAGGGTTGTTGATCATGCAATTGACCTATAACAACCAAAGTCTACTCGCGACAGGATGTTATGAAAAAAATGATACTGGCATTACTCGTTTTGGTCAGCAAGTGATTGAAGAGATGAACCGTGTAGGGATGATCGTCGATATGTCTCACAGTGCGGAGCGTTCAACCCTTGAAGCGATTGATTTATCGTCACGACCTATTTGTATTAGTCATGCCAATCCTTCTTTTGCTCATGATGCATTACGTAATAAATCAGACACGGTAATTAAAGCATTAGCAGAACGTGGTGGATTACTTGGTTTTAGTTTGTACCCATTTCATTTACCAAATGGCAGTCAATGTAGCCTAGATGATTTTTGCCAAATGGTAGCAACAACTGCCGATATGGTCGGAATAGAACACTTAGGTATTGGCAGTGATTTATGCTTAAACCAACCACAAGAAGTGTTGGAGTGGATGCGTAATGGTCGTTGGTCAAAAGCGATGAATTATGGTGAAGGGTCAGCGAGTAATTCAGGTTGGCCAGATGCGCTGCCGTGGTTTTGCGGTAGTGCTGGCATGGAAAATATTTACAATGGATTAATGCGTCACGGATTCAGTGAACCGGAAGCTGGGAAAGTTCTGGGTGAAAATTGGTTTAACTTTTTACAACAAGGACTAGAGCCTATTTCGTAAAGCGAGACCCATACATGGAGCAGCCGATTCAATATAAAAATAATAGAGTCGGTGGTAAATACACCTTTGCAGCTGCAAAGAATACCCTGGAGTCAGAGTATGTCTGATTTAATGAATAGCGTGAAAGAGTCAAGCAAGAGTACAGAGCAAAAAGGAACGAGAAAAGCACAATATAGTGAAACAACCGCGGAAAAATTAGGGCTTAATAACCCTGCCTTATGGTATAGCGGTGGTTTTATTGCCGCATTTGTTTTAATCGCTTTAGTTGATAGCGAACTGCTGTCTACCATGGTAAACACAGGTTTTGCTTGGGCAGTAAAAGTCTTTGGTCCTTACTGGCAATTACTATTGTTACTTACCTTTCTTATTGGTATTGGGCTTGCTGCGGGGCGTACTGGGCGAGTGATCTTAGGAGGGATTGATAAGCCAGAGATGGATGGTTTTCGTTGGATGGCGATTATCTTTTGTACCTTATTAGCTGGGGGCGGTGTTTTTTGGGCTGCTGCAGAACCGATTGCTCACTTTGTTAATCCTCCACCATTGTATGGTGCGCAAGTCGATGCCCAACAAGGTGCGGTGAACGCCTTATCACAATCTTTTATGCACTGGGGGTTCTTAGCATGGTCTATTGTGGGAAGTCTAACTTCTATCGTTGTTATGCACCTTCATTATGATAAGGGGCTACCACTAAAGCCAAGGATCTTACTTTATCCTGTTTTTGGAGAGCGAGTACTCAAAGGGCATACCGGAGCTCTGATTGATGCATGCTGTATTGTTGCGGTTGCAGCAGGAACCATTGGTCCTATTGGCTTTTTAGGTTTACAAGTGAGCTACGCGTTAAACGCTCTGTTTGATATTCCAGATGGCTTTACTACGCAATTTATTATCATCTTATTTGCTATCGCTTTATATACCATATCGGCACTGAGTGGCTTGAATCGTGGTATGCAAATGCTGAGTCGATATAACGTTATTTTAGCATCTGCATTAATGCTTTATATCCTTATCTTTGGACCTACAAACTTCATTGTAAACGGTTATATCCAAGGTGTGGGAAGCATGATTAATAACTTCATTCCAATGGCGACATACCGAGGTGATGAAGGTTGGTTAAGCTGGTGGACGGTTTTCTTCTGGGGATGGTTCTTAGGGTACGGTCCGATGATGGCCATATTTATTGCTCGTATCTCAAGAGGGCGCAGCATTCGCCAGTTGGTTACGACAATCAGTATTGTGGCGCCACTTGTTACGTGTTTTTGGTTCACGATTGTGGGTGGTTCTGGGTTGGCTTTTGAAATTGCTGAACCAGGTAGTGTCAGTAAAGCCTTTGAAGGGTTTAACTTACCAGGAGCATTACTTGCCGTAACTTCACAGCTACCGATGCCAATGGTTATGTCTATTTTGTTTTTAATCTTAACCACTATTTTTATTGTGACAACTGGGGATTCAATGACCTACACCATCAGTGTCGTTGTTAGTGGTGAGACCGAGCCTAATGCCATTATCAGAACCTTCTGGGGTGTGATGATGGGGGTGACGGCGATCATCTTAATCTCCCTTGGATCTGGTGGCATTTCAGCATTGCAGTCTTTTATTGTTATTACCGCCGTCCCCGTATCTTTAATTTTGCTCCCTTCATTGTGGAACGCACCACAAATAGCAATGAAGATGGCAAAGGAACAGGGCCTCTAAACTCCCTCAATAACGTGAAGCAAGAGCGGTAAATACGCCGCTCAAGTCGGCTCTAATAAAGACTCTAAGATAATAAAGAGCCTATCAATATACTTATAACTAGAAATGGTGGTGAGCAACATGGATGCACATCGTTCAACGTACGCTGAAACTCATCTGCGTAAACCTGAAATTGTCATGGCGCCGGAAAGATTGGGTGCTATGCATCAAAATAGGATCAGTTTTGTTCGTAGCTTAATACGAAAAATGGCACAACAAAATTGGCAGGTAACTAAACATGAATGGCAATTATCACCCCAAGGTTTTGGTCATGTTATTTATAAATTAGTTACGGGCAATCACACTTATCACCTCGTTGTATTTTGTGATGAGATAGCAGATGAAGAACGTAATGATCGTGTTATTGCTGAAAAGTGGGACGTGACCTTTGCATTAGTTCTTGGAGATGTGGATGTTGAGTTATTAAGTCGCTTAAAAGCTAATGTCCCATTGCAAGAAGCAGGAAGAAATCCGAATAATGTATTGGTGTTAGCCAGAGCAAATAAAAGTGTACGAGTGTTTGAACATCTTGTTTCTTATTTAGCTAAAGGGGAACAACCTGCCCAAAAAGTGCTTGCGGAGGTGGGTTATATCCTTCGAACGACCGCTGTTTATGGTAATGGTAAATTTGGCATTGCAGATTTTAAATTGCTGGAAAATAACCCTGATTTTAATCAGTCGTTTAGTGCTCAAATGTGTGCGGTTTATATGTTGCGCCAATTTAGTTTAGATTGGGTTCACTATTTAGCAACCGAGCAAGGTGGAGAAAAAGCCGTTAATTTAGATCGTCAACTGCAGCGCTACCTTGGGGTAGGCAACGCGACTGGCTTAGGGATGGCTCCTTATTTGATTAACCACCCTTGTATTGTTGACCAGTGGATGTTTGCTCGAGAGATGGCACTGGCTGAAGTTCTACATCATAGAGTTACATTAAATAAGAAAGCGCCTCTTAGTTACTTGTTGAAAAAATCAGTACAGCACTTAGAGCAGGTTATTACGATTAATGAGCTTCAGGATAACTTGAATCACATTGCAGCATCAGAATTAACGTCTTTAATTAATGCATTAGATACTCTTCTTGCACAGAGCCGCACTTGGCAAGATGTGATGATGAACTTAAGTGACATGAGTCTAGAAGCACAAGAGATAGTACTGTCTTGTTTAATGGAAGTTCACCCAGAATTAGTGGATAGCTTTGAAGAGCAAATGAATTGCAGTGAGACCTTGTCCTTACCAAGTGGCAAGAAGGTCCAAGACTTAATTGCTATCTTAGAAAATAGTTATCAATGGGCCATTACTACCGATTTTACTCAAGCAGAAAATAATTATTGGTTTTGGTATCGCTCACAAGATAAAGAAGAGCCACGATTAGGTGTTCGAGGAGAAGAGAAGGGAGAGGACAGAGAGTTACCATTGGATATCGGTCGTCAAGTGTATCGTCTTTATCATGAACTAATGAAGTGTGAAACGAGTATGTCTCTGGCTGAATTTCTAGTAGAACACCCTCAGTATCGTGCCATTGCGCGTCGAGTGTGGACGTTAGGGCATAAGGCGATGGGTGATATTCAAATGAATGTACTGCATAAGTCGTCTTTACCAATGCATTTATTACGCTGTAAATTGGCCGTCTTTGGGGCAACTAAGTTTGATCCTCGATCTGAACGTTGGGTTCGAGTTACGTTTTTTCAGGGAGCGCCATTATTAGATGAAATCCATGATGGGGAGTGGTTATTCCCATTACTGCCAAGTAAAGGAGAAGGCCAATGATCGTTTCACATAATGAACTTGTCGCGGTGACGAACAAAGCATTTTTAGGTATGCGACGTACGTGTGGAGAGGCGGACGTGATTGCGAATATGGTGGCAGATCTACAAATGATTGGTTTGAATGGGGTGAAACATTTTAATAATGCGACTCAATTTTTAACCGTAGAAGAAGATTGCCCAGCCGATATAAAGAGCATGGATTCAAGCCACCTTGTTGTTGATTTACATGGCGGTAGTGTTGCTTGTCATTTACCTGTGATAATTGATTATGCCGTTGAAAACATGGTGGGAGAAAAACAGTTAACCATCACGCTTAAAAAATGTCATAACCGTTGGTTGGCGTACAGTGAGCTTGTAAAGCTAGCGGCGAAAGGAATTGCGTGTAAGGCGTTTTGGGATAATGGAACCAGCCCTAAGAGAACGCTGTATATACTTAATCGAGGTTGTGTTTCTCCTGAGTTATTCCTATCGGATAGAGTTGATTTAAATAGTATAAATCTCAATGATATGACGATTGAATTATCGATAAGAGATTTTGATGTGGTGGCATTATCGGAAGGCTATAGCATTCACATTGATTCAACCGAATTACATGCCACACAAGAAAATGCATGGCGCAATGGCATTGCCGTTGATGACGTTGATTGGGAAAGTTTAAAAAAAACCGCGACCGCTATTTTAGTTGAGAACAGTGAGCAGTCTTTAAAAGGGGCAGGAGAGTTGGTTTAATTATTACTGATACTCAGTGGAGTGATTAGCTCTGAATACAAAACGTTCATCATGAAAGTGATGGGCGTTTTTGTTTTGTCTCAAAATTAAAACAGAGATGGTGTTTTTTATAACGCAGAATCACTTACACTTAATGAATAAGTACTAAGGATTGGGTGAACTATTATGAATAAATTAGACAATACTAGCCAAGCAGTTTCAGGAGTAGAAACAACAAAAGCATTAAGTGAGCAAGACACTCAGACGGATAATACCGTAAATACATGGGATCTACTTACCGATGAGCAACAACAAGATATATTAGCTCACTTAACCGCGATGCCATTTCAATAAACTATTGGCTTAGTGTAGGCCTTTATTTTTCCTTGTGGATAATCTAATCCAATGAGGTTTATTTTGTGATACTTTTTTAACCACTGAGCCCAAAACTCGTCTTTCCCTTTCTAATTTTCTCACTATTCTGCAAACTGTTAACTCGCTTACACTCTCAATAGCTCTGATTGTAGTTGAAATGCTATTGAGCTAAGTTAATAAAACTATTATAAAAAACAAATGCAGCGGAGTCTGCAGATTAGATTTGGAGCAATAGTCACGGATGATATCTTACCTACTTAGACGACTTTTATTGGTTGTCCCAACCTTCATTGGAATTACCTTACTTATCTTTGCGCTAACGCGTTTTGTTCCTGGTGGTCCTGTAGAGCGTATGCTTTTAAGTTTACAAATGCAGGGGGCGTCTGAAACGGGAGGAACCAGCAGCGTTACCGATGGCAATAACGCATTATCTGAAGACCAGATCGCAGAACTTAATGCATTTTATGGTTTAGATAAGCCAGTTTTTGAAGCTTATTATGATTGGTTAACAAAATTAGTGGTTCTCGATCTTGGTGAGTCTACCCGCTACTATGAACCTGTTTGGGATATGATTGCAGAGCGTTTACCTGTCTCCTTATTTTATGGGGGAATGACCTTCTTATTAAGCTATTTAATTTCAATTCCTCTTGGTTACCTTAAAGCCTTAAAACACGGTTCCATTCTTGATTCTACCTCCTCTATTGCTATTTTTGTCGGTTTTGCACTACCTGGTTATGTTATTGGTGTTTTCTTAATTAGTTTGTTTAGCTATCAATTGGAATGGTTTCCAATGGGTGGTTTTGTTGGCGATGATTTTGATGACTTCGGAGTATTTGAGCAAATAAAAGACATTATGTGGCATGCCGTATTACCTCTATTTTGTTATCTCATCGGTGATTTTGCATTGCTTACCATGACCATGAAAAATAACTTAATGGAAAACTTAGCGGCAGACTATGTTCGTACCGCCATTGCTAAAGGCTTGCCATTTAGAAAAGCCGTTCGTCGACACGCATTAAGAAACAGCCTAATTCCTGTTGCGAGTCACTTTGGTAATTCACTGATGTTTTTTATGACGGGTTCCTTCTTAATTGAAGTTATTTTCAATATTGATGGTATTGGTCTACTTGGTTATGAAGCCATTATAGAGAGAGATTACCCTGTTGTTATGGGACTTTTTGCAATCAATGCAATGATGCTAATGATTGGTAATATAGTGTCGGATGTGTGTGTTGCAGCGGTTGATCCGCGTGTGAAATTTGGAGCTTAATGTATGTCATCTATTTTAAATTTAAGTCCACTAACACAAAAGAAGATCCAGAGATTTAAAGGGATTAAACGCAGTTATTGGTCATTGCTCATGTTATCACTATTACTAGTACTTTCTATTTTTGCAGAGGTATTGGTTAATAGCCGAGCATTGCTTGTGAGTTATCAAGGTGAATGGCATTTTCCAACGTATGGTGATGTGAAATCAGGAGAGACGTTTGGTTTAGATTATGTCCATGAAACTAACTATAGAGATCTACAGACCCATTTTGAGCAAGAAGATAAAGGGAACTTTGTCATTATGCCAATCGTACCTTGGAATCCTTATGAACAAGATTTTTCAGGGGACTTCCCTCCGACCGAGCCAAGTGCCAAAGAAAAACACTACTTAGGAACAGATACTATTGGTCGAGATATTGTATCGCGTTTGTTTTATGGCTTTCGAATTGCTATGGGCTTTGCTTTAATTACGTTAGTCATCTCTTATGCGATTGGCGTTTCAGTCGGTTGTGCGATGGGATTCTTTGGTGGCAAGTTTGATCTGTTTTTCCAACGCTTTATTGAAGTTTGGTCCATGGTACCTTTTTTATACGTCATCATGATTTTGGTGTCGATAATGAAACCGAGCTTTATGTTATTCACTCTAATTAATGTCATGTTTGGCTGGATGGGGATGACTTGGTACATGCGAACCATGACCTATAAAGAAAAAGCCCGAGAATATGTGATGGCAGCCAAAGCACTAGGGGCATCTAATTCTCGAATTTTATTCCATCATATTTTACCTAATACCATGGTGATGATTGTGACTTTAGCTCCATTTACTATAGTAGCAAATATTACCGCTCTTACGGCTTTGGATTATTTAGGCCTTGGCTTAATGCCTCCAACACCAAGTTGGGGAGAGTTATTGCAGCAAGGAAAATCCAATTTAGATTCACCTTGGATAGCGAGCTCGGTGGTGACGGCGATTGTGACGGTATTAATCATGGTGACCTTCATTGGCGAAGGGATCCGAGAAGCGTTTGATCCTAAAAAACACACTAGATACGTATAGCGTAACTTGATTATAAATAATAAGAATAGGAAGGAATCTATGACAATAAAAAGCAGACTTACGTTATTAGCGGCATCAACCAGTGCTTTGTTGAGCTTTACTGCTTTTGCAGCCGATCTACCCACTAATTTAGAATGGCAGACTAACGATTCAGCCCCAACGTTTTCTTCACCTAAAGCGACTTTTGGTGGAACCTATCGAACCTATACATTGAGCTTTCCACAAACATTTCGCTCTGTTGGTCCAGATTCAAATGGTGCTTTTAGGGCGTGGGTACTAGAAGCAAACTTACCCCCATTAATCAAACATCCGAATACGGGTGAATGGCTGCCAGGTTTGGCACAGTCATGGGCGTTTGGGGATGATAATAAAACGGTCTATTTTAAATTAAACCCTAATGCGACGTGGAGTGATGGTAAACCGGTTACTGCAAAAGATTACCAATTTATGCTTAAACTAATGCGCTCAACAGACATTGTTGCGCCTTGGTATAATGACTTTTTCACCAATGAAATTTCGAACATTATTACCTTTGATAAGCATACCGTGGCAATCGTCTCTGCAAAACCAAGAAATCGTGATGAGTTAATTGAATACACCAACCTAATGCCTCGCCCTGAGCATTTTTATGGCAAACCTAAATTAGATGAAAACAATGACGGTATCGACGACAAATTCGTTCGTAAATATAACTTCAAACCTGAGCCAACAACAGGGGCTTACTACATCGATAAAATTAAAAAGGGTAAGAATATCACCTTGAAACATGTGGGTGAGGATTGGTGGGGTTATGAGAATAAATACAATCAAAATCGCTTTAACGTTGAGAAAATAAACATCAAGGTGATCCGTGATGCAGATATCGCCTTAAAACATTTTGAAAAAGGAAATCTAGATTCATTTGGATTAGTGCGCCCTGATCTGTGGCATGAAAAATCTAACGGTAAAAACTACCAAAGTGGCTATATTCAAAAAGCGTGGGTATACAACCAAGCTGCGGTAGGAGCCGGAGGATTATGGCTGAACACGGCAAAACCAATGCTGAACGATATTAATGTTCGCAAAGGCATTATGCATGCAACGGATTTTGACATGATGATCGAAAAAGTCCTTCGTGGAGACTATTCTCGTAAACCTAACGGGATGGGATTTGGTCATATTGGCTATGATAATACAGAGATTAAGGCTCCTAAATTTGATGCAAAAAAAGCCATCGAATATTTTGAAAAAGCAGGATTTACTAACATAGGGTCTGATGGTATTCGTCTTAATGATAAAGGCGAGCGTTTGAGCTTTGCAGTGACTTACTCTCAACAGACATTCACTCCTCGTGTTGCTGTTTTAAAAGAACGAGCAAAACTGGCCGGTTTAGATTTTGAACTGAACCTGATTGATGGCTCAAGTATGTTCAAATATGTGCTTGAGAAAAAGCATGACATCTCTTTTCATAATATGGGAACCGCTGATATCCCTGCTTATTGGGAATACTTTCATTCAGACAATGCCAATAAACCACAAACAAACCACTTTACCAATTTTACCTCTCAAGAGTTAGATAGCTTGATTGATTCATTTAAGAATGAATTTGATATTGAGAAAAAACGCGCCCTTTCTCGTAAGATCCAACAAGTGATTGCGGATGCTAACGTCATTGTTCCTGGTTACATGGTTCCTTATGCTCGCGCAGGTTACTGGCGTTGGATGAAATTGCCAGAAAATATGGCAACCAAACAAACGGGGTATTTATTCCATGGTTGGGGATTCTCTCAAACCTTCAGTACATTCTGGATTGATGACGCAATGAAAAAAGAGACGAAGGCCGCAATGAAATCAGGAAAAACGTTTGAGCCTGTCAGCATTATTGATGAGACCTATAAGCTCTAAGTTAGTATTTAAAAGCTAGGAGAGGGATCTCCTAGCGGTAAATGGATAAAAATAATAAAACAGTGAAGAAGCATATGGATAGAAAAATTGTTTTATCGGTAGAAAATTTAGTAACTGAATTTGAAACTGATGATGGAACCGTAACCGTACTTGATGGCGTCAGTTTTCAAGTGCCGAAAGGAAAAACCATTGGTATTGTTGGTGAATCCGGCTGCGGAAAAAGTGTCACAGCAATGTCGATTATGGGTCTATTACCAAAACCTTATGGCAATGTGGTGGGAGGACGAATTTTATATGGAGAGACAGATTTAGTTCAGTTAAGTCCTGATAAGTTGTATGAGATGCGTGGAAACCGTATTTCGATGATTTTTCAAGATCCAATGACCGCACTAAACCCAGTGCACACCATAGGAAAGCAGATAAATGAAGTGCTAGAACTTCATCGTCCAGATTTAGATAAAAAGCAGCGCCTTCGTTATTCTTTAGAAATGCTAGAAAAAGTAGGGATACCGTCACCCGATTCTCGTCTTCATGAATATCCTCACAATTTATCTGGTGGTATGCGTCAGCGTGTCATGATAGCTATTGCTTTGGCATGTGAACCTGACATTTTAATTTGTGATGAGCCGACAACAGCATTAGATGTCACGATCCAAGCTCAGATCTTAGAGTTAATGAATAAACTGCAAGATGAAACAGGTATGTCGATCATTTTTATTACGCATGATTTAGGTGTCGTTGCTGAAGTGTGTGATGAAGTCGTTGTGATGTATGCAGGGCGAGTGGCAGAACAAGCAGGGATTTTTGAGTTGTTTGATAACCCCAAGCATCCATACACACAAGGCTTAATGTCTTCAATGCCAAGTTTAAGCTTACAACCTAAAACAGAACTAGAGACTATTCAAGGAACCGTCCCTTCACTTAATGAGATGCCAAGTGGCTGTCGTTTCTCTACTCGTTGTAAATACAAGCAGGAGAGATGTGACACTGAAATTCCAATGATGAATGAAGTTGGGTTATTACACCATGTAAGCTGCCATTTTAGTAACGCATTAGTGCTTAATAATGAGGTGATAAAATGAATGAATTATTAAGAGTGGATGAGCTTAAACAGCATTTTTATTCAGGTAAAGGGATCTTTAATAAGGGATATGTGGTTCATGCCGTTGATGGGGTTTCGCTGAGTGTTAATAAAGGCGAAACCCTCGGGCTCGTCGGTGAGTCTGGCTGTGGTAAAAGTACACTAGGTCGTAGCCTTCTTAAATTATTTGAACCAACTGCAGGGCGTATATTTTTTGAAGGTCAGGATATTACTCATTTTAACAATAAAGAGATGCGTTCACTTCGCCAAGAAATGCAGATTATTTTTCAAGATCCAACCGAGTCATTAAATCCAAGACATACCGTTGAAATGATCTTGGAAGAACCGTTTGTTATTCATGGCGTCGGCTCAAAAGAAGAGCGTAAACAGTGGGTAGAAGAATTATTAATTAAAGTCGGTTTACCAGTAAGCGCTGTGACTCGTTATCCTCATGAGTTTTCAGGTGGCCAAAAACAACGAATTGGCATTGCAAGAGCGATAGCGTTAAAGCCAAAATTAATTGTGTGTGATGAGTCGGTGTCAGCCTTAGATGTGTCTGTTCAAGCTCAGATAGTGAATTTGTTATTAGACTTACAAAAAGAGATGAACTTAGCGTTGATTTTTATTGCTCATGATTTATCGGTAGTGAAGCATATCTCAGACAAAGTGGCTGTCATGTACTTAGGTAAAATTGTCGAATACGGTGATTCAGAACGCTTATATCACTCGCCAAAGCACCCTTATACCGAAGCCTTACTTTCTGCAATACCTGTCACTCATCCTAGGTTTAGAGGAAAAGAGCGGATCATTTTAAAAGGAGATGTTCCTTCGCCGATTAATCCTCCCAAAGGATGTCGATTCTCAACACGTTGTCCAAAAGCAGAAAGTCAGTGCTTTACTAAAGAGCCGCTAAGACACATTCTTTCACAAGATGGGCATGAAGTAGCTTGCCATTTATATAAATAAATATCTTTTTTGAAACATCTGTATTTGCTTGTTTTATCCTATAGTTAATAAAAAAGTATGAGAGAAAATCATGAAGAAATTATTTGTTTTTACGGCTCTAGGGTTACTCGCTGGTTGTTCATCGTCAATGCCAGAGATGGGAACGGCACAGCCTGTGCGTTACGCATGTGACGCGGGACGAAATTTTCAAATCACGTTTAATGAAGATAAAGCATTACTACAACTGCCTAAAGAAGATTATGCTTTAAAGCGTGCCGTATCAGCATCAGGAATGAAGTACATTTCGGATGATGGAATGCCAGACATTAGTGCGGCGATAGTGTTTTTTGGAAAAGGCGATGAAGCACGATTAGAACTGGGACGAGTTGTTTTAGATCACTGTAAAGTAATCAAGTAATTATTGACTTGAGAAATAAAGAAAAGGCGAAGCATTTGATAATGTTTCGCCTTTTTAGTATTAAATGTTTACTGCTTTAATTTAGCTTCCATAAGTCACAATATAACGATTTGGTTTGTGATTCATAGCAAGGACGATATTCAGTACCACAGCACCAAGAACAGAGACGGCTAATAGCCAAGGTGTGATAAAGAAGAAAGAGGCACTTAGGATACAGAAATCGATCGCCATCTGAACTTTACCAACAGAGATACCAAATTTTTCCTGAATGAAAAGACATAGGACATTAAAGCCACCTAAGCTTGAGCGGTGTCTAAATAAAATTAGCATCCCTAATCCCATCAACAGACCTCCAGCAATAGCGCAGTAAATATCATTGATGTGATCCACAGAGATCATCATATTTAAATGATCAGTCATGATAGAAACAAGGCCACCTGAAATTAGGCTAGTTAGTGCAAATCGTTTTCCAAATCGCTGCCAAGCCAGAGCATAAAATGGCAAGTTACAAATGAAGTATAAAATACCGAAACTGATCCCACTCATTTGGCTAATTAACAGTGCAAGTCCTGTCGTTCCGCCAGTTAAGAGATCGGCTGCTTGTAAAAAGAAAATGCCTTGAGAGACGAGAAAAGTGCCTGTAAGAATAGCAATGACATCTTCCTTGTGTGTGTGTTTTACTTTTTCCATAACGATAAGTCTATTTAATACCAACAAAATAATGGACGCCAGAATAGTAGGATTCTGAATTTATGCAATTATTTAAGCGTAAATATAAGCCTGCTTTTGTAGTAAACCCTTTACATAGTGTAAAGCTAAGAATTGACAGGTTACACCAACATGAGTGGATATTATGAGTCTCGTTCATGTTGATAATGAGTAATCCGCAACAAAAATAACAAAGAAACATACAATTTAGGGTATCTGATCCAGATCAAATTATGTAGAATACATCGCAGTTAAGACTAGTGACGTAATCGTTTGCGTCGCTGGGCTATTTTTGGGTTTTATATTTATCTGAGTCAGGAGATACAGATGCTTAAGCGTGATATGAACATTGCAGATTACGATGCAGACTTGTTTGCAGCAATCCAGGAAGAAACAGTACGTCAAGAAGAGCATATCGAGCTGATTGCTTCTGAAAACTACACTAGCCCACGAGTGATGGAAGCTCAAGGTTCACAATTAACAAATAAGTACGCAGAAGGTTATCCTGGCAAGCGTTACTACGGTGGTTGTGAGTTTGTTGATAAAGTTGAAACATTAGCTATCAACCGTGCATGTGAATTATTTGGTGCAGAGTACGCAAACGTACAACCACACTCTGGTTCTCAAGCGAACAACGCTGTTTACATGGCACTACTAAATGCTGGTGATACAGTACTAGGTATGAGCCTTGCTCACGGTGGCCACTTAACTCACGGTTCTCCAGTAAACTTCTCTGGTAAGCTTTACAACATTATTCCTTACGGTATTGATGAAGCTGGTCAGATTAACTATGAAGAAATGGAAGCACTAGCAGTAGAGCATAAGCCTAAAATGATCATTGGTGGTTTCTCTGCTTATTCTCAAGTATGTGATTGGGCGCGTATGCGTGAAATCGCAGACAAAGTTGGCGCTTACTTCTTCGTAGATATGGCTCACGTAGCGGGTCTTATTGCTGCTGGTGTTTACCCTAACCCAGTACCACACGCTCACGTAGTTACAACAACGACTCATAAAACACTTGCTGGTCCTCGTGGTGGTCTTATCCTTTCTAATGAAGGTGAAGATCTTTACAAGAAGCTGAACTCAGCAGTATTCCCTGGTGGCCAAGGTGGTCCTCTAATGCACGTTATCGCTGGTAAAGCGGTTGCATTTAAAGAAGCACTAGAGCCAGAGTTTAAAGAATACCAAACACGTGTTGTTGCTAACGCAAAAGCGATGGTTGCAGAGTTTCTTGCTCGCGGTTACAACATCGTTTCAGGCTCTACTGAAAACCACTTGTTCCTAGTTGACTTAATTGACAAAGACATCACTGGTAAAGAAGCAGATGCGGCACTAGGTTCAGCTAACATTACCGTTAACAAGAACTCTGTACCAAACGATCCACGTAGCCCGTTTGTTACTTCTGGTATCCGTGTTGGTTCTCCTTCTATTACTCGTCGTGGTTTCTCTGAAGCTGATGCGAAAGAACTTGCTGGCTGGATGTGTGACATTCTAGACAACATGGGTGATGAGTCTGTTATCGAAGCAACAAAAGCAAAAGTATTAGAAATCTGTAAGCGTCTACCTGTATACGCTTAATACTTTTCGCGACACTAAATTTAAAAGGCTAGCCTGTGATGGGCTAGCCTTTTTTATTGGTTATTTATATGATTTTTTAGGTTAATAATTGTGAACTAAAGTACAGATAATTCATGATAAGCATGAGAAAGAATTTCTGATTCATGATTTTTATTCTATTTCTGTATTATTTGTGAGAATAAGTAAAAATAAATGTGGTATGTTTCGATCTCAGTGAACTGAACGTTTAGTTTCAGCACTTCTAAAAGGTTGAATCATGAGTAAAAAATTATTGTTAGCATCGTTGATATCAATGTTGCTTGCTGGCTGTAATCAAGAAGAAATAAATACAGGAAGTGGCTCTGATAGTGGGGCTACAACGCCTCCTACGCCTCCTGAGATTCCTACGACTTATATCAGTACATTAATGGCATCAGGAAAAACCATTACCGGTGATGTCTATTGTAATGGAAAGCCTTTAAATACAGACTCTGGAACTTTTACAGTAAAAGAAGGTTCGGTATTTGATTGTTCTTTAGGTGGGCTGACTCTAGGTGAATTTAAAGCGCCTACTCCGGAAGCTGGGATTTCAGGTGTAACAAATACTACATCTGAAGCCTCTTTTGACCTTCAAAATATAAAAGGGGTGAATGTAACGAGAGTTTTGCAGTCTATTTCTACATGTGAGCAGCAAGATAGTATCTGTTTGGATGACTTTGATTCTATTGATATTCAAGAGATCTATTCAGATTTGGACAATAAGGACTCTGTTGATGCATTTTTGAAGTCAAAAGAAGAAGAAGCGACTGATGAAGTTGGTAAAGCACCTAGTTCACACGTTGATGCTGAAATTGTTCCTGAAGTAACGCCAGGTACAAGTAATGACTTAAATAGTGGCTTTGTTTCAGCTAGTGCAGAAGATAGCTATGCCTATAAACCAAGTGCTGAAGCGAAAGTATTAACTAAGAGCCAGTTAACGGATAATACAGGCACGCCATTAGTGGGAATTAACTTCTTTTCAGCTAATGCGGTAGGTATTACAAGTGAAAATGGTAATTTTGAATACTTGTGGGGCGACAAGCTTACCTTTGGTATTGATACCTTTGAATTTGGCAGTGTAGCTGGTAATCAAGTTAGTTATAAGATCACAGACGTTAGTGACAATGCGGTAGTAAAAACGAATATTCAATCGTTAATTACACGATATGCAGAAAATAACAATAATGGATTACTTATCTCTGATAAAGTTCAAGAGACGTTTTCTCTTTACCCAAATGTAATCAACGAACTGATTAATTTAAGTTTACCTAATGGTGGTAAAATTGAAGGAACAGAGTTTTTATTACCGAATGAATTTGATTCACAATTCCAAAATGGGTTAACTGCTGCTATTGATGCCGAGTTACAACAGCAACCAGTCTCATTTTATTCTTCAGATATATCTCATGTATTCTCACTAGATAATGGTACTTATGTAACCGATTCTCTAACTAAAATATTTAGTGGGGTAACTAGTTTCCATGTCTTCAATGATAACGGCAGCTTTTATGGTGCAACAGGCTATACAAGAGGAATGCGAGCGTTAAATTTATCTAACCGAGCATTTCCTATTATGATGCCTCGTGCGGATATCAATAAGGATATTCCTTTTGGAGAGCAGCAAGCATGGACTCGTGAAGGCCGTCCTTATATTGCCGTTCATCCAACTATTGAGATGCCACCGATCCCTCTAGTTTCAAAAGATAACGCTACTTTTGGTTTTCCTTTTGTTACCGCTGGCGAAATTGGTTCTGGTAAAGTGGTATTTATGGGGAATAGCATGTACCCAAGCATTATTTCATGTCCAGATAACTATTGGGCTAATGATGCACTAAGAATTGATCCTGCATTACAATCATGTACATCATCGTTTGATTTAGCTAACGATCCTCGCAATGATAATGGCAGTATGAAGACTTTCTTTAATAACCTCTTTACGTGGTTAAATAACGATAAGTCAATCAAAGGCATTAACGTTGCAACGAATATCGACGTTGCTACAGCCTTACGTTCAGGTACTTCTCACGGAAATGCATATGAGTTCTTTGTAAACCCATCTTTTGGTTTTTCATCTGTTGAAAAATTAACTAAGGATGGTTTCTCTGGACGTTTATCAGCTAGCGAAACGCCGTTATTAATTCTTCAGGCTTACCCTCCTAAGCCTCAAGGTGACGGCATGAGCCATCGTTTTATTGCTGATTTAGACAACCCAAATCTAAGCCAAGATGATATTACTGCTTTAATTACTTACATTAATGAAGGCGGCAGTGTTGTATTTATGGATGCAATTGATAAGGTGACTAACCCTGAACCAATTGGACGTTTAGCTGATTCAGCTGGTGTTTCATTAGGTGGGAGTAACGTTACACCAACATCACAAGCATTTTGTGGTTCGTCATATTACTGTCAAGCGCCATCTCCCAATCTTCATGTGAAGAGTCAATATGAAATGGTGGTTCTTGAACGCTTCCAAGATGTCGATGGACAACAACCGTATACAGTAAATCAAGATGGTTCGGTTGAATGGACTAAAGATGAAACTAAGATTAAGTTTGAAATTCCAACTTATGAAATGATCAAACGTGATGATAAAGGTATCCCTTTATTAGACAAAGATGGCAACTTTGTAATGGAGACTAAGTTCGCTCGCATTTTTGTTAAGAATGGTGAAGAAAGAGCAGCTGCTATATCTGAATTACAAGAAGCATTTGAAGGAACACCTTTATGTACTCATTCTTATGAGTATGAATTTAACTGTATAGAAACTCGTCAAGGTGATGGTGTACAAGTTCGTGGTGCATATGGGCGTGCGGATTTTGATCGCTATCAAATGAACCAAGATGTTGTAGAAAGCATGGTTAAAGCTGCAAACCTTGGTGACAATTTTAATGCTTTAATGGAGCATGAAATGTATTACCGTACTAAAGGTAAGCAGGGTGCACGTTTATCTACCGTTGAGCTAAATCAGACGTACGATAATCTTTCAATTTGGATGTGGAACGATAACCCATACGCTTATGATCCTAATGTTCAAGATGAATTAGGATTTAAAACTGCGGTTAACTTCTTAAATTGTTATACAGATAACCAACATCAAACTGATGCTCAAGAAGCTGCTTGTCCGGTCGATCTAAAAGCAACATTAATCGCGAATGGTATGATTCATGGTGAAGGTGAATTAGCGGGACAAATGAACCCTAGTTACCCACTAAATTACATGGAAAAACCGTTAACTCGCATTATGTTAGGTCGTTCTTTCTGGGATCATGAAATAACGGTTGATACGACTAAATACCCTGGTCGAACCGTTGGCGCTACAACATCTGAAGTCGTTAATATTGAAACAGCTGGCAAAGCGGTAAGTTATTCAGCAGGAAATAACCAATCAACGGGCTTATGGGCTCCTCAATTAAGTGAGGTGACGGTTAGTGATGGTGTAACTGCAATGATTACCGTTATGATGGCGGATGATTTAACAGGTAAGCCACAACACGAGACAAGTTTAAACCGTCCTCCTAGAATGCAGATGAGCTTTGCTCACGATGGTAATACAACAACATTTAAAGTTCCTTATGGTGGTTTAATTTATATTAAACCGACAGAAACATTAAGTGGTGCTTCAACAGTCGCTGAATTTAATTTGGACGGTGTTGAAAAAGCGGCATGGTGGAAGAAAGATCCAGCTAATAACCTTGGTGAGTGGGTAAATACACCTGATTCTTCAACTGCGCCAATCGCAGAAATTGATACGGGTTCATTTATTTACACCACAGCTCTTAATAACGTTAAGACAGCTGATCTTAATGAATTTAGTAAAAATATGAACCGCTTTGCTGATGCCGCAAGTGATTTTTACGGTCGTGATGAAGTGAGTCTAGATGGTAAACATCGTCGCTTTACTTATCCAGAGCTAAAAGAGTTCCGTCATCGTTTTGTGAATGATGTACAGATTTCGATTGGTGCGGCGCATTCAGGTTACCCTGTGATGAGTAGTTCATTTAATGTTGACTCAAATAAAATACCAACAAATGCAATTGATGATTGGTTGGTATGGCACGAAGTTGGTCATAACCTTGCTTCTGCACCATTCTCGGCGCCGGGTAGTACTGAAGTAACAAATAACCTCCTAGCTCTGTATATGCAAGAATTGGAAGGCCGTAATGCTAACCCAGAAATGGATCGTATTAGAACGAGTATTCAAAAAACGCCAACTTGGTTAAGCTCTAATAATGGTCACGCATGGAGTCATGGTGATGCTGGACTTCGTTTAGTGATGTTTGGCCAACTGAAAATTTGGGCTGAAAGTAATTTCGACATTGATCGTTGGTATGCTGATGGCGAAACGAAACCAGCTATCTACAACCAAGATCAAGGTTGGAATATGCTTAAACTGATGCACAGAAAAGCTCGAGGCGATCAACAAGGTGATCAAGGTATCAACTATTGTAGTGCTAGTGATACAAAATTGAGTGCTAGCGATTTAATGATGGTGTGTAGTTCTTATGTATCTGGTTATGATTTAGGTGAGTTTTTCCAAACATGGAATGTAGGTGAAACTTCAGTGACTAATGCCGATGGTACTAAAGTGTATTCTGGTGGTATTAGTTCTGCTGGTTTAAGTAAGCTCTCTGAATTAAATCTGAGAAAACCAACGAAGGGTCCATTAACGATCAATGCACTACCTAATTAATATGTAGTCATAAAAAAAAGCCCCCGAACCATAAAGTTCGGGGGCTTTTTACAATAAGTAAGTAAATAAAAACTTACTTATTAATATTAATCAACGCGCCAGATTTACATTGGAAAGTGTAGTAACGGCTTGTTTCATTGAACTTACCTAGACCTTCACCTGTACAGTAATCAACGTTAATATCACGCATGATATCTAGCGTTTTCTCATTGTTTAATTGGAATTTAGAACCGTCGCTACAAATGATGCGAACACGGCCATCATCACTAACTGAATATACTTTCACTTCAGTATTACATAGCTCAAAAGAAGCATCTTGATAATTGTCTTGTTGTTTTGGTGCGCTGCTACAGCCAGCTAAAACTAGTGCAAACACACACGTTAAACTGATTTTTTTCATTATGATAATTCCCTTAAGCTACATTATCTTATAAATATATCGTGTATATCTACTGAATGCGAGTTTCAATCAAATAAATCAGAGCTAAACCTTAATGGTGTTAATTTGAGAGGTTAGCTCAGCCATTGTTTGTTCTATATGCTGCATTTCCGTTTCAAGATGATGAATAAGCTCGTTGGTTCCATTTGCTAGCGATGCTAAATCATCAATATCCGCATTTACCGCATTTGCTGTTTCAGATTGTTCTAATGTAGCCGCTGAGATACTGGTATTAAAATTGTCGATTTCAGAAACAGCAGAGTGCAATGAATCAATAAAGGCTGTTGAAGAATTTACACTATCTTGAGTTTTTGCACTTAGTGTTTTGCTCTCTTCCATTGAAGCAAATGAGTGTTTAGCACTATGACCAATTGTATCCAATAATTGACGGATATCACTGGTAGCTTCCTGGCTTCGTTGAGCTAACTTTCTTACTTCATCGGCAACGACTGCAAACCCTCGACCTTGTTCTCCTGCTCGAGCCGCTTCAATAGCCGCGTTTAGAGCAAGTAAATTAGTTTGCTCAGATACCGCAGTAATCGTATCTAAAATGTCAGAAACATTAAGAGTCTGTTGCCCTAAGTGTTCAACGTGCTCGTGGGTATTAATAATACTGCGATGTAAATCATTCACTATATCAGCGGTATTAATCGTGTGACTTTTACATTCTGTCGCATTGTTTGTTGCTTCGGTTGTTGTCTCATTAGCGCTGTTTGTTACGCCTGCAATTTCAGAGCTTGTTTGAGCCATTTCAGTCATGGCGGTAGCAATGCTATCGCAGTGAGTTAAAGTCGCTTGGCTTGATTTAGTTGCTTTTTGGAGGTGTTGGCTCAATAAATTAAGCTCATTTTGAGTTTGAGAGGCTACAGTATGAGCCGTTCGAAGTGGTAATGAAATACTTTCAATTAATGAATTAATATCTTTGGCAATATGATCAAATTCGTTTTCATTGTTATCTTCAAGCGTTAGCGTTAAATTCTTAGTTGCTGAAATCTCATTGATTCGACGACTAAAAGAGACCATTCTCTGGCTGATTGAACGTGCGGTGGTGAAACTGATAAGGGTAATTGGAAGAATCAACAGCAGGGCAATCGCAATATAAATAGTACGATTAAGTTTTGCTTGGCTCATGTTCTCATTTGCTGCGGTATTCAGATCTTGAGATATGCTATCTGTGATCCCCTTAATAAGCCCAATTCGTTGTGTGGCAAGAGCAAACCACTCATTCGCATTTGGACCATCTAACGAGACTAAATTTTGTTTTTGAGATAGGTATCTCTGCTGAATATCAGAAACCTGTTTCCATGTATTTGAACGAGTTGCTGAGGCTAGTAATTCAATAAAATGAGAAGAGAGCACAGAGTTGGCTTTACGAATAGCAAGTGATTCTGTTGAAAGGTAATTATTGATGTCTGCATACTTATCTAAGCTAGATTTCTTACCTGCGAATGCACCATTTAACGCTCCTCGTGTTTTACCTGCTTCTTCTTTTACTTGTAAAAGTGCAGATAACCCTAACATTTCATTACGTAAATCTTGAGAATCGATACTTCCTATAATTACAGAGATAGAGTCGAGAGATAATTGATTCAATGTAGAGTAATAAACGAAAGGAGAGTCTGTAATTGATAGACTATCAACTTGAGAGCGAATGTTATTTTTATTGTTTAACTGCTTAATAATGTCTGACAGTACAAGGTTCACCATCTCTTTATCTAAAAACTCAGCGTTAAAACTACGGAGTGCTTGTTCGGCATCATCTGATTTTTTACGCTGGGCAATTAACTTATCTTTACCTGAAGTACCTTTAGAGGCAATAAACCCTGCAGTTAAACCTCGTTCAACGGCAAAGCTATGAGCAACATCATCAAGAGAATTAAAAAGGGTTACCGCTTCTAGTGAAAAGTTCGCATTATGGACATTACTGTTTTCCTGATTAAATAATTGAATTAAAAATGCAGAAATGATTAATGTAGGTAATAACGATATGACTAATAATCGGTATTTGATGCTTTTTAAAATAGATAACGTCATAGATAGCCTTAGAATAAAAATAGGTGTGTTTAATAACATCGGCAATATATATTGATACTTTAGTTACTTAGTGTTTTTTTATTGACATAACACTAACATATATCGTTGCTTAATCACTTGAGCATAGGCACAGTTCTGCTTTTCTTGTACACTAAATAAAAAAATATAGGAGGCAACTATGCATTGTCCATTTTGTAGCGCAACAGATACGAAAGTCATTGACTCGCGATTGGTTTCTGATGGCCATCAAGTACGTCGTCGTCGTCAATGTTTAGCGTGCAATGAACGTTTTACTACCTTTGAATCCGCCGAGTTAGTGATGCCAAAAGTGATAAAATCAAATGGCAATCGTGAACCGTTTAATGAAGATAAACTGTCAGGTGGGTTATATCGTTCATTAGAGAAGCGCCCTGTTAGTGCAGATTTAGTTGAGTTAGCATTAAATACCATTAAATCTCAATTACGAGCAACAGGTGAACGAGAAGTACCATCAGATATGATTGGTAATCTGGTTATGGACCAATTGAAAGAACTCGATAAAGTGGCATATATTCGTTTTGCTTCGGTTTATCGTAGTTTTGAAGATATCAAAGAGTTCGGTGAAGAAATCGCAAAATTAGAGAAATAACATGAAATTTACCTCCCAAGATCACCAAATGATGCAAAAGGCCATTTTACTGGCAAAGCAAGGTATTTATACCACCGCCCCAAACCCAAACGTTGGTTGTGTGCTGGTTAAAGATGGACAGATTATTGGAGAGGGAGCGCATTTAAAAGCGGGCGAACCGCATGCGGAAGTTCATGCATTACGTCAAGCAGGTGAAAATGCCAAAGGTTCTACTGCGTATGTTACGTTAGAACCTTGTTCTCATTACGGAAGAACTCCGCCTTGTGCTGAAGGGTTAATTAACGCTGGAGTAAGTAAAGTTATTTGTGCCATGGTTGATCCAAATCCTCAAGTCGCAGGACGAGGTTTAGCTATGTTAAATGCTGCTGGTATTGAGACCGCCTCAGGTTTATTAGAAGCAGATTCTAGAGCCCTAAACCCTTCATTTTTACAACGAATGGAAACAAAGAAACCATTTGTTCAATTAAAAATGGCTGCCAGCCTTGATGGAAAAACGGCTTTGGAAAATGGGGTGAGTCAATGGATAACCTCAAAAGAAGCGAGACAAGATGTTCAGCGTTATCGCGCTCAATCAGGGGCTATTTTATCTACATCGAAAACGGTGATTGAAGATAATGCCTCGTTGAATGTGCGCTGGGAAGATCTTCCTGCATCGATACAAAAATCTTACCCAAAAGAAGCATTAAGACAGCCTTTACGTATTATCTTAGATCGCCAACACCAGCTAACTCCTGAACTTAAGTTATTTATGACAGAGGGAGAGGTTGCGACCGTTTCTTCTCAGTTTTCTCACTCCGTAGCTGCTCAAGAAAATCATCTTCATTGCAATGTAGGTGATGACGAACAGCTGATATTATCTGAAGTCATAGATAAAATAGCACAAGAATATAACGTTAATCATATCTGGGTCGAAGCAGGTGCGACATTAGCGGCAAGCATGATAAAAGCAAATTTAGTTGATGAGTTGATCATTTATCTTGCGCCTAAGCTTATGGGTGCTGATGGACGCAGCTTATTGAATTTAGTTGGATTAAAAGCCATGTCTGAAGCAATAGACCTAGACATTACGGATGTTCGAATGGTCGGAAAAGACATTCGTATTACAGCAAAAATAGTAAGGTAACAGATGTTTACAGGAATTATTGAATCAATAGGAACACTTCAGGCTATCACTCCAAAAGGTGAAGACATTAGTGTTACCGTCAATGTTGGTAAATTAGACATGGGCGATGTAAAGCTTGGAGATAGCATTGCCACCAACGGTGTGTGCTTAACGGTTGTTGCAATGACTGGGCATACCTATACTGCGGATTTATCGTTAGAGACTTTAAAACGTACCGGTTTTGTTGATTACAAAGCGGGCGATAAAGTGAATCTTGAAAAAGCCATGTTACCAACCACTCGCTTTGGTGGTCATATTGTCTCTGGTCATGTTGATGCGGTTGGTGAAATCATTGAACGCCATCAAACAGGTCGAGCGGTTGAGTTCTGGATCCAATTACCACAAAGTTTAGCCAAGTACGTGGTAGAAAAAGGATCTATAACGGTTGATGGCATAAGTCTAACGGTTAATGATTTACGTAAAAATGCATTTAAGCTGACGATTGTCCCTCATACGGCAGCTGAAACAACAATGGACAATTTCTCTGTAGGTCAAAAAGTGAACCTAGAAGTGGATGTCATTGCTCGATATTTAGAAAGACTTGTGATCGGACAGAAAGAAGAGCAACCTGAGTCTTCTGTTACGATGGATCTTTTGGCAAAATCAGGTTTCTTAAAATAACCACTTAACCTAACTTAATATATTAAAGGTATTTCACATGGCAATTAGCTCAGCAAAAGACATTATTGAAGATATTCGTTTAGGTAAGATGGTTATCCTAATGGATGATGAAGATCGTGAAAATGAAGGCGATTTGATCATTGCAGCAGAAAAAATAACACCAGAAGCAATCAATTTCATGGCAACACACGGTCGTGGTTTGATTTGTTTAACTCTGACGAAAGATCGTTGTGAAAATCTAGGTCTTCCACCAATGGTGCAAGATAATAACGCACAGTTTACGACTAACTTTACGGTTTCTATTGAAGCCGCTGAAGGCGTAACTACAGGCATTTCAGCAGCTGATCGTTCTCGTACGGTTGAAGCGGCAGTGGCAAAAAATGCAGTGGCAGCAGATTTAGTTCAACCTGGTCATATCTTCCCTCTTGCAGCACAAGAAGGTGGTGTACTAACTCGTGCAGGACATACTGAAGCAGGTTGTGATTTAGCGCGTTTAGCAGGTTTTGAACCAGCCGGTGTTATTGTTGAGATCTTAAATGATGACGGCACAATGGCTCGTCGCCCTGATTTAGAAGTATTTGCTGAAAAGCATGATATTAAGTTAGGCACAATTGCAGACTTAATTGAATACCGTAACGACAATGAAACAACGATTGAGCGTGTTGCTGAGTGTAAATTACCAACAGAATTTGGTGATTTTGATTTAGTTACTTACCGTGACACGATTGATAATCAACTTCATTATGCAATGAAGAAAGAAAATACGTCAGGTACTGCACCATTAGTTCGTGTGCATCTTCAGGATACGTTTACTGATATTCTTCATTCTGATCGCTGTGCTGAACGCAGCTGGACACTACCAACGGCAATGCAACGTATTGCAGATGAGGGTGGCGTACTTGTGATTTTAGGCAATGAAGAATCAACTGATAGCATTGTGCATAAAATTAAAGTACTAGAGCGTCAAGATAGCGGTGAAGCGCCGACGATGGCTAAGAAGCAAGGTACGTCACGCCGCGTTGGTGTCGGATCTCAAATCTTAGCTGATATGGGGATTTCTGATATGCGCCTGTTATCATCGTCTTCAAAGCGTTACCATTCATTATCAGGCTTTGGCCTTAATGTGGTTGAATACGTTTCAAAATAGCGTATTGATGGGCTCTATTGTGTAAATAGAGCCCAAATAATTAGATATTTGTCACAAAGCTGTGATAGAATCCGGCGATTCTCACTATGAATACGTAGTTGAAAATAGTTACCCAGTTTAATTGGAATAATATAGATACAGGAAGGCTTATGAACGTAATTGAAGGCGGCGTTGCTGCTCCTAATGCGAAAATTGCAATTGTCATTTCTCGCTTTAATAGCTTTATTAATGAAAGTCTACTTTCAGGCGCTATCGATACATTAACGCGTTTTGGTCAAGTATCTGAAGAAAACATCACAGTTGTTCGCTGCCCTGGCGCCGTAGAATTACCGTTAGTTGCTCAACGAGTAGCTAAAACAGCAAAATATGATGCAATTGTTTCATTGGGTTCTGTTATTCGTGGTGGTACACCACATTTTGACTATGTATGTAGTGAATGTAATAAGGGTCTAGCACAAGTATCTCTGGAATATAGCATTCCAGTGGCATTTGGTGTTCTGACTGTAGATACTATCGATCAAGCAATCGAGCGCGCCGGTACCAAGGCTGGTAATAAAGGGGCAGAGGCTGCACTAAGCGCACTCGAAATGATTAATGTTCTGTCTCAAATCGAATCCTAATGGGGGTTAGTGTGAAACCAGCCGCACGTCGTAATGCACGTCAATTTGCGCTTCAAGCAATTTATTCATGGCAATTAAGCAAAGAAAATGTTGCTGATATTGAAGAGCAGTTTTTAACTGCAGATAAGTATGATGAAGAAGAGCATCATGCAAAAGAGCCTAAGCTACAAGCTCCAGATACAGATGTAGCGTATTTTCGCGATCTTTTCTCTGGTGTTGCTCTTAACCACATTAAGTTAGACGGTAAAATGCGTCCATACTTATCTCGTCCACTTCAAGATCTTGATCAGATGGAACTTGCGTTATTACGTATGTCTATCTATGAAATGATGAATCGTGACGATGTACCTTACAAAGTTGTTATCAATGAAGCGATTGAACTTGCAAAAGTATTCGCAGCAGAAGATAGCCACAAATTTGTAAATGGTGTATTAGATAAAGCGGCTCCAACATTACGTAAAAAGTAAGTTGGATTTAGCATACTAATTAATAGTAAAGGTCAGCCTAATCGCTGGCCTTTTTTATAACTAAAAAACAGCATTTTATATACTATGAGTAGTGAATTTAATTTAATTGATAAGTTTTTTGTGCATGGGAACCTCACCAGAGAAGATGTAGATCTTGGTATTGGTGATGACTGTGCATTAGTGACCGTTCCTGAAAATCATCAAGTTGCTATTACAACAGATACGTTAGCAGCAGGAACCCACTTCTTAGCGACAGCGAGCCCGATAAGTGTCGGTTATAAAGCGTTAGCATCAAATCTTAGTGATATCGCCGCTATGGGGGCGAAGCCGACATGGGTTTCTCTCGCACTAACGCTTCCAGAGCCTGATGAAGAATGGCTTAATGGTTTTTGCGAAGGCTTCTTTGGTTTGGCCAAGCAACATCATGTCCAACTGATTGGTGGTGATACAACAAAAGGCCCGTTGAGCATTACAATAACGGTGCAAGGCATCCTTCCAAGAGGAGAAGCGTTAACTCGTAAAGGGGCAAAAGCAGGGGATGATATCTATGTTACTGGGCTTCTTGGTGATAGCGCTGCTGGTCTTGAGGTGCTATTAAATACATCTAAGCAGATAAAAACCGAGCTTGAACTAGAATTAGAACGCAGACATTATTACTCGACCCCAAGAGTTGAATTAGCTCAACGTTTACGTCACTTATGTCATTCAGCGCTTGATATATCTGATGGGCTAATCTCAGATCTTGCTCATATACTGAAACAATCGAATGTGAGAGCATATATTGATGTGGATCAGTTACCTATTTCTGATGAGTTAATGCAGTATTTCGCTGGAAGTAGAGAGCAATGCCAGAAAACAGCATTAACTAGTGGGGAAGAGTATGAGCTTTGTTTTACTGCTCCTAAAGAGAATAGAGAAGCAATTAAACAAATAACTACCCTTTTAAATCAAAACGTTAGTATAATTGGTGAAATAGTTGATGAGCCATTTACCAATATACAGGATAGTGTACAATTGCATAGGCAAATAAGTAAACTAGACTGGACGCTACATGGCTATGACCATTTTAGGAGTAATGTATGACAAACCCACTAGCATTAATTAGCTTAAAAAACCCGTGGCACTTGCTGGCAACTGGTTTTGGTAGTGGTTTAGCGCCCATAATTCCAGGAACAATGGGGACATTAGCGGCAATACCATTTTACTTATTGCTTGCTCAATTGCCTTTTTATCTTTTTGTTGTTGCTGTGATTATCTCAGCAATTGTGGGAATTAAAATCTGTGATGTAACCTCATCTGATATGAAAGTTCATGACCATGGCTCTATTGTTTGGGATGAATTCGTTGGGTTATGGATAACAATGAGTATTGTTCCTTATTTAAACTTATCAGTAACTGATTGGAAATGGTTACTTACAGGGTTTATCTTGTTTCGATTTTTCGACATGGTAAAACCTTGGCCAATTGGATGGCTAGATAACAAAGTTCATGGCGGCTTTGGCATTATGCTTGATGATATTGTCGCTGGATTTATGGCTCTAATTAGCCTTTGGGCTGTTGGAAAATATTCTGGTTGGTTATAAACAATGTGTAAAGTCAGGGCAAAAATTTGTTCTTTATTCTTAGTGTTGGTCACTTTTCTTAGTTATTCAAAAGCGGTACTTTCAGATCCTGTTCTAGTCGGTTATTGGGGCTATAATCAATATTTGGATAAATACCCAGAAGAAAAAAAAGTCATTGACTCTCTAAAGAGCATGGTGAAAGAAACTCCGGTTCCTTTAGCATTAAAGCAAGAAAAACCAGTGAAAATTTCATTTGTTTACCCTGGCGAGCAAGCCTCTGATTATTGGAAACGTAATTTAATTGCCTTTGAATCTCGTTTGAAGGCATTGAATATAAACTATGAACTAACGCCTGTTTCAACTCGACTCAATGTTGATTTTAAACAG
This sequence comes from Aliivibrio sp. EL58, assembly GCF_900312675.1. GTDB lineage: Bacteria > Pseudomonadota > Gammaproteobacteria > Enterobacterales > Vibrionaceae > Aliivibrio. Next base: position 1,192,547 of record NZ_OMPC01000009.1, on the reverse strand, counting down.
CAAAGCCGTTCATTGTATGATGCTATTGAGAAAAAAGCAGACTATTTAATTTTTACATTAAATACCACTCGTCATCGCAAGTTTATCGAACACGTGATTCAAAGTCCTGATACGAAAATCATTTTGCAGAATATTACAACACCAGTGAAAGCATGGCGTGATAACCAGCCTTTATTATATGTTGGTTTTGACCATGTGCTAGGCACTAAATTACTGGCTAAATATTATCAGGAAAAATTCCCCCAAGGTGCTAAATATGCAATGTTGTATTATTCGTATGGCTATCTAAGTACAGCGAGAGGAGATGTATTTGTTCAATCAATGGATAATAAGAAATATACATTAACTTCCTCTTTCTATACTGAATCTACTGAAGAGAGTGCTTTTGACGCAACGAAGAGCATTATAAATAACAATAGCGATATTGATTTTATTTATGCCTCTTCGACCGATATTGCTTTAGGTACAGTAAAAGCACTAGAGAAAAGCTCAAAAACCAAACCTATTGTTAATGGTTGGGGAGGAGGTTCTCTAGAATTAGCCGCGATAGAAAATGGCGAGCTAGGTGCTACCGTCATGCGAATGAATGATGACACTGGAGTGGCGATGGCTGAAGCTATAAAGTTGGATCTCGAAGGAAGAAGAGTACCTACCGTATTCTCTGGTGACTTTGAAATGGTAACATCAGAAACTTCACCTGAAGAACTTCAACGATTAAAAGAAAAAGCCTTTCGCTATTCTGGTGTAGATTTAAAACATGAGTAAAGGAAATATTTTAAAAAAAGCATCATTAGCGGATCTTATTTTCCGTGCTATTTTTATTATATTTTCTATCTTGACGGTAGGTATTACAATACATACTTACCAGTTAAGCATTAATACCATTAATGAAGAAGTAAAAAGAAACTTACAGCAAACATCGAACTTAATTATAAATCATCTAAACCATAGACTCTCTATTTTACAAATAAGGCAAGATACGGATGCGGGTAGTTTAGGTCTTCAAGATGATGAAAAACAAGACAAAATATTAAGTCTCGAACGTTACTTTTCAGATATTGAATCTAAATCCCCTTATAATTCACCTGATTTTAGATTTATTGAAATAGATAATTCTCTTTATTGGGATGATGGGAATAATTTATTTCTTGGCCTGATAGAAGATAATCTTCAAGATATTATTGATGAAAATATTCATATAAATACTTGGTATTATATGATGGTAGATAAATCCGCACCACAGGCCCACCTTTTAATAAGAAAGACCCCGATAGTATTTTCAAAAACAGGAAAAGTGAGAGGGTATTTATATAATGCTGCCATATTAAATAATAATATTTCCTTCATGCATGATTTAAAAACAATCAGCAACAGTCAAGGGATTCTTATTGTTAATGATAATAAGCCTATTGCATCAAGTATAAATAAAGGTTCTAAAGAATATGCTAATATAAAAAAAGCAATATTAAATCCTTCTTTAAGACTTCCAAATAAAATATTAAATATAACTGAAATAAATATAAAGTCGCTCAATGGAACATTATCTATAGTTTCTCTTAAAAATAGGGACAACATAGAGGCATTGGAGCAAAGATTTATATATAGTGTTGTATTGTCATTCTTTGTTCTTATTGCGCTTGCTGTTTTAATTAGAGGGTTGTTTGAGCATAAAATATTACTCGCCTTAAACTCGTTACTTAAGTATACCAATGAAGTTTCTAAAACTAATGCCAGTACTAAATATCAAGGCAGTGGCATTATGGAGTTTGATAACATAGGAAGTAAGCTTGAACAAACGTTTATAGAACTGATTAAAGCAAAAGAAGAAAGCTATAAAGCTCAAGCCGCTGCGGAAAAATCGACTCAAGTTAAGTCTGATTTTTTAGCAAGAATGAGTCATGAAATCCGTACGCCATTAAATGGAATATTGGGTATTTCTAGTCTATTAAAGCAAAGTAATTTAACTCTTGAGCAAGAGAAACAAATTAAAATATTACATCAGGGAGGGGAGCACCTTCTGGCTGTATTGAATGATGTTCTCGACTTCTCTCAAATAGAGCAAGATAAACTCAATATTAATTGTGAGCCTTTTGTTTTAAATGAAGTATTAGAAACTATTAATGCTATTTATACGCCTATTTGTAGTGAAAAAGGAATTGAATTCGTTATTAATAATAGGATTGATAGTAAAGCTCTGATTAACTCAGATCAGGTTAGACTAACTCAAATATTGTTTAACTTATTGAGTAATGCAGTTAAGTTCACCGAAAAAGGTCAAGTAAAACTGACATTGACGTTAAAGAGTGACGAGTCAAAAACAAACTTGTGTCTTGTTGTAGAAGATACAGGGATAGGGATCAATGTTGATGAACAAGCTCGTATGTTTGAACCTTTTATTCAAGTCGAGTCAACTGAAATAAGAAAAGTTGGTGGGAGCGGGTTAGGTTTAGCCATCGTTAAACAATTATTAGATCTGCTTAACGGGGATATCTATGTTCAAAGTAGTATTAACGTAGGTTCTTCGTTTTATGTGAACGTTCCGGTTTCAATGATAGAAACAGAGGGAAGGCTTCAAGAGTTAAGCCCAAACAATTATCAATCGCAGTTACCCTCTGATCTTAAAGTGTTACTTATTGAAGATAATAAATCAAACGCCTATATCGCTAAAGCTTACTGCCAAAAATATAATTTGAATGTTGAGTGGGCAACCTCTGCAAAAGCAGGTATTGAAAGAATATCACAAAAGTCATTTGATTTAATTTTGATGGACAATCAAATGCCAGGAATGAGTGGTATTGAAGCGACTAAATACATACGTGAAGAACTTAAACTCACAATACCTATTTATGCCTATACCGCAGATGTTCAACAGGAAGCAAGAGATGAATTTTTATTAGCAGGAGCGAATTACATTATAACCAAGCCGATTAGAGAAAAGTCTATTCTTGATGCGTTGGTTTTTTATAAGTCGCAGAGTAATGATTAACTGCGTTTAATTCGTACTACTTTCATTACTTCTATATCAAAGCCTGCAATTTTTTCAGAGAAAGGATAGTAAGTTAGATTTACTTTTGCCCCTTTGAGACTTTGGTAAGCTTTTGTTCTATTAAACTTAAATGGAACATTACAGTTTTCGACCATAATGGTATGCTGTATCCAATCACCAACGTCACGTTGGGTGTGGGACGTCACTTTTACATCAATACTATGCGTAAGTTGTTGATGTTTATTTAGCATTTTATCTACGTCTGATTTCATTAAAAGGCTCAATTAAGTTAGAAATAGTGTGTCTGATAATGAAAGATAAACGGATGTTAGTCAATTATTACAAGGGATCTCAAATGTCTAAGAAAGTATATTGTATTGCACAGTTTCTACCAAAAGAAGGTAAATTGGATGCATTATTTACGGTATTGCAAAATCTAGAACCAAATACAATGCGTGAAGATGGTTGTTTGCAATATACCGTGACTCGTCAGCTACAAAGTCCTTTTGCAGAAGGTGAAAGCTTCCCTATTGCATTTAATGAGATTTGGGCTGATAACGCAGCATTTGAGGCGCATTGCCAACGTGAAGAGATTAAGCAGTTTTTTGAGCAACAATGCATTGCAGAAGATGGCTTAGTTAATAAGTGGAACGTGTGTATTTATACCGATGAACCAACTAATTTCGATGCTCCAAAATTAGGCTAAATATAAAAAGAAAAAATGCCACAGAGTTGTGGCATTTTTTATGTCTCACTAAAAATTAGATAGGAAGTGTTTAAAGATCCAGATAGTCTCTGATCTGTTTTTCAATACCTTGCGCATCTAATCCAAGTTCAGCGTGCATTTCTTCTTGTGTACCTTGAGCAATGAACTCATCAGGCAAACCTAATTGTAGAACAGGCTTAATTAAGCGATTCTTCATCAAGAATTCAATTACACCTGAACCAGCACCACCAGAAATCGCATTTTCTTCAATGGTAACTAACACATCGTGACTTGTGACTAGCTCACATAAAAGTGCTTCATCAAGAGGCTTGGCAAAGCGCATATCAGCAACGGTTGCATCGAGTTTTTCAGCCGCTTCTAAGCTACTTGCTAAGAAAGTACCGAAGTTTAAAATAGCAACACGTTCACCTTTTTCGCTACTCTTAGTTTCACGAACCAAACGACCTTTACCAATTTCTAATGGTTGCATATCTTTATCAACAGCAATGCCAGTAGCGCTACCTCTTGGGTAACGAACGGCACTTGGACCCGTATGTTTATGGCCAGTGTAGAGCATCTGACGACATTCGTTTTCATCACTTGGTGTCATGATCACCATATTTGGAATGCAACGCATAAAGCTGATATCAAACGCACCTTGGTGTGTTTGGCCATCAGCGCCAACTAAACCAGCACGATCAATGGCAAACATAACAGGAAGATTCATGATAGCGACATCATGGATCAGCTGATCATAACCACGTTGTAAAAATGTTGAGTAGATAGCAACGATAGGGTTATAGCCTGCGATAGCCATACCACTGGCTAGTGTCACTGCATGTTGTTCAGCAATCGCAGCATCAAAGTATTGGCTTGGGTATTCTTTTGAAAAACGAACCATACCAGAACCTTCACGCATTGCGGGAGTTATGGCCATTAGCTTATCGTCTTCTTTTGCCATATCACAAAGGAAATCACCAAAGACATTTGAGAATGTTGGTTTACCACCTGATGCTTTTGGTAGAGAGTTATTACTTGGGTCGAATTTAGGTACACCATGATAGCTGATTGGATCTTTCTCAGCTGGCTCATAGCCTTTACCTTTTTTCGTCATGATGTGTAAAAACTGCGGCCCTTTAAGGTTACGCATATTTTTAAGGGTACGAACTAGCTCGTTCACATCATGTCCGTCGACAGGACCAATATAATTGAAACCGAGCTCTTCAAACATAGTACCAGGAACGACCATGCCTTTTAGGTGCTCTTCAGTACGTTTAAGCAGTTCTTTAATCGTAGGTGTGCCAGAAAGAACTTTTTTACCGCCTTCACGAATTGAGGTATATAAGCTGCCTGATAACACACGAGCAAGTTGATTATTTAGTGCACCGACATTTTCTGAAATTGACATCTCATTGTCATTTAAAACAACTAACATATCTGGGTGAATATCACCTGCGTGGTTTAAGGCTTCAAATGCCATACCAGCGGTAATTGCACCATCACCGATAACACTAACCACTTTGCGATTTGCTTGTTCTTTTTCAGCACAGATCGCTAAACCTAACGCGGCACTGATTGATGTAGATGAGTGACCGACAGAGAGAACGTCATATTCACTTTCATCTCGCCACGGGAATGGATGTAATCCATCTTTTTGGCGTATTGTCGATAGCTTTTCACGGCGACCTGTCAGTATTTTATGTGGGTAAGCCTGATGGCCAACATCCCAAATTAACTGATCAAAAGGTGTATTATAGACATAGTGCAAAGCAACGGTAAGTTCAACGACACCAAGCCCTGATGCTAAATGACCGCTAGATTTACTTACGGAATTTAAGAGATAAGTACGTAACTCATCACACAAAGTAGGTAGACTTTCTTTTGGCAAAGAACGTAATTCATCAGGCGTATTTGCCAAAGCCAGAATCGGGTATTTTGAAATATCTAGTGACATAGTATTAGCGCTTATCTGTTTTAGTTTTTACGCGCAATGACGTATTGGGCGAACGCTTGCATTGCATCCGTGTTATAAGGGATATCATTCAATGCATCAATTGCTGTTTGGTATAATTGTTCAGCTTTTTGTTGAGCACCTTCGAGTCCTAATAGGGCTGGATAAGTACTCTTCTCTAATTCTAGATCAGAACCTTGAGGTTTTCCGAGAGTTTCGGTATCGCTAGTAATGTCTAAAATATCATCTTGAACTTGAAAAGCTAGACCAATAGCGTCGGCGTATTTTTCAAGTTGAGGAAGAATTGCTTTGCCTTTTTCTCCAGCACATAAAGCGCCTAACTGAATAGCACTCTTTATTAATGCCCCTGTTTTATGGGCATGAATTTGTTCTAAAGAGGCAAGTTCAACTCGTTTTCCTTCCGCTTGTAAATCAAGAGATTGACCCATACACATACCAGAAGCACCAGAGGCTTTTGATAACACACGGATCATATCAATTCGAGATGACTCAGCTTCTGTTGCGAGATCACCATTAGCAAGGATTTCAAAAGCTAATGTTTGTAATGCATCACCAGCAAGAATAGCCGTCGCTTCATCAAATTTAATATGGCATGTCGCATGACCACGGCGTAGTTCATCATTATCCATTGCCGGCAAGTCATCATGAATTAATGAGTACGAGTGAATACACTCTACAGCGGCAGCGGCAGCATCAGCGTGTTCGGCATTGATACCTAACATTTTTGCCGTGATATAGACAAGATAAGGACGCGCACGCTTACCACCTAGTAATAACGCATATTTCATCGCTTCAGTAAGTGGCTGTTGTTGGATCGCAATTTTTTCAAGCCATTGATTCAGATGTTCAATGTTACGTTGTTGAAAAATTGGTAATTGTTGTTTAAGTGAATCAGTCATCATTGGTATCAAAAGGGGTTAGTTCCGCATTATCATCAGCTTGCAAAAGAATATCGACACGTTGCTCGGCATGAGTAAGTTTTTCTTGGCCAGCTCTTGCCAGTGAAATACCACGCTCAAATTTCTTTAGGGCATCTTCAAGAGGCAGATCGCCGCTTTCTAATTGGTTTACGACAGAATCCAGTTCTTCTATTGCCGCTTCAAATGATAAATTTTCCGGTTTTTTTACAGCCATAATGATTCACTCTTAAAATGATCCAAGAAAGGTAACTCAGAGAAGGTAACGGGTCAATTGAAGTGGTGAGAAAGTGATACATAAAAGTAAAATTTACTTAATAGGGGTTAATTTTCAAACAATCTATTGGTGAAGATGTTTTTTTTAATAAAAAAATTAAACCATTGATGTCTTTGGTCGATAAGAAAGAAGCGGCAAAAAAGTGATGATATTTATGGCTTAGTTTTTGCTTAGCTCATTATCAATAAACACAAGAAGCAAGATAGGGGAGCGCTCTGTGGATTTAGCAACATTAATAGGCTTAGTTGGTAGTTTTGCATTTATTATAATGGCAATGGTACTAGCAGGTGGCCTCGCCATTTTTATGGACACAACATCAGTACTTATCGTAGTGGGTGGCTCAGTATTTGTTGTATTGATGCAATTTACGGTAGGTCAGTTTTTTGGCGCAAGTAAAATTGCAGTAAAAGCATTTATGTTCAAAACCGACGAGCCCGTTGATTTGATCGTAACCATTGTTGAAATGGCAGATGCAGCACGTAAAGGTGGCTTTTTGGCATTAGAAGAAAAAGAAATCAGTAATTCATTTATGCAGAAAGGCATTGATTTACTGGTTGATGGCCATGATGCGGAAGTGGTTAAGGCAACACTACAAAAAGACATCGCATTGACTAATGAACGTCATGAAAAAGGTGTTGGCGTATTTACTGCTTTTGGTGATGTAGCTCCTGCAATGGGTATGATTGGTACGCTTATTGGTTTGGTTGGTATGCTTTCAAACATGGATGATCCTAAATCGATTGGTCCAGCAATGGCGGTTGCACTCTTAACCACATTATATGGTTCTGTTATTTCAAACATGATTGCATTCCCTATTGCATATAAATTGGAATTACGTAAGGAACAAGAGAAGCTAAATCGTCGCTTAATTCTAGATGGTATTCTAGCTATTCAAGATGGTCAGAATCCTCGAGTTATTGATAGTTATTTACGTAACTATTTAAACGAGAAGAAGCGTGTTGTTGATACTGGCGAAGAATAAGAGTAGGAGCTAACAATGGAAGGTGAAGATGATTGCAAATGTCCTCCTACTGGTGCCCCTAAATGGATGGCAACATTTGCTGATTTAGCAACATTACTTATGTGTTTCTTCGTACTATTACTTTCTTTCTCTGAAATGGATGTACTGAAGTTTAAACAAATTGCTGGCTCGATGAAGTTTGCTTTTGGTGTTCAAAATGTACTTGAAGTCAAAGACATACCAAAAGGTACTAGTGTTATTGCACAAGAATTTCGACCGGGCCGCCCTGAGCCGACCCCAATTGAAGTTATTATGCAACAAACCATCGATATTCCTCAGAAAACGTTAGATTTTCATGATGGAGAATCGGATCGCGCGGGTGGTACTAAGCGTGATGCAGGTAAACAAACGGGTGGCGAGTCATCTTCAACTTCGACTCAGACTAATTCTCAAAGTGAGTCAGAGTCAGAAAGTCAAAGCCAGACGCAGCAAGAATTAGAAGAAACGATTAAGAAAGCATTAGAGCGTGAAATTGATGATGGTGCTTTAGAAGTCGAGAATTTAGGTCAACAGCTAGTGATTAGAATTCGTGAAAAGGGTGCATTCCCTGCGGGCTCAGCTTTCTTACAACCTAAATTTCGCCCACTTATTCGTCAGATTGCCGAGTTAGTAAAAGACGTTCCAGGTATTATTCGAGTTTCTGGTCATACTGATAACCAACCATTAGATTCGGAATTATATCGTTCAAATTGGGATTTATCTGCTCAACGTGCTGTTTCTGTTGGTCATGAAATGATACGTGTTAAGGGGTTTGATAGTGACCGCTTACGAGTTAGAGGTATGGCATCAACAGAGCCATTAGGCCCGAATAAAACATCGGCTCAACGAGCTCGTAACCGTCGAGTTGAGATCAGTATCATGCAAGGTAAAGCGCATGAAAGTGATGAAGTGCCCAGTGCGCAGAAATAAGAGATAGTTTAAGTAAATGATGAAAGGAGAGTTGAATTAGCAACTCTCCTTTTTTTTCGGTATAATCTTGCGCCTTAGATTAGGTCTTAAATCCATTTAGTCTAACCTTTTGATTGTTATTCCACACCAGTGAAGCCTATATATGAAGTTTATCGTTAAGCCACATCCAGAAGTTTTTGTTAAAAGTGATTCAGTACGTAAGCGTTTTATTCGTATTCTTGAAACGAATCTACGCAGTATCATTAAACGCGAAACAAAAGGCGTTGAAGTGATTAACCGTCGTGATTACATTGAAGTTTCAGGTCTTGATGGTACATACCGTAATGAAGTACTTACGGCTGTTACTCATACACCAGGCATTCACCATGTACTAGAAGTTAAGCAGAGTGCTTTTGCGGATATGCATGATATCTATGAACAATGTTTAGAGATGAATCGTGAGATCATTGAAGGTAAAACGTTCTGTGTGCGAGTTAAACGTCGTGGTACACATGAATTTACTTCTATTGAATTAGAGCGTTATGTTGGTGGCGGTTTAAACCAAGCGGTTGAATCAGCAAAAGTACGATTAAAGAATCCAGAAGTCACTGTTAAGTTTGAAGTTGAGAATGAAAAACTGAACTTAGTGATTGCTCGTCATAAAGGACTTGGTGGTTTTCCTCTAGGTACTCAAGAAGATGTATTAAGCTTGATCTCTGGTGGCTTTGACTCGGGCGTTTCAAGTTACTTACATATCAAACGTGGTTCAAAAGTACATTACATGTTCTTTAACCTAGGTGGCCCAGCTCACGAAATTGGTGTTAAACAAGTTTCTCATTTCTTATGGAAAAAATATGGTTCATCAGCAAAAGTAAAATTCATTGCTGTTGATTTTGAACCTGTTGTTGCTGAGATCCTTGAGAAAGTAGATGATGGCCAAATGGGCGTTATCCTGAAGCGTATGTTTATGCGTGCAGGTGGCATGGTTGCTGAGAAATTAGGTATCCAAGGTTTGGTGACTGGTGAAGCGCTAGGTCAAGTATCAAGCCAAACACTGACTAACTTACGCCATATTGATAATGTAACAGACACCTTGATCCTTCGTCCGCTAATCAACTGGGATAAAGAAGATATCATTAATGTAGCTCGTGAAATTGGAACTGAAGATTTTGCTAAAACGATGCCTGAGTATTGTGGTGTTATTTCTAAAAAACCAACGATCAAAGCTGAAAAATTCAAGTTAGAAAAAGAAGAAGCTAAGTTTGATTTCTCTATTCTTGAGCAAGTGGTTTATGATGCTCGCGTAATGGATATTCGTGCCATTGAAACTGAAAGCCAAGAACAAGCGCCTGAAGTTGAAATGGTCTCTGAGTTAGGCTCAAATGTTGTTGTTTTAGATATTCGTAGTGCGGAAGAAGAAGACGAAAATCCATTAGAAATTGATGGTGTAGAAGTTAAGCATTTGCCTTTCTTTAAGATTGCTACCCAATTTGGTGATTTAGACCAATCTAAAGAATACCTTTTATACTGTGATCGCGGTGTAATGAGCCGTCTTCAAGCATTATTGCTAATCGACAATGGCTATAAGAATGTAAAAGTTTACCGTCCATAACCTATGGTACTTTAACATTATAGAATGAAATGAAGAGAGCTGAGTAATTAGCTCTCTTTTTTTATTCTTATAGTTTCAAATTGTTGAACCATGAAATCAATGAATACTCTTAAGCGATTAGGCATATGCTTACTTCTTAAAAACTGCATCATAATATCACCGTGATAATTGCCTTGTACTTCCCAGTGAGATAGAACCTCGAGTAATAACCCTTGTTTTAGTTTTTCTTGAACAACAAAGCTAGGAAAAACACCAATCCCAAAATTGTGCATGACCGCGTCCAATCGCATTTCAGTATGATTAACCACAAAGCGACCATCAACTTTGATTTGATAATACTCTGAACCTTGTTTAAATCCCCACTCGTTATCGTGTTGCGTCTCTCCAAGGGGTAAGCATTGATGTTTATCTAATTCCGAAGGGTGTTTAGGGATACCATGTGTTTGTAAGTATGTAGGTGTTGTACAAAGAACAAGGTCAATCTTAGCCAATGGCTTAGCGATTAAATTTTCTTGTGGCTGATTGGTTAAATTAAATATCACATCCAAATTATCATTGATGGGATCACAAGACTGATCGGTCACTTTTATTTTCAGTTTTATGTTTGGATATAGCTCAAGAAACTGTAGAAAAAGAGGTTGTAATACTTGGTTTCCAAGTGCTTTTGGTGTTGAAACCCTTAACAATCCCTCTATGCTATTGCTGCTTTTATCTGAAATGTTAACCACTTCTTGAGCATTATCAACGATGCTCTTACAGTAATTATACGTTTCTTGTCCTGCGATAGTTAAGGTCTGTTTTCTTGTTGTTCTTTCTAATAATGTGAGTTGTAGAGCCTTTTCAAGCCGAGAAACCTGGCGGCTTACTCCTGATGGGGTCATATCAAGAACTTGCGCTGCTTTACTAAAGCTTTCTGACTCAACCACGGTTACAAAGGCGGCCATGTCTGGTAATAGGGTTACGAGTTTATTTATGTCCATGAGTCACAGATGATTTGATTTATGTAGGGATTATTTAACTTATCAGCTTGCAGTATCTTGGTGCAAATAAGGATGTGATTTATGTTATCTCACAGGGAAGAAGAGAAGAGTGATGGAAAGGCGTATAGAAAGAGGGCGAGAGCTACCAGTTAATCAATACCTACCTTCAGTGATTCTACTACTTGTCGCGTTTTTTTGGGGAACAAGCTATGGAGTGGCAAAAGAAGCATTACTATTTACTAGTGTATTCGTTTTTTTAGTCATTCGGTTTGTAATGACAACTCTTGTCTTATTGCCAATTGTTATTTATCGAAAAAATATAGCGCATTGGAAATCCGTTATCCCAATAGGGGGTATTTTATTTTTGATCTTTGTTTGTGAAACCTATGGTATAAAAAATACGACAGCTTCTAATGCGGCTTTTCTTATTAGTTTATTTGTTGTATTTACGCCATTTATTGAATGGCTAGTAAATAAGAAGAAACCGACAAATAGATTGTTCTTTTTATCTATTATCTCTGTCGTTGGGGTGCTTTTATTAACAAACATGACTACCCACGAACTTATTATAAATATGGGCGATATTCTAATGTTAATGGCGGCCTTATTGAGGGGAGTTATGATTGTGCTTACTAAGAAGGTGATGGTCGATAAAGACGTTGACCCGATTATGGTGACAAGTATTCAATCAAGTGTAGTGTCTATTTTTTCTGTAATATTGCTTTTATTCATCCATGGTTTTGAATGGGTTAATCTGATACCACTTGATTTGTCTTTTTGGTTATTAGCGATCTATCTTGTTTTCTTTTGTACTGTATTTTCTTTTTATGCTCAAAATTACAGTGTGAAAAAGATGTCGCCAACGAAAGTGTCGATCTTAATGGGCAGTGAACCGATATTTGGAGCTCTGTTTGCCTTTTTATGGTTAAGTGAAAGTTTTACTATCGTGCAAATTATTGGGGCGAGTCTTATTTTTATCGCAACCTTTATAGCTACGAGGCAAGGAGCAAAGGCATAGTTTTTAGGGGCGAAAATACCAATGCCAATGTGATTTGGCATTGGAGCATTAAGATAGCTTTACTAGATTTGATGGTAATTTAAGTTTGGTAGAGTCACTAAATCTGCCGCTAGTTTTGCAGTGAGTTCTTTGCCACCCAGTAATGTGACGATTTCCATTGCAAATTCAAGAGCAGAGCCTGGACCTTGGCTTGTAATTAAATGATTTAACACATCAGTAAATACACGTTTAATTCGCAAGTTATCTTTTGGGATGGTATTCATAAAACTTGGATAACAAGTCATTCGTGCATCAGGGTATAAATTGTGATGCTGAAGTACTACTGCTGGTGCTGCACAGATAGCGGCAACCCATTTCTCATCGTATTTTTGTTGTTTTAACATTTCGATAAGAAGAGTACTATCTCTGAAGTTTTCTGCACCTTTAAGACCGCCGGGAAGCACGATACAATCAAATTCTTCATCCGCTACTTCAACCAATTTGACATCAGCAGTAAGAGTGACACGTTGTGCTGCTTTCATGGTTAATGCACCATCAAAAGCGGTGCTAGCAATTGTTACATCAAATTTAGCGCGCTCTAGAATATCTATCACGGTAATCGCTTCTAGCTCTTCTGTTCCAGGAGCAAGGCATACGAGAATTTTTGCTGTCATAGTGTGTTCTCTTCTAATTGTTTTATTTGATTATATAACGTTTGGTTGAGTGGCGCTGAAATACCATGTTGCTCTGCTCTTTGTAATAGATAACCAGTAATATTATCTATTTCAGTTTTTCGTTGATAAAAGCAATCACGATTCATTGAGGAGTAGTTTTCAGAGGTCGCTGATATTACTTGGTTTACTATTGAAACTAGCTCTGTTTCTGTCCACTCGACATCTTCTTGTTGTAATACTTGTTGTACTTCACTGCAAATACGAATGACGTCTTTATGAATATCAGAGTGTGCTAAGTGCCCATTTTGACATTGATGAATTGCAGTTAGTGGATTAATCGCACAGTTAATGGCAAGCTTTTTCCATAATGCGACCTTAATTTCAGGGTTCCACTCGGTACTTGGTAAGCTATGAGTAAGCACCTCTTGGATAAATTGGCATTGATTACCCAATGAGTTGAATGGACCAATAACGGTATGACCCAAGCCTGTGTGTTTTACGGTGTAATTGTTCTCTTTTAATGCTCCATGTGTGGTGGTGGCTTGCAATACTGGATGGTGATTAATGTGCTCTTTTATTGCGTCAATCGCCCCCATGCCATTATGCATAAAGAGTAATATGGTTTCTTGTGATAATAATGAAAGTAAAGGGATTAGTGCGTTTTCTACCTGCCATGCTTTAACGGTAATAAAAAGCAGATCACAATGAATGAGTGATTCTTTGTCGTTACAAGAAAAAGAGTGTGATGAATTGTCTTTTGCATTTAAAGAAAGAGAGCGTTCAGAAGACGTTGAGCTTCTTGTCCATAATGAGACATTATGCCCTGCTTTTTGTAGGTAACACGCCCATAAAGAACCAACGGCTCCAGGGCCAAGAATGGTGATATTCACACGACTATCCATTAAGTATCAATAATGAAAGTAGTGTAATGGGTTTGCTAGAAAAAACAAAGGCGCTCATCATGAGCGCCTTAGTAAAATAAGTATTCTAAATTAGATTAGAAGTTGTATTGTAGACGGTAAATAATTAAATCTTCGTAGCCTTTACGGCCTAATTTATTTACAGTGAAGCGGTAAAGAACACCCGTTGACCAGTTTTGGTGGAAGTTCCACATAGCGTTAGCACTACCGTTTAAGCCCCAACTTTCAGAACCAACACCATCACCATTAGTTGTACTTTGAGCATCAGCATATGCATCATTGCGAGCAAATTCGTATTCACCCCAGCTAGAGAAGGTAAAGTTTTGACCCATGATATCAGTATTGTAGAAACCAACCCAGCCAGCCATACCGCCGTTATTACCTGAATTCGTAGAACCACCAAAATTTGCATCTGTTTGGTTAACTTGATGAGCACCAATGAATGGTGTAAATGCCCAACCATCGCCATTTAGGCCAGTGTAACCAAGACCTAGAACACGGTTTTGTTCGTGAAAACCACTATCCGCATCAGTATTATATACTTGAGCATATAAACTTACTTTTGTATCCATTAGGTTGTAATGAATTGTACCTTTTGCAGAAGCACCGCGGTCATCACCAGCACGATCAACACCTTCGTAATCGTAGAAACCGTAGATTTGACCCCAATCAAACGCTGCACCACCTTCAATACCAATTACCGCTTGGTTACGGTCTGAAATGTCACCGCCAAAGTTGTCATCGTCATTACCAATACCCTGATCCCAAACTTGGTAATCAGCGTACATGCTACCGAAACCGTATAGGTATTCAGCTTGAGCAGGGATAGCAACAGTGGTAGCAAGAACAGATAGAGCTAAAAGGGATTTACGCATAATGGCATCTCTATAGTTAGTATTACTAAAATAATAGGTCAGTAGGTTAAGTACTGCTTTTAAGATGTGCACATAATATCGATAAAGTTCACTTTTTTAAATGCAATTAATGTAACAGTTGTGTTGTATGTGGATCTTGATCCTGTTTATAAAATTAACACTGAAATTTAAGTGATCCAAATCACTTGATTGACATTGTTCTGACAGTAAATTGTGAACACAAACAAAAAAGCCCCCGATATACGGAGGCTTTGGTAGCATAGTTGTTATTTATTTAATGCTCTTAAGAACCTTGTGCTTTATCTAGTAGGGCTTTGAAATGGCCTTTAAGCATAAGTAGCATAACTAAACTCGGAATAACCATTACTGCGGTTAATATGAAGAATAGTGGCCAACTATTTAGGTAGTCAACTAACTCACCACTGAATGAGGCTAGGGTAGTTCGCCCTAAGTTACCTAATGAAGCAAGCAATGCATATTGTGTTGCTGAAAATGCTTCGCCAGTTAATATAGTTAAGAAAGAAACAAAGGCAACAGTAGAGAAGGCCGTTGTAAAGTTATCTACAATAATAGTTGCTAAGAATAAATGCTCATTAGGACCAACATTAGCAATGAGTGCAAACATTAAATTACTTGCAGCCATGGCGATACCGCCGATCATCAGACCTTTAATGACACCAAAACGAACATTGATCAAACTGCCTAATAAAGTAAAGAAGACCGTTGCTCCCCAACCGATTAATTTTGAGTAATAACCAATCTGTTCATTACTGAATCCAATTTCTTTATAGAAGGTGATCGACATTCTACCCAGGAAAGCTTCACCAATTTTAAAGAGAAAAACAAACAGCAATAGTGTACAAGCTGTTTTGACGCCATTGCGATTAAAGAAATCATAAAATGGTTCAATAACGGTTACAGTAAGCCAAGCAGCAACCTTAGAACCGACGACTTTATTATGACGCTCTTCTGCTTCATGTTGTAGCTCATCTCGTTTGGTTTTTGGCTCGCCAACAAGTAAGGTAAAGACCATGAGTAAGCCTACAATACCAGCCATGCCATAATAAACGCCATTCCAACCAATACTATCCGCATTAACAAACGCTAAATAACCTGGCAATGAATAGCCAGTCCACCAACCGATAACTGCCATTGCAGAAGCTTGTGGCATTTTGCTTGATTCTGACTTAGGGAAAGTGTCGATACGGAAGGCATCAATCGCAATGTCTTGTGTTGCTGATGCGGTTGCCACAGCAAGGGCGAACATCGAGGTTAGTGCTAAATTATTCGATGGATCTAAGCCTGCAATTTGTAAGGTACAAAATAGAACGATAGCTTGGCAAAGAAAAATCCAACTACGACGTTGACCTAATTTATTTCCCAAAAATGGGAGTTTTACTCGGTCTACGAGCGGTGCCCACATAAAGTTGATCGCATATACCGCGAATACAGAACCAAAGTAACCAATTGCAGCACGAGTTAAGCCTGCGTCTTTCAGCCAACCAGACATATTAGAACCAATCAGTACCCACGGGAAACCACTAGAGCAACCAAGCATGAAAACCCAAAGTAGACGTTTATCCATGTAGCTTTTAATCGCTGATTTCCATTGCATGGATTGAGACATGAAACGCTCCTTGTTTTTTATATTTATATGAGAAAAAACAAAGCAGCTCGTAAGCTGCTTTGATAATGAACCAGAATCAATAGTAACTAAATTATTTAATCAATGTTGCTTTAGTTATGATAATTGGCTCTACAGGGATATCACGCATCCCATTAGGTAATGCTTTCGTTGGTTTTGTTGCCATCTCTTGAATGACATCGAAGCCTTGGGTTACTTTACCAAAAACCGCATAACCTGGTGGGCGTTGGCTCGCGTTTAAGAAACCATTGTTATTAAGGTTGATATAAAACTGACGAGTTGCAGAATCAGGATTATTGGTACGGGCCATAGCAACAGTAGCAGTGTCATTGTTTAAGCCATTATTGCCTTCATTTTTAATTGGGCCGTAACTTGATTTTTTTAGCATATCTTTATCAAAACCACCCCCTTGAGCCATAAAGCCAGGGATTACACGGTGGAATTGAGTGCCAACATAGCTACCATCTTCAACATAACGAATAAAGTTAGCAACAGAAAGCGGAGCTTTTTCTGAATTAAGTTCAATTGTGAAGTTACCTAATGTGGTTTCAAATTGTACTGATTCAGCCAGTGCTGCTTGAGTAAAACCAAGCGTTGCAATCAATAATGCAGCTTTAGAAGTCCATTTCATCATTAAAAGTTACCTTTAATGTAAGTTTGTAATTCTTCGTCAACGGCAATTTTATCTAACACTGCATTTAGAAGATCGTTAAGTACGCCTTCAATTGCTTCATTGTCAGCACTCATAGAGCCTGTTTTATCAGATACGCCATTGTATGTTTTTACAAATTTACCTTGTGGTGTTTCTGCAGTAATTTGTAGTTTTACTTGGGTTTTCATTTCATTGCTCATTAATGAATGTTGCACACTCACTAATGCTTCAATGATGTCTAAACGTAGTGTGTTATCGCTATCAACGGTAATGATGAAACCTTGTTCTTCTAATTGTGTTGATAGTGCATCTTCAAGCGTTACTCGTAAATTTTGTTTCGCATGAATAGGTTGAACGTTTTGGCGTCCATTATCAATAACAGCAACGTATTGTGCCGTACGTAAATCACTGCTATCTAACGTTAACTTTACACCATCAACGATTTGATGAGCACTGGAAGAAGCAACAGGTTGGATATCCAACTGTGGATCAGAAGGAGCACTACATGCAGCTAAAAATAGAGCAGAAAGGGCAATAATGGCCTTTTTCATTGGGATATCCTTTTTTATTTTGATTTCTCAGCTTTAACAGCTTCTAAAATAACGAATTTTGAATTACTAGCAACTGTGGTGACGTTTTCTTCACCGAACAAGCGACATAATTTATCATCATAATCAAGATGACGGTTTCCAATAACTAATAATTTCCCTTCTTTACATAAGATGTGCTTAGCATCACAAAACATTTGCCATGCAATATGGTCGGTAATAGCTTGGCCTTGATGAAAAGGAGGGTTACATAGTACTAAGTAACTACTGTGTTTTTTAAATCCATCTAAACAGTTGTTGGCGATGAATTGGAATTGACGCTCTTTCCCTAAGTTCACTTCTAAGTTACGACGAGCAGACTCGACAGCCATGAAACTCTCATCAACACAAGTAATGCGCGCTTCTGGGTTTAGTTGAGCAGCTTTAACACTAAGAACGCCATTTCCGCAGCCTAAATCAATAATATGACGTAGTTCAGGATCGACTGGAATATGCTCAAGCATAAAACGAGCACCTTGATCTAAACGTTCACCTGAGTAGACATTAGGGTAGTTTAGTAGGTCGATATCTTCATTATCGACACTCCAACATACGGCTTCTGCAATCGTTGCTGGGTTAGTCGCATTGGCATTAGAGAAAACTAAACGATGCTTTTTCCAAGCTAAAGACGTTTTTGTTTCGCCTAAGAAATCTTCAAAAAGCTCTAGTGTTGAACTGTGAATTTCTTTGGCTTTATTAACCCCAATAATCGGGCATTCAGCGGCCATTGATTGACGAAGTTGCTGTAATTGCCAAGTTAACATGCGATTGTTTTTTGGGATTTGCATTAAGACAAGATCGAAACCTTGCGGCATCTCTTCTGTTGCTGTAATTAACTGTACACGGTTGCAGTGATTACGTTGTAGATTTTTTAAGGTGCCACGCTGAGCAACAAAAGAATCGGTCATCATTGTTACGTTATGTTTTTCAGAGAACCAACAAGATAAAGCACCAAAATTATCGTTTAGGATAAGGATGTTTTTGCCATCTTCTAAGTTTAGTTCTTCTACATGCTTAATAATGTATTCATCACCAGCATCCCAAGCTTGTAATAATTCTTGAGCACGTTTTGGGTAACGCTGTAAATTTAAGCTTCGGTCAAACAAAGATAATTCGGTTTTCATAATTTAGATTCTTCAATAGGGAACGCTTCTGGCTATTGTCGCAAATGGTGTATAAAGTGGAAACAGAAGAATTGAAATAAAGAAGGGATTTATATGATTCAGCATCAAATTGAACAAAAATTACGCACAGAGTTGTCACCGTCATACTTAAAAGTGCTTAATGAGAGTTATATGCACAATGTACCTGAGGGGTCAGAAAGCCACTTTAAAGTGATTGTGGTCAGTGATGATTTTGAAGGGAAGCGCTTACTTGCTCGTCATCGTACGATTAATAGTATCTTAGCTGATGAGTTAGCTAACCACATTCATGCGCTTGCTATACATACCTATTCAGAAGCGGAATGGCAAGCGTTAGACTCTGAGCAGGTACCTAACTCTCCAGATTGCATGGGAGTTAACAAAGGTTAACAATGAAAGCGATATGTTTAATTTTTAACATAAAATAAATACCTATTGCTGCCAATTGTTAAGATTTAGGTGAAAGTTGGTGTCGTTGCTACTAAGGTGGTATTTTTTGATTTTGGACAATAAATGTGCACTGGATCTAAAATGCTTAAACCATTTCAATGATTTCTAACAATGAAGCGCAAAAATTTATGGGAATCTGGTCATTGAACATGGCATGTACACCATAAAAAATGCTAGAATCTTTCGCCTTAAAATAGCTTTTTCGTCTTTATGTAAAAAGCATATTGCTAAGTTGTTGCGGCCTTGAGGGTAAAATCTTAAGGTTGTGTGCATTAGCAATGTCGTGTCTTATATAGAATCCTTTTTCCCAATTAAATTAGTGCAAGTGCGTATGATTACAATAAAAAAGGGTTTGGATCTTCCTATTGCAGGAGTTCCAACTCAGGTGATTAATGATGGTAAATCCATCACTAAAGTCGCCTTGCTTGGCGAAGAGTACATTGGTATGCGTCCAACGATGCATGTCCGTGTGGAAGATGTAGTAAAAAAAGGTCAGATTCTTTTTGCTGATAAAAAGAATCCTGGTGTTATTTTTACTGCTCCAGTAAGTGGTAAAGTTGTTGAAATTAACCGTGGTGCAAAGCGTGTACTTCAATCTGTAGTTATTGCAGTTGAAGGCGAAGAGCAGGTTACTTTTAATAGCTATGCAGCGAATCAATTAGCTTCTCTTGACCGTGATACGGTTAAGCAACAGCTTATTGACTCTGGTGCATGGACTGCATTACGTACTCGTCCGTTCAGCAAGGTTCCAGCGATCGATTCTGAAACAAAGGCTATCTTTGTTACTGCTATGGATACTAATCCTCTAGCAGCTGATGCAGAAGTGATCATTAACCAACAAGAAGATGCTTTTGTTGCAGGCTTAGATCTATTATCTGTTTTAACAGGTGAGAAGGTTTATGTATGTAAGAAAGGAGGTAGCTTACCTCGTTCTTCTCAAAATAATGTTGAAGAACATGTGTTTGATGGACCTCATCCAGCAGGATTAGCAGGTACTCACATGCATTACTTGTATCCTGTAGATACAAATAATGTCGCATGGAGCATCGGCTACCAAGACGTTATTGCGTTTGGTCAACTATTCTTAACGGGTGAAATTTACTCGGATAGAATCGTTTCTCTCGCTGGACCTGCTGTAAATAATCCTCGTTTAGTTCGTACTATTAATGGTGCTAGCTTACTAGAATTAACTGACAGCGAAGTCATGCCTGGTGAAGTACGAATCATCTCTGGTTCTGTATTAAACGGTACTCAAGCGTCTGGTCCTCATGCCTACCTTGGTCGTTACCATCAGCAAGTATGTGTGCTTCGTGAAGGTCGTGAGAAAGAGTTATTTGGTTGGGCTGTCCCAGGCAAAAATAAATTCTCAGTTACTCGTTCATTCTTGAGTCACTTATTCTCAGGTCAATTGTTCAACATGACGACAACTACTAATGGTAGTGATCGTGCAATGGTGCCAATCGGTAATTACGAGCGTGTAATGCCATTAGACATGGAACCTACCATGTTATTGCGTGACCTTTGTGCTGGTGATGTTGACAGTGCAGCACGTTTAGGTGCATTAGAATTAGATGAAGATGATCTAGGTCTATGTACGTATGTGTGCCCTGGTAAATATGAGTATGGTCCAATGCTTCGTGAGATCTTGGATACCATCGAGAAGGAAGGGTAATCAATGAGCCTGTTAAAGATTATTGAAAAAATTGAACCTCATTTCGAACCTGGTGGAAAATATGAAAAATGGTTTGCTCTGTATGAAGCAGCGGCAACTCTTTTTTATACGCCTGGTTTAGTTACTAAAGGTGGTTCACATGTACGTGATAGCGTTGATTTAAAACGTATCATGATCATGGTGTGGTTTGCTGTATTCCCTGCAACATTCTGGGGTATGTACAACTCAGGTCATCAAGCAATTGTTGCTCTGGATCATATGTACCAAGGTGCTGAATTGGCAGCTGTTGTTGCTGGTGACTGGCACTACTGGTTAACCGAGATGCTTGGCGGCACGATAAGTGCTGATGCTGGCTGGGGCAGTAGCATGCTACTGGGGGCAACCTACTTCTTACCTATCTACGCAACAGTATTTATTGTTGGTGGCTTCTGGGAAGTATTGTTCTGTATGGTGCGTAAGCATGAAGTAAATGAAGGTTTCTTCGTTACTTCTATTCTTTTCGCATTGATCGTTCCACCAACGCTTCCTTTATGGCAAGCAGCACTAGGTATTACCTTTGGTGTTGTTGTTGCAAAAGAAATCTTCGGTGGTACAGGTCGTAACTTCCTAAACCCAGCGCTTGCGGGCCGTGCATTCTTATTCTTTGCATACCCAGCTCAAATTTCAGGTGATACAGTTTGGACTGCTGCTGATGGCTTCTCTGGTGCAACAGCACTTAGCCAATGGGCACAAGGCGGTCAAGGTGGCTTAGTTAATACAGTTACTGGCAACACTATCTCTTGGATGGACGCATTCATTGGTAATATCCCAGGTTCAATTGGTGAGGTTTCGACTCTTGCTCTGATCCTTGGTGGCCTAATGATCGTTTACATGCGTATTGCATCTTGGCGTATTATTGCGGGTGTTATGGTTGGTATGGTTGCAGTTTCAACACTGTTTAACCTAATCGGCTCTGATACAAACGCAATGTTTAGCATGCCTTGGCATTGGCACCTAGTTCTTGGTGGTTTTGCGTTTGGTATGATCTTTATGGCTACAGACCCAGTATCAGCGTCATTTACCAGCAAAGGTAAGTGGTGGTACGGTATTTTAATTGGTGCAATGGCTGTAATGATCCGTGTAGTTAACCCTGCATACCCTGAAGGTATGATGTTAGCTATTCTGTTTGCAAACTTATTTGCTCCACTGTTTGATAACCTTGTAGTTGAAGGTAACGTGAAACGGAGACTAAAACGCTATGGCAAGTAATAACGATAGCATTAAAAAAACACTCGGTGTTGTTATTGGTTTGAGCTTAGTGTGTTCAATCATCGTATCAACAGCTGCGGTTGTTCTTAAGCCGAAGCAACAAGCAAATGCCGTTCTAGATAAG
The DNA here is from genome assembly GCF_900312675.1 of Aliivibrio sp. EL58. Taxonomy (GTDB): domain Bacteria; phylum Pseudomonadota; class Gammaproteobacteria; order Enterobacterales; family Vibrionaceae; genus Aliivibrio. The sequence continues at coordinate 1,170,202 of NZ_OMPC01000009.1, read as the reverse complement.
CAAAGCAAAATCGTTGAAGTCGCAGGTATTACTGGCTCAGGTACTATTCCTGAACTATTTGCTGCGAACATCGAACCTCGTCTTGTTGATTTTAAAACAGGTGAGTTTGTTGATGGTGATGCTGCAACTTACGATCAACGTAAAGCAGCAAAAGATCCAAAACAATCTATCAAGCTAACTGCTGAGCAAGATAAAGCTAAGATCATTCGTCGTGCTAATTTAGGTGTTGTTTACCTAGTTAAGAGCGGTGATGAAGTATCTAAAGTTATCATTCCTGTTCACGGTACTGGCTTATGGTCAATGATGTATGCGTTTGTTGCTGTTGAGACTGATGGTAACACTGTTGCTGGTATCACTTACTACGAGCAAGGTGAAACTCCTGGGCTTGGTGGTGAAGTTGAAAACCCAACATGGCGTGCACAGTTTGTAGGTAAAACTCTGTTTGATGCAGATCATAACCCTGCAATTAAGATCGTTAAAGGCGGTGCTCCAGCTGGTTCTGAGCACGGTGTAGATGGTCTTTCTGGTGCAACGCTAACAGGCAACGGTGTTCAAAACACATTTGACTTCTGGTTAGGTAATGATGGTTTCGGCCCATTCTTAGCGAAAGTTCGTGATGGAGGTCTGAACTAATGGCGAGCGTAAAAGACATTAAAAAGAGCGTTTTAGCACCGGTATTGGATAACAACCCAATCGCGCTACAAGTTCTTGGTGTATGTTCAGCTTTAGCTGTAACAACTAAGCTTGAAACGGCTTTTGTTATGACAATTGCAGTAATGTTTGTTACTGCATTATCTAACTTATTCGTTTCGCTAATTCGTAACCACATGCCAAACAGTGTTCGTATCATCGTTCAGATGGCGATCATTGCCTCTTTGGTAATCGTTGTTGACCAAGTATTGAAAGCATATCTTTACGATATCTCTAAACAGCTTTCTGTATTTGTTAGTTTGATCATTACAAACTGTATTGTAATGGGTCGTGCTGAAGCGTTCGCAATGAAGTCTGCACCTCTTCCATCATTCATCGATGGTATTGGTAACGGTCTTGGTTACGGTTTTGTATTGATGACAGTTGCATTTTTCCGTGAACTTCTAGGTTCAGGTAAACTGTTTGGTGTTGAGGTTCTTCCACTTGTTTCTAACGGCGGCTGGTACCAACCAAATGGTCTAATGCTTCTAGCACCATCTGCATTCTTCTTAATTGGTTTTATGATTTGGGCTATCCGTATCATCAAGCCAGAACAAGTAGAAGCGAAGGAGTAAGGTCGAAATGGAACATTATATTAGTTTACTTGTTAAATCGATCTTCATTGAGAACATGGCGCTTTCGTTCTTCTTGGGTATGTGTACTTTCTTAGCCGTGTCTAAGAAAGTAAAAACATCGTTTGGTCTTGGTGTTGCTGTAGTTGTTGTATTAACAATCGCAGTACCATTGAACAACCTTGTTTACACTTACTTGTTGAAAGAAAATGCGATTGTTGCTGGTGTAGATTTAACATTCCTTAGCTTTATTACCTTTATTGGTGTTATCGCGGCACTTGTACAAATACTAGAAATGATCTTAGACCGTTTCTTCCCGCCTTTGTACAATGCGTTAGGTATTTTCCTTCCGTTAATCACAGTTAACTGTGCAATTTTCGGTGGTGTATCTTTCATGGTTCAACGTGACTATAACTTTGCTGAATCTGTAGTTTATGGATTTGGTTCTGGTGTTGGTTGGATGTTGGCTATTGTCGCACTTGCTGGTATTCGTGAGAAAATGAAGTATTCAGATGTACCTCCAGGTCTTCGTGGCTTAGGTATTACTTTCATTACAGTAGGTTTGATGGCGTTAGGCTTTATGTCTTTCTCTGGTGTTCAACTGTAGGGTAAGCACCCAGTAATAAGGAATAACAAATGCAAAGCATTATTCTTGGTGTAGCGATGTTTACCATAATTGTACTGGTTTTAGTTTTAGTGATTTTATTCGCTAAATCTAAACTAGTGCCATCAGGTGACATTACTATCTCTGTAAATGGTGATCCTGAAAAAGCGATCATTACACAGCCTGGTAGCAAATTACTTAACGCTCTTGGTAGCGCAGGTATCTTTGTATCATCAGCTTGTGGTGGCGGTGGCTCTTGTGGTCAGTGTCGTGTGAAAGTGAAATCTGGCGGTGGTGATATTCTACCTACAGAGCTTGATCACATTTCTAAAGGTGAGGCTCGCGAAGGTGAGCGTCTAGCATGTCAAGTTGCAATGAAAACTGACATGGAAATTGAACTTCCAGAAGAAATCTTTGGTGTTAAAAAGTGGGAATGTACGGTTATCTCTAATGATAACGAAGCTACTTTCATCAAAGAACTTGCTCTTGCTATCCCAGATGGTGAAGAAGTTCCATTCCGTGCTGGTGGTTACATTCAAATTGAAGCTGAACCACATCATGTGAAATACTCAGATTATGATATTCCTGAAGAATATCGTGGCGATTGGGATAAGTTTAACTTATTCCGTTACGAGTCAATCGTTAAAGAGCATTCGATTCGTGCATACTCTATGGCTTCATACCCAGAAGAGAAAGGCATCATCAAGCTTAACGTACGTATTGCAACTCCGCCGCCAAATAATCCTGATGTAGCTCCAGGTGTTATGTCATCTTATATCTGGTCTTTAAAAGAAGGCGACAAATGTACTATTTCTGGTCCATTTGGTGAGTTCTTTGCAAAAGATACTGATAATGAAATGGTATTCATCGGTGGTGGTGCAGGTATGGCGCCAATGCGTTCTCATATCTTTGACCAACTTTTACGTCTTAAATCAACACGTAAAATGTCTTACTGGTATGGTGCACGCTCTAAGCGTGAAATGTTCTACGTTGAAGACTTTGACGGCCTAGCGGCTAACAATGAAAACTTCGTATGGCATTGTGCTCTGTCTGATCCTATGCCAGAAGATAACTGGGATGGTTACACAGGCTTCATTCACAACGTACTTTATGAAAACTACCTGAAAGATCATGAAGCACCTGAAGATTGTGAATACTACATGTGTGGTCCACCAATGATGAACGCAGCTGTTATCGGCATGCTTAAAGATCTTGGTGTTGAAGATGAAAACATCTTACTAGATGACTTCGGTGGTTAATCCATTGAAGTAAGAAATATTGGCTGACTCATCACTGAGTCAGCCTTTTTTCGTATTAATGAGCGGTATTTAACCTGACAAAGTACAGGGTTATAGGTTTTGTAAATCTATATTCCTGTGTATTGTTTACGTTATTTTAATGTATTTAAATTAAGGAGTTGGCAGTGACTGTCAGTGTTACTCATTTAGTAAATAAAGCTAAAATTGTTTTATTGTCTTGCCTAGCGTTAGTGTTACTTTCTGGTTGTGGTGATCAACGTGAGCAAGTGTATATAAATGGCCCTACAATGGGGACAAGCTATAATATTAAATATATTGGTAAAGATGGATTACCTAAATCTGAAGTCGTTCATGCTGAGATAGATAAACGCTTAGAGTTAGTTAATGATCAAATGTCAACGTATCGAAAAGATTCAGAGTTAAGTCAATTTAATACAAGTGAAGAGTTAACTCCGTTTACCGTATCGAAAGACACAGCAACAGTGATTAAAGAAGCGATGCGTTTAAATGAAGTGACATTAGGGGCATTAGACGTAACGGTTGGACCTTTAGTCAATCTATGGGGATTTGGCCCAGAAGCTCGCCCTGAAGTAGTTCCAACAGAAGATGAATTAAATACTCGTCGTGCTATTGTTGGTATACAACACTTAAACGTAACAGAAACGACAGTAACAAAAGATATTCCAGAGCTTTATGTTGATTTATCAACCATAGCAAAAGGCTGGGGTGTCGATGTTGTTGCCAATTACCTAGAAGAGTTAGGCATTACTGATTACATGGTGGAAGTCGGCGGTGAAATGCGTGTTAAAGGCAACAATAAAGAGAACGTTGCTTGGCGTATCGCGATTGAAAAACCATCTGTCGATGAGCGTTCAATCCAAGAGATCATTGAACCTGGCCATCATGCTGTAGCGACATCTGGTGATTACCGTATTTATTTTGAAAAAGAGGGCGTTCGTTACTCTCATATTATCAATCCGATTACCGGTAAACCAATTGCGAATAAAGTTGTCTCAGTAACAGTACTTGATAAATCGTCGATGACAGCAGATGGACTAGCAACTGGCTTAATGGTATTAGGTGAAGAAAAAGGCATGGAAGTCGCAGAGCAACATAATATTCCTGTTTTCATGATAGTGAAAACCCAAGATGGCTTTAAAGAAATCGTTTCTGAAGCCTTTAAGCCTTTTTTGAAATAAGTGAGTAAATAATGAATACATTTCTAATCACATTTTTTGTTTTCTTAGCGGTTATTTGTGCAATGGCAATTGGCTATATTGTGCAACGTAAAGTCGTGAAAGGTAGCTGTGGTGGTCTTGGTGCTGTTGGTATCGATAAAGTATGTAACTGCCCAGAGCCTTGTGATGCACGTAAAAAGCGTGAAGCAAAAGAAGCTATTCGAGCTGAGAAGTTGGCAGCTTGGGAGAAAGATCGTATCGCATAACTGCCGACAGTGAGTTATAGATAAATAAAAACAGCATCAGTAATGGTGCTGTTTTTTTATTTGATGATTAATTATTTGAATAAAAAATAGTTCAGCGTTATTATTTGACTGTGTATTTATACAGTTGTCTTATATGAACGTAAACATGGAAATCTCGCAACTAGAAGCTGAAAAAAAAGGGCGAAAAATAATTCATATTGATATGGATTGCTTTTACGCAGCAGTAGAAATGCGAGACAACCCAGCACTACGTAATGTTCCTTTAGCCGTTGGTGGTCATGAGAGGCAGCGTGGAGTTCTGAGTACTTGTAATTACGCCGCAAGAAAGTTTGGTATTCATTCAGCCATGCCGACAGGAAAAGCGCTAAAATTGTGTCCAAATCTCGTTGTTGTCCCAGGAAGGATGCAGGTATACAAAGAGGTATCCCATCATATCCACCGTATTTTTCGACGTTATACCGATAAAATAGAACCTCTCTCATTAGATGAAGCTTATTTAGATGTTAGTGATTGCTTACTTCTTCATGGTTCTGCAACACTTATCGCAGAGCAGATCCGTAAAGATATTTTTAATGAACTACAACTAACCGCTTCTGCAGGAATTGCACCACTTAAGTTTTTAGCAAAAATAGCCTCAGATCTGAATAAACCAAATGGGCAATACGTGATCACTCCAGATACTGTAATGGAGGAGATAAACAAGCTGCCATTAGAGAAAATTCCAGGTGTAGGAAAGGTGAGTTTAGAGCGCTTACATCAGTTTGGGTTATATACGTGTAGTGATGTTAAAAAAAGTGAGCAGAGAGATTTATTACTAAGGTTTGGAAAAATGGGGGCTTCACTATGGAAACGATCTCATGGGATTGATGAGCGTGAAGTGATTACAGAGAGGAACAGAAAGTCAGTGGGAGTAGAGAGGACCTTTACCCATAACATAAGCTCTTTCGATGAGTGTTGGTCTGTTATCCAGACTCGGCTATACCCTGAGTTAGAGAAGCGACTGCTTAAAGCTAATGGTTCATCTAGCATCGCGAAGCAAGGAATTAAAATTAAATTTGCCGATTTTCAGCAAACGACGATAGAGCATGTACATGCTAGCCTTACATTGCCTTTTTTTGAAGAGCTTCTGATTGAAGTGTTAGAGAGACAAAAAGGACGAGAAATCCGATTAATAGGGGTTAGTGTCATGCTAAAAGAAAAAGAAGCTTTTCAGCAGTTAAGTTTAATTTAGAAGCAGAATAACGGGTAATTCTGTGGCGTTAATGATACTTATGTTTATAAAATGAGATTCAAGTGTGGGCGATCCGTTTGGTAATGATCTTATGTTGTTAGCTGTAATTTATATATTTGTAATATAAATATTTTTTTCTAGAGCTTATAAAATCAGCACTATATAATTCTATTTCAAAATTTATAAGATAATAATTATATAAAAACGGTTGTTTATGAAATTTACAAAATGTGCGTTGGCGTTAAGTTTAGTTTTCCCTTCAGTGGCTATTTCTGCGCCTCTACTTTCTTTAGATACTTTGACAAATCAAGAGAAAATTCAACAAACCAATGCATGGTTAGAAATTGATACTAAAGCTTTTCAACATAATATCGATACCTTAAAACAAACATTATCAGAAAACACAAAAGTATGTGCAATCATGAAAGCAGATGCTTATGGTAATGGGATTGAAGGCTTAATGGCTTCAGTGATTGATCGTAATGTCGAGTGCATTGGTATTACGAGTAATGAAGAAGCGCGTATTGTTCGAGCTAAAGGTTTCGAAGGCGAAATCATGCGTGTACGTGCAGCAACACCTAATGAAATTCAATCAGGTTTAGAGTACCAAATTGAAGAGTTAATTGGTTCAAGTGAACAAGCTAATACCATTGCAAAGTTAGCTAAAAAAAATAATACGATCATTCCTGTTCACTTAGCAATTAATGCAGGTGGCATGGGACGTAATGGGTTAGATTTAACTCAGTTGCAAGGTAAAAAAGAGGCGCTAAATATTGCCTTTAATGGTCATGTTAATATCGTTGGGATCATGACGCATTTTCCTAATGAATCAGTTGAAGAGATCCGCACAAAGCTAAACTTATTCAAACAAGAAAGCCAATGGCTGATTGATGAAGCTCAGCTAAATCGTGAAAATATTACTCTTCATGTTGCTAACTCTTACACCACCATTAATCTACCAGAAGCTCATTTAGATATGGTTCGCCCTGGTGGCCTACTGTATGGTGATATGCCAAGTAACCCTGAATACAAACGTATCGTTCGCTTTAAAACCTCTGTTGCCTCTTTAAATTACTTACCAAAAGGCAGCACTATTGGCTACAGCAGCACTTACGTACTAGGCCGAGATTCAATTCTAGCCAATTTACCATTAGGTTATTCTGATGGTTATGTACGCTCAATTGGTAATAACGGCTATGTATTAATTAATGGTCAGAAAGCAAATGTAGTGGGTGTGACGTCTATGAATACCACCATGGTTGATGTTACCGATATTGCAGATGTTCAACCGGGTGATGAAGTGGTTCTTTTTGGTTCTCAAAATGAAGAGACGATTGAAACTAAAGAAATGGAAGCATTTAGCAGTCGCAGTATGCCTGAACTATACGTTATCTGGGGCGCAACTAATCCAAAAGTTTATTTTTAATACCAATCCCAGTAATTAGCTAATTAATTAAATTGGTTCATTAATTGTATTAATATAAATAAAAACGGTCAGCATATGCTGACCGTTTTTTATTAACAAGTAATGGATTATTTCTTAGGAATGTTCTCTAAGATAGCTACCATTTGCTCCCAATAAAGAGCAACCGTATCAATTTTCACTTTCTCATCTGGAGAGTGAGGGAATTTGATTGTTGGACCGAATGAAATCATATCCATTTCTGGATAAGGCTTCTTAAATAGACCACACTCAAGACCTGCGTGAATAACCATAATATTTGGTTTATTTCCGTAGATACCTTCATAAACATCACGGAAAACATGCATGATTTCAGAATCAGCATCAGGCTTCCAGCCAGGGTAAGTACCAGAGAAGGTGACTTGTGCGCCTGCTAATTCAGCAACAGAAGAAAGCATACCTTCAACCATACTACGACCCGAGTCCATTAATGAACGGATAAGACAAAGAATAGTAATAGAATCTTCATCTGTCGTAATAACACCAACGTTCAAAGATGTTTCAACCACGCCTTCAATATCATCACTCATACGGATCACACCGTTTGGACACGCATTCAATGTTGCAATAAAGCGTGCTTGAGTCGATGAAGTTAGACTTTTATCTGCAGAAACCGCTTCATTAAAGGTTACGATACCTGTTTCTACTCGGCCTAGTTCCGCTTTTAGTAAATCAGTATAAAACGTGAATAGCTCGGCAAGTTTTGCTTCGTTCTCAGCAGGAACGGCAACGGTTGCAAATGCTTCACGTGGAATCGCGTTACGTAAACTACCACCACGGAACTCAACAAGACGTAAATCAAGCTCAGCAGCGTGACCAGCAAGGAAGCGTCCTAAGAGTTTGTTTGCGTTACCACGACCAGTGTGAATATCACAACCAGAGTGGCCGCCTTTTAGGCCTTTCAATGTAATTTGACGAGTCACATAACCTGTTGGTAGTGCTTCACGTTCGATATTCAGTTTGATAGCACCATCAGCACCACCAGCACAACCCATATAGATCTCGCCTTCTTGTTCAGAATCTGTATTTAAAAGGATATCACCTTCTAACCAACCCGCTTCTAAACCGAAAGCACCCGTCATGCCAGCTTCTTCATCGATCGTAAGTAAAACTTCAAGAGGACCATGCTTGATCTCATTTGAAGCTAATACAGTTAGACAAGAAGCCATGCCCATGCCGTTATCAGCGCCAAGTGTCGTTCCTTTCGCTGTTACCCACTCGCCATCAATGTAAGGCTGAATAGGATCTTTTGTGAAGTCATGATCAGTGTCTTCATTCTTTTGTGGAACCATGTCGATATGAGCTTGAAGAACAACCCCTTTACGATCTTCCATGCCTGCGGTTGCTGGCTTTTTAATGAATACATTGCCGGTTGGATCACGGCGAACATCTAGTCCTTCACTTGTTGCCCATTCAATGATGTATTGAGCTAATGCTTCTTCATGTTTAGAAGGGTGAGGGATAGAGCAAATTTTATCGAAAAACTGCCAAAGAGGTTGAGGGGTAAGTTGACTGATCTCAGACACAAGAATCTCCTTTTGAGAACATTATTTATTTAGGAATGCTCTATTTATTTGAGTTATTGGGTATTAATTAAAACAAGTATACCTATGAATCTAGCGAATTACTCTGTTTGATATCGTAAATCCATATACTGATTTTATGAACTTAAAGGTAAATAGTTTAAATTTTTAAATAGCAAACGGTTACGTAATAAAACTACACAATATGATGGTTTAGTGGGCGGTAATTGATATTTTTTGTGAGCTGGGTCATGTTTTTGTTGTAATTTTATTCCATAGTGATATAGTTGTCTTCTCTGCTGATACAGCAGATGTAAATGCTCAAAGGATGAGTCCGATTTATCGCCTCCAAGGAACCGAGATCAATTATTTTGTTTTTAACTGTCAATTGATAAGGTGATGTTATGTCTTTTTTAAGCTCTTCAAGTTTCTGGAACCAACGCTCTGTTTATACAAGTCAATTCGTATACCCAGCTTGCTTTGGTTACTAATAAAACCTCGGTTTTATACAGTAAAGTAATACCCCTATAATTGGAATTCAATTAAACCCATCTTGGGTGACTTAATTCTCCGCCAGCCAAATTTTTTGGGTGGCGTTTTTTTTGCTTTTAAATTATTACCGCACCACATTCCATTTCTTTAATTTCTCATAACTTGTTGATTTACATTATTTAGTAGTATTAATTCTAAATAGTGCTTTCACTTTATTTATCATTAACTCATTAAAAGGGTAACTATCGCTAGAAATTCATATAATTCCTCTTTATAATCCTCAGCCAATCGATTACGCAAACGTTTAAATTGCATAAAATAGACTAGGACACCCCCAATGCTTGAGAAACTGTTTCAACTAAAAGAAAACGGTACGGATTTTCGTACTGAGGTTATTGCAGGATTAACTACCTTTTTAACCATGGCTTATGTCATTTTCGTTAATCCCGCAATTCTAGCTGATGCGGGAATGGATAAAGGCGCTGTATTTGTTGCAACCTGTATTGCTGCTGCAATTGGTTGTTTCATTATGGGGTTTGTTGCTAACTTTCCAATAGCTCAAGCACCTGGTATGGGGTTAAATGCCTTCTTCACCTATACCGTTGTTTTAGGTATGGGCCATACATGGCAGGTTGCACTAGCTGCTGTATTTATGTCTGGTGTCTTATTTATACTATTAAGTCTTTTTAAAATTAGAGAATTAATAATTAACTCTATCCCTCTTTCTTTACGAACGGGTATCTCTGCGGGTATTGGTTTATTTCTTGCTTTTATTGCATTGAAGAATTCAGGTATCGTGATTGATAACCCTGCAACATTAGTTTCAATGGGTAGTATTAATAGTTTTCCAGCAGCAATGGGCGCTTTAGCTTTCTTTTTGACTATTGCACTGGTTCATCGTGGCTATAAAGCAGCTGTTATGATTGCTATCTTAGCAGTAACCGCTATTTCATTACTTTTTGGTGATGTTCAATATGCCGGTATTATGTCAATGCCACCAAGCATCGCACCTACTTTTTTACAATTAGACTTTTCTAGTGCGTTTGAATTGAGCATGTTAACGGTTGTGTTTGCTTTCTTATTTGTTGATTTGTTTGATACCGCAGGAACTTTAGTCGGTGTTTCTCAAAAAGCAGGAATTATGGATAAAGACGGTAATATCCCTCGTCTAAATAAAGCATTATTAGCGGACTCAACGGCAACGTCAGTAGGTGCTTTATTAGGTACATCAAATACTACGTCATACATTGAAAGTGTTGCTGGTGTTGCAGCTGGTGGCCGTACTGGTTTAACAGCAGTTGTAGTTGGTATCCTATTTCTTTTAGCTCTATTTTTTGCACCACTTGCAGGAATGGTCCCTGCTTATGCAACCGCTGGCGCACTGTTCTATGTTGCAATTCTAATGATGTCTGGTCTTGTGAGCATTGATTGGCGAGATCTTACTGAAGCAGCCCCTGTTGTTGTGGTATGCTTACTTATGCCTTTAACCTTCTCTATTGCTGATGGAATTTCGCTAGGCTTTATCTCTTATGCTGCGATTAAGTTGCTAAGTGGTAAAGGTCGTGATGTTCATATCAGTGTTTGGGTTCTTGCTGCACTATTCACGCTGAAATTTATTTTTACGGCGTAGTCGCTACCGGCTATGCTTTTTAGAGGTTTTGTCTATTATGGCTAACAAATTTGTAATCACTTGGGATAACATGCAGATGTATACTCGTCAGCTTGCTGAACAGTTACTTCCTGCCGAGCAATGGAAAGGTATTTTGGCTGTGAGCCGTGGCGGTTTAGTGCCTGCTGCGATTTTAGCTCGTGAGTTGAATATTCGTTATGTTGATACAGTTTGTATTTCAAGCTACGATCATGATCACCAGCGTGATATGACGGTTGTTAAAGCAATGGAAGGTGATGGTGAAGGTTTTATCATCATTGATGACCTTGTTGATAGCGGTGATACAGCGGTTAAACTACGTGAAATGTACCCTAAAGGTAAATTAGTGACAGTATGTGCTAAACCAGCAGGCATTCATTTAGTTGATGCTTATGTTGTTGATATCCCACAAGATACATGGATTGAACAACCATGGGATATGGCGGTAACATACGTAGATCCTATTTGTAAAAAATAATTCAAATCAAATTGATAAAAATGACTCTCTTAGTAGGGTCATTTTTTTTGCCTTGAATTTGATTTTATTGCGCTCTGCGTATTTCTTATTTGTCTTTCAGTATATAGTAATAGCCATCAACCTTTGTATTACTGGTGTTTGGAATGACTCAACCTGAAAGTGAAAACCTCTCTGTTAAATTATTTAAAAATCAAAAGCAAGCCCTAGAGACGTCAGGTCTTGTTCCTTATCTTCCAAGTAGTGTGGAGCAAATGTCTTCCAATGATGATGATCGACGTTGGTATCGTGAACTTCGCCGTCCTCAATGGATTTGGCAAGGTGTCGAACCAATCGAATTAGAATCAGTTCTTGCTCGTATCGCCAACAGTGATAAAAATCGTACTCGTGATGAATGGCTCGATACCGTCAGTGGCTATCACTCTGGAAACTGGGCCTATGAGTGGATCCATGCAGGAATGGATCACCAAAAAAAAGCATCAGAATTAGAGGGCGATGAAGCTGCTGAGTCTTTATTTAAAGCAAGTTTATATTTTAGTATTGCTGGCTACCCACACATTAAAGGGGATAACCTAGCGACTCAAGCACAGGTTCTTGCAAATCAAGCTTATGATATGGCAGCGAAAGAAACTTCTCATCGAATAGAGAAGATCCAAGTGCCTTATGAAGGAAAGAAAATTACTTGTTATTTGCATTTACCAAATACAGAAAAGCCGTTACCAGTTGTCATTGTCAGTGGTGGAATGGATTCATTACAAACCGATATGTGGCGACTTTATCGTGATTTTCTTGCACCAAATAATATGGCGATGTTGACTCTTGATATGCCATCAATTGGCCACAGTTCTCATTGGCCATTAACGGAAGACTCTAGTTGTTTACATCAAGCCGTATTGAACCATTTACCAAATATTCCATGGGTTGACCGTTTTCATACCGCTGTGATGGGTTTTCGTTTCGGTGGTAACGCCGCGTTACGTCTCTCGTTTTTAGAACCAAGCAGATTAAAAGCGTGTGTGGCATTGGGTGCTCCTATCCATAATATATTGTCAGACTCTAGACTATTGAAAAAAATGCCGAAGATGTATTTAGATGTATTAGCGTCTCGACTGGCAAAGAAAGTCGTTGATATCAATAGTCTCACTAGCCAGATGCAAGCATGGTCTTTGAAGAACCAAGGCTTTCTTTCTGGAGGACGAAAAACATCAGTATCTATTCTTTCCATAGGTTTAAAAGGGGATCCTGTATCTCCTAAATCAGATAACAAATTGGCCGCTTTATTTAGTCAATATGGTAAAGGCATTGAGCTACAAAGTAAGACCTTGCATAGTGGCTATGAAGAGGCGTTAAATCAGATGATTGAGTGGATAAAAGAGGAGATGAAGCAATAATCTGACTTTAAATTCATCTTATTAAAGTGAAATGTTATTAAATGCTATTTTAAGCTTGTACTGTTCTGATTTGCTTGCTAAAAATAGGGCAGTTTTTCCATTATTATTACGATGAACAAAAATCGTAATTTAAAACATTATTAGTTAATAAATAGGTAGTAGGGAATTGAATACACAATCTCAAACCATAGTCGTTAAACTTGGTACAAGTGTACTCACCGGTGGCACATTAAAACTTGATAGAGCCCATATGGTTGAACTTGTTCGCCAGTGTGTGCATCTGAAAAAGTTAGGTCACCAAGTTATTGTTGTTACATCTGGAGCGATTGCTGCTGGTCGTGAACATCTTAACTACCCCGAACTACCCAAAACCATGGCCAATAAGCAGTTACTGGCTGCTGTTGGTCAAAGTTGCTTAATTCAAGCATGGCAGAGTTTATTTGGTATCTATGGTGTTGATGTCGGGCAAATGTTACTGACACGCGCAGATTTAGACGATCGTGAACGCTACTTAAATGCGCGAGATATGCTAACGGCTTTGCTCAAAAATAACATTGTGCCTATTGTTAATGAGAATGATGCGGTAGCAACTAATGAAATTAAAGTGGGCGATAATGATAATTTATCAGCATTAGTCGGAATTCTTGCTGGAGCAGATAAGCTGTTATTATTGACCGATCAGTCGGGACTATTTACGGCGGATCCACGAAAAGATCCTAAAGCTGAGTTGATCAAAGAAGTTCATACGATTGATGAAACATTACGAAAAATTGCCGGTGGTAGCGGAACGACGCTAGGTACTGGTGGTATGGCAACGAAACTGCAAGCGGCAGATATTGCTCGCCGTGCAGGTATCGAAGTTGTGATAGCAGCGGGTAGTGCAGAAAATGTGATCAGTGATGTTATACATTCAAAACCACAAGGAACGAAGTTCTTACCTGTTGAATGTGCACTTGAAAGTCGTAAGCGTTGGATTTTAGCTGGGCCTGCGTCTAACGGTCATATTGTGATTGATGATGGTGCTGTTAACGCCGTTCAACAAAAAGGCAGTAGCTTATTAAGTAAGGGTATTACTGAAGTTGCGGGTCATTTTGTTCGTGGTGGTGTTGCTAAGATTGTAAATACAAACGGCGAATTGATTGCTCGTGGTATTTCACGCTATTCAAGTGAAGATTTAAGTAAGATTTTAGGTAAGCACAGTCTGGATATTTACGCAGTATTGGGCTACGAATATGGGCCTGTAGCTATCCATCGTGATGATTTAGTACTGATTTAGTAATAAGGATATATTGTGAATTTAACAACTATGGGTCAGGCAGCAAAAGCCGCTGCATTTGACTTGGCTGTTGCTCCAACAGCACAAAAGAACAGAGCGCTTGCTATTATTGCTGACGAGCTTGAAGCAAATAAAGAAGCGATTCTTGCTGCAAATGCAAAAGATATTAAAGCCGCAGTAGAAGCGGGTATTTCAGCAGCGATGCAAGACAGATTATTACTGACAGAAGAGCGTTTAGTTGGCATTGCTAATGATGTTCGTAATGTGATTAATTTAAATGATCCTGTTGGTAGTGAAATCGATAGTAAAGTATTAGAAAATGGGATGTCTTTATCTCGTCGTCGCGTGCCAATTGGTGTGATTGGCGTTATTTACGAAGCTCGTCCAAACGTGACTATTGATATTGCTTCATTATGTTTAAAAACAGGCAATGCGAGCATTTTACGTGGTGGTAAAGAAACCTTCTTCTCTAACATGGAGTTGGTTAAGGTTATTCAAGTTGCGCTTGAAAAAGCAGGATTACCAGCGGCGTCTGTGCAATATATCGAAAAGCCTGATCGTGAGTTAGTTTCTCAACTGCTTACTCTTGATGATTATGTCGATATGATCATTCCACGTGGTGGTGCTGGTTTACATAAAATGTGTAAAGAAAACAGCTCCATTCCAGTCATCATTGGTGGCTTTGGTATTAGCCATGCGTTCGTTGATGATAGTGCTGACTTAGAAAGAGCATTAGCGGTTGTAGATAATTCAAAAGCACAACGTCCATCAGCATGTAATGCGTTAGATACGTTACTTGTTCATGAAGCAGTAGCTCCACAATTCTTAGCATTACTTGCTGATAACATGGCAGGCCGTGTTGAATTAGTTGCTGAGCCTAAAGCTTATGCACTATTAAAAGAGTTTGAAGGTGTATCGCTACGTGAAGCTCAAGAGGGCGATTTTGACACTGAATGGCTAAGTTACACATTAGGTGTAAAAGTCGTTGCTGATGTAAACGAAGCAGCGGCTCATATGCAAAAACACAACGCGAGCCATTCTGATACGATCTTAACGAATAATATTGAATCTGCTGAGAAGTTCATTAATACGGCGGGATCGGCTGCTGTCTATGTGAATGCTTCAACTCGCTTTACGGATGGCGCTCAGTTTGGTTTAGGCGCAGAAGTTGCGGTGTCTACTCAAAAGCTTCATGCTCGCGGTCCAATGGGCTTAGAAGAGCTAACAAGTTATAAATGGGTAGGTAAAGCAGATTATCTAATCCGTAGTTAATCATTCTTAAGTTAGCTTATAGCAAATAAATAAAAAGGTTGACGCCAAAACGTCAACCTTTTTTCATTTCTTGAATCCTGAACTATTTAACTTCTTCGCCTTTCGCTTGAAGATCGGCATGGTAAGAAGAACGAACAAATGGACCACAAGCCGCATGAGTAAACCCAAGCTCAAGTGCAATCTCTTTTAGCTCATCAAACTCAGCAGGTGGAACGTAACGTTCAACAGGAAGGTGATGGCGACTTGGAGCTAAATATTGACCTAGAGTCAGCATTGTCACACCGTGAGCACGCAAGTCTTTTAATACTTGAACGATCTCTTCTTTAGTTTCACCTAACCCCATCATTACACCAGACTTAGTTGGTACAGTAGGGTGCTGTTCTTTAAATTTCTTTAATAAGTCCAGAGACCATTGGTAGTTAGCGCCAGGACGAACCTTACGGTAGAGGCGAGGAGCTGTCTCTAAGTTATGGTTAAATACATCCGGTGGATTGCCATGCATAGCGTCTAACGCACGATCCATACGACCACGGAAATCAGGTACTAGTGTTTCAATACGGATGTCTGGATTTAATTCACGAATTTCGCGGTTACAATCAGCAAAGTGTTGTGCGCCACCATCACGTAAATCATCACGATCGACAGAGGTGATCACGACGTATTTTAGTTTCATATCTTGAATCGTTTTTGCCAGTTTTTTCGGCTCTTCAGATTCAGGAGTAACAGGACGGCCATGAGCAACGTCACAGAAAGGGCAACGACGAGTACAAATGGCACCTAAGATCATAAAGGTAGCAGTACCGTGATTAAAACATTCTGCTAAGTTCGGGCAAGAGGCTTCTTCACATACAGAGTTAAGCTTGTTTTTACGTAGTGCTGATTTGATTTCATCAATACGCTTACTGCTTGATGGAAGTTTTATTTTCATCCACTCAGGCTTACGTAATACTTCTTTTTTTTCTGTTGGCATATTTTTAACTGGAATTAGAGCCATTTTATCGGCATCGCGGTATTTCACGCCTTTTTCCATTTGAATTGGCTTACTCATGATCGCTGCTTTCCATTATGTACTCGATATCAGTGTAATCAAGTAATGTTGTTAATTCTTTAATGAGTAGAGAATGAACATCTTCAACGTGTTCTGCTTTGTTCTCTACGTTATCGTTTTCTTTGACTAAATCGTGCAGTTGTATCATTTCCATCCCAGCATAACCGCAAGGGTTAATACGAAGAAAAGGAGATAGATCCATATTTACATTTAGTGCTAGTCCGTGGAATGAGCATCCTTTTCGGATACGTAAACCAAGAGAGCAGATTTTCTTATTATTGACATACACACCCGGAGCATCAGGTCGTGCCGCTGATTCAATACCAAATTGATGTAAAGTATTAACCACTGTATTTTCAATGTGAGTGACTAATTCACGAACGCCCGTATTCTTACGGCGTAAGTTGATTAACACATAAGCAACTAGTTGACCTGGTCCATGGTAGGTAACTTGCCCACCGCGATCACTTTTTACTATAGGGATATCACCAGCAGCAAGAACGTGTTCTTCTTTACCTGCCTGTCCTTGAGTAAATACAGGGTTATGTTCTACCAACCATACTTCATCGCATGTATTTTCATCACGCTCATCAGTAAAAGTATGCATTGCTTTCCATACCGGCTCATAATCTTGTCGGCCAAGGTTTTTAACAACGAGACGCTTGTTCAATAGGATCACACTTGATTTGAAAATTTGCGGTAATGATAGCAAGGATAGAAAGGAAGGAATAGATAAGAAATGTAGGGGTATATCAAAAGTTTTAGAAGCTGAGTACTATTTATCTCTAAATAGCACTCAATATCTGATTATAAAACCATGCGAACCATTTCGATTTCTGCTAGTTCTTTATATAGCGTTTCTACTTGTTCAATCGATGTAGCTGTAATACTTACAGATACAGAGTTGTAGTTACCTTTGCCACTCGCTTTTACTTGTGGAGTGTAATCACCAGGAGCATGACGTTGAATTACTTCAAGTACAAGTACTGGAAGGTCTTCGTGAGCAAGGCCAACGGCTTTATAAGTAAATTTACATGGGAATTCTAGAAGATCTTTTAGCTTTGGTTGCTCTTGCATAACCGTCTCCAATCGAGAGTGGATAAATAGTAAGAAGGGAATTTTACTGTGACCTAAGTCAGATAACAAGGGAAATAAAAAAAGGTGACCGAAGCCACCTTTTTTAACTCGTTAGCTATTAGCTTAACCAACCTTTAAACATTAATACGATGTAATCGATTAGACGACTGAAAATGCCACCTTCTTCAACATCATTTAGTGCAAGCAGTGGGTATTCAGCAATGTCTTCACCGTCGACTTGGTAGAAAAGCTTACCAACAACATCACCTTTATAGATCGGCGCTTCAAGTGTTTTTTCTAGAACAAAACTTGCTGTCATCTTCTTAGCTTGACCACGAGGAAGAGTAACATAAGTATCTTCAGCAACGCCTAGAGCAACTTCATCAGTGCTACCCATCCATACTTTTTCAGTTACGAAGGTTTCGTTTGCTTTGTGTGGAGAAACTGTTTCGAAGAATCGGAAGCCGTAGTTAAGTAATTTTTTACTTTCAGCTTTACGTGCATTACCAGATTTAGTGCCCATAACTACAGCAACTAAACGCATTTTACCTTCAGTTGCAGAACTTACTAAGTTGTAACCGGCACCATCAGTATGACCCGTTTTAATACCATCAACATTCATGCTTTTATCCCACAATAAACCATTACGGTTATATTGAGTGATACCGTTGTAAGTATATGATTTTTGAGCATATACGCGGTATTCTTCTGGAACGTCACGGATTAAAGCTTGTCCGATTAATGCCATATCATAAGGCGTAGAGTATAAATCATCGCTATCTAGGCCGTGAACATTGCCAAAATGAGTATTTTCAAGCTTTAGAGTTCTACCCCATGCATTCATTAGATCGACAAATGCATCTTCAGAGCCAGCAACGTGTTCAGCCATTGCAACACAAGCATCATTGCCAGATTGAACAATAATGCCTTGGTTTAAGTCGCGTACTTTAATTGTACTACCAACTTCGATGAACATCTTAGATGAACCAGGGAAGTTTTTAGCCCATGCATTTTTACTGATAACAACATCGTCATCCATCGAAATATTGCCACTTTCGATTTCTTGACCAATAACATAGCTTGTCATCATTTTAGTTAAACTTGCAGGGTTCATTCGGACGTTCATGTCTTTTTCAGCAAGAACTTTGCCTGAATGATAGTCCATTAGCACGTAGCCCTTTGCCGCAATTTGAGGTGCGTTAGGGATAACTGCTGGGGCAGCTACTGCAACAGTAGAGCCAAGAATGAAGCTCGATAAAATAATTCGTTTTAACTGTTTTGCTGATTTCTTCATAATAATAACTTTTGCACTTTGAGGTAGTGAACTGCGTACATAATAGCAGATTTGGATATCATGACCAGATGTGTAATTAAATAACTGATTTCTTATGAAAAGATAGCTAATAATAATTCATAACATGAGAATTGTTATTATGGCTATCTTATTGTTATGTAAAGACAATCATATTTTCAATTAGTTCAACTAATGTTTGTCTTATAAGTGAGTGCTGATATCTAGTTACAATATTCACTCAACGTTGACATTAAAAAGCCTATTTTTTTGCTTCTTGGATAATAAATGCCGATGAGTAATTAGTATTCTTCACTTTTAATAATTTTTTATCGGCAACATCACGATCAAGAAATGGACCTAAACGAACTCGAAATCCGTAATTTGATTTTATTATGTTCGTAGAGGTGTTGAATTTTTCTTGTAGTAGCAAAGCGGCTTTCTCTGCACTGTCTTTATTTTTCACTGCAACCATTTGGATATAGTATTGATTTGGATCTATCGCATGCCAATCTTGAATGTTGGTCGGCTTATCAATGGCAATATATTCAATCTTCACATTAGCTGTACCTGTTTTTATCACATCTAATTTCGTTGCTGCTGCAAAACTTAAATCAATAATGCGTCCCTCATGGAAAGGACCACGGTCATTAACACGAACAATCGCTGTTTTTCCATTGTCTTTATTGGTCACTTTAACATAGCTAGGGATTGGTAATGTTTTATGAGCAGCACTCATTGAGTACATATCATATACCTCACCATTAGAGGTTTTATGCCCATGGAACTTATTACCATACCAAGAGCTTTTTCCTTCTTGAGTAAAGCCTTTTGGTTCTTTAACTATTGGATAGTCTTGACCTAATAAAGTGTAATCTTTGTTGCCGTATAAACTTTTTGGCTCATAGCGTGGATGAGCATCCTCAATATGTTCAACTGATATAGGAGTCTGCGGAGCAACATCACTGTCTATTTGATAACGACCTGCATTAGGTTCGTCTTTATTTACTGTTGGTTCAGAAGCACAGCCTGCTAATACAAGAGAGAGTGCGAGTAAAAAAATGCGCATTAATTAGCCTTTGAGTGAACTTTTCTATGTGTATGAATTGACATGAGAATACCAAAACCAGCCATAAGGGTTACCATTGAGGTACCGCCGTAACTGACTAATGGAAGTGGAACGCCAACAACAGGAAGAATGCCGCTTACCATGCCTATATTTACGAAAATATAAACAAAGAAACTGAGAACAACACTTCCTCCCATCATTCGACCAAAAGCCGTTTGAGCTTGGCTTGCTAAGAATAAACCACGACCAATGATGAACAAATAAATAGAGAGCAGAGCCATGACGCCAATTAAGCCCCATTCTTCTGCTATAACAGCAAAAATGAAATCGGTATGGCGCTCAGGGATGAACTCTAATTGAGATTGTGTCCCATGTAACCATCCTTTACCACCTAGCCCACCAGAGCCAATTGCGATTTTTGATTGAATAATATGGTAGCCAGCACCAAGTGGGTCTGATTCTGGATTAAATAATGTTTGTACCCTTACTTTTTGATAGGGGCGCATTAAGAAGAACCATAAAATGGGGATAAAACCACCAACGGCTACCGCTGCCGCGCAGATTATTTTCCAACTGATCCCTGCTAGAAAAATCACAAAGATACCAGAAGCTGCAATTAAGATTGAGGTGCCTAAATCGGGCTGTTTGGCGATCATTATTGTTGGAATAAATACCATCAATAATGCACAGAAAAGTGTTTTTATTGTTGGAGGCAGTGCTTTATTACCAATATAACGAGCTACCATTAAAGGGACGGCGAGCTTTATTAATTCGGAAGGTTGAAAACGAACAAAGCCAAGATTAAGCCATCGTTGAGCGCCTTTAGAGGCCTCACCAAAAAAGAGAACGCCTAATAATAAAACGAGGCCAACTGTAAATAAATAAGGGGCGGCTGCTTCATAGGCTCTAGGAGATATTTGAGCTAATACAAACATGACGCCTAATGAGAGAAGCATACGCATCGCTTGCTTATCCATCATCAATAGGCTTTTGCCACTGGCACTGTACATAATGACAAGAGCGCAAGCCATTAATAACAAAATCCCTAATAGCAGTGGTAGGTCGATGTGGATACGGTGAAAAAAATCTCTATTTTTTCCTGATGCAATATCTACTCTCATTATTTCTTAGTTACCTCTTTTGGAGTTGGGAGCAGTACATGATCAAATACACTACGCGCAATAGGTCCACCTTGAGTTGAACCACCGCCACCATTTTCAAGAACCAATGAAATAATGACTTTTGGATCTTTTGCTGGAGCAAAGCCGGTAAATAAAGCGTGATCACGTAAACGTTCCGCAATTTCATCCGCATTATATTCTTGGCCATTTAAACCAAAGACTTGAGATGAGCCAGATTTACCTGCACTGACATAAGGCGTTCCAGCGAAAATACGTCTTGCTGTTCCTTTAGGGCCATTATTAACTAAAATCATGCCATCAACGGCCAGTTGCCAATAACTATCTTTAATCCCTTCAATGGGTGGGTATGGCTCTGGTTCAAAAGGCACTTCCGCTTTTTCATCAACAATCGCTTTGAGTAAATGGGGCGCCTGTACTTTGCCATGATTAACCAAGACTGACGTTGCTTTGGCTATTTGCATTGGGGTTGCGGTCCAATAACCTTGTCCAATACCTACAGGAATTGTATCGCCTTGATACCAAGGTGTGCGGAAGCGGGCTACTTTCCAGTCTCGAGTCGGCATATTTGCTTTACTTTCTTCGTGGATATCGATGCCGGTGTAATCACCAAAACCAAATTTCATCATCCAGGTAGATAAGCGATCAATACCCATATCAAAAGCGATTTGATAGAAAAAGGTATCAACCGATTCTTCAATGGCTTGTTTTAGATTAACGGTGCCATGGCCCCAGCGTTTCCAATCTCGAAAAGGCCTAGTTTTTGAATTAGGTATGCGCCAGTAACCAGGATCGTTACGTGTCGTATATGGCGTTACGATTTTATCTTCTAAAGCAGAAACGGCAATAAACGGCTTAACCGTAGATGCTGGAGGATAAATTCCTAAGGTTGCACGGTTAACTAGTGGGCGGTCAGGATCATTCAATAACGCGTTATAATTTTTACTTGAAATACCGTGAACAAATAAATTTGGGTCGTAACTAGGACTAGAGACCATAGCTAAAACAGCGCTGGTTTTAGGCTCAAGTACAATAGCGGCCCCTCGTCTACCATCTAATTGTTTTTCAACAAATTGTTGTAGTTCTATATCAAGGTTTAATACGATATCTTTTCCTGGGATAGGCGGGACGTATTTTAGAGTACGTACAACACGGCCGCGGCTATTAACCTCAACTTCTTGATAGCCAGCCGTTCCATGAAGCGTATCTTCGTAATAGCGCTCAATGCCTAATTTACCTATATCACGCGTTGCTTGGTAATTTGCGTCTTTTTCTTCTCGAGCTAAACGTGCAAGATCTCGATCATTAATTTTTGCGACATAACCCAGTACATGAGTAAACGTTTTCCCATAAGGATAAAAGCGTTTTAAATACGCTTTCACTTCAACACCGGAGAACTTGTGTTGGTTTACTGCAAAGACAGCAACTTGTTTCTGGGTTAACTGGGATAAAATCGGAATAGATTTAAAGCGACGAGTACGACGTCGTTCTTTTTTAAAGCTATCAATATCACTTTGAGTGATAGGTAAAATTGTTTGTAGTTCACTAAACAACAGTGACAAGTCTTTTACTTTATCTGGTGTGATTTCTAGATTAAATACAGGGCGGTTTTCCGCTAAAGGCTTATGATTACGGTCGTAAATAAGGCCACGATTTGGAGCGATAGGAACGACTTTGATACGGTTGTCGTTCGAACGTGTTTTATAATCTTGAAACTCATTAATTTGAATATTGTACAAATTGCTCAATAGCAGACCAATAAGCACAATGATCCCCGCAAACGAGACGATTGCGCGGGAAGCAAATAGTCTCGTTTCAGCGTGGTAATCACGAATTTGTGTGCGTTTGCGCTTAATCAACTCTTATTCTCTGTGGTAAGGGTGATTGGCTGTAATACTCCATGCTCGGTATAGGCTTTCTGCCATAACAACACGAACAAGAGGGTGTGGAAGAGTGAGTGGAGATAAAGACCAGCTTTGCTCTGCCGCGGCTTTACAAGCAGGAGATAGACCTTCAGGACCACCAATAAGAATAGATACGTCACGAGCATCTAATTTCCATACTTCTAACTGCTCTGCCAGTTGCTCTGTATCCCAACGCTTTCCTGGAATATCAAGAGTCACAATGCGATTGCCTTTTGGTACAGCAGCCAGCATTGCCTCTCCTTCTTTTTGAAGAATTCGTGCGATATCGGCATTTTTGCCACGTTTACCAGCAGTGATCTCTATAAGTTCAAGAGGCATATCTTTAGGGAAGCGACGGCTATATTCTTTGTAGCCTTCTTCTACCCATTTAGGCATTTTTGTCCCAACGGCAATTAACTGAAGCTTCATTAAATTAGCTCCACAGTTTTTCTAGTTGGTACAGAGCACGGTGTTCTTCTTGCAAGATATGAATCATGACGTCACCCATATCAACAACAACCCATTCACCTTCTGCTTCACCGTCAACACCATAGGGAGTTAAGCCGACTTCTCTTGCTTTATTTGATACGTTCAAGGCAATAGAGCTAACATGGCGTTTTGAGGTACCAGTACAGACGATCATAAAATCTGTGATGCTTGATTTGTCACGAACATCAAGAGTAATGATGTTTTCAGCTTTCATATCATCAACATTGTTGAATAGAAAATCATGGAGTTCTTTATCTTGCAAAGTAATCACCTAGAAGAAATGGATTATTTATAATGGAGTATATCAGTGATACTCGATTAATGAGATAAGTTGGGTGTCACTGAAATGTGAATATTACACATATCTAAAGTCAATTGACTAAGTTGTGGCCAACAATTGGTATCGAAGTCTGTTTTTGTCGCGACTTCCATGCATGCCAGTGAGCGAATAAGCTGCTGTATTTGCATCATTGGTAATCGTTGTAATGCGGATTGATACAAAGGACGTCGGTTTTGCCATACCTTATAGCGATCAAAGACAGTAAACATAGCTTCGCCTTGAGTAATCGCTTGTTGGAAGGTTTGTAATAGAAATAGCTCTTTTTGTAGCGTTCTTAATAGAATCATAACTTCCATTCCTTCGCTCTCCAATTGACGAAGAATACGCTGTGCACGCTTCGCTTGGCCTGATAACAAGGTATCGAGCAATTGAAATGGAGTGAAATGGTTATTTCTATTTAAGGCTTCTTCTATGCGAATTAAAGTCAGTAAACCATCAGGATATAGCAGAGCTAATTTGTCTAAACTTTGAGCAAGAGCCAATAGGTTACCTTCATGCCACTGAGCTAGCATTTGTATTGCTTCTGCATCCGGTTTTAACTTGAGCTTTTTACAACGCTGTTGAATAAAGCGAGGAAGCTGTTGGTTGTCGGGTGTATTACAAGGTACAAATAAACCAAGTTGAACTAAGGCTTTAAACCACTGGCTATTTTCTTGAGCTTTATTAACTCTTGGCCCTTGAACGACCAACAAAATATCATCGTGAAGAGCAGGTACAAGCTCTTTAATCTTATTGGTATGTGCTGTTGTGATCCCTGTTTCAGGGATAGTCAGTTCAAGTATTTGTCGAGATGAAAATAAGCTTAAGGCTTGAGTGCAATCAAAGATCAATTCCCAATCGAGTTGCTTATCGAGTGTGAATTGATGCTTTTCTTCAAATCCATGTGCGAATGCCGTTTGGCGAACGATATCTAAGCTTTCTTGCTTTAATAGTGGTTCATTACCAAATAAAAGGTAGCACTGACGTAAACCACGTTCTAAATTTTGCGCTAATTGTTCTGGAAATACTCTCATTATTATTGATTATTTTCAGTTGATGGACTCATTGTTTTTATTACTTCTTGTGTCGAAACTTTGGTTTCGCTCTCATCGTTATTAGTAATCGTATCAGTGGATTCGGCTGGTTGATCATCTGCTTTTAATCGAGCCATTTGACGTAAGATCTGTTCTGCGGCTTGTGCGCGCATTTCATCTTCAATCATGTCTCGTTCAACCGATTTAGCCAGTGCCGTTAGTGGGTTATCAAGATAATTACGATTAACTGTAGTCGTGTAAGTTTTAATGTCATGTTCTGGGATAAGAACGCTATATCTAACGGTATAGGTCAGTTCTTTTTCTGCTGCTCGGCTATTTTGATAAAGAGATAAAGTACGCTCACCAAGGCTTTCGCTAATTAAATCTAAGCTAGGCGTTACAGTTGTTGGTGCCACTTGGCGGATCCCATTCATTCTTAACTGTTTTTGCACATTACGAGTTAAATCACTGTATTGGTCAAAGCTTGTTAAAGAAATATCATGCAATTCTTCAGGAAGAAGATAATTTCCACGTAGATGAAAGCCACACGCAGAGACCATAAGTGATAGCGTCAATACGATTGTCGTACGAAGAGAAAATAGAGATAAAAGTCGTTTCACCGAGTAACTCCTCAAGTGGTGATTAAATGCTTACTTAACTATTCTATCGACAATTTAATTTATTGCATAAGATAAAACAGTTAAATAAGCATAAGCAGATAAACTGCTTATGCTTTAAATAGAAAAGTAATAAGAAAAAAGGTTCAAATTACTTTTTAGCTAATAACGTAACTTTAACTAGTAAATCAGTTAATAGTTAAATTAGTTAGCTACGATGTTTAAAAGCTTGCCTGGTACATAGATAACTTTACGGATAGTTAGGCCATCTAGGAACTTAAGTGCGTTTTCATCTTTTAGACCAAGCTCTTTCACTTGTTCTTCTGTTGCATCAGCTGCAACAATCAGTTTTGCACGCAATTTACCGTTGATCATAACTACGATAGTTTTCTCATCTTCAACAAGTGCTTTTTCATCAAATGTTGGCCATGCAGCGGTATCTATGTTTGATTCACCTAGAGCATCCCACATTGCAAAGCTTGCGTGTGGAGTCATAGGGTAAAGCATAACAACAACCGCTTTTAATGCTTCATCAAGAAGAGCGCGATCTTGTGCTGAACCTTGAGGTGCTTTATTTAGTTTGTTCATCAATTCCATGATTGCAGCAATCGCAGTGTTGAATGTTTGGCGACGGCCAATATCATCACTTACTTTTGCAATCGTTTTATGAACATCACGGCGCAGTGCTTTTTGGTCACCAGATAGAGCGGCAACATCTAACGCTTCAGTTGCGCCTTTTGTTGTGTGCTCGTGAACTAATTTCCATACACGCTTAAGGAAACGACTTGCGCCTTCAACGCCTGATTCTTGCCATTCTAGAGTCATATCAGCAGGTGCTGCAAACATCATGAATAGACGTACTGTATCAGCGCCAAACTTATCAACCATTTCTTGAGGGTCGATACCGTTGTTTTTAGACTTAGACATTTTGATCATGCCAGAGTGGTCAACGTTACGGCCCTGGTTATCGACTGCTTTCTCAATGCGACCTTTTGCGTCACGCTCAATTGTTACATCTGTTGGTGCGATCCACTCTTTTGTGCCTTTTTCGTTTGTGTGGCTAAATGCATCAGCAAGTACCATACCTTGACATAAAAGTTGCTTGAATGGTTCGTCTGAATTTACATAACCCGCATCACGTAGAAGCTTATGGAAGAAGCGAGAGTAAAGAAGGTGCATACATGCGTGCTCAATACCACCAACGTATTGGTCTACTGGTAACCAGTAGTTTGCTTTTTCTGGGTCTAGAATATCGTCAGCTTGTGGTGAACAGTAACGTGCGTAGTACCAAGATGATTCCATGAAGGTATCAAAGGTGTCTGTTTCACGCAGTGCTGGTTCACCGTTGAATGTCGTTTTTGCCCATTCTTTGTCAGCTTTGATTGGGCTAGTTACGCCATCCATTACCACATCTTCAGGAAGAATTACTGGTAGTTGATCTGCTGGTACTGGGTGAACTTCACCATCTTCAGTTGTTACCATTGGGATTGGAGCACCCCAGTAACGTTGACGAGAAACACCCCAGTCACGTAGACGGAAGTTTACTGTTTTCTTGCCTTTACCTTCTGCTTCTAGTTTCGCAGCGATAGCATCAAATGCCTCTTGGAAAGCAAGACCGTCGAATTCACCAGAATCAAACAGAACGCCTTTTTCAGTGTAAGCCGCTTCAGATACGTCTACATCAGAACCATCTTCAGGTTTGATTACTGGGATGATGTCTAAGTTGTATTTAGTTGCAAATTCATAGTCACGTTGATCGTGAGCAGGAACCGCCATTACCGCACCTGTGCCGTAATCCATTAATACGAAGTTTGCGACAAAAATTGGCACTTCACGACCGTTAAGAGGGTGGATAGCACGTAGGCCAGTATCCATACCTTTCTTTTCCATCGTTGCTAATTCAGCTTCAGCAACTTTAGTATTGCGACACTCTTCTGTGAATGCGAATAGCTCAGGGTTTGTTGCCGCTGCTTTCTCTGCAAGAGGGTGACCTGCTGCGATACCAACGTAAGTAACACCCATTAGCGTATCTGGACGTGTGGTATATACTTCTAAAGGAGCTTCTTCGCCGTTAACAGCAAAAGATAGTTCTACGCCTTCAGAACGACCAATCCAGTTGCGTTGCATGGTTTTAACCATTTCTGGCCAACCATCAAGGTTATCTAGGTCATCAAGAAGTTCTTGTGCGTATTCAGTAATTTTAATGAACCACTGTGGAATCTTCTTTTGTTCAACAGGGGTATCACAACGCCAACAACAACCGTCTTCAACTTGTTCGTTTGCAAGAACAGTTTGGTCATTTGGACACCAGTTTACAGAAGAGGTTTTCTTATAAACTAAGCCTTTGTTGTACAGTTTTGTGAAGAACTCTTGTTCCCAACGGTAGTACTCAGGCGTACAAGTTGCGAACTCACGATTCCAATCGTAACCAAAGCCTAATAGCTTAAGTTGGTTTTTCATGTATTCGATGTTTTCGTATGTCCAAGGCGCTGGTGCTGTATTGTTTTTAACAGCTGCATTCTCAGCAGGAAGACCAAACGCATCCCAACCGATAGGTTGCATTACGTTTTTGCCTTGTAGACGTTGGTAACGAGAAACCACATCACCAATAGTGTAGTTACGAACGTGACCCATGTGTAGACGACCACTTGGGTATGGGAACATTGAGAGGCAGTAGAATTTTTCTTTGCTTGCGTCTTCAGTCACAACAAACGTTTTGTTGTCGTCCCAATGTTTTTGGATCTTCTGTTCTAGATCCTGTGGATTATATTGTTCTTGCATCGATTTACCCAGTTATGTCAGTGGATCACAAAAAATGTGAGATCGGTTTGATCAGATAATACTTGATCGGCATAGAATAACTAATGGAGCGCTTATACTCAAGCGACCTGATAACCTTTAACTCACTCTTCGCTATATAAATCTAGCGAATTCTTGGAGGTGACTTATGTCTAAGCAAAAAACAGGTTATAACGCCGTCTTAGAGCGTGTAATGAATGTATTGGAAAGAAGTCCTGAAGAATTTGAACATTGGGCTAAATCATCAGAAGAAGTGGTGGATGCGGCGTCTGATATGACCAAAGATGAACTCGCTTTAATTTCCAATTACGTGAAACGAGATATGAAAGAGTTTGCTCAAAATTATGAAGAGAGTAAAACCACCTTTCCTGACTCGCCATTTTATCGATTGATCTCTGACTCTATGTGGCATGCTTTACTTGAAATTACCGATAAAACACAAGTTGAATGGAAAGAAGTGTTTGATGATTTAGAACATCAAGGGGTTTATCAGGCGGGTGAAGTTGTGGGTTTGGGGATTTTAGTGTGTGAAAAATGCGGTCACCGTGAGCAATTTAACCATGCTCAAATTATTCAACCTTGCACGCACTGTGATAATAAAGAATTTACCCGAGTGTCTCTGAAGCCATAGTGTTTGCCGCTCTCATAAAGTAGCTGGTCTGTAGTTCAATTAAGAAATACAGACCAATAGCAATGTAATTAGGTTCGTTTTCGCCAAGCGATAACCAAAGATAAAAATACTAGCAAATACAAAGGTATTGAACCCCAATAACGATAAGGTGTTGTTCCTGTCGTAGGGATAACTTCACCTCGTAATACCGCAGTGGTGAACTGTGGGATTTGTTGAGTAATGTTGCCACGATAATCAGTGATCGCAGTTACGCCATTGTTTGTTGAGCGAATAACCGGTTTCCCTGTTTCTAGTGCACGCATTTGTGCCATTTCCATATGCTGTAGTGGCCCAATCGAAGTACCAAACCAAGCATCATTAGAAAGCGTTAAAATATAATCGGTTTGCTCAGTAATGTTCTCTCTAACTTGTTCACCGTAGACTATTTCATAGCATAGCGCTGGAGCTAAGTGTGTACCACTGGCTTCGATATTAGGCTGGATGTAATCCCCACGACTAAATGATGACATTGGTAGATTAAAAATAGGGGCTATCGGGCGTAATATATTTTCAAAAGGAACAAATTCACCAAATGGCAGTAGGTGATGTTTACTGTATCTCGGTTGATCTTGATAGTTGTATCCTTTGGTACCATTTACACCAAGTGAAATAATATTGTTATAGAAGT
Source organism: Aliivibrio sp. EL58 (assembly GCF_900312675.1). Lineage (GTDB taxonomy): Bacteria > Pseudomonadota > Gammaproteobacteria > Enterobacterales > Vibrionaceae > Aliivibrio. Next base: position 1,140,779 of record NZ_OMPC01000009.1, on the reverse strand, counting down.
TCCCGGTTGGACTTTGGCCAACAATACCAGTAATAACTGTGCTGTTATTCATGGTGGCTGCGCTATCAAGGTTGCGTAAAAAGCTTGGAATTTCAATCTCTAACGCAGGGATTGCCGCTTCTGGCCACACAATTAAATCTGCATCCCAATTCTTGCGCGTCAAATCCATGTATTTCATGATGGTTGGCCAACGCTCTCTTGGCAGCCATTTAATTGCTTGATTAACATTTCCTTGGATTAGAGCGACTTTGGTTGCTTTGTCTGGTTGCGGTGTAACCCAATCAAATGGCTTGATAGCAAAAGAAGTGGCAATAATGACCGCTGGGATCAGAAGTAAACTCCATTTTTTCTCCAGAAGGCTGTATATCATTGCCCCCACAGAAATCAGGATCATTAACGTAATGCCTTCTACGCCGAATATGGCTCCCCAAGGAGAAAGAGGGCTATCAATTTGACTGTATCCTAGCCATAACCATGGGAACCCGGTAAATACCCAGCCACGTAGCCAATCAGTGACAAGCCAAAGTGCAGGAGCTGATAATAAGTATTTCGTCAGTTTATGCTGGCTAAAAAATCGCTGTAAAAGAAATGAAAATAGCATCGGATATAACGCAAGATAACTGATTAGTCCGATCATTAAAAAGAGACTAGCAGCGACTGGCATACCACCAAAGTTGTCGATACTTACATGAACCCAACTCACTCCGGCGCCAAAGTAACCTAAGCCCCAAGAGAAGCCTAGCCACGTTGCTTTTTTTGTTGTCTGTTTATGCAATAGTAACAAAAGAAGCAAAGGAGCGATGAAAGCAAAAGGCCATAAAGAGTAGGGAGCAAAAGCAAGGGTAGCACTTGCGCCTGAAAGTAGGGCAATAAGAAGTCGGATGAAGTAATGAGAAAGTAAAGGCATTGGCTATAACTCAAATAGATGTAAGTAGCGAAAAAGAGTTAGTCTTTGTAAGTTAGATAAAGTTCAGCCACTAGAGAGATCTAGTGGCTGTATTTTTTATTCTTCTTCAGTTTCTTTTTTTACAGATTCTTTATCTGGAATCGTAACTTGAAGTTGAATAATGCGACGATTGTCTGCTGCGGTTACTTTAAAAGTAAAACCAGAGATTTCGATAGTTTCGCCACTTTCAGGTAAATGCCCAAAACTGGTTAATACTAAACCTCCAACCGTATCAATTTCTTCATCACTGAAGTGTGTTGAGAAGATCTCGTTAAAGTCATCAATCTCAGTCAGCGCTTTCACAGCAAATGTGTGCTTACTTAACTGGCGGATGTCTTTTTCTTCTTCGTCATCAAACTCATCTTCAATATCCCCAACGATTTCTTCAAGGATATCTTCGATAGTAACTAAACCAGAAACCCCACCAAACTCATCTACAACGATGGCCATGTGGTAGCGCTCTTGTCTAAACTCTTTTAAAAGTTTATCAACACGTTTACTTTCAGGTACTACAACAGCAGGTCGAATAACTTGTTCGATCTCAAAGGCTTCACAATCGGAGCCTAGGTATCTAAGTAAGTCCTTCGCAAGGAGTATTCCTTCAACATGGTCTTTATCTTCACTGATCACAGGGTAGCGTGAGTGTGACGCTTCTATGATAGTTGCTATCAGTGATTCTAGATCTTGAGTTTTTTCAACTGTGACCATTTGAGAGCGCGGTAACATGATGTCTCGAACTCTCATTTCAGAAATTTCCATAACACCTTCGAGCATGTCTCGAGTGTCGTGGTCAATAACTTCATTCTCTTCAGAGTCTCTAAATACATCTACCAGTTCTTGGCGATCTTTAGGTTCCCCTTGGAATAGTTGAGAAAGGCGTCCTAAGAAGGACTTTCTACTCGGACCTTCTGTATTCTGTGAATTTTCGTCGTTCATGGCTTCTTTAAAAGTAGTTGCTATCAATGTGGATAGCTCACATAAGTAACTATTGGATTATTCCAACAATTATTTCTCAGCAAGATACGGGTCTTCAAATCCCATATCTTGCATTAATTCGGTTTCGAGTGATTCCATTTCTTCAGCTTCTTCATCCTCGATATGGTCATAACCTAGCAGATGAAGACTGCCATGTACAACCATATGCGCCCAATGTGCTAATAAAGGCTTGTTTTGTTCAATAGCTTCTTTTTCAACAACTTGACGACAGATGATTAAATCACCTAACAAATCGATCTCAATTTCAGGAGGTGCTTCAAACGGAAACGATAATACATTGGTTGGTTTATCCATACCACGGTATTGATGGTTTAACTCATGACTTTCTTTTTCATCTACAATTCGGATTGTTAGCTCTGCTTGTGGTTGAAATTGAGGAAGTACTGCATTTAGCCAAGACATAATGTCTTTTTCTGAAGGCAGGTCTTTTTCATTTTCACATGCAATTTGTAGATCGAGTTCAATGCTCATGGTTCACCTAAATTTATTACTTATTATTATCAGCGTCAGCTAAACGAGCATCACGCTCTTGCTTTCTGCGTATTTCTTCTAGTTTACGCTCTTTTTGATCTTTTGCTTCCCATTTTTCATAAGCATTTACAATACGAGCAACCACTGGATGACGGACGACATCATCGGCGATAAAGAAATTGAAACTGATTTCATCAACTTCTGATAATACTTCAGTCGCATGACGTAAACCGGACTTAGCCCCGCGAGGCAAATCTATTTGGGTAATATCGCCCGTAATCACTGCTCGAGAATTAAAGCCAATACGAGTTAAGAACATTTTCATTTGTTCTACAGTAGTGTTTTGGCTTTCATCTAAAATGATAAAGGCATCATTTAGAGTTCGCCCACGCATATAAGCCAGTGGAGCAACTTCGATAACACTTCGTTCAATTAACTTTTCAACACGCTCAAAGCCAAGCATGTCAAAAAGAGCGTCGTAGAGAGGGCGAAGATAAGGATCGACCTTTTGACTTAAATCACCAGGTAAGAAGCCCAGTTTTTCACCGGCCTCTACTGCTGGTCGAGTTAAAAGAATACGACGAACTTCTTGGCGCTCTAATGCATCAACTGCGGCAGCAACAGCAAGGTACGTTTTACCTGTACCTGCAGGACCAATCCCAAAAGTGATATCGTGAGTCACTATATTAGTAACATATTGGGCTTGGTTTTCTGTTCTTGGTTTAATTAGGCCTTTTTTCGTTTTAATGAAGATCTCTTTACCATGAGGAATGGTAGAAACCTCACTTTTTTCTTGTTCAAGTATGCCTGATTCTTTTACGGCTAAGTGGATCTGTTCAGGCTCAATATCTGGGTATTGATTCTTAACGGGGGCCGTTTCTACGTAAAGATCTTTTAAGATATCAATTGCAGCTGAAACCGTATGAGGTTTACCCACGACAGTAAAAAGATTACCGCGATAGTTTACTTCGACACCTAAACGACGCTCAAGATGCTTTATGTTGTCATCAAATGGCCCACAAAGGTTGGATAAGCGTTGGTTATCTGCTGGCTCTAAGGTCAACTCTAATTTGGTTGTTTTAATGCTCAATGTCGCCTCTCAGAATATGAATAACTATGGGATACATCTATTATTTATTGGGCAAAGATGGAATTATCTCAAGGCTAAATAAGAAAAAAGATGATCAAGAAACCTTAATCATCTTTTTTTGTCTTTGGTTTTACTGATAATGTCACATTATGGTGTAAAAGTTCCAACACCTAGATCGTCTTCACGACGAGTCTTTTCCATCATTTCTGAAGGAGAGACAGCAACACGTAATCCCATGTCTTTTTCTGTACGAACTAGATCACCACGTAAAGAGTTCGTAAATGACTCTGTGATATGAATATCAACAAATTGGCCAATTAACTCAGGGCTACCAGTAAAGTTAACAACACGGTTGTTTTCAGTACGAGCACGTAATTCCATTGGGTTACGCTTTGATGGACCTTCAACTAATGCACGAACTTCTGTATCCAGCATTTGACGAGAGAAACGTGCTGATTGGAAGTTAATTTGCTGTTGAAGCTCAGCTAAACGGTCTTTTTTCGTTTGCTCTGGAATATCACATGGATAATCAGCAGCAGGCGTACCAGGACGAGGAGAAAAGACAAAGCTGTAGCTCATATCAAAATCAACGTCTTTAATTAGCTTCATTGTGTCTTGGAAGTCTTTTTCTGACTCACCAGGGAAAGCAACGATAAAGTCTGAGCTGATTAAAATATCAGGACGAGCTTTACGTAGCTTACGAATGATTGATTTGTACTCAATAGCAGTATGAGGACGTTTCATCATCGTTAGAATGCGATCTGAACCACTTTGAACTGGTAAATGTAAGAAGCTTACTAATTCTGGCGTGTCTTCATAAACTTCTACGATATCATCACCAAATTCTAGAGGGTGACTTGTCGTAAAGCGTAAGCGGTCGATACCATCAATTGAAGCAACCATGCGAAGTAATTCTGCAAAAGTACAGATATCACCATCGTACATTGGACCACGGTAAGCGTTTACGTTTTGACCTAGCAGGTTAACTTCACGTACACCTTGCTCGGCTAACTGTGCAATTTCAAATAACACATCATCTAACGGACGGCTAACTTCTTCGCCACGAGTATAAGGAACTACGCAGTAAGTACAGTATTTTGAACAGCCTTCCATGATAGAAACGAATGCAGATACGCCATCCGCTTTTGGTTCAGGAAGGTTATCGAATTTTTCGATCTCTGGAAATGAAATATCCATGACGGTTTTTTCATTAGAAAGTGATTGTCGGATCATTTCAGGCAAACGGTGAAGTGTTTGAGGGCCAAAAATAACGTCAACGTAAGGCGCTCGTTGGCGAATATGATCACCTTCTTGAGTCGCAACACAACCACCAACACCAATAACTAAGTCTGGTTTTTTATCTTTTAAATGTTTCCAGCGGCCCAGTTGGTGAAAAACTTTCTCTTGGGCTTTTTCACGAATTGAACAGGTATTTAATAACAGAACATCCGCTTCTTTTGGATCTTCAGTTAATTCATAACCATTTGCGGCACCTAAAAGATCGGCCATTTTAGATGAATCGTATTCGTTCATCTGGCAGCCCCAGGTTTTGATTAGCAGTTTCTTAGTCATGTAACTTTTTCACTCGTATTTTATTACTAGAATTCGGTACAGTTTTGAGAGACAGGCTCAATCAAAACGGATAGGGCGCGTATTGTACTGCTTTCCACGCTTAATGACTAGATGTAGACACCCTTGAATATTTTAAGGGTATTATTTGAATGATTTAGATTAAGAGTGAATCACGGTAGAATAAGGGAAATTATTGACTCATATAAGGTCTATGGATGATGAAAGAATATGATTATACGATCGTTGGTGGTGGAATGGTGGGAGCAGCTACAGCCATCGGTTTATCAAAATTAGGGTATCAAGTTGCTGTCATTGAGCATAAAGCGCCAGTTTCTTTTGATGATAGCCAACCAATGGATATTCGTGTTTCTGCTATTTCTCAATCTTCCGTTGATCTGCTTGAAGATTTAGGTGCTTGGCAATACATCAAAGAAATGCGTGTATGCCCTTATAAGCGCTTGGAAACATGGGAGCACCCTGAATGTCGAACTCGTTTTCATTCTGATGCATTAGAGATGGAGCAGCTTGGCTTTATTGTTGAAAACCGCCTTATTCAATTAGGGTTATGGCAGATGTTTTCTACTTATGAAAACCTGTCAGTTATTACTCCTGCAAAAATTGCTGAGCTTGAATTTTTTACTGACCACAATGTATTGACATTGGAAAATGGCGATAAAATTAAAACAAAATGGGTTATCGGTGCTGATGGCGCTAATTCTTATGTTCGTCAGAAAGCAAAAATAGGGATCACGGCTTGGGATTATCGCCAACATTGTATGTTAATCAATATAGATACTGCTGAAGCTCAACAAGACATAACTTGGCAGTGGTTTACTCCTTCTGGCCCTCGATCATTTCTTCCTTTGCATGGAAATAAAGGTTCTTTAGTTTGGTATGACTCACCCTCTCGTATTAAACAGCTTTCTGCTATGAGCTCTATTCAGTTAGAAAAAGAAATTAAAGCGTATTTTCCACAAGAATTGGGAGAATTCACTGTCGAGCAATCAGGCTCATTTCCTTTAACTCGTCGACATGCTAAAAAATACGTCGATCATCGTTGTGTTTTATTAGGGGATGCGGCCCATACGATTAACCCTTTAGCAGGACAAGGTGTGAATTTGGGTTTTAAAGACGTCAAAGTGCTGTTAGAAGAAATTGAAACGAAAGGAGCTGAGACAGATAAAGCCTTATTGTCTTATCAATCTAAACGAAAAATAGATAACTTAGCCATGCAAAGTAGTATGGATCTGTTTTACACCTTATTTAGTAACTCATTACCACCGGTTAAATTCCTGCGTAATGTCGGTTTAAAATTAGCCGACTCTTCAGGTGTATTAAAAACGCAAGCGTTGAAGTATGCGTTGGGATTATAGAAATAATATTTAGGGACTAGAGCTTAGGGACGAGTAAAAGCTAGTCTACAGAAAGTAAGGTGATCATTAGGTCACCTTTTTTATTGCGTTAAAAACCATTTAATTCGTTTATTAATACTATTTAGATTGGTTTTATAGAGTAAGGATAAAAGGAATATTTATGAAGGTTGTCCAGACGAAAAAAAAGCCCATCAAATTAATGATGAGCTTTCTTAAAAGTGGTTGGGATACCTGGATTTGAACCAGGGAATGCCGGCATCAAAAGCCGGTGCCTTACCGCTTGGCGATATCCCAACAGAGAAGATTACATTAGTAATTAAACCAAGATAATACATCTTTAAATATGGTGCGGACGGAGAGACTTGAACTCTCACACCTTACGGCGCCAGAACCTAAATCTGGTGCGTCTACCAATTCCGCCACGTCCGCGTTCTTCTAGTTGTTAATTAAAACAAAGAGTAGAAATTTTTGTAGTTAGAAGACGAATTGGAGAGTCTTTCTAACGTTGTCATAATTAATCAGGTTGCATCAATTATGTAAATAGTGGTTGGGATACCTGGATTTGAACCAGGGAATGCCGGCATCAAAAGCCGGTGCCTTACCGCTTGGCGATATCCCAACAGAGAAGATTACRTTAGTAATTAAACCAAGATAATACATCTTTAAATATGGTGCGGACGGAGAGACTTGAACTCTCACACCTTACGGCGCCAGAACCTAAATCTGGTGCGTCTACCAATTCCGCCACGTCCGCGTTCTATAGCTTACARTAGTAAGTAATAGATATTCTGTATTTTAATCGGTGAATGGTAAACCAATTAAAAGTTGTATGGTGGCTACTACGGGATTTGAACCTGTGACCCCATCATTATGAGTGATGTGCTCTAACCAGCTGAGCTAAGTAGCCAATGAATGTTTTTAATAAAACATTCAAAAATATGGTGCGGACGGAGAGACTTGAACTCTCACACCTTACGGCGCCAGAACCTAAATCTGGTGCGTCTACCAATTCCGCCACGTCCGCGTTCTACTGCTTGATTATTAAGAACAATAGTCACTTAATCTACAAAGAGTAGTTATTCTATATTTTAATCGGTGAATGGTAAACCAATTAAAAGTTGTATGGTGGCTACTACGGGATTTGAACCTGTGACCCCATCATTATGAGTGATGTGCTCTAACCAGCTGAGCTAAGTAGCCAATGAATGTTTTTAATAAAACATTCAAAAATATGGTGCGGACGGAGAGACTTGAACTCTCACACCTTACGGCGCCAGAACCTAAATCTGGTGCGTCTACCAATTCCGCCACGTCCGCGTTCTTCTAGTTGTTAATTAAAACAAAAAGTAGAAATTTTTGTAGTTAGAAGACGAATTGGAGAGTCTTTCTAACGTTGTCATAATTAATCAGGTTGCATCAATTATGTAAATAGTGGTTGGGATACCTGGATTTGAACCAGGGAATGCCGGCATCAAAAGCCGGTGCCTTACCGCTTGGCGATATCCCAACAGAGAAGATTACGTTAGTAATTAAACCAAGATAATACATCTTTAAATATGGTGCGGACGGAGAGACTTGAACTCTCACACCTTACGGCGCCAGAACCTAAATCTGGTGCGTCTACCAATTCCGCCACGTCCGCGTTCTATAGCTTACAGTAGTAAGTAATAGATATTCTGTATTTTAATCGGTGAATGGTAAACCAATTAAAAGTTGTATGGTGGCTACTACGGGATTTGAACCTGTGACCCCATCATTATGAGTGATGTGCTCTAACCAGCTGAGCTAAGTAGCCAAATTGTTTCTTTCTTTCTAACTCGTCTCTCTTCCGTCTTATCGGTGAGGACGGAGCGCATTATGCTTACCAGAGGCTTATGCGTCAACACTTTTTTGAAAAAAATATGAATTCTTTGTTTGTTCGAACGGATTTTAATCAAAGCGTACTTTTTCTATGCAAAATAGAGTGAATTAGAGCAAAAGAATAAGAATAAGAGTTGAAAACAAGATGTAGTGAATTGGGGTGGGTAGAATAATAATGGGTTTAACTGATTGAATTATAGACAAGTAATAAAAAGGCCAGCAAATATGCTGGCCTTTTTTATTATACGTTGAAGCGGAAATGTACTACATCGCCATCTTTAACGATGTAATCCTTTCCTTCAAGACGCCATTTACCCGCTTCTTTAGCACCGCTCTCGCCACTAAATTCAATAAAGTTGTCGTAACCTACAACTTCTGCACGGATGAAGCCTTTTTCAAAGTCCGTATGGATCTTACCTGCCGCTTGAGGAGCAGTTGCACCTACAGGGATAGTCCAAGCACGTACTTCTTTAACACCAGCGGTGAAATACGTCTGTAGAGTAAGTAACTCATAACCAGAACGGATAACACGGTTTAGACCTGGTTCTTCAATGCCCATATCAGCAAAGAATTCTTCACGATCTTCATCGTCAAGCTCAGAAAGCTCTGATTCAATAGAAGCACACACAGCAACAACAACGTTGTTTTCTTTTTCTGCGTACTCACGAACCATGTCTAAGAATGGATTATCTTCAAAACCATCTTCAGCAACGTTAGCAATATACATTGTTGGTTTTAACGTTAAGAAGTTAAGGTAAGAAACCGATGCGATTTCTTCTTTTGAAAGCTCAACCGTACGAGCCATTCCACCTTCAGTGAAAACTGGAAGTAGTTTTTCAAGAACTGAGATCTCAAACTTAGCGTCTTGATCTCCGCCTTTTGCTTTCTTCGTTTGACGGAAAATAGCACGCTCACAAGAATCTAGATCCGCAAGAGCAAGCTCAAGGTTGATGATCTCGATATCTTCAATTGGAGAGATCTTACCTGCAACGTGAATGATGTTTTCATTTTCAAAACAACGAACAACATGGCCGATAGCATCAGTTTCACGGATGTTAGCAAGGAATTTATTACCTAGACCTTCACCTTTAGATGCGCCAGCAACTAGGCCTGCGATATCAACAAATTCCATTGTTGTAGGAAGAATACGCTCTGGATTTACGATTTTAGCTAATGCGTCTAAACGTAGATCAGGAACCGGAACCACACCCGTGTTTGGTTCAATTGTACAGAAAGGGAAGTTTGCCGCTTCGATTCCTGCTTTAGTTAGTGCGTTAAACAGTGTTGATTTACCAACGTTTGGAAGACCAACGATTCCGCATTTAAAACCCATGATGTAAACCTTATCTTTGTTATTCAGCTTTGAATGTATGTAAACGATTTTGTGCTTTACTTAATCCGTCTTTAAGCAAGATATCTAAGCAACGTGTAGATTCATCTACAGCAGCATCGATTAACTCTTGCTCTTTGGTAGGCGCTTTTCCTAAAACAAAACCGGCAACTTTATCTTTATGGCCTGGATGACCAATACCAATACGAAGTCGATAAAATTCTTTCGTATTGGCTAATTTACTAATCGTGTCACGCAAGCCATTATGGCCACCGTGTCCACCACCTTTTTTAAATTTCGCAACACCAGGAGGAAGATCTAACTCATCGTGAGCCACAAGGATCTCTTCTGGCTTTATTTGGTAAAACTTAGCTACAGCAGCAATAGCCTTACCAGATAAATTCATAAATGTTGTTGGGATCAACAAACGAAGATCCTGACCATTTGTTTGAATACGACCAGTTAAACCGAAGAATTTAGATTCTTCTCGCAGGGATACATTGTGTACACGAGCGAGTTCTTCAACAACCCAAGCGCCCGCATTATGACGAGTTCTTTTGTATTCAAGACCAGGGTTTGCTAGTCCAACAAGAAGTTTGATTTGATTGCTCAAAGACTTATCTCTCTATTTGGATACTAATATCATTAATACACTTATTTAGTGCCAATAGAACTAAAGACAATTAATGGTATTAGTATGTGCCATTAAAAAGGCGCGCCATATTACCACAAGAATCCCAAATACAAAAACGCCCCGCATAAGCAGGGCGTTTTATATAGTATTTGGTTTGATTAGTGATCAAACATTGCAGAGATAGACTCTTCATTGCTGATACGACGGATCGCTTCAGCTAGCATGCGCGAAAGGCTAAGTTCAGTCACTTTGCCTGTTGCTGCCATTTCTTTAGATAGAGTAATCGAGTCAGTAACAACCACTTGGTCTAATACTGAGTTTGCAATGTTTTCTGCTGCAGAACCAGAGAAAACAGCGTGAGTTGCGTAAGCAAATACACGTTTAGCACCACGTTCTTTCAGTGCTTCAGCTGCTTTACAAAGTGTGCCGCCTGTATCGATCATGTCATCAACGATAACACAGTCACGACCTTTAACATCACCAATTAGGTTCATTACTTCTGAAACGTTAGCACGTGGACGACGCTTATCAACGATAGCTATATCAACATCACCTAATGCTTTAGCTGTTGCGCGAGCACGAACAACACCGCCTAAATCTGGAGATACAACAACAGGGTTTTCTAAACCACGAGTACGCATATCATCAAGCAGTACAGGAGTACCGAAAATGTTGTCTACAGGTACGTCGAAGAAACCTTGAATTTGTTCAGCATGTAGGTCGATAGTTAAAACGCGGTCAACACCAACGTTTGAAAGCATATCGGCAATTACTTTAGCTGTGATTGGTACACGAGCAGAACGTACACGACGGTCTTGACGAGCGTAACCAAAATAAGGGATAACCGCAGTAATACGACCTGCAGAAGCACGGCGAAGTGCATCGATCATCACTACTAATTCCATAATGTTGTCATTAGTAGGAGCACACGTAGATTGAATGATGAAAACATCACTACCACGTACGTTCTCGTTAATTTGAACAGCTACTTCGCCGTCAGAAAAACGATCTACAGTAGCGTCACCTAGTGAAATGTATAGTCGATCAGCGATACGTTGCGCTAGTTCAGGAGTTGCATTACCAGCAAATAGCTTCATGTCAGGCACGGTGGAAACCTCAGGGTTGCGTCCAAATTGTGAGAATTTTATATTTTGCATAATGATTTATACTCTTCCAATTGGCGGTTGAGTGGCGAGGTATTCATACCTCGGGCGATAAATCCTGTTGCATTATCAGGGATTAACGAGTAAACGGCTTGTGCATCTTCTTTACTGTTAAATTCAGCAAAAACACATGCGCCGGTTCCAGTCAATCTTGATGGTGCATATTCTAACAGCCATGAAAGTTGGTAATCAACCTCTGGATACACTCTTCTGACAATTTTTTCGCAATCGTTTTCGTAAGAGGCGTCTAAAAGTACACTAAGTGACTGTTTTGGTGTATTTCTAATCAAATCAGGATGAGTGAAAACATCAACCGTAGCGATACTTACTTCTGGCTTAATTAATACGTACCATAACTCTTTAGGAGTGGCTGGCTGTAATTTCTCTCCGATACCTTCAGCAAAAGCCGAAAAACCATGCACAAAAATCGGTACATCAGCACCTAGTTTTACACCTAAACCAGCTAATTCGTCATTACTAAGATTAAGTTGCCAAAGAAAATTTAATGCAACTAAGATGGTAGCTGCATTTGAAGAGCCTCCACCAATCCCACCACCCATCGGTAATATCTTTTCAATCTCAATATGAGCACCGAACATAGATTGGGTGTGTTGTTGAAGAAGCGTTGCGGCTTTCCAAATTAAATTATCTTCCGTTTTTACTCCGGGGATATCTGGAGCTAAGGTAATTTCCCCTGATTGATTTGGAGTAATTGTAAGGTAGTCGCATAAATCGATGAACTGAAACAGGGTTTGCAGCTCATGGTAGCCATTCTCTTGTTGACCATTAATGTAGAGAAATAAGTTTAGTTTTGCTGGGGAGGGCCAGCGAGTCGATGTTTTTATCATTGAGAAACAGTCCAATTTGAGGCAATGATTTTAATGGTGGTGTTCAATTGAGTGAGCTTCATTGAATTAGGTAATAGCATGTTGTCTTTTTCAATATAGCTATTGTAGCGTAGGTGCCAGTTCGTTTGGCCTATTTGCTTTGCGAGATGCTCAACGGTGTTAAGTTCGTTGAGTTGGAAATTATCAGCAGCGGTCGGCAAGCCTTTGATCCAGTCATTTAAATAGCCAATAGGAAGGTTAAGGCCTGTCAGACTATACATGAGCCGGCCTGGGTCACTGCCTTCGAAGGTTTGGCCATCACCGGTTTCAATAAGGGTATGCCCATTATCTATAGTGACTTTTATAACGGTTTGCCCTAAAAATGTGGTGAGTAATAGCTGACTATTGTCTGATTTTTGGGTCCATTGAAAATTTAAACTATGGCGTTGTTCTGGGGATTGATAGCCAATTTTTCCCGTCACCTTATACTCTGTGATTGCTTCTAATTGGGCTTGATGTTTATCCCAATGAGTCGATTGTTGTGGGGTTAATGGAACACTAGAACAAGCGCTAAGAAAAAGCGAGAAGATGAGAATCACAAACGGAAGGCGGATAAAATGAGGAAACATTATTGATAATCTCATGTTTAATCTGAAATAGATTTTAGGATTGTAGCAAATTGTTCGTACATTTGGCGTTAAATAGTGTTTATTCACCACTAATTTTCGGACAGAGTGACCTGATGCCTTTTAAAATTCGGTCGTATCAAGTAAAATTCGCCCTTGTTATTTTTTTACTGGTCAGTTTGCCGAATGTCATTGCTTGTTATTGGAATCAATCATACGTCAGCCTCTGTTGATTTGCGCGAGAAAGTTGCTTTTTCTCCTGACAAATTAACTAAGGCACTAGACGAATTAAAAAACAGTGATGCAATTCAAAGTGGCGTGATCTTATCTACGTGTAACCGAACTGAAATTTACTGTGAAGTAAAAATTGGGATCAGCAGTGGTTACGTTATTAACTGGCTGGCTGAGTTTCACCTAGTCTCTTTAGATATATTGATGCCAAGTATCTATGTTTATGAAGAGCAAGCGGCTGTTAAACATCTTATGCGCGTTTCTTGTGGTTTAGATTCGTTGGTATTGGGTGAGCCGCAAATTTTAGGCCAAGTAAAAAAAGCGTTTTCAGATGCTCGCGAGCGAAATGCAGTTGAAGGAACCGTTGAAAAACTATTCCAAAGTGACTTTTCGGTAGCAAAGCGAGTTCGTACCGAAACCAATATTGGTGGTAATGCCGTTTCAGTGGCTTATGCCGCGTGTATTCTGGCTCGTCAAATATTTGAGTCTCTTGCTGATTCTACTGTACTTCTTGTTGGTGCTGGTGAAACAATTGAACTAGTAGCGAAACATTTAGATGCAGCAGGTTGTAAACAACTTATCGTTGCTAACCGTACTCGCGAGAGAGCGATGGGGCTTGCTGAGCAATTTAATGCAGACGTTATTAGCCTTCCTGAAATTCCAGAATATCTACCAAAAGCCGATATCATTATCAGTTCTACTGCCAGCCCATTACCGATTATTGGTAAAGGAATGGTTGAAAGCGCATTAAAACAACGTAGACATCAACCGATGTTATTTGTTGATATTGCCGTCCCTAGAGATATAGAAGGGGAAGTCGCTGAATTGAGTGATGCATATTTGTATTCGGTAGATGATCTTAAATCGATTATTGATCACAATATTGAGCAACGAAAAATAGAAGCGATTCAAGCGGAAGCTATCGTCAGTGAAGAGAGCGCTAGCTTTATGACGTGGATCCGTTCGCGTCAAGCAGTGAATAGCATTCGCCAATATCGAAATAACTCAGAAGCAATCAGAACTGAATTATTACAAAAAAGCATTCAAGCGTTAGCTTCTGGCCAAAATGTAGAAAAAGTATTGGCAGAGCTAAGTAACAAATTAACTAATAAACTCATTCATGCACCGACACTTGCGATGCAGCAGGCCGCCAAAAATGGTGAGCCGGAGAAACTTGCTGTGATCCGCTCAAGTATTGGTCTAGACAACTAAGTGTAGCGTTCGCTACCAACATAAAGAATAAATATTATATGAAAGCATCAATTCGAGTAAAACTGGAGACGCTGGTTGAGCGTTATGAAGAAGTTCAGCATTTATTAGGTGACCCTGGCGTTATTGGTGACCAAAATAAATTTCGAGCTTTATCTCGTGAATACTCTCAATTGGAAGAAGTAACACAGTGTTTCCAAGCGTATGAGCAAGCTCAAGAAGACTTAGTTGCCGCTGAAGAAATGGCGCAAGAAGACGATGCTGAAATGCGTGAAATGGCGCAAGATGAGATTAAAGAAGCAAAAGAAGCGATTGAGCGTCTTACTGATGAACTACAAGTTTTGCTTATTCCAAAAGATCCAAATGATGAGCGTAACTGTTTCTTAGAGATCCGTGCGGGTGCGGGTGGTGATGAAGCTGGTATCTTTGCTGGTAACCTTTTCCGTATGTATTCTCGTTTTGCAGAGAAAAAGGGCTGGCGTATCGAAGTCATGAGCTCGAATGTTTCTGAGCAAGGTGGCTTTAAAGAAATGATTGCAAAAGTAAGCGGCGATGGCGCTTATGGTGTCCTGAAATTTGAATCAGGCGGCCACCGTGTACAACGTGTTCCTGAGACTGAATCACAAGGTCGTGTACATACGTCTGCGTGTACTGTTGCAGTAATGGCTGAGATCCCAGAAGCGGATCTTCCTGAAATTAAAGCGGCAGATTTAAAAATTGATACCTTCCGTGCATCAGGCGCGGGTGGACAGCACGTTAACACCACCGATTCAGCAATCCGTATTACTCACTTACCAACAGGTACTGTTGTTGAGTGTCAAGATGAGCGTTCACAGCATAAAAACAAAGCAAAAGCGATGTCGGTTCTTGCTGCTCGAATTATTCAAGCTGAACAAGCTCGCCGTGCAGAAGCGGTATCAGATACACGTCGTAACTTATTAGGTTCTGGTGACCGTTCTGACCGTATTCGTACTTACAACTACCCACAAGGTCGTGTTTCTGATCACCGTATTAACCTAACAATTTACCGCTTAAATGAAGTATTAGAAGGTGATTTAGCGGCGTTGATTGAACCTGTAGTATTAGAATACCAAGCAGACCAATTAGCCGCATTAGCTGAAAATAACTAATGAGCCAATCTATTGATGCGCTATTAAAGCGTTCAATTCAATTGCTACAACTTGAGGGGAGTGATTCTCCTCAAGTTGATGCGTCTGTTCTGCTGTGTCATGTTTTAGATAAACCAAGAAGTTATCTACTAACTTGGCCTGAAAAAGAGTTAACAGACGCAGAGCTTGCTGCATTTGAATCATTACTATCTCGTCGTCTCTCAGGTGAACCTATTGCTTACATTGTAGGTTATCGAGAATTTTGGTCACTACCGTTAAAAGTATCACCAACCACGTTAATTCCTCGCCCTGATACAGAACGTCTTGTTGAGATAGCTCTTGACCATCTTGATGCATCATCAACAAAAGTATTGGACTTAGGAACAGGGACTGGCGCTATAGCTCTAGCTATTGCTTCTGAAATGCCAAATCTTCATGTTATTGGCGTTGATTATCAGCAAGATGCGGTTGAATTAGCGCAAGGTAATGCCAAAAGTAACCATATTATGAATACTGAATTTCGTCAGGGAAGTTGGTTTACTCCAATTAAATCTGATGAACAGTTTTCTATTATTGTGAGTAATCCCCCTTATATTGATGGAAATGATCCTCATTTATCTCAAGGTGATGTACGGTTCGAACCTCAAACGGCATTAGTTGCAGAGCAAGAAGGCTTTGCAGATTTAATTCATATTATGGAACATAGCCGTACTTATTTAGTTGAGAATGGTTGGTTGCTAATGGAGCATGGCTTTGAGCAAGGTAAGCAATTACGTACTTATTTTGAAGCGCATGGCTTTGTTAATGTTAAAACAGAACAAGATTATGCTGGCAATGACCGAGTTACCTTAGGTCAATGGACAGTAAACACAGAGAATAAAGGATAATTCATGTATACCGCTGTTAAACATATTCACCTATTTATGATCGCTTGTAGCGTACTATTATTTGTCGTTCGCTATGTATTAATGATGGTTGATTCAGATCTTCGTAATAAAGCGTTTTTAAAGCGAGTGCCACACGTTGTTGACTCTGCGATGCTGCTCAGTGGTATTGTACTTATCTTTATTACTGGTTTTATTCCATTTACAGGTGCAGCTCCTTGGTTAACAGAGAAGCTGACGTGTGTGATGGTATACATCGCTTTGGCTTTTGTAACGTTGAATAACGGTAAGAATAAAGTATTTAAAACCTTTGCTTTCCTTGGTGCGTTAGGATGGTTAATGGTTGCAGCTAAGATTGCTGTTACTAAAGTACCGACATTTTTGGGGTAACTATGTTTCAATTGCTTGATGAAAATTTAGAAGACCTTAGTCTTGTTGAAGGTGCGCTTGCACTTAATTCAGCGATTGATTCTGAGACACAAAGAGAACAACTTACTGCTAAGTTACAAGAGATGTGTATTGCAGCAGAGCAAGTGCTAGCGGGTGAGATTAATGATGAAAAACGCTTGGAGCGATTGATCCAGCTTTTTTACGTTGAATGGGGTTATCAAGGTGATATTTACACCTATTTTAATTCTGAAAATGCATTTATTAGCCATGTACTTGAAAGTAAAAAAGGCATTCCTGTTACGTTAGGCGCTATTTTTCTATATCTGTGTGAATACGCAAAATTACCTGTGAGTGCGATTAATTTTCCGACGCAGTTAGTATTAAAAGTTGAATGGGAAGGAAAAGAAGACCTCTATTTAAACCCTTTTGATGGGCAGTATATTAATGCGCACTTAATGACCGCATGGCTTATTGGCTACGGTGGTCCATTAGCGAAAATATTACCGATCCACTTAGAGAAAATAGATAATCCAACTCTAATAGGTCGTTTACTTGCGGTAATTAAAACCGCGTGTATTAGAGAAAAGAAATTCTCTTTCGCTTTAACGTGCAGCGATCTCGCATTAACGATGGTTCCTGATGACCCATTTGAGATCCGTGATAGAGGTTTAATCTATCAACAGCTACACTGTAATGATGCAGCAAAAAATGATTTAACGTACTTTATTGAGCAGTGTCCTAATGATCCCTCAGCGATGCTGATGAAGCAGCAGGTCCAACTGTTACTAGAACAACACCCTACCGTTCTCCATTAAGAGTGAAGATAATGCAAAATCAAAAAACAGTAAAAATTGGCAATATCGATGTAGCAAATGATAAGCCGTTTACCTTATTTGCAGGTATGAACGTATTAGAATCTCGTGATCTAGCTATGCGTATGTGTGAAACATATGTTGAGATCACTGATCGTCTAGGAATTCCATACGTATTTAAAGCGTCTTTTGATAAAGCAAACCGTTCATCAGTGCATTCATACCGCGGTCCTGGTATGGAAGAAGGTTTGAAAATTTTCCAAGAATTGAAAGACACTTTTGGCGTTAAGATTATTACTGATGTTCATACTGAAGCACAAGCGCAACCAGTAGCTGATGTGGTGGATGTAATTCAACTTCCTGCTTTCCTTGCTCGTCAAACTGATTTAGTTGAGACTATGGCAAAAACAGGCGCTGTAATCAATGTGAAGAAACCTCAATTCATGAGCCCTGATCAAGTGGGTAATATCGTTGATAAGTTTGCAGAATGTGGTAACGAAAATATCATTCTTTGTGAGCGTGGTTCATGCATGGGTTACGACAACCTAGTGGTTGATATGCTTGGTTTTGGTGTAATGAAAAAAGCATCAAATGGTAGCCCAATCATCTTTGATGTGACGCATTCTCTACAGAACCGTGATCCAAGCGGTAAAGCGTCTGGTGGACGTCGTTCACAAACGGTTGAACTTGCTAAAGCTGGCCTAGCAACAGGTATTGCTGGTCTGTTTATTGAAGCGCACCCAAACCCAGATAAAGCACTGTGTGATGGACCTTCTGCATTACCATTAGATCAACTAGAACCTTTCTTGAAACAAATGAAAGCACTAGATGACTTAATTAAAGGTTTTGAGCACATCGATATTAAATAATATTGAGAGTAGCTAGATAAACTAAAGCCCAAGAGAGATAACTTTCTTGGGCTTTTTTTATTTAATGTCTTGTTCAGAAATGTACTTACTCATCGTTTGAATTAGGAGTAAACCAATCTAGTTTGTGGTGTAGTGTTGTTACACTGCCGATAACAATTAATGATGGGCTAATGGCTTTTTCTGCCATGTTAGCTAACTCAGCAATCGTTCCTGTAAATACTTTCTGCTTTTGTGTTGTGCCACGTTCAATAATGGCACAAGGGGTATCAGCAGCTAAACCATGTTTAATCAATTGAGTTGAGATATGCGGCGATTGTTTCAGTCCCATATAGAAGACCAAGGTATTGTTTGAACGAACTAAGGCATCCCACTCAATTTCAGCGCCATCTTTTTGAACATGAGCCGTAATAAACTGAACACTTTGTGCGTGATCTCGATGGGTGAGGGGAATACCCGCATAAGAGGTTGCCCCTGCCGCTGCAGTAATACCTGGTACCACTTCAAATTTAACGCCATTCTCAGCTAGAGTTTCTAACTCTTCGCCACCACGACCAAAGATAAATGAATCACCACCTTTAAGGCGAACAACGTGTTTACCTTCTTGTGCTTTATCTACCAGTATTTGGTTTATTTTATCTTGTGGGACGAAATGAAAATCCAGTTTCTTACCAACATAAATCATTTCTGCACTGTCATTGGCAAGCGCTAAGATTTCTTTAGAAACAAGACGGTCATAAACCACAACATCAGCTTGCTGTATAAGGTGATGGCCTTTGACTGTTAATAGATCCGCATCACCAGGACCTGCGCCAACAAGAGAAACAAGTCCGTTTTGTTTTTTCTGCTCAGACTGAGCTTGAATACTTGGCATAATCGATTCCTGCATTATGTTTTTTATTTCACTCTAGTATGTAAGAGTCGATAAAAAAAATCACCCTTAATACTTGATTAAGAGTGATTTAATTTGAATGAGTTATAACTAACTTTATTCGTTACTGCTTATTTAACATCCAGTGATGGTGCTGTTTTTGCGTGAGTAAGATAAAGAGGGATACAAGTAAATAGTAGGCCGCCAACAACGTTGCCCAAAATAGTAGGAATAAGGTTGAAGTTTAACCATGTAGCAATACCAAAATCAGCACCTAGCATCATACCAAGTGGGAATAGGAACATGTTTACAACGGTGTGTTCAAATACTAGGGCAAAGAAGATGAAAATCGGGAACCACATCATAGCAACACGGCCAGCTACTGTGCGTGCCGTCATGTTACCAATTACACCTAGACATACCATTAGGTTACAGAAAATAGCGCGGACAAAACACGTGATCCAACCGTCCATTCCCATATTTTCAAAACCTAAGCTACGACCTGTTGATACAGCGATAAACTTTTTTGCTACTGCATTTAGTTCTAGAGAAAAGTTACCCGTAAGAGAAACCGCAACAAGATAAGCGACAATTAATGAACCAATAAGGTTACCTAGACCAACAAGACCCCAACAGCGGAAAATACGGCCCCAGGTAATACCTGGACGGTTATCAAATTTTGCTAACGGCGCAAGTCCAAATACACCAGTTACTAGATCATAGCCCATTACGCTCAAAATAACAAAACCAACAGGGAAGACAAGCGCACCGACGATACCAATACCGGTCTGTACAATTGTCGTGATAGCCACAACAACCGCTAGAGATAAGATGATACCAGCCATTGTGCTTCGTATTAGAAGATCACGTGTACTTGTTTTTATTTTTGCTTCACCAACGTTAATCATTGTTTGTACAAATTCTGCTGGTTTAAAGTCATTAGTAGACATGAATGTGCCCTTATAAAAGTTAAAATTAAATAGTGAAAAACTCGCTGTTTCTATATGTTCTCATAGAGAAACAGCAAGCCTTTAAGCTATTGAATCTTATGCTGCGATTTCTACTTGACCTTTAGTAATGCGAGTTTTATACGCTTTTACGTTAAATTGCTCATCTTCCATACAAGCACCTGTAGTAAGGTTAAAGCGCTGTTTCTTAAGTGGACTTGCCACCCAAAGCTCACCTTGATGCTCAACAATCAAGCCACGCGATAATACGTTTGCTTGAAAGTAAGGGTCAGTGTTGCTAATTGCGAGTACTTCTTCGTCTTTTGATGGACGAAATACTGCAACTTGCTCACCATTCACTAGAGCACAAACACCAGTACCAGGAGCAATATCTTCTAGTTGACAGATTTTTACGAATTTAGAAGCCATAATTAATTCTCTCGCTCTTATTCAGTTGCTGCTACGTGTAGGATGTCACCCTTTGCTTCTGGGTGTTTTTCTGTAAAGGTTGCTGGACGGTGTTGTTCACGACCATCAGTAACGAATACCACATTGTCATCGCGATCATCAGCATTAATGAAGTGAGCAAAACGTTTTAGTTGAGCTTCATCATTGATGGTGTCTGTCCACTCACAAGCGAAGTTATTAACAAGGCTTGCAATATCTGCTTCAAGTTGGTCATTAAGATCAAGCTTGTTATCAACAATCACTTCACGTAGGTAGTCAACACCACCTTCAAGATTGTCCATCCATACAGAGGTACGTTGTAGTGGTGCAGCAGTACGAATGTAGAACATCATGAAACGGTCGATGTATTTGATTAAGGTTTCTTGGTCTAGATCGCTTGCTAGTAAGTCTGCGTGACGAGGTTTCATACCACCGTTACCACATACATACATGTTCCAGCCAGCGTCTGTTGCGATAATACCTAAGTCTTTACCTTGTGCTTCAGCACACTCACGAGTACAGCCAGAAACACCGAACTTCATTTTATGAGGAGTACGAATGCCTTTGTAACGGTTTTCAATCATTACACCTAAGCCAACAGAATCTTGAACACCGTAACGACACCAAGTAGAGCCGACACAGGTTTTCGCCATACGCAGTGCTTTAGCATACGCTTGGCCTGTTTCGTAACCGGCAGCGATGAGTTTTTTCCAGATTGCAGGTAAGTCATCTTTTTGAGCACCGAATAGACCGATACGTTGAGCGCCAGTAATCTTGGTATAAAGATTATATTCAGCCGCAACGTCAGCTAATACACTTAATGCTTGAGGAGTGACTTCGCCACCCGCCATACGAGGAATAACAGAGTAAGTACCATCTTTTTGCATGTTACCTAGGAAGTTATCATTGGTATCGTGCAGTTTAACTAGCTCAGGTTTAAGGATGTGTTCACCCCAACAAGAAGCAAGAATAGAACCAGCAAGAGGTTTACATACTTCACAGCCGTAGCCTTTACCGTATTTCTCTAACAGCTCTTCGAAGGTTTTGATCTCTTCGATACGGATAAGATGGAATAGTTCTTGGCGAGAGTAAGCAAAATGCTCACATACGTCGCTTTTTACTTCAATGCCCGATTTAGCTAATTCAGCATTAAGGACGGAAGTTACTAGAGGGATACAACCCCCACAGCCCGTACCCGCTCCAGTAACTGCCTTAATGTCTGCCATCGTGTGATGACCATCAGCAACCGCTTGAGCAATTTTGCCCTTGGTTACATCGAAACATGAACAAATAACCGCTGTTTCTGGTAATGAATCAGCACCTAATGATGGCTTTTCAGCACCAGCATGCGCCGGAAGAATTAATAGATCAGGGTGTTCTGGTAGATCAATATCATTAAGTTTTAATTGCAATAAATCGCCATAATCAGACGTATCGCCAACCATTACCGCACCAAGCAGTTTTTTTCCGTCTTCAGAAACAATGATGCGTTTATATACTTCTTGTTCTTCATTTTGGTAAACGTAGCTCTTACAGCCAGGAGTTCGACCGTTTGCATCACCAATTGAGCCTACTTTTACACCCAGTAGTTTCAATTTGGCACTCATGTCTGCGCCTTCAAATGTGCTGTCGTTACCCAGTAAATGGTCAACGGCAACCGTAGCCATTTTATAGCCAGGAGCAACTAAACCGTAGAAAGTACGATTCCAAGAAGCACATTCGCCAATCGCGTATACATTGCTATCTGTTGTTTGGCAGTTGTTATTGATTTCAACACCACCACGAGGAGCTACGCCTAAGCCCATTTGACGAGCTAATTTATCTTGAGGGCGAATACCTGCTGAGAATACGATGAAGTCAGTTTCAAGCTCTGTACCATCAGCAAAACGCATGACATTACGCGCGTCTTTGCCTTCTGGTGCAATTTCTAATGTATTTTTACTGGTATGAACTTGAACACCCATACGTTCAATCTTATTGCGTAGCTGTAAACCGCCTTGTTGATCAAGTTGTTCAGCCATTAGCACTGGTGCAAACTCAACAACGTGAGTGGTTACGCCTAATGCTTTAAGTGCACCAGCCGCTTCAAGACCAAGTAGACCACCACCAATAACTACACCGCTTTTACTGTTTTTAGCCGTAGCTTCGATAGATTTAAGATCTTCAATTGTGCGGTACACAAAGCAGTCTTTACTTTCATTGCCTTTAATCGGTGGAACAAATGGGAAAGAGCCAGTAGCAAGGACTAGCTTGTCGTATTGAATTTCACGACCAGTACTTGAATAAACAACTTGTTTTTCACGGTTGATATTAATAGCGCGTTCGCCAAGTAATACATTAATACCGTGTTTTTCGTAGAAGCCTTCTTTTACAAGAGAGAGTTCATCAGCAGTATGATGAGAGAAGTATGAAGAAAGGTGAACACGGTCGTAAGCGATACGTGGCTCTTCACAAAATACTGTAACATCCATATTTTGAACGTCAGTTTTATCGACTAAATCTTCGATATAGCGATGACCAACCATGCCATTACCGATGATGACTAACTTCATCTTGCTCATAAGAGTTCCTATTATCATTGATATGCATATATGATGAATTATGAATGAATATGTCGATATGATGTGGATCAATTACGAAATAAAACTACCCCAAAGTGGTAGCTATAAGGTGATAATGGTATTTGTTGTTTTAAAATCAATCAATTAACTGTAGCACGTGGCTTTCGCTTGTTGTTTTTTTACAATAAACAGTGGGATACTCTGAATTTAACTGGCAGGTAGGTGGGTTTTTTGAAAGAAAAAGACAGAATATGTCATTCATATTCTGTCTTAATTTGTACGGTTGTTGTAATTATAGTTTAAAGCGATCGATTTCTTGTTTTAATTCACTCGATAGTTCAGATAATTCTGACGCTTGAATAACCGATTGCTTTGTTTCTTCTGTTAACTCATTGGATACATCACGAACGGCTTCAGTATTTCGAGTTATCTCTTCAGTTACTGATGACTGTTCTTCTGCTGCCGCTGCAATTTGAGCTGCCATATCGCTGATCTGAGTTACTGAGTTAGTGATTTGTAATAAACTCGCTGAGGCAGATTGAGCATCTTCAACACTAGTATTAGCTAACGTTTGACTATCTTGCATGATCCCAACGGCTTTTTGAGTGGTTCCTTGTAGCGTTTCAATCATTTGTTGAATTTCTTGAGTCGATGCATGAGTACGTTGACTCAAAATACGAACTTCATCAGCTACCACAGCAAAACCACGACCTTGTTCGCCTGCTCGAGCTGCTTCAATGGCCGCATTCAATGCAAGCAAGTTAGTTTGTTCTGCAATATTTTGGATAGTTGAAAGAATCGTATTGATATTTTGAGCGTTGTGATGAAGCTCTTCAATCACGCCTGTCGCTGTTTCAACTTCTTTTGCTAAGTTATCAATTGAGTGTTGGCTTTGGCTTACTTGCTCCGCACCATGGCTTGATGCTGTAACCGTTTCTTCTGCTGTTTGAGCGGTATTATCAGCATTGCCTGCAATCTCTTGCGTTGCTGCAGCCATTTCATTGATTGCTGTTGCGACCATATTGATCTCATCCATCTGGTGTTGAATGCGAACATTACGTTCTTCAGCACTTTCTGCGGTTGAGTTTGCTTGGCTAGCTAAGGTTGTAGATATGTCACGTAGGCGACAGACCATTGAGTGCATATTTCCGACAAAGATATTGAAATTAATCGCTAGTTGACCAACTTCATCATTACTATTTGGCTCTAGACGTTGTGTTAAATCACCTTCACCTGAAGATATTTCAGCAAGTGCATCAGAAACTCGAAGTAAATCTCTGAATAGAATATTTACTAACATTGTTACACCAATAGCAACAATAACGGTTAGAACAATACTAAGTAGAATAATTTCACGAAGTAGGGCTGTGTGAGCAGCTTCTTCTGTTGCTTGTGTCATCTCAACAGCAAATGTCCAATTGGTGTTGGGTACTTTTGCAAAATACACTAATTTAGTGTCGCCATTGATTTCGGCAACATCGATACGCTTTAGAGAAATAGACTCTTGGATGCTTTGTGGAGTCATATCAGAGAAGTAGCGGTTTACTTCTTTTTTGATTAGAGATTTATTTGGATGAGCTAAGAAAGTCCCATCACTGTCAATTAGCATTGTAATAGTATCTTTACCTGCATCAAGGCTGATTACATCATCAATCAGTTGATCGATAAGTACATCAGCACCAATGACACCTAAGAAAGTACCATTCTTGTATGTTGGTTCCGCGATAGTTACTAGAAGGGATTGAGTAATTGCATCTTGATATGAAGAGGTAATGATTTGTTTGTTTTCTCGTTGTGCTTCTTGATACCAAGGGCGCTGACGAGGGTCATAATCGGCACGGTTTCTTTCTGGATGAGAGCGGTACATATCACCTTGAGGAGTACCAAAGAAGATGTCATCGAACCCACCCGCTTTACGACTTAACTGTAAAAACGAAACAATATCATCTTCTTGGGTGTAGTCATTAGTTGCATGAGCAATTTCAGCTTTGATAGAAATCCAATTTGAGATCCCTGTAGTTGCCGCAGAAGTAACACTTTCTGCACGAGAGTATACCCCGTTACGAGTCTGTTCGAATAACTGACTTGAAGCAAGCCAAGTTAATGCTGATGCAGTAATTACGACAGCGAGTACACTTGCACCTATTAGTTTATGTTTTAGTTTCATTATACTACCTAAATCCATGGGTTAATTTTGCTAAAAAATAGTGCCTACTATTAATTTTTTTATAAGGCCTAATTTGTTATCGGAAAACATATGTAAAACTTAACCCATTTCATCTAAAACATATGAAAATATTTATTATATTAACCATAAATATTTTTTTGTCTCGTAACTTATTGACAAAGTAAACGTTTGCCTTGTGCATTTAGTATTCTGCTACTTTTAGTTTTATTATTTCTTAGTAATTTATGAGCTATTTTTAGTGATCTAACAGACATATTTATGAAATCAATGTGAGAGTAAAACGTAATTCTTTTAAACTTGGTCAGGTTATTAGATTGAAGCACTCATAATTGATTGATTTGGTCTAGTTTATCCCCCTTAAATGAATGGTGAAACATGATGGAACGTCTTTCTCTAAAAACAGCGATTGCTGCTGCATTAGTTACAACGCTAGCAGGCTGTGCAACAACAACTGAGCATGCATGGCAAGAAGATACTACGTATAAGCTAACGGTGTTACATACAAACGATAACCACGGTCGTTTTTGGCAGAATAAATACGGTGAGTACGGCATGGCAGCGCGTAAAACGCTGATTGATGAGTTGCGTGCAGATGTTCAAGCTGAAGGCGGCAGTGTGCTTCTTCTTTCTGGTGGTGATATTAATACGGGTGTTCCAGAATCAGATCTTCAAGATGCTGAACCAGATTTTAAAGGTATGAATAAAATTGGTTATGATGCGATTGCATTAGGCAACCATGAGTTTGATAACCCATTAGATGTTCTTCAAAAGCAAATCAACTGGGCTGACTTCCCAATGTTGTCTGCAAATATTTATGATAAAGAAACCGGTGAACGCAAATACCAGGCTTATGAAATCTTTGAAAAACAAGGTATTAAAATTGCCGTTGTTGGTTTCACTACCGAAGACACCGCTAAAATTGGTAACCCTGAATACATTGGTGAATTAGAGTTCCGTGATCCTAAAGTTGAAGCGAAAAAGATCATTGCAGAATTAGAAGAAAATGAAAAACCGGATCTTATCTTTGCAGTAACGCATATGGGGCACTATGAGAATGGTCAACGCGGTATCAACGCCCCTGGCGATGTTGCACTAGCGCGTTCACTTGATTTAGGTGAACTAGACATGATTGTGGGTGGTCACTCACAAGAGCCTGTTTGTATGGAAGGCCCAAATGTGGCTAAAAAGAACTTTACGCCAGGTGATGAGTGTAAACCAGACCAACAAAATGGTACTTGGATTGTTCAGGCTCACGAATGGGGCAAATACGTAGGTAAAGCTGACTTTGAATTCCGTAATGGTGAATTAGAAATGGTTAGCTACAATCTAATTCCTGTTAACTTGAAGAAGAAAGTGAAGATCGACGGTAAAAAACAACGCGTCTTTATTCAAGAAGAAATTGCTCAAGATCCAGAATTACTTGCATTCTTAACTCCTTACCAAGAAAAAGGTCAAGGCCAGTTAAATGTAAAAATTGCATCAACTAACGGTAAGTTAGAAGGTGATCGTAATGTGGTTCGTTTCCAACAAACAAACCTAGGCCGTCTAATTGCAACTTCTCACATGACTCGCGCAAAAGCTGATTTCGCAGTAATGAATTCTGGCGGTGTACGTGATTCAATTGAAGCGGGTGATGTAACGTATAAAGACGTATTAACGGTTCAACCATTTGGCAACATTGTTACTTATGCAGATATGACAGGCCAAGAAGTGTTGGATTATTTGAATGTCGTGGCAACAAAACCTATTGATTCTGGTGCTTATGCTCAATTTGCAGGCATTAAGATGACAGTTGAGAATGGTAAAGTATCAAATGTATTTATCGGTGGTAAGCAATTACGTCTAGATAATACATACCGCTTTACTATCCCAAGCTATAATGCAGCGGGTGGTGATGGTTACCCTAAAATTTCAGATCACCCAGGCTATGTAAATACTGGTTTTGTGGATGCTGAAGTACTTAAAGAGTTCTTAGAAACAAACAGCCCAATTGATGTAAATAAGTTTGCCCCACGTGGTGAGATTACTTATAAATAATCAATAAAAGAAGATAAGCCTCTAATTCGTTATTGTTTTAGGGGCTTTTGTTTATGAATTCAACAGTTTGTCGGTTTTATAAGCGAACGAAAAGAAAAAACAAAATAATGCTTGTCAAAAAACTCACAGGCAGTATTATAGCCCTCGTTGACACAGACAAGGTATTTAAACCGACATCTAGTTAACATTTCGGTGAATAGCGCAGCTTGGTAGCGCATCTGGTTTGGGACCAGAGGGTCGGGGGTTCGAATCCCTCTTCACCGACCACTTTTAAAAAAGCCGCATCAGAAATGATGCGGCTTTTTTGCGTCTGTAATATAAATTCTAACCACTTTATTTGAGAAATTAATAGGTATTGATAGCTATCAACACCTATTATGCTTTAAAGACCCTAGTTATGAGTATTAAATAACGCTAATTTTCCATTCTCTTTAAATGCAACAACTTGGTATTTATCTTTCTTGTCACCATATTCCATTCCTGGTGAACCCATTGGCATTCCAGGGACAGCTAGGCCTTTAAAGTCTTTAGGGTTAGCTAAGAAATTTTTAATGTCTGCGACTGGTATATGCCCCTCAAATACGTAGCCATCGATAACTGCTGTATGACAAGAAGCCAGACGCGGCTCTACGCCAAGTTTTTGTTTTATCGGATTCATGTCTTCATGATCTTCAATCTTCACATTAAATCCGTTATCTTCCATATGTTCGACCCACTCAGTACAGCAGCCACAATAAGGTGATTTGTAGGTCATAACTTCAGTAGCAGCAAAGGCCGAAGTGCTAAATAGAACAAATGGAAGTAAAGCTAATTTAAAGTTTTTCATAGTGGGTTTTCCAAAGGTTATTTTGAATTAGGTGATAGCCAAAACCAGTAAATAATGGCAATAATCAGAGCAATACCGAATAAATTAATCATGTGACGCTCCTTTGTTATTTAATGAAGATCTCGTTGAGAACGAGGGGTAAATAGTCGTAATCGATTTGCATTGGTTACGACGGTAATTGAAGATAATGCCATTGCAGCACCTGCAACCACTGGGCTTAGTAGCATCCCGGTGAATGGAAATAAAATGCCCGCAGCAATAGGAATGCCGACGGTGTTATAAACAAAAGCACCAAATAAATTCTGTTTCATGTTTTTCATTGTGGCTTTAGATAATTCAATGGCG
Source organism: Aliivibrio sp. EL58 (assembly GCF_900312675.1). GTDB lineage: Bacteria > Pseudomonadota > Gammaproteobacteria > Enterobacterales > Vibrionaceae > Aliivibrio. The sequence continues at coordinate 1,112,168 of NZ_OMPC01000009.1, read as the reverse complement.
CTTACAGCGGTGAGTAATGAGTGATTCATTAGCGTAAGATGAGCGCTTTCAATCGCAACATCACTGCCATTACCCATGGCGATACCAACCTCTGCTTGTGCGAGAGCTGGTGCATCATTAATACCATCACCAATCATGGCGACTTTTTTACCTTGGGCTTGTAGGGTTTGAATTGCCTGAGCTTTTCCATCAGGAAGTACACCTGCAATGACGTGTTTAATCCCTAATTCTTTTGCAACGTGTTGCGCTGTTTCTTGGCGATCTCCAGTCAACATAACTACATTGATACCAAGCTGGGTGAATTGATTAATCGCTAACGCAGAGTCTGCTCGAATTGAGTCACTGACTTCAATAACACCAATACACTCATTTTGAATGGCTACATACAGTGGTGTTGCTGATACAGAGACAGTGACGCCTGGAATATCAATGTTGTTATTTGCTAAATAAGTACGATTACCAATGTAAACCGCATTAGCATTAACAGTGGCTGAGGCTCCTAATCCTAATTGAGCGATAAAGTCGGTACTGTTGATATTATCCCAAGAATTTTTCTTTAAATAATTTATAACCGCTTGAGCTAATGGGTGCTCAGAGTGACTTTCTACCGCAGCGGCTAATGAGATAATATCAGCCTCTGTATGGCCATTAAAACCAGTGACTTTGGTTACCGTAGGTTTTCCTTCGGTTAATGTTCCTGTTTTATCAACAACAACAGTATCTATTGTACTTGCCGTTTGAAGTACATCTGCATCTTTGATCAGCGCACCAAATTCGGCGGCTTTACCTATGCCAACGGTGACTGACATTGGGGTTGCAAGACCAAGTGCACAAGGACAAGCAATAATAAGTACCGTTGTAGCAACAACTAGCATATAACTAGAAGTTGGCTCTGGTCCAAAGTTATACCAAATTAATGCCGATACAATAGCAATGATCATCACGCTTGGGACGAATACCGATGAAATTTGGTCAGCTAACTTCGCTAACTTTGGTTTGCTACTTTGTGCATTTCGGACCATTGAAATGATGCGTGCTAGCATGGTGTTTTCACCAACGTTTGTTGCAATAAACGTAAAGCTGCCTTGTTGATTAATCGTTCCAGCATGAACAGTGTCATCTTTGGATTTTAAACAAGGTAAAGGCTCACCAGTAAGCATGGCTTCATCTAGATAACTCTCACCACTAACAATAGAGCCATCAACGGGTATTTTTTCACCAGGTTTGATTTTAATTATCATGCCTTGAGTGACCTGAACTATTGGTAACACCTGCTCTTGGCCATCTTGTATTACTGTTGCTGTCTGTGGTTGCAGATCCAACAGTTTTTCAATCGCGGTAGACGTGCGGTTTCGGGCTTTAGTTTCTATCAAGTTACCAAGTGTAATTAAGCCTAAAATCATCGCGGTGGCTTCAAAATAGACATGACGAGCTTGCAGTGGAAAAAACTCAGGTGAGATAACTAACGCCATAGAATAAAGCCAAGCAGAGCCTGTCCCTAATGCGACTAAAGTGTCCATGGTTGCTCTGTGATGAGTAAAGGCTTTCCATGCATTTACATAAAAGTGTTTACCCGCAGTAAGCAGTAAACCTAAACAAATCAGGCCAATAACTGCCCATGCTAATTGATCATTAACGGTGGTGATTTGCATATTGCCACCCAAAACACCCCACAACATTAGTGGTGCGCCAATGGCGAGTGAGGTAATAGTGTTCTTTTTATGTGTACTGGTTGTTTTTAAAAATAATTCTTTTTGTCTTGCGCGACGTTGGTCTTCATTGAGACTTAGTTCTGCCCCATAGCCTCCAGCTTCTATCGCTTGAATGAGCTCTGTGACATTCACATCACCGTGGATGAGTGCGGTACGTTCAGCCAAGTTAACCGTTGCTGATTCAACATGATCAACATGTGTAATAATGCTCTCTACTGAGGCGACACAGCTGGCACAAGTCATGCCTGTTAATATCAATTGCGTTGTTTTTTTATCGATAGATTGCAGCGATTCTACAGAATTATTTATGCTTGGTTTTGATGGTGATTCATTGTTTGAATCGAGTGCGTTACCAACGTTAAATGGGGTAGTACTTGCTTGAAATCCGATTGATTCAATCAGCTCGATGATCAACTCTTGTGGTTGTGTAGTATTAAAGACAAGCTCTGTTGTTGAGATGGATTCAATACTTGAATAGGAGAGTGTACCCAAGGCTTCTTTGGTTTTATTTATACATTTATTGCAATTCAATCCTGCGAGATACAGTGACACTCGTTTTGGTTCAAGAATAGAATAACCGAGTTGCTCAATAATTTCAGCGATGTCTTGGTAAGTCAGTGTTGTCGTTAGTGCTAGCTCCGACTTGGTTACTGAGTATTGAGATATGTTTGGGTTGTTAGCAAGCTCTTGTTCAACCTTTGCTACGCAACGACCACAGTTTAATCCTGATAATGGAAGAGTAAATTCCTGACTCATAATAACCTCGTTAACTATTCTTGATATTGCTAATAATAAACCTTACAGTAAATGGAAGGTCAAGAGATTAAATGAGGTTAAAATGAATATTAGTGAAGTAGCGAAGTTAACCGGATTAACAGCGAAAGCAATTCGATTTTATGAAAGTAAAGGAGTGATCAAAGAGGCGAGTCGAAGTGCTAATGGCTATCGTCAATATACAGCCGCTCAAGTGGAAGAATTACAGTTGATTAGGCGTTCAAGATTGGTGGGTTTTAGTCTAGAAGAGTGCCAAGAACTATTAAGTTTATCAAATAATCCTAATCGTCGCAGCGCTGACGTAAAGAAAAAAACGTTAGAGAAAGTGGCAGAGATTGAAGCGAAGATCCAAGAACTTGAGGGAATGAAGCAAACATTATTAGAGTTAGCAAATGCGTGCCCTGGTGATGAAGGGCATGATTGTCCTATTATTAAAGGATTAACCTGCTGCCACGATAAAAAGTAGCAGCAGGCTTATTGTTCGATAAATTAATAAAGTAATGAGTAAAGCTGGCGACGGTACTGACCTGCAATAGGGTTACCTTGACCAAGAGCGGATAAAATATCCATCATGGCTTTTTTCATTTGACCATCTTGGGCATTCAGATCTTTCAATAAAGCAGTCATTAGGATCTCTAATGCTTCTTCTTGACGGTTTACTTGGCTGTATTGGATCGCAAGCTCTAAAGCGACTTCATTATTGGTTGGATCTGCGCTGTAGGTATCTTCTAATGCTTGGATCTCTGGTGTATTTCCGGCTTGTTTATGTAACTCAAGTTTAGCGATTAATTCTTTGTATTTGCTGTCTTGATCTTGCATTAAAATTTCAGAAAGAATTGTTTCTGCTTGATCGTAAGCTTGAGTCTCAATATAACATTGCGCAATGTGCAGCTTAATTTGTCCATTACCACCAAAGTGCTCAAGTAATGCAAGAAGAGTAGGAAGAGCTGCTTGATATTCGCCTTCTTCAACCAGTTTAAAGGCTTGGCCTAATTGAAGTTCTTCTTGGCTTGGTAGGTGTTTGTTTAGCATCCCCTGAATAGCTTCGATGGTTTGAGGTCCACCCATACCATCGATGGCTTGGCTATTTTTAAATAAAGCTATCGTCGGTAAAGTTTGAACGCCAAATTGCTGAGCAAGACCTTGTTGTTCTTCGCAGTTAAGCATAACAAGAGTAACAGCATCACCGTATTGCTGGGAAAGTTGTTGTAAGCCTGGAATAACGGCAATACTTTCTTGGCTCATTGGCGCCCAGAAGTGGATTAGCACAGGGGTTTGCATTGAGCTTTCTAAAATTTGTTGGAAGTTTTGTTCGTTTAGTTCAACGCTATGTTCTGGTTGCATGATCTTTCCCTAAAAACAGTATTTATTCTTTATATAGATATATGGGAAGTTATATTGTTTTTCAAGGAAATAGAAAGAAGAAAGCCACTATAAAAGAAATTATAGTGGCTATTCAAAGTACAAGCGAAGACAATTGTTAGATCAGTATGAATACCGCAACAGCAACACTCACACAGATCCAGTTGATTTTACCTAGTGTCATATTCCCCCCGAAAAAACACCATCTACCGGATAGGAATGAATATACGTTTTCAATATGACACTAATATTACATTTTCACTCTTTTCTCATATTTATTAAATATTACACACTGATGACAGTATAAAGTTAGGTTAATCACTCTTATTTAAGATCATATCTAAGTACTTTGTTGGTAATAATCGTTTTAGAACCGCAAACAAATGAGTGGGGAAAGTGACGCGATAGCGGTTTTTTGGTCTTGATGAATTAAGTGCGTGGAGCAGGGGAGGAATAATAGAATCTGCCGGAAGGACAAAAGCACTACCGGACTGTTCTTTTTCAAGTCGTTGTTGTTGAATAAGGTACTTTTCTTTATGGTAACTGTTATCTACATTTACCCATTTTTTAAATGCTTTCAGTGCATTAGAGCGGAATTCGGTTTCAATTGGACCTGGTTCAATTAAGCTAACCTTGATATTTGTCTCTGAGAGTTCTAGGCGTAATGTATCAGTCCATCCTTCAATTGCGAACTTTGATGAGTTATAAGCCCCACGATATTTCATCGCAACAATACCTAATACAGAGCTGTTTTGAATGATACGGCCTTCACCTTGCTTTCTCATTACCGGAAGTAGTTCTGTGACTAATTGATGCCAACCAAAGAAGTTTGCCTCGAACTGCTCCTTTAATGCATCCCTTGGTAGATCTTCAAGGGCTCCAGCTTGACCATATGCGCCATTATTGAACAATCCGTATAATTTACCATCAGTAAGTCTAATTATATCCGCAACCGCGTTAGTAATACTTTGTGAGTCGCTATAGTCTAAATAAAGGCAGGTTAACCCTTCGCTTTGCAATCGTGCGACGTCTTCTTGTTTTCGGCACGAGGCTATAACGTTAAAGCCATGCTGCTGTAATTGATGGGCAGCGGTATAGCCAATACCTGTTGAACAGCCTGTAATAAATATGGTTCGCGTCATGAATTTTATCTCTAATGAGTAACGTTAAGATGAGTATAAAGCAGAGTTGAGTAGTCGTTCATTGATTTTTTAAATATAAAAAAGACCAATAGCAGATGCCATTGGTCTTTTTAGTGTTTTTAAATAATAAGGCTATTAATGTTAACTAGGTAAGTTAGATCGCTGCTTTTTTCGCTTCAGCTAACCAAGAGTTGAATAAAGGTCGATTTGCTTTTATCCAGCCATTAACGTGAGATTCAATATCAGCTGAGCTGTTTTTACCTTTACTCATCATCATGTTTTGTGCACTAACGTCATTAATGTTTAGTTTGATGATTTCAAATAATTTAGCTGCTGCAGGGTTTTGTGCCGCAAACTCTTTATTAGCAATGATGCGCATAGAGTTCATTTCAAAACCGTAGTTTTTACCATTAGATAGAGTAGTATCAACATCTTTACGATCCCCTGGAAGAGCAGAGAACGGTACTTCTAGCCATACTACATCTTTATTAGGAACAAGAACGCCACTTACCCAATAAGGTGTCCAAGTATAATAGATAACAGGCTCACCATTTTTGTAACGTGAAATGGTATCAGCAATGATTGCGGCATAGTTACCTTGGTTATGGCTGACGGTGTCTTCAAGTTGATAAGCACCAATTTGGTGTTCGATTACCATTTCACAACCCCAGCCAGGGTTACAGCCGGTAAGGTCTGCTTTACCATCACCATTTGCATCAAACAATTTTGCAATTTTTGGGTCTTTTAATTGACCAATATTAGTGATGCCGTATTTTTCAGCCGTTTTTTTATCAATTAAGTAACCTTGCGCTGCACCACTAACATATTGACCTTGGCGGTAAAATTTATCATCACCACCAGACATTTTGTATTTGTCAGCATGAAGAGGGAACCAGCCTACCGTAAGAAAAGTCGCATCGCCTTTTGCGATTGAGGTATAAGCAACGTTGTAATCAACTTCTTTTGTTGGTTGAACATCGTAGCCTAGCTCTTCAAGTGCGCGGTTTACAATTGATGTTTGAAACGTCTCTTCAGCAACGGTTGATTGAAGAGCTTGAACAGTAACGCCTTCGCCAGGTAGTTTTTCTGCCCATACATTTGACGATAAAGCCAAAGTGGAAACGATACTGACCGTTAGTGCTTTCTTCCATGAATTAATCATTCTTATTTCTCCTTAAGTTTTAATTCTGTTTTTAGTTCTTTTTTCTGAGCAAACATATTTAGTAGGATGGACACCGGTCCCATGTTGTACCAACGTAATTTAGTGTTACCTGCGTTTACACCTAATACTTGGGTGATTCGGTCGAGTAAAATAGCAAGAATTACAATACCCAAACCACCAACAGCAGCCAGACCCATATCTAAGCGTCCGATACCTCTTAATACCATTTGACCTAATCCACCGACTGCGATCATTGACGCAATAACCACCATAGATAGAGATAGCATCAAGGTTTGGTTAACTCCTGCCATAATGGTAGGTAGTGCTAGTGGCAGTTGAATGCGATACAGCATTTGTTTTTTGCTGGCACCAAATGAATGGCCAGCTTCGATTAACTCTTCTGGTACTTGTTGAATACCTAGGATAGTTAAACGTACAACGGGAGGTAATGCGAAAATGATAGTTACGACAACACCAGGAACATTACCGATACCAAATAGCATTACAATTGGTACTAAATAAACGAAGGCTGGTGTGGTTTGCATTGCATCTAAAACAGGTCGAACAAATTTGGCTGCCGTTTTGCTTCTTGCTAGCCAGATCCCCATAGGTAACCCGATAAGCAGACAGAAAAAGACGGAGGTCATCACGAGTGATAGTGTTGTCATCGCTTCAGACCAAGCACCGATAAGCCCAATTACCAGTAATGAAACTGCCGTTGAGATACCCAGCTTAAGGTTAGAAAACTGCCATGCGAGCAAAAATAGAATAACGAGCATAAAGGGCGCAGGCGTGGAGACTAGTGCCGTTTCAAAAGAGCCCAAGATGAAATCGATAGGAACACGAATAGCTTGAAATAATGGACGGCCATGTTCAACTAACCAGTTCAAGCCTGATTCTACCCAAACATCAACAGGAAGTACGGCTTCTTCAAATGGGTTTAATGGGTCAAAGGCTTTGGTTTCAACCACTTCGCTGCTTAACCAATCTGCTGACGCTGATGTATCGCTTGCTTGTCCCCATGGATCATCATTTGCTTGTGTTGTTGTTTGTGACCATGGGTCATTGTTTGTTTGATCTGATGACATCGTTCTACCCCTTATCTAACGTCTGAAGTAGTCGTGATTTCGTCACAACACCAAAATACTTACCATTTTCGTCAACCACAGGTACCGAGTAAGGTACATTCGCAACTAAACCTAAAATATCATTGATAGCTTGGTTTGGTTTGAGCGTTATACCATCAGCCAATTGTGCGCTGACTAACGATCTATTGTCGTTATGTGCTTCGCGAAGAGAATCTACAGAAACGATGCCAGAATAGAGACTGCTCTTATCGACAACGATGCCATATTCTCTGTCGTTATCCATTAGATACTGAAGAGCTGAGGCTGGGCCATCGTGTTCTGATTTCTTAAACATAGCGGCAGGTTTTTTACGAGCAATGTCTTTGGCTGTTAAGACGTTTGCGACATTAACACCACGAAAGAAAGCTTCAACATAATCATTTGCAGGGTTGTTGAGGATGTCATCAGGAGTACCAACTTGAACTACTTCACCATTTTGCATGATGGCAATTCTGTCCCCAATACGCATCGCTTCATCTAAATCATGAGAAATAAAAACGATGGTACGTTTATCATCATTTTGTAGGCGAATCAGCTCATCTTGCATTTCCGTTCTAATCAACGGATCAAGAGCAGAAAATGCTTCGTCCATTAAAAGAATATCAGGATCACAAGCGAGTGCTCTTGCAAGACCGACACGCTGTTTCATACCGCCAGATAATTCATCAGGGTAAGATTCTGCATAAACATCAAGACCAACTCGTTCTAGTGCACTTAGAGCACATTTTTTGCGCTGTTCAACGTCAACACCCGCTAGCTCTAAACCAAAGGCTGCATTTTCAATGACAGTCATGTGTGGCATTAGGGCAAAATTTTGAAAAACCATTGAGATATTATTGCGGCGAACTTCGCGGAGTTCTTCTTCAGAGATGTGTGCAATGTCTTTTCCTCTGAGGAGTACATTGCCTTGAGTCGGTTCGATAAGTCGATTGAGAAGGCGAACTAGGGTGGATTTACCTGAACCAGAAAGGCCCATAATAACGAAAATCTCACCTTCATGAATACTGAGAGAGACGTCATTAACACCAATAGTTAATCCTGTTTTCTCAAACACGTCGTCTTTATTTGCGCCTTTCTTAATCATTGTGAAGGCGCGATCAGTGTCCTCTCCAAACACTTTGTACAGTCCCTTAACTTCCAGTATGGGATTCATTTTTAAGTCCTTTGTAAGCTATGCTTATTGAAAATTCGTTAGTACTATAATTAAATTTCCGTGACTTATCAATGATTGCCATGTTGTAAAATGGCTTGTTATTTATTTTTCTTTGGTTTTCTTATTAAAACAAAACAACTAAATCTACAGTATGTTATTGTTTTTAATGGGTTAGTTGTGGGTGTGTCTTTATGGGGTAACGTGTTTTGTTATATTTAAGATAAGAGGATATATCTGAATGGTTTTAATAGATTAACAGGGTATTTTTATAATTAATTCGAGTACGAATTAAATTTACTGAATGATTTATTGTTCAATCACTCAGTAAATGATGTGAGGTTGTAACGTGGGTATGCGTAGAGGCTTGGTTGTTGGCTTGCTAAGGCGATTTAACCTAGCTCAATAAGTGTTTCAACGCAGATTCAATTCGAGAGTAACGAAACTTAAATCCTTCATGTACGATTCGCTTTGGACGAACTCTTTGGCTGTCGGTTAATAAAACAGATGCTTCACCAAGAATTGATTTAATTACTATATTCGGTGTATACAGAAAGTGAGGGCGTTTTAGAGTTTTGGCGAGTGTTTGACTAAAGGTTTTATTAGTTACTGGGTGTGGCGCTGTTAAGTTATAAATTCCATTACTGTCATCTTGCTCTATTAAATGCAGTATCCCATGAACCATGTCATCAATATGTATCCAAGACATATATTGTTTGCCATTGCCAACAGGACCACCTAATCCGCATTGGTAGGGAAGTCGCATTTTTTTTAGTGCTCCACCAGATAGAGAGAGAACGACACCCGTCCGTAAGATACAAACACGAGTTAACTCATTTTGAGCTTGTAGTGCTTTATTCTCCCATTGTTGACAGACTTGATGAGCGAAATCGGTTGAGATAGTTTTTGTCGTTTCATCAACATCTTGCGATCCGTTATCACCATAATACCCAATCGCAGAGCCTGATATAAAACAACGTGGTGGCGTTGTAGAATTAAGGCAAAGCTTGGCTAATTTATCGGTTAGATCACATCGACTATCTGTAATGATTTTTTTTTGTTTTCGAGTCCATTTTTTATCAGCAATCGGCTCACCAGCTAGATTGATAATAATATCAATGTCGTTAACGTTAGAAAATGAAGAGAGATCTGAAATGAAATCGACATGGGGTAAAGCAAGATGACTTAACGTCGATTCTGCTTTTTCCATATCACGAGTTAAAAGCACTAGGTGATGGCCTTTAAGGTGGTCTAATAGCTGTTTCCCTATTAATCCAGTACTGCCTGTAATGAGTATTTTCATCTCGTCTCCTGCAAGATATTTATAATAGTAAACTATATTAAGTATAAATAGAGTTTACTGATTGGCAACTTTCATCTTGTTTTCCTTTATACTTTGGGTTTGAACTGTTTCTTAAGTATTTGTAAGGACTCTCGTGAAATTATTTTTTGCATCTGATCTCCATGGCTCTTTAACTGCGACTCAACGAATGATTGATACGTTTGTGGCCTCTAAAGCGGATCATTTAATTCTTCTTGGTGATCTGATTAATTTCGGACCAAGAAATCCAATTCCTGAAGGCCATGATCCAATCGCGGTTGCTGAATTATTAAATCAATACGCAGAGTCTATCATTGCAGTAAGAGGGAATTGTGACAGTGAAGTCGATCAAATGCTGTTATCTTTTCCGATCATGGCTGATTACAATATTGTTTTGTTACCGACAGGACAAAAGTTATTTTTAACTCATGGTCATGTTTATAATGCAGATAAACGTCCTTTATTAAAAAAAGGAGACATTATTGCTCATGGTCATACGCATATAACGGTAGCAGAATGGCAAGGGGAGCAAATTATCTTTAATCCAGGTTCAACGACGTTCCCACGTGGTGAGGAAAGTAAACCAAGCTACGGCCTACTTCATGACTCTAGATTATCGGTATTAGACTTTGATGGAAACGTTTTAAATACGATTACACTTTAATCTTAAGATATAAAAAAAGAAGCCACTGGCTTCTTTTTTTATATCTGACATTTATATTAATGGTGTTTCTATCATCAATGCGAGAATAAAATACCAGAACCGTAATTTAAGCTTGTTAATAGCAATGTTTTATCATTAATTACGTCAACACGTTTACTTTGTTGAGCATCCATTCTGAATACGCGCATAATGAGTTTTTTCTGTGGGCCAGAGAAATCTTTATTATCACTTGCAGTAACGTCTTTAAACTCAATCGGATCTATTAATAAATAATCACCACTGTAGTCCCAGTTGCCGGTTTCCATTACGTTAATCGTTAATGGATCGACATTCTCAGAAAGCGCACTAAAAATCGTTAAGGTTGATGATTTTGAGTACGTTTTATTAGGGAGATAAACGACATTTGATTTAATATCGGCACGCTTTAACGGACCCATATCACCATAATCAGTATCAATACGAACCGTACTCATACTTTGCCATTCTTTCGATGTTAATAGTTGTTCTACTTTACTGTCACTTTCCCAATAAAACCATCCACTGCCTATCATTGAAATAAGAAGAAGAGCGACAGGGAAAAAGCGCTTTGTAAATGGAAGTTGTTCGCTATTTAGCCACATACGTTATCTACCTCTTTTTGATCAATCAATAATCGGACACTAATGCTTTGATCGCTGTGTTCTTCATGATGAATATAATTCAATGTGATTTGATTTGGTTGACCACTCGTCGCAATAACTTCTATTGGTTTTAGCGTATCAACATGGTTTGAATTATAAAAGACAGTACATTGCTCAATCAGAGGTTGCCATTTATCGATATTAGGGTGGTTAACAGGGACGAAAATAGGTACTTCGTCATAATTTGCCACTTGTACAAATGCATCAGATTTTGGTGTGTGATTCACATAGGCAATAATAGGTAAAATAAATGCGATGATCAGTGTTAACGTACCAAGTAAAGACAAGTGAGCTTGAGGCTTGTGCGAATGTTTAGTAGTTACTGTTGATGTTTTAATGTCGTTATTATTATCGCTGCTACTTGCGACTGTTTCTTGCGATGTCTTTTCTTGATGTTCAGCTTCTGGAGCATCAATATCATTAACTACTACCGTATCTACTTCAACGCTAGATAATGATTCTTCACCCATTTGTGGAACGGCTGTTGAAATAAACTGATAGCCACGTTTAGGCACCGTTTTTACATAGACGGGTAGCTTTGTTGGGTCTTGTAGCATTTTTCGTAGTGTCGAAATAGCTTGTGTTAAACTAGAATCATCGACTTCAAATCCTTGATCTCGCCATACATATTCATGTAGTTCATGACGACTAACAACCTTCCCTGGTTCTTGAATAAGCAGGCTTAAAACGCGGCTCTCATTACCACCGATGCGGATAATTTCGTCATCATTTAATGTATCAATGAGGCTATTATCGTTTGGATCGAATAGAAACCGGTTGCCAATAATAATTTTGTTATTTTCTATATTCATTGGTTGTTAACTCAGTAATGGTGATTCTTATGAATGATATCTAAGTATCATTTTTAGAATGTCTATTTAATGTCAAAACTTATCATTGCGCATTTTATAGTATAAAAAAAGCAAAAAAACAGTGTTTTTTACATTCCTTTACCTTGAATTACGGTTTATAAGTCCATATTACACTTGTAAGTTAAATACATATTGTCCTATTTCGGAGTTTTATAGATGAGCGATCAAACGATTAATAACAAAGAAACACGCGGCTTTCAGTCAGAAGTTAAGCAACTACTTCATCTAATGATTCACTCTTTGTATTCAAATAAAGAGATTTTTTTACGTGAATTAATCTCAAATGCATCAGACGCATCGGATAAATTACGCTTCAAAGCACTATCAAATGGTGATTTATATGAAGGTAATGCAGAGCTTGGTGTAAAACTGTCTTTTAATGAAGCAGCCAACACATTAACTATTTCAGATAACGGCATTGGCATGAGTCGTGAAGATGTTATTGAGCATCTTGGAACAATTGCAAAATCAGGTACAGCTGATTTCTTTTCAAAATTATCAGACGATCAAAGTAAAGACTCTCAATTGATTGGTCAATTTGGTGTTGGTTTTTATTCTGCATTTATTGTAGCAGATGCAGTAACAGTACGCACGCGTGAAGCTGGTGTGTCAAAAGATCAAGCGGTTCAATGGCATTCAGAAGGTGAAGGCGACTACACTATTGAGGACATCACAAAAGAAACTCGTGGTACTGATATCATTCTTCATATGCGTGATGAAGGTAAAGAGTTTTTAAGTGAGTGGCGTCTAAAAGAAGTGATTGGTAAGTACTCTGATCACATCGGTATTCCTGTTTCTATCTGGACCGTTGAAAAAGACGAAGAAGGAAAAGATAAAGAGGGTAAGTGGGAGCAAGTAAACAAGGCGCAAGCACTTTGGACTCGCAGTAAATCAGAAATTGAAGATGCTGAGTACCAAGAGTTTTATAAGCACGTATCTCATGATTTTGCAGATCCACTTACTTGGAGCCACAACAAAGTAGAAGGTAAGAACGATTACACCAGTCTTCTATATATCCCTGCAAAAGCCCCATTTGATATGATGAATCGTGATCATAAAAGTGGTTTAAAACTGTATGTTCAACGCGTATTCATTATGGATGACGCAGAACAGTTTATGCCTAGCTACTTACGTTTTGTTAAGGGTTTGATTGACTCAAATGACCTACCACTAAACGTTTCTCGTGAAATTCTTCAAGATAATAAAGTGACTCAGTCATTACGTAGTGCATGTACTAAACGTGTACTAGGTATGCTTGAGAAAACGGCGAAGAAAGACGATGAAAAATACCTAACTTTCTGGAAAGAGTTTGGCCAAGTACTAAAAGAAGGCTTGGCTGAAGATTTTGCTAATAAAGATAAAATCGCTGGCCTTCTGCGTTTTGCTACGACAGAAAAAGACAGTGCAGAACAAGCAATAAGCCTAGCGGGTTATGTTGAGCGTATGAAAGAAGAGCAAGATAAGATCTTCTATCTAACGGCTGATAGTTATGCAGCAGCGAAAAACAGCCCACACCTAGAGCAATTTAAAGCTAAAGGCATTGAAGTTGTTCTAATGTACGATCGTATTGATGAGTGGCTGATGAGCTACTTAACTGAATTCGATGGTAAACAATTCCAATCAATTACCAAAGCAGGATTAGACTTAAGTAAGTTTGAGGATGATGCTGAAAAAGAGAAACAAAAAGAGACAGTAGAAGAGTTTAAATCTGTTGTTGAGCGCACTAAATCTTATTTAGGCGATCGAGTTAAAGAAGTTCGTACTACGTTTAAATTAGCAACAACACCTGCTGTTGTCGTTACTGATGACTTTGAAATGGGTACACAAATGGCGAAACTTTTAGAAGCTGCTGGCCAAGCGGCTCCTGAAGTGAAATACATTTTTGAAATTAACCCTGAGCATGCACTTATTAAGCAAATGGCTGATGAAGCAGATGAAGAAGCATTTGGTCGTTGGGTTGAAATGTTACTTGGTCAAGCAATGTTAGCAGAACGTGGCTCTTTAGATGATCCATCACAATTCTTAAGTGCGATGAATCAGTTATTATCAAAGTAATAGAGCAATCGCTGTAAAAATAAAATGAATGAGATCTTGAGTGGCAATAATGCACTAAGGTCTCATTGTTTTTTATTGAGAGCCGTTACATTCTAGAATCGTTAGAGTTCGCTATTTTCATCTCAAACTTGATAGCGTTCTCAGTTCCGTGTATCTTTCACGGCTTATTTTTAGAAATAAAACTTATACCTAAGTTTATAGATAGTAATTCATTCTATTTGTAAGGTTTGGTATAAATTCCAAGATTAAATTTTAAGGGGAAAACAATGCGTATCATCCTTTTAGGTGCACCTGGTGCGGGTAAAGGTACTCAAGCTCAGTTCATCATGGATAAATATGGTATTCCACAAATCTCTACAGGTGACATGTTACGTGCTGCGATTAAAGCGGGTACTGAGCTAGGCAAACAAGCTAAGTCTGTAATTGATGCTGGTCAACTTGTATCTGATGAGATCATTCTTGGTCTTGTTAAAGAGCGTATTGCTCAAGAAGATTGCGCTAAAGGTTTCCTACTAGATGGTTTCCCTCGTACGATCCCTCAAGCAGATGGCTTAAAAGAGAATGGTGTATCTATCGATTACGTTCTTGAATTTGATGTTGCTGACGAAGTAATCGTTGAGCGTATGTCTGGTCGTCGTGCTCACTTGCCTTCTGGTCGTACTTACCACGTTACATTTAACCCTTCTAAAGTTGAAGGTCAAGATGACGTAACTGGCGAGCCTCTTGTTATTCGTGAAGATGATAAACCAGAGACTGTTCTTGCTCGTCTTGGTATCTACCATGAGCAAACAGCACCACTTATTGCTTACTACAATAAAGAAGCTGAAGCAGGTAAAACTCAGTACCTTAAATTCGATGGTACTAAGTTAGTTGCAGAAGTTAGTGCTGAGATCGAAAAAGCACTTTCGTAATCTTACCTAACGAACAATTTATTGTTATATTGAAGGCGGCCTTATTGGTCGCCTTTTTTTTATAAAAATAATGGATAATGATTGTGAATAATAAGAAAGCAGGAGTGCTGTTAGTTAACCTTGGGACACCAACAGCGCCAACGGCATCGGCAGTAAAAACGTTCTTGTCTGAATTTTTACATGATAAGCGTGTTGTTGATATGACTCGTTTTCTTTGGTGTCCGTTGCTTCATGGTGTCATTCTTCCGATCAGAGCCCCTAAAGTAGCTAAGTTATATGAAAGTGTGTGGATGGATGAAGGCTCGCCTTTAATGGTTTATTCACAACGTCAAATGAGAGCGTTGCAAGAACATCTTTCTATACCTGTTGCTTTAGGTATGACTTATGGTCAACCGACAATTAAATCAGGGATTGAACAATTAGAAGAGCAAGGGTGCGAAGAAATCGTAATTTTACCTTTGTACCCCCAGTATTCTCGAACAACAACAGCGGCAGTATTTGATCAAATTGCTAAGCAATATAAAACCACCCCGGTGTTGCCTAATTTCTCGCTGGTTCATAACTATCATGATCACCCACTTTACATAAAAGCCTTGGCTGATTCGATTAAACGATCATGGGAAGAAAATGGCAAAGGGGACTACGTTTTATGTTCATATCATGGGATCCCACAACGCTTTGTTGATAATGGCGATGTGTATGCAAAGCACTGTGAACGCACAACTGAATTACTAGCAAAAGAGCTGAATCTGACGTCAGAACATATTGGTATGAGCTACCAATCTCGCTTTGGACGAGAAGCTTGGCTGCAGCCATATACGTCAGAAACATTAACTGAATTGGCACCAAAAGGGGTTACCTCTTTAGATATCATTAGCCCTGCTTTTTCTTCTGATTGTTTAGAGACATTAGAAGAGTTAGCGGAAGAGTGTAAAGAGATATTTATGGAAGCAGGCGGTCAAAAATACACCTTTATTCCTTGCTTGAATGATGACCAATTACATATTGAAATGATGGCCGATATCGCCAATAAGAAATTTTCTCAATAATTAGGTCTGTTTTTTAGAAAAAAAGCATTTATAAGGGTTGAAAAGTACAACTCATTGCCCAATTTCTTATTAAAGATTATCTACGTGAGTAGTGAGCCTCGACATAGATGGGTCAGATCGCTACAATATCGCGTCTTATTTTGCCACTTGGCTAAATGCCGTGTTTTATTTAATAAAATGCGCGATCTACTTATTATTCAAATAAGCAGATAAAAGAAGATACCCAATTTGGTATCACGAATCATAGGGGTTACGGTTTCTATTTTACTAGGCCTGTAACACAAGGATGCGGCACGTATTTTTTGTCGCAAACTCAGAGAACCTGAGTCGATTTTGAGGTTTATATAAACATGCAAGTTACTGTTGAAACTAAAGAAGGCCTAGAGCGCGTTCTAACTATTACTGTTCCTGCTGCAAACATTGAAGATGCTGTAAATGCAGAACTTCGTAACATCGCTAAAAATCGTCGCTTCGATGGCTTCCGTAAAGGTAAAGTGCCAATGAAGATGGTTGCTAAAATGTACGGCAGCGCTGTTCGTCACGACAAAATGGGTGAAGTTATGCAACGTCACTTCATTGAAGCGATCGTTAAAGACAAAATCAACCCAGCAGGCGCACCAACATTTGCACCAGTAGAATTTGCTGAAGGCCAAGATTTAGTATTCACTGCAACATTTGAAATCTACCCAGAAGTTACACTTCAAGGCCTAGACAAAGTTGTTGTTGAAAAACCACAAGTTGAAGTTAAAGACGAAGACGTAGCAGAAATGCTAGAAACGCTACGTAAGCAACAAGCAACTTGGGCTGACGCTGACGTTGCTGCTGAAGATGGTACTCGCGCTACAATCAACTTTGTTGGTTCTATCGATGGTGAACTATTTGAAGGCGGAAAAGCAGATAACTTCCCTCTAGAAATGGGTCAAGGTCGTATGATCCCTGGCTTCGAAGACGGTATCAAAGGTAAGAAAGCTGGCGACGAACTAACTATCGATGTTAACTTCCCAGAAGATTACCACGCTGAAAGCCTAAAAGGTAAAGCGGCGCAATTCGCTATTACAGTAGTTAAAGTTGAAGCTCGTGAACTTCCAGAAATGAACGATGAGTTCGTAACTAAGTTCGGCGCTGAAGGCGGTGTTGAAGGTCTTAAAGCTGAAGTTCGTAAGAACATGGAGCGTGAATTAGCTCAAGCTGTTAAAAACAAGATCAAAGAACAAGCAATCAACGGTCTAGTTGAGCAAAACAACATTGATGTTCCTTCTGCTCTTATCGATCAAGAAGTTGAAGTTCTACGTCAACAAGCTGTTCAACGTTTTGGCGGCAACGCTGATACTGCACCAGAACTTCCACGTGAATTGTTCGAAGAACAAGCTAAACGTCGCGTAGTTGTGGGTCTTCTTCTTGGTGAAGTAATCAAGTCTGAAGAACTAAAAGCTGACGATGAGAAAGTAAAAGCACTTATCAACGAAATGGCTTCTGCTTACGAAGATCCAACTGAAGTTGTTGCTTACTACGAAGGTAA
The DNA here is from genome assembly GCF_900312675.1 of Aliivibrio sp. EL58. Taxonomy (GTDB): domain Bacteria; phylum Pseudomonadota; class Gammaproteobacteria; order Enterobacterales; family Vibrionaceae; genus Aliivibrio. The sequence continues at coordinate 1,094,668 of NZ_OMPC01000009.1, read as the reverse complement.
CGAGCAAATGATGAACAACATGCGTAATGTTGCTCTAGAAGAACAAGCAGTTGAAGCAATTCTTGCTAAAGCACAAGTTTCTGATAAAGAAGTGCGCTTTAACGAACTAATGAATCAACAACCTGCTTAATTTCTTAATTAATTAAGTAGTTAGTTGACTTAGTTTCACAAGATCTGCTAATAATGGTTCGAATGAAGTGTCATTCGGACCATTTATTTTATAAGGGATACGGTTATGAGCTATCAAGAAAACAATGCAATGCCTTCTATTATGGATGCACTTGTTCCTATGGTTGTTGAACAAACTTCACGTGGTGAGCGTTCGTATGATATTTATTCCCGTCTGTTAAAAGAGCGCGTTATCTTTTTAACAGGTCAAGTTGAAGACCACATGGCCAACTTAGTTGTGGCACAGTTGCTTTTCCTTGAGTCTGAAAACCCTGATAAGGATATCTTCCTATACATTAACTCTCCAGGTGGTTCTGTTACTGCAGGTATGTCTATTTATGACACAATGCAGTTCATTAAACCAAATGTGAGCACAGTATGTATGGGTCAAGCATGTTCAATGGGTGCTTTCTTACTTGCAGGTGGTGCGCCAGGTAAACGTTATGTATTGCCTAACTCACGCGTAATGATCCACCAACCACTAGGTGGTTTCCAAGGCCAAGCATCTGATATTCAAATTCATGCTCAAGAAATCTTAACAATTAAGAAGAAATTGAATACGCTACTTGCTGAACATACTGGTCAGCCGTTAGAAGTGATCGAAAAAGATACCGATCGTGATAATTTCATGGCGGCTGATGATGCTGTGAAATATGGTCTTGTAGATGCTGTGTTAAATAAGCGTGACTAATTAATAAAAAAGCAGTAACGTTTACAGCAAAGAAGGTAAGTTAGTATAAACTTACAGCATAAAGACAACGTTTAAGAGGTTAGCAAATGACAGACAAGCGTAAAGACGAAAATAGTGGAAAGTTACTATATTGCTCTTTTTGCGGAAAAAGCCAGCATGAAGTTCGTAAACTAATTGCAGGTCCTTCTGTTTATGTTTGTGATGAGTGCGTTGATTTATGTAACGACATTATTCGCGAAGAGCTAAAAGATAATACTCTGTCTCCAAAAGAGACTAGTGAAGCATTGCCAACACCGCAAAACATTCGTGAGCATCTAGATGATTATGTTATCGGTCAAGAGCATGCGAAAAAAGTACTAGCGGTAGCGGTATATAATCACTACAAGCGTTTACGTAATGGCGATACTACAAAAGATGGCGTTGAATTAGGTAAGAGTAATATTCTTCTTATCGGTCCAACAGGTAGTGGTAAAACATTACTTGCTGAAACGCTAGCTCGCTTTTTGGATGTTCCGTTTACTATGGCGGATGCAACCACGTTAACAGAAGCTGGTTATGTAGGTGAAGATGTAGAAAACATCATTCAGAAGCTACTACAAAAATGCGACTACGACCCTGCGAAAGCGGAGCGTGGCATTGTATATATCGATGAAATAGATAAAATTTCTCGTAAGTCTGAAAACCCATCAATTACTCGTGATGTATCTGGTGAAGGTGTTCAGCAAGCGCTATTGAAATTGATTGAAGGTACAATTGCATCAGTACCACCTCAAGGTGGTCGTAAACACCCACAACAAGAGTTTTTACAAGTTGATACTTCTAAAATCTTATTTATCTGTGGTGGTGCGTTTGCAGGTTTAGATAAAGTAATTGAACAGCGTGTTGCAACAGGAACTGGAATTGGCTTTGCTGCTGATGTTCGTTCTCAAGATGATAAAGCAACCGTTGGTGATTTACTGAAGCAAATTGAACCAGAAGATTTAGTTAAATTTGGTCTGATCCCAGAGTTTATTGGTCGTCTTCCAGTAACAACCACATTAACTGAATTAGACGAAGAAGCATTAATTCAAATTCTAAGTAAGCCAAAAAATGCATTAACTAAGCAATATGCTGCATTATTTGATTTAGAAGGCGCAGAACTTGAATTCCGTGAAGATGCTTTGAGAGCGATTGCTAAAAAAGCAATGAACCGTAAAACGGGTGCTCGTGGACTTCGCTCAATTTTAGAAGCAATATTACTAGATACTATGTATGAACTACCGTCAAAAGAAGGTGTTTCTAAAGTAGTTATCGATGAATCTGTAATCAATGGTGAATCAGAACCGCTGTTGATGTTTGAAAATACAGAGACAAAAGCAATATCTGCAGAATAGCGTATTTAGCTAATAAACAGACAAAAAGGAGGCATTGGCCTCCTTTTTTATTTTTAATTGAAAATAATGTTGATTCTTAGCGACTTGCCCCCATATTATTTCTAAAGATACTGACGGAAAGAGAGAAGAATATGAACCTGGAGCGTTCCGAGCGCATTGAGATACCAGTTCTACCACTACGTGATGTGGTGGTGTATCCGCATATGGTTATTCCACTATTTGTGGGCCGTGAGAAATCCATTCGTTGCTTAGAAGCGGCAATGGAACAGAACAAACAAGTCCTCCTTGTAGCACAAAAAGAAGCTGCAAAAGAAGAACCACAACTAGATGACTTGCACGGCGTTGGTACAATCGCAACTATTTTACAGTTATTAAAATTACCAGATGGCACTGTTAAAGTTCTAGTTGAAGGCCAGCAGCGTGCCAAAATCCACCAGTTTTTAGAAGCTGACTTCTTTACGGCGGATGCAGAGTTTTTACTAACACCTATTATTGATGATGCTGAACAAGAAGTGGTTATGCGCTCTGCAATTAACCAGTTTGAAGGTTTTATTAAGCTTAATAAAAAAATCCCACCAGAAGTACTTACGTCACTGAATGGGATTGAAGATGCCGCACGTCTTGCCGACACCATTGCCGCTCACATGCCTCTTAAATTAGTTGATAAACAAGAAGTTCTTGAATTGACTGATGTCATTGCACGTTTAGAGTTTCTAATGGGCATGATGGAATCGGAAATCGATTTATTACAAATCGAAAAACGTATCCGTGGCCGTGTTAAAAAGCAAATGGAAAAGAGCCAGCGTGAATACTATTTGAATGAGCAGATGAAGGCTATTCAAAAAGAGCTTGGCGACTTAGACGATGCACCTGATGAATTTGAAGCACTGCAGAAAAAAATTGCAGACGCTAAAATGCCAAAAGAAGCCCAAGACAAAGCAGAGCAAGAGCTACAGAAGCTGAAGATGATGTCACCGATGTCAGCAGAAGCAACAGTAGTACGTAGCTACATTGATTGCATGGTTGCTGTGCCTTGGTTTAAACGCTCTAAGGTGAAGAAAGACTTAGCTAAAGCTGAAGAGATATTAAACTCAGACCATTATGGCTTAGAACGCGTTAAAGAACGTATTCTTGAGTATTTAGCGGTTCAGAGTCGAGTCACTAAACTTAAAGGTCCAATTCTATGTTTGGTTGGTCCTCCTGGTGTAGGTAAAACGTCACTTGGTCAATCTATTGCTAAAGCGACGGGTCGTAAGTACACGCGTATGGCATTAGGTGGTGTTCGTGACGAGGCGGAGATCCGTGGTCACAGACGTACTTATATTGGTTCTTTACCGGGTAAACTAATTCAAAAACTATCAAAAGTTGAAGTGAAAAACCCACTTTTCCTATTAGATGAAATTGATAAGATGTCATCTGATATGCGTGGCGATCCAGCATCAGCGCTTCTTGAAGTTTTAGACCCTGAGCAAAACAATAAATTTAGCGATCATTACTTAGAGGTTGATTACGATCTTTCTGATGTTATGTTCGTTGCAACGTCAAACTCAATGAATATTCCTGGCCCATTATTGGACCGTATGGAAGTCATTCGTCTGTCGGGTTATACCGAAGATGAAAAGCTAAACATTGCCAAAAGCCATTTGTTGGATAAACAAATTAAACGTAATGGCTTAAAAGCACATGAGATTGAAATTGATGATTCAGCCATTATGGGTATCATTCGTTATTACACTCGTGAAGCTGGTGTGCGTAGTTTAGAGCGTGAAATTTCTAAACTTTGCCGTAAAGCGGTAAAACAAATCTTATTGGATAAAACCATTAAGAAAGTCACAATAAATCAAGAGAATTTAAAAGATTTCTTAGGTGTTCAACGTTGTGATTATGGCAAAGCGGATGATGAAGATCGTATCGGTCAAGTTGTTGGTTTAGCTTGGACTGAAGTGGGCGGTGATCTACTGACAATTGAAGCTGAATCTATGATTGGCAAAGGCAAGTTAACTTACACAGGTTCACTTGGCGATGTAATGAAAGAATCGATTCAAGCTGCGATGACCGTAGTTCGTACTCGTGCTGATAAATTAGGTATTAACCCTGATTTTTATGAAAAGCGTGATATTCATGTTCACGTACCAGAAGGTGCAACACCTAAAGATGGCCCAAGTGCCGGTATTGGTATGTGTACAGCACTTGTTTCAAGCCTAACGGGTAATCCAGTACGTTCTGATGTTGCAATGACGGGGGAGATCACTCTTCGCGGTGAAGTGCTTCCTATCGGTGGCTTGAAAGAAAAATTACTTGCAGCACATCGTGGTGGTATTAAAACTGTCATCATTCCAAAAGATAATGAACGTGATTTAGAAGAGATCCCAGCGAATGTCATTGCTGATTTAGCCGTGCATCCAGTGAAGTGGATTGATGAAGTATTAACCTTAGCGCTTAAGAATAATCCACAAGGCTTTAGTACAGAAGCTTCCAAATAGTGATGTATAGCAAAAAACACTGATATAACAGGGCTGGCAAGTCGAAATGACTTGTCAGTTTATATTGATATCGCTAAGTTAAACTTTATTGTGTGATGATAATTTCACTCATCAAATATTAAAATATGGACTCGTTCATTAATCATTGAATGAATAATTTAAAGGGGAATACCGTGAATAAATCTCAATTAGTTGATCAAATTGCTGACAATGCAGACATTTCTAAAGCAGCAGCTGCACGTGCTCTTGATGCATTAGTAGAAACAGTAACTGAGACACTAAAAGGTGGCGATCAAGTAACGCTTGTTGGTTTTGGTTCATTTGTTGTTCGTGAGCGAGCTGCTCGTACTGGTCGTAATCCAAAAACGGGCGAAGCGATTGAGATTTCTGCTGCTAAAGTTCCTGCATTCAAAGCAGGCAAAGCACTTAAAGATGCGTGTAACTAATCGAAATACCGATAAAACTCTACACATGCTAGCGCAAGGCTAGTAAACTAGAGATAGAGTCATAGGCGCATCCATGATGCGCTTTTTTATTGTTAAATGTTTCTTTTGTTGAACTATTTTAAATTATCACTATCAATAGACATGAACGTTATTCTTAAGAATAGAGTTATTCCATTCAGTGATTAGGAGTTAAGACATATTATGATGGATCGAATTCGCGAAGGTTCAACTGGCCTCGTAGTTAAGATCATTCTCGGTCTAATTATTTTCTCATTTGTATTTGCAGGTGTAGGTAGTTATTTAGTCGGTGGAAGCCAACCATTAGCAGCTAAAGTCGGTGAGAGAGAAATTACTCGAAATGACTTTGAGCAAGTTTACCAAAATGAACGTAATCGCATGCAGTCGCAGTTGGGAGAATATTTTTCAACGCTACTAGGTGATCCTGCTTATGTTGAGCAATTCCGTAAATCAGTATTAGACCGTATGGTTAATGATGCATTACTGGATAATCAAGCTCAAAACTTAGGTCTTCGAGTAAGTGATGAGCAAATTCGTCAAGCGATCATTTCGATGCCGCAATTCCAGAAAGATGGCAAATTTGATGAAGAAATCTATAATATTTCACTTCGTCGTGCCGGTTTTAGTTCTGATAGCTTTGCAGAATACCTGCGTCAAGATTTAGTTCGAAATCAATTAATTCTAGCTCTAGAGTCAACTGAATTTACGTTAGATAACGAAGTACAAGCGCAAGGAGCATTAGAAGCTCAACAGCGTGAAATTCGTACAGTTACACTGGATACTGCTGAGTTTGCTAAAAAAGCAACAGTAACAGATGAAGAAATTCAAACCTACTATGATGAAAACAAACAACAGTTTGTACGTCCTGAACAAGTTAAAGTTTCTTACATTGAATTATCTGGTAATGCGTTAAAAGAACAAGCTCCAATTACCGATGAAGAAATTCAAACTTATTACAACCAGAATAAAGATAAATATTCAACGCAAGAAAAGCGTGAAGTAAGTCATATCTTAATTAATGGTGATGAAGCAGACGCTAACGCTGTACTTGCTCGTTTAGATGCAGGTGAAGATTTTGCAACAGTAGCAAAAGAAGAGTCACAAGATATCCCAACAGCTAAAGAAGGTGGTTCTTTAGGTTGGATTGAACGCGGCGTGATTGATCCTGAATTTGAAGATGCAGCTTTCCAATTAGTTAATATTGGTGATCATTCTGGTGTTGTTAAATCAGCGTTTGGTTACCACATCATTCAACTTGATGGTATTGAAGCACCGAAAACTAAAGCGCTTGCTGAAGTGAGTGCTGAAATCAAAACGTTCCTTGTTGATGAGCATGCAGCTGATGCGTTCTACAGTCTTCAAAGTGAATTAGCAGAAAAAGCATTTGAGTCTCCTGATTCATTAGATGATGCAGCAGAAGCCGTTAACGCTAAAATCGTTACTTCTGATTTCTTCTCTCAAGCTGATGCACCAGAAGTACTTTCTAATTCGTCTGTATTACAGGCTATCTATAGCCCTGAAGTGAAGGAAGATGGCTTGAACTCTGATGTTATTGAAATTGCACCAGAGCATATTGTTGTCGTTCGAGTTGAAGATGTACGCGAAGAAATGGTTCTACCTTTGGATGAAGTTAAGGCAGCGGTTGTTGCTCGTTTATCTCAATCAAAAGGTGAACAAAAAGCGCTAGAGCTTGCTCAGGGTGTTATTTCAGCTCTAGATAAAGGTGAAGTAAATTACCTTTCGGATAATGGTTTAAGCTTCACTAAAGCAAGAATGATTACCCGAGCGGATGAGTTGGCAAATGATGTATACCGTTTGCAGAAACCAGAACAAGGCCAATCTACTTACGCACAAGTAATGGATCGCCAAGGCAATCATGTTATTGTCGCTCTTGATGGTGTTTTAGAGTTGAGTAATGATGCAATGGCTGAGCAAGTCTCAACCCGTTTACTTAGAACTCAAACTCAACAAGATCTAACTGCAACGTTAGATACGCTTAAGGCAAGTTCTGATATCAGTTATCCATTATTAGAACAATAATCAATTTATTTGTAATTGATAAATATGACAGACGGGCCCCTTAATGGGGCCCGTCGTGTTTTTAGAGAAGCAGTTAATGTAGCAATAGGATTTATTGTTCAGTTTATTTATTCTTTTTTGATGATAGATAGAAGTCATATTTCTGAAGTATCTGTCATTACTATTTAAATAAATTAACAAGGAATTGTAATGAACCGTATAGTTAGCTTAATAAATTCTTTTCTTCTTGCTGTCATTTTATTATCGAGCAATGCCGCTCTGGCTAAAGATGAAAGTACCACTAAGCATGAAGGTATAGATATTGTTATTAATATCAATGAGGCGGGGGCAGAAGAGCTTAAAACACTGCTCATTGGTGTTGGTGACTCAAAGGCAAAAGCTATTATTGATTATCGAAAAATGAATGGGAAGTTTGTTGCTGTTGATGACTTATCAAACGTCAAAGGAATTGGAGATAAGTTAATGGAAAAGAATCGCAGTAGAATTGTGCTGTAATACCAATCACGGTAAGTAAGTGAACAGAAATAGCGAAGAAAAAAGGCTACCTTCTTAATTTTAGGTAGCCTTTAATTTTTAAGTTACACGTTGTCTTTATGTATTAATGTGCTTTTTCTGCACCATGCATCCAACGAATAAGTGTTCCTGAAATGATCAATAGTAGAACACCAGAGATAGCAGAGGTAATTGCGATACCCGCAAAGATATCTAATGCGCCAAGACTTTCAACATGAGAGCCGACTAAGCCAGCAATGTAATTAGAGATTGCATTGAAGCCAAACCATGTACCCATCATCAGTGAAGCTAAACGCAGTGGAGCTAATTTAGTCACCAATGAAAGCCCAATTGGAGATAAGCATAATTCCCCTAGTGTATGGAAGAAATAAGCACCTACCAACCAATACATAGATGTCTTAATAGTTAAATCGCCACCTTGCTCCATGACTGCACCGACCATACAAAGAAAACCAATGGCTAGGAAAAACAGCGCTAAAGCAAATTTCACTGGAGAGCTCGGCTCTTTTGGCCCTAGTTTTACCCATAACATCGCAATAAATGGAGCAAGAGTAATAATAAAGAAAGGATTTAAAGATTGGAACCATGCCGCAGGTATTTCAAATGAACCTAGCATACGATCAGTATATTGCTGAGAGTAGATGTTCATTAATCCACCAGCTTGTTCAAACCCAGCCCAGAATACAATAACAAACAATCCCATCACCATAATTACTTTAAGGCGATCGATCTCAATTTTACTTAGTATATGATGTGATGTACCTGCTGCCTCAGCATTTTCTTTTGCAATGTGAGCTGCAGGGCGGATACCTATGTCGCCAAGAAAACGTTGAGCAAATAGAGTCTGAATAATTAAGCTGATTACCATACCAATACCAGCTGCGGCGAATCCTGCTTTCCAGCCCCAGATCCCAGTAACAGAGCCTGATACCACACCAGCAAGCAATGAGCCTAGGTTAATACCCATATAGAAGATAGTGAAGGCACCGTCACGTCGATTATCTCCATCTTGGTATAAATCACCAACCATGGTGGATACATTTGGTTTAAATAAACCATTACCCGCAATTAGAAAACCAAGACCAGTATAAAATAGAGTTTCGATAGAAAGCGGAAGCATGTCATGAGGTAAGGCTAAGGTAAACTGACCAATAACCATTAGAAAGCCACCGATAAGTAATGATTTACGTTGACCTAAGTAATTATCAGCTAACCAACCACCAATGAGAGGAGTAATGTACATTAAAGCGGTATAAGTGCCGTATAAGCTTAAAGCGTCTTTAACGGTCCAGCCTAAGCCACCATTAATGGTTCTGTCTGTTAAATATAAAACAAGAATGGCTCTCATTGCATAATAAGAGAAGCGCTCCCATAATTCAGTACCAAAAAGTAAGAACAGTCCTTTTGGGTGTCCCATAATTAATTTGTTGTTATCCTGCATAGTGCTCTCTTCTATAATGAAATTTTATTCTTTTTATAATTAGTATAAATTTATACCCCTCGAATGTATCAACTGCAATGTTGTACAAAAAAATGTGACTTGGTTAACATATTAACTTGTTGAAATATTTAGAAACAAATATTTTTTGTTACATTTCAGCTCTCTAAATTATTGTGCTTTATCGATTTAATGTGCTGCTTTTTATTTTCTTTTCGATACTTTAATCTTATTTTAGGTTGATTATTAGTTGTAAGTGTTTATTTGATGCCTTTTTGTAAGTTTAACAATTTAAACAACGATTTAAGCATAAATGTACTCATCAATTGATTTTTTTGTAAGCGATGGCGTGCTATGCTCTTTAGTAGGCTAGCTAGGTATAAAAATAATGAAAGAATGGTATTTACTCTACTGCAAACGTGGTGAGCAGCAGAGAGCAAAACAACATTTAGAAAACCAACAAGTAGAATGCTTTTATCCTGAAATAGAAGTGGAGAAGATAACAAGAGGAAAGACAACAACGAAAAAAGAACCGTTGTTTCCTTGTTATATGTTTGTTCGATTTGATTTTAATGAAGGGCCTTCTTTCACGACGGTTCGTTCTACTCGTGGGGTGAGTGATTTTATTCGCTTTGGCGGGAAGCCAAAAGTATTGCAGGGCGATCTTATCTATTCATTAAAACAGTTAGATAAGCATGAAGATTCGGAAGTCGTTGAATTTTCACCTGAAGCAGGACAAAAGGTCGGGATCAAAGAAGGACCTTTTGTTGGGGTCGATGCTATATATAAAGAGTCAGATGGCGAAAAACGCTCAATTCTACTGATTACCTTAATTAATAAGAAAGTAGAAATTAAGGTTGATAATAGTAATTTAGACTATTAGTTATAAAAAAAGCGCCGTAGGGCGCTTTTTTTATGAGAGTTAACTTACTTAACTATAAGCTTCATTATGGACTGCTTGTACTGCTCGACCTGATGGGTCAACGCAGTTTTGGAATGATTCATCCCACTCAATTGCTTTTGCTGAAGAACATGCCACTGATGGGCCACCAGGGACACATTTAGCCGCATCTTCAAGAGGGAATAGCTCTTCAAAGATTTCACGATACACATAGCCTTCCTTGGTGACTGGTGTATTGTAAGGGAAGCGGAATTTAGCTGATTCCATTTGTTGATCTGTCACTTTTGCTTCAGCTGTTTCTCGTAATGTATCAATCCAGCTATAACCTACGCCATCAGAGAATTGCTCTTTCTGTCTCCATGCAATAGCGGCTGGTAAATCATCTTCAAAACATTCACGAAGAATATGTTTTTCCATTTTACCGTTACCACACATTTTATCTTGTGGGTTCAGGCGCATAGCAATATCGATAAATTCTTTATCTAAGAAAGGTACACGACCTTCAACACCCCAAGCGGCAAGTGATTTATTAGCACGAGCACAATCGAACATGTTTAGAGCAAGCAGTTTACGAACCGTTTCTTCATGGAACTCTTGTTTGTTTGGTGCTTTATGGAAGTATAGGTAACCGCCAAATATTTCATCAGCGCCTTCACCAGAAAGGACCATCTTAATACCCATCGCTTTGATCTTACGACCCAATAGGTACATTGGTGTGGAAGCACGTATAGTCGTGACGTCATAAGTCTCAATGTGATAAATAACATCACGGATAGCATCAAGACCTTCTTGAATCGTATAAGTCATTTCGTGGTGGACTGTACCGATTTGATCAGCGACTTCTCGAGCTGCTTTTAAATCAGGAGCACCTTCTAGTCCTACCGCAAATGAATGAAGTTGAGGCCACCATGCTTGAGATTCTTCGTTGTCTTCAATACGCATTGCTGCAAATTTTTTGGCAACGGCTGATGTAATTGATGAATCAAGTCCACCAGATAAAAGTACACCGTAAGGAACATCTGTCATTAGTTGGCGTTTAACCGCATCTTCTAATGCTTTTTTAAGATCTTCTTTACTTGTCGGGTTGTCTTTAACTGCATCATATTCCATCCAATCACGTACATAATAACGTGTTGGTTCTGCATCTTTTGATGAGTAGAAGTGGCCAGGAGGAAACTCACTGATAGATTTACACACTGGAACCAAAGCTTTCATTTCAGAGGCAACGTAATAGTTACCATGCTCGTCATAGCCGTGATACATAGGAATAATACCGATATGGTCACGACCTACTAAATATTCGTCTTTTTCTTCATCATAAAGAATAAAAGCAAAAATACCGTTTAAGTCTTCTAGTAAGTCAGCCCCTTTCTCGCGATATAGAGCTAAAATAACTTCACAATCAGAGTCTGTTTGGAATGCATAGTCATCTGCGTATTTGTCGCGTAATTCTTTATGGTTATAAATTTCACCATTAACCGCTAAGATGTGCTTTTTATCTTCACTATAAAGAGGTTGAGCGCCACTGTTGACACCTACAATAGCCAGACGTTCATGCGCTAAAATTGCTTTATCTGATGAGTAAATACCAGACCAGTCAGGACCGCGATGACGAAGTTTCTTTGACATTTCAAGTGCGCTTGTACGAAGCGGCGCTGGATCAGTCTTTATATCTAGTATTCCAAAAATTGAGCACATAAGTTCCCTCTATCTCTTCTTAATTTTTATCATAAATTATTGTCTTGAATACAATTTGCCATCATCACTAAAAAAATCAACCCAGAAATACAAATAAAATCACAAATAGATAACCTGAGTAAATAATATTTAATATTTATGCTATTTTGGTATGGAATCGTTAATTGTGAGCTGTTTTTTGTGCAATATATAGGGACGGTTAAGAGGGAGAATGCAGATAAACGTTAAAATGACGTTAATCTGCATGTTAGTAGATAAATTGATTTTCAGTAATAATAGAATAGCCGGTCAGCTTAGTGTTTCATGTAGCTTTTTTGTTGATTAAACTCAGGTTTTAATTGTTCAGTTACATGACGAGCAAAACCACTGCCTGCTTCGTGATAGATATTAAAGGCAGCATCAACCCCTTGTTCAATTAATCCTTCAGTTTGGTCATTATAAGCGGCAATTGCTGCTGTTTGGCCTTGGTAGTTTCGTGATTGTAATTGTTCTAGGGCAAATTGATTACCTTGATGATTTGGCATCGCTAACAAAACCAGTTTTACGTGCGAGGTAGATAAAATTCGTTCCCAAAAGTCAGGGTCAGTTGCATCACCAGATATCACATTACGGCCAAGATCTTGATGCTGTTTCGCTGATTCCTCACGAAGTTCAATGCCTAAAATAATGTCACCGTATTTTTCTTTTAGTTCATCATACGCACCGCTACCAATGCGGCCCATACCAAGAATTAAGATCTGAGCTCGTCCTGGATTGATCAATTTATCCATTGGATTTAAACGTTCGGCGGTATGTTCTTTTAACCAATGGCGAGAACGTCGATAAATCGTATGACCAAAGTTATTTAAAGGGGCTGAAATAATAAAAGAAATAGAAACGGCAATGGCAATAGCAACAAGGCTGTCAGCAGGTAACCATCCCATTTTGAAGGCTAAACCACCGACAATAAGACCAAACTCACTGTAGTTGAATAATGTGAGAGAGGTAAGAAGGGAGGTTCTTACTCGGAACTTAAATTTATTAATGATAATAAAGTATAAGAAGCCTTTTACTGGCAGCAATAAAATAAGGAAAATAGCGAGCGTTAAGCCTGCTAATGTTGGTGCTGCAGATAAACCGATATTTAAGAAGAAACAGATAAGAAGTATTTCTTTTAAATTAAATAGTGATTTGGATAATTCAGAGGCTTTAGAGTGGCCAGCCAGTAACATGCCTAAAATAAGAGCGCCAAGATCAGGTTTCATCCCAACGAGTTCAAAAGTTCCTGCTCCTGCAACAAGGGCTAAGAAAATACCGTAAAGTACCAGCATTTCGCCATGACCAGCCCAATCTAACAACTTAAAGAATAAAGGCCTTAGGAGAGGGAGTGCAAACAAAGCGAGTGCTGTAATTTCTGGGATCTTTCCTGTTGAAGCGGTTAAAAATACAACCGCGAAGATATCTTGCATAACAAGAATACCAATGGCTAGGGTTCCGTAAGTTGCATTCATTTCGCCTTTTTCTTGGAGAGCTTTAACGGCAAATACGGTACTAGAGAAAGACAGTGCAAAACCAAAGAGAACTAGCTGTGCAGTATCAATGTCTGCAAGCATAGTAATGCCAAGTAATTTAAGACCAAGAAGGGCAAAAGTAAAAAAGAGAGTTGAGAATACATTATGAAGCGTTGCGCCTAACCAAATTTCTTTAGCGAGTAAGGTTTTTATATCTAATTTTAAGCCAATTGAGAAAAGAAGTAGGGTGACGCCAAGATCAGCAAAGGTAGATAGGGCATCGTTAGATTGAAAGCCAAGGGCATGTAATCCGAATCCAGCCAATAGAAAACCAACTAATGGAGGTAAATTAATTTTTAATGCTATAAACCCCATTACAAATGCTGCAATGATAAAAAGTAACTCCATATACTATTGTTCCTAAAAGTGGTCGAAAAAAAAGGGCCGCAAAAAGCAGCCCTAGAATAACATGTTAAAAATTATTTATGATTACTCATCTAATAATTTTTGTAACAATACGCCATTAAGCATTGCACGCTTCACCATTGAAAAAGCACCAATGGTTGGTTGCTCATGAAGCTCTGATGCAACGATAGGTAAATCTTTATGGAAAGCCGTTAATGATTGGTTTTTAATACAATTACGGATCGCAGCAAAAAGAATCTTATCTGATTGGGTGATTGCACCGGAAATGACAATTTTTTGTGGATTAAACAAGTTAATCGTCATTGCTATTGCTTTACCAAGTTGATTACCCACTCGTAGCAATGTTTGTGTTGCCAGTTCATCACCATGATTTGCGGCATGACAAATATCTGCCATTGTGATGTTGTCTAGTTGTGAAAGGCTTGAAGGGTAACCTTGTTCAAGTAAAGATTTGATGCGTGCGATAATTGCAGGGTTTGCTGCTACGGTTTCTAAACAACCGAAATTACCACATTGGCACTTATCACCAATCGGGTCGATTTGGATATGACCAATTTCACCTACATTACGGTTATGTCCTAGGAACACTTTACCGTTAACAATAATACCCGCACCAGTACCACGGTGAACACTGACTAATATTGAATCGTGGCAATCTTTCGATGCACCAAAGTAGTGTTCAGCGAGGGCTAAACCACGTACATCGTTGCCAACAAAACATTGTGTGTTGAAAGTATCTCTGATGACATCAGCCAATGCGAGTTTATCAATATCAGTGTTTGGCATGTACTCAACAACCCCAGTCTCAGGGTTAACCAGTCCAGGTAGAGTAATACCGATAGCGATTAATTGTTTAATCGTATCTTGATTGCGAGTGATAAAAATTTGGACTAATTGACTCAAACCCTCAAGTAACTCTTGTTGGTGTGAGTAATTAAATTCATGATATTCAGAAGCCAATTCTTTTGTTGAAAGGTCAAAAAGGCTCAGCTGAATGTAATCTCGGCCTAAACGCACCGCGATAGAGTGAAAAGGTTCAGTTTCGGTGGTCAAAGAGATAGCTCTTCGGCCACCAGTTGACGCTTGTTGCGCGACTTCTTTAATTAAGCCGCGCTCCAATAATTGACGGGTTATTTTGGTAACACTTGCTGGAGCAAGCTGACTAACATCAGCGATTTGAATTCGAGATATCGGTCCTTTTTGGTCGATTAAACGATAAACAGCCGCACTGTTTAATTGTTTTACTAGATCTACATTACCAATTTGTCCGTCAGTCATAATTAACTTTGCTCGTATTGTCCGTTCACAACAGTCGCTTTTACATTGAAGTCACGATCAAAAATTGCAAGGTTTGCAACCATGTTCTTTTTGATTCGGCCAAGTTTATTATCTACACCCATTGCTTGAGCAGGATATAGAGTAGCCATACGTAGAGCTTCGTCTAAAGCGATACCAACGTGCTCAACTGTATTCTGAACTGCTTCAATCATAGTCAGAGCTGAGCCGCCTAATGTGCCATTTTCATCAACACATTTACCATCCTTGTAATATACTTTCTTACCCACAAAAATAAAGTATTCCATGTCAGCACCTGCAGGAGCTGTGGCATCCGTCACTAATACTAGTTTTTCTTTCTTTATTTTGTGTGCAATACGGATGTTTGCATAGTCAACATGGAAGCCATCCGCAATGATGCCAGCATAAACATCTGGTGTATCGTAGATTGCACCAACAACACCAGGTTCACGACCAACCATTGGCGTCATTGCATTGAATAAATGCGTAGCGAAAGTGATGCCTGATTCAAACCCTTGGCGAGCTTCAGCATAAGTTGCGTTAGTGTGACCAATAGAAACTACAATGCCAGCTTTATGAAGACGTTCAATGTGCTCTGGATCATTTTGCTCAGGTGCCAGTGTTACTTTTGCAATTAAATCTGCGTTATCACAGATTAATTGGATCATATCAGAATCAGATGGACGGATATGGTCGACGCTATGAATGCCTTTTTTCATTACGTTTAAGTAAGGACCTTCAAGGTGTAAACCTAAAGATTGGTTTTGATACTTAGCGTGATATTCACGAGCTGCGGTAATTGAAGCGCGCATATCTTCATCTGAAGAGGTAATCAAAGTAGGTAAGAAGCTAGTACAACCAGATTTAAGGTTTGCTTCATGCATGATCTGCATTGTTTCTGCTGTGATTTCATCATTTAGCATCACACCGCCACAGCCATTTAATTGCAGGTCAATAAAACCAGGGCTAAGGTTGGCACCATTTAAATCTACTAATTCAATGCCTTGTGGTAGTTCTGAAGTGAGGCAGATGGCTTCGATTTCTGTTCCGTTAATGATAACAGAATGATCAACAAGAACATCGTTACCAGTATAAACCTTACAGTTAGTTAGCGCATACATAGCTTGAATCCTTAAGTTATAATTTAGAGTACGAAAAAATATGAACTTTTTTCGTTGAAATTTTTAAGCAAGTGAAAATAGAACTGCTTACTGAGCGGTACACTCAAATTGTCTAAATGTTACGTTCAGTAATGACAAAGTTTGACTCTATATAAGCCAAATATTATTCCTGATGCTCTATTCTTTCGAATGATAAAATAAGTTTTATGATCTCGCTAGCAAAAACCCCTAAATATTCGCTCTACAGGTGATAATGATCACAATTAGCTCGCTTTTAATTTGCGGGGCGAAATTAATCACTTACACTGACCCTGTTAATAACGAGTAGCGAAATAAGTTTATAGTGAATTTATTACGCTATTCAAAAAAATCTAAAATCCTTATAGGGGGAATCTAAAGGTGAATATTTTAGGATATTTTCAAAAAGTAGGTAAAGCACTGATGGTACCAGTTGCTACACTACCTGCAGCAGCTATTTTAATGGGTATTGGTTACTGGATTGATCCAGTGGCTTGGGGCGGCAACAGTGCACTAGCAGCGTTTTTAATTAAAGCTGGTGCGGCTATCATCGACAACATGTCAGTACTGTTCGCAGTTGGTGTTGCTTATGGTATGTCTAAAGATAAAGATGGTGCAGCAGCACTTTCTGGTTTTGTTGGTTTCCTTGTTGTAACAACACTTCTTGCACCTGGTGCAGTAGCTCAAATTCAAGGTATTGATCCTTCTGCAGTTCCTGCTGCATTTGGTAAAATCAATAACCAATTTGTTGGTATCCTAGTTGGTATCGTATCTGCTGAGATCTACAACCGTTTCTCTGCTGTTGAACTGCATAAAGCACTTGCATTCTTCTCAGGTAAGCGTCTTGTACCTATCTTAACTTCTTTTGCAGGTATCTTAATCGCATTCGTATTAATGTACGTATGGCCTGCAATCTACGGTGGCCTTGTACACTTTGGTGAATCAATCCAAGGTATGGGTTCTGCAGGTGCTGGTATTTATGCATTCTTCAACCGTCTACTTATCCCTGTAGGTCTTCACCATGCACTTAACTCAGTGTTCTGGTTCGACGTTGCTGGTATTAACGACATCCCTAACTTCCTAGGTGGCGCTAAGTCTATCGCTGAAGGTACTGCAACTGTAGGTGTTACAGGTATGTACCAAGCTGGTTTCTTCCCAATCATGATGTTTGGTCTACCAGGTGCAGCACTAGCTATTTACCACACAGCTAAAGTTGAGAACAAAGAAAAAGTAGCATCAATCATGATTGCTGCAGGTTTCGCATCGTTCTTCACTGGTGTTACTGAACCACTTGAATTCTCATTCATGTTCCTTGCTCCTGCACTATACGTAGTTCACGCAGCATTAACAGGTATCTCAGTATTCATCGCAGCTTCTATGCAGTGGATTGCAGGTTTCGGTTTCTCAGCAGGTCTAGTAGATATGGTTCTTTCTACTCGTAACCCACTAGCTGTTAACTGGTACATGCTAATTATCCAAGGTATCGTATTCTTCGCAATCTACTACTTCGTATTCCGCGCTGTAATCGTTAAGTTCAACCTTAAGACTCCAGGCCGTGAAGACGACGACGAAGAAGAAAGCTCAATCCGTGGTTCTAAAGAAACGGGTGAACTAGCTAAGCAATACCTTAAAGCTCTAGGTGGTCACGAGAATCTAGAAAACATCGATGCTTGTATCACACGTCTACGTCTAACTCTTAAAGACACTAGCGTAATCAGTGAGAAGCAACTTAAAGGTCTTGGTGCAATGGGTGTAGTGAAACTTGGTTCAAACAATGTTCAAGTTATCCTAGGTCCTCTTGCTGAAATCGTTGCTGGCGAAATGAAAAAAATCCCAGCTTCTGAAGACTTAAGTGCAGTAGCATTACCATAATTATTGAGTAAATAAACTCAAATAACGAAGCCGCTCTAGTTAGAGCGGCTTTTTTTATGCAAATAAAGAAACTATTTGATTCTATATATTGAGTATTGGCGCATAATTGTGGATCATAGGGCTATATGAACAATCTGTTCTTTTTGCAATTACTAATACCAATGAGGTGCTTTAGATGAGTGAAACTGAAACTCGTCCTACCAACTTTATCCGTCAAATTATTGATGAAGACCTAAAGTCAGGTAAACATTCCAGTGTCCATACTCGTTTCCCGCCAGAGCCAAATGGCTATCTGCATATCGGACACGCAAAATCTATCTGTTTGAATTTTGGTATTGCTCAAGATTACCAGGGACAGTGTAATCTACGTTTTGATGATACTAACCCTGAAAAAGAAGATATTGAATACGTTGAATCAATCAAAAATGACGTTAAATGGTTAGGTTTTGATTGGAGCGGTGATATTCATTACTCTTCAAACTATTTCGATAAACTGTATGGCTACGCGGTTGAATTGATTGAGAAAGGCTTAGCTTATGTTGATGAGTTAACGTCAGATCAAATCCGTGAATACCGTGGTTCTCTGAAAGAGCCTGGTAAAAATAGCCCATACCGTGATCGTAGCGTAGAAGATAACCTTGCGCTATTTGAACAAATGCGTGATGGTAAATTTAAAGAAGGAACGATCTGCCTACGTGCAAAAATCGACATGGCTTCTTCTTTTATCGTAATGCGTGATCCTGTAATTTATCGTATTCGTTTCGCTTCTCATCACCAAACTGGTGATAAGTGGTGTATCTACCCAATGTACGATTTTACTCACTGTATTTCTGATGCGCTTGAAGGCATTACACATTCAATCTGTACGTTAGAATTCCAAGATAACCGTCGTTTATACGATTGGGTATTAGAAAATATTACAATTGATTGTCAACCACATCAGTATGAGTTTAGTCGTCTAAACTTAGAATACACAATCATGTCTAAGCGTAAGCTGAATGAACTTGTGACTGAAAAATTAGTAAATGGTTGGGATGATCCACGTATGCCTACCGTTTCAGGCTTACGTCGTCGTGGTTTTACTGCTGCATCTATTCGTGAGTTCTGTAAGCGTATTGGTGTGACTAAGCAAGAAAACATGATCGAGTTTGGCTCATTAGAATCTTGTATTCGTGATGATTTAAACGAAAATGCACCTCGTGCAATGGCTGTTCTTGAACCGGTTAAAATCGTAATTGAAAACTACGAAGAAGGTAAAGTTGAGACACTTAGCGTAGCTAATCATCCTAACAAACCTGAAATGGGTAAGCGCGATGTACCATTCACTCGTGAAGTGTACATTGAACAAGATGACTTCCGTGAAGAAGCAAACAAAAAATATAAGCGTTTGGTTCTTGGTAAAGAAGTTCGTCTACGTGGCGCTTATGTTATTCAAGCTGATCGTATTGAAAAAGACGAAGCAGGTAACATTACCACTATCTTCTGTAGCTATGATGCAGAAACGCTAGGTAAAAATCCAGCAGATGGCCGCAAAGTGAAGGGCGTAATTCATTGGGTATCAGCAGAGAAAGCAATTCCTGCAGAGATCCGTTTATACGATCGTTTATTCAACGTGCCAAACCCTGCAGCTTTAGAAGATTTCTCAGAGAGTATTAATCCTGAGTCATTGATTACTAAGAATGGTTTTGTAGAACCAAGCTTAGCAACAGCAGAAGCAGAAGCGGGCTATCAGTTTGAGCGTACTGGTTACTTCTGTATTGATAACAAAGACTCTACACCAGAGGCTCTTGTTTTCAACCGTACAGTAGGCTTACGTGATACTTGGGAAGGTTAATCTTCATTAAGTAATAAATAATAAAAAACCAGCAGAAATGCTGGTTTTTTTATGACTAGTATTTGTTACATTGAATGACTAACAGTTATGAGCTTCATTATTTTCAATGCAGTCACCAGTAATACAGTGGCCGTATAGATATAAACTATGGTTCGTTAGTCGTACATTATATTTTTGTGCTATTTCTTTTTGACGCTCTTCAATCATTTCATCAGAGAATTCGATCACTTTACCGCAATCTAGGCAAACTAAATGATCATGATGATGTTGAGTTGCTAATTCAAATACAGATTTACCACCTTCAAAGTGGTGACGAGTAACGATACCTGCATCATCAAATTGGTTTAATACGCGGTATACAGTAGCAAGGCCAATTTCTTCGCCAATATCTATTAATTTTTTATATAAATCTTCTGCACTGATGTGTTGGCAATCTGGTTGTTGAAGTACTTCTAAAATCTTCAGGCGTGGAAGAGTAACCTTTAAACCGGCTTTTTTTAGTGCTTGGTTGTTATCTGACATCGACTTTTCCTGTATTGACATTCTGCATCGATTTTTTGTGCAGTTTTAATAAGTTAATTATAGGGAACATTCAATCCAGTTGATACCTTATCTGCACGATCTCTTACAAAAAAATAGATGTTGATCTTTTGTGAATAAAACTATTATGATGAGGTCAGACCAGAATTAAGGATGATAAATATGTATAAGTACTTTACCCCAAAAATCGTTAGAAGGGCATTGAATATTTGGCCTCCATTTTGGGGGGCTGGGATCTCTATCCAAACTATAGCTCCTGATTTTCAAGAAGTGCGAGTCATATTAAAAGATCGCTTTTGGAATCGTAATGCAAATAGAAGCCAGTATGGAGGGAGTATTTTTTCTATGACAGATCCCGTATTTTCATTAATGTTAATGGGGATACTAAGAGAGGAGTATTTTGTTTGGGATAAGCAGTCTGAAATAGATTTTATTTCACCAGGTACTAGTGATTTGAATGCACACTTTGTAATCTCAAATGAGAAAATTAAAGAAATTAAGCAGCTTACTGAAGCTGGAGAGAAATGCTTTCCGAAATTTGAAGTGTATATATATGATAAAAAAGGAAAAGTGGTCGCGCGGGTGAATAGAACTTTGTATGTAAGAAAAAAACCAGAGTTTAGATGATGCTCTCTAATTTCTTATTATAAAAAATAAGAAGAGAGCATCATTAATGAGAATTAGTCTTCTAATTCTGCAAGACACATTTCTTCATGGATTTGGGTAACCCATGCAGTTACACGTGTGTCAGTTAGCTCAGGTTGACGATCTTCATCAATACATAAACCAACGAAATTATTTTCGTCTACTAATGCTTTAGATGCTTCAAATTCATAACCTTCAGTCGGCCAATGACCAATGATAGTCCCGCCTTTAGCTTCAACGATATCACGGATATTACCCATAGCATCACAGAAGTACTCTGCGTAATCTTCTTGATCACCACAACCAAAGATAGCAACAAGTTTAGTTGAGAAATCAATACCTTCTAATTCAGGAAAGAAATCATCCCAATCACATTGAGCTTCACCGTAGTACCATGTAGGGATACCTAAAAGAAGAAGATCGAAATTATCAATGTCTTCTTTGCTGCTTTTTGCAATGTCTTGAACATGAACCAGCTTTTTACCAAGCTGTTTTTGAATCATCTTGCCAATAGCTTCAGTGTTACCTGTATCGCTACCAAAGAAGAGTCCTACACTTGCCATATGATGAATACCTGTATTGTCTGTGTTAATTAAAAATAGTTAGTATTTGATCTGGATATCAACCAAGACCGGAACCTTCCCAGCTTAGTTGAATAAGTCCTTTTGCTATAAAGCCTGCACAACCTAAGAATAGAACAAGCCAAACAATTTTTCGGCCAAAAGGAGGAACATTTGCTTGTTTAAGGACATCTTTAATCGCCATGCCGATAAAGAAGAATATCGAGGCAAACAGTAAATCTAAGCCAATAGATTCAATGAGATCAAAATGTTCATACAGCATGAATCACCCTTATCTAAGTTAGCGACCTTAATTTGATCGAATAATTTGGCAAAACTATATCATAGCTTTGACTTTGTTGGTATGGATTATCGTAGAGCCACTTTTTCTATAAAACGATTTATGACTCGATAAATGGTGTCTGGTTTTTCTGCATGTAGCCAGTGGCCAGTGCCATTAACGACATGTGCTTTTGCATTTGGAAATTGCGCGATAATGTCTTGTTGGTAGTCAGCGATGATGTAATCGGAGTTCTGACCTTTTACAAACAGAACATTTCCACCGAAAGGAGTTATTTTATCCCAACCAATGATATGAGAATAATTATCGAATAAGGCGCTTACATTAAAACGAAGCGCGAGGTGCTCGCCGTTTTTATACAGTGATTTACTTAAAAACTGACGCACACCCGGCTCAACAATAGAGCGAGCAAGTATCGTGTCTGCTTCTTTACGGCTGGCAGGTGGAGACTCTATTAATTGCTGAAGACCAGAAAAGACAGCATCGTGCTTTCGCTCTGGATAAGCGATAGGAGCCATATCTAATACAACGAGTGAAGCCAGCAATGATGGTTTGATGTCAGCAATAGCCATAGCAACTTTACCGCCCATAGAGTGGCCAATAAGGTGCGCGGATGAAATGGACAAGTGTTCAAGTAATTGAATCACATCAGCGGCAAGCGCGTGGTAATTATGCTCGTCAGATTGAAATGAGTGTCCATGGTTTCGAAGATCAACACTGATCACTCGATAATCATTTTCAAATTGTCTCGCAAGTAACCCGAGATTATCTAAATTACCAAATAGGCCATGAATAAGGATCAAAGGATCCCCATTTCCTTGTTCTTTATAGTTAAGTAGCTTCATTTTTCTGCGTAGTGTTAGGTTTGTCGTAGAGTATCACGATTATACAATGTATAATCGTGCCTTCATAAATAGATTATAGAATACGAACCATATAATGAAGACAATTGAAGTAGACGAAGAACTATACCGCTTTATTGCGAGCCAAACTCAACACATCGGTGAAAGTGCCTCTGATATTTTACGTCGTCTCTTAATGCAGACATCACCTTTAGACTCTGCTATTTCTGTTTCTACTCCTGTTGAAGTTCAGAAAAAAGGCATTGTAGTCAGCAAAGATGCAGGTAAAGAGATATCAGTAGATCGTGTTAAAGCGGTACGTACCTTATTAATCTCTGATGAATTCTCAGCATTAGATAAAGCAATCGATCGTTTTTTAACGGTACTTTCAGAATTATATAAAATTGACTCAAAAGCATTCTCTGAAGCGACAGAAGTGAAGGGAAGAACTCGAGTTTATTTTGCAGACAATCAAGACACATTGATTGCAAGTGGTAAAACAACCAAGCCAAGAGAAATCAATGGCACTCCATTTTGGGTTATCACGAATACAAATACTAATCGCAAGCGCCACATGGTTGAATTGTTGATGGAGCGTATGGGTTTCCATCATGATTTGACAGAAAAAGTGTGCGCGGCGATTTAAATTTTTGAGTTACAGCTCAAAACATAATTTGTCACAAGGAATCGTCAAATGGCTATACATCCTCGCGCTGGGCAGAAAGCTCAGCAAGAAGATTTACACAACATCCCCGCATTAGTTGCTAATTACTTTTTATTAGAGCCTGATGCAACTAACCCAGATCAAAAAGTTCAGTTTGGTACCTCTGGTCACCGAGGGACTTCTGATAAAGCAACGTTTAATCAGCACCATATTTGGGCGATTGCTCAAGCTGTTGCTGATGTTCGTAAAGAAACAGGTGTAACAGGCCCACTTTTCTTAGGTAAAGACACACACGCTTTATCTGAACCTGCATTTACTTCTACCATTGAAGTGCTTGTGGCTAATGGTGTTGAAGTGATTATCCAAGAAGATAATGGCTATACTCCAACACCTGGCATATCTCATGCAATTCTAACTCATAATGTTAAATGTGATCATAAAGCAGATGGTCTCGTTATTACCCCTTCGCATAATCCTCCTCAAGATGGCGGGATCAAATATAACCCGACACACGGTGGTCCAGCGGAAGGTGAGTTAACTACGGCGATTGAAAACCAAGCCAATGCCTATATCTCGAATGAGTTAAGTGGTGTGAAGCGCATTGCGATCAATGAAGCAATGAAATCTGATCTGGTTAAGCAAGTGGATTTAGTGAAGCCATATATTGATGATCTTAAAAACGTTATTAATATTGATGCGATTCAAAAAGCAAATCTTAAATTAGGTGTAGATCCACTTGGTGGTTCTGGTATTGAATACTGGCGTCAAATTGGTCAAGCATTTGATCTGGATTTAACTCTAGTAAGTGAAGCAATTGATCCTTCATTCCAATTTATGTCGTTAGATAAAGACGGCGTAGTACGTATGGATTGTTCTTCGCCTTACGCAATGGCTGGTTTGTTATCATTAAAAGATGATTACGATTTAGCGTTTGGTAATGATCCTGATTATGATCGTCATGGTATCGTTACGCCATCAGGCTTAATGAATCCAAATCATTATCTAGCAGTATGTATTGATTACTTATATCGTAATCGTCCGGACTGGAAGCCAGAGGTTGCCGTAGGTAAAACTCTAGTGTCTTCAGCGATTATTGATAAAGTTGTTGCTGATTTGGGCCGTGATCTATGCGAAGTACCTGTTGGCTTTAAATGGTTTGTTGATGGACTGTACAATGGCAGTTTAGGCTTTGGTGGTGAAGAGAGTGCTGGTGCTTCTTTCTTGCGCTTTGATGGTACACCTTGGTCAACTGATAAAGATGGTATTCTTTTGTGTCTTCTTGCGGCTGAAATTACAGCGGTAACAGGTATGAACCCTCAAGAGTACTATAATAAACTTGCAGCTCAGCATGGCGAATCTAGCTATAACCGCATTCAAGCGGTTGCTAATAAAGCACAAAAATCAGTATTAAGTAAATTGTCTCCTGAAATGGTCTCAGCAACAACACTTGCTGGTGATGAGATCACGGCTCGTTTAACGCATGCTCCAGGTAATGGTGCAGCGATTGGCGGCCTCAAAGTCACGACAGCGAATGGTTGGTTTGCTGCTCGCCCATCGGGAACAGAAGAGATCTACAAGATTTACTGTGAAAGCTTTAAAGGTGCTGAACATTTAGCATTGATTGAACAAGAAGCTCAAGAGATTGTAAGTAACGTATTTAAAGACGCTGGCTTATAATTAAAACCAGTAAAGAATTAATAAAAAGCAGCGCATGTCGCTGCTTTTTTATTATTAAAAACGGACGATAATGATGAACAATTTTCAGCTAGAACAGCTATTAAATAAAGAGCTTAAACCTCAATTAATTAAAGACTATTGCCCAAACGGATTACAAGTCGAAGGCAAATCTGAAGTCAAAAAAATCATTACAGGTGTAACCGCTTCACAAGCATTAATTGATGCCGCTATTGAACAAAATGCAGATGCTTTGCTCGTTCACCACGGTTACTTTTGGAAAGGTGAAAGTGAGTCAATTAAAGGTATGAAGGGCAATCGTATTCGCTCTTTAATTAAAAATGATATCAATTTACTTGCGTACCATCTTCCTTTAGATATTCACTCAACATTAGGTAACAATGCAGAATTAGCACGTTTATTCGCTATTTCAAATGTGGAAGGGCTAGAAGCAACTCCTCAATCTATCGCAATGAAAGGGGAGTTTGACGTTGCGTTATCTGGCGAAGAATTAGGCGCACGAATTGGTCAAGTATTGAACAGAGCCCCTCTGCATATAACACCTGATGTTGATAAAGAGATAAAAACGGTAGCTTGGTGTTCTGGTGGTGGACAAGATTACATTGAGTTAGCTGCACAGCAAGGGATTGATGCGTTTATTTCTGGCGAGGTATCTGAAAGAACGACGTATATCGCGCGTGAATTAGGTATTCACTATTTTGCCGCAGGTCATCATGCGACCGAGCGCTATGGTGTTAAGGCTCTGGGTGAATGGTTAGCGAAAGAGCATGGTTTTGATGTGAAATTTATTGATATTGATAATCCAGTATAGTTTCTATTCTTGAACAATAAAAAAGGTTGATGCTAATACATCAACCTTTTTTGTTTATAAGTCTAACGATTTAAATCCGATTCTGAATTTAAGTTCTAACTTATTCACGCTCATGAAGTGGTTTAAACTCACGAAGCTCTTCACCTGTGTAAAGTTGACGCGGACGACCGATACGGTTATTTGGATCACTGTGCATTTCGCTCCAATGTGCAATCCAACCAACAGTACGAGACAGTGCGAAAATAACAGTAAACATAGACACAGGAATACCAATCGCTTTTAAGATAATACCTGAGTAAAAATCTACGTTTGGATATAGCTTCTTAGAAACAAAGTATTCATCAGAAAGCGCAATACGTTCAAGTTCCATTGCAACATCTAGCAGTGGATCTTTAATGTTTAGTTCTTTTAGTACTTCGTGACATGCTTCACGCATTACTGTTGCACGTGGGTCATAGTTTTTATAAACACGGTGACCAAAGCCCATTAAGCGGAAAGGGTCATCTTTGTCTTTTGCTTTTGCAACGTACTCATCGATATTGTCAAGAGAACCAATTTCTTCAAGCATGCGTAAACACGCTTCGTTTGCACCACCATGAGCAGGTCCCCATAGAGAAGCAATACCTGCAGCAATACAAGCAAATGGGTTAGCGCCAGAAGAGCCCGCTAAACGTACCGTTGATGTTGAAGCATTTTGTTCGTGGTCAGCATGTAGCGTAAAGATTTTATCCATAGCACGAGCGACAACAGGGTTCACTTCGTATTCTTCACATGGATTGGCAAACATCATATGTAAGAAGTTTTCAGCGTACGTTAAGTCATTACGCGGATAGATAAACGGCTGACCAATAGAGTATTTATAACACATTGCAGAAAGTGTCGGCATCTTAGAAAGCAATCTAAATGCTGCAATTTCGCGGTGCTCATCATTACTAACATCTAATGAGTCATGGTAGAAAGCAGCTAATGCACCAACTACACCACACATAACGGCCATTGGGTGGGCATCACGACGGAAACCATGGAAGAAACTTGAAATTTGCTCATGTACCATTGTATGGCGAGTGACAATTTCTTTAAACGTTTCGTACTCATCACGGCTTGGCGCTTGTCCGTTAAGTAGTATGTAACAGACTTCTAAGTAATCTGCATTATTGGCTAATTCATCGATAGGGTAACCACGGTGCAGCAATACACCTTTGTCGCCATCGATATAAGTTATTTGAGACTCACAAGATGCAGTGGCAAGAAAACCTGGGTCAAATGTGAAGTAACCACTTGCTCCTAGTTTACGCACATCGATCACTTCAGGACCGATAGTTCCATCCATGATTGGCATGTCGATTGGGGCTTGTCCTTCAATGTGAAGAGTTGCCTTTTTATCTGCCATAACATTCTCCTTTTGTTATATTTTTATTTTATCCCGGATATGAGAGTGACAACTTTGTACCCATTACACAACCTAATGTCAATTTTTGTGCGCTTATGTGTGCACTTGTTTATATTTTTAATGAAAAAAAAGTTAATTTTCTGTGGTGTGATGTAGGTATTATTTATAGGTTTGTAATCAGATGTTTCACATCGTATACTGCGGCTGAGTTTCTGGTCTGTCCCTTATGTAATATAGGGTTAACGTGATTTTCATCTCCTTAATAATAGAGTTTGATTTACAAAAAAGCTTATAAAAAGAGATGTTGCTCACAATGAAAGTTACGAAAATGTTAAATTTAACTAGCTTTTGATAGATCAGAGGTATCTATAACAATAATATGCTCAATGGAGCTGAGTGAGCCCCTTGTGAAAGTTAAAAAGTCAAGACCTGTCAATCTAGATCTACAAACGATCCGTTTTCCATTAACGGCTATCGCTTCAATTTTACATCGCGTAAGTGGTGTAATTACTTTTGTTTCTGTTGGAATACTGCTTTGGTTGTTAAACCTGTCGCTTTCTTCACCTATTGGATTCGCACAAGCCGCCGATCATATTGATGGTTTTTTTGTGACATTTATTATGTGGGGAATTCTGACCGCCCTTGCTTATCATATTGTGGTAGGTGTTCGTCATTTAATGATGGACATGGGTTACTTTGAAGAGCTTGAGTCTGGGACTCATAGTGCAAAGGTTGCATTTGCAATTACAGCGGTATTATCACTTTTAGCAGGAGTATTGGTATGGTAGCTAACGTATCTTCCTTCGGTCGTAATGGTGTACACGATTTTATCTTAATTCGTGCTAGCGCGATCATTCTTACCCTATACACAGTATATATCGTCGGTTTCTGCGCATTTGGCCCAGAGCTTACCTATCTATCATGGACAAATTTCTTCGGTGGCTTGTTCACAAAAGTATTTACTATGCTAGCGCTTCTTTCCATTCTTATCCATGCATGGATTGGCTTATGGCAAGTACTTACTGATTATATTAAACCTGTGATGTTGCGTGCTCTGCTTCAGCTTGGTTTAGTGTCAGTTCTTTTGGGATATTTCTTCTCTGGTTTAGTTATTGTGTGGGGTGTGTAGTGAGTATTGCTGTTAGAGAATTTGATGCAGTTGTAATCGGTGCTGGTGGTGCAGGTATGCGAGCTGCACTACAAATTTCAGAACAAGGTCTATCATGTGCCTTGTTATCAAAAGTATTTCCAACTCGTTCTCATACCGTATCTGCTCAAGGTGGTATTACTGTTGCTCTAGGTAATGCACACGAAGATCATTGGGAACAACATATGTATGATACGGTTAAAGGTTCTGATTATATCGGTGACCAAGATGCTATCGAATACATGTGTAAAAACGGCCCTGAGTCTGTTATTGAATTAGAAAAAATGGGATTGCCTTTTTCTCGTTTTGAAAACGGTACAATTTATCAGCGTCCGTTTGGTGGCCAATCTAAAAACTTTGGTGGTGAGCAAGCAGCACGAACCGCTGCAGCAGCAGACCGTACAGGTCATGCTTTGCTTCATACCTTATACCAACAAAATATTAAGCATAAAACGACCATCTTTTCTGAGTGGTATGCGCTTGATTTAGTTAAAAACGAAGATGGTGCCATCTTAGGTACAACTGCACTTTGTATGGAAACAGGTGAAGTATGCTACTTCAAAGCTAAGGCAACGATCTTAGCAACTGGTGGTGCGGGTCGTATTTACGCTTCTACAACTAATGCGCACATCAATACTGGTGATGGTGTTGGTATGGCTATTCGTGCTGGCGTTCCAATGCAAGATATTGAAATGTGGCAATTTCACCCAACGGGTATCGCAGGTGCAGGGGTTCTTGTAACTGAAGGTTGTCGTGGTGAAGGTGGTTACCTACTGAATAAAGATGGTGAACGCTTCATGGAGCGTTATGCTCCAAACGCGAAAGACCTAGCAGGCCGTGACGTTGTTGCTCGTTCAATGATGGTCGAAATCCGTGAAGGCCGTGGTTGTGATGGTCCTTGGGGGCCTCATATTAAGCTTAAATTGGATCACCTAGGTAAAGAAACGCTTGAGTCTCGTTTACCTGGTGTGTGTGAGTTATCTCGTACCTTTGCTCACGTAGATCCAGTAAAAGAACCAATCCCAGTTATTCCTACTTGTCATTACATGATGGGTGGCGTACCAACACAAGTATCAGGTCAGGCGATTAAACAAGATGCCGCTGGTGCTGATGTTGAAATTCAAGGTCTATTTGCATGTGGTGAGATTGCCTCAGTATCAGTACATGGTGCTAACCGCTTAGGTGGTAACTCTCTGCTTGATTTAGTGGTATTTGGTCGTGCAACAGGGCTTCATTTAGGTGAAACACTGAAGAAGCAAGCCGAAGCTAAACCTGCAACTGATGCCGATATTGAAGCTTCTCTTGAGCGTTATAATCGTTGGGAAAACAGTACGGGTGGTGAAGATCCAGTTCAAATCCGTAAAGATTTACAACAATGTATGCAAAACAACTTCTCTGTATTCCGTGAAGGTGATGCAATGGCAAAAGGCCTTGAAGAGCTTAAAGTGATTCGTGAACGCCTTAAAAATGCTTACCTAGCTGATAAATCAACAGAATTTAACACGCAACGAATTGAGTGTTTAGAGTTAGAAAATTTGATGGAAACGGCATTTGCGACGGCAGTTGCAGCAAACTACCGTACAGAAAGTCGTGGAGCGCATGCTCGTTTTGACTTCCCTGAGCGTGATGATGCGAATTGGTTATGTCATTCAGTGTATAACCCTGAGACAGAATCGATGACTAAGCGTGGTGTGAACATGGAGCCTATCCATCGTGAAGCATTCCCACCTAAAGCACGTACGTACTAAGAGGGCAGAAAGATGAAATTAAATTTTTCAATCTACCGTTACAATCCGGATGTAGATAATGCTCCTCACATGAAGGCGTATACGTTAGAAGTGGAAGAAGGCTCTGACATGATGGTGCTTGATGCACTTATCCTACTTAAAGAGCAAGATCCTACTTTGTCATTCCGTCGTTCATGCCGAGAAGGTGTGTGTGGTTCTGATGGATTGAACATGAATGGTAAGAATGGTCTAGCTTGTGTTACGCCATTATCTGAGTTGATTGGTAAAGGGGATCTTGTTATTCGCCCATTACCAGGGTTACCAGTTGTTCGTGACCTGATTGTTGATATGGGTCAGTTCTATGAAAACTATGAGAAGGTAAAACCTTTCTTAATTGATGATGGAGCAACACCACCTTCAAGAGAAAACCTACAGTCTCCTGAAGAACGTGAACACTTAGATGGGTTATATGAATGTATTATGTGTGCATGTTGTACAACATCATGCCCATCATTCTGGTGGAACCCTGATAAATTCATCGGACCTGCAGGGCTTCTTGCAGCTTATCGTTGGTTAATTGATAGCCGCGATACGGCGACAAATGAACGTTTGTCTAATTTAGACGATGCTTTCAGTGTTTTTCGTTGCCATGGCATAATGAATTGTGTAAGTGTATGTCCTAAAGGGTTAAACCCAACAAAAGCAATTGGCCATATTAAGACAATGCTATTGAAAAAAGCGGTATAACCATACTCCCTCAACTTACTTATTGATTTAGTAAATATTATTAGGCAGTAAGTAAGTTGAAGTTTATAAGCCCGGCACAGAAGACCGGGATAGACGTGAAACTACTGGATTAAGGGAAAATAATGCAGAATAGCGTGATGAAGGCATGGTTTGAGTCTTCACATTTAGCTGGCGCTAATGCAACGTACGTAGAAGACCTCTATGAACTCTATCTCAGTGACCCGGAAATCGTTAGCGATGAATGGAGAGAAGTTTTTGATACGCTTCCAGTCGAAAATACTGGCGCATCAGAGCAAGCTCATTCCCCTGTACGAGATTATTTCCGTCGTCTTGCGAAAGAAACAAAGCAAGTTAGTGCTCAAGTTAATGATCCAGATGTAGATGCTAAGCAAGTAAGAGTATTGCAGTTAATTAATGCATACCGTTTTCGTGGTCACCAAAATGCAAATTTAGACCCATTAGCACTACAACAACATGAATATGTTGCTGAATTAGAACCTTCTTTTCATAATTTGAATGACGAAGATTTCTCAGAAACATTTAACGTTGGTTCTTTTGCTTCAGGGCAAGAGACAATGAAACTTTCTGATCTGTATAACGCATTACGTGGCACTTATTGTGGCTCTGTTGGTGCGGAATACATGCATATTACTAATACAGAAGAAAAGCGTTGGATCCAACAGCGTTTAGAATCTGTAGCGGGTAATCCTGTTTTTACAGCACAAGAAAAATTAACGTTCCTTGAAGAGCTAACGGCTGCCGAAGGCTTAGAGCGTTATTTAGGCGCTAAATTCCCAGGTGCGAAGCGATTCTCATTGGAAGGTGGCGATGCCATGGTTCCTATGGTAAAAGAAATCATTCGCCGTGCTGGTGAAAATGGTGGTCGCGAAGTTGTTATCGGGATGGCTCACCGTGGTCGCTTGAACATGCTGATTAATGTTCTAGGTAAAAAACCACAAGACTTATTCGATGAATTTGCAGGTAAGCATGGCGAATCATGGGGTACTGGTGATGTTAAATACCACCAAGGCTTCTCTTCAGATTTTGCTACCCCTGGTGGTAATGTTCATTTAGCCCTTGCATTCAACCCATCTCACCTTGAAATTGTTAACCCTGTTGTTATTGGTTCTGTTCGTGCGCGACAAGACCGTTTAAATGACTCAGCTGGTGATAAAGTTATTCCAATTACTATTCATGGTGATTCTGCAATCGCGGGTCAAGGTGTGGTAGCTGAAACATTCAATATGTCTCAGGCTCGTGCATTCCAAGTGGGTGGTACGATTCGTATTGTTATTAATAACCAAGTTGGTTTTACAACATCGAATCCAAAAGATACACGTTCAACGCAATATTGTACTGATATCGCTAAAATGGTTCAGGCTCCAATTTTCCATGTAAATGCGGATGATCCAGAAGCGGTTGCCTTCGTTACTCGTATTGCTTTGGATTACCGCAATGAATTCAAACGTGATGTAGTGATTGATTTAGTATGTTATCGCCGCCATGGTCACAATGAAGCTGATGAACCAAATGCTACGCAGCCTTTGATGTATCAAAAAATCAAAAAGCACCCAACACCTCGTAAAATTTATGCGGATATGTTGGTTGCCCGTCAAGAGCTTGAGCTGGAAATAACGACACAATTGATCAATGAGTACCGTGATGCGCTTGATCATGGTGAAGTTGTAGTGAAAGAGTGGCGACCAATGCAGCTACATAATGTGGATTGGACTCCTTTTATTGGTCATGACTGGAACATGGAATGGGCAAATGAATTTGATAAAGCGCGTCTAGTCGAGCTTGGCCAACGTGTTTGCCAGTATCCAGAAAGTCACAAGTTGCACAGTCGCGTAAATAAAATGTGTAATGACCGAACTTCGATGGTTGCTGGTGAAAAAGCCATTGATTGGGGTATGGCTGAAACATTAGCGTATGCAACGTTGGTTGATGAAGGTAAGCGTATTCGTATTACTGGCCAAGATTCTGGTCGTGGTACATTCTTCCATCGTCATGCTGTTCTTCATAATCAATCTGATGCAAGTACTTACGTACCATTAGCGAATATTCATGATAAACAAGGCCCATTTGAAGTGCATGATTCAGTACTTTCAGAAGCCGCAGTGCTTGCTTTTGAATACGGCTATGCAACAGCAGAACCTGGCGGTTTAACTATTTGGGAAGCACAATTCGGTGATTTTGCTAACTGTGCACAAGTAGTTATTGACCAATTTATCTCATCAGGAGAACAAAAGTGGGGCCGTATGTGTGGTCTAACTATGTTGCTACCTCATGGTTATGAAGGTCAAGGTCCTGAGCATTCGTCAGCAAGGCTTGAACGATTTTTACAAATGTGTGCAGAACAAAACATGCAAGTGGTGGTTCCATCGACGCCTGCGCAGGTGTATCACATGTTACGTCGTCAAGTTGTACGTCCAATGCGTCGTCCGCTGATTGTTATGTCACCTAAATCATTATTACGTCACCCACTGTGTACTTCATCATTAGAAGAATTAGCGGAAGGAAACTTCCAACCAGCAATTCCTGAAATTGATGCTTTAGACCCAGCACAAGTGAAACGTGTCGTATTTTGTTCTGGTAAAGTTTATTTTGATCTATTAGAGCAACGCCGCACTAATGAGCAAAGTGATGTTGCGATTGTTCGTATTGAACAGCTCTACCCATTCCCGAAAGAAGATGTAGAAGCTGCAATTGCACAATACACGAATGTTGAAGATTACGTTTGGTGTCAAGAAGAGCCTCAAAACCAAGGCGCTTGGTACTCGAGCCAACATAACTTCCGTTCAGCATTACCAGATAATGCAATCTTACATTATGCAGGACGTCCAGCGTCTGCCTCTCCGGCAGTTGGCTATATGTCAGTGCACGTGAAACAACAAAAAGCGTTAGTTGAAGACGCTCTGACCCTAAATAAGAACTAGAAAGTATAGGAAAACGGATATGACAATCGAAATTCTGGTTCCAGATTTACCTGAATCTGTAGCAGACGCTACTGTAGCAACATGGCATAAAAAACCTGGTGATGCAGTTGAGCGTGACGAAATACTTGTAGACATTGAAACGGATAAAGTGGTTCTAGAAGTACCAGCGCCTGAAGCTGGTGTACTAGAGGCTATTTTAGAAGAAGATGGTGCAACGGTTCTTTCTAAGCAATTACTTGCGCGTCTTAAGCCAGGTGCAGTTGTTGGCGAACCAACAAAAGATGTAACAAATGATACTCAACCATCTCCAGATAAGCGCCATACAGCGTCTTTATCTGAAGAGAGTAATGATGCGTTAAGTCCTGCTGTTCGTCGCCTATTGGGTGAGCATGACATTGCTTCTTCTGATGTGAAAGGTACTGGTGTTGGTAGTCGTATTACTCGTGAAGATGTTGATGCTCACATTGCAGCATTAAAAGCGGCACCAAAAGCAGAAAAAGCAGCGGAAGTGCCAGCAGAAGCGTTAGCACATCGCAGTCAAAAGCGTGTACCAATGACGCGTCTTCGTAAAACAGTAGCAAGACGTCTGTTAGAAGCGAAAAACAACACAGCAATGCTAACAACGTTTAATGAAGTAAACATGAAGCCAATCATGGAACTTCGTAAACAGTATCAAGAGCAGTTTGAAAAGCGTCACGGTACACGTTTAGGCTTCATGTCTTTCTATGTGAAAGCAGTAACTGAAGCACTTAAACGTTACCCTGAGGTTAACGCATCAATTGATGGTGATGATATTGTTTATCATAACTATTTTGATATCAGCATGGCGGTCTCTACACCGCGTGGTTTGGTAACTCCAGTACTAAAAGACTGTGATGCACTTGGCTTTGCTGATATTGAGAAAGGCATCAAAGAGCTTGCAATCAAAGGTCGTGACGGAAAGTTAGCGGTTGAAGATTTGATTGGTGGTAACTTTACTATCACAAATGGTGGTGTATTTGGTTCGCTTATGTCGACCCCAATTATTAACCCACCACAAGCAGCAATTCTAGGTATGCATAAAATTCAAGATCGCCCAATGGCGGTTGACGGAAAGGTAGAAATTCTACCAATGATGTACCTTGCATTATCTTACGATCACCGTCTTATTGATGGTCGTGAGTCGGTAGGTTTCCTTGTAACGATTAAAGAGTTGCTTGAAGATCCTGCTCGTTTACTGCTAGACGTTTAATAGTAAACTTTTAGTTATAAACAAAGGCTGCCATGCTCACGGCAGCCTCTTATTCAACTTCATTATTGGATAAAAATAGAAAGATGCCTTAGAGCGTCTTAGGACATTAAAAATTCCCATTAAAGGGAATAACATAAAATGGATAGAACATAATGAACTTACATGAATATCAAGCAAAGCAACTGTTTGCTGAATATGGCCTTCCTGTACCTGAAGGTTACGCATGCGATACAGCACAAGAAGCTTTTGAAGCAGCAGGACGAATCAGCACTGCTAAGAAAGTAGTAAAATGTCAAGTACACGCCGGTGGCCGTGGTAAAGCGGGTGGTGTTGAACTGCATGATACAAAAGAAGGCGTTAAAGAGTTCGCTCAAAAGTGGCTAGGTAAAAATCTAGTGACTTTCCAAACGGATGCTAACGGACAACCAGTAACTAAAGTTTTGGTTGAAGAAGCATCAAATATTGCAAACGAATTATATTTAGGTGCGGTTGTTGACCGTGCTACGCGTCGTATCGTTTTCATGGCATCTACTGAAGGTGGTGTGGATATCGAGAAGATTGCTGAAGAAACGCCAGAGTTAATTCACCAAGCAGCGATTGACCCACTAGTAGGTCCTCAAGCTTTCCAAGGTCGTGAATTAGCATTTAAGCTTGGTCTTGAAGGCGATCAAATTAAGCAATTTGTTAAGATCTTTTTAGGTCTTGGCAATATGTTTGCTGAGTACGACTTAGCTCTACTGGAAATTAACCCTCTTGTTGTGACAGCAGAAGGTAATCTTCTATGTCTAGATGGTAAAATTAACATTGATTCAAACGCAATGTACCGTCAACCAAAACTGCGTGAAATGCATGATCCATCTCAAGAAGATGAGCGCGAAGCGCATGCTGCACAGTGGGAACTAAACTACGTTGCTCTTGATGGTAGCATTGGTTGTATGGTTAACGGCGCTGGTCTTGCTATGGGCACAATGGACATCGTAAATCTACACGGTGGCCAACCTGCTAACTTCCTTGATGTTGGCGGCGGTGCGACAAAAGAGCGAGTAACTGAAGCGTTCAAAATTATTCTATCAGACAGCAATGTTAAAGCCGTTCTAGTAAACATCTTTGGTGGTATTGTACGTTGTGACCTAATTGCAGATGGCATCATTGGTGCTGTTGAAGAAGTGGGTGTAGAAGTTCCTGTTGTTGTTCGCCTTGAAGGTAATAACGCACCACTTGGTTCACAAAAACTGGCTGAAAGTGGCCTAAATATCATTGCTGCTACTTCATTAACTGAAGCGGCTGAAAAAGTTGTTGCTGCTGCGGAGGGCAAATAATGTCTGTACTAATTAATAAAGATACAAAAGTTATCTGCCAAGGTTTCACTGGTGGTCAAGGTACTTTCCATTCTGAACAAGCTCTTGATTACGGTACAAAAATGGTTGGTGGAGTATCACCAGGCAAAGGAGGTCAAGTTCACCTTGGTCTTCCTGTATTTAACACGGTTCGTGATGCTGTTGAAGCAACTGGCGCAACGGCTTCTGTTATTTATGTACCGGCTCCTTTCTGTAAAGATGCGATTCTTGAAGCAATCGATGCGGGCATTAAGCTTATCGTAACAATTACAGAAGGCATTCCAACACTTGATCTTCTTGACGTTAAAGTTCGTCTAGATGCTGAAGGCGTAGTAATGATTGGTCCTAACTGTCCGGGTGTTATCACTCCTGATGAATGTAAGATTGGTATCATGCCTGGTCACATTCATAAGAAAGGTAAAGTTGGTATCGTATCTCGTTCAGGTACGCTGACTTATGAAGCAGTTAAGCAAACAACAGATGAAGGCTTTGGCCAATCAACGTGTGTTGGTATCGGTGGTGATCCAATTCCTGGTTCAAACTTCATTGATATCTTAAAACTGTTCCAAGAAGATCCAGAAACAGAAGCAATTGTAATGATTGGCGAGATCGGCGGAACTGCGGAAGAAGAAGCAGCTGAGTTTATTAAGCACAATGTTACAAAACCAGTTGTATCTTACATTGCTGGTGTTACTGCTCCTCCTGGTAAGCGCATGGGCCATGCCGGTGCGATTATTTCTGGTGGTAAAGGTACGGCTGAAGATAAGTTTGCAGCACTTGAAGAAGCAGGCGTTAAAACAGTAAAAAGCCTTGCTGATATCGGTAAAGCACTTCGTGAAGTGACTGGTTGGTAATCATTTAAACCAAGACATGAATGAAGCAAAAGCCATTTATAGAAATATGAATGGCTTTTTTGTATCTGTTACCTTATGAAATATTTGCTTACAAATGTGGTGAGAGAAAAAAGTATAAACAATAATCAATCCTTTGATAAGATTCGGCGCTTTTCTTTCTCAGGATACGCCTCATACCTATCTAAGTAAGTATATGATTTATTAAATTAATCAGAGCACTTGCTCAGTCCGTATAACAAAACTCAAGAATGAATAGCACTTAATGCCAATTTTAATATTGGTATAAATTATTAATAGTTATTTTATTTGAGAAGACACATGCAACTTAATACTACAACTAAGTATGTCATTATTTATCTGATTTTTTCTGCTGCAATGTTTGGGTCTATTATTATGGGCGCATACAACGTTAGGTATACGTTAGAAACAAACAATGTAACAAGGCTAGAAAACTTACTCACAAACGCTAAAAATACGATTGCGACTCTAGAGCAAAAAGTGGTTTCAGGTGAGTTGGATGAAGATAAAGCAAAGAAATTAGCTAGTGAGTTAATGCAAAGTTACGCATACTCGGATAATGAATATATTTGGATGACAGATGAAAATTTAGTCTTCTTAGCGGCACCTTTAGATCCTCAAATTATCGGCCAGTCATTTGAAAGCATTGTTAGTCTTGAAGCAAAAAGTCATATTATCAGTAACCTTACTGTAGCAGGGCAAGTTATTACCTACTCTTGGTTTACAACTCGCGAGAACATAACAACAGAAGTAAAATCTATAGCAGTTAAAACCAAGCATTGGAATTGGTACTTAGGCAGTGGTGTTCAAGAGAAAAAAGTAAATGACACTTTTAAAGCTTTTCTTCTTGAGGGGTTAGCCATTGGTTTTATTGTTAATGTATTTATTGGGCTTGTTATGTTTTTTGCGGTTCGAAAATATAACAAAACACTAGGCAATGATCCTGAGATTATTTTAAATGTTATTGATCGTATTTCTCGTGGTGACTTAACACATATAAATGCCACAAACAGTCGTCATATTGGTATTTATGGGCGTGTTCTTGAAATGGCGCAAAACATTAAAGAACTAGTGACAGATATTAATAAGTTAACCCTTGAGTTAAGTGAATCGTCTCATCATTTATCTTCGTCAGCTCATACAATGAATATCAGTATGAAAGCTCAAATGGATCAATTAGGGCAAGCGGCTGTAGCGACAGATCAAATTGTGGTTAGTGTTGATGAAGTAACTAAAAGTGCCATTCAGGCTTCTGATTCGGCTTTAGAAGTTAATCATACTTCAAGTCATTGCATCAATACTATTGGGAATATGAATAGTGATATGCAGGCATTAGCAGTTAATATTAAAGATGTTTCATTAGTCATTGCGAATCTACAAGTCAAAACCGAGAACATAGGCAGCATACTAGATGTGATCCGTAGCATTGCAGACCAAACTAATTTGTTGGCCTTAAACGCGGCGATTGAAGCAGCAAGAGCGGGAGAGAGTGGAAGAGGTTTTGCTGTTGTTGCTGATGAGGTGAGATTGCTTGCAAGTAGAACCCAAGACAGTACCGCGCAAATATCGACTATGATTGCAGAGTTGCAAGATGAAGCCGTAAAATCAGTAACCTTGATGCAAAGTAATTCGGATGATGCGCATCAAATTGCGGAAAAAACGGTAGAGACTCAACATACAGTAAGTTCTATTTTTGAGTCTGTTGCAATCATTCAAACAATGAATAGCCAAATTTCAGCATCTGCAGAAGAGCAATTAACCGCAACATCGAGCGTTAACCAATTAATTGCAGAAATTAATATTTTTGCGAAAGGAAATGCATCAGATGTAGATGCAACTGAACAGCAGTCGGAGAGATTAGGTTTGATGGCTGATAACTTAACAGTGATCGTAAGTCGATTTAAGCTTTAGATGCTATAGATAAAGCAATACTGCAATAGGCAGTATTGCTTTGTTTTATAGAATTAGGTACGTGCTTTTTTTAGTTGAGATAGCATAAATATAGCAGCACCAGAAACAACTACAGAAGGGCCTGCTGGAGTATCGTAATGCCATGACAGAGCTAAACCTGCAATAACAGCAATACAACCAAAAATAGAAGAAAGCAAAACCATTTGCTCTGGCGATCGAGAAAAACGTCTCGCGGTTGCCGCAGGAATGATCAGTAATGAAGTAATGATTAACGCGCCTACAAACTTCATCGAAATAGCAATGACTAATCCAACCATTAGCATCAAGACTAAACGCATTAAATCTACATTTACTCCCTCAACTTGAGCCAACTCTTCACTAATTGTTGATGACAGTAGTGGTCTCCATACGATGTATATCAAGCCTAAAACAATGATAACGCCAGTATAGATATACACTAAGTCGTCATAAGTAACGGCAAGTAAATCACCAAACAAATAAGACATTAAATCAACTCGAACATTATCTAGAAAGCTAACTGCAACTAAACCTAACGATAGGGAGCTATGGGCTAAAATTCCAAGCAAGGTATCAGTTGCGACTAACCGTTGTTTTTGTAATGTCACTAATAATAATGCGATGGCAACACAGCAGACAATCAAGGCTAAATTTAAATTGATATCGAATAAAAAACCAAGCGATAGGCCAAGTAGAGAAGCATGAGCAAGGGTATCACCAAAATACGCCATCTTTCGCCATACGACGAAAGAGCCCAATGGACCTGCAAGTAATGCAATACCTAATCCAGCTAAAAGAGCTGGAAGTAAAAACTCAATCATGATGACGCCTTTTTATTTTTATTGCAGCATGAGCCATCACTTGGCTCACCAGATAAATCATGGTCATGGCGATGGTCATGATGATAAAACGCGAGTTGTTGATCTCGTTGCTGACCAAATAATGCAATATATTTAGGATGTTTAGAGATAGAAGAAGGTGCACCAGAACAACAAATATGGTGCTGAAGACAAATTACTTCATCTGTTTTTGCCATTACAAGGTGTAGGTCATGTGAAACCATAAACACAGCACAATTAAAACGATGGCGAATAGATTCAATTAACGCATATAAGCTAATTTGTCCTTGAATATCGACACCTTGAGCTGGTTCATCAAGAACAAGTAAATCAGGGCGTTGCAATAAAGCTCTAGCAAGTAGTACACGTTGTGACTCTCCACCAGATAATTTATGCATATTAGAGTGAAGTAAGTGTTCAGCCTCGACTAGCTTTAATGCATCAAGGTGCTCTTGCTGACTGTATTTTCCTGCTAGTTTTAAAAAACCTTGAACAGTAAGAGGAAGAGAATCATTTAAGTGCAGTTTTTGAGGTACATAACCGATACGTAATTTTTTTTCTCTTTTAATTAGGCCGCTAGTAGGTTTTTGTAAACCGAGAATAGCCTTCACTAAAGTTGATTTTCCCGCACCGTTAGGGCCGATCAGGGTAATGATCTTATTTGGTTCGATAGATAATGAGATATTATCAAGAACATGGCGGCCATCAAAGACAACGCAGACATCTTGTAAAGTAAGTAATGCAGTCATTTTTTAATAAGAGTCATTTGCAATTAGTAAGTGTTATAATGTAACATTTTAGAAATCCAATCGCCATCACATTTTTTAAGAGAAGCTCATGAGTAAAAAAATTCAATTTATAGCCTTGTGTTTATGCACTTTATTAGGGGCTCAAGCCCAAGCGATGACAGTGTTGTCTTCAGTGAAGCCTATTCACTTAATTGTGCAAGAATTAACACGTGGTGTATCAGATTCTTCTTATCTTGTACCTCAAAGTGCTTCTCCTCATGATTATGCATTACGCCCTTCAGATATAAAGAAAGTCAAAAAAGCAGACATGATCATTTGGTATGGAAATGATTTAGAACCTTTTTTAAGTAAAATATTAGAAGATCAAAAAAATGTAGTGACGATTAGCCAGTTTAGTTCGGTTGATTTTTTCCATTTTGATCAACATGGTCATGATGCTCATGGTGAAGACGATGGTCATCATCACAATACCGACCCGCACTTTTGGTTAGGTCCAAAGGAATCATTAGGTGTCGCAAAAGAGATAACCGTACAGCTGATTAAAAAGGATCCATTGAATAAAGAACAATATCAGTCTAACCTTGCTGTGTT
Organism: Aliivibrio sp. EL58; assembly: GCF_900312675.1. Classification (GTDB taxonomy): domain Bacteria; phylum Pseudomonadota; class Gammaproteobacteria; order Enterobacterales; family Vibrionaceae; genus Aliivibrio. The sequence goes on along the minus strand of NZ_OMPC01000009.1, from coordinate 1,053,286 downwards.
TGAAAATAAGTTAACACAGGCAGTGAAGACAATTTCAGACCAACTTAAGCCAGTGCAAGATAAAGGATACTTTGTATTTCATGATGCATATGGCTATTTTGAACGTTATTTTGGAATGAATAACTTGGGGCACTTTACGGTGAGTCCGGATAGAAAACCGGGTGCAAAAACTTTGATTAAGATAAAAAAATCACTTTTAAATCAGCAAGCAGTATGTGTCTTTGCAGAACCTCAGTTTGAACCAGCAATTGTAACAACAATTACCAGAGGTACTGAGGTGCATAAAGGTGAACTAGATCCTTTAGCGATACAGCAAGCAGATGAAGAGGGTGCTTATTTTATATTTTTATCAACCATCAGTAATGAGTTATCACGTTGTCTAAGTCAATAAAATATAAAGAAGTTATAGCAACTAGATTGGGTACGCTATCTAAAAGGCATAAGTTTGTTCTATTGTCTTTATTCCTATTTACTTGCGCTATTTTTATCTGGAAACCAACACATAGCTTACAGAGTACCTCTTCTGTTTCAAATAGAAATGAGGTTTCTTTATCAAGCGAAAATCTTCAAACATTAGCAGATCAAAACAGTGAACCAGTAGGTACGATTTTTGAACCTAATGATCCTGAATTTAATGCGCCTAAAGATGAACTAGATGAACAACTAGCCGCAAAAGATATCTTACATTCTCATACTGTAGCTTCAGGTGAGACATTAGGTGCTATTTTTAATCAATATGCATTGCCAATGTCTGATATGTATTCACTGCTTGAAGTGAATAAATCAGCGGCAAATATGCGTGTCGGTGTTGATTTAGAATGGCAACAGGATGAAGATGGAAAATTAACTGAGTTAAAAATTCATCGTAATATTAAAAACACTGATGTTTACGCTTGGAATGGAAACCAGTACACCTTTGATCAAGTAGAAGAGAAAGGTGAAATTAAACCGGTATTTCTAGCAGGTAGAGTGACCAGTAATTTTTATAATTCAGCACGAGCAGCAGGTCTAACACCTGGTCAAATTCAGATACTAGCGAAGCAATTACAGTGGAAATTTGATTTTGGCAAAGAAGCGCGTAAAGGTGATAAATTTGCGGTAGAAATCAATAGAGAGTTTATTGATGGTAAAGCCGTGTCATCTGGTGATGTAGAAGCGGTATTGTATAAAAATGGTAATAGAGAAATCACATTACTTAAACATACCGATGGACATTATTATGATGTTCAAGGACGCAGTTTGAACCGAGCATTGGAACGTTACCCAACACATCAACGTTTTAGAGTTAGTTCGCCGTTTAATCCGTACCGTAAACACCCAATAACAGGGCGTATTTCACCACATAACGGAACCGATTTTGCCGCTCCTGTAGGAACTGCTGTTTACGCCACAGGTGATGGTGTTGTTGTGAGAGCTTTACATCACCCTCTTGCGGGTAACTATGTGATTATCAAACATGGGCGTGAGTACATGACGCGTTATCTTCATTTAAGTAAGATTTTAGTGAAGAAAGGGCAGAAAGTATCAATGGGAGATAAGATTGCCTTAAGTGGTAATACTGGTCGCTCAACTGGCCCTCACTTGCATTATGAGCTAATTAAAAATGGCCGTGCAGTAAATGCATTGAAAGTCCCATTACCTCAGGCATCCCCTGTTGCTAATGCGGAAAGAGCGCACTTTAAACAGCAAGCCCAATTAACCATTGATGCGTTACGTGATCAAGTTTAAGAATAGTTAATTAACCTCAATTAAAGCCCTTTTTATTTTTTGAATAAAAAGGGCTTTTGTTTTTTCCTCTCGCCAACATTGATAATCGAATTTCCTTCATTGCTATATAGGTAGACTTTTTCTATCATATTGAATCCTTTTATTTTTTATCTCAAGGCGAGTAGATGTCTTTATTCAGAATACTTATGCTAAGTATTTTTATCTCTTTCTCTACTTTTACTTCTTCTTTTGCAAGCAATACGATTTTCTATCCAATGCCAATTCATACTGATGGTCAGTATATAACAGCTCAGCAGCTTTTTTTGCGTGATGATGGTGCGGTTTGGATGTACGACGTGTATGGACAAATTCATTTATTTGATGGACAAAATATTCTCACCTTAGGTGAAAAATCAGATACACAACTTCCAAGAGAAATTTCATATCTTGATGATAAGTTTTGGTTTATCAAAGAGAATAAAATTCAGAGTTGGTCTAATCAGACCGGTTCCAATATTGAATTTGAGCTACCATTAGGCAGTAAACAGCGCAGCTTACACCAAAGTAATGGCGTGTTTTGGGGGCATGATGGAGAGCAATTTTTCATTTACGAGCCTGAAGATGAATCGTTTATTAGCGCGAATATTGTAGATTCGAATACCAGTTCTATTATTAATGAAATAGAAATAACGGACGCTATTTACATTGATAGGCGTTGGCTAGTGGCAACTTCAGAAGGACTATTTGAATTTGATCAGGTAACAGAAACGTATACCCCGTTATTTTTGGGGCAGTACATTGATGCTATTTTTTATTCAGAAGAAAAAGATCAAATCATTCTTGGTACACATGACAGTATTTGGTTAACAGAGCTAGCTGAAGAGAAGCTAACGATTGATCGCAAGATACCAATCAAAAAATCGTTATTGTCGTTTGCTGAGACAAATGAATCATTTTGGTTTGGAACCGATAATGGTTTATATAAATGGAATTTTTCAAGCCAACAACTTGAATACTTTCAATCGATTGTTCGAGATGATTACTCACTGGAAGGCAATAAAATTTATGCCTTACTCGAAGATAAGAATAATGGGGTTTGGGTTGCCACCGATAATGGTGTTAGCTATTACTCTGATGGCAGTCGATTATTTTCTCGTATTCGCTATAAAGAAGCGAATGGGAGACTAGATGTGAATGAAATAACCGCTATTTTGCAGACCCCAGATGACAATGCCTGGTTTAGTTCTACGACGGGATTATTTTGGATAAATTCGCTGGACTTACAATCTACTATTCATGAAGTAATATCACATCATGTAAATGATCTTAGCTATGGACAAGGTTTTGTATGGGCTGGGACGACAACTGGTGTTTATCAAGTTGATAGAAAGACAAAAGAAATTAGCCTGCCAAAGGGGCTTGAGGGAATTAAGAGTAAGAATATCGATAACTTGCTAATGGATTCTTCCGGTATTTTATGGTTTTCCAGTAATGATGGTTTATACAAATATAATACCAAGACCACTCAGTTGATGGACTTGGGTTTTTCTTGGGTTTTAGAGAAGAAATATTCTAGTAAAATTACTCATTTATATGAAAATAAAAATGGCCAACTATCTATTGGTACTAATATGGGTATGTATCGATACGAAAACGGCGCCCTGACATTTGATTACGTCTATGTTAGTGCTGGTAGCATTCTTGATATGGTCGATACTGAATATGGAAATTCATGGATAGTAAGTAACTATGGTTTGCAGATCAGTGAGCAAAATAAAGGGAGAAGAGACATCCCATTATCTGCAAAATACACGACGCCTCATTGTGTATTATCTACCAGCAATGGAGTCTGGTTGTCATCAAGTAAAGGTCTTTCTTTATATACTCACCAAGGTCGTTTAACCAAGCACTTTGGTAGTCAAAGAGGGCTCATTAATAATGAACTATTAACTGGGCTATGTTCTATTTCATCTAATGGAACAATGATGTTTGTGAGTAAAGATGGTCTTTTTTTAGCGAATGAACAAGAATTACTTGAGTATCAAATCACCAAACCACACGTTGTTTTTAGTCAGATTAATATCGATCATTCTACCATTAGCTATGGTTCTGATAAAAAGCGCTTAGAACCTATCCCGTATGGGGCAAGTATCTCTTTTTTATTCGGGGTTTTACCTGAGTTTCAAAACACGGCTCTTTCCTACCAGTTAGTTGGTGCTAGTGATACAACATGGCAAAATATTGATGGCAACTCACTTATTTTTGATTCTTTAAAACCTGGAAAATACACCTTAAGAATTAAGCCTCGTAATATTGGTCAACGAACAAGCCAAGTCACCGAGTTTTTATTTTATGTAGAAGTCCCTTGGTTTTTCGCTCCTTGGTTCATATTTTCAGTGTTTAGTTTTCTTCTGCTTAGTGTGGTTGGTATTTACTTTTGGCGATCAAAAGAGATTAAAAAAAGTAATGAGCGATTGAAAAAACGAGTAGAGCGGAAAACACTTCAGTTGAGTAATCAAGGTAAGGTATTAATATCAAGCAACCGACAATTACAGAAGTTACTTACAGTGAGGCAGCATGTAATATCTGAAATGGCAGAACAAGTAGAGCAACCAATCAGAGAAATCCAAAGTAATTTACAAAAGAGAGGGTCATTAACTAATTTGCTTCTGGCTAATCAATGTGAATACAGCTTAACGCTATTGAAGCAGTTAACGAATATTGAGCCTTTTGTGATGTTGCAAAAAAATAATCGAACCAATCAGGTATTTACACCGCTATTAAGGGCTGCAGTTAAGAGTTGGAAAGATGAGTATCATACAAAAGGCGTTGAACTCGATTTAGATGATAATTCAACGAGTTGCTCTGTCTTTGTTCAGCCATTATTGATTGATGCGATTTTTAATAATTTACTTTTCAATTTATTAAAAAGAAGCCAGTTTGGTGAGCAAGTGACAATACGTATTGATTGTCATGATCAGAGAGTAATCGCTTACTTCTTGAGTGAAGGAGATAGCATTAGTGTCGATGAATTAGAAGAGTTGAAGCGAGTAGATTTAACCGAGGTTATAGAAGTACTCAACCAAGCTTTAGGGCTTTCTTCTGTTAAGCAATTAACAGTACAAAATGGAGGCCACTTTGAAATCACAAAAAACACACTTGGTGAAAATGAACTGGCACTCTCTTGGCCTATTGCCAGCGATATATTGAGTGATAAAACGAAATATATAAAATCAGAAGGTAGTACTGCCGTTGAGAAAGACACACAACAGGAGTGGCTAATAGGTGTCTATCAAATAGTTGAAGATAATTATCATGATTCTGGGTTTGGTACTCGAGCAGTAGCAAAAGCATTATTTATTTCTGAACGAAACTTTCAGCGTAAATTTAAGATGTTCACTCAACGTTCATTTATGGAGTACTTGATTGAAGTTAAGCTAGAAAAAGCATGTGAGTTATTGATTTCAGGGAGTAAAGTTGCTGATGCGGCATTTGATTCAGGCTTTAATGACCCATCTTATTTTAGTAAACGATTTAAGCGTCATTATGGATTATCTCCAACACAATTTGTCACTGAAAATGAAGAGTGATGGGATTGAACTAAGAAAGATATAGATGAGAAAAAAGATCGCGACGTAGCCGGGGGGACTACGTCGCGGGCATCAAAGATACCTTCGCTTGCTGCCGAGGTAATAAGAGTAATCCTATCACCTCTATTAGAATAAAAATTAAGAGGTCTCCCTCTCGATGTAAATGACTATACGTCCCCACGCTTATTTTACATATCAAAATAACGACAATCCTCTAGTACAAAAGCGACAAGCTACTACTTCTTTGTGCAAGCTATTGATTTTAAGTTATTATTTTAATCTTGTCGGTTTTGTCTTATTTATTATTTATTTTAACGTCATTTGAGTTCAAGTGTTTTTAACGTAATTGACGTTAATTATTAATGTAATCCCGAAACTTATTTTTCTTTAAAATGGAACATTTATAGGGTTTTTGTCAATTTACTGACAAAAATTGATTTAGCGCAAGAAAAATGTAAGCGTAAGTTATAGAATGAAACGAAATAATAATGATTCTCACTATCGTGGAGCTTGAGATGAAACTAACGCAATTAGATAGCGGAAAAAAAGCCGTAGTAACAGATATGTCTTTATTACCAACAGATACAAGAAAGAAGCTAATGGTAATGGGGATGCTACCGCATACGGAAATCTCTATTTTGCGTAAAGCTCCAATGGGTGACCCATTACAAATTAGCGTAAGAGGTACTTCTCTCGCTATCCGTAAAAATTTAGCAGAACAGATCACAGTTAAGGAATTATAAGATGCAGTATCAAGTACTAACTGTAGGTAACCCAAACAGTGGTAAAACAACCTTATTTAATGGCCTAACTGGTGCTAAGCAACAAGTTGGTAACTGGGCTGGTGTAACAGTCGAAAAGAAAACAGGCAAATATACGTGTTCAGGTGATGAGTTTTTATTAACGGATTTACCTGGTATCTATGCGTTAGACAGTGGTAATGATGTAAATAGTCTTGATGAAACTATCGCTTCGAGAGCGGTTCTAACACATGATGCCGACGTTATTATTAATGTGGTGGATGCCTCTTGTTTAGAACGTAGTTTATATATGACGTTACAGTTACGTGAATTGGGTCGCCCAATGATCGTTGTACTGAATAAAATGGATGTATTAAAGCGTCAGCGACAAGTTCTTGATATTAAAGGGTTAGAGAAAAAACTAGGCTGTCCTGTACTTGCTCTTTCTGCTAACAATAATGGCCAAGTTCATAAATTTAAAGAAAAACTCCATAAATCTATTGCTCAAGGCATAAAAATGGCTCCGCTTGAGTTGACGTATGGTGAGCAAGTTGAGGCGGCAATAGAGGAAGCGTCATCATTATTTACAAGTGATTATGCATCAAGTCGTTCATTGGCTATTCGTGCACTAGAAAATGACGCGTTAGTATTGAATGCATTAGAAGCAGAAAAAAGAAATGCAGTGGCTAATATTGCTAATGTATTAACGACGCAAGTCGAAGCTGATTTTCATATTGCGGATTGTCGATACACATTTTTACATCAATTATGTCAGCAATTACGTCGTCAAGAAGGTGGTTTAAGCCATAGTGTCAGTGAGAAAATTGACCGTGTAATTTTGAATAAATGGATAGGTGTTCCTTTCTTTTTCTTTGTCATGTACCTGATGTTTATGTTCTCTATTAACATTGGTAGTGCATTCATTGATTTCTTTGATATTGGTGTTGGTGCATTACTCGTTGATGGTAGCCATTATTTATTAGATGGCCATTTGCCTGTTTGGTTAGTTACACTTATCGCTGATGGTGTTGGTGGTGGTATTCAAACTGTTGCGACATTTATTCCAGTAATCGGTTGTTTATACTTATTCCTATCTTTACTTGAAAGCTCTGGCTATATGGCTCGTGCGGCTTTTGTGCTTGATAAAGTAATGCAGAAGATTGGTTTGCCAGGTAAAGCGTTTGTTCCTTTGGTTCTAGGCTTTGGTTGTAATGTTCCTGCTATCATGGCAACTCGTACGTTAGAGCAAGAGCGTGAACGTAAACTGGCAGCATCAATGGCTCCATTTATGTCATGTGGTGCACGTCTTCCTGTTTATGCTCTATTTGCTGCGGCTTTCTTTCCAGAAAATGGTCAGAACGTAGTCTTTGGTTTGTACTTCCTTGGTATTTTAGCTGCGGTATTTACAGGCTTACTGCTAAAACACACTATTTATCCGGGTCGTAGTGATACGTTTATTATGGAAATTCCAGATTATGAATTTCCAACAATGCGTAACATCATGATTAAAACATGGCAAAAACTAAAGCGCTTTGTTCTTGGAGCAGGTAAAACGATTGTTGTTGTTGTAACTATTTTAAGCTTCTTTAACTCATTGGGTATGGATGGTTCATTTGGTAACGAAGATAGTGAAAACTCTGTGTTATCAAAAGCGGCTCAAATCGTGACTCCAGTATTAGCGCCGATTGGTATTCAAGAAGATAACTGGCCAGCAACGGTTGGTATTATTACCGGTATTTTTGCTAAAGAAGCGGTAGTCGGTACATTAAACAGCTTATATTCAGATCCTGCAGATGAAGGTGCTGAGTTTGATTTAATGGCAAGCCTTGAAGAAGCAGTTATGTCTATTCCTGATAATCTATCTGGTTTAAGCTACTCAGACCCTCTAGGTGTTGAAGTCGGTGACTTAACGGACTCTAGTGCTGTTGCTGAGGACCAAGGTGTTGCTGATTCAATTTTTGGTAATCTACAAGCTCACTTTGTGACTAGCGCAAGTGCGATGGCTTACTTAATCTTTATTCTGCTTTACACTCCATGTGTGGCTGCAATGGGAGCATATATGCGTGAGTTTGGTCGTCAGTACTCTTACTTTATTGCGGGTTGGACGATGTTATTAGCGTACGTATCGTCAACGCTGTACTACCAAATTGCGAATTTCTCTAATGCACCAATGACAAGCAGCATGTGGATTGCAATTTCGCTAATCGCAATGGCAGTGACTTATCTTGCCTTGAAACACAAGAGTAAAGAAGTAGAGCAACAAGAGGCAGCCTTAGTATGATTTTAACAGAGCTTAAACAGTACATTGATGAACAAGGTCGAGTTGAACGTATTACTTTAGCTAAGAAGTTCAGTATGAGTGAAGATGGTGTCGATGCAATGCTTGAGCTCTGGGTGAAGAAAGGGAAGTTAACTCGTGAGCTTATTGGGTGTGACAAGACTCAGTGCTGCCAAGAAGCAGAGCGTGTTTGGTATCGCCCTGTATACAAAGATGAGTTAATGACGACTTACATACGATAGTCGCCTAGCTTTATTAGTGTAACAAATAAAAACGAGAGCCAATTGGTTCTCGTTTTTTTATGGGCGAAAGGGGGGCTAGGGACGAGAATTTAGGGACTAGATAAGATCAAAAGAAAAGGTGGTTATTAATATTATTTATTCACTTACAATATTCTAGTTTCTAGTTTCTAGTTTCTAGTTTCTAGTTTCTAGTTTCTAGTTTCTAGTTTCTAGTTGCGAGGAGCTAGAGCTTGAGAGTTCTGCTCGCTTTTACCTAATTACTCGTACCTAGTCCCTGCTTTATAAGCACAAAAAAAGACACGCAATTTGCATCGCGTGTCTTTCTATTTTCGTTAACTAAACTCTATTGCTAGAGCATAAAATTAGTTAATTACTTTTTCTTCAGCTTGCTCAGCTTGAGAAGCTTGGATAGCCGTTAGAGCTACTGTGTAAACGATATCGTCTACTAGAGCGCCACGAGACAAGTCATTTACTGGCTTGCGCATACCTTGAAGCATTGGACCGATAGATACTAGGTCAGCAGAACGTTGAACGGCTTTGTATGTTGTGTTACCAGTGTTTAGGTCTGGGAATACAAATACAGTCGCTTTACCCGCAACAGGAGAGTTAGGTGCTTTAGAAGCAGCTACGTTTTCCATGATTGCAGCATCGTACTGAAGAGGACCATCGATCATTAGATCAGGACGTTTTGCTTGAGCAAGTTTTGTTGCTTCACGTACTTTATCAACGTCTGCGCCTTTACCAGATTCACCAGTAGAGTAAGAGATCATTGCAACGCGAGGGTCGATACCAAATGCCGCTGCAGAGTCAGCAGATTGGATAGCGATTTCAGCAAGTTGCTCAGCTGTTGGATCAGGGTTGATCGCACAGTCACCGTATACAAGAACTTGATCAGGCAGAAGCATGAAGAAGATTGAAGATACGATAGAAGCATCAGGTGCTGTTTTGATGATTTGGAATGGAGGAACGATAGTGTTTGCTGTGGTATGAACCGCACCAGACACAAGACCGTCAACTTCACCCGCTTCAAGCATCATAGTACCAAGGAATACTGAATCTTGTAGTTTCTCACGAGCCACAACTTCAGTCATGCCTTTCGCGCCACGTAGTTCAACTAAACGAGCAACGTAGTTTTCACGTACAGCTTCAGAATCGATGATTTCAACGCCAGCACCAAGTTCAACACCTTGTTGAGCAGCAACACGACGGATTTCTTCTGGGTTACCAAGAAGAACACAAGTCGCGATACCACGCTCAGCACAGATAGCCGCAGCTTTAACTGTACGAGGTTCATCACCTTCAGGAAGAACGATACGCTTAGCCGCTTTACGAGCAAATTCAGTTAACTGGTAACGGAATGCTGGTGGGCTTAGACGACGGATACCTTCAGTACCTTCAGATAGAGAGTCAATCCAAGGGCCATCAATGTGGCTAGCAACGTGTTCGTTAACAAACTCAATACGCTCTTTATCATCTGCAGGAACTTCAAGGCTGAAGCTTTGTAGATTTAGAGAAGTCTGCCAAGTGTTACCTTGCGCTGTGAAGATTGGAAGACCAGCATCTAGTGCAGGCTTACAAAGTTCAGCGATTGATTTAGGGATCTCGTAACCGCCAGTTAGTAAGATAGCACCGATTTCAACGCCGTTCATTGCAGCAAGACATGCAGCAACAATAACGTCAGGACGGTCAGCAGAAGTTACTAAAAGAGAACCTGGTTTGAAGTGCTCAATCATGTGCGGAAGAGAACGTGCACAGAAAGTGATGCTCTTAATACGACGAGTCGCGATTTCACCTTCGTTAATGATTTCAGCATTAAGGTGCTTAGCCATATCGATAGCACGCGTAGCGATTAGATCGATTTTCCAAGGCACACAACCAAGAACACGAATAGGGCTAGAGTTGAAGATTTGCATTACTTCAAGATTAGTCTTAGTCGTAGCATCTGCATCATCAAAGATTTCAGATAGGTCAGGGCGAGTACGGCCCGCTTCATCAACAGGTGCATTTAGTTTGTTGATGATAACGCCAGCGATTTGTTTGTTCTTAGTACCGCCGAAGTTAGAACATGCTACTTCGATACGCTCTTTAAGTTGAGAAGGATTATCTGTACCAGGAGTAGCTACAAACACAATCTCAGCGCCCAGAGTTTTTGCGATTTCACCATTTAATTGGTTAGCAAATGGGTGCTTACGAGTAGGAACAAGACCTTCGATAAGCGTCACATCAGTATCTTCACTGATAGACTTATAACGAGCAACGATTTCTTCTAAAAGAACATCAGTTTGATCGTTACGTAGAAGTTCTTCTGCACGAGAAACTGTTGTAGGTTCTGCTGCTTTAATATCGCTACTGCTAGTCACAATTGAAGTAGTTAGATCAGGTTGATCACCACCGTGACGAGGTTGAGAGATAGGTTTGTAAAAAGAAACGCTTACGCCTTTACGTTCCATAGAACGTAAAACACCCAAACTTGCGCTAGTTAGACCAACACCAGCACTGATTGGAACAAGCATAATAGTACGAGACATGGAAGATTCCTCTACACTATTGGGGCAAGAGACCTTATTGAAAAAATAAAGCCATAGAAAGAAAAAAGGCTAACCTAATGGCTAGCCTTTTAGGAGATATATTATAGACCAGTTAATTTAGCTGTGTCTTCTGCGATTACTAGCTCTTCGTTAGTAGAGATAACCATTGCAGGGATGCGGCTGTTTGCTGTAGTGATAGTACCTTCACCACCGAAACGTGCTTTAAGGTTAGCTTCGCTATCAACTTCGATACCGAAGATACCTAGACGGTTAAGAACCATTTCACGGATTGGAGCAGAGTTTTCACCGATGCCGCCAGTGAAAGTGATTGCGTCTAGACGACCTTCTAGAGTTGCTGTGTAACCTGCAACGTATTTAGCTAGACGGTGACAGAATACATCCATCGCACGAGTTGCTTCTTCTTTCTCACCGTAGTTGTCTTCAACGAAACGACAGTCAGAAGTCACTTGAGTTAGACCTTGTAGGCCAGACTCTTTAGTTAGCATCGTGTTGATTTGCTCAACAGAGTAACCTAGTGCGTCATGTAGGTGGAAAACGATCGCAGGATCGATATCGCCACAACGTGTACCCATTACTAGACCTTCAAGAGGAGTAAGACCCATAGAAGTGTCTACAGATTCGCCGTTCTTGATAGCACATACAGATGCGCCGTTACCTAGGTGACAGTTGATGATGTTAACTTCTTCAACTGGCTTGTTTAGTAGACCAGCAACTTCACGAGTGATGAACAGGTGAGAAGTACCGTGCATGCCGTAACGACGGATACCGTGATCTGTGTATAGGTTGTACGGTAGAGCGTATAGGTAAGACTCTGCAGGCATAGTTTGGTGGAAAGCAGTGTCAAATACAGCAACGTTTTGAAGTTCTGGGAAGTTATGCTTCGCAGCTTCGATACCGATGATGTGAGCAGGGTTATGAAGAGGTGCAAAAGTTGCAGCGTCTTGAATACCTTTAAGTACTTCGTCAGTGATTAGTGCTGACTTAGTGAATTGCTCACCACCGTGTACGATACGGTGACCGATAGCGCCTAGGTTAGCTTTAAGCTCTGGCTTAGAAGCAAGGATAGTTTCTACCATAAATGCTAGTGCTTCTTCGTGTGCTGCACCTTCACCTAGTTGAGCTTCATGCTTGCCATCAAGTTTCCACTTCATACGAGCTTCAGGAAGACCAAGACACTCAGCAAGACCAGTTAAGTGCTCAGCACCAGATTCTGCGTCAACAACCGCAAATTTAAGAGAAGAACTACCGCAGTTTAAAACTAAAACCAGCTTAGACATGTATAAATACCTATTTATTCATCAGTAATTAAAGTTATGTCGTAAATGACATAACAATGACAAATGCAGTTAATTTAAAAATTATTACCGCATTTGCATAAAAAAGTTGGCTATCCTTAGAAAGAGCATTACAGCAGTCCTTGCCGATTTATCCTATTTTAGCTTATAGTAGAACTACAGCTAAAAAATAAATCAGCGCATAGGATAACGATTGTGCGCTAAGATAACAAAAATATTTTAAGATAATATTAATTCTAATCAAGTTTATTCTCTGTTTTTTTGAATAATTAAACTTTTGTTTAGAAATTAAGGGGGCAATATGAGTGAAAATGGTTTTCTATTCCGATTTCGAGACGGCCAGACTTATATGGATGTTTGGCCTGAGCGAAAAGAGTTAGCTCCAATGTTCCCAGAGCAACGAGTGATTAAAGCCACTAAGTTTGCAGTTAAGGTAATGCCAGCCGTTGCTGTTATCAGTGTGCTGACTCAAATGGCTTTCAATAATACAGCAGGCTTGCCGCAAGCGATTATTATTGCTCTATTCGCGCTAAGTATGCCACTACAAGGATTTTGGTGGTTAGGTAATCGAGCAAATACAGTATTACCACCAGCATTAGCAAGTTGGTATCGCGAGTTATACCAGAAAATTATTGAATCAGGGGCTGCTTTAGAGCCAATGAAGAGCCAACCTCGATACAAAGAGTTAGCGAACATTTTGAATAAAGCGTTTAAGCAGTTGGATAAATCTGCATTAGAACGTTGGTTTTAATAATTTGTAACACAAAGTCGACATAATAAAAAAGGAGCTAAAATTAGCTCCTTTTTTTGATCTTCGCTTATCACTACTCTGAATAAATAAGTGCTCAGAGTAGTAAAATAGGAATTACATACGCTCTAGCGTTTCAATACCTAATAGGTCTAGACCTTGTTTGATTGTTTTAGCGGTTAGTGCAGCTAGTTTCAGGCGGCTTTGCTTAACAGCTTCGTCTTCATTGTTAAGAATTGGGCACGCTTCGTAGAAACTAGAGAATTGACCAGCAAGTTCAAATAGGTAAGCACACATTAAGTGAGGTTGACCTTCACTTGCTACTGCTTGAACTGCTTCTTCAAATTGCATTAACTTAGAAACAAGTGCTTTTTCTTTCTCGTCAGTGATCTTAACTTCACCAGTTAACTCATCCATAGACAAGCCAGCTTTGCTGAAGATAGAAGCAACACGAGTGTAAGCATATTGCATGTAAGGCGCTGTGTTGCCCTCAAATGCAAGCATGTTGTCCCAATCGAAGATGTAATCTGTCGTGCGGTGCTTAGAAAGATCAGAGTATTTAACCGCTGCCATTGCAACCGTAGTGGCAATCTTCGCTTTTTCTTCAGCAGATAGGTCTTTGTTTTTCTCTTCGATTAGTGCTGTTGCACGTTGCTCTGCTTCATCAAGAAGATCAGCAAGACGAACCGTACCACCTGCACGAGTTTTAAATGGACGACCATCTTTACCTAGCATCATACCAAACGCGTGGTGCTCTAAAGATACGCTTTCAGGAACATAGCCCGCTTTACGAACAATAGTCCACGCTTGCATTAGATGCTGGTGTTGACGTGAATCGATGAAGTAAAGAACACGATCAGCATTCAGTTCTTCGAAACGGTATTTAGCACAAGCGATGTCAGTAGTTGTGTAAAGGAAGCCACCATCACGTTTTTGAACGATAACGCCCATAGGCTCGCCATCTTTGTTCTTATATTCGTCAAGGTAAACCACTTGAGCACCATCACTCTCAACCGCTAGACCTTGTTTTTGAAGATCAGCAACGATTGGAGCAAGCATGCTGTTGTACATGCTTTCGCCCATTACGTTATCACGAGTCAGTGACACGTTTAGACGATCATAGTTGCGTTGGTTTTGAACCATAGTAACGTCAACAAGCTTCTTCCACATCTCTGCGCAGAACTCATCACCGCCTTGAAGTTTAACAACGTAACCACGTGCAGTTACTGCAAACTCTTCGTCTTCGTCATATAGTTTTTTAGATTCACGGTAGAAACCTTCAAGATCAGACAGTTCCATAGAAACTTCGCCTTTCTCTTTTTGGATGCGCTCAAGGTTTGCGATAAGCATACCAAATTGAGTACCCCAGTCACCGATGTGGTTAGCACGAGTCACGTTGTGACCTAAAAACTCAAGAGTACGAACAACAGCATCACCAATGATAGTTGAGCGTAAGTGACCAACGTGCATCTCTTTTGCAACGTTTGGCGCAGAGTAATCGGCAACGATGTTTTGTTGTTTTTCTTTAGCAACACCTAAGCGTTCATCAGCTAATGCTGCTTCTGCTTGTTTTGCTAGAAATTCTTCAGACAAGAAAATATTGATAAAGCCAGGGCCTGCAATTTCAGTTTTGCTAGCGATGCCATCAAGATCTAAAACATCCAGTACTTTCTGAGCAAATTCTCGTGGGTTAGTACCTAGTCGTTTAGCTACGCCCATAACGCCGTTAGCTTGGTAGTCACCAAATTGAGCTTTTGCAGATTGACGAACTGCGGCAGGGCTGCCTGCTGGCGCGCCGGCTGCTTCTAAGGCTTGAGATACTTTGTCGTTAATAAGTGATTGAATATTCAAAGAGTTATCCTTCATATCGCTGTTAAACAGGAATGCTGTTGCATGGAAAGCAAAATAGTCGCTAATAATAGCAATAAAACAGGGGATATTTAATAGTTTCTGCTATTTTTTCTTAAGACTCTAAACATCAAGTAAAGAGGTTGATACAATTCGGTTTCTCTTTTTTACCGTTAGGTTGCCTTCATGTCATCGTTATTATTAAAACAACAACAATTAGAGCCTCAGCAGTTAATTAATGCGTTACCTGTGTTTATGGATAGAATTCAAAGTTTACTTGATGTGTTGGGATTAGATCTTACTGACTATCAAGCGGATCATATTGCATTACGAATTAATGATCGCGGTGCCGCTGAAGCCGCTCATCAAGCGTGGTTACAACAAACTGAAGAATGGTCAAATAATGAGATTAATGGCCGCCCAATTATTGCTCTAGGCTTTAATCAACCTATCGAGGTGAGTGGTTGGTCTATTGAATGTTTAGAGTTGCCATATCCTGGTGAAAAAAGTTATCCGCAGCAAGGTTGGGAACATGTAGAGTGGGTCATCCCATGCGATGTTAATTCTCAAGAAGCGTTTCTGGAATATGTATTTAAAACGTTTCCAATGTTAGAAGAGAAGTGGGAGAGCTTGGCGTCTTTAGGCGTTAAAGTAAAACAGAGTTGTCCATCGGGTGATGCAGAGCGAATTGCAAATTATACTGTTGCTTTTAAATATCAAGGGGTATGTATTAAATTGCATCCACATAGCTTAAAAGCGGTTATCGAGAGTGAGCAGGCATAAGGCTTGATATCTCAACAATATAAAAGGCACCCAATGTAGAATTTGGATGCCTTTTTTAGGTATTTATCTATATGAAGATTTACTTCGTTAACGGTTTACATAATTCAGCAACCACTTTTAAACGTCGTTCAGGCTCTGCCACAAAAGGATTCTCTTCATCCCACGCATAACCGGCCAAAATAGCACTGATCATTTGTTTGATTTTAGGGTTTGAATCTTCATGGAAGATAACATCTTGAAATGTTCCTTCGTACCAGCCTTCTACATAGCAGCGGAACGTATTTACGCCCTTCATTAGTTTATCTGAGTAATCAACCTGCCAATTAACCTCTTCTTGGTTAAATTGTTTAATCAACGACTCAGCAGCCAACTCTGCCGATTTCATCGCAATGGTTACACCAGAAGAAAATACAGGGTCAAGAAATTCACCAGCATTACCTAAAAGTGCAAAGTTACGATCAAACAGCTTGGTGACATTGGCTGAATAACCCATGATCTCGCCACATGGATTTGGGTACTCGGCATTGACAAGTAATTGCTTGAGGTTGTTATCCTCAGTTGCCAACTGCTTTAATGCCTCGAGATTATCACTAGGGTAATCTGCAAAAAATTCAGGCTCGCCAACCACACCAAAAGAACAGGTTCCATTACTGAATGGGATTAGCCAGTACCACACTTGCGTGTTGATTGGATGGACAGAAATAAGGATTTTATCTCTGTCATAACCTTCGTTATCAATGTTGTCCGTAAGGTGAGTAAAAATGGCTTTTCGTGGTGGTAAACAAGAAGGTTCTTCTAGGTTTAACAATCTTGGTAAGACACGACCGAATCCACTCGCGTCCAAGATAAAATCTGCTTCAACTTGATAAGGGTTGCCTTGAGTATCTAATACAGAAAGGAGCGCTTTAGGTTGAGAAACATCAACATCAGTAATTTCATGTTGGTAACGAATTTCGACCCCTTGCTCTTGAGCGCTGTCAGCAAGTACTTTATCAAAGTTGCCACGCTGAACTTGGTAAGTTGTCCCTGCACCCTCTGAAAACTTATTCGTAAAATCAAATGAAGTAAACGTACCATCAAAATGAAAAGCAGCCCCGTTCTTATACTGAAAGCTGGCTTTTTCTACTGCCTCAAGCATTCCTGCTTTTTTAATTGATTCCATACAGGCAGGAAGCAAACTCTCACCAATTGAAAAGCGAGGAAATGTCGATTTCTCTAAGATGATGCAATCAATATTGTGTTTTTTTAATAACGCAGCAGCAATCGAACCCGACGGACCGGCACCAATAATAGCAACCTGAGTTGATTCTACGTTGATTGATTGTTTTGATAGCACAGGTGGCTCCTATTTAGCTCTAAGCTCAAGTAGCGTATGACCTAAACCAATATTATTAGTTTGTTCAACAACCGCAAAGCCAGCTTCTTCAATAATTTCTAAGAAATCGCTGCAACGATAGAAACGACTGTTACCGTTAGCTAAACACGTGAAGTATAGAGAGGTCGCATTTAGGCTGTATGACGCGGCATCGTATTTTTGCTCATCCCAAAATAGTTCAAGAATATAAACTTTTGCATCAGCAGACATTGCAGCACGAACACGCTTTAGAATACTTAAGATCTCCATAGGGGAGAAACAATCTAAAAATTGGCTCATCCACCAGACATCAGCGCCTTGAGGTAAAGGCAGTGTTTTATCTAGCATGTTGGTTGGATGACCATTAATACGATCAGCAAAGCCTTGTTGCTCTGCATTTTTTAGTGCCATTTCGATCTGTTGTGGCAAATCAATAATCGTGACATTCACATCTTGATCGTAGTTACAGCATTGCAGTGCCCATTTACCAGTGTTACCACCAATATCAAAAAGACGCTTAGGTTTTTTGCTTAATACTTTTTCTAATAAAATAGGGAATGAACGGTCAGAATAGAAATGATCAAACTTAAACCAGCTCTCTTTTGCTTTTTCTGGCAATCGAGATAAACCTTCATAAATAGTTGGCCAATCACCAAGTTCTTTCAAACCTGCAGGTGTACCTTCTTGAATTGCTTCTGTTAGGTGCATCATTGCGGCGTAACAAACATCAGCAGTGAAGTCTAAATTCGCATTAGTCATGCCATCGTGTAATAAAAAGTGTCCAAGATTAGCAAGTACGTAATTTGGCTCCTTCCATGTCACAATATGTGCGCTAAGTGCCATATCTAGAAGAACTTTAACGCCATATTCAGAAACGCCAGTCTCTTGAGATAATTGCACAGCGTTTAATCCTTGATCGTTTGCTTTATCTAGCGCTGCAAGAATACCAAGATCTCTGAGAGTACGAGCGGTTTGAAAAACGATAGGGGCAAAAGAGAGTTTCTGTGCTTCTGTTTTTGCTTCTAGTGCATTAAAAGGGTCATTTTTATATTGAGTCACGAAATTAGCCATATTATTAGAAGATGAAAATGATCATATCAGTGGTTGCGAGTGAAACTTTGTTCAAAAGCAAGAAACCACTGATATTTACTAAAGATCAATAGATTAGTCTATGATATTAGAAACGGTATTATCTTTGAATTCGACTCTAAAAGTATTAAATCTATTCTTCCAATATAGCCATTCACTATTATTTAAGTCAGGTGTCTTATGCTCTGGTGGGAAGCCGATCGCATATTTAACGCCTTCCTTAGTCATACCTACTTTTACAACACCGTCTTTAATTCCTTGCTGATCTAACGTACTGAGTTTTTTAATTTTTGAACTATTACATTCAGTGCCAAAATAATTACTTAGATATTTTGAAAAATCAGGAGAAGACTTATGCTTTGCCAAAGTATATTGCTTATCTGTACTGTTAATCTTAAAGGTCAAATTTTTATTTGTTACATCAACAATATTAACTTGAGTACAAACAGGGATTAGACCATCTTGTTGAAAATTAACAGAATAAAGTTTCATTCTTTTTTCATCAGGGTGGAGGTTAACCAAGGTATAAACGGGTTTATTGGTTTGAAATAAATCTTCACCTGTTACTTTATCGGTAAGGGGCATTACACTTGCACAGCCGGATAATATAAGAGCGCCAGCGGAGAGCAAGAGAGGTTTGTAAAATGACATGTTTAGTCCCTTATTATCTATTTTTATATTTATTTACCGTATGACTTGTCGCATTTGTATTTGCGCCAAGTCACTGAATTCATATATCCTATACGAGTAGGGTAACAAATTGTAATATTTTTACGACTAGATGGATATCATGGCATACGCAAATTTTAATATTATCGATTGGCACGCAATTTCTGCTGGGATAGAGACCAAAGCGGCCTGGCTGCAGTGGCAAGAAACTAATTTCACTTGGCCTGAGGGAGAAAAAGCCCCTGTCGATAAAATTCCCGCGATGGCTCGAAGAAGAATGAGCGCATTAAGTAAGCTTGCTGTTCAAACTGCGCTTACTTTAGTTCAAGAACAAGAGATTGATTATTTAATCTTTGCTAGTCGTCATGGTGAATTAACCAGAACGTGTGCTTTATTAGAAGACATTTTAAAAGGCGAAGATGCCTCTCCAATGGCGTTCTCTCAGTCGGTTCATAATACCGCCGCAGGGTTATTTACTATTACAGCTAAAAAAGCGATTCCAGTGACTTCTATTGCGGCGGGCGAAAATACATTTCACTCAGCATTAATAGAAGCGGCTGCATATTTGAGTGATAACTCGAATCATAAAGTTCTCGTTATTGACTTTGATGAGCCACTTCCTTCACATTATCAAGAATTTGAACAACAAGAATATCAAGGCTATGCATTCGGACTTATATTGAGTGCTGGTAGTGATTATTCTCTACAATGGAACAATAAACCTGCAAACAAACATTATGAGATGCCTCATGGGTTGCAATGTATTTCTAAGTTAGTAGGATCACACTCTCAATGGATGATAGAGAGCTCATTAACGCAATGGACATGGACGCATAAATAACAAATGACTTTGATTTTACGTATTGATAAATGTTGGCGAATCGCAGCTACTGGACTCTGTTTTTCTTTATTTGGAATTGGTGCGCTTTGCTTAACGTTTATTATTTTTCCGCTATTAACGTTTACAGCAAAAAATACCAAACAACGTGAAATCAGAGTTCAAGCTATAATACAAAGAAGCTTTCTTCTCTTTTGTAAGACAATGCATTATAGCCGAGCTATCCGATATCAATTTGATGGTGCAGACTTATTAAAGAATGATAAAAATTGTTTGATAATCGCAAACCATCCCAGTTTGATTGATTATGTTTTAATTGCTTCACAATTGAAGCAGTGTGATTGTATTGTCAAAGCGGCGTTATGGCATAATCCGTTTATTCGAGGGATTGTGAGAGCGGCAGGTTATATTCCAAATCGAGAGCCTGAAGCGTTTTTAGAAGAGTGCTCAGAAAAATTAAATTCTGGAAATGTATTATTGGTTTTTCCAGAAGGTACTCGAACGACACCGGGTATCACATCGAAGCTTCAGCGTGGTGCTGCTCAAATAGCAGTGCGTAGTGAAAGTGATTTACGTATTGTTCATGTGTCAGTGACACCCAGCTTCTTAACCAAAGAAGCAAAATGGTATCAAGTACCAGATGTTCGTCCTTTTTTTCATATTGAAGTGAAAGAAAAGGTCGCCATTGCCCCTTTTATTGAAGACGCTGATTCATCATCCTCAGCGGCTCGAAACGTAAATCGATTTTTAGATACAGCCTTGTATCCACAAAATGAATTTAATACATCAAAAGAGAATAAGTAGGTCATTGATGGAAGCATTACACAACGAAATTAAACTATTAATTATTGAAGCGCTTAATTTAGAAGATATCTCAGTAGATGATATTGAAACAGATGCACCATTGTTTGGTGATGGCTTAGGGTTAGATTCTATCGATGCTCTAGAATTAGGCTTAGCAATTAAGAAAAAATACAGCTTAGTATTAGATGCTGACGATACTCAAACTCGTGAACATTTTGCGTCAGTAGCAAACTTAGCTGCATATATTACTGCAAATAAAGCGTAAGAGAGTAAGTCATGACAGATGTAAATAGAGAGCAAGTATTAGAGCAAGTGACTGCGGCATTAGTTGAATTATTTGAAATCGATGAAGCAGATATTACGCCAGAAGCTCAGTTATATACTGATCTAGATTTAGACAGTATTGATGCTGTTGATTTAGTGGTTCACTTACAAAAAGTAACAGGCAAAAAAATCAAGCCAGAAGAGTTTAAAGAAGTTCGCACCGTTGATGACGTGGTTAACTCTGTAGCAGCGCTTCTAAAATAATGCGTTGGCTGACGGTATTGTCAGCCATTGCACTGCTTGCTTACCCGCTAGCGGTTTACTACGGTCTTCACTTTGGTGGAATTACGACAGTAGCAGGCGTGCTAGCGGTGTTGTTTCTGGTGCGAATGGTTGGTGGAAAACAAGTTCCAATAAAAGAGCTTAAATACATTGCAATGGTCAGTGGTGGAGCAGGGATTATTCTTGCTGGCTTAGGCTGGTTATTTCGATCAGAAGGGTGGTTTACGTTTTACCCTGTGATCGTTAACGTAGTGATGTTTACTGTCTTTTTTTGGACACTATCTCAACCTCAAAGCATGATTGAACGCTTTGCTCGCCTTCAAGAACCTGATCTTCCACCGAGTGGCGTTGCCTACACTAGAACCGTAACCAAAGTGTGGTGTGTTTTTTTTGTAATTAACGGTTCTATTTCACTCTCTACTTGTTTTTTAGATATGAAAGTATGGATGTTGTACAACGGTTTTATTAGCTATTTATTGATAGGGACTTTATTTGTCACTGAATGGCTAGTGCGTCAATGGATAAAGAGAAAAGAAGCATGACCTACACAGCACTTTCCCATCTTACCAATCAAGAAAATCTAACTCATAATGTGTGCTTTGATGAGCAGCACAGTTACGTGAGTTATGAGCAATTTCAGCATGATGTGCAACGGGTGTGTGGTTATTTATCTCATCAACCAGAAAAAAAATGGGCATTATGTTTTGACGACAGCTACCAGTTTGCCGTCTCTTTTCTTGCTTTAGCTCATGCTGGAAAACACATTATTTTACCAGGTAATCATCAACCTGCGGCACTAACCGAATTATCTGAACATTTTGATGCCTTGTTGCATGATGACATAATTCAAGTCATGCCATGCGAACATCATTGTCATTATCAAACCATTAGCGATAATGTCATAAGCGTATTATCCCCATTAGTGTTAGGTAACATCTGCCTTACTTTATTCACTTCTGGTTCTACTGATACTCCAAAACCAATCGAAAAAACATTGCAGTTATTGAGTAATGAAATTCAGCAGTTAGAGCAATTATGGGGTGACAAGCTAGACGCGACTGAGATTTATAGCACCGTTTCTCATCAACATATTTATGGTTTGTTATTTCGAGTGTTATGGCCATTGTGTGCTAGACGCGCGTTCTGTCGAACAAATTTCATTTACCCTGAGCAAATTTTATCCCATCAACCTGATCATAAGAAAACACTCATTTGCAGCCCTGCATTATTAAAACGTCTTGCTGATCATGAAGGTTACAATCGCTACCAAATGGTTTTTTCTTCAGGTGGTCCTTTAGCTATTGAAGGGGCAGAGCAGAGTGAAATAAAACTCTCTTTACGTCCATTTGAAGTCTACGGCAGTACCGAAACCGGCGGAATCGGTTATCGCCAACAAATAGAACCAACATCGCTTTGGACATTCTTTCCATCTCATCAAACTCGCTTAAATATTGAGCATTGCCTAGAATTGTTATCTCCTTTTATTGATGAATCATTATGGTATCCGACCAGTGATTACTGTGATTTGTTGGATAATGGACAATTCATACTAAAAGGGCGAATTGATAGAGTCATCAAAATTGAAGAAAAACGATTATCACTTACTGAAGTTGAAAAGCGTTTAATGCAACTAGAATGGATTGATGAAGCGGTCGTGATCCCTATGGAAGAAGCCAAACGTACTGTATTAGGTGCGGTTATTGTTCTTTCAGATACTGGGAACAAATTAATGCGACAGGGCTCTAAAGGTAAGTTTTGGTTAAAATTACGCTCTGAATTAAGAGAGTGGCTAGAGCCTGTAGGTATCCCACGTCGTTTTAGAGCGGTTGAAGAGATCCCATTAAATAGTCAAGGTAAACGTCAAATGCACGATCTACAGCAGCTATTTAATGATGTTAATGATTAAAAGAAGTACTCATGACAAAACGTAAACCGACCATTATTTCTACGGAAATAGACACAGAAGATCAAAATCAGCCAAGTGTTGTTATTACAATGCGTGTGGATGATGACATTTTGGATTTTACAGGGCATTTTCTTGGCCATCCATTATTACCAGGAGTTACTCAGGTAGATTGGGCGATTTATTATGGTCAGATGCATCTACAAGCAAATTCTATTTTTCAAGGCATGGAAGTTTTAAAATTTCAAGAGCCAATTTTACCTAATACAGAAGTTGAACTAGAGCTTCGTTGGGTAAAAGACAAAGAAAAACTGTATTTTGCTTTTAGTTCTAAACAAGGCGAGAGTGTGAGTAAACATTCCTCTGGCCGAATTTTATTAGGACAATAACATGACAACCTTCCGTCCTTGTTTTCTTATTCCTTGTTATAACCACGGCAAAACAGTTCCAGCAGTGGTGAAATCATTACTCAGTTTTGGTTATCCAATGTTGATTGTTGATGATGGCAGCAATAGAGAAACAAAACAGATATTAATGGATGTAGCGGCAAGTAATAAAGGAGTAACCTTAATTACATTAGCTGAGAATCAAGGCAAAGGCGGAGCTGTAATTGCAGGGATAGAAGCTGCGTATCAGCAAAGCTTCAGCCATGCGATTCAAATTGATGCTGACGGTCAACATGATTTAGAAGCATTACCTAAGCTGATTCAAGAATCACAAGCTCATCCCACAGCGTTGATCTCTGGCCAACCAATCTATGATGAAAGCGTGCCTAAATCTCGCTTGTATGGGCGCTATGTTACTCATGTTTGGGTATGGATAGAGACGCTCTCTTTTGCGATTAAAGACAGTATGTGTGGTTTTCGTTCTTATCCAATAGGGCCAACTATTAGCGTTCTTGAGCGTGCTGTTTTGGGGCAAAGAATGGATTTCGATACTGAGATCATGGTTCGTATGTATTGGAATGATACGGATATCCGTTTTATTAATACTCGCGTGATTTATCCTGAAGATGGTATTTCTCATTTTGATGCTTTATGGGATAACGTCAAAATCAGTTGGATGCACACAAAGTTATTTTTTGGCATGTTGCCGCGGATCCCATCATTACTAAAACGAAAACCAATACAGGATGATCATTGGTCGTCTCATGCAGAGCGTGGCACTATTCTTGGAATGCAAGTGTTGTTGTGGGTTTACTCTACTTTTGGTCGTCATGTTTTCTCGTTATTGCTAAAACCCGTTATGGCGTATTACTACTTACGTGGTGGCCCTGTAAAACAAGCATCTGATGATTTTATTCAACAAGTAAATGCTTATGCACGAGTAAAAAATATTACGTTGCCTGAAAAATTATCTCCATATCGTCACCTAGTTTCATTTGGTGAAACCATGTTAGATAAATTGGCAGCATGGCGTGGCGATTTTTCTGAGAAGAATTTAGTTGTGCATGGTACTGAGCATTATGAAGCGTTATCCAAACGAGAAAAAGGCATTGTAATGCTAGGTTCTCATTTGGGTAATTTAGAGTTATGTCGTGCTCTGAGTCGTCGACATAAAGATCTTAAAATTAATGCTTTGGTGTTTACTGAGCACGCAGAGCGTTTTAATGCAGTAATGAAAGCGGTTAATCCTCAATCTGAAGTTAATGTGATTCAAGTCAGTAAAATGGGCCCTGATACCGCTATTTTATTACAACAAAAAATAGATGCAGGTGAGTGGATTGTTATTGTGGGTGACCGCACCTCCGTTACTAAAGAAGATCGTGTTATTTGGGCGGACTTCTTAGGTAAACCAGCACCGTTTCCACAGGGGCCATTTATGTTGGCGTCTATTTTAAAGCAACCGGTTTATTTGATGTTTGGATTACGTGACGATACACAAAAAGATCCACGTTTTGATGTGTATTTTGAACCGTTTTCAGAACAAATTATTTTACCTCGTGGACAGCGAGAAGAGGCTTTGCAAGAAGTCGTACAAAATTATGCCCAACGCTTGGAGCATTTCACATTAAAGGCACCATCACAGTGGTATAACTTTTTTAATTTTTGGCAGTTAACTGGAAAGAAAGATGACAACTAATTCAATTACATTTGGTAAGGGACGTCTGACGATTGAAGACGTTGTTGAGATTGCAAATGGTGCAGATGCACAATTAAATAACGCTGACGAATTCACTGCTAAAATTGATCGTGGTGTTGAGTTCCTTGAGCGACTTCTAAAAGAAGAAGGCGTTATCTATGGCGTAACAACGGGTTATGGTGATTCTTGTACGGTTGCGATCCCTATGGATTTAGTGGATGAGCTGCCATTACATTTAACTCGTTTTCATGGCTGTGGTTTAGGCGAAAACCTAGATGAACAACAATCTCGTGCGGTATTAGCCACTCGTTTGTGTTCTTTATCTCAAGGTGTCTCAGGCGTCACTCACGATTTGTTAAATCAAATTGTTACCTTAATTAATCACGGAATTTCACCGCGCATTCCTCAAGAAGGCTCAGTGGGCGCAAGTGGCGATTTAACCCCACTTTCTTACCTTGCTGCAGCATTAATAGGTGAACGTGAAGTTATCTATAAAGGTGAAATTCGCGCAACTGCCGATGTGTTTAAAGAGCTAAACATCACACCGATTAAGCTAAAACCAAAAGAAGGTTTAGCATTAATGAACGGTACATCAGTAATGACGGCATTGGCGTGTTTAGCGTATAAACGTGCAGAATACTTAGCGCAAATGGCAACGAAGATCACCGCAATGGTATCTGTTGGCATGCAGGGTAACGACTTCCATTTTGATGAGGCTTTATTTGCTGTAAAACCGCATCCGGGCCAACAACAAATTGCGTCATGGTTACGTTCTGATTTACACAATGAAACGCCACCAAGAAACAGTGATCGTCTACAAGACCGTTATTCTCTACGTTGTGCGCCACACGTGATTGGTGTTCTTCAAGATAGCCTACCGTTCTTACGTCAAATGATTGAGAATGAACTGAACAGCGCTAACGATAACCCAATTATTGATGGTGATAATGAGCGTGTTCTTCATGGCGGTCATTTCTACGGTGGTCACATTGCGATGGCGATGGACATGCTAAAAACAGCGGTTGCTAACATTGCTGATCTACTGGATCGTCAAATGGCACAGTTAATGGATTACAAATTTAATAACGGCTTACCATTTAACCTGACTGGCGCAACTGGCGCTCGCAAACCAATTAACCATGGTTTTAAAGCGGTACAAATTGGTATCTCAGCATGGACGGCAGAAGCGCTAAAAGGCACGATGCCAGCAAGTGTATTCTCGCGTTCAACAGAGTGTCATAACCAAGATAAAGTAAGCATGGGAACTATTGCTTCACGTGATTGTTTACGTGTACTTCAACTGACAGAGCAAGTTACCTCTGCTTCTCTACTAGCGGCGACTCAAGCGTTAGTACTACGCGAGAGACAAGGCGAGTTAAGTGATGATGAGCTAAGTGTTGAGCTGAAAACCATGCGTGATGCCGTGTTGTCAGAGTTTACCTTTGTAGATGAAGATCGTCCGTTAGAGCAAGACTTACGTAACTTCATTGATAAAATCCAACAACAACATTGGACGCTATACTAATGTCAAACTCTGTAGTTAATGCTGAAGGTGCTGAAGGGAATACTCACGTATTAAGTGCAGAAGTGTTGATCACCACCGCCTTTCAGGATGCAGATCCTATGGGCGTGGTGTATCACGGTAATTATTTTCGTTTCTTCGAAAAAGCACGCCATGAAATGCTTGAGAAGATAGGGTATAGCTACCGAGATATGATGGCGTCAGGCTATGTTTGGCCCATCATTGACACTCGTGTGAAATATGTAAAATCCATTCCTTATGATCACACCATTCGCGTGGTGGCAACATTAACAGAATGGGAAAATCGTATGCGTGTAGATTACGTCATTTATGATGCCGACTCAGGCGTTAGAATGACAAAAGCTCATACGATGCAAGTCGCTGTTTCAATTGAAACTGAAGAGATGTGTTTTGTATCACCTCGTATATTTACGGATAAAGTAGAGGCCTACCAACATGGTTAATCGTCAACATCGCTGTGCATTATGGATTGCTGCGATCTTTTTATTGTTTAGCGTGAATAGCTTTGCTTTTGGCATTAGTGATTTACAACAGCAATTAGCGCAATCGACACTGGTTCGTGGTGAGTTTCAGCAAGTTCGAACCATGCAGATGTTTAATCAGCCTTTATCGACATCAGGCACTTTTTTGTTGGATCATGAAAAAGGGCTGTTGTGGCAACAAACCAAGCCATTTCCAATTAATCTAACATTAACTCAGAACAAACTTCGCCAGTCTATTAATGGTGAAGCTCAAGTAATGAATGATTCTGAGAACCCGATGGCTTTCTATTTTACGCGTCTATTCTTGTCTCTATTTAAAGGCGATACCGATGCGATAAAAGAGAATTTTACATTGCAACTCTCAGGCGAGAAAGACGTTTGGACATTGTTACTTATACCAAAAACTTCGCCAATCGATAGTGTATTTAAATCGATTAAAATTGAAGGTGGGCAGTATCTGAACCGAGTCGTATTAAGCGAAGTTCGTGGTGATGTTACTGAAATGGTATTTACTCAACAATCCACTCAACCAAACACCTTAACTGAAAAAGAGTTAGCTGCATTTGCCTTCTAACGGAATTAAATAGATGATAATGAAACCGCGTTTGCTGGCGTTAATTTGGTCATTGGTATTGCTGATAATCTTAGGTGTGTTTGGCTATCAAGCCAGCACCAAAGGCGCATTACCGATTGAAACTAATATTCTAGCGCTACTGCCAGATAATCAACAAGATCCGGTCGCTCAACAAGCCTTTGATAATATTGCCAACACCATGAGTGATAAAGTGGTGTTTGTCGTACATCAAACGCAGGGCCAAGATAAAACACTGATTACAGCGGTTGATAATTTTAGCCAAGCCTTAACTGAATTGCCTATGTTTGATTCAGTGACGGCAACGGTGAGTGAAAATCAGCAGCAAGCGTGGGGTCAATACTACTTTCCTGCACGAGCGCAATTGTTAAGTGAGAAACAGAAACAGCAGTTAACCGATAAACCAGAGCAGCAAATACAGCAAGTGTTGCATGCGCTATACAATCCTTTTTCTGGTGTCACTGGCGCTGAGTTAGAAAGTGATCCCTTTTTACTGTTTCGAGATTATTTATCAGGCTTGGTTCAAAGCTCAGGTAATATCCAAATTGAGAATGGTTACTTAACAGCCATGGTGGATCAACAGAAATACATCGTGATCACCGCCGATCTTGCCGGATCATCCTATCAGCTCTCTTTACAGCAGCAATTACCTGATTTACTGACAGTAGAGCAGAAGATAGAAACCCAGTTTGACGTTGATATTCAACATACTGGCGTTATCTTTTATGCAGCTCATGGAACAGAGAGTGCAAAAGGCGAGATCAGTACTATAGGTCTGGGCTCATTAATTGGTATTTTTGTACTGGTTTTGGTGGTCTATCGCAGTACGTTACCATTAGCGTTAGCCCTGTTATCCATTACCACAGGCTTATTCTGTGCCTATGTATTAACCATTAGCTTATTTGGTTCTATTCATTTATTTAGTTTGGTATTTGGTGCCAGTTTAATTGGTGTCTCGATAGATTATGCATTTCACTTCTTAACCGATCGTTTAAATGCCGGAGCTAAGTGGAACTCTGTCGAAGGCATTAAACAGCTTTTACCTGCAATCACACTGGGCTTAATTACCAGTTTAATTGGCTATCTTGGCATGTTGATTGCGCCGTTCCCTGGCTTACAGCAATTATCCCTCTTTTCTGCGATTGGCTTAACCGCCGCTTATTTTACCGTTGTCTGTTGGTATCCGGTATTAGCCAGTAAGCCGAGCAAGCACCATGTTATTCCTGCTCAACGAGCGCTTAGTCAATGGCTATTGGTATGGCAACAACCGCTTATCCGCTTAGTACTGCCATTTAGCCTTTTAATCGCTTCAGTATTTGGAGTAACACAGGCGAAATACGATGATGATATTCGCCAACTTCAAGCACTGCCTCAAGCATTACAGCAGCAAGAAAGAGAGATAAAAGCCATTACCGGTGTTGGCGGATCTCAACAATTATTGTTGGTTAGAGCAAAGACAGAAGAAGCGTTATTACAAAAGTTAGAGCGAGTATCAGATAAGCTTGAGCAGAGTGGTGACTTTGGTGGTTTCCAATCCATCAGCCGTTATGTACCATCACAAAAAACACAGCAAGAGAACTATCAACTCGTTACTGATTTATATGAACAGCAAGCAGATGCTTATCAAAAAGTGATACAGCAAAAGCAAGCACTGTCAGCATTACAACCGTATCAAGCTCTAACGATTGAAGGGTTTTTAGCATCACCAATATCAGAAACCGTAGGCTTTTTGTGGCTTGGTCATATTGATGATGTATTTGCTTCGGTGATAACCTTTAATCAAGAGGTAGACAGTGCAACATTGAGTGAGTTTGCTAAAAATAACGACGCGACCTATCTCAATAAAGCCGAAGAGATTTCCACTTTATTTGCTCAATACCGCCAACGAATTACGGAACTGTTACTAATGGCGTATGCAGCAATTTTTTTACTGCTATTGCCTCGCTATAAAATCAAACAAGCGTTCTTAATTGTACTGCCTCCGTTTATCGCAGGTTGTGCAGGCCTTGCGGTGACAGTATTAACAGGCGTGCCATTAAATCTGTTTAACTTATTAGCGTTAATGCTGATTTTAGGAATAGGGATAGATTACACACTCTTTTTTGCTGAGCAGAACAAGCAAGCAGATAACTCTCATAAAGAAAGTACCTTATTGGCGATTTCCTTATCGGCACTAACGACCATTCTTTCTTTTGGATTATTGGCATTAAGTGAAACCCAAGCGATCCACAGTTTTGGTATCACGGTATTAACAGGTATCATTGTCGCTTGGTTACTTGCACCACTCAGTCAATTAACACCCTCTCATACTCACAGTAAAAGGGATAAATAATGCAGAGTAAGCCGTTAACACTCCGTTATTTTAGTGTCTTTATTTTATCGTTTATCCTTATGGGATGTGCATCAAAACCGATCAAACAGCCTAATCAAGTTGAGGTGGCTCAAGGAACCTTTGTTACGCTACCTCAGCCAGAGCAATATGGTAGTGATTTATCGTTGAGTCAGCTGATCTCGGTTGAGTTTCAAGGTTCTAAACAACAACTTCCTGTTCAATTACAGTTAACTGGTAATGACCTTGTTCTTGCTGGTTTTGCTTCATGGGGCTCTCGTCTATTGAGTTTAGATTATGACGGTCTAACCTTAGAAACCTATGTGATGGCAGGGCTTGCGGATACACTCCCGCCTCCAGAGCAAGTATTATTTAATGTCATGATTACCTTGTGGCCGCTGGATGCGTGGCAGTCATCATTGAATAGTATCAATTGGCAGTTAAGCGAAAATGGAAACCATCGCATACTGCGTGATGAGTCGGGTAATATTATCCTTGATGCTCGTTATGATTCAATCCAAGACAAGCTGAGTGGTGATATCACGCTAAGCAGCCCTCACTTGGGCTATATTATTACCATAAAAACGTTTTCACATTCGCAAGAAGCACAAACTCAAAAGAATAATGGATAAATAAAATGAGCGAATTTCCTGTATATATTCATGCCTGTGGTTCGCATTCCGCATTAGGCAAAGAGATAGCTGATATCCATCAGACTCTTCAAGGCACCAAAGCGCCATCAATGAGAGCAGAAGATGGTTGGCTAAATGATGGAAAATCGACCGTTGTTGGAAAAGCGGAAGGTGAGCTGCCTACCGTTCCATCACGTTTAGCCGCATTTGATACTCGGAATAATCAATTAGTGCTCTCAGCATTACAGCAAATCGAAGATCAAATTCAGCAAGCAAAAGAAAAGTACGGCGCTGATCGTATTGCGGTGGTAGTAGGAACAAGTACTTCTGGGATCTCTGATGGTGAAGTCGCACTTAGCGCAAAGCTAAATTCTGGTGAGTTTTCTGATGGCTATCATTACCATAAGCAAGAGTTGGGTAATCCTGCGGAATTTATTGCAGAGTATTTAGAACTTACAGGCCCAACGTATGCAATTTCGACGGCGTGTTCTTCTAGCGGTCGTGTTTTTTTATCGGCAAAGCGATTATTAAAATCAGGCTTTGTGGATGCGGTTATCGTTGGTGGCACAGATACGTTATGTAAGTTAACGCTAAACGGTTTTAATAGCCTTGAAGCGTTATCAAATACACCTTGTTTACCATTTAGTCCGAATAGAAAAGGAATTAACATCGGTGAAGCAAGTGCGTATATGCTACTGAGCGCAGAACAAAAAGACTCCGATGATCCCATTGCTCTATTAGGCGCAGGTGATAGCTCAGATGCACATCATATCTCAGCCCCTCATCCAGAAGGAAAAGGCGCGATAGAAGCGATGGAAAAAGCCTTAAAAGATGCAGGGCTTAATGTTACGGACATTGGTTATATTAATGCTCACGGTACAGCGACACCATTGAACGATGCAATGGAATCGAAAGCTGCGCATGCTGTTTTTGGTTCTCAAACGCCAATCAGTTCAACCAAGCCATTAACTGGGCATACGTTAGGGGCGGCTGGTATTATTGAGGCTTCAATTTGTTGGCATATACTAAAATTCAATTTAGCATTACCTGCGCAAATCAACGATGGTGAGATTGATCCTGAATTAGCCGAGATTAACTTAGTTCAAAGCCAGAGTTTAGAAAAGAAAGCGATCATCAGTAACTCTTTTGCTTTTGGTGGCAACAATATTAGTTTAATTTTTGGGTATCATTCATGAGCCATATTCCAGATTTAATCGACCTTTTGCCTCATGATATGCCATTAGCTTTAGTTGATGAGTTGATTGATGTACAAGAGTTGTCTATTCACTGCAGAGTGACCATTAGCGAGCAGAATATTTTCTTTAATCATGAAACAAAAACCATTCCTGCGTGGGTTGGTATTGAGTTCATGGCACAAAGTGTTGCAGGGTGGTCTGGTTACCACGCATGGAAAAAAGGCAATAAGTCACCGATAGGCTTTTTGCTTGGCAGCCGAAAATACAAAGCAGAGTGCAGTGAATTTCAACAAGGCGACACACTCGACATTTTTGCAGAGCAAGTACTTGAGAATAATGGCATGGCAGTATTCAGTTGCTATATTGAATCAAATGGTCAGCAAGTAGCTTCGAGCCAGCTTAATGTATTTGTACCAACAGAAGAAAAATTAGAAGAGCTTCTCGCTCCTAAGCAAGATAAGCAGTAGAGGGAACCATGACAAGACAAGTATTAGTGACCGGAGCCAGTAAAGGTATTGGTCGCGCTATCTCAGAGCAGCTAGCAAAAGATGGGTTTTATGTAGTTGTTCACTATATGAGTGATCAAGCAGGCGCAGAACAAACATTGGCGACGATTGAAGAAAACGGCGGTTCAGGCCGTTTAATTCAATTTGATATTAGTAATCGCGCACAGTGTAAAGAGAGATTAGAAAACGATATTGAAACTCATGGTGCGTATTATGGCGTTGTGAGTAATGCGGGTATTACTCGTGATACAGCATTCCCAGCAATGACAGAAGAAGAGTGGGATGGGGTAATTCATACCAATTTAGACAGTTTCTATAATGTACTTCATCCTTGCGTAATGCCTATGGTTCAACTGCGTAAAGGTGGCCGTATTGTGACACTAGCGTCAGTCTCGGGCATTGTAGGTAACCGTGGTCAAACTAACTACAGCGCCGCTAAAGCGGGTGTGATTGGGGCGACTAAATCGTTAGCATTAGAATTAGCGAAACGAAAAATTACCGTAAACTGTGTCGCTCCAGGTTTGATTGATACCGGTATGGTTGATGAACATGTAAAAGAACATGCCTTGCCACAAGTGCCACTGCGTCGTATGGGTGATCCAGAAGAAGTCGCAGGTCTTGTCAGCTACCTAATGTCAGATGTTGCGGGTTATGTGACTCGCCAAGTTATTTCAATCAATGGTGGTTTAGTATGAGTCGTCGTGTAGTTGTTACAGGCATGTCTGGCGTGACAGCCCTAGGCAGTGATTGGAACACCGTAGGCGAAAACCTTCGTAAGTGTGAAAATGCCACTCAATATATGCCAAGCTTTGAGGTTTATGATGGCCTAAATACAAAGCTTGCTGCACCGATTGGTGACTTTACGTTACCAAAGCATTACACCCGTAAGAAGATCCGTTCAATGGGCCGAGTGTCACTACTATCTACAGTTGCTTCTGAGCAGGCACTAGAGCAGAGTGGTTTGATTGGTAATGACGTTTTAACCAATGGACAAACCGGTATTGCTTTTGGTTCATCGACAGGTTCAACAGACGCTGTTGGTGCATTCGGTGTCATGCTGAGTGAGAAAAGTACCAAAGCGATTACAGCAACGACTTACGTAAAAATGATGCCTCACACAGCTGCGGTAAACGTTGGTTTGTTCTTTGGTTTACGTGGTCGTGTTATCCCAACCAGCAGTGCGTGTACGTCAGGTAGCCAAGCGATTGGTTATGCGTATGAAGCCATTAAACATGGTTACCAAACCGCAATGGTTGCTGGTGGTGCTGAAGAGTTATGCCCAACAGAATCTGCGGTATTTGATACTCTGTTTGCAACAAGCTTAAAAAATGATGAACCTAAAACCTCACCAAGCCCATATGATCAAGACCGAGATGGTCTAGTGATTGGCGAAGGGGCAGGTGCATTAGTATTAGAAGAATATGAACACGCCAAAGCTCGTGGTGCAACCATCTATGCTGAGTTAGTTGGCTTTGCGAGTAACTGTGATGCAGCCCACGTAACACAGCCTCAAATGGAAACCATGCAACTATGTATGGAAATGTCATTAAAAGACGCAAACTTGTCGCCAGAGAGCATTGGTTATGTATCGGCTCATGGTACCGCAACTGAACGTGGTGATATTGCAGAGAGTACAGCCACAGAAAACGTATTTGGTTCATCGATGCCAATCAGTTCACTGAAGTCTTACTTTGGCCATACATTAGGGGCTTGTGGTGCAATTGAAGCGTGGTTATCGATAGAGATGATGCGTAACAATTGGTTTAGCCCAACCTTGAACTTGAACAATGTTGATGAGCGTTGTGGCAAGTTGGATTACATCACAGGCGCAGGTCGCGAGATTGATTGCAATTACATCATGAGCAATAACTTTGCTTTTGGTGGCATTAACACATCACTTATTTTTAAGCGTTGGACTGAAGCGTAGTTTTTCTTTTTAAGTGATAAATTTGAAATAACAGATAAGAAAAAACCGGTGAGGGGAATTCACCGGTTTTTTTGTATCTTCAGATTGGTTAGATCGAAGATAGAATAAGTTACACGATCTGATTGATTAGTTTACCCAATCACGCAGTGTGAATGTTAATTCGTGCTCTTGACCTTTAAGGATCAAGTTTTCTTTAGTAAGCGTAATGTCGCTCCATGTAGATAGAGTGCTAGACATAACTTGTTCAGTTGTCATCACATCACCCATACACATTTTCATTGTCATTCCCATTTTTTCAATGCGGAATTGACCTTCTTCATTTAGCTCGCCTTGGCCAAAGAAGTTGTTACAGCCAGCGTTACCATTAGCTGTCATTTTCTCGCCAATCTCAAGACGTGGTGCTTCCATTTTTTCAGGAGTAGCAACGTCTTTACCGTCAACTTGAGTTAACTGCCAGTTGTGGTGTTGAAGCATATCTGCTGAAACTTGAGTGTCAGCCATTAGGTTGTCGCCATTGCTTGCACATGCAGCCATTAATACAGGTAAAGATACAGCCACTAATAATTTTTTCATTTTAACTCCTAACTGGTTTATGAAGTTTTGCTTTTTTTAATATACAGAAGTATAGAAGAGAATAACCCAATATTGTCAGTAAAAAGTAAAAAACACTGTCCAATAACAATTGTCTTATAAATTAGAATGCTAAATGGGAAGAAGATCTTAGTTTTTATATAAGAAGAAAATAGAGGGGCTCTGTGATTCTATACGCTAGATAGATTAAAGCCCCGATACTGGTAATATCAGGGCTTTAAAGGGGTTGTTATTTCAATTGGTAAGAAAGAAATAACATAATGCAAAAGAGTAAAAAAGACTCGAATTAGATGCGGATGAAGTCCATGTGCTCAACTTTAGGCTTAAACGCGTGACGTTGAACGTCTTGCGGCTTAACCTTAACAGTAGCGCCATCGATTACTAGCTCAATTGCTTCGTAAAATTCAGGCTTATCCATTTGGTTGATGATATCACTGTGGATTAGTTCGATTGATACTGGAGCTTCTGTGCCACCGTAAACGATTGCAGGGAATTTACCAGCGTGACGAAGGCGGCGGCTCGCACCCTTACCTTGTTCAGTACGTACTACTGCTTCAAATTTCATAGTCTTTACTCTCAAAATAGTAAAATAAAAAAATGCCATTAAGCTTAGCGACCTAACTTAACAGACTTTTCGTTTCGAAAAACGAGCGCGAATAGTACCATTCGATTATTTATCTAACAACCTATTTTCGTGTGTTTTTGCTAGGTTTTTGTTAATGTGAAAAAACTATCGTAAAATTAAAACGATGAATGCATAAACAATAAAATAACTGCATGGAGGCAAGTATGAAAAAAATAGGGATAGTCGCGTTATTTTCTTTTTCCGTGATAGCTGCGGATCACGCTCAAGAGATAGAGGCTCGACAGGATAATTTTCAACATCTTGATGCGACCGCTGATTTGTTAGATGATGAATTTGATAAAGACGTATTAAATTGGGAGCGTATTATGCCGTTAGCCCAAAGTGCGCATTTAACAGTAGAAGAGCAGAAAACCCTGTTTCCAGAAGGCAGTGCAGACAACAGCCGAGCACGGACTAAAATTTGGGTTCAAAAAGCCGAATTTGAAGGCAAGTTTGATACGTTATCGCAGCAATTTATGTTAATCAGCGAAGCCGCAGTAGAACAAGATGAAGTTGCAGCACGAGCCGCGCTTGATAAAGCGTTCGCTCAGTGCCGCTCGTGTCATATGAATTATCGTTCACTGTGGTAATCGTGTTTTAAAAGCGGATGACTGTTATAAACAGATTACTCTTCAAAGATCTTATCGCGAATAGACCAAAACTTACCTTGTTTACGCGCAATCACAAAACTCGGTGGACGAAAACGGTGTTGGTTATTCGCGATTTTAATTGCGGTTGTTTCTTCAAATGGACGGTGTCTATCAACCAAATGAGGGCGAACAAAGTTATTCAAAAATAATTGCTTTTGTTTTTTAGTCGTCATTTGCCAGACTTCATGCAGCTCAGAATCATCATCACCTAAATAGGTCACTTTGATTTGTGGTTTATCGAACTGATTTTTCCCCGCGGTAAGGGTTAAGTCGATGCAGTTGAGGATCCTAGCATCTTTTAATTTTAGTGCTTCTTTTAGCTTTTTATCGGGATCAACTAAGATCGCATCACATTCATGACAAATACGTGCAGCAATATCATTATCTGCACCGCATTCATTGCAATATTTGGCTCTAAAGCGATAACCGCACTCTTCACGAGTCCCTTCATCATCTTCAAAATAGCCTTGGCAGCGACGTCCAAAGTGCTCAAGTAAAAAGCCATTACTGTCTAATTTACCCCAGAAGTTATTATTAAAACCACAGGCAGGACAGGGAATAGTGATGATCTCACTGTTGCTGTCAGGTTTAGGGTCACCCACTTCAGGTTGGTAGAGATCGTAGCAATTACCCGCGTAATCTAAGATCGTACACTCTGTTTTTCCTTCCGCTAAACGTAATCCACGACCAATGATTTGTTGGTATAAACTGACCGATTCTGTTGGACGTAAAATAGCAATTAAATCAACATGAGGGGCATCAAAGCCCGTGGTTAATACCGAGACATTAACTAAAAATTTGGTTTGTTGTTTTTTGAAGCGTTGAATAATGGCATCACGTTCGACAACTTTAGTATCGCCAATTACCAGCTCAGATTGCTCTGGTGGTAGTAGTGACAATATTTCTTGAGCATGGCGAACCGTGGCAGCAAAGATCATCACACCTTTTCTGTCTTTGGCGTATTCCACTATTTGCTGAACAATTTGTGGGGTGGCGCGTTTGGATTCTTCAATCACCAAATCCAATTCTGATTCTTTGTATTTACCGGTAGAGGCTGGCTTTAATTGCGAGAAGTCATAACTTAATACTGGGGCATCTAAGAGTTTTGCAGGGGTTAAAAAGCCCTCATCCAATAGATATTGAATAGGCAATTCAAAAATACAATC
This sequence comes from Aliivibrio sp. EL58, assembly GCF_900312675.1. Classification (GTDB taxonomy): domain Bacteria; phylum Pseudomonadota; class Gammaproteobacteria; order Enterobacterales; family Vibrionaceae; genus Aliivibrio. The sequence goes on along the minus strand of NZ_OMPC01000009.1, from coordinate 1,015,982 downwards.
ACGGAAAAAACGAGGTGTATCAGTTTTGACTTGGCCGCGAGTGTGATATTGGTAAATCCAACCAATACCTAAACGATAAGGTGTCGCGGTTAAGCCAAGCACCTTAATACCCGCATTTTGGGTTTGTAAGTGCTCAATCACTTTACGGTAACTGGTGTCTTTGTTATCTGGCACGCGATGGCACTCATCAATTACCAATAACGAAAATTGATCTTTAAATGAATCAAGATTACGCACCACAGATTGCACAGAGGCAAACACCACTTTCTTATCGGTTTCTTTACGACCTAATCCGGCAGAGAAAATAGAGGCTTCTTCACCATAGCCTTCGTATTTTTCATGGTTTTGTTCGACAAGCTCTTTAACGTGAGCAAGTACCAACACACGACCTTTTGCTATTCGTGCTAATTCAGCTATCACCAAGCTTTTTCCGGCACCGGTAGGCAGCACTAACACCGCAGGCGTTGTGTGTTTTCGGAAATAATGGATAACGGCTTTAACAGAATCTTGTTGGTAAGGTCGTAATGTATACATGGATATAAACACAGTGGTAAAGACAAGTTCGCATCATATCAGAATATAAAAAATTACTCTCTTTGTTTTCTTGCTAGTATTAAAACAGGTTGTTAATTTAAGGATGAGTACGACAGTGAGATCTCTATGTATTTTGTTATTACTGAGCTCAGTTTTATCTGGTTGCAGTAATTTTAAAAACTTATCCCGTGAGATGAAGACGCTTGATTCATTGACTAATGAGTATACGCTTACCTTGAGTGAACCTGTTTCTGGTTCAGCAGTTGTGATCGAGCAAATTAAAGACATTAATAAGAGTGAGATTGATGGCTACGATGCCATTATTGGTAGCGAGAGCATTAATTTACAAATGTCGAATGACATCCATTATTTATTACTTTTTGAAGATAAGAATAAAGATTTAACACTGCAAGCTGACGAAGCATTTAGCCTTATTAATCTGCACGATTATAAAGAGAAAACGGAAATACTTGTCACCCTAAAAGCTAATGAAAAAACGATCCCTAAAGCATTTGTTGGACGCTCTTTATCGTCATTACTTAACATTGAATTAGATTTAGTAAATATTGGTAAAGTAGTCAATTTAAATGATCCACCGTTCGATAAAGAAAATGCAGAACTAGGCATGTGGCAGCCACTCACTTTTTTGCTTGAAAACAATACTGGGCTCTATTTTTTATCTGAATACGATCCAAAGAAGATCCCAATTTTATTTGTTCATGGGATCAACTCAACGGCGCTAGAGCTCGCGCCGTTAATTGAAAAAGTAGATAAATCCAAATATCAAGTGTGGGTATTTAATTATCCTTCAGGCCTATCGTTGTCTTTAACCTCAAAAGGTCTTGCTAATGTGTTGTATACCGTAGCGAATGAATACAATATCCAACAAATGCACATTGTCGCGCACAGCATGGGTGGCCTCGTAGTTGAAAACTATATACGTCAATGTAATCTTGGAACACTGTGTGATTTCGTTAATAGTATTTCAACCATCTCTTCACCATTTGGTGGCGTTGAGTCAGCAAAACAGGGCGTAGAATACTCACCAGTCGTCATGCCTGTATGGGTGGATTTAAACCCAGATGGTGAGTTTATTAAAGAGCTATTCAAAGATAGAAATAAAGCCAACACTCCTCACTTTTTGTTGTTTGGTTATAACTCGGGTAATTTCATTAATACAGACAGCAATGATGGTGTGATTGATTTATCAAGTCAGTTAAACCGCCAAGCACAGTTACATGCGGAACAGATCCGCGGCTATGATGAAAACCATTTAAGTATTTTAAATAATGACGAGTTATTTGATGATTTATCGAATTTTTGGATAGAGACAGAGCGTGAGTGATGAGTCTGATATACTCTCTTTTTATAGAGACATCGTCATCAATTTCAGACCTTTCAGGGTTAGTTATTCAATATTAAAAAAGGAAGTTTAATAAATGTCTGTGCTTAAACGCATTAATATCACCTTATTTTTCGTCGCTATTCTTTCAGGGTGTGGATCGCTTCCTGATGAGGTTCAGCATCCTAATGAGCCCATCGTTACTTCATTACCAAGTGCATTAACGGAGTTGAGTAAGGTATATCAGCCTAAACCAGCGACAAAAGAAACCAGTGCAGTTTTATTACAAGATAAGGGTTGGGATGCATTAGCACAGCGCCTGGCATTAATAGAGACAGCAGAGCACAGCATTGATATTCAATATTATATTTGGAACTCAGATGCATCAGGTCATTACCTTGCAAGCCGTTTACTTGCAGCGGCTGATCGCGGTGTAAAAGTTCGCGTTATGCTCGATGACATCAACTTAAACGAGCGTGAAGATCTCTTGATTGCGCTTAACTCACATCCTCAAGTCGATATCCGCATATTCAACCCTATTCCAACTCGTCGTGGAGTAACAAAATGGGTGAACTTCTTAGGGGATTTCTCTCGTCTAAATCGTCGTATGCACAATAAATCGTTTACCGTTGATGGGGCTTTCTCTGTGGTGGGTGGGCGTAATATTGGTGATGAATATTTTGATTTGTCTGAAGAGATTAATTTTCGTGATCGCGATGTATTGGTGATGGGCTCAGTGGTCGGTGATATTCAAACCAGTTTTGCAGAATATTGGGACAGTACTTGGTCTTATCCTGTTGATTTATTGGGTAAGGCAACATCACCAGATCAACCCGTATTGGATGAGATAGCCGCGCCAATTTACACAAATTATCCTGCTTTACCGGAAGGCAATAAAACCGCCTATCAGTTCTTAGAAGAGTTAACAGCAAAGATGACTTGGGTGAATGCGCATTTTGTGTCTGACCGACCTGTTCCTTTAGATAAAGATAACACCAGTGAACCAAAAGCAACGGCGAAAGCGCTCGCGAAATTAGCCAGTGAATCAGATAAAGAAATCTTATTAGAATCGGCGTATTTAATTTTTGATGATGCCCAATTAGAAGGGTGGCAAGAATTGGTTAGTAAGGGCGTTGAGATAAAAGCGCTAACTAACTCAATGGCATCGAACGATTTAACCACCAATCATTCAGGTTATGCAGGCCGCCGTAAAGATATGCTTGAACATGGTATTCAGCTATATGAATTAAAACCAGAAGCTGGGTTATGTGAAGAATCGACCCGTGACATTACCAAATGTGCGCCAATATTACCTTATGGACTTCACGCCAAGTCTGCTGTTTTTGATGATCGTATCGCGAGTATCGGCTCTTTTAACTTCAATTTACGCTCAACTTACCTGAATACAGAATCCATTCTTGTCATTGAAGATCAACAAATAGCAGAAAGCCTTGCTAGCGATATAGAACACGCAATGGGTGATGAAAACAGTTGGCATTTGAAATTGCAAGAAGGCGAGGTTCGTTGGTATTCAGGCGATAAAAGCTGGGAAAAAGAACCAGAAACTGGTCGATGGGAGCGTTTTGAATCTCAGTTTTTGCAGCTGCTGCCAATAGAAAAGTATCTATGATGCGAATAATCTTAATGTACTACGTTGTGATTTAGCACTTACTACAGATTAAGCTATAGCAGGCTTATTAAACATTTTATTGCTTACATAGAAAAAGGATTGGTATCTCTACCAATCCTTTTTTAATGCAATTTTACGGAGAATGATTACTCGTAATCAGTCGCGTATGTATCTTCGTATGAGTGAGAGTAGAACTCGAATAGGTTGCCAAATGGGTCTTCTAGGTAAACCATTTGTGCTTGTTTTAATTCGTCTTCTGGGTGGTAACGCATGATGTCCATACGAACCTTGCCACCATATTCTTCAACACGCTTGATTGCAGTATCAAACTGCTCTTTTGGCACTTGTAGACAGAAGTGGAAGATGCCTAGACGAGAAAAGTCTACATCATGACGCTCTTGGCGCTCTTTCATTTCGAACAGCTCAATACCGATACCATCAGACGTTACTAGGTGCGCAATATTGAAGCCTTTAAAGCCTTCACCAAATACGGCGATACACATACGACCAATCGCCGATTCGCGCTCTTCGATTACTTTCGTGTTGTTCATTACGATTCTAAGACCTAAAGCCTGAGTGTAGAACTCAACAGCTTTGTCCATGTCACCAACCATGATACCAACGTGATTCATTTTCATAATGTACTCCAAATAAGTTTTAATAATTCGTTATGCTGTTTCGATGTAAGAGAGTATAGGCAAGGATGTGGATTACGTGAAATTATCAAATTTTATTGAAATAATAATATTTTGTTATTGAAATAAGGAAAGGTAATAATAATTTTTATGGTTAACTTTTGATTTAAGAATTCATCGCTTACTTAGCGATTAAACAATACCGTCTTTTTATAAAGCTTAAGAGGTTCCTATTTTTTAAACGCTTGCCAACGTTATTCTTCTAATATAATATTTCGCCATAATTACCGACCGGATAGTCGGTTTGTGAATTGAAGGGGTATTGTCATGGACAAAAAACAACAAACAATAAAAGCAGCAATTGAGCTGTTTGCAGTGCAAGGTTATGAGAAAACCTCTATTGCACAGATTTGTGAATCTGCAAACGTATCAAAAGGTTTAGTATTTCATCACTTTAAAAATAAAGAGGATTTACTGAAAGCCGTTTTTGTTCGTATGGCAGAGATCATTAGTAACGTTAGTGAAAATGCGAACTTGCTTAATGAAGAGGCGTCGGTAAAAGAGAAGTTTATTACTCTGTTAGAACACATCTTTTTATCAATGACAAACCCAGAGCAAAAATTATTTTATCAGTTTGACTATCAGGTGAAATGTCAGCCATCAATGAGGTTGATTCTGAAAGATTTATTAGACGAGCGTTATAAATTAATGATGGCATCTTTTGATGGAATTTTGTGCGATATACCTAACGCTAATCACTTTGTTGATAGTCATATGCTCATTGCAGAAATAGACGGTATTGCACTTAACTATTTGTTCTCAGATGAAGACTACCCACTACTGCAAATTAAAGAACGCTTTATCAAAAAATATCAGTTATTACTCGATTTATAACTGTTTTTAGAAAATTAACTATTGGCCGTGGTGTTTCTGGTTAACGAATAATAGTAGCAATACTCTATCTTAATAAAGATACAATTAAGGATTTATAAAAATGAAAACCCCTTACCAAATTCAATACGACACTTTCGCAGCAGCAGGTGGTATTTATGATGAAAGACACGCAAAACTGTATGCTGAATTTGCAGATAACCTAATTGCAGACGGTAGCTTCTCTATCGTTTATGAAGGCGTCGCACATGCGTGTTATACACCTATTACTATAGATGCGGCACCACATTTAAAATGTTATGTAGTGGCTCCTTTAGCCGTATTACCAGGTTACCAACGTCAAGGCTACGCAACGAGATTAATGGAAGAGGCTGAAAAGCAGTTAGCACCAGATGTAGTGTTTATTATGGGTGAAATCCATCATTACGCGAAACGTTACAATACACCTCATAAAGTAGGACTTCCTGTGGAATCGTTAGCACCATTAGAGAATTGGTTTGCGTTAGCGTTGACTGAAGGTGCATTAGACGGTGTAGGTGAGTCGACATCAAGTATTACTGGTCCTTATTCTGAACCACAAATATGGAGTCATCCTTCCGAGCAAGTATAATTAATTGGGATGCTAAGCGTTCCAATTTTTCATTTATCTTAATATCCCTAATCTAATCACATTTTGATTTGAATAGGGTATCGATAGTATCATGGGATATTCTTTAAGATGAGCGCATTAACGCTCATCTTAGTCGAGATATAAACCTTATAAACCTTATTAAGCTTGCTCAAGCAGTGATGGATTATCAAACATCGCTTGTAATGTCTGTATGAATTGCCCTACGTGTAAACCATCCATTAAACCATGATGCACTTCAACAGACAGTGGCATACGCCATTGATCACCGTGTTGAACCAGTTTCCCAAATGCCATTTTTGGCACACTGTCAGGGAAGTTAACGTCTCTAGCATGAGTCATACTAGTGAAATCGACCCATGGTAATACGGTTAAATGAATCGTATTCTGCTTCATTTCTTGGCCAATGAACTGCTCTACGATAAAAGGCGTGTTCTTAATTCGGGTCTCGGCTTTCGTTGCGCTTATTGTAAAGTCAGCAAACGTAGGCTCATGGTCTAAATCGCAAAAACGCACCGTATCATCATCGGCGAGTAGTGCCACACTGACACACATAGGCGAGTAAATACGTACTTCTTCACCCATAAGACGATAGCTCATCGGTTCACATTTATTTAGCGCTTGTTGAGTTAGGTAAAGATAAGCATGGAAGAAACGGTGATTGTGCTGCTTACAATATTGGTGCAGGGCCGTTACGTCGATATTAGAGCAGATGTTATACCAAGGGTGACTAAAACCTTGATAAAACTTCAAGTGTTGAGCTCGTGCCCATTGACTGACATCTAGCACTTTATACGCCATTTGATTTCCCTATAGAGTTCACTGATTTTCGTTGGGCTGATTCTATATACCTAATCGACTTTAAGATATATTTGAATGTAGAAAAGCACCGAGAAACGGTACAATGCCTAAGTTGCGAGATCGCAGCATAGAGACTCATTCACATAAAACAGTAAAGTAGCCCTATATGTCTAAAGATTTTAGTGTCACCACAGAATACACTCTCGACAAGACTTTCTTTGCCGAGTGTTATGATCAAACTAGTCACCCTGTTAAATTTCCAAAAGCCTATTTAAAAGGAATTCTTTTTCTTCTTTTTGGTGTGGTTTTATTAAGACTTGAACTATTACCTAATGGATATGTTGGTTGGTTCTTTATTGTTTTGAGTATTATTGAGGGGCTTAGTATCTACTTTAAGAGAACGTGGTGGTTATGGCGACAAAAAATCAGCTCGCTCTCTGGCACTAAAGTGGTGTTTCAGGCTGACGCTAAAGGAGTGAGTTATAAAAGCGCTAAAATCACTCGTAGCATCTCATGGGGTGAAATTGATCAACTTGAACAAAGCGATTTAGGGTTTATCTTGCATATGGGTAAACAGCGCCAATATGTCAGTAAATCTTGCTTAAATGAGAAAGAGATCGCCTTCATTGCAGAGCAGCACGCAATAGCAAAAGCAAAGTAATACCAACTCCCCCGAACAACATAATGTGACCTACTCAAATGGTGCGACACTGTCGCACTATTTCGATTTACAACAAAAATTGACTCAGCCTAAACCAGACCTCCTAATATTCAGCCGTATTCAAACTGAACTACTCAGCAAACATATCTCACTATTTTTCAATAATATGCACTTGTGATGCGAATAACACCTCTAATCGAATCATGTTTTGATGTGAATAGGTGGGTTAATCGCATCATTAAATGATTTGAATATCGTAATGACTATATATTTTCTTTCTGAATGCGATTTTGATGACATAATTAAGATTATGAAGTTGTAAAAGGTAGACAAGTCAATATACACTCACCATTTATAGGTGTTAATATCAATAGGTTTTAGTTGCTTGGTTAAGTTAAAATAGAGGCTTAAAGACTCATTTATTTCTTGTACCGCAGATTAACTATGAAGGGTGAGCTTTGGGGACAAAAGAACAATCTCAGTTATATGTACTTTCATTGTATTTTCTTTTTTTGATGATTGCCGTTTTGACATTTCGAGTTGAAGCATTCACAAGTTTATACGAATGGAATTTAGATAAGTTTAAAATCGAAGACTTACTTTTTGTATTTTCACTCACTTTGATGTTATATGTGAATATTTACGCAGACAATTTGAACGATATCTTTCTGGTGGCGTTGGCGATACTTTAACTGTCATTGAGTGTAAAGGTGAGGATTATGAAAATCTAACTTTTTTAGCTACGTATATCATTCCGTTTTCAGGTATGAGTTTTGATACTATTAACAAAGTGATTGCCTATGTCTTATTACTGGTTGTAATCGGAGTGATATTTGTTAAAACTGAAAAATACTATGCAAATCCTACACTTGCTATATTTGGTTATCGATTATACAAAGCTGATCTTTCGGATTGTAATTCTTTTTATTCATCAATTATGGTTATTTCGAAGAGTGAACTCAATGCAGGTTCAAATGTACATTATAAGTTTCTTTCAGATTCCGTCTGTTTTGTTAGAGAGATAAAAAATGAATAAAACTAAGATTAAAAGTGATATTAAAGATGTTGTTACTAATTGCACAGGAATTAAAGTTTTTTTCTTGGATAAGTTTAATAACGTACTTGATTCAGATATCGATAATACGGCTTTACAAGATTACAAAACAAGATATGTCAATTTTTTACTTAAAACTTATATTGAGAACATAGCATTCGACTGTATTCCTCTTTCTCAGAATGATGGGCGTTCACATGCTTTATATTATTATGACTTTAGCGATAGAATAGTTGAATTAGATGCAATTGATACTGCGCATACTCTTCCTGCAAATAGAAAGATTGATATATACCCAATAAAGCACAAAGGGCTTCAAGATGTGCATGCTGTAGTTGTTCGCCTAAAAAGTGATAAAGGTGAATCAATGAGCTTCTATAATTTGGTGAGAGCGGTAAACCTGTTTAAACATGAATCTAAATTTATGGTTACTTTTAGTAACAACCGGATTATTCCTGTTAGTGAAGATGTAATTAGATTGAATACTGATTTTATTTTTGCACGTGTTAAAGATTATTATTTGATTAAAGAGCCTAGTAAATTTGAAAGGGACTTTGCGTTTGATAAAATTATTAGAGCTAAAGCTAAAGATTTTATATCAGACCTTAGGGCTATGTCGTTAGTAGATTGTTCTGTTAAGTTCGAAAGTAAACTTGATAACGATACGTCTTTTGCGCGCAAGTTTGTAAAGGTATTTAAAGGCTCAGCTGTTGTGGAAAGTAACCTGACAAATCAGCAGTTGATAGACTTTGCAATAAATCATCCAGTATTTAAAGAAAAGCTTAAATTAAATGCGACTGGAGATAAATTCGATCTTAATAGTCTAGCTAGGTGTGATAATTTTTTAAAATTGCTAGATGAGGAGTTTCTTGTGTCAGAGCTAACGAAACAGAATTATCACGCTAAAGTAAAAGATAGAGTGTAAAATCTCAAATTTGTTGTGATTTTATCTTTAATAGAACTTAATAATTTTACGTTATTATATTTTAACAAAAGGGATCCAGCCTAAACCAGATCCCTCAACATCAGCCGCATTTCTGCGGCTTTTTATCGTCTATTATCTAAACCAAGCCCTTACGGCTCTTCAGAAATTGGCTTCGGCTTGTAGTGATCCGAATTCAAACCAAAGTACTCAGGTAAACTTGTACCCACCGAGATAGAAGACCAAGTACCGGTCACGATACCGATGAACATCGCAATCGCAAAGCCTTCTAGTGGACCACCACCTAATAACCATAAAGAACCAACAGTGATTAGGGTTGTGCCTGATGTCACCATAGTACGAGAGAAGGTTGCAGCAACCGCTTCGTTATTTACCTCTTGGATAGATAACTCAGGTTTGGCAATTAATAGCTCACGAATTCGGTCTGCAATGATGATCGAGTCATTTAACGAGTAACCTAAAATAGCCAAAATAGCGGCTAGGGTGGTTAAGTTAAACTCCATTTGAGTCGCAGCAAAGAAACCAAGTACAAACACGATATCGTGGGTTAGGGCAAACAGAGAACCAGATGCCAAACGCCATTCAAAGCGGTAACTCAAGTACGCTAAGATAACCAAAACCGACACTAATAGCGCCATGCCGCCTTGTTCAGTTAGCTCTTGGCCGACTTGTGGACCAACGATACTGGTATTCAATACTTGAACCTCTGAATGCAGAGGAGCAAGTACCTCAGTCAGTGGTGGAAGTTCAACGCCTTTTGGTGGAATCGCATAACGCAATACCCAACGACCCGGCTCACCAGAGGCAATAACCGCCACATCTTGTTTAAAGCTAGCATCTAATAACGGCGCAATTTCACTGCTTGTGATTTTGCTATCAATTTGAACTTCACTTACGATACCGCCAGTGAAATCCAAACCCCAGTTAAGGCCTTTAGTTGCTATCATCGATAATGCAAAAATCATTAAACCGATAGAAACCACACTCGTCATGTGACGCCATTTTGTTGCATTTTTCATATTTATAAACATAACTTAAATCCTAACATCATGACGAGAATCACGACCCCAAACTAAATTGATAATGGCACGTGACGCGAAGATGCCTGTGAACATACTGGTTAATAGGCCTAAACCCAGAGTTAATGCGAAGCCTTGGATAGGGCCGTTACCGATAGTGTATAGAACTACTGCGGTAATCATTGTGGTGAAGTTGGCATCGAAAATGGTACCAAATGCACTACTAAAGCCTCTATCAATCGCTTGTGCTAATGTTCGACCTTCTTTCTGTTTATCTTTAATACGTTCAAAAATAAGTACGTTAGTATCAACCGCCATACCAACCGTCAGTACTAAACCTGCAATTCCGGGAAGGGTAAGAACTGCCCCCGGAATAAGTGCAAGTAGACCAAACAGCATGATCATGTTGCCAACAAGAGCAATGTTAGCCACCCAACCTAAACGACGATACCAAAACGCCATAAACAGTAGAGTTAGACCAAGACCAAGACCTAAAGCAGCAAAACCATTTTGAATATTCTCAGCACCCAATGTTGGGCCAATAGTACGCTCTTCAACGATAGTCACAGGCGCAGTTAGTGAGCCAGCACGAAGAAGTAGAGCAAGTTCTTGAGATTCTTGAAGTGAGCCAGAACCTGTGATTCTAAAGCGGCTACCAAGTTGACTTTGGATAGTTGCTACACTGATGATTTTGTTACTTTGAGTGGTTTCGCCTTTGCTGTTACGACCGTACTCGTTGTACGACGTTGCCATTGGTTTACCAACATTGTGACGAGAGAACTCAGACATGATTTTGCCGCCTGAACTATCAAGAACAATGTTTACTTCCGCCATGCCCATTTCGCCTAAGCTTGCACGAGCATCAACGATATGGTCACCACTTAGTACTGGTTTTCTACCTACACGTACAGGGCGGCCATTCTCATCAGGAACTTCCATTGTGCTGCCAGTGCTTTGTTCTTTTACTGCATAGAAAGCAAGACTCGCGGTAGCACCGATAACATTTTTTGCAGCAGCAGGATCTTGAACACCCGGAAGCTCGATACGAATTCGGTTTTCACCTTGACGTTGAACTAAGGCTTCAGTGATACCTAATTCTTCAATACGGCTACGCATGGTTTGTAAGTTTTGTTGAACCGTAAGGTTACGAACCGCAATTTTTTCTTCTTCTTTTAGTGTTAGCTTAAGATCAAAGCCGTCACCGTTTGAGATCTGCCAAGTAGGGTAGTTTTTATGGATAAACTCACGAGCAGCGTGGCTTGCTTCTTCAGATGGAAGGCGAACCACTAAGCTATCAGTGCCTTCTTTTTGCATACGAACAGAACGAATACGCTCTTCACGTAACTCTTGTTTTAAAGAATCTGAAAGCTCATTACGTTGTGCTTGGAAAACTTGGTTTACATCAACATCGAGTAAGAATTGCACACCGCCACGTAAATCCAAACCAAGTTTGATTGGTTCAAATCCCATGTTTTGTAACCAAGCAGGAGCTGCTGGCGCTAAAGATAACGCAATCGTTGTGCCTTTTTGGTCTTCGTCAATGACGCTACCAAGTACACTTTTTGCTTTTGCTTGCTGTGCTTCATCTTGCAAAATAACGATGGTTTTATCGCCTTTTTGTTCGATGCGTTTAACGGTAATTCCTTGGTCGGTTAACGTATTTTGTAATTGAACAATAGAAGGGATTTGTCCGTCTTTATTGGTGATTTGAACGGCAGCATCTTCACCATACCAAGTAGGGATAGCGCTTAATAATAAAATAATAAGGGTCGTAATAAGAACGATGTATTTCCATTTTGAATAATGGTTTAGTCGTTGTATCGGTTGTTTTCTTTGCATAATAATTTCACCTCACATACGAAGTTGCGTATGCGAAAAAGTCACAAATCTAGTTAGTTCGCAATAAACGAATAATAACTAAGTGATAAATCAATGGATTTTGAGTGTGAAATTAAGAGTGTGGGTATAACCGCTGGCTGTAGAGAAGGTTACTTTCCTTCCAAGCCGAAATTCGAGAAGTAGATGAATAGGTATTTAATGCCCAATTGACCGTTGGTTTTGGTTTTTCTTGATAACCAATGGTTAATTGTTCAGAGGGAATTGCTGGAATCTCTAACGCCAGTTCATAAACCGGAAAGACTTCTTCTGGCTCATGACGGGCCAAGTTCGCCATACGAGAAGCGTAGGCGATGCCTAAATTTACATCGTGGCTTTGAGAAGCGCTTTTAGAATGTAATGTCGTCGAGTCTGTTTGAGCACTATTGATGTTGCAAGTAACAAAATCAATAGATTGGATATGAGAGTTATCAACGGAAATCGTTACTGGAACCGTAGAGTGCTGTTCAATCGTCAGCTCTACAAAGTGGCTGTCGTCGTTTTGATGATATGCAGATGCCTGAGCAAGCGAACTTACCCCAAAGCAAAGACAAATTATCAATAATCGAAACAGTTGTACCACGAAAAATCCAGTGATGATGTTAATAGACCATCGCATCGTATTCGATGTATGACCTTACTGGCAAGTGAAATTAATAAATTCAGAAAAATTGATGTAATTTTTGTTTATTAATCAGCGTTATTTTTCGGAGTGTTTTTTGATTCAAAGCGTTCAAGTACATGATCAATAAAGGCTCTTAATCGTTTCGGTAGTAACTTGTTCTGAGGGAAAACCAAACTGATAGCCACTCGAGGTAAATCCCAATCAGGTAATATTCGAATTAACTCGCCATTGTTTATGTGTTCTCGACATATGAACTCAGGTAAAGAGGCAATGCCTAAGCCACTTAAACAGGCTGATTTACAGGCCGTTACTGTATTGACCTTTAAGCGATAAGGTAGATTAACGCGAATAGCCTTATCTACCTGATTAAAATAAAGATTAGGGACTTTAACTGCGTTAACGACTTTAATTTGATGGTGAGGAGCTTGGAGATCTTCTGGTGTTTCAATATAGCCGTAATTGCTTAAATACTCAGGGCTTGCCGCAATAATACGTTCAGAAAAGTCGATGGTTCGTGCGACTAACGAAGAGTCGTTGATCTCACCAATTTGCACATAAAGATCGATACTGTCGCCAATGATATCGACTTCTCTATTGGTCATTTCAAGGTTAATAGAAACTTCAGGGTAGCGTTTAAGAAAGCTGTTGATGTAATCAGACATAACGTTGTGGCCGATCTCTACGGGCATGGCTAAATTAAGGTGACCACGAATTAAATTTTGATTTGCGGTCAGCTCTAATTCAGTTTGTTGCATGATATCAAGCACTTTGACGCTGGCTTGATAAAAAATCTCACCTTCTTGGGTTAACCCTAATTTTCTGGTTGAGCGAGTGATCAGCTTCACACCTAAATGCTCCTCAAGCTCAGCAAGCTTTCTACTTACTGTTGATTTTGTCATACCAAGGTTAGTAGCAGCTTGAGTAAAACTTCCAGAATCAATGACTTGATTTAATATAGTTATGTTATTCAAATCCATCATTAGGTTGTTCCTTATTGATTGGTAAGATTTATGCAACAGTGTTTCCTTTTTTTCCTATCTAATCAATAAATCATTTTCGTTTTATACTGTCGTTCTCTTATTTATTACATTCATGTTTATTGCAAACGTGAATGGCTTCATTTTCAAGTGGGTACGCGTAGTGGCAGAACAACAAAAGAAAAAAAATAAAGCACCTTTGATTGCGACAATCGTTATTATTTTATGTGGTCTTGCCGGTGGTGGTTATTGGTATGGTTATGGTCAATATTTCCAATCAACAGACAATGCGTATTTGCAAGGTGACATCACAACGATCAGCCCTAAAGTCGGTGGTTATATTGCCAAGACATTGGTTGAAGATAACCAAGTGGTAAAAGCGGGCGATTTATTGGCAACCATAGACAGTCGTGATTTTGAGGCTGAAAAAGAGAAAGCAGAAGCCAATGTATTAGTCAGTGAAGCGGCGATTAAAAATTTAGCGGCAGAGCGCAAGCTACAAGACATTCGTATTCGTCAGGCGGCGAGTGAAATTGAATCAGCCAATGCTGAACATGAGCGTGCTCAGCAACAAGTTAAACGTACTAAAGCGTTAATCAAAAAGAATTATTCGTCACAAGATGAGTTAGATAATAACGTTTCCCACCTTAAAGTGTCATTGGCAAATGTGGATGCGGCGAAGGCTAATTATCAAGCATCAAAAGAGCAAATCAATGTGATTGAAAGCGAGATTGCTCAAGCGGAGGCTGGATTAGCTCAAGCAAAAGCGGCGTTAGAACAAACTGAAATTAATCTCTCTTACACCAATATTTATGCGCCGATTGATGGTGTGGTTGGAAAACGTAGTTTGCGCAGCGGCTTATTGGTTCAAGCGGGTATGCCTTTACTTAGTCTAGTTCCAACAACAGAGGTGTGGATTGAAGCGAACTTTAAAGAAACACAACTTGGTGATATTCATAAAGGCCAAAAAGTGTTTGTCGATTTAGATGCGTATCCAGACCTACACCTAAAAGGGATTGTAGATAGTTTCTCTCCTGCAACGGGCGCTAAATTTGCCTTACTGCCACCAGAGAATGCGACGGGTAACTTCACTAAAATTGTGCAACGTGTGCCGGTTAAAATCAGTATTTTAAATGCAGACTTATTAGAAGGTAAGTTGATCCCAGGTCTTTCAGTGGTTGCTACGGTTGATACTCGAGGTTAGTCATGACTCAAGAATTAACGGTGACAAATCAAAATGAATCTGCCGATGTACCAATAGAACCAGAAATACCAAGACGCCATTGGATAGCACTATTTGGTGGTTTGCTTGGTGCGTTTATGGCGATTCTGGATATTCAGATCACCAACTCGTCTCTAAAAGATATTCAAGGCGCGTTATCGGCAACCATGGATGAAAGTTCGTGGATATCGACTTCTTATCTTGTGGCTGAAATGATTGCGATCCCATTGAGTGGTTGGTTGTCAGTTGCCATTGGTAAGCGTCGTTATTTAACTTGGACCACCATCATTTTTGCTGTGGCGTCTGTGCTGTGTTCTGTGTCTTGGAACATGGGCTCAATGATTGTCTTTCGTGCTATTCAGGGTTTTAGTGGTGGGGCGTTAATCCCACTGGCTTTCTCTCTGGTTGTTCAGTTATTACCGTTAAATAAACGTGCGGTTGGGATGGCGTTATTTGGGGTAACAGCGACGTTTGCGCCGTCAATTGGTCCTACATTAGGTGGCTGGTTAACTGAAAATTTCTCGTGGCACTATATTTTCTATATCAATATTCCACCAGCCATCGCTCTTATCTGTATGGTCAATTATGGTCTTGATGATGAGCCGTTAAAATTAGACAGTTTATTAAAAGCCGATTGGTTTGGTATTACGACAATGGCGATTGGTCTTGGTTGCTTAGAAGTGGTACTAGAAGAGGGGAACCGTGAAGAGTGGTTTAGCTCTAGCTTCATTGTTACGTTATCGATTATTTCAGCCATCAGTCTTATCTATTTTGTGATTAATGAGCTGCAGCATAAGAACCCCTTGGTGAATTTGCGGCTACTTAAACAAAGTCAGTTTGCAATGTCATGCATGGCCTATTTGATCTTAGGGATGGCGCTATTGGGATCTATCTACGTGCTGCCAATGTATATGATCCAAATTCAGGGGTATAACGCGCTAGAAATTGGTGAAGTATTAATGTGGATGGGGTTCCCTCAGCTGTTGATTTTCCCATTAGTACCGAAATTAACGCAGATCATTAAAGCGAAATATTTGGTGTTCTTTGGCTTCTCAATGTTTGGCATTAGCTGTTTTGTAAATACGCACATGAGCTATAACTTTGGTGGTGATCAGTTGATTTTCTCTATGTTATTACGTGCTATTGGCAGTCCATTTATTATGGTGCCTTTGTCACTGGTAGCGATGGAAGAGATCCAAAAACATCAAGTAGCAGATGCCTCAACCATTACCAATGTATTACGTAATTTGGGTGGTGCATTCAGTATTGCGATTATCGCGACCATGCTGGATAACAAAACCCGTGAACACTTAGGGCATATTAAAGAGACATTAACCAGTGTCAGTACGGATGGTTGGTATCAACTACAACAAAGCGCAGCAATGTTTGTCTCAAAGGGGAGCGATCCTGCAACTGCAATGCTGCAAGCTAAAGCCTCATTAACCATGACCATGCAGCGAGATGCCGCCATTATGGCGTACAACGATGTTTTCTTAATGATGACGTTCTTCTTAGGTTTTGCTGCTTTTATGATGTTTTTTGTTAAATCGAATTCGAATCCGGGCTCAATGGAAGGTGGAGCGCATTAATTTTTTATGTGTACTCGCATCTTTAAGTGGTTTGGGTATAATGCGGCAGAATATTGAAATGAGGTTCTCATGCGTTTAGATAAATTTTTGTGCGAAACAACAGGTGCCACTCGTAAAGAAGCAACTCGTATTATTAAAAGTGGTACGGTTACCGTTGATGGTGTGAAAACAAAAGTTACTTCAGTAAAAGTAACCGATGATTCAACCGTTGAGTGGGATGGTCGTGAACTTAAATTCCATGGTCCTCGTTATATTATGCTATTTAAGCCAGATGGCTACGTGTGTTCTCATGAAGACAATACGCACCCATCGGCATTAACCTTGTTAGATGAAGTTAACCTTGAGAAACTGCATTTTGCAGGTCGCCTTGATGTTGATACCACAGGTTTAGTGTTAATTACTGATGACGGTCAATGGTCACATAAGATCACATCACCAAAACGTAAGTGTTCAAAAACTTACCGTGTATGGTTAGCTGAATCTATTGGTGCTGATTACGCTGAGCAATTGGCTGAAGGCATTCAATTGAAGAGTGAAACAGGCTTAACAATGCCAGCGACAATGGAAATTGTTAATGAAGACGAAAATGAGCTTCTATTAACGATCCAAGAAGGCAAATATCATCAAGTTAAGCGTATGTTTGCAGCGCTTGGTAATAAAGTTGAAGGCTTACACCGTTCTCAAATCGGTCAGTTAGGACTTGATTATTCACTAGAGCCTGGTGAGTATCGTTACTTAACTGAAGAGGAAGTGATTGCCGTTCTTGGTTAATCAATTCTTAAGTTATTAAGCGACTTTCCTGCGTAATAAATAGATCATCTAATTAATTACATTGGTATAAAAACGGTATGATGTAATGTCATGCCGTTTTTTATTGTAAATTAATGAAAAGAGTTAGGATTAAGTAAGCGTACTTTTTGTTCTCATGATAAAATTTTAATTCTCATCGCTCTTTATCTTTTGTAGGTTATTTATGTCGACTTCTAGCTCTGCACCATCTGAAAGCCCACCTCTCAGTTTACTTTTAATTGTTATTTTAGGTGCAATTGCGGCATTAACGCCACTTGCGATTGATATGTATTTACCTGCTATGCCGAGTATTGCGGCTGATCTTGGGGTATCTGCAGGGTCGGTTCAAATGACATTAACGGCTTATACCGCGGGTTTTGCCATTGCTCAATTAATTCATGGGCCTTTAGCTGATAGCTATGGTCGAAGACCAGTCTTAATCATTGGTACGATCTTATTTGCTGTATGTGCGGTGATTGGTGCCTTGGTCGATAGCATTGAATCGCTAATGTATATCCGAGTATTACAAGGCGTTGCAGGCGCGGCATCCTCTGTGGTTATTCAAGCTATTGTTCGTGATATGTTTGATAAAGAAGACTTTGCTAGAACCATGGCCTTTATTACCTTGGTAATGACTGTTGCCCCTTTAGCGGCCCCTATGATTGGTGGTCACTTGGCGGTGTGGTTTGGTTGGCGTTCGATTTTTTGGTTGTTAGCGGTTTTCTCTGTATTAATCATTTTCGCTATTCTTTGGAAAATCCCTGAAACGTTAAAAGAAGAGAATCGAGAACCCTTTAAATTAAGTACCTCTTTTCGCAATTATCTTTCGTTATTTAAAAACCCAGTATCACTTGGGCTCATCTTTTCAGGGGCTTTTTCGTTTGCGGGCATGTTTGCGTTCTTAACGGCGGGATCGTTCGTATATATCGATTTATACCATGTAAGCGTATCTAGTTTTGGCTATTTATTTGGTTTAAATATTGTTTTTCTAATTGTAATGACAACTCTAAATGGGCGTCTTGTGAAGAAGATGGGCTCACACAATATGCTTAAGTTTGGGTTATCAATTCAATTGTTTGCTGGTTTATTAATGGTTCTTGGTCAGTGGTTACAATGGGGCTTGTGGGGAACGGTTGTTCCTGTTGTTCTGTTTGTTGGCTGTATTTCTACTATCGGTAGTAATAGTATGGCGCTATTGTTAAGTCATTATCCTAAAATGGCGGGGACAGCCTCTTCGCTTGCTGGTACATTACGTTTTGGTACTGGCTCATTAATAGGGGTTAGTATTGCGATGTTGCCGTCAGATTCGGCATGGCCTATGGTTGGCGCAATGACGGCGTGTTCTATTTTATCTTTTGGTTGTTATTTTGTTTTTGGGCGAAAAGCGTAAATGAGTGAAAAAAAATTAGTGCATTATTATCAAGAAGTTCAACATGTTATTAATGCGGCATTGGGTGATTTGCAAGAATCGAAAGACAGTGGTCGTTTACCTAAAAACCCAGTAAGTGCGAATCATTTTCTTATTCGTTGGGTAACAACAGCGATTAAATCACAGCGTTTTAACCGTTGTGTGGCTAAAGAGTTAATGACTTGGCAAAAAGAAGGACGCACTAAAGGAACAGGTACAGAGCTACCAATCCGTTTTGAGCATTACTCTCGTCTTTATGGTGAGCTTGCACCTGTTGAAACGGTTAAGGCGATTACTAAAGATGCAGTTCTAGCATGGAGCGAATTTTTAGAAGAAGATAAAGAGTGGTGTGTAACGACTGAGTATGAAGTGCTAGAAAAAGCCTCTTTATTCTCGGATGGTGATCACTCGTTGATTATCTGTTCAACGCAGTTAGAGTCTTGTTTTGACGGTGAAGAAGGCTCTGCTGAGTTAGTGAAACCGCTGACGTGTTATGTTCGTGGTAATCACCATGAGTTTATTGAGTCGGCGTATGAGCATGGTTTAATTGTTCATAAACGTTCTGATTACAAATCAAAAGTGAAATATCACGGTGAATACCTGATTTTCCCTAATAACCATGGTTTGCAATTGGGTGAGATCCCATTCTCATTTAATGTGAAAAAATAGAGCTTTCAATTTATTTAAAAAAGCGCAGATCTTCTGCGCTTTTTTTATACTTACTGCTTCGAAGTTTTTCTTATTCTTTTAGCTCTTCGGCTTCTGCTTTTTTACAAATCGCTTTCACCATGCCTTTAAAGATAAATAGATGGGCAGGGAACATAGCGAACCAATACATTAATCCCCAAAAGCCTTTAGGATGCCACCATGCTCGAACATCTAATTGGTGATACCCCTCATCAATTTCTTTAATTGAAAACTCTAATCGTCCTAGTCCTGGAGCCGTCATTCCAAAAAGTAATGATAAGAATTTGTTCTCTTCGCAGCGGATCACTTTCCATGAGTCAATATGATCGCCTAGCTGAACTTTACCTGACTCAGGTCTTCTTCTGATTGGAAATGAACCACCAAGTAAAGGATCTAACCATTCTCTGGTTCGCCATAATGCGTTAGCGAAGAAATACCCCTCTTTACTGCCGAGACGTTCAATGACGGTCCATAATTGTTGAGGTGAGGCTGTGGTTGTAAAGCTTGCACCCGCTTGTTTTGGGTAATAACCGTAATCTGATTTCCACCGCTTTAATGCACTTGGGTCAAAGCCCCAAATTTCTGTTTTTATTGTTTCGTCATTGGTTTCTTGAGCTCGGTTTATTGCGTCAGATAAAGAGAGCAATGGTTGTGGGAATGCGCGTTCTATAACAGAATTATCAGCAATTAAATCATGATCAATTCCGGCTAATAATGCTCTTCCTAAATCAGACGGGACAGAGGTCACAACACCAAGCCATAAGCCAGCAAAAGAAGGGCTAATAAAGCGTGTTGGAATGATCTTTATAGAGCGATGATTCCGCTTAGCAATAAGATGAAATAGGGTTTGGTAGCTTACGGTTTCAGGCCCACCCGCTTCAAAAGTGATGGATTCGGTCAGAGGATAATTAATGCATTGGATTAAGTAATAATTGAGGTTTTCTATCGCAATTGGGTTTGCTTGCGAGTTAATCCAAACAGGGCAGATCAATACAGGGAAATGATTAACAAAATCGGTCATGATTTCAAAAGCGGCTGATCCTGTACCAATGATTATTCCTGAGTTGATCTCTATGGTAGGAATGCCCGTTGAACGAAGTAATTCACCTGTTTTTTTACGAGCCAGTAAATGTTGAGATTGATAACCCTCAGGCTGTAGAGCACTTAAATAAATGATTTTTGATAGAGATGATTGTGTTGCGGCATTTTTGAAGTTTTCAGCAAGAGAGACTTCATAATCAAGAAAGTCATGGCCATGAGACATACCGTGAACTAAAAAATAGGCAATATCACAGTCTTTCATCAATGGAAGAATAGAATCTGAATCTTCTAAATCAAGGAAATTACATTGTAGGTTGGGATGCTCAGTCACCCTATCAAGTAGGTAATCAATATTACGAGCGCAAGCAATAACGCTATGTCCTTGCTGTAATAATTGTGGGATCAATTGAGAGCCAACATACCCTGATGCGCCAACAATGAGAATGGTACTTTTTTTATTCAAGACAGCTCCTTTACCTTGTGAATATAAATATTAATTACGTTTTGATTCTAGTACAATTTGTAGGCATATACCTAATGGATCTTGTGTAGTGCAAATGGTTAATTTGTTGTTTATTTGAGGTTCTTCATGTCTGTTTTTCTTTCTAATGTTATTGGTCATACTCGCGGCGAATTTCTCAAGCGATTATTGATGATTGCCATTCCCATTGCACTGCAAAATATTATGTTTTCTAGCCGTGGCTTAGTGGATGTTCTCATGCTTGGTCAATTAGGTGAAGCTGAGATTGCCGCTGTTGGTGTTGCGAGTCGAGCGACGTTTGTAACGACCATTATGTTAGTGGGCGTGACTACGGGTGGGGCGTTATTAACGGCGCAATATTGGGGGGCCCAGAACAAAGAAGGTGTACGCCAAAGTACTGCGTTAACTTGGATGGTGAGTATGTCTATTGCGACGATTGCAGTAGCACTATTTTTACTTGTCCCTCATCAAATTATGTCATTAGCCACAGACTCTCAAGAAGTGATTGATCTTGGTGCTGAGTATCTATTTATTACCGCGTTAACTATGTATGTCGTTTCTTGTGGCAGTAGCATGGCCGTTGGCTTGCGTTCTATTCATCAACCCGGTGTAAGTACCTTTTTTAGTGGCATTGGTATTGTCGCGAACGTCTTTTTTAACTGGGTATTAATCTTTGGTAATTTAGGCGCGCCCGCCATGGGAATTAAAGGGGCGGCGTTGGCTACTTTAATTAGTGGCGTTATAGAAATTGTCTTTTTATATGGTTATCTTTACAGCCGTTCGCATTTATTAAGTTTTGGGTTGGAAGAGATAAAATCCGTATTAAATTGGCCTAAAATTTCTAAGTTTCTTTCTCTTTCCTTACCAACAACGTTCAATTTTTTAGTGTGGGCAGCAGGTATTTTTACCTACCACGCCATTATGGGGCAATCAGGGGTACAAGGATTAGCGGCGTTATCGGTTATTTCTCCGATTGAATCTATAGCGCTGAGTTTTCTTATTGGTGCAGCGGGTGCGGCGTCAGTGCTTATAGGTAATCAACTGGGCGCGAAAAAATACGAAGCGGTTTATTATCAAAGTTGGGGAGTGTTAGCACTGAGTGTTATGACGAGTATTGTCATTGCTCTGTTTGTGATGATTTTCCAGCATCAAATTTTAGATATGTTCCCGGCGTTAACAGAAGAAACGAGAGCGATTGCTGAGAAGTTTATGGCCATTTTAGCCATTATTATCGTGATAAGAAGTGTTCCTCTTACTGCTATTGTTGGTGTATTGCGTGCGGGTGGTGATGTAAAATTCTGTTTGTATCAAGATATTGTCTCGCAGTGGTTTATTGGTATTCCAGTTGCGGCGCTTGGAGCATTAGTCTTAGGTTTCCCACCAGAGTACGTTTATGCACTGTTTGTGGTGGAAGAAATAGTGAAATGGTTTGGTTCAATCTATAGAATGAAATCTAAAAAATGGATTAAAAATCTGGTAGATGCGTAAGGAAAGTTTGTTTTTTAGTTGGTATTAGTAACAAGACAGCCCTATGACTATAAAAAGCTTTATGCTAGAAGGGTTATAGTGTAAATTCTGTTACCGATATCACATAAAAGCGTTGAGAGGGTACATGTTAAAACTGACAAACCTGAATAAGGGATATTTGGATGGTGGCGAGTTTCATCCTATTCTTCAAGGGGCAGAATTAACAATAGAGCAAGGTGCTCAAATTGCATTAATGGGTGAAAGTGGCTCAGGCAAAAGTACCCTTTTAAATCTTATTGCAGGGCTCGATAGTGTAGATGGTGGTGAAATTGATATCGCTGGTTTTTCTATGCACTCTCCAAAACAAAGTTCTCGCACTTCTTATCGCCGAAATAATATTGGTCTTGTTTTTCAACAGTTTAATCTCCTTCCTACGTTAACCATTGCTGATAATATCCGTTTTTGCCGTCAATTGAAGGGCTTACGTGATGATGATGCATTATGGCGTCAAATTATCTCAGCGTTAGATCTTATGCCATTATTGGGGCGCTATCCTGAGGAAGTCTCTGGTGGGCAGCAGCAACGTGCTGCGATTGCACGCGCCTTGTATATGGAACCTAAATTGTTATTAGCCGATGAGCCAACGGGTAGTTTAGATGAAAAGAACGCTGAAGCGGTAATGCGGTTGCTGACTCGTTTGTCTCGTGATCTCCATTGTACATTGTTACTAGTAACTCACAGTGAAAAAGTGGCGGGTCATATGGATGGTTTGGTAAAACTTCAGGGAGGCACCTTGAATGTTATTTCCGGTAGCTAAGGCGCTTCTTGGACATTACCGCAGGCATCCATTACAAATATTTTTAGTATGGCTTGGTTTAACGCTTGGTGTTTCACTGCTTGTTGGTGTACTTGCGATTAATCACCACGCAAAAAACAGCTATAGTGAAGGGGAGAAATTATTTTCAAATCCATTCCCTAATCGTATTCGCTCAATTCAAGAAAATATTCCTATTCCCCAAGCGTTTTATATTAATTTGCGTCGTGCAGGTTATATCGATTGCATGCCTGTGCAAACGTTGCATTTAGAAACGACAGACGATATTGATATCTCATTAGTTGGTATTGATCCTGTTGCTTTGATGCAAATATCAGCTAAAAATTTAACGGGCAACAATGATATGTTGCCCTTAATGCGCCCACCATTTCCTGTCCTTGTTAGTCAACCTCTCGCTTCTTATTTTGGTATTACAGATGGCGATTATATTGAGTTGCAAGACCAATCGAATATTGGCCCAGTTATTGTCGATAAAAGTCAGCGTTTATCGGGATCTCGTCTTTTTTCAGATATCGCACTGACAAAAATGCTAGGTCATAAAGCCGGCTTTGATATTTTGCTTTGTGGCGAAATGTCAGACAATAAAAAAGAGCGTTTAGAGCGAATGCTACCACGAGGTTTGCAGCTTGAAACGCACAAAGAATCTGGATTAACGGCATTAACAAAAGCCTTTCATACCAATTTATTTGCGATGGGAATGCTCTCTTTTGTGGTGGGTTTGTTTATTTTCTACCAAGCAATGTCTCTCTCTTTTATACAGCGACAGCCGCTAGTTGGAACGTTAAGACAAATCGGTGTGTCCACAAAAGAGCTAATTCTTGCTATGGGCATTGAAGTTAGCTTGTGGGCGATTATTGGTTGGATAAGCGGTAACTTTTTTGGTTTGTTATTAGCTAATCAGTTAATGCCAACGGTATCAAACAGTTTGTATTCTTTATATAACGCCGATGTTGATTTACTTATTACGTGGAGTTGGAACTGGAGCTATCAAAGCTTATGGATGGCTATTTTAGGTTGTATTTTAGCTTGTGGTTGGCCGCTATATCGTTTGCTGAGTATTGAGCCTATTCGCTTAACTGCTCGCTTGTCATTAGCTCGATTTGCCGGTAAAGAGTTTGAAGTTCAAGCCATTGTTGCTGGTGTATTCTGTGCCGCTGCCTATTTAATTAATTTATTACCACACAGTCATGAGAATGGATTTATCTTGATTGGCTTTTTAATGATAAGCGTTGGCTTATTTACCCCTTTCATTATTTGGAAGTTTTTTGATTGGTTATCTTATAGATTACCGTCTGCTAAAGCGCGTTGGTTTTTCTCTGATTCTTCAGCAAGTTTGAGCTACCGTGGTGTAGCTGCAATGGCCTTTATGCTTGCGTTAGCATCTAATATTGGTGTTGAAACCATGGTGGGTAGCTTTAGAGCTACAACCAATAATTGGCTAGAGCAACGTCTTGCTGCCGATATTTATATTGAACCAAGTAAAGCATCGGCTAGCCGCATTAGTTATTGGCTTAAAAAACAGCCTGAGGTTGAATCGGTATGGCGACAATGGAAAATCGATTATCAAACCGAATACGGAAATTTAGAAATTTTAAGTTCAGGGACAACCTTGGGTGAAAAGAATGCGTTAACGATGAAAGTCGCGATCCCTGAATATTGGTATTCATTACACCATAAACGTAGCCTGCTGATTAGTGAGTCGATGGCTCTAAAGTGGGATTTGAAACCGGGTGATTATCTTGATTTACCTGCGCCTATGGGGGGTAACTGGCAGATATCCGGTGTGTATTACGATTATGGTAATCCTTATAACCAGTTATTACTTTCCCATCAGGCTTGGCTAAAAGCATTTGGTGGTCAAGGTAAAACTGGGATTGGTGCTGTATTAAGGGACAAAGATAAACGTACGGAGTTAATTGGGCGGGTGTTAAAACAGTATCGATTATCGGCAGATCAAGTTAATGATAATCATAATATACAGGTCCAAGCCATGAAGGTATTTGATAGAACCTTTATCGTTACCGGAACATTAGGGAATCTAACGTTAGTTATTGCGGTGTTTGGTTTGTTCTTTGCTACCTTGGTAGGAGAGATCTCACGCCAGAAGCAAACGGCACTATTACGCTGTTTAGGATTGTCAGGAAAAGAGCTGATATTGCTGGGCGGCCTTCAATTATTGGCCATTGGCTTATTTACTATTTTGATAGCTCTACCTCTTGGCCTTGTTCTTTCACAGCTATTGATTGATATCGTGATGAAATACTCATTTGGTTGGACAATGGAAGTTAATTATTTCCCGATGGAATATATGATGACTTTTGCGTGGACATTGCTGGCATTAACGGTTGCAGGCGCTGCTACGGTTTGGCGAATCACTAGACGACAAGCGATTGTTTCACTGCGGGAGTCGTTATAATGAAAAAAAATAATATGCGTAACAGTAACTTAAAAATATCGCTGACTATTTTTATTCTAATTCTTGGGTTTGCTGTTGCTTATTATGTTAATTGGAAAGACGTAGATACGGAAGGAGATAATGAGATTAACTCTATTTTTTCCCAATCTCCTGATGCGTATTTTGATCCTGTACTACCCAATAATCCATTACATTTCCCTGATGATTTTAACAGTCATCTAACCTTTCAACATGAAAAATGGATGATGACAGTTAATGCTATTAACCAAGAAGGGGACAGTGTTGGGATCCAATGGACAATGTTTCGTATTTCCAGTGATGACAGAGAAACAAAAGGTTGGTTAGATCCTCGTTTGTATGTAGCTAAAGTCGTTATCACTACGAAAGATGGT
The DNA here is from genome assembly GCF_900312675.1 of Aliivibrio sp. EL58. Classification (GTDB taxonomy): domain Bacteria; phylum Pseudomonadota; class Gammaproteobacteria; order Enterobacterales; family Vibrionaceae; genus Aliivibrio. The sequence goes on along the minus strand of NZ_OMPC01000009.1, from coordinate 990,040 downwards.
AAATGGGTTGGAGAACGTTTAGCGAGAGGTGGTATTGGTCAGGCGGGTGTTATGTCTCGTCCATATCGTATCTGGATCGATGATTGGCAATGGAGAAGCTTAGGAAGAACCCCTTTCCCTGGATTATTTTCAGCCGCTTCAGAGAGTTTTTCACTCAAATTATCGATTAATTCGAATAATAATCCAACCCAATTGGGTGAGTTTGGCTATTCAAAAAAACATGAATTGATACCTGTCGCATCCTATGAATATATTTTTCCTTTTCTTACTGTGCGTGGCAACATCACTCTAAATAATAAAGCCTATACTATTACAGGCACGGCAATCTTAGAGCATGAGTGGGCCAGTGGTTTTTTAGATGAAAATCAGCAAGGATGGGATTGGTTTATTATTAATTTGAGTGATAGTAGAAAATTGCTTGTGACTCAATATAGACATAAAGATCAAACACCGTACCGATATGGTGCGCTTTTAGATAATCATGGAGGATTTATCTCATTAGGTGAAGATGATTTTACTCTACAGACACTTCCCGCTCGCCAGTTAAAAAATGGTCGGAAATTGCCTCTCCAGTGGATCATTAATGTACCTAAGTATAATATAAATTTAACAACACAAGTTGTCCGTAATGAACAATGGTTGGATACTCTCATTCCATATTGGCAAGGTCCAATAACGACGACTGGCTCCCATCAAGTAACAGGTTTTATGCAATTAACGGGATACTAGTATTAAATAGTTATTCCGATGCGAATAAAGCAGAGAGTAAGAGCTAACACTTCGGTTTTTCCGATGCTTTAGCTCTGAACAAGCGATTATTCTTGATCTAGAACAACGGGTAGACTTTTCTTATTCGTTTTTCTGTAAATTATTATAATAAATAAAGGGCATCTAATGAGTGATGTTATTAAGAATTTTTTTAAACTAGAGTCTGCCGGTGGGATTCTACTCGTGATTGCAGCAGCAATCGCAATGATGGTTGCCAACTCTTCTTTAGCGCCAATGTACGATACATTTTTACATACTTATATTGGTGGTATGTCTGTGTCTCATTGGATTAATGATGGGTTAATGGCTGTCTTTTTCTTCCTAATTGGTTTGGAAGTAAAAAGAGAGTTACTTGAAGGTGCGTTAAAGTCTAAAGAAACCGCAATTTTCCCAGCAATTGCTGCGGTCGGCGGTATGCTTGCTCCAGCACTTGTTTATGTTGCATTTAACCTGGGCGACCCAGAAGCGTTATCTGGTTGGGCCATTCCTGCTGCTACCGATATTGCTTTTGCTCTAGGTATCATGGCATTACTTGGTAACCGTGTTCCTGTGAGCTTAAAAGTATTCCTACTTGCTCTAGCAATTATTGATGACCTTGGCGTTGTTGTAATTATTGCCTTCTTCTACACGAGTGATTTATCAATCTTAGCGCTTGTGATTGGCTTTATTATGACAGGGGTTCTGTTCTTACTAAATGCGAAGCACGTCTCTAAGATCCGTTGGTACTTATTAGTTGGCTTTATCTTATGGGTAAGTGTTCTTCAATCTGGTGTTCACGCAACATTAGCAGGTGTTGTGCTTGGCTTTGCGATCCCACTGAAGGGTAATAAAGGTGAGCGTTCTCCACTGAAACATATGGAACATGCGCTTCATCCTTATGTGGCGTTCTTGATTTTACCAATATTTGCTTTCGCTAATGCGGGTATTTCATTAGATGGCGTATCATTAGATAGCTTAACAACAACGTTACCACTAGGTGTTGCATTTGGTCTGTTTATTGGTAAACCACTAGGTATCTTTAGCTTCAGTTATATTGCAGTTAAATCAGGTGTAGCTAAACTACCGAAGGGTGTAAATATGATGCATATCTTCGCTGTATCGGTGTTATGTGGTATTGGTTTTACCATGTCAATTTTCATCTCATCACTTGCGTTTGGTAGTGTATATCCTGAATTTGATAAGTTAGCTCGCCTTGGTATTTTGATGGGCTCGACATTGGCGGCTGTGATTGGTTACTTGCTATTGAGTATATCTCTTCCAAAGAAAGCGAATGCCAATACTAATGCTGAAGCTTAAATAAAACATTGAGTTAAATATAAAACACCTCGTTTGATACGGGGTGTTTTCTTATCTGATGAGTAAGCTTAATTCCAGACAAAAAAAAGCCCAAACAAAGACTGAATGGGCAAAGGAATATAAGGAATTATGAAAAAGCAATGCAGTTGAATAAGATAAAATTTGGCGGCCTGCTAAATTTTAGTCGCTCTTTATCAACGGGTACTAATTCAGACTAGCCATATTTCATTTAGTTCAAAAAAGATTCATTTTTTATTATTTTTTTTTGAATGCTAGTTTTTGGGTAGGAAGCTAAGATAAATAACAGGCAAAGAAAAACCCACTATCGATAAAAGCCAAGAGGCTAGATAGTGGGTTACTTGAATCAATCAAGAAAAAGCAGTGGAATTATGAACATAACATCAGACTTCGTATTTTTCAGTTAGTTCAAAAAAAGTGAAGATAATTCCATTTTTTTAGAAAAAAGACGTTTCACACCTCCAACCACTCACTATTTTGACAAAAATTGTCATAAATGGGATGCGAACTGGATAAGAACCTTTTATCCTAGAAGGTAATTATTAAAAGGAAAGTTGAACATGATCATCAAACCTAGAATTCGTGGATTCATTTGTACAACCACTCACCCAGTTGGTTGTGAGCACAACGTTAAAGAACAAATTGCTCTGACTAAAGCACAAGGTCCAATTGTTAATGCACCAAAACGTGTATTGGTTGTTGGTTCTTCAAGTGGCTACGGTCTTTCTTCTCGTATTACTGCAGCATTCGGTGGCGGAGCGTCAACGATTGGTGTTTTCTTTGAAAAAGCAGCGACTGAGAAAAAACCAGGTACAGCAGGTTGGTACAATTCAGCAGCTTTTGATAAATTTGCTAAAGAAGAAGGCCTATACTCTAAGAGTTTAAATGGTGATGCTTTCTCTAATGAAGCAAAACAAAAAACAATTGATCTAATCAAAGAAGATTTAGGTCAGATTGATATGGTTGTTTACTCTCTGGCTTCTCCAGTGCGTAAAATGCCTGAAACAGGTGAAGTGATCCGTTCTTCATTAAAACCAATTGGTGATACATACACAGCAACCGCTGTTGATACCAATAAAGATGCAATCATTGAAGCATCGGTTGAACCTGCAACAGAACAAGAGATCCAAGACACGGTTACTGTAATGGGTGGCGAAGATTGGGAACTTTGGATGAATGCATTATCTGATGCTGGCGTTCTAGCTGATGGTTGTAAAACTGTTGCTTATAGCTACATCGGTACTGAGCTAACTTGGCCTATCTATTGGGATGGCGCGCTAGGTAAAGCGAAGATGGATTTAGATCGTGCAGCGACAGCGCTAAACGAGAAACTGTCAGCGACAGGCGGCACTGCAAACGTAGCGGTTCTTAAATCTGTTGTGACTCAAGCAAGTTCTGCAATTCCGGTTATGCCTCTTTATATCGCAATGGTATTTAAGAAAATGCGTGAAGAAGGCGTACACGAAGGTTGCCAAGAGCAAATCCTACGTATGTTTAGCCAACGTCTATATAAAGAAGATGGCTCAGCACCTGAAGTAGACGAGAACAACCGCCTACGTCTAGATGACTGGGAACTACGTGAAGACATTCAAAAACATTGTCGTGAGCTATGGCCACAAGTAACGACTGAGAACCTAAAAGATTTAACTGATTACGTTGAATACAAAGAAGAGTTCTTAAAACTGTTCGGTTTTGGCGTTGATGGTGTTGATTACGACGCTGACGTGAACCCATTAGTTGAGTTCGATGTTGCCGATATTTAATTAATTCTTTTGAGGATTAATAGCAGATAAAATAAAACCCCAGAGTGTTTAATCATTCTGGGGTTTTTTATTGCCTCTCATTTAATTACATTGGTGTAAATATGCAATCAATTTAAGCAAGCAGGATCATAATAGTACCAGCAACGGTCATTAAGATATTTGCAATAGCATAAGTACCGGCATAGCCTAATGCTGGAATGGTACTACGTGCATGTTCGTTCACAACATCCATTGCAGGACCACAAGTACGAGCACCAATAATGGCACCAATCAATAAGGCGCGGTTCATATTTAGAATATACGCACCAACAAGGTACGCCAAAATAACAGGAACAACGCTGACAATAAGTGCTGCGGCAAGTACTTTTAAGCCGTCTTCAGAGAAGTAATCTCCAATATTGCCACCAGCACTTAGACCTATGCCCACCATAAAGACTAATAAACCAAGGTTTTTCGCCATATTGAGTGCGCCTTGAGGTACATAGCCAAAGGTTGGGTGATTCGCTCTTAAGAAGCCTAATGTAATACCTGAGATCAATAGGCCAACGGCATTACCAAGCCCAAAGGTAACCTGACCAAAGCTCATAGTGATCATGCCGAACATGATACCTAGAATAAAGAAACTACAGAAAGCCAATAGATCCGATACCTGACTATGGATCGAGATAAAACCAATCTTGTCGGCAATGTGGTGAACTTTACTTTTCTCACCACTTACCTGAAGAATATCACCTTTCGCAAGTACGATATCATGCTCAATTGGCATTTCAATCTGTGCACGAACGACTCGGTTTAAGAAACAGCCATATTCAGACAGGTTTAATTCAGATAAGCGTTTTCCTGAAATATTGTCATTCTTTACAACGATCTCTTCTTCTGCAATACGTAGATCTAATAGATTACGGTCAAATACTTCTTTACCGTTTCTGAAGCTAGGATCTAGACGAGCATGGCTATCAGGGTAGCCTACTAACGCTATTTCATCACTTTGTTGTAGGATATAGTCGCCATCAGGGTTCGCAAGAATACCATTACGACGAATGCGTTCAATGTGGCAACCTGTTTGGCGGTGAATACCTAATTCACGTAAGTTCTTTCCATCAGTCCAATCGATAAGCTCTTGACCAACACGATAAGCTCGAATGATAGGAAGGTAAACTTTACGTTGGCCAGCACTGCCAATGCCACGCTCTTGAGCGATTTGCATCGCACTGTCTTGTAGGTTTTGCTTTTGTAATTTTGGCAGTAAACGAGCTAATAATATTAAGCTGGTTAAACCGATCAAATAAGAGAAAGCATAACCAACACTTAGGTTATCAATTACTTTGCTAAATTCCACACCATCAGGAAGAACGGCTAAGCCAGAGTTAAGGGCATCTTTAGCACCAACAAGAACGGGGGTTGCTGTTAGAGCACCTGCCATCATACCTGTAGATAAGCCATAGCTGAGATTAAAGTAATGCCCAGTTAAAAAGCTTAATGAGATAGCAGAGATGAGAACGACAAGTACCAGTAATAGGTAGTGTTTACCATCACGTAGGAAGATACCAAAAAAGTTTGGACCGGCTTCAATACCAACACAGAAAATGAAGAGCATGAAACCTATGTTGAGAGAATCGGCACTAAAAGTATAACCAATACTTCCCATAAAGAGGGCGGTGATAAGCACACCAATAGAGCTACCCAATTGGAAACTACCAATTCTAATTTTGGCTATGAATAAGCCAAGAGCGAGAACAACGAATATAAGTAAGATATCGTTTTGCGCTAACAAAGTAGCAACATCAATGTTCACTGTATTTTGCCTGAAATATGGAATAAGAAAGTGTGATGCAAGTCTAACTTAAAAATGGCGATTGTATAACCATATTTATAAAGAAAACAAAAAAAAATCACCGCTCAAGAGCAGTGATTTAAAATACATTGGTGCAGGCTATAGATTAATCAAAAAGACCTAGGTTCTCTTTAGCATATGCTTCAAATTCTGTGCAGCCGCCAATGTGCTCTTGGTCTACAAAAATTTGAGGAACAGTATCTACAGGCTTACCGACTGTTTTTTCTAGATCTGCTTTTGAGATCCCTTCTGCATGAATATCAACATAACGATAGTTAAAATCTTCACGTTTTTCTTTTAGCGTATCAGCGTGTTCTTTTGCACGAACACAAAATGGGCAACCAGGGCGACCAAAAATAACTACAAACATAGTGTTAACTCCAAATAGTAAGGGATGCGTGTTACTGCAATCAATAGGAATACTATGCCTACTGTTATCTGCAAAGTAAAGGTGATTTCACCTCTCTATCTAATAGGTAAAACCTATGGATTGAAAAGTAATAAAAAGAAGAGATCTTAAATAGAATCAATGAGATTTATAAAAAAGAACCCACTTAATTAAAGTGGGTTCTTAAATGTTTTTTGAAATGAAAAAGTTAGAGAGTGTTGTCTTTTTCATAACGAGAGTCTTTTAACGCATCTTTTACACGCTTTAAATTGTCTCTAAAGCCAGCGCCACGACGTAAGGTAAAGCCTGTTGCTAATACATCGATAACTGTCATTTGTACAACACGGCTCGCCATTGGCATATAAACGTCAGTATCTTCTGGAACGTCTAAGCAAATAGCTAAAGAAGACATCTTTTCTAGTGGAGAGTCTTTCGCTGTAATAGCAATAACTGTCGCACCATTTGATTTAGCAAGTTCTGCAATCTCAACCAAACTCTTTGTGCGGCCAGTATGAGAGATTAATACTACAACGTCGTTTTCAGTACAGTTGATGCAACTCATACGCTGCATGACGATATCATCAAAACACGTGATTGGAATATTAAAGCGGAAAAACTTATTCATGGCATCGTGTGCAACAGAAGCTGATGCGCCAAGACCAAAAAATGAGATCTTTTTCGCTTGAGTTAATAAGTCGACAGCACGATTAACTTGCATTGGATCAAGACTATTCTTAGCAACATCTAAGCATGCCATTGTTGATTCGAAAATTTTGTGCGTATAGGCGTCTGGGCCATCATTTTCTTCAACGTTACGGTTCACATAAGGTGTTCCGTTCGCTAAACTTTGTGCTAAGTGAAGTTTAAAATCAGGAAAGCCTTTAGTGTCTAAACGACGACAAAAACGGTTAACAGTTGGCTCACTTACATCAGCCATTTTTGCTAATGTAGCGATACTAGAGTGAATGGCCGTTTGTGGTGAGGCCATGATTACTTCAGCAACTTTACGTTCTGATTTACTGAAGTTATCTAAATTATTTTGTATTCTTTCAATCGTATTCATATGCACTCTTCTACATTCTGCTCTTAGTATAACCCTAGCCAGAATAACCTACCTTGGTTTACTCTGGTTAACGCTATAAATATTTGATGAGATTAAGTATATACGTTTGTAGAGTGTGCCTCTAACAAATGACGGTCTTGAGTGTATTTTTATAACAATAATATGACAGAACTCTAAAAACACTTTCAATTTAGAAAGTGTTTTTATTTATAAATCGAGTTTTATTGTAAATATTGGCGTGATCTTGTGATTAAATTTCAGACTTTCAGGAAAATAATTACAAAATCCAGGTTACTTTATATGAGATAAAATAACCTGGATGAGGAGTTGTTGCTAAGCTAATTTAAGATTGAGTCGGTAAGAGTGAGTAATTGTGGAAGAGAAATCTCACTACTTTTTGCAATGCATCTTTGCTCGATTAGGACATTTTTTAAGATATCTTTTGTCGTTAAAGGATTGGCAAGTACTACTCGGAAAACAATCGTCGGTTGTGACTGGTAACTTTCCGGCGTTAAGCGTGTTCGAGAAACGAATGATTTACCCGTTTCACGTTGAGTTTTTTGGATATATTTAGTGAGATTATCCAAGTGCTCATAGATTTCAATTCTTTGCTCTGGTGTTGCCAATAATAAGGCTTCTTTTACTCGTTTTGGCACATAGCGATAAGTAAGTAGACAAAGCTCTGGTGCTGATATTAATTCAAAGTCATCTTGTTGTTGGATTAATTCAGAAAAATACTTAGCTTTTTCAATGCTTTGATTGATCAGTAGTTCATAACCTGGACGACTAATAACATTAAAGCAAGAGTACAATAGCATTGCCATGCCACTACGAGACCCTTCAAGTGTATGTCGGCCTAGATCTTTTGACCCTTTGCGTAAAATATATTCAGCGTGATGCTGAATAGATGACATAAGTTCAGGATCTTTAAATATCACCATGCCAGCTCCCATAGGGACATAAAGCTGCTTATGTGCATCAATGGTGACAGAATCGGCTAAATCAATACCATCTAAAAGGTGACGATAAGTGTTAGACATTAAAGTCGCACCGCCCCAAGCTGCATCGACATGAAAATGACAGTTTTCACGTTGAGCGACTTCTGCCAGTTGGCGTAATGGGTCAATGGTTCCTGTTTCAGTCGTACCAGCAACACCAATAATGGCTAATGGCTTAATATTATTTTCTTTAGCGGCTGCGATTTTTAATTCTAGATCAGCCAAACAGATCCGGTTGTTGTTGTCTGTTTTTACAGCAACGACACCATCTTGACCGATACCTAATACATCAGCGGCTTTTTTTACTGAATAGTGGCCACGCTCAGAAACAAATATAGCAAGTCCGCTGCATTTATAATGAGTTAAAGCAGCAAATAGACCTTGTTTAGCAATGCCTTCAAAATTACCTTCAGGTTTTAATAAACGGTTCCTTGCAACCCATAACGCGGTAATATTAGCGACAGTACCACCAGAGCAAAAAGCCCCCAATGAGTGATCGGCGCTGTGCATCCAGTGATGGTAAAAACCGTCTTGCTCACCATAAATAAGGCGATGCAAAATACCCAAAACTTGTCGTTCTAATGGGGTAAATGCTTTTGATGTTTCAATTTTGACTAGATTTTGATTCAAGGCGATCATGATCTTAGACAGCGGCATTAAAAAGTAAGGCAATGCAGATGTCATGTGACCAATAAAGCTTGGAGCTGAAGTATGAACAGATTGAGAAACTAACGTATTCAATAAATGCTCAGTATGTTCAGAAACATACGTCGGCGATTCAGGCATTGAGGAATCCGTAAAATCTTTCTCTATTTCAGTCAGAGGTTTTTCCTCTGCAACAATATGCTCTCGTAAGAACTTATTTAGATTTTGAGAAAGTTCTTGCTCAATTTTACCAAGAGTAGAATCGGGCGCTTCCGGAACAGTAAAAATTCGCAGCATGCTTTCTAAGTTGGCATCCGCTGTTTTGTTGTCTGTTACCATGGTATCTGTTCTATTTGTTGATGATTGAAAAGTAAAGATGGGTTCTCTTTACTGGCTCTGAGAGCACAATTTAGATCAAAATGAGTAAAAAGTCTTGTCCAAATGTGCAACTCAGGCCTCTGAGGGAGATAAATCGATTCTCTTGATTAAATAACCAACAACTTATTGGCAGCTGATTTTGCTAATCTCTGTTATTTTTTGGTTGTAAGCATTTAATGGTGTTTCAATGTCTTTTGGGTGACTTAAAATATCAGCAAAAGCAGAACGCAATTCATAGTTTTGTTTATGAGGCTGAGATTGACGATCATCAAAAGTTACTTTTGCTATTTTGCCAAGTTCATCTTTATTGGCTGCTAATGCTTTAATTTCTTTTTGTTCTAACTGTAACCAAGATTCAATCGATTGGTTAGTTTTGACTTTTGATGGATCATTTTTTAGATAAAAATCAACCGCTGCACGATTTAATTCAAAGTGATGTTCACGACCTTCAAGAAACCATTCACCCACGCTATCTAATTTCGGATTTTTTTGAACTGTAATCGCAATGAGATCTTTATACCAAGTTAGCGATGCATCAACGTATTGGCTGTATTTGTTGCTTAAGCATTCAGTATCAGCAGCCTGAGCAGACGTTGTTAATAAAGCAAATGGTAAAATAAGAGCAGCAAGTTTCATTACAAATCCTTAGAAATGAATCATTATTATTGGCTGTGATTGTAGGCATCGTATTACTAAATGCAATTTAAACAACTCACAGTGTGATGCTTCCCTCTTAATTTATAATTGAAAAATTAATATTAGAGGGAAACAAAAAATAGCATTAAGAAAGGTACGGACAAACTTAGGATAAAGCCACTAACAATGGCAATTGGAACACAACGAATACCGCCACAGTTTTGAATAACAGGTAGGGTAAAGTCCATTGCTGTTGCGCCTGCGTAACCAATTGAAGTCACAGGGTAGCGATGGATGAGTGTTGGAATTAATAAGAGAGCGACCAGTTCACGCATGAGTTCGTTTAAGAAAGCTGCACCACCATAAACAGGCCCAAGAGCATCGCCCATTAAGATCCCTGCAAGCGAATACCAACCAAAGCCAGAGGCCATTGCTAGACCGTGCTGTAAAGGAATATCTAAAAATAGAGCTGCGATTAGGCCACCGATAAGTGACGTTGACATGATAACGGCAGCAATAATGATTCCATGTTTGTTAAGTAAAATTTGACGAAGAGATAAGCCACTATTTCTTAGCTGAATACCGATAAGAAAAAGTAAAAGCAATAAAATTAATTCACTGGCTTCTTCAACCCATGAAAGGTCAATGCCACTTAATAAACCCACTAATAAACCACCAGCCACAGCAAGTAGCAATTTCGCGGACTCAAGGATCATTTTGAATAATGGAAGTGTGTTTTTATTCCCTTCAGAATTAAGAGGGAAAATTTTATCCATAATAGGGAGGATAGCTAAATTACACACGCTGATAGAGACAAAAAACACAGCGGTAATTGTTACTATTTGATTTAGGTTTTGAGCTAAATTATCAAGCGCGGCGAGACTTAGCCCCATCAATGCAAGTATGACAGTAACTAAATGACTGGTTGCGGCGTTTATGTGCTGAAGAGGCTTCTTTTTATGAAGAGGTATTAGATAACCAAATAGCAGGGGTAAAAAAACGAATAGCATTCCAGAAAGCATAGTTTTGATCTCATCCATGAAGAAGCCTTGAGAATATCAAGGCTTATTAATGACATCAATATAAGTTATCTATTTTTAGTAATTAAATTACAAACCACTGCTTTTTAAGGTTTCTTTAATGCGATCGTTAAATTGACTGTTTGTAAGATTGCTTAGCGTATAGAGAGCTTCAGCTCCTTCTAGCGTAATTTCAATTTCATGTTCATCAAGGCTGTCATCTTTACTTCTAAACAATAATATATGATTAGCAATACGAGCAATATTTAAATAACTAACTTGTTCATCTGGCTTTAATTGCTGTTGAGTATTGGTTGCAACAGCTAAGAAATCGCTATCAAATTGCCAGTGATTTAGTACGTGATAACTAGTATCGTTACACTCTTTATCAAAGATATAAAGCGCTAAGTCCAACTCTAAATAATTGCCTTTCTCAAGATAATCATAATACTCGTTAACGAGGCAAAATAGCCCAATATCCGCAAGTAACCCAGTAAGTAATGCTTTTTCTGGCTCCAAATAAGCGAGAGAATTATCATCAGATGCCGCTATCATTTCTTGACAAACCATGGTCATAACTGCAGAAAATTCACGAGAGCGAGCGGCACTTTTACGAAGTAGTGCATTACATTCTTTATTTAAATCACAAGAATGCTTTAGTTGCTCAATAGCTTGAGCTGTAACGATGTCTCGAACACGGAAAATACCAAGGCGTGAAACGGCGGTTAATACATCAGTACAAGTAATATTTCGACGATTGAAAACAACAGAATTAGCCATACGAATGACGATAGCTGTGAGACTTGGGTCCTCTAATAAAGCATCGGAGACATCTTTAATTAATGTGCCCTCAAGAGTACATAGCTTTTGAATTTTAAGTACAACATCAGGGATAGGAGGCAATTGAATGTTACCTGATGAGATACTCTGAGCAGCTAAGTCGCTAAACTCACTTCTTAATGCAGCTAGTACTTTTTCTTTATCGTGAGGTAACCAAAAAAACGATAAATGATCCATTCTTAATTCATACCTTTAAATGATGAATGAATCATACAGTATTTTTATGATATCGAAAAAGAAACTCAAGAAAATGAGACTACTTACTAAAAAAGAGCGTTATTTAAGTACACAACGCGTTGAAAAGTTATTACGCAGGAATAAATAAGGGGCTGGTTATTGATGGTGTAAATGTATTCTTGTGAAGTACATCAACGAATTAATAGGCACTCCTATGAGACTATAATGAGAGCTAAGTCGGTGAAACTACTTACTTGCCGACACGAATTAACATAGATGATTGTGATCGCAGTTAGATAATTAACTGTAGATTCAATGCTTAATATAAAAATAATAGAAAATATAAAATTGTACGTTTATTATTCAATTGCTTGATGTCAAATTTATGACAGGGACGGGGGTCACTGAGTTTAAGATCAAGGAGATCGAAATGAGTCATCTAGAGGAACGCTTTTTTAATTTTGTAAAAAAACTGGGTCGATTTAATAAACGCTCGATGTTTGGTGGTGTTGGATTATTTACTGAAGACGCTATGTTTTCGCTCGTAACTGAAGGACGACTGTATGTTCGAGGTGGTGGGTTAGTTGATGAGCAATTTGAAAAGCTAGGCTGTGAACGTTTTAAGCACGTAAAGAAAACAACAATAGCGACAGTTAATTATTTTGATATCAGTGAGTTATTTGATAAAAAACCAGCGTTGCTTTTGAATATAATTAAAGAAGCGATGGAAAACTCACGAGCAGAAAGAGAGTTCAAGAAATCAAAAGAGAATCGTCGATTACGTGATTTGCCGAATATGCAATTAACATTAGAAAGAATGGTAAAGAAAGCAGGAATTCCAGATGTTAATGCTTTTTTGAACACTGGAGCTGTCGATGTATTTAGGAAAGTAAATACAACGTATGGTGGTGATGTTGATGTGAAATTGCTTTGGAAGTTTGCCGGTGCAGAGTCAGGTGTGCATTGGACATTATTGCAAGAACCAACAAAAAGAGCCTTATTACAACAAGTTTGAGTATACCAATAAAAAAACCTCGTTATTCCTTTTGATTTATAGGTATAACGAGGTTTTTTTTGCTCTAAACTTTAATAAGTAAGCTTAGTGCTTAGAAACTTAGTTCTTAAAAAATTAGCTCTTAAAAACTTAGTATTTAAAGCGTGCAGTTAGTAGTAACTGGTCGCCATAGATGCCATTGAATCGACCTTCAGCACCAATAGAGAATAGCTCTGTTGAGTGGAATCGACCATATACAGAGAATAACGTATCGTCATTATCATCAATTGATAGGTAACCTACTTTACCACCGACTTCTAGTTGAGGACCTAACCATTGGCGAACGCCTAAGTTAAGCTCCATACCTGTATCGTTTTTGTAGTGCTTGTTATCATCAACAACGCGAAGCAACATTTCACCAGTAATATCAGCCCAGTTATTTACTGGAGCATGAAAACCAAGACCTGTTGCTAAGTCGTAATCACCATCTAGTTCAGAATCAACTGAAACGATAGCGTGTGCGTTAGGGTGAATTGATTTACTAAAACCAGCACCAAATGTTGAAGGGCTAAATCCAATACGAGCTTCAACATAGTCATAGCTGAAGTTGCTCATGATTGCATTGTTTGGGTCATTATCTGCAGCCATTGACGTTGCTGAAATGAACATTAGGCTTGAAGCTAAAAGTGTCTTACGGATCATGATATTTGAAACCTATCAAATTGAGTGCTGTAATAAAAAATATGCTCTAGATACTAACAGAAATGGGTATTTTTGCTAGAAGGTAGTCTATAAATTTTAGAGTTACAGCAATTAGTCAAAAAATTAACGTGTATTCGTTTTGTTTTAAATAAGCAAAATATAAGCCAAGACAAGTTATTTTGCTGATTAGAAAGCAAGTTTATCTTATAAATAGAGTTGTATTGCAGTGAGTGACTTAGGTAAACTGACAAAAATGGATAAAATTGGATAACAATATGAACGAATTAAGAAAGTACGCTGCAATTGGTGGTGCGATTGCAATTATCGCTTGCTGGCCATTTGCCACAGGGAAGATTGGTGAAGCTATTTTTAAAGATGGGATAGCTTCTTATCATAATTCGATCATTGAGGTTGAATCTGTTTCTTATGATCGCGGTTATTTAAGCTCAACAGCGCAAAGCCGAGTTCATGTTATTGATAAGGGATTGAGTGAAGAACTAGAATACGCGGGTTACCCAACAGAAGTGATTATTAATCATGATATTTCTCATGGGCTATTCTCAGTATCTTCAGTGTCAACGTTTGATACAACGAGTGAAACATCAGAGTTTATTAAAGGGCTAACATTAACCACTGAGAGCCAACTGACAGGAACAACAGAATTACTGCTATCAAGTAAAGACACGAATTTCATGACTGAAGACCTTCAAGCTCAAGGGGTTGAAAAGCTTTTCTTAGCGGCAAGTCAAGTTTCTGCTGTTATTGAAAAAGACGGTCAGTTCAATGTGTCATATCAATTGCCTAAAACTGAAATACGCTTAGATAATCAGTCTGAAATGATTATTGATAATGTTGCGGGTCAAAGCGCTGGTCATTATGTTGGTGATATTTTTATTGGTGAGGCAAATGTTAGCATTGAGAAAATGTTATTAAATGATATTGAAAGCCAAATTAATAATGAAGTGAAAGGACTTAAATACACAAGCAGTAATCACTTAACTGAAGTAAAAGATAAGGCTGAAGACAATACCTTTACCTCTCAAAATGTACTTACTTTAGCAGAAGTGAATACCGACGCTGGAGTACTTAAAGAAGGTACTTTTGATATTAGTTTTGAAGACCTAAATTACGACGCTTTAATTAAATTGGTTCCGCTACTTCAAGACCAAGAGCTAGACAATGATAAAATTCAGCAACTTATGTTGTCATTTGATTTGTTAGCAGCCAAAGGTTTTAAAGTTAATATCAATCAATTCAGTGCTGAAGTACTTGGTAGTAAAGTTGATAGCAGCATTAAATTAGCGCTACCAGCTGGTACGGCAAGAGCTTCTCAAAATGCAGATAAATTAGTTCAAACCCTAGAAGGGAAAACGGAATTAGTTATTGCAAAGAAATTAGTTGATGAGACGCCAGAGTTGCGTATGCAAATGGATGAATTATTGATTAATGAGTTTGCCGTAGAAGAGGGTGATAATTACCGTTTATCTGCAACGATTGCAAATGGTCAAATTGAGTTGCTTAACGGACAAAAAATGCCGTTGTTTATGCTATTAGGCTTTTTAAGCTATTTACGTTAATCGTCTTTTATTGAATCAAAATAGCTCACTAGGTGGGCTATTTTTTTATCTATAGATAATATTTGAGTGATTTAGTGAATTAGATCACTTTCTGATTTCCTTGTGAGAGAAAAGGTGGTATTAATTTCTATACATTATTTTATGTAAACATCTTTTATAAAATAGCAGGAGCCTTTGAGAAACATGGAAAAAGTATTTAACTTTTGTGCTGGTCCAGCAATGCTGCCAGTAGACGTTCTAGCCCAAGCTCAAAAGGAATTGGTGAATTGGAACGGTTTAGGCACTTCAGTTATGGAGATTAGCCACCGTAGTAAAGAGTTCATTAAAGTTGCGGAAGACTCTGAGCAAGATCTGCGTGATTTATTATCAATTCCTGAGAATTATAAGGTATTGTTTTGCCAAGGCGGCGCACGAGCACAATTTGCAGCGGTTCCATTGAATCTACTTGGTGGAAACACTAAAGCGGATTATGTGGATGCGGGGTATTGGGCTCAAAGTGCAGTGACTGAAGCAAAAAAATATTGTACGCCGAATGTCATTGAAACCATTATTACTGTCGATGGCAAAAAAGCCGTTCAGCCTGCTGCTGAATGGGCACTAAGTGATGATGCGGCTTATGTGCATTTTTGTCCAAATGAAACCATTGACGGTATCGAAATTAATGATTTACCGGTCATTGATAAACCAATTGTCGCTGATATGTCGTCTACGATCTTATCGCGTCAAATTGATGTATCAAAATATGGTGTCATTTATGCTGGTGCGCAAAAGAATATTGGACCAGCAGGCTTAACCATTGTAATTGTACGTGATGATTTACTTGAACTAGCAGCAGATGCACTTCCTAGCGTATTAAGCTATGGCGTATTGGCTGATAAAGAGTCAATGTTCAATACACCACCAACATACGCTTGGTATCTTTCGGGTTTAGTTTTCAAATGGCTAAAAGCTCATGGCGGCATTGAGGCTATGGAAGCGCATAACCGTAAGAAAGCAGCGGTACTATACGATTATATTGATCACTCTGATTTCTATCGTAACGATGTTCATGCAGATAACCGTTCGTTAATGAATGTTCCATTTCAGTTAGCTAATCCAGAGCTGGATGAGACATTCTTATCATTAGCAGATGATTCTGGTCTAAAAGCCTTAAAAGGCCATAGAGCGGTTGGTGGTATGCGAGCATCGATTTATAACGCAATGCCATTAGAAGGCGTTCAAGCGTTAGTTGAGTTTATGAAAGAATTTGAAACTAAATACGCATAAGGTGTTGGTTTTATCTAATTAGTAGATGAGCTAAATACAGAGTAAATAAAAAGCCGATACTGAATAAACAGTATCGGCTTTTTTATGGTTTCAGAATAAGCAGGTGGTTAACGAGCTAATGCTTTATTTAAAAACGTTGCCATAGCTGATGGTAAGCCCCATTGAGTGCAAGTAAGCTCTCATGTGTGCCTTGTTCCGTTATTTCACCGTGATCCATAAGACAGATATGGTCCATGTTTTCTAAATTAACCAATCGGTGGGTAATAAATACCACGGTTTTATCTTTAATATGATCATTTAATACAGACATTATTTGTTGCTCTGTTTTTTGATCTAAGCCTTCGGTTGGTTCATCAAGTAACACGATAGGAGCGTTGTGTAATAAAGCTCGTGCAATACCAATACGGCGGCGTTCACCACCAGAAAGTTGACGTCCGCCATCTCCTAGCCAGGTATTTAAGCCCTCATCAGCAGTAAGATCGCCTAGGCCTACCTTATTTAGCGTTTGGGTTAATAACTCGTCATTTGCTTCATCGTTTGCGAGTAAGAGGTTATCTCTTAATGAGCCATTGAGAATATCAACACGCTGACTAACAACCGACATAGCGCTGCGTAGGCTTGATTCTTTCCATTTAGGCAGTTGGACACCATCAATGGCAATAGAGCCTGATTTAGGATCCCATTGACGAGTTAGTAACTGCAATAAGGTTGATTTACCTGAGCCTGTTTGACCCACGATCGCCATTTTTTGACCTGCAAGTAGATCGAGTGAGACGTGTGTGATCGCATCGGTATCCGCATCAAGATATTGGTAACTCACATCAGAGATCGTTAAGTTACCTTTTATCTCTTGAGTCACGCCATTTTCATCAAAGACAGTATCTGGTTCCGCGGTGATGATTTCATTTAAGCGACGAGCAGAACTTAATGTCTGGCCTAAATATTGGAAAGCGCCTGCAATTGGCATTAATAATTCAAAACTTGCCATTGTCGCAAAGGCAACCATAGCCACCATTGGATCTGGCGTCATACCAGCAATACCATCTGCAGAGATCCACAGCATTAATAGCAGTGTCCAGCCGTTAGCTAAAAGCAGCAGCCCATTAGCTAAGCCAGTCAATGTTGCCATGTGACGTTGATTAGATAACAGTGCGACTTGAGCATCAAGAATACGTTGGTGATATTGCTCTTCTGCACCAAAGATACGCAGTTCAGCATTACCTTGAAGCCAATCTAAGGTTTTAATTCTCAATGTGGCTTTATTTTGAGTAAGATCTGCACCATTTTGTTTGCCTAACTTATAGAAAAGGGTAGGCCAGATAAGCAGTAGAGAAAATAGAATCGCGCCAAGAGTCAGGCCTATAGTGACATCAAACCACGCAAGAAAAGCGGTTAGTCCGATAATGCCTAATGTACCAACAATAATTGGACTAATAAGACGCAGATAGACATGGTCCATCGCATCGACATCAGCAACAAGACGGTTTAATAAATCGGCGTCACGCAGCTTTGAAAAACGACCTGGAATTAACGGTATTAATTTTTTAAAGAAGAAAATACGTAATTCAGTTAGTAATTTAAAGGTAGCATTGTGACTAACGACTCGTTCTCCCCAACGACCAGCGGTTCGGCCGATAGAGAAACCACGTACCGCTCCCGCAGGAAGCATGTAGTTAAATGTTTCACGAGCAATGGTTAAACCAGCAAGAGCTGAAGCTGAAATAAACCAGCCTGAAATCGTTAATAAGCCGATAGATGCAAATAAGGTTGCAAAGCTAAGTAACATACCTAGTGTTAGGCCAAACCAATGTTTTTTGTATAATTTAATGTAAGGCAGTAAATCACGCATCAAGATCACCTTGCTTTGGTTGTTTTGCGGCAAGCATGGTTGCAAATAAGCCGGAGTCTTTAATTTCATCAAATGAACCAGATTGAACCACTTGACCTTTATCCATAACTAAAATGGTGTTCATCGCATGAAGTTGATCTAAACGATGGCTGATCATTAAGGTGGTTAGCCCTTGAGTCGCTTCATTTAAGCTCTTCATTACCAGACGTTCACTTTTAGCATCAAGGCTAGCGGTTGGCTCATCTAAAATCCATAAACGACCTTGCTGTAACAGTGCACGAGCTAACGCTAAACGTTGAGCCTGTCCAACAGATAAACCACCTGAGCGATCTGAAATAGCGTGCTGATAACCAAGATCATCAATAAATTCATTAGCAAAGGCTTGTTTGCTTGCTGAATCAAGTTGGTCTTTTGTGATCTCTTGTTTACCTAAGGTGATGTTTTCTTCGATGGTGCCATGAACTAGGGTAGGGTTTTGTCCAACCCAATTAATGTCTTGATACCACTGTTTCTTATCTAACTCAGACAGCTCTATGCCATTAATCTTAATGCTGCCTTGATAAGGTAAGAAACCTAATATGGCATTAATTAAGCTAGTTTTACCCGCGCCACTTGGACCGACTAACGCAGTTTGAGAACTTTCCAAAAGGTGAAAGCTAATAGGGCCTAATAACGTTTTGTCATCATGCGTAGTCACAACCAGATCAGTAACTTGAATATCAAGCGTGGTTGAATCAGAGACTTTTTGAGTGCCATTAGTTTGAGCATTAGTGTCAGTATTTAAAAACTCAACAAGAGATTCAGCAGCGCCGACAGCTTGTGCTTTTGCGTGGTAAAAAGTCCCTAAATCTCGCAGTGGTTGATAAAACTCTGGGGCAAGAATAAGAATAAATAAACCAGTAAATAGCGTAACTGTGGTTCCGTAATGGCCAAAGTCTAATTCACCTATAAAGGTAAAACCAAAGTAGACCGCTACGATAGCAATTGAAATTGAAGTGAAAAACTCTAATACCGCAGAGGATAAGAAAGCCAGTCTTAGTACTTCCATAGTGCGTTTACGAAAGATTTCAGAAGCACCATGTAAATGCTCGGTTTCTTGAGCGGTTTTATTGAATAAACGGATAGTCGTCATCGATTGCAGGCGGTCATAAAAATGGCCTGACAAACGTTGTAGCGCTTTAAAGTTACGGCGGTTAGCATCAGCAGCACCCATACCAACCAGAGCCATAAATAGTGGAACCAACGGCGCGGTCAATAGGAATACTAAACCTGCAGCCCAGTTTTGTGGGAAGACGACAATCAAAATGGCAAAAGGAATTAATACGGACAAAGACATCTGTGGCAGATAGCGAGAGAAGAAATCTTGCATGTCTTCTACTTGTTCGAGTAATAAGGTTGCCCATGTACCAGCTGGCTTGCCTTTTATATAGGCAGGGCCTAACTCTTGAAGTTTATTCATCACCAATTGGCGAATATGAACACGGACATACTCACCACATCGATAGCCAGCAATTTCACGACCCCAACTACAAGCTGCTCGAATAGCAACAATTGCGAGAATAGCGACAAAGTGGGAAATGAGTTCGTACTTATCTACTTGTTCAATAATCAGTTGGTGCAAGATATCGGCAAGTAATGCAGCTTGTGCTATAAGAAAAAGGCTAGAAAGAAAGCCAAGCCCGATAGAGAGGGTTAGCCATTTTTTTGCAAGTTTACTCTGACCTTTAAGCCATTGTCCTAACTCGCGCTGTTGATTTTTATCCATAATATGAAGGCTTACGTTTTGTATTATTTTACATACGTACAGTATCTATTTTAATAATTAGAATATAAGAAACCATATGTACATCAGTAAAATAAGATGAGCAAAAGAAACCCGAAGTATTCGCTTCGGGTTTAACGTTAACGGCAGACAGTTTAACTTTCTTTTGCTTCTAACGCATCTAAAAAGCGCTCTGCATCTAATGCAGCCATACAACCTGTACCAGCAGAGGTAATTGCTTGACGATAATTATGGTCCATAACGTCTCCCGCAGCGAAGATACCTTCAATACTCGTTTGAGTTGCATTGCCTTCAAGGCCTGATTTCACCTTAATGTAGCCATTTTCCATATCAAGTTGACCATTGAAAATAGCGGTATTTGGTTGATGACCAATAGCAATGAATGCGCCCATGACTTCTAAATCTTCAGTCGCATCAGATTTTGTGTCTTTTAATCGAACACCGGTAACACCCATTTCATCACCCAGTACTTCATCTAGCGTACGGTCGGTATGTAAGATGATATTGCCGTTTTCAACTTTATCCATTAAGCGGTCAATTAGGATTTTTTCAGAACGGAAGGTATCGCGACGGTGGATCAAATGCACTTCAGCGGCGATGTTTGATAAGTACAATGCTTCTTCAACAGCAGTATTACCACCGCCAACAACCGCTACTTTTTGATTACGGTAGAAGAAACCGTCACACGTAGCACAAGCTGAAACGCCACGGCCTTTAAATGCTTCTTCAGATTCTAAGCCTAGATATTTAGCTGAAGCGCCAGTTGAGATGATTAAAGCATCACAGGTATATTCAGCAGAATCGCCTTTTAGGCGGAAAGGACGCTGGCTGAAATCAGTTTCGTTAATATGATCAAAAATCATTTCAGTATTGAAACGTTCCGCGTGTGCTTTCATCTCTTCCATTAAACCTGGGCCCGTCATATCTGCAGCGCCACCAGGCCAATTTTCAACTTCTGTCGTTGTGGTTAATTGTCCACCTTGCTGCATACCTGTGATCATTACAGGGTTTAGGTTTGCTCGTGCAGCATATACAGCAGCAGTATAACCAGCAGGGCCAGAGCCAAGGATCAATAATTTAGAATGCTTAACGTTGCTCATAGGATCTCCGAGCTAAAATCAAAAAACGAGAAATAAGGTGGGAACGACAAGGGTGTGTTCATCATCCTTAGTGATTAAGGTGATTGTATGGAATTTATTGCAGTAAAGAAAGGGCACCACAGCGGGTGCCCTCAATGATTTTGTTATAGGATATGTTTTTACGCAGTTAGTGCTGCTTCTGGAGAGACATATTCTAAATCAAAGCTTTCTGCTACTTCTTTGCAAGTCACTTTACCGTGGATAACGTTTAGGCCATCTAGGAAGCCTTTATCTTCAAGAAGTGCTGCTTTATAGCCTTTATCTGCTAATTTAATAATATATGGAAGGGTTGCATTATTAAGCGCAAAAGTAGATGTGCGAGCAACGGCACCTGGCATGTTAGCAACACAGTAGTGAACCACTTCATCTACAATGTAAGTAGGATCTGCGTGTGTAGTTGCATGAGACGTTTCAAAACAACCGCCTTGGTCAATAGCAACATCAACAACCGCCGCGCCTGGTTTCATACGTTTAATGTGATCAGCCGTAACCAGTTTAGGTGCAGCAGCACCAGGAATAAGTACAGCACCAATAACAAGGTCAGCTTCTAGTACGTGCTTCTCAATAGCATCAACGGTTGAGTAAACTACTTTAGCGCGCCCCTGGAACTCTTCATCTAGAGCACGAAGTGTATCGATGTTACGATCTAAAATAGTAACGTCAGCACGCATACCAACAGCCATTCGTGCCGCATTTGCACCAACAACACCGCCGCCTACAACGACTACTTTTGCAGGTTCAACACCAGGTACACCACCAAGAAGTAGACCGCGGCCACCGTTTGATTTTTCAAGAGTTTGAGCACCTGCTTGAATAGACATACGTCCTGCAACTTCAGACATTGGTGCTAATAGTGGCAGTCTACCCATATAATCTGTTACAGTCTCATATGCGATGCAGACAGCTTTACTCTTAATTAAGTCTTCTGTTTGTGGAAAATCTGGTGCAAGATGTAAATACGTGAATAAAATTTGCCCTTCACGTAGCATTGCACGTTCAATAGCTTGTGGCTCTTTAACTTTAACAATCATGTCAGCTTGAGCAAAAACGTCTTCGGCTGTAGGAAGAATGGATGCGCCTACCGCGATGTAATCATCGTCGGTAAAACCAATGCCAGAACCGGCTTTTGTTTCGACAAAAACGTCATGGCCATGGGATATTAATTCTCGAACACTCGCTGGGATCATGCCAACGCGGTATTCATGATTTTTTATTTCCTTAGGTACGCCAATGATCATCCTGATTTCCTTTTATGTTATGGTTATTATGACTGCTTGTAGGGTTTTTGTTTCGAATTTTTAACTAGTATAGTTTGTAATTAGCAAAATTTGATGCTAAATATTAAAAAGTTGTAGTATATTTTTTTGCAAGGAAGTAATAAGGTGGAATAAAAAATGGTAGATAATAAGAAACCGTCCAAGGAACTGGATCGTATCGATCGCAATATTTTAAATGAACTCCAAAAAGATGGACGAATTTCAAATGTTGAATTATCTAAGAGAGTGGGCTTATCACCAACTCCGTGTTTAGAGCGTGTTCGTCGTTTAGAGCGTCAAGGGTACATCAATGGCTATACTGCCTTGTTGAATCCACAATATTTAGATGCATCATTATTAGTATTTGTTGAGATCACACTGAACCGTGGTGCACCCGATGTGTTTGAACAATTTAATACAGCGGTACAGTTATTAGACGATATTCAAGAGTGTCACCTTGTTTCAGGTGATTTTGATTATCTTTTAAAGACTCGAGTATCAGATATGAGTGCTTATCGCCGATTGCTTGGTGATACACTGTTGCGTCTTCCTGGAGTAAACGACACACGTACTTACGTAGTCATGGAAGAGGTAAAACAGACTAACCATTTAGTGATTAAAACTCGCTAATGGTATCAAGGTTCTAAATTTTAGAGATTTTTTTGTTCTTTAATTTACAAAACCTTGAAGAGCTTAAAGGCTATTAGGTATATTCTACCTAAGATGCCTTTGAGTAATGACGAGCGGCGTTATGCCGCTCGACTTGTTTTTAATTTCTACAGATTTAGTGATCCTTGCTTTTTTCTCTTCGAATGCATTTATACATTAAAGAGGGATGACTAAATCTAAGCACAGTAACATTGGATAGTATTTTGTTTACAAAGATTAAAGAAAAGATTTCTGAGAGAAAAATTCAGCTGACAACGTTAAAAGTTGAAACCGTAGCTGAACCAGAAAAAGAACGATTAAATGGCAATCAACGTTTGCAAGAAGCACTATTTATTGTAGGTCTACTTGCGACTATCTTTATTGTCATCTCCTTATTTAGTTTTAATCCTGCGGATCCTTCATGGTCTCAGACTGCTTGGGATGGCAGTGTTGAGAATGCTGGTGGTTCCTTTGGAGCATGGATCGCTGATACGCTTTTCTTTGCCTTTGGTTCTTTAGCTTATCTATTACCGGTCATTCTTTTAGGCTGTACTTGGGTCGTTTTTCGTAAAAAAAACCAAGACCAAGAAGAGCGTGAGTTGGATCTAATGATGATCGGAACTCGCATCTTAGGTCTTTTAATTCTATTTTTAACCAGCTGTGCTTTAGCCGATACCAGTTTTGATGATTTATGGTATTTCTCATCTGGCGGCGTGGTTGGCGATGTACTTACTAGTCTAACAACCCCTATTTTGAATTTGCTTGGTTCAACGCTTATTTTCATGTTTTTATGGGGAGCGGGCTTAACATTATTTACAGGTGTTTCTTGGTTAACGATTGTTGACAACCTTGGTGGCATGGCGCTGGAAGGCGTTAGAACCATTGTAAATAAAATGAGAAAGACGGAAGACGAAACGTATGAAGTTGAAAGTGAGAATGATTACAAGCAAGAAGCAGTAGATACAGATCTGTCTCATTCATTTACTTCTACACCATCTATTTCTTCTGCTGTCGAAAATACAGATGTTGACCCATTTGAAACGCCTAAAATTTCGGCTCGTGAAGCCTCAATGTTTGCAGGTGAAAATACGTATTCAGATGACCCTCTATTCTCGACACCAAGCGATTATGCTTCTGAGCCAGTAGTTCATCAAGCAGAGACTTCATTAATAGAAATAGAGCAGGTTGAAGATAACGTTATTGAGAATAGTGTTCTTGAAAATAGCGTTGTCGCACCATCATTGTATGCCACAGAACAAAATGAACCGACGCCTCCGGAAATTTTAGAAGATGGATTGAATTTATCCATGCGTAGCAACGCGACAATTGCTGAGTTAGATAATGAAGCATTAGTTCAAGATCCTCTATTAAGTAAAGTTGATGCAGAGAAGGCCTTTAATCCTAATCCTATTGTTAGTGCGGCAGTATTAAGCTCGACAGCAATGGCTGTTGGTGCAGAAGAAGTTGCTATTATTGATGAGCCTTTACTAACTGAAGATGAATTGACTCCTTTTGTTGATATCACGACTGAAAGTAACCACCTTGATTCATTAAATACTCAAGATAATGAACAAGCTGAATATCAAGAGATCAGTGCTTTCTCTAGTGCCACTGATCAATTTGTTGAACCGAGTGTGGTAGAGAATCAAGAAAGCGCTGAAACATTAAATGAATGGCAGAATGAATATCAAGAGACTTCTTCTAATCATGAAGATACGTTTACGGCTAATCTAGAGCAAGATGAAACCGTTGAAGACAATATTCATTTCTCAGCACATGAAGAGTCTCAAGCAATAGAAGAAGAGTCATTTTCCTCATTTAGCGCGGTCGAGCAACAGACTCAAGAAACAGAGATTGAAGAAGTTGTTGAGCAAGCGGTTGAAGAGACACTTCATGATGTTGTCATTGAAGAAGTACTTCCTGAAGAAAAACCAGAGCATTCAGATGCTGATATAGCGGCATTCCAAGCGCTAGTGGCAAAAGAGAAAGCGACACAAGCGGCATTACAAAATCCGTTCTTGGTTAACTCTGAACCTAATTTACCAAAACCAACGTCTCCAATGCCGACTCTGGAGCTATTGTACTCTCCTGACACTCGCGCAGAAATGGAGTCTCGTGAATCACTAGAGCATACGGCTCGTTTGGTTGAAGCAAAACTGGCTGATTACAAAATTAAAGCGCGAGTGGTGGATATCTTCCCTGGTCCTGTAATTACTCGTTTTGAGTTAGATTTAGCACCCGGTGTTAAGGTAAGCCGTATCTCAGGCCTTGCAACCGATTTAGCTCGTTCTTTATCTGCGATGGCAGTACGTGTTGTTGAAGTTATTCCGGGTAAACCTTACGTAGGTTTAGAGCTTCCTAACTTTAATCGTCAAACCGTGTTTTTCTCTGATGTGGTTGGTAGTGATACATTTAAAAATGCAAAATCACCAACAACCGTCGTTATGGGGCTTGATATCGCAGGTGAAGCGGTTATTGCTGATTTAGCAAAAATGCCTCACGTACTGGTTGCGGGTACTACCGGCTCTGGTAAGTCGGTTGGTGTAAACGTCATGATTTTGAGTGTGCTGTATAAAGCGACCCCAGAAGATGTACGTTTTATCATGATCGATCCAAAAATGTTGGAACTTTCTATCTATGAAGGAATCCCACACCTATTGACTGAAGTTGTTACTGACATGAAAGACGCGGGTAATGCATTGCGTTGGTGTGTTGGTGAAATGGAACGTCGTTATAAATTAATGTCAGCGTTAGGGGTCCGTAACCTACAAGGCTTTAATGATAAATTGAAAATGGCAGCAGCAGCAGGGCACCCAATCCATGATCCATTATGGAAACCGGGTGATAGCATGGATGAGATGCCACCATTGTTAGAAAAACTGCCGTCTATTATTGTTATCGTCGATGAATTTGCTGATTTGATGATGGTTGTTGGTAAGAAAGTAGAAGAATTGATTGCTCGTTTGGCTCAAAAAGCGCGTGCAGCAGGTATTCACCTAATCTTGGCAACCCAACGTCCATCGGTAGATGTTATTACTGGTTTGATTAAAGCAAACATTCCAACACGTGTTGCGTTTACGGTATCAACTAAAACCGATTCAAGAACTATTCTTGACCAAGGTGGTGCTGAATCTCTACTTGGTATGGGTGATATGCTTTACTTAGCACCGGGTTCTAACCATACCGTTCGTGTTCACGGTGCGTTTGCATCAGATGATGATGTACATGCCGTCGTAAATGATTGGAAAGCGCGTGGTCGTCCAAATTACATTGAAGCGATTACTAAGAGTGAGCAAGGCGCAGAATCTTTACTGCCTGGTGAAAAGTCAGACAATGAAGAAGAGCTTGATCAATTGTTCGATCAAGTGGTTGAGTTTGTAACGACATCTCGAAGAGGCTCTGTATCTGGGGTTCAACGTCAATTTAGAATTGGGTATAACCGTGCTGCTCGTATTGTTGAGCAATTAGAGGCGCATGGGATCGTAAGTACTCCGGGCCATAATGGTAACCGTGAAGTGATAGCGCCACCGCCAGTAGGTAGCGGCGATTAATCGAATTGGCATTATTTCTATTTAGATAAGTGAAAATTATTGATGAAAAAGTTTTTAGTTTCTTTGTGTTTGTTAAGTTCTGGCGTATTTAGCGCTGCAGCGTTGGCGTCTCCTCAAAGTGAATTGACTGAGCGTTTAAATCAAAATGCTGGCTTTGAAGCGGTATTTACTCAAAAAGTAGTGAGCCCTGAAGGGGATGTATTAATGCAAGGCGAAGGGGATGTGAAAATTCTACGTCCTAATTTGTTTCGTTGGCATACACAGACTCCCGATGAGAATTTGCTGGTCACTGATGGCGAAACACTATGGTATTACAATCCATTTGTTGAACAAGTTACCTTAATGGGACTTGAAAAAGCCACAACACAGACCCCATTTGTATTATTAACACGTAATAAGTCTTCTGATTGGGATAATTATTCTGTGACGCAAAATGGTGATGCGTTCACCGTGTCTCCAAAATCTGATTCAGCAGTAAAAAGCGACTTTATTGTCAATATACAGCCATCAGGTAATGTCACTGGATTCTCTGTTGTAGAGCAAGATGGACAACGTAGTGACTTTAGCTTTACGAAATTTGAAGCGAAAAAACCAGCGCAAAGTAATTTCAGTTTTACTGTGCCAGCAGGTGTTGATATCGATGATCAACGCTAATGAAAGATAAAGGATAAACGTGAGTAACTTCAGTTTAGATTTTTCAGCAGGGGACGACTTTCGTCCCCTTGCTGCTAGAATGCGCCCTCAAAATATTGAGCAATACATTGGTCAGCAACATCTACTAGGTGTTGGTAAGCCGCTGCGTCGTGCGCTAGAAGCCGGACAGATCCACTCAATGATTTTATGGGGGCCTCCTGGTACCGGTAAAACAACATTAGCGGAAGTGGCTGCTAATTACACCAACGCAGAAGTGGAACGAGTATCGGCGGTCACTTCTGGCGTAAAAGACATTCGTGCTGCAATAGAAAAAGCGAAAGAGAATCAAACCACAGGCCGCAGAACGATTATGTTTGTGGATGAGGTCCATCGCTTTAATAAAAGCCAGCAAGATGCTTTTCTGCCGCACATAGAAGATGGCACGATTACTTTTATTGGTGCGACAACGGAAAATCCTTCTTTTGAGCTCAATAATGCATTGTTATCGCGAGCGCGAGTATACAAATTAAAATCATTAGAAAAACAAGATATTGTTCAGGTAATAGACCAAGCGCTTTTAGATAAAGATCGTGGTTTAAATGATGATAATTTTATACTTCCTGATGAGGTGAAATTACAACTGGCTGATTTGGTGTCGGGCGATGCTCGTATGTCACTCAATTACCTTGAGCTTCTGCACGATATGGCAGAAGAAGATCATGAAGGTAAGAAAGTGGTGGACTTGCCTTTATTAGCGGAAGTGGCGGGTGAAAAACTGGCACGTTTCGATAATAAAGGGGATATGTGGTACGACTTAATCTCAGCTGTTCATAAATCAATTCGTGGCTCTAATCCTGATGCGGCATTGTATTGGACTGCGCGTATTATTGCAGCAGGTGGTGATCCTTTGTATGTTGCGCGTCGTTTATTAGCGATTGCTTCTGAAGATATTGGTAATGCCGATCCTCGTGCGATGGAAATTGCGATGAATGCGTGGGATTGTTTTACACGAATTGGTCCCGCAGAAGGGGAAAGGGCTATAGCTCAAGCAGTGGTTTATTTGGCGTGTGCTCCTAAAAGTAATGCCGTTTATACCGCGTGGAAACAAGCGCAAATGGATGCGATTAACTCACCAGATTATGATGTTCCAAATCATTTACGTAATGCACCTACGTCATTAATGAAAGATATGGGGTATGGAGCTGACTATCGTTATGCTCATGATGAGCCAAATGCGTATGCTTCTGGTGAGAATTATTTTCCGCCTGAAATACAGGATCGTAAGTACTACTTTCCAACAAAACGTGGTCTAGAAACCAAAATTAGCGAAAAGCTAGAGTATTTAGCTAAATTAGATCAAAACAGTCCCTTAAAACGCTACCAATAAAAGGGCATTTTCGGTATCTTATTCGAATCGCAATTTAGAAAAGAAAATTGCACAAAATTTTATTATTAAGTGGGTTCTGTTTACTTTGAACGCACAATGACCATAAGGCATAGGATTACAAATGCTTGATTCAAAATTACTTCGTACAGAGCTGGATGAAACAGCAGAGAAACTGGCACGTCGTGGCTTTAAGCTAGACGTAGAGACACTTCGCGATCTTGAAGAACAACGTAAGTCCCTTCAGGTAAAAACTGAAGAGCTTCAAGCGCAGCGTAATTCCCGTTCGAAGTCCATTGGTCAAGCAAAAGCGAAGGGTGATCATGAAGAAGCGGCTCGCATTATGGCTGACGTTGCAACACTAGGTTCTGATCTAGATGAAGCAAAAGTAGCGCTTGCTGATCTTCAACAACAAATCGAAACTATCGCTTTGTCTGTACCAAACCTTCCTGATGATTCTGTACCTTATGGTAAAGATGAAGAAGAAAACGTTGAAGTATTACGTTGGGGCAACCCTCTAGCGTATGACTTTGAAGTGAAAGATCACGTTGAACTGGGTGAAATGGCTGATGGTCTTGATTTTGCAAGCGCAGTTAAAATTTCAGGCTCTCGTTTTATCGTAATGAAAGGTCAATTTGCACGTCTTCACCGTGCACTAGCACAATTTATGCTTGATCTTCATACTGAAGAGCACGGTTACATGGAAATGTATGTACCGTACTTAGTAAACCACGATAGCTTATATGGTACAGGTCAATTACCAAAGTTTGGTGAAGACCTATTCCACACAAGCCCATTAACAGAGCAAGTAAGTGATGTTCCTCTTAAGATGCTATCACTTATCCCAACAGCTGAAGTTCCAGTAACAAACATGGTGCGCGATACCATTACTGAAGAAGCTGATTTGCCTCTGAAAATGACAGCTCACACACCATGTTTCCGTTCTGAAGCAGGTTCTTACGGTCGTGATACTCGTGGTCTTATTCGTATGCACCAATTCGACAAAGTTGAATTAGTTCAAATTACGAAACCAGAAGATTCAATGGCTGCGCTTGAAGAACTAACAGGTCATGCTGAGAAAGTACTTCAACTACTAGAACTTCCATACCGTAAAGTTGTTCTTTGTACTGGCGACATGGGCTTCGGCTCTCGTAAAACTTACGATTTAGAAGTGTGGGTTCCAGCACAAGAAACGTACCGTGAAATTTCTTCTTGTTCAAACATGTGGGATTTCCAAGCTCGTCGTATGCAAGCGCGTTTCCGTCGTCAAGGCGAGAAGAAACCAGAATTGGTTCACACACTGAACGGTTCAGGTCTTGCTGTAGGTCGTACAATGGTTGCTATCCTAGAGAACTTCCAACAAGCTGATGGTAAGATTGCTATCCCTGAAGTACTACGTAAGTACATGAACGGTGTAGAATTCATCGGTTAATCTGTTCTATAACATAGACTAGATAAACACTAAAAAGCCGCTTTATGTTAAGTCATAAAGCGGCTTTTGTTTGTCTGCTGCTTAAATTATTTAAGTAGGGCTTGGTTTAACCATTGATCAAATTGACCTTTTGGTAATGCACCATTAATCATATCTACACGTTGGCCGTTCTTAAAGACCATGATCGTAGGGATAGAGCGGATCTGATATTGTGCAGCAATTTGTTGTTGAGCTTCCGTATTTACTTTTACACAACGAACTTGGCCATTGCGTTCAGCGGCAACGTCTTCAAATACCGGAGAAAATCCAACACATGGATTACACCACGGGGCCCAGAAGTCGATAACAACAGGTTTATCACTATTCATTAAAGCAGCAAGATTATCAGACGTACCCTCTAATGGTTTTCCATCTAATAGTTGTTCTTTACAACGACCACACGTAGCAGTGTCATTAATACGTTCAATAGGAAGGCGATTGAGTCCATTACACGATGGGCATCGAGATTGAAATTGAGACATGGTATTCCTTTATTATTTTCTGCTATCAGCAGTTTGTGAGCATAAAGAAATAATGGGGGTGCTAAGTGAGATATTCAATTAGAAAGAGTAATAAAAAAGGAGCAAATAGATGCTCCTTAGTATGAAATGGTAAGGTTGGTGAAATTAATCACGCTTCCATAGCATGTGGCAGAACTTGTGTTCAGGATCACGACTTACTAGCATGCGAGCAAAGACATCATCTAAAACATCAGATTCTTCATTAACTAAGCCAATTAAAACTTCAGCGTAGATTTCGCCATCGACATCAAAGCCAACTTGTTCAGACCAGTCATCACCAGTATCTACGACTTCAGCGGCGCCGCGGTCATCAAATTGCAGAGTGAATAATGCAACATCAGCAGGTTCAAGATTGTCTTGAGCCATTTCAAGGAAAATATCATAAGCGACTTCGATTACGTCATCATAGCTAATTAGTTCAGTTGTCATGGTGGTTACCTTTAAAAAATACGCTCATAAATTATCACGAATGTCCTCTATAAGGCTAGAGCTATCAACAAATAGAACGAGCAAACGTTTGCCTTTCGTTGAGGGTAATATCAGTAGTTGCGGCAGAGTTATTCAGCGGCTAAACTTCGCACTTCTTCCATTAGCCAGTTGAATGATTATTTTATGAAATTTCCA
Organism: Aliivibrio sp. EL58; assembly: GCF_900312675.1. Classification (GTDB taxonomy): domain Bacteria; phylum Pseudomonadota; class Gammaproteobacteria; order Enterobacterales; family Vibrionaceae; genus Aliivibrio. The sequence goes on along the minus strand of NZ_OMPC01000009.1, from coordinate 958,819 downwards.
GGTCAGCGTAAATCCAAGCATTATTTTCCAGTTCACGCTCGTGATCCATTAGTTAGCCAAGCTCAAGAAACCAAAAAAATGTCGCGTACGCACATTATCGGTATTGATCAAACGTTAGTGGATATTGAAGCTCGAATTGATGATGCTTTTATTGAAAAGTATGGCTTGAGTAAAGGGCACTCACTGGTTATCGATAATGATAAAGCGGAAATGCTTTATAACGAGCTTAAAGATAACAACATGATCACCAACGAATTTGCTGGTGGTACAATTGGTAACACACTTCATAACTACTCAGTATTAGCAGATGATAAATCTACATTGCTAGGTGTGATGAGTGAAGACATTCATATTGGTAGCTACTCATACCGCTACTTATGTAATACGTCTAGCCGAATGGATTTGAACTACCTTCAACCGGTTCCTGGTGCAATTGGTCGCTGTTTTGCGCTTATTAGCCAAGACGGTGAGCGTACGTTTGCGATCAGCGAAGGTGACATGAACCAACTTCGTGCAGAAAGCATTCCAGAGAAAATCTTTAAAAATGCATCTGCATTAGTACTGACTGCTTATTTAGTTCGTTGTAAAGATGGCGACCCAATGCCAGCTGCTACGATGCAAGCTATTGAGTACGCGAAAAAGCATGACGTACCAGTAGTATTGACTATGGGTACTAAGTTTGTTGTTCAAGATGACCCTCAATACTGGCGTGACTTCCTAAACGATCATGTATCAGTGGTTGCTATGAACGAAGAGGAAGGAGAGGCGCTTACTGGTGCATCAGATCCTCTAGAAGCAGCTGATAAGGCTCTTGAATGGGTTGATCTTGTATTGTGTACTGCGGGCCCTGTAGGGCTTTATATGGCGGGTTATACTGAAGACGAAGCGAAGCGTGAAACTTCTTTGCCATTGCTTCCTGGTACGATTGCGGAATTCAACCAATATGAATTTAGCCGTCCTGCTATTAAAGACAGCTGTGAAAACCCAATGAAGGTGTATTCTCATATTTCACCATACATGGGTGGCCCAGAAAAAATCAAGAATACCAATGGGGCAGGTGATGGAGCATTGTCGGCTTTATTACACGATATGGCAGCAAATCATTATCACCGTAATAATGTGCCTAACTCAAGTAAGCATCAGCACTCATACCTAACATACTCTTCGTTTTCTCAAGTATGTAAGTACTCAAACCGTGTAAGCTTTGAAGTATTAGCGCAACATTCACCACGTTTATCTCGTGGTTTACCAGAGCGTGAAGATTCGTTAGAAGAGTCGTACTGGGAAAGATAATTTCAGCATCTATTTAATATAGAAGTAGATGATATAAAAAACGGAAGCCTTAGAGCTTCCGTTTTTGTTTCTGGCTTTAAGATTAAGCGCTAATTTTTGTACTTAATACAAATGATTCATTAGGTTGAATTACTTTAGCTGTTTCTAGACTTGCTGCATGATAGGTTGATTCAACACACACCATAGTTTGATAACCATCATTGTTCATGTCACCCATAGATTCAGCGCCTTCAACCCACGGATTCCAGATAACCGCTGCATTGTGTCCTGAATTAGTAACAGACAATGTACGTTGTGTATCAGAGACTAGGACGGTGTTTTCTGGCTGAGTGTAAACACGATCAACAGCCGCATCAATCGATAATGTATCACCGCCCGAACATACTTTCCCTTCCAGTAAGCCATCAATATAGCTTGATCCCATACCGGTAATTGTTGTCGCGTTAATATCAGCAACATTTAGGTATGTGTGTAATGCTCCTGAGCAGTTCCACGCTTTATCATCTGTGTTTTTTGCATCAAGAGTAATCGTTAGCTGATCGCCAATTTCTACAGTTAAGCGCGCTTCAAATTCAAATGGCCAAATAGCTTTGGTTTCTTCAGACGTTTTTAACCCAAGAACCACCATAACGCCATTTTTGTTTTCACGATGCTCTACTAATGTCCAAGCGCTATTACGAGCAAAACCGTGTGCAGGGTTTGCGATACGACCAAACCAAGGCCAACATACAGGCACGCCCCCACGAATTGCTTTATCAGGGTTAAAAATAGCGTCTTTGCTCATCCAAATCAGGTCGTCTTGCCCTTTTGGAGTGAAAGATAATACATGACCACCGTGTAATGAAATTGCGGCTTCTGCTTTCTCATGAAGTACACGAACCACTTTTACATCGTCTAATTGAGCAATGGTAACGCAATCAGATAACACACTGATGGTTGGAAGGTGAGTAAGATTCATAGGTGACTCCTAAAATAGTAAATACGTATTCTTTTTTAGATACTTTCTACCAAGCTAATTGCAAAGGTCAGTGGTAGTCGATTATCGAAAAGGAATAGATACTTATATTAATGTAATAATCTACAGGTAATTCTCTAATTTGGCATTAAATTACAGATACAAAAAAGGCGACAATTAAGTCGCCTTTCATTCTTAAAAGATTACTAAAACCTTTTAAGTTAGCTTTCAAAGAAAGTCTAAACTAATGCTTACTTAGAAACGTGAGCGATTAGATCAAGAACTTTGTTTGAGTAACCGATTTCGTTGTCGTACCAAGATACAAGCTTAACGAATTTGTCAGTTAGAGCAACACCAGCTGCAGCATCAAATACTGAAGTTTGTGTTTCGCCGATGAAGTCTTGAGAAACAACAGCTTCGTCTGTGTAACCTAGAACGCCAGCGTATTCGTTTTCAGAAGCACGCTTCATTTCAGCACAGATTTCTTCGTAAGTTGCAGCAGTTTTTAGGTTAACTGTAAGGTCAACAACAGAAACGTTTGCAGTTGGTACGCGGAAAGCCATACCAGTTAGAAGGCCGTTAAGCTCAGGAATTACTTTACCTACTGCTTTAGCTGCACCAGTTGAAGATGGGATGATGTTTTGAGAAGCACCACGGCCACCACGCCAGTCTTTCGCAGAAGGACCATCTACAGTTTTTTGAGTTGCTGTAGTTGCGTGAACTGTAGTCATAAGACCAGATTCAATGCCCCACTTGTCGTTAAGTACTTTAGCGATAGGTGCAAGACAGTTAGTAGTACAAGAAGCGTTAGAAACGATATCTTGACCAGCGTAATCTGCAGCGTTAACGCCCATAACGAACATTGGTACGTCACCAGAAGGACCAGTAAGAACTACTTTCTTAGCGCCAGCTGTGATGTGTTTACGAGCAGTTTCGTCAGTAAGGAAAAGACCAGTAGCTTCAGCAACAACGTCAACGTTGATTGCATCCCACTTAAGTTCTTCTGGGTTACGTTCAGCTGTAACACGTACAGTTTTGCCGTTAACTACTAGGTTACCGTCAACTACTTCAACAGTACCGTTGAAACGGCCGTGAGTTGAATCGTACTTAAGCATGTAAGCCATGTATTCAACGTCGATAAGATCGTTAATACCAACAACTTCGATGTCATTGCGCTCTACAGATGCACGGAAAACAAAACGTCCAATACGGCCAAAACCGTTAATACCTACTTTGATAGTCATTATATGTTGCTCCACAACGTAAATTTGATTTTCAGGTTTAAATTAACTGGTAGTAAAATTACAAAATCCTGAGCCAACCTGCAAGCGAAAATGCCATTTATCTTGTTTAAAATCAAAAAAAAGACCATATTCTGTTAACATAAAGAAAAATTCTTACGTAATTTATAGAAAGTCTGGTTATTTAATAACCTTAGTGACATGTTATGAAAAATAGTGACATAACTGTTAATGTCATTTTGCTGGGTTGCTGTAAAATTACTTCAGCAAATTATGTGCTACAAAGGTGATTATAAGCAAGGTTTAATTTAAATAAGTATTAAGGGGTAGATAGAGATATGGACAAATCAAAATCGTTTTCAGATCTGACAGAAGCAGATTGGCGAGGTAAATTGACTCAAGAAGAGTTTGATATTTGCAGAAAACAAGGCACAGAAGCCCCTTTTTCTGGCAAGCTATTGCATAATAAAGCGACAGGTACTTATGCATGTACCTGTTGTCAGGCTGTGTTATTTTCTTCTGAAAACAAATATGACTCAGGGTGTGGTTGGCCAAGTTTTGATGCACCAGTAAATGATCAGGCTATTTTATATATAGAAGATAATAGTCATGGTATGCAAAGAACAGAGATCCGTTGTCGTCAGTGCGACAGTCATTTAGGTCATGTATTTAATGATGGGCCGAAAACGACAGGCGAGCGTTTTTGTGTAAACTCAGTTTCTTTGTTTTTCGGTGAGAAAGAGTAATCAATTAGTTTCTATCGTTTAATTTAAATGTAACTAGATCTAATTGAAGATAAAAAAAGGAGCAATGTGCTCCTTTTTTAGTTCTTAAACTGTTATTTATTTTCAGTAGGTAATAAAGAGGCCTTAAAAGCTAAGTTATCTATGCTCTCTTTTATTAGCTCACTTGCTTGTTTGAGTCTTTCTTTTTCAACGTCAGTAAATTGATATAACAAATCAAGTTGTTGTTCAGAGGCAACTTGTAATTCATACCCTTTTCCAACAAGCGCCCAAACATAAGCGTGCTCTTTGTTCTTTTCTTTATGATTAATACTGGCGAGTGATTTAATTACCGTCGTATGCTGATTGTTGTCATAATCTTGCTCAGTAAGTAGTTCTAGCGCATGGTTAAGTATAAGGATGGTCTTATTACCATCTCGCTGGGTATAAAAGGTTGCGAGTGCATATTGTAGCTCTGTTGTTTCAAGTACATTGGTACCTTCTAACTGCAAGAAAGCGCGTAAGGCATTTTTATCACCAGTTGCCCAACGATAAAAAAGTACTTTTGGTTCCTTTGAGTCTTTTAGTTCTAAAGTAAGTGCATCAATTGCATCATACGTATCTAGCAAGGCTTCGGTTCGTTTTGATTTTATTTCTTTTGCAGTAATAGGTTCTATTTGCGCTGCTGATGTCAAGCAAGTCTGATATTGATGAGTTGCTTTGATCGTTTTTAATTTATCTAAGTCACTATTACTTTTTAATACATCAAATCGATTAAGGATAAGAGCATCACGTTGTGAGCGACATTGACCGTCATTCATATTCAGTTGAGCACATTGTAAAGCTTCATGATCTTCACACAGTTGTTCAGTTGTCGGCTTAGAATCAAAGCAAGCTGATAATAAAAATGCAGTGGGAATAAGTAGAGCGAGTCGTCGAATAGTTAAAAACATGGTAATCCTGTAGAAATAAAAAAGGAAACGTGATCCATTACACCAATTTATCGGCAGCTTATTGACTAACATTAATCAAAAGATATGGTTTGCTTGCTGTTCATATTAGAGAGTACATAATGGATATTAGTAAATTATTAGAGTCGATGACACCGGAAGTATTTCAAAATCTACAATATGCGGTAGAGACTGGAAAGTGGCACAATGGAACTGCATTATCGGCAGAGCAAAGAAGTACTTGTATGCAGGCGATGATGTTGTATCAATCAAAACATAATAAAGAAGCGCAACACATGACGGTAGCTAAAGGTGGTGAAATCAGCCTTAAATCCAAAGCAGAATTAAAAAAGCAATTTTCAAAAGGACAAGAAGATATTGTTCGGGTTAATGTATCGTCATAATGATTTTTTGGCTTAATATCTCATCGTTAAGAATATTAATGCAACATTGATCCCAAAAAGAATCTATAAAATTGTCGATAAGAGTTTACTCGCGTAAGTTGTCGGCAATATCATAAAACTGAAGAACAAGTACGATGAAAAAAACAAAAGGACAGGTTTTAACTAAATTTGCTGCCATTACTGCAGTGTTCATATTACTTGCTGTTATTGCCGCGCCAAAATTCTTAGGTAATGAGCCAGTAAGCAATACTGCTCAAGGCTCATTAACGCTTTACACTGAATAAAATAGTTTCAGTGAGTTAGAAAATTAACGCGAGTTTGTATTTACAACTCTTTCATGAGGTTCTGGAAGCTCGCTACCACAGTGCTTACAATGCATTGCATCAGATTCATGCCCCCCTTTTACACAGTTCGGACACCGAACTAGATCCCTATGAGTGTTCATCTCTTGATTTAATTCAGCGGTAATTATCCCTGTAGGTACTGCTAGAATTGAGTAACCAAGTAACATTGTTATCGACGCAATTGCTTTACCTAATGCGGTATGAGGCACTAGATCGCCATAACCCACTGTAGTGATCGTCACAATTGCCCAATAAATACTTTGTGGAATACTGGTAAACCCATTTTCAGGTCCTTCTATCACAAACATTAGCGATCCAAATACAGAGACTAAAATAGCGACGGTACTAAAGAAAATAAATATCTTTCGCTTTGCCATTAGTAGTGAGCGTAGAAGTATATTTGAGTCTTGTAAGTAGCGAACAAGTTTTAATACTCTGAAGATCCTCATTACTCGCAATAGTCGAATGATTGCAATGTAGCTAGCACTTGGGAAGAAGAGGGCTAGATACGTAGGTAAAATAGCGAGTAAATCAATTACCCCATAAAAGCTTTTCGCATATGAACTTGGTTTTGGTGAGCAATATAATCGTAAAATATATTCGAGTGTGAATATTGCGGTAAAAATATATTCTAAACGCCACAGTAGTTCTCCATAGACAGCGTTGACTGAACTAATAGAGTCTAAGATTAGTGTTGCTTGAGAAGTCAGGATCAACACAATTAAGGCGATATCAAATCTTTTCCCTCCTTTCGTATGAGTACCAAAAATGATGGTATATAAATAGTGCTTCATTCGTTTCGTTTTCATAAATGTTGTTAGCGTCCAAGTCATTGCTCTTGAATAAGAATAATGAAAAAAATAGTGACTCTCCACCTTAACTTTATGGGGATTCGTGCGTTATCCCTCTTAAGTAGTAAGAATATTAATAATATAGTGATCTAGCTCAAGTTATTAAGTGGATAAAAGATGTGAATTTAATACGAGTTATGCCACTCTTTAGTGGCACGGAGATTTCACCACAATTTGTCTTTTTTGACCGTTATTGTGTAACTTTATTACAACTTAATTTTTTCGTATTAATAGAATTATTATTAATACCTGTTGTGACTTAGATCTTAAGTGAATGTAAGTTTGTGATATAAATCACTTTTATTGTGAGATGTCCGTAAGGGGTAAGACGAAAGTGGTAAATAAATTCTCATAACTGATCTGAATCAATACTTTTCAAATTGTGAAAGAATATAATCAGTTTTGAAAGCAATTTACTAAGAAAGCAAAGCAAGGTAACTAAGATAAATGGTTAAGCTGAGCTGCAAAAAAGGATAAAAAGCAGAATCCTTACTAAATAGTTTTTAATGAATTTTATAGTTTTTATTTTTAGGAGAAACAATATGCCTGTAACTAATTTAGCTGAACTTGATGCTCTGGTAGCACGCGTTAAAGCGGCGCAAAAAGAATTTGCTAACTTTCCTCAAGAGAAAGTTGATGCAATCTTCCGTGCAGCATCTCTAGCAGCTTCAACAGCTCGTATTGAACTAGCAAAAATGGCAGCAACTGAATCTGGCATGGGTATCATGGAAGATAAAGTTATCAAAAACCACTTTGCTTCTGAGTTTATTTACAATAAATACAAAGATGAACTAACGTGTGGCATCATCGATCGTAACGATGAAGGTGGCACGATCACTATTGCTGAACCTCTAGGTATTGTTTGTGCAATCGTTCCAACAACAAACCCTACTTCAACAGCAATCTTTAAAGCGTTAATCTGTCTTAAAACTCGTAACGGTTGTATCTTCTCTCCACACCCACGCGCTAAAAATGCAACTAACTACGCTGCTAAAGTAGTATTAGATGCAGCAATTAAAGCGGGTGCACCAAAAGACATCATTGGTTGGATTGACCAACCATCTGTTGAATTATCAAACGGCCTAATGAAGCATGACGACATCAACATGATCCTTGCTACTGGTGGTCCAGGCATGGTTAAAGCGGCTTACTCTTCAGGTAAACCTGCAATCGGTGTTGGCGCGGGTAACACACCTGTAGTTATCGACGAAACTGCTGATATCAAACGTGCTGTTTCTTCTATCCTAATGTCTAAAACATTCGATAACGGTGTTATCTGTGCTTCTGAGCAAGCGGCAATCGTTGTTGAATCTATTTACGACGAAGTTAAAGCTCGTTTCGCTAAATACGGCGCGGTTGTTCTAAGCAAAGAAGACGCAAATAAAGTACGTAAAGTACTGCTTATCGATGGCGCACTTAACGCTAACATCGTTGGCCAACCAGCATACAAAATTGCTGAGCTAGCAAATGTTAAAGTACCTACTTCTACTAAAATTCTTATCGGTGAAGGCCTAGAAGCTTCATGGGATGACGAATTTGCTCATGAAAAACTATCTCCAACTCTAGGTCTATTCAAAGCGAAAGATTTTGAAGATGCAGTACGTCAAGCGGGCATCGTATTAGACATAGGTGGTGTTGGTCATACTTCAGTACTTTATACAGACCAAGATAATAACGAAGAGCGTATTACGTACTTCGGTGACAAAATGAAAACTGCTCGTATTCTTGTGAATACACCAGCATCTCAAGGTGGTATCGGTGACCTTTACAACTTTGAATTAGCACCTTCACTAACGTTAGGTTGTGGTTCTTGGGGTGGTAACGCTATCTCTGAAAACGTAGGTCCTAAGCACCTTATCAACAAGAAAATTGTAGCTAAGCGAGCAGAAAATATGTTGTGGCATAAACTACCAAAATCTATCTACTTCCGTCGCGGTTGTTTACCAATTGCAATGACAGACCTTGAAGGTAAAAAACGTGCATTAATCGTTACTGACCGTTTCTTATTCAACAATGGTTACATCGATGACCTACGCTCAATCTTGAAAGAGAAAGGCATGGAAGTTGAAGTGTTCCATGAAGTAGAAGCAGATCCAACATTAGCAGTAGTTAAAGCTGGTGCTGAAGCATGTGCAAGCTACCAACCTGATGTTATCTTAGCGGTTGGTGGTGGTTCACCGATGGATGCTGCGAAAATCATGTGGGTTATGTACGAGCACCCAGAAACTGATTTCGAAGACCTATCTATGCGCTTTATGGATATCCGTAAACGTATTTACAAGTTCCCTAAAATGGGTCAAAAAGCTGAACTAGTATGTATCACAACTACTTCTGGTACAGGTTCTGAAGTTACACCATTTGCTGTTGTAACAGATGAAAAAACAGGTCAAAAATACCCATTAGCAGATTACGAGCTAACGCCAAACATGGCTGTTGTTGATGCTAACCTTGTAATGGATATGCCTAAGTCTTTATGTGCATTCGGTGGTTACGATGCAGTAACTCACGCATTAGAAGCTTACGTTTCTGTTCTTGCAAACGAATACTCAGACGGTCACGCTCTGCAATCACTTAAGATGCTTAAAGAGTACTTACCAAGCTCTTACGCTAACGGTAAGAAAGATCCAATCGCTCGTGAGAAAGTTCACAATGCAGCAACAATCGCTGGTATGTCTTTTGCGCAGTCTTTCCTAGGTGTGTGTCACTCAATGGCGCATAAATTAGGTGCAGAATTCCACATTCCACATGGCCTTGCTAACGCATTATTAATTGCTAACACAGTACGTTTTAATGCGACTAACAACCCAACTAAACAAGCTGCTTTCTCTCAGTACGACCGTCCTAAAGCACGTGCTCGTTACGCTGAAATCGCAGAGCATTTAGGTTACCGTGAAGGTAATACTGAAACGAAAGTTAATGCATTACTTGGTTGGTTAGAAGAGCTTAAAATTGCACTGGATATTCCAATGTCAATTCAAGCGGCTGGCGTTAACGAAGCTGAATTCATGGCAAAAGTGGATTCAATTGCTGAAGATGCGTTTGATGACCAATGTACTGGTGCTAACCCACGTTACCCATTGATCAAAGAGCTTAAAGAAGTATTAATCGCTTCTTACTACGGTACGGCTTACGCTGACGTAATGGATGCACCAGAAGTGAAAGCAGAAGTTAAAGCGAAAAAAGCAAAGAAATAATTCGATGCTAAATAAGCTAAGATGTTTTCATTAATAATTTGAAAATATTGAAATGAAAAAAACCACCTTACTTTATAAGGTGGTTTTTTTATGTCTGTAATTTAGGCTTAAGCTATTAGAAGGAGGTATCGCTCTGATGGTGGTTTAATTGGTAAAGAAGCGGTGTTCGTTAAGCGGTTGCTTCAATAATCCGACCATTAAAGTAATCATTTTCAAGAATATATTCTGTGTTTTTTATAAGTTCTTGGTTAATTAAATTGAAGTTAAGTTCTGAAGATGTAGAAGAGAAGCGAGGAGCTACGCCACCAATGCGGATATTGAAGGGATTTAATTCTTTAGCCCAACTTTTTGTTAATCCTGCGAGTAATGCGGTCGAGCTTTCAACCGTTTTATCTTGCTGTGAATGCTCGTGATACCCTAAATTGATGATAACGCCTTCTTTGTTATGATCGCGCATATGTTGAGCGGCAAATTGACCATAAGTAAATAGAGTTGTCGCTAATTCAGTTAATTGAAAAGAGCAATGATTTTGGTGAGGCGTGAATAAACTTGGAAGGGCAACGTCAGTGTAGTTATTAATTAATACATCGATACCATGAGAACACTTATCATCAATAGCATGAAATAAATGGCAGATACTCTCTGAAGATTGATCCTTTAACTCAAAACTGATCACATTTTTATTAAGCTGACTACAGAGGCGATCTGTTTCAGCAAGTGCATCGCTATTGGAGTCTGCAATAATAAGAAGAGCACCAAGTGAGGCAAAATGGCAAGCAACTGCTCGACCCATAAAATTGCCAGCTGATGTGATCAGAATGGTTGAATGTTCAATTTTCATAGCATCCTTCCTTAGAAGAGCAGAATTAACTGAAATAGGTGCTATTAATATGGGATAGAAATGGGATATCTGCTGTGAGGTTTGTTGAAAATGAGGTTTAAATTGCATTCAATGATAGGATTTATGCACTAACTCACATAATTTCTATGAATAGGTTGTAAGGGTAATGCAGTAAACAGTGATGAATAGAGTAGAGACTTAACAAAGAAGATTAAGTGAGAGTTAAACGTATAGATTCATTTCTGAATGACGCTTAGCAGTAACTAGTTCATTGTAAAGATCTTGAGGGATAGCATTAAAAATCTCGTTACCTGATTCTAATTGACGGCGTTGGTGTCCAGATAAATTGTGGTAAACATCTTCTGGTAAATTACACGTGTCTTGAGGCATATAAGCCATTGCATCTGGTGCTAGACCATATTGCAACTTAGCACTAGCTAAACCGCCATTATGAAACTGGTTCGCTTGAGAAGCGGCACGAGAATAGCTCTCTTCATTGCTACGTAATATTTGAGCATCTGCAAGTTGAAAGCGTTGACGAAGCAGATCTTCGGTTACTTTCTTTTCATCTATTTTTTCAACAGGTGTATTTTCACGTAAGTCATTAGACAGTAAAGACATCATTAGGGCGAAATCTGCACGGCGACCTGCTTCCATAGCATGGTTTAGGTTTGAACCGTATTGAATTTCACTGATTAACTCGGCTTTATCTAAAGTATGTACTTTCATGAATCAATTCCTCTTGATGATAAATACTTATCGGAAAAGGATTCAAAAACTTTAGTCTTTTTAGGAAAAAAATTGCCGTTTTTTTAATTTATTTTATAGGTAGGGCAAAGTGTTACCGCAAAATAAGGAAAATAAAAAAGGCCAGTATAAATACTGACCTCTTTGAGGCGATAATAACCATGAACGAGTCTGGTGATTATGCAATAAATTATTTAGCTAGGTTTTCTTCTACGAAAGACCAGTTTACTAGAGACCAGAACGCACCCATGTAGTCAGGACGTACGTTACGGAAATCGATGTAGTAAGCGTGTTCCCATAGGTCAACAGTAAGAAGTGGTGTAACGCCTTCTTCTGTTAGTGGAGTGCCAGCGTTTGATGTGTTAACGATAGCTAGAGAACCGTCAGCGTTCTTAACAAGCCAAGTCCAAGAAGAACCAAAGTTGTTGATCGCAGAATCTGTGAATTGTGCTTTGAACTCTTCGAAAGAACCAAATGCAGCATCGATTGCAGCAGCAACAGCGCCAGTTGGTTGGCCGCCAGCGTTTGGAGCTAGACAGTTCCAGTAGAACGTGTGGTTCCAGATTTGAGCTGCGTTATTGAAAACACCACCAGTAGAAGTTTTGATGATCTCTTCTAGTGTTTTGCCTTCAAATTCAGTACCAGGGATAAGACCATTAAGTTTAACCACGTAAGTGTTGTGGTGTTTACCGTGGTGGTAATCTAAAGTCTCAGCTGAGATATGTGGTTCTAATGCGTCTTTTGCGAATGGTAGAGCTGGTAATTCAAATGACATTGCTCATGTCTCCATGTTGTAAGAGGTCTACGCCTCACTAAATTCCAAAAATATACACTCAATTGAGTGTAGAATTTATTCTGACTTCGATCTGATTCTAGCAAGTTTTGATTTTATTAAAAGAAAAAGTGGTGAATTTTCAATAAATAATACCACTACAAATATTAGGTATTTTTTTCTGGCTGCATAACAAGTAGAATGGATACAACTTAGTGTCGACCCATTAGAGGATACAATGGAAACTATCGATAAGATCAAGCAACAAATTGCTGAAAACCACATCATTCTATACATGAAAGGCTCACCTAAGCTTCCAAGCTGTGGTTTTTCATCTCAAGCTTCTCAAGCGCTAATGAATTGCGGCGAGAAATTTGCTTATGTAGATATCCTACAAAACCCAGACATTCGTGCTGAACTTCCAGCATACGCACAATGGCCTACCTTCCCACAACTTTGGGTTGAAGGTGAGCTAATTGGCGGTTGTGACATCATTCTTGAAATGTTCCAAAAAGGCGAATTAAAGCCGTTAGTTCAAGAAGCTGCGCAACGTAATGCTCCTGAAGCTGAGTAATAAGTTAGAACGGTCATAATTATTTATGATTTGTTTAAAAAAAGCCCCGTAAATGAATACGGGGCTTTTTTATTATCTAGAGATTAGTAACTAACCGTTTCAGAACTAAATTGTTCATTTACTTAAGGACATTAGTATTGGCATGACCTAATCAAGATCATGTAGATGCTTTGGCTTTTTCAAAAGCAAGAGTCTGTAATTTTGCTAAGGTAGAGGTACCTTTTTGCAATCTAGCAAGCCACTTCGTTTCAACATACTCTTTCTCATCATCAAGCTTCATCTCGCAATACACTAAATAAACAATATAAGCGGTTTCATAATCGGTAATATCAGCATGTTGAATATCTGAGATCAAGCGATTAGCCTCGCCATATCGGTTCATCTTTAATTGCCATAATGCCGAAAGTGCTCTTTGTGCAGAAGTGCAAGGGATCCCACGTAAGCGACCTTTTAATTTTGCACTAACACGTTGCCAAGCGCTTTCTGGAGACCATTCTTGTAGGATCTCTTCTGGCGCTAGAAATAGATCACCCCAGGCGGCCATAGCTCGCTTTCCTGCTGAATCAAAGGCCGAATGTGGTAATAAATAAGCGTATTTTGTCAGTAAGTCGAACGCATCATATCGTTCGCCTTTTGCTAGAAGCGCCCACGTTAAGTGACTAAATCGTAAGTAGGAATAGGGAGCAAGCTCGAATCCTTTTTTCCAATAGCGAATGGCAATAGATAAATTATCACGTTTAAAGGCAATTTGTGCTTTTAAGTCTAATAGGTGAAGACTGCTGGTTTCATTTTTTTGGAGTAATGAGTCAACTAATTGATTAGCAGAGTCAAAGTCATTTTGTGCTATGTAGATTTCTGCTTGCTGAATCTCAACATCAACAGACTCTTTAATGATAGATAACAAGGCTTTATTGACGCTTAAGGCTTCAGATAATCGGTTTACTTTAATTAAGCGAGAAGTAAGTTTACGCATTGAGTCTTTGAGAATTATCTTATTTGGTGCTTTAAAAATAAGGGGCTTAACTCCTGAAAGCCCGTCCTTTGTGTAAGCGGCGATCATCCCCATAGCGAATTGACGTTTAATTAAGTCATGGTTAATGACCTTGATGATCTCCTCTGGGCGGATTGGCTTTTGAATGTATTTTTCTGGGATGTAATCCGTGTAGGCTAACTCAATTTGTGGGTCTTCATTACCCGTCACTATATAAACAAGTGTGTTGTCGGTAATTAACTTTAGTAAACGCAGTTGTTCTAGCATTTGAAGACCAGTACTTCCATGACCTAAATTGTGGTCGACGAAAAGGACATCAAATTTTTGTTGTTTACAGTTGCCAACGGCAGCACCAGCAGTTGGGCAACAAACAATATTATTTGTTGGAACGCCTATGCGACTAAGCAATGCTCTAATAGCATTTTGAATAACGGTACTGTCATCAATGATGAGAAAAGAGGAAAGCTTAATTAATTTCATGCAAGATAATAGGCCGTGATTAAGGAGAGCGAGAGTATAACAACTGTCTCTGTGAAATATAGATAAAGCGGAGGTATAGTGTGAAAAATATTTGATCTTAATGCAAAAAGCAGCAGGATTAACTGCTGCTTTTATATGGTTTTCTGTTTATTCATCAATGTGATAAATAAGCATTATAATGATTCATATAAATGAACTATAAAACCATTGCTGCAATCCAACCAAATGCGATTAGTGGTAGATTGTAGTGCAAGAAAGTAGGGACAACGGTTTCCCATACGTGTTCATGTTGACCATCTGCATTTAGGCCAGACGTTGGACCTAAGGTTGAATCTGAAGCAGGAGAGCCAGCATCACCTAACGCAGCAGCGGTACCAACCAAGGCGATAGTAGCCATTGGAGAGAAGCCAAATGCTACCGCAAGAGGTACATAAATAGTTGCAATAATTGGGATGGTAGAGAAAGAAGAACCAATACCCATAGTTACCAATAAACCGACAATCAGCATAAGTAATGCAGCTAATGGTTTATTATCACCAATTGATGTTGATAAAGCTTGTACAAGAGTTTCAACTCCGCCTGTCGCTTTCATTACCGCCGCAAAGCCTGCAGCAGAAATCATAATGAAGCCAATCATAGCCATCATATGAACACCACGAGTAAAGACGTCTTGAGTTTCTTTCCAAGCAATGACACCACCAAAAGTGAACACCATGAAACCAGCTAGTGCACCAACAATCATTGAGCCTGTTGCTAATTGAACAGATAGTGCGGCAATAATAGCAACAATTGAGATTTGGATATGACGTTTATTAAACGTTGGCGTCGCATTTGTTGCTTGCATCTCTGCATTATCAATATCAGCATAAGTACGTGGCTTACGGTAAGAGATAAATACAGCAATAAGAAGGCCGGTTACCATTCCTAGAGCAGGCAGAGCCATTGCTAGAGGAACTTGGCTTGCAACGACATCTAGATTGTTGTCATGCAGATTTTTTAACAAAATATTGTTTAAAAAGATGCCACCAAAGCCAACAGGAAGGATCATGTATGGAGTTACTAGACCAAATGTTAGAACACAAGCAATTAAACGACGATCAAGTTTTAGCTTATTAAATACTTGGATTAGTGGTGGGATCAAGATTGGAATAAACGCGATGTGAACAGGTACCACGTTTTGAGATGAGATTGTAATTAATAAAATTAGGCAAAGTAAAAGATACTTAACACCAGTCGCGGCATGTAGATTGTCTTTGCCATTAATACGTTTAATTACGTTATGCGCTAATAAGTCAGTAACACCTGATTTTGAAATAGCAACAGCAAACGCACCGAGCATAGCATAGCTTAATGCAATCGTTGCACCGCCACCTAAGCCACCTTCAAACGCTGAAATAGTATCAGATAATGATAAACCACCCACTAATCCACCGATTAGTGCACTGAACGTTAAGGCAACGACAACGTTAACTCTAAGTAAAGCGAGAATAAGCATTACTGAAACAGAAAGAATGATTGGATTCATTTTGTTTAGTTTCCCTGTAAATGTTGTGTAGTCATATTAACCAGTAAACAAGCACGATAACGGTGCTTGCTTCTGGTTGATATCAGCAAATAGCCAATTAATTATTATTAGTATTTTCTTCTTCAGTTTCTGGTAATAGAGGCCAGCCACCAAGGTCTTTCCACTTGTTCACAATATGACAGAATAATTCTGCTGTTTTTTCTGTATCGTAAAGTGCTGAGTGGGCTTCTTTTCCATCAAAATCAATCTTTGCGGTTTTACACGCTTTTGCCAATACTGTTTGACCAAGGGCTAAGCCACTGATTGCAGCAGTATCAAAGGTGCAGAAAGGATGGAAAGGAATGCGTTTTAATTTAGCTCGTTCAGAGGCTTCCATCACAAAGCTGTGATCGAAATTTGCATTATGAGCGACCATGATCGCGCGGCGACAATCATGCTGTTTTTGTTCTTTTCGGATCAGTTTGTAAATTTCTTTTAAAGCAACATCTTCGGTTACTGCGCCACGCAAAGGACTGAATGGGTCGCGGATACCATTAAATTCTAATGCTTCTTTTTCAAGATTCGCGCCTTCAAATGGAGCTACATGGTAATGAATAGTACTAGCCGGTTTTAAATAACCTTCTGCATCCATTGCAAGTGTGACTGCACAAATTTCAAGTAAAGCGTCAGTTTTTGAATTAAAACCAGCGGTCTCAACGTCAATAACTACAGGGAAATAACCACGAAATCGGTTTTTTAATAAATTATGTTGCTCTACTTCAGTCATCATTCGGTACGTAAGAAAATGTTGGCGCTATTATTACAGATTATCGTTAGCATAAAAACTGTAAATAAGGTGTGATGAGGATATATTTTTTGAAGATAGTGAAAGGATAAATCAAATGAAGAGTCGATGTGAGTATTGTTGGTCTAATTTTTGCTTGAGTTAAGCTATCGTCAACGGCATGACCCATAGATTTAGGTATTATGAAAAAAACACTGTTAACTTCAGCTTTGTTAGTAAGCTCACTGATTGCTACGCCAGTATTAGCAAATAAGAACTATGTAGCTAAGCCTGAGCAATCAAAATGGTCGATGTTAGAAAACTCGCCATTGGAGTGTCGTTTATCTCACAATATTCCTAATTACGGAAATGCAGAATTCTCTTCGTTTGCTAATAAAAAGATGAATTTGGACTTTGAACTGAAAATGAATCGCCCAATGGGAGAGACTCGTTCAGTTAATTTAGTGTCTATGCCACCACGTTGGACCCCAGGTGAAAGCGCAGATTCAATGACAAATTTGAAATTCTTTAAACAATTTGATGGTTATGTTGGTGGAACGACGGCATGGTCAATGCTAGCTGAATTAGAAAATGGACGTTTTCCTACTTTTACTTATGCAGATTGGCAGAGTCCTAAGCAATTGATTGAAGTTGCTCTTTCTCCAGTCGTTTTTCAGAAAACCTACAACGTATTTAGCATGTGCATTGCTAACTTATTACCGTACAGCTTTGAAGATATCTCATTTACGATTCTACACTTTGATAAGAACAGTGATGAATTAAATAAAGCATCGAAAAAGCGCTTATCTCAAATTGCTGATTTCATTAAATACACCAAAGATGTGGATTTAGTTTTGGTTGCTACCTATACCGATTCGAGTGGTAGTAAAAATGTGAACCAACAAGTATCTGAACGACGAGCGGTGAAACTTCAAAATTATTTTGAATCGATTGGCTTACCTGCTGACCGTATTCGAGTTCAATCTTATGGTGAACGTCGTCCTATTGCTGATAACGCAACACCAATCGGTAAGAATAAAAACCGACGCGTGGTTATCTCTTTAGGTAGAACGATTATTTAATGGCTTTAAGTCATAGTGACTCTAAAAATTATAATGTTTAAAGAAAGGTGTCTATTGATAGGCACCTTTTTTATTGCAGCTTGAAACTGGCAATCAACTCACATTGTACTGTGGTATCTATGTGTTGTATGTGCTTTGCAATCGCTGGATTTGGGTGTCGTTTCATAAAGTCTAAAAGCGCATTTTTACAACAACCTAGGTTAGAAACAAACGATTCGCAATCACTTCTTGGGCACTGAGGTACAAGAGTAAGCACTTTTTCTGAGGCTATTTCTAAATATTTTAGTTCGAATCGACTGTCATTTTGACTTCGCCAGAACTGCGCTAGATTATGGCAAGAAATAACTGAGATTGTTATTTGATCAATAAGACTGACTTCATCGCGTTTTGTTAACTCTTCTGAAATAGCAAAGGCCTGTTGATAATGAAGAATGGTACGCCAGAAGTCTTTATTCTTAAAAGATTGTTCCGCTAATATAGTGTGTTTTTCCCATAGTTCTATCATGATATTCCCTCAATTGGTCTTCTTTCAATTATGGAAATACTCTAATTGAGAATAGTTGTCATTTAAATGATTGGATATAAAAAAACCTGCCTAGATCGCAGGTTTTATTCAATTGAGTGTTTATTATCCGATCAGGCTAAGAAATTAGCCCTCTAGACCAGCTGAAGCACTCTTATTTTGGATAAGTTCAATCATGTAGCCATCAGGATCTTTTACAAACGCAATATGTGTTGAGCCACCTTTTACTGGGCCTGCTTCACGAGTGATATTACCACCAACAGCTTTAATTGCATCACACGTTTGGTATACATCATCAACACCAATGGCAATATGACCAAAAGCCGTACCCATATTATATGTTTCTGTGCCCCAGTTATACGTTAATTCGATAACTGCACCTTGAGACTCATCACCGTAACCAAGAAAGGCAAGAGTGTATTTGTATTCTTCATTCGTATTTTGGCGAAGAAGATCCATACCCATTACTTTTGTGTAAAATTCGATTGATTTATCTAAATCACCGACACGGATCATTGTGTGTAAAATACGTCCATTAGCCATTGTTTTGCTCCAGTTTTTAGTCTTATTTTAAAATATCTGTTTTTTTAGATGTCTGTTTTTTCTTTGAATTCACAGAGATCTTCAATCATGCAACTGCCACAACGAGGTTTACGAGCGATGCAGGTATAGCGTCCATGTAAGATCAACCAGTGATGAACATCTAGTTTGAATTCTTTTGGGACTACTTTTAGTAATTTCTTCTCTACATCGTTAACGGTTTTACCCATTGCCAGTTTGGTTCGATTAGATACTCGATATATATGAGTATCAACCGCAATGGTTGGCCAACCAAATGCAGTGTTAAGCACTACATTTGCTGTTTTATGACCGACCCCCGGTAGCGCTTCTAATGCATCTTGATCTTCTGGGATCTCACTATCATGAAGATCAATCAACATCTGGCAGGTTTTGATGACATTTACTGCCTTAGTATTGAATAAACCAATGGTCTTAATATACGTTTTTAGGCCGTCAACCCCTAAGTCTAAAATAGTTTGAGGCGTGTTTGCTACAGGATAAAGTTTACGAGTGGCTTTATTCACACTGACATCAGTTGCCTGCGCTGATAATAAAACTGCGATCAATAATTCAAACGGCGTAGACCATTCAAGCTCAGTTTGAGGATGTGGGTTATCGGCTCGTAAGCGTTCTAATATTTCTCGACGTTTTACATTATTCATTCCGCTTAATGTCCTTAATTATGATACTCGTGCTCGTTCGATTTTTTCTTTTTCTTGCTTAGGTTGGCGATCCGCTAACTTTTTATCAATGACATTTTTCAGAGCAATAAGAAAACCAACCCCTAGAAAAGCTCCTGGTGGAAGCATGGCTAATAGGAAGTGGCTATCGACATGAAATAGCTCAATACGTAATATCGTTGCCCAATCGCCTAATAATAAATCAGCACCATCAAATAACGTACCGTTACCAAGCACTTCACGCATCGCACCTAATAGGACAAGCACCGCTGTCATACCAAGTCCCATCCATAATCCGTCAAGAGCTGCAGGTATAGGGTCATTTTTAGATGCGAACGCTTCTGCACGGCCTATGATGATACAGTTGGTTACAATAAGAGGAATAAATATGCCCAGTGATAGATATAAACCATAAGCATACGCATTCATTAATAATTGAACGCAGGTTACGAGTGATGCAATGATCATTACAAAGACAGGAATACGGACTTCTTGTGGGATCCACTGACGAACTAATGAAACGATCACGTTTGAGCCAACAAGAACTAAAGTTGTAGCTATGCCTAACCCTAGTGCATTGGTCACTGTTGCTGAAACGGCAAGTAAAGGACAGAGCCCTAATAATTGTACAAGGGCAGGGTTATTATCCCATAAGCCATTTTTAATTAATTCTTTATGAAGTGCCATTAGTTAGCCTCGCAATTAAGGGGAAGAGTTTGTAACTCCTCTTGATGCGTTTTATAGAACCATACCGCTCTTTTTACCGCTTTTACAACAGCGCGTGGTGTGATAGTTGCCCCTGTGAATTGATCAAATTGGCCGCCATCTTTTTGAACAGCCCAGTTTTTATCTTCAAGGTTATCAACCGTTTTACCTAAGAATGCATCAACCCATCGAGTAATTCGTATATCAATCTTATCACCTAAACCAGGGGTTTCTTGATGAGATAATACTCGAACACCTGTCACCATCGCTTCAGAATCGACACCAACAATGATCTTAATTGCACCGCTGTAACCATCTGGCGCAATCGCTTCTATAGCTGCGCCTGAGTGCTTACCATCTAATGAAGCTAAATAAATAGGCATTGGTTGTTCAGAACCTAAAGCTTCTTGGTTTGTCACTAAGATGCACGCTTTATAGAGTTCATTGTCATGCTGTGCTTTTGGCACAACTTGGTTAAGTGTAGACAGCAATTGTTGTTGTTGCTGGTAAGCAATTTGATCTTTTGTCAGTGCGAAAGTAATCGTTACTAAAGCCGTTGACGCAATGGCGAAAAGCACCAGAACAAGGCTGCTTTTTTTCATGGTTTTTAGCATTGTCTTATCCTTTTGTATGACCGTATGTTCTTGGCTTTGTGTAGTAATCAATTAAAGGAACACACATGTTGGCTAAGAGAACCGCGAAAGCAACCCCATCAGGGAAACCACCCCAAGTACGGATGATATATACTAAGGCACCAATAAGAGCACCATAATATAGGCGACCTTTCGGTGTTGTTGCAGCAGAAACCGGATCGGTCGCAATAAAGAAAGCACCAAGCATGGTGGCGCCAGAGAATAAATTAAACAGCGGTGATGTTGCTGTATCGGGTGAAAATAGAGCAAATAAGCTACTAATCGCAAATAGGCTGACTAAAAAACTCACCGGAATATGCCAATGAATAATACGTTGTTGTAGAAGGAATAGCCCACCAAGTAAGAAACCAATATTAACCCAAAGCCAGCCTAGGCCTGCAAAGCCGTTAAAGATAGGAGAAGACAGTACTTCTGTTGTGGTTAGTCCTGACTTTAGTCCCGTTTTTATTGTGTCTAATGGGGTGGCCATTGTCATGCCATCGACATTCATCGTTAGCTGATGGACAGAGAAACCTTCTTGACTTAATCCATTGAGGATCAACCATATTGAATCTGAGAAGCTAATGGTTTCTGTCAGTAGCTCTTTCACTGGCAACCAAGTGGTCATTTGAACAGGGAAGGAGATAAGCAGAACAACATAAGCTGCCATTGCCGGATTAAATAGGTTTTGACCTAATCCGCCATATAAATGCTTAGCAATAACAATCGCAAAAACGACACCAATAACGGTTATCCACCAAGGGGCAAGTGGTGGAATAGCAAGAGCTAATAGCAGGCCTGTTAATAAGGCACTATTGTCACTTAAATAAGGCGCTAATGGGCGTTTTCGACATTTTAAAACCAGAGCTTCTGCCAAAACAGCAGTGATAATGGCAATCAAGACTTGTAAGAATGTACCCCAACCAAAAAAGTAGGTTTGAGCGAGTAATCCTGGGATAGTTGCTAATGCCACCATTTTCATTAGTGTTTTAGTGCTCTTTTTACTGTGAGCATGTGGTGAGCTAGTGATAAAAAAGGCCACTGTTACTCTTCCTTATTGTTTTTAATTTGTTGAGCAGCTTTACGCGCTTTAGCACGAGCAATGGCAGCAGCGACAGCGGCTTTTTTCGGGTCAACCGTTTCTGCGTTGTCATTGATTTCTTCTGCTTTGGTCTCGACAGGTTCAGACGTTGTTTCGTCTTTTTCTGCTTGAGCCGCTTTGCGCGCTTTGGCACGAGCAATGGCAGCAGCGACGGCGGCTTTTTTCGGATCAACGGGTTCTGCGTTGTCATCCGTTTCTGCTATTTTGGTCTCGACAGATTCAGACGTTGTTTCGTCTTTTTCTGCTTGAGCCGCTTTGCGCGCTTTAGCACGAGCAATGGCAGCAGCGACGGCGGCTTTTTTCGGATCAACGGGTTCTGCGTTGTCATCCGTTTCTGCTATTTTGGTCTCGACAGATTCAGACGTTGTTTCGTCTTTTTCTGCTTGAGCCGCTTTGCGCGCTTTAGCACGAGCAATGGCAGCAGCGACGGCAGCTTTTTTCGGATCAACCGATTCCGCGTTGTCATTGGTTTCTGCTGCTTTGGTCTCGACAGGTTCAGACGTTGTTTCGTCTTCTTCTGCTTGAGCCGCTTTGCGCGCTTTAGCACGAGCAATCGCTGCAGCAACGGCGTCTTTCTTATCTGTAGTACTTGCAGGTGTTACTTCTGAATCGCCTGTTTCAGCAGCTAGCTTGGCCTTTTTTTCTCTTGCTTGCTGTTTACGTTCCTCACGCAACTTCATCATCTCAGTGTTATCTGGTTCATCTGAGTTTGATTTAGTTGCTTCTGCTTGTTTAGCTTTAGCACGAGCAATGGCAGCTGCAACAGCCGGTCTTGGAGCTGCAGTGCCTGATTCTTCTGCTGCTTTTTGAGCTTTTACTCTTGCAATAGCGGCCGCGATAGCATCATTACCTGAACCATTAGGCTTTTCTGCTTTCATCTCTTTACGACGATTCTCTGCGGCAAGTTTGAATTTGTTTTCACGCTCTAATTTATCTCGCTCCATTCGAGCATTTTTTTCTTCAAATCGTACTTTTGCACGATCAGCTGCCAATGAATCTTGTTTACGAGCGTATATCTCTGATTTCGCTTGGCGATAATACTGAACTAATGGGATTTCACTTGGACATACATAAGCGCAAGCACCACATTCGATACAATCAGATAAATTATATTCCTCACATTTATCAAACTCTTCTGATTTGGAGTACCAGTAAAGTTGTTGTGGTAGCAGTGATGCGGGGCAAGCATCAGCACAACTACTGCATCGAATACACGCCATTTCATGGTTATAAAGAGGAAGCTCTTTTCTATCTGGCGTAATAATACAGTTAGTGATTTTAGTGATTGGGATTTGCTGATGAGGAAGAGTAAAGCCCATTAATGATCCCCCCATAATAATACGAGGGTGTTTTTTATCCGCTTTATAACCGACAAGATCCATTAGGAATTGCACACTGCTTCCTAAGCGAACCCAATAGTTACCAGGTACATCAATGCTGTTACCTGTAAGAGTAACAACACGTTCAATTAGAGGCTCTGCATTACAGATAGCGCGTTTAACCGCAAAGACAGTTCCGATATTTTGCATAATAACGCCAATGTCGGTTGAGCGTCCGTTAGCTGGAACCTCTTTACCGGTTAAAATCTTAACCAATTGACGAGAGCTACCTGATGGGTATTTTGTAGGAATAACGCGGATCAGAATATTATCGTGCTCTGAAACCACAGAGTTTAATGCTTTTACCGCTTCTGGCTTATTGTCTTCGATAGCAATAATGGCCAGTTTAGGCGTTAAAATATGCTGTAAGATCTTAATGCCAGTAACGATTTCACTCGCATAATCTTGCATTAAACGATCATCTGCGGTGATGTAAGGTTCACATTCAGCCGCATTGATAATTAAAATATCAGCTTTGCCTACACCACTTTGTAATTTACGGCTAGTAGGGAAACCAGCGCCCCCCATACCTGAAATACCCGATTGACGAATACGCTCAATAAGATCGATAGGATCTTCATTTAAGAAGTCACCGATTGGTTCACGATGATCAATCCACTGATCATTGCCATCGGTTTCAATAACAATACAGAGATCGGTTAGGCCTGATGGATGAGCGACAGTTCGTGGTTCTATCGCGACAATTTTGCCAGAGGTTGGTGCATGAATAGGCACACACATGGCAATATTACCTTGTGTAAGTGGCTGACCTTTTAATACGGTTTGGCCTACTGTGACAAGGATATCGCCTTTACCACCAATATGCTGTTTTAATGGCAGGATCAACTCAGAAGGAATACCAGCGTGCTGAATGGCATTACGTGTAGAGATAACTTTATTTTCTGCAGGATGGATACCACCATGAAAATCCCAAAGTTGACCTTGTTTAATTTGCTCGATAATGGACAACATGGGTTACTGCTCCGATGCTTGAGAAGGCTTATCTGCCGGAAGGTTAACAACAGGGATACTTTGTAAGTCCCATTTCCAGTTATCAGGGGTCGTGCTGACCGGTATCATTTCAATACAATCGGTAGGGCAGGGTGCAACGCATAAATCACAGCCGGTACATTCCGCTTCAATAACAGTATGTAACGCTTTTGTACCACCGACGATAGCATCAACAGGACACGCCTGAATGCATTTAGTACAACCAATACACATATCTTCGTGAATAAAGGCAATTGTTTTTACGTTGACTACATCATCATCTGCGCTTGGAACATCAACGCCCATAAGATCCGCTAATTTTTCAATGGTGGCTTGGCCGCCTGGTGGGCATTTATTTATCACATCCCCATTAGCAATGGCTTCGGCATAAGGCTTACAGCCAGGATAGCCACATTGACCACATTGAGTTTGCGGAAGAATCGCATCGATTTGCTCAACAATAGGATCGGATTCAACTTTAAACTTAATTGACGCGAACCCCAGTATTAAACCAAATACTAAGGCAAGAACGGCAATGGCAATAACAGCAATAAGAATTGAACTCATGTTTATAATTTCACTAAACCAGTAAAGCCCATGAAGGCTAAAGACATTAAACCTGCGGTGATCATTGCAATAGAAGCACCTTTAAAAGGCAAAGGAACATCGGCTGCTGCAATTCGTTCGCGCATGGCAGAAAAAAGAATGAGAACCAATGAAAAACCAACAGCAGCACCGAAGCCATAAATAATAGACTCGATGAAATTATGATTTTCCGTGACGTTAAGCAATGCAACACCAAGAACGGCACAGTTAGTCGTAATTAGGGGTAAGAAAATACCAAGAACACGGTACAACGTTGGGCTTGTTTTGTGCACTACCATTTCAGTGAATTGAACCACAACCGCGATCACAAGGATGAAACTCATGGTGCGTAAATACTCAATGCCAAGAGGCGCTAAAATGTAGGTTTCAATAAGGTATGAGCATACTGAAGCAAGCGTTAGGACAAAAGTTGTCGCAAGGCCCATTCCAATTGCACTTTCTAGTTTTTTAGATACGCCCATAAATGGACAAAGACCTAAAAACTTAACCAATACAAAGTTGTTTACTAAAACAGTACCAACAAGTAGTAATAGATACTCAGTCATGCCAATGATTTTTATGATAATAGATGATCTGGTTATTATCGGACTTTAAGCGCGTGATAACAACCTTAGAAAGAATAGGTTTTTAAATTTTAAGCAAATAATAGGCAAAAAAAAGCCTCGTCATTAAGACAAGGCTCTAGAATTTGGCTCCCTTTGCTGGACTTGAACCAGCGACATACGGATTAACAGTCCGGCGTTCTACCAACTGAACTAAAAGGGAATCATTTGAACGGGTGCGATGATACCGACTCTAAATTGAGCTGTCAATAGTCAGACTAGCATAAAATACGAGCACTAATTTTGCATCTAAATAGAACAAAATTAGAGAAAAATTCGTTGACATCACCCTGAGAGTATATGTAGCAATGCTTGTGGGTAGTTATCCACTAAAACTGTGGATAAGTATGTTAATGAAACTAGATTAACTCTCTTAAGGCCAATAGTAGCAATGCTTTTAGTATCAGAGAAGGCTTCGTTTGAGTGTTTAGTAGACAGTAAATCAATGCGTTATAGATTTAGTGCTGTTTGAACGTTCGATCTGTATATTATTCGTTCATAAATAAGAAAGAAAAGCAATCTTGGCTGATATTTAACCGTTTGTGGGGAAAACTATCAATAACTGTTTCTATAAATGCAGATTGTGATTTGATAGGGTATATTCATTTAAACGAATGAGCCCATGTGGAGTGCTTAAAATGGCCAATGCGTATGAATTAATATCGAGTTATCAGCCCGCGGGCGATCAGCCTGAGGCAATTAAGACGTTGAGTGAAGGTTTGGATAATGGCTTAGCGCATCAAACGTTATTAGGGGTAACTGGATCAGGAAAAACGTTTACATTAGCGAATGTGATTGCTAAATCTGGTCGTCCGACGGTTATCATGGCTCATAACAAGACATTAGCAGCTCAGTTATACGGCGAAATGAAGGCTTTTTTCCCAAATAATGCCGTTGAATATTTTGTATCGTACTTTGATTATTATCAGCCAGAAGCTTATGTACCGACCACTGATACCTTTATTGAAAAAGATTCCTCAGTAAATGAACATATCGAACAAATGCGTTTATCAGCAACTAAGGCCTTATTAGAGCGTAAAGATGCCATTATTATTGCGTCAGTATCTGCTATTTATGGCCTAGGCGATCCTAAAGCCTATTTGAGTATGATGCTGCATTTACGACGTGGAGATGTTGTTAACCAAAGAGATCTTTTACGTCGTTTAGCTGAATTACAATATAAACGTAATGACATGGCATTTGAGCGTGGGACTTTTCGAGTTCGTGGAGAGGTATTAGACGTTTTTCCTGCTGAGTCCGAGTATGAAGCGATTCGAATTGAACTGTTTGATGATGAAGTCGAGCGCATTAGTAAATTTGACCCATTAACGGGCTCTATTATTACTAAAGATATGCCTCGCTGTACTATTTATCCTAAAACGCATTACGTAACACCAAGAGAGAAGGTGCTAGAAGCGATTGATCAAATAAAGATTGATCTTGCTGCACGCCAGAAAGAATTATTAGCCAATAATAAATTAGTTGAAGAGCAACGAATTACTCAACGAACGCAATTTGATATTGAAATGATGAATGAACTGGGCTTTTGTTCAGGTATTGAAAACTACTCTCGTTATTTAAGTGGTCGCCCCCAAGGCGAAGCGCCACCGACCTTATTTGATTATCTTCCAGATGATGGCCTATTAATTATCGATGAGTCGCATATTACCGTTTCTCAAATTGGAGCTATGTATAAAGGCGATCGCTCACGTAAAGAGAATCTGGTTGAGTATGGCTTTCGATTACCTTCAGCTTTAGACAATCGCCCAATGCGTTTTGATGAATTTGAAGCGCTTGCCCCACAAACCATTTACGTATCAGCAACGCCTGGTAATTATGAGATTGAAAAGTCAGATGGTGATATTGCAGAGCAAGTTGTTCGACCGACAGGATTACTGGATCCAATTATTGAAGTTCGCCCAGTGGATACACAAGTAGATGACTTGTTATCAGAGATCCGAATTCGCTCAAAAGTAGGTGAGCGTGTTTTAGTTACCACACTGACTAAGCGAATGGCGGAAGATCTGACTGAATATCTCGATGAGCATGGTGTTAAGGTACGTTATTTACATTCCGACATTGATACGGTTGAACGTGTTGAGATTATTCGTGATTTACGCCTAGGTAAGTTTGATGTGTTAGTCGGTATTAACTTACTCCGTGAAGGTTTAGATATGCCTGAAGTGTCTCTTGTGGCGATTTTAGACGCAGATAAAGAGGGCTTTTTACGTTCAGAGCGATCGTTAATTCAAACAATAGGTCGCGCAGCCCGTAACTTAGAAGGCAAAGCGATTTTATATGCAAATAGAATTACAGGGTCAATGGAAAAAGCGATTGGCGAAACAGAAAGAAGACGTGAAAAACAGATCTTACACAATAAAGCGTTAGGGATTGTGCCTACAGCATTGAAAAAAGATGTAGCCGATATTCTTGAGCTTGGTGATATGACCAAGAACAAACGTAAAGTAGTAGCACCTAAAATTAAACTGTCTGAGGTTGCAGAAGAAGGAGCTAATTATCGTTCTATGACACCACAGCAATTAGATAAAGAAGTTAAAAAATTAGAAACAAAAATGTATCAGCATGCAAAAGATTTAGAGTTTGAATTGGCTGCGCAGGTGAGAGATGAAATTGAGGCCTTAAGAGGACAATTCATAACTAATAGTTAATGATAGTTTTGTAAATTAAGGATTTTAGGAAAAAAAGAAGCCAACCGCAATATCCCGGTTGGCTTTATTGTTCATGTGAAAGTAAATTTCACTAACAACGTCAGTTGGCTAGGTGACCCTTTGGCTTAAAGGGTCACTATACATATAGCAGGTAGCGTGCCAACTTTTGCTTTTAAGAAAATAGCCATTTGAAGTCTAAAAAATAGACAAAATAGCTAAAATTTTGCATTTTGCGAATTGCGTTTTGCGTTTTGCAATTGCATAATGAAAATGTCTTGTTTTTATTACACGTGGTCATTCATGCAAAAGAAATATTTATTAATGGTCGAAGATACCGCCTCTGTCGCTGCTTTATATCGTTCATACTTAAATCCATTGGGTTTTGATATTGATGTAGTTGCTAAAGGTGTTGATGCTATCGAGAAAATTAAGCAACGAAGGCCAAATCTCGTTTTACTTGATTTACGTTTGCCTGATATGACTGGTTTTGAAGTATTAACAGAAATTCGAAAGATGAGTATAGATATTCCTGTCATCTTAATGACCGCTCATGGTTCAATAGATGCTGCTGTTGAAGCTATGCAATTAGGTGCTCAAGACTTTTTAATTAAGCCATGTGAAGCTGATCGATTAAGAGTTACAGTAAATAATGCACTACGTCAGGCCCAAAAAAGCTTAGATGATACAAAAGATAATACGAATAAACCAAACAAGCAGTATCAAGGTTTTATTGGTAGTAGCTCTCAAATGCATCAGGTATATCGAACCATTGATTCTGCTGCACCAAGTAAGGCAACTGTCTTTATCACGGGCGAGTCAGGGACAGGTAAAGAGGTGTGTGCAGAGGCAGTTCATGCAGCAAGTAAGCGCTATGATGGTGCTTTTATCGCGATAAACTGTGCAGCGATACCGAAAGATCTGATTGAGAGTGAGCTGTTTGGTCATGTTAAAGGTGCATTTACCGGCGCTTCTGTCGATCGAAAAGGTGCGGCAGAGCAAGCTGATGGAGGAACACTTTTTTTAGATGAATTGTGTGAAATGGATTTGGATTTACAAACTAAGCTATTACGATTTATTCAAACTGGTACTTTTCAAAAGGTAGGTTCTTCTAAAATGAGTCGGGTCGATGTGCGCTTTGTTTGTGCGACAAATAGAGACCCATGGCTTGAGGTTAAAGCAGGGCGTTTTCGTGAAGACCTCTATTATAGATTGCATGTTATTCCTTTAACATTACCACCGTTACGTGAGCGTGGGAATGATATTATCGAAATAGCACACTCAATTCTTGGTCATTTTTCAAACGAAGAAGGGCGTGAGTTTATTACGTTTAGCCCTCAAGTAACTGACAGATTTTTACATTACGATTGGCCTGGAAATGTCCGTGAACTGCAAAATGTGATCCGCAATGTCGTAGTATTAAATCGAGGAAAAGAAGTACTTATGTCTATGCTTCCGCTTCCATTGTCGATAGATAATAATCATGGTTCAAATATTGCATCTTCAGAAGTAATGAGTCGTTCTTTCAAATTAGAAAATGAAAGATCTGATGTCGTAGTTTCTAGCCTTGAAAAGGCAACGATTATGCCATTATGGAAGTCTGAGAAAATGCTCATTGAGGCAGCGATTGCATTATGTGATGGAAATATTCCACAAGCCGCTAAGCAACTAGAGGTGAGTCCATCTACACTGTATAGAAAACTACAATCATGGAACGATAAATAGCAGAGGGCATTACCGTGAGTCAGTACATAAATCAAATAGCAGTGAATCAATTAATGCAAGAAGTCGGGGATGAGAATGTTCCTTTTCTTTTTGGTATTTTTTGTGACGAGTTAGATGACTTCATTAGTACGCTTACTACTCATCCTGAAATTGAGAAAGTAAGAGAGATAAGTCATTGTTTAAAAAGTAGTGCGGGTAGCTTTGGTGCTGATAAATTAGCTAATATGGCTATTCATATTGAAGAAAAAGCAAAGCATAAACAGAAGGATTGGGTGGAGCGCAATATTTCTGAGTTTGTCAATATTGCGCGTGGTACAGAGCTCGCGTATCGTCAAATGATCAATTAAGTAATTCTACAATAGCTTGTTTCAATTTATCTCTATCATGTCTCCAATCGTGATTTAATGAAGCAAGATCAGTGGTTTTACAATGGTACTCCTGTTGTAGAGCCACTAACTCTTTATCTGTTAAGATCACATCTACTTTTCTTCCTGAGCATGCACGCTCACACCAATCTAGCATCATTTTGTGATCCATTTTTCCAGCAGGGCCAAACTCTTTTGATAGGTTATCAATAAAGACGACTTTAGCTTTTTTATTTGCCCCAATCGCCTTACCTAATCCAGGCAGAAGTAGTGGTGGCATGATACTAGTTAAGAAGCTTCCCGGGCCTAATAAAATTAGATCTGCATGGTTAACGGCATCAATCGCTTCAAGGGTTGCTGGGACTTCAGGGTCTAAAAAGAGTCGTAAAGGCAGTTCATCCATATCATCGACATTTGTCTCACCTGAAATCTTACGTAAATCAGTCGTTAGCGCCCCTAAATCAGATGGATGCTCTGACATTGGAATGATATGGGTCTCTACTTTTAGCATGTTACGAATGAGATTAATCGCATCGAGCGGACGTACACTAAGGTTATCTAATGCCGTTAACATCAAATTACCAAGGTTATGACCGTGAAGTTCACCTTGGCCTTTGAAGCGGTATTCGAACATCATTGAGCTAATTGATGGGTCGGTAATAAGTTGATTAATACAGTTACGAGTGTCTCCCCAAGCGATACCGCCTTGGCACTCTCGAATTCGCCCTGTAGAGCCACCATTATCTGTTGTGGCGACAATACCGGTCGCATTACTGCCAAAATCACTTAATGCTGCAAGAACACGTCCTAGGCCATGTCCGCCACCGATAGCAACAATCTTATGGTTACTCATAATATTTCTTATTGTGTATTTGAATTAATAGCAGTGTGGTTGATCTGGAAAGTGACGACAAGTAGTGATTAGTGAAATGTTGAATTAATCACAGTTTGTAGGTTGAATAACAGCATAAAAATAACATCTAGCAAACAAAATGGAGAAATATCGACTAATTAGGAAAAAAATTGGAAAACCATAGAAATATTGAGTATTTTAATAAGAGCACCAATTTGATCATTAGCTGTTGATAAAAAATAGTGGATTAGGTTTGGTTGCCATAACTCCGAGCTCAAGCGACTAAGTTGTTTTTAAGAAACACTCAATATGTAGCGTGAGCCAGTGACAATTCGGTCACAAGGGTTTGTTTGGAAATGAACAAGCCTCCCGTGTTTGGAAAGGTGTTCCGTGGCGAAACAATTTGAAGATAACTTTAATCGTAAGTTTTATTACTTACGGTTGTCGATTACAGACGTCTGTAATTTTAAATGTACTTATTGCTTACCTGATGGTTATAGACCTGAAAATGGTAAACGAGAGTCCTTCCTAGAGCTTGATGAAATCAAACGTACAGTTAGTGCGTTTGCGCGTTGTGGTACGTCAAAAGTACGTATTACGGGTGGTGAACCAAGTCTGCGTAAAGATTTTACTGAGATCATCCGCACTGTAGCCTCTCAACCTGGCATTACTAAAGTCGCGACGACGACGAATGGTTATCGTATGGAGAAGCATGTCGCTGAATGGCGAGAAGCGGGTCTTACGGATATTAATGTGAGTGTTGATAGTTTAAACCCTAATATGTTTTATCAGATCACAGGTGAAAATAAATTCGCCGAAGTTATGGCTGGTATTGATAAAGCAATTGAAGTGGGGTTTAAGCAGGTAAAAGTTAATACCGTTCTACTAAAAGATCTCAATAGCACCGAATTACCTCTATTTTTAAAATGGATTCAAACTCGTCCAATTCAATTACGTTTTATTGAATTGATGCAAACGGGTGAAATGAATGATCTGTTTAAAAATCATCACCAGTCTGGTGTGTCTATTCGTAATCACTTAATTGCTAATAGCTGGATATTAAAACCACGCGGTGAAAGTGATGGTCCTGCTCAAGTCTTTACTCATCCAGATTATATGGGAGAGATTGGTTTAATCATGCCGTATGAAAAAGATTTCTGTCAGAGCTGTAATCGACTTCGTGTATCAGCAAAAGGCAAATTGCATATGTGCTTGTTTGGTGATTATGGGGTTGATTTACGTGAACTGTTGCAAGAAGACACACAGCAAGATGAATTAATTCAGCGCATTCAAACTCAGTTAGATAATAAAGCTGAAGGCCACTTTCTACATGATGGCCATGCAGGTATGACCCCACATTTAGCCTCTATTGGCGGATAATAAAGAAGAATTATGTCAAATTTTACTCATATTAATGCCTCTGGTGAGGCGAACATGGTTGATGTATCAGCTAAACAAGAAACGGTTCGTGAAGCGCGTGCAGAAGCATTTGTTCACATGGCTCCAGAAACCTTGAACCTAATTGTGTCTGGTTCTCACCATAAAGGTGATGTGTTTGCGACCGCACGTATTGCCGGTATTCAAGCGGCGAAAAAAACGTGGGATCTTATTCCACTATGCCACCCATTATTGCTAACTAAAGTTGAAGTACAATTAGAAGCGATTGAAGCTGAAAATATGGTTCGTATCGAATCTGTATGTAAACTAGCGGGTAAAACGGGTGTGGAAATGGAAGCATTAACTGCTGCGTCTGTTGCTGCATTAACTATTTATGACATGTGTAAAGCCGTTCAAAAAGACATGGTTATTGGTCAAGTTCGTTTATTAGAAAAAACGGGCGGTAAATCTGGACACTTTAAGGCAGACGCATGATCACAGTATTATTTTTCGCTCAAACAAAAGAGTTAGTAGGCACTGGAAAACTGGAACTTACCGGTGATTACGCAACTGCTGAAGCGATTCGTGAAGAGTTAAGTAAAAAAGAAGGTAAGTGGGATTTAGCCCTAGAGAAAGGCAAATTACTGGTTGCTATTAACCAAACGATTTCTAGCTTAGATTCAGCGGTTTCTGATGGTGATGAAGTCGCATTTTTTCCGCCAGTGACAGGTGGTTAATATGATTTCTGTTCAAGAGCATGATTTTAATGTTGGCGATGAATATCAATTATTAGCAGAAGGAACAGCAGCAGGAGCAGTTGTTACTTTTATTGGTAAAGTTCGAGATATGAATCTTGGTGATGATGTTACAGGGCTTTCTCTAGAACATTACCCAGGAATGACGGAAAAGTCTCTGAATGATATCGTTGCTCAAGCAAAATCGCGTTGGCCACTGCTTAAAGTGAAAGTGATTCATCGAGTCGGTGATTTAGAGCTTGGCGATCAAATTGTGTTTGTTGGTGTGTCAAGTGCGCATCGTGGTGCGGCGTTTGACTCTTGTGAGTTCATAATGGATTACCTAAAAACCAATGCACCGTTCTGGAAAAAAGAGCGAACAACCAAAGAAGTTCGTTGGGTTGAATCAAGAGATACGGATAAATCAGCGGCGCAACGCTGGGAAAAGTAATTATTTGATTTAGGTATTTCTGTTGGTATTTCGCTTCGGAATTATTGATAGAAGATAAATAAAAAGGGAAGAGAGCATATGCTTTCTTCCCTTTTTTTATTTAGATTAAGCTAGTGACAATTTGTTATTTATTATAAATACCAAATTGCTCCATTGCATAAGCAACACGTGCTTCAGGAGTAGGGTATGGAACCGTCTCCTCTAAGCTTTCTATATGCTTTAAGCGAGGCAATAAACCAGTACCGTTAGCAATTTG
Source organism: Aliivibrio sp. EL58 (assembly GCF_900312675.1). Lineage (GTDB taxonomy): Bacteria > Pseudomonadota > Gammaproteobacteria > Enterobacterales > Vibrionaceae > Aliivibrio. The sequence goes on along the minus strand of NZ_OMPC01000009.1, from coordinate 924,883 downwards.
AATCGCTAAACCAGGACGAGCATTAAGCTCAAGAACCATAGGGCCATATTTCTTATCTAGAACCATGTCCGTTCCCATGTAACCTAAGCCTGTCATTTCCCAAGCACTTGATGCAAGGGTTAACAGTTTATGCCAATGTGGAACTTCTAAGGTGCTTAATAATTTGCCTGTATCAGGGTGTTTCTCAACAGGTAAGTCAAACTGTACTGCACGTACTGCTTTTCCTGTACCAATATCAATACCAACCCCAACTGCACCTTGGTGTAAGTTAGCCTTACCATCTGAATCCGTAGTTGATAAACGCATCATTGCCATTACAGGGTAGCCCTTAAATACAATAATACGTACATCAGGCACGCCTTCATAACTGAAGCCGTCAAACACATCATCAAACTCGATTAAGTTCTCAATCATTGCAACGTCATTTTTTCCACCAAGGGAGAAAAGACCCGCTAATGTATTGGTAATATGGCGTTCAACGTCTTGTTTGTTTGCTTCTGCTCCAGATGGCTTGTAATACACGCCATCTTTATGAGAAGTAACAACTAAAATACCTTTACCGCCACTGCCTTGGGCTGGCTTGATAACAAAACCAGGCCAGTCTTTAACGATGTTGTGAATGTTTTTTACTTCAGCTTGGCTATCAATCACGCCGATAAGCTTAGGTACAGTTGCCCCAGCTTTTTCAGCAATGATCTTTGTTTTTAATTTATCATCAACCAATGGGTACTTGCTTCGATCATTGTAACGGCCAATATAGCCACCGTTACGCTGGTTCATTCCCATGATCCCTTTCGCTTTTAGTTTTGCAGGAGACGTAAATCGACTAAACATAGGCTAGTCCTCCGCTAAAGGCTTAAAGCGACGAAGCTCACTTAAACGGTAACCCGTGTAATTACCTAGCATTAGAATTACCGCTAAGATAATTAATTGAACACCAATAAAGTTAAACGTTAAGTGCTGTACAAATGGGTTTGTCATTGCGATGTAGATTAATACTGCAGTTAGCAATGAACCACCACCTTGAGTTGCGACTTCTTTCCAACCTTCTTCTTCCCATAGGATAGACATACGTTCTACCGTCCAAGAAAGGATGATCATAGGGAAGAAAGTAATACTTAACCCTGCAGTTAGACCAATCTTAAAGGCAACAATCGTGAAGATCGAAATGATCATGATTACGGTAATGATTACCGCGGATATCCTGGCTACCAGAAGTAAGTTGAGTTTGGATAGATAGCTACGAATAACTAAACCTGTACCCACAATCAGTAAGAAACCTACAATACCTGTAACTAGTTGAGTCTGCACAAAAGCAACCGCAATAAGTACTGGCATGAAAGTACCAGAGGTTTTTAAACCAATGATCACTCGTAAGAACACAACCATTAGTGCGCCAATTGGAATAAGCATGATGGTTTTAAACATCGACTGCTCTTCAAGAGGCAAGCTATGGATAGAGAAGTTTAGTAGGTTATCGGCTTCTACTTTTTTCTCAGTTGCAGCAGTTGGAGAGATCTCTTGTGCAATCATTGAGAAGTTAATTTGGCTGTTCTTACCACCAACAACATCTAATAGAGAGACATTTGTTTCATCCCAAAGTAACAAGTTGTCTGGTTGACCTTGCTCACCTGTTGCAGGATTAAACAGTTGCCATTTCTCACCGTTCCATACTTCAACCATATGCTGAACAGATTGACGACGACGACCATCTTCTAACCAAAGAGCACCAACAACTTTATTATGAATTGCTTCATAACTTAATAATTTAGAGATAGCTTGAACTTTGGTTAAGTCATTAAGAAGCAATGATGCATTTTGATTATCAGGATCATTAAATTGCTTAATTAACTCACGAGTTAAGGTAATGTCATCAGAAGAACGAGCTCTTGCTTGATCTAATAATGAAATTGCAGCAGCTTCATGTGGACCTTCAAATGTTACCGCTTCTGGTTTATCTGATTTTGGCGGCTCAATTATCGCTTCAGCGTATGGGTCAACTAAAATTTGAGTTTTATAGTAAAGAGTTTGTGGTCCGTCTGCTTGGCGGATAGTCCATTCCGCGCGACGTCCGTGCTCTGTTGTTAAATAAGCAATACCGTAGCCAGGAGAAGATGCACTCTCATCGACAATAGTAAAACCTGTTTGGTTTTGTGGTGCAGCCATAGATACCTTTACAGGTTTATTGACGGCATCAAATTGAATTCGGGCTTCTACATCCCAAACTTGGCTTCTCTCACCCGGCGTCCATGGCACTCCATATGAGTCATGGCGTAACCAGCTCAATGTAAGTCCTGCGACAATTAATAGTGAGATCAGAAAATAAAAAGGCACTCTTGATGGCATAACGTCCTCATTGTAATAGCGTATCGAAAAGATAATTATAATTGTAATTCAAGCGATAATTTATGCTACTAACATATTGAATAAATTACCGCTTATTTGAGGTCGGAGCTATTTTTTGCTTTGGACGAACTCTTTACTGACGTCAATAACAGCAATATCTTGAATAAACTCACGACCAAGTAAAACAGAATGGGTCATGTGAGAGCGATCGGCAAGGGTAAATTGAACTTTTTCATGGATTGCTCCAAGTTTGATCCATAATTCAACTACTGGACGGCGTTCTGCTTCTTCTGTGGTTGATTGGCGTATCTTCACATTACGAATAACAGGGGCGGTAATCCACTCCAATTTGCCATCTTCTTGTGCGTCTTGATTGATTAGATGGAATCGTACCCATTGAGTACCATTTCGCTCAAATTCTTGAAGGTCGACGGCATTGAGAGAAGAGGTTGTTGCTCCCGTATCAATGCGAGCACTAAATTGCTGCTTAATATCAGCAATCTCAACATTTTCAATCGCACCTAAAATTAAGGTGTCTGTCAATGATTGAGTTTGCATAGAAACAGGGACAGGTGCTAGGCGAGTTTTTTTAGAGGTAGCTTGCTTTATACTTGCTTGAATTTTGGTTTGTTCAGTCCGAACCATTGATAGCTCTTCTGATACATTTGACAATTCTTTTTCTAATGTTGAAATATAGTCATTTTGAGTCTCAATTTTTGTTTCCATACCATCTAAACGAGTATTTAGATTAGTTTCCATAGACTTAATGGCTGCAACTGTTTCCGTATTATCTGAAGCGACTGGTGTTGCTTGTTGAGTCAGTGCGCAACCTGAAAGGCTTAAAATAGCAACCAATGGTAGAATTCGTTGGATCATTTTATGTTCCGTTGAGTTAAATTAACATGTGCATAGTAACGATAATAAATAGGGACGAATAGCCCCTAAATGTTAGCGTTTAGTCAGGTTTTCTTGCAATTAAGATCGCACGCTTAGGAGCAGGGTGACCTTCAATTGTTTTTGTTGAGTCATTAGGGTCTAAATATTCAGGCAATGAATTGTGTTTCATCCATTCTGTTGAACGTTGTTCACCGATTGTAGTCACGCATTCATCAACAATTTTAACGTCTACAAATCCCACACTTTCAAGCCATACTTTTAATGCTCGTGCAGATGGGAAGAAGAAAACATTACGCATTTGAGCATAACGGTCAACAGGCATTAATACTGCGTTTTCATCACCATCAATAACCAGTGTTTCTAATACTAATTCACCACCAGCAACTAATTGGTTTTTTAATTGAATTAGGTGATCTAATGGAGAACGGCGATGATACAGAACCCCCATGCTAAATACGGTATCAAACGCATTTAACTCAGGAAGCTGCTCAATACCTAATGGTAATAAATGTGCGCGTTGATCATCGCCCATTAATTTACGAATAGCTTCAAATTGAATTAAGAATAAATGTGATGGGTCAATACCAACACATAAACGAGCTTCTTCGCCTAGCATACGCCACATGTGGTAGCCATTACCGCAACCTACATCTAAAACTGAGCGGTTTTTAAGTGGAGTAATGTGAGGCAGTAGACGATCCCATTTCCAATCTGAGCGCCACTCTGTATCAATATGAATATCATGAACCGTAAAAGGCCCTTTACGCCAAGGATGAAAGGTTTGTAATAAGTTTTCTAATTTTTTACGCTGTCCATCTACTAAAGGCTCATTATTTGATAACGTCACCGATGTTTTTAAGTCAATGTTATCAGCGCATCCTTCAGGGATTTTTTTTAGCGCTTTCGTCCAGCGCTCAATATCACCATGCTCTGCGTTCTGCCAATCAGTGAGTTGCTGAGGAAGCACATTCAACCACGGCTGAAGAATAGTATCTTGAGAAATAAGAGTGTAAAAATTAGCAAAATTAATCATTGAGGTATCTTAAATTAATAAATTAGAAAAAATAAATGGCGATATTTCGATTATTTAATGGCAAACATAGAGCCGAAATTGAAGCACTGGAACCATACTTCAGCACTTTTAAAGCCAATTTCATTAAAGCGCTGTTTATGAGTTTCAATAGTGTCAGGTAGCATCACATGTTCGATAGCACTGCGCTTTTGGCTGATCTCTAGCTCACTGTAGCCATTTGCACGTTTGAAATCATGGTGCAGGTCGATAAGTAACTCGTTCGCGCTTTCATCTTCAAAGATATATTTCTCAGATAAAATAAGAATACCGCCAGGACGTAAACCGGCGTAAATCTTTTCAAGTAAAGCTCGACGATCGGCAGGAACTAAAAACTGTAAAGTAAAGTTAAGCACTACTACCGAGGCATCTTGAATATCGACATCTCGGATATCCGCTTCAATAATGGAGACTGGTGTATCAGAGCGATAAGCATTGATAAGTAGGCGGCATCGCTCAACCATTGCTGATGAATTATCGACACCTATGATTTGGCAGCCTTCTTGATCAATATGACGACGCATAGAAAGTGTTGCAGCGCCTAATGAACAGCCTAAATCATAAACCGTTGAATGAGGTTTAGCATAACGTTCAGCCAGCATTCCAATTGCGGAAATAATATTACTGTAGCCTGGGATTGAACGTTGGATCATATCTGGAAAGACTTCAGCAACACGTTCATCAAACGTAAAATCACCAATTTTATCAATCGGTGCTGAAAATATTGTGTCTGGGTTAGCCATGGGGTTCTCACAAAGGCAGTTTTTATATCCATACGACATCATACAATTCTAGGTAAATATTGGTGTACTACTTACCTAGAATGGCATTTTCTTGTGCTCTCCTGCACATTAGGTCGCTATTGTAGTTAATTCTTATCTTAATGTCTTTAGGGCTATGAAAATTGAAAGTGAACTTTTTTTTCTCCTTACTATGTCGTTAGAGGGATTTTCCTTTATAATGTCGCTATATTTTTGCGTTTAGCTTATTAATTCAGCAAGGTAGCTGTTTTATTCGTCATTTTAGCAAGCGTAAATCGGTTTATGAAAAGTGCAGTAACTCTTTTTACTGCATTTACTATTGATATGTATATTAGATTGGGAAAATCATCATGCGCACCCATTACTGTGGTAACCTGAACAAGTCCCTTGCAGGGCAAACTGTAGAACTTTGCGGCTGGGTAAACCGTCGCCGTGACTTAGGCGGTCTTATCTTTATTGATATGCGAGATCGTGAAGGTATCGTTCAGGTAGTTGTTGATCCAGATATGAAAGATATCTTTTCAATCGCTAACCAACTGCGTAATGAATTCTGTATCAAATTTACTGGTGAAGTACGTGTTCGTCCTGACAGCCAAGTAAATAAAGATATGGCTACAGGTGAAGTTGAACTTTACGCGACAGGTCTTGAGATCATCAACCGTTCAGAAGCGCTTCCACTGGATTTCAACCAAACGAACTCAGAAGAACAACGCCTGAAGTACCGTTACATTGATCTACGTCGTCCAGAAATGAGTGACCGTATCAAGTTACGTGCTCGTGCATCTAGCTTCGTTCGTCGTTTCTTAGATGAGAACTTGTTCTTAGATATTGAAACACCAGTACTAACTAAAGCAACACCAGAAGGTGCTCGTGATTACCTAGTACCAAGCCGTGTTCATAAAGGCAGCTTCTACGCACTTCCACAATCACCACAGTTGTTTAAGCAACTTCTGATGATGTCTGGTTTTGACCGTTACTACCAAATCGTTAAATGTTTCCGTGATGAAGATTTACGTGCTGACCGTCAACCTGAATTCACTCAAATCGATATCGAAACGTCTTTCTTATCATCGACTCAAGTTCGTGAAATCACAGAGCGTCTAGTTCATGATATGTGGAAAGAGCTATTAGATGTTGAACTTGGTCAATTCCCAATCATGCCATTCTCTGAAGCGATCCGTCGTTTTGGTTCTGATAAGCCAGATCTACGTAACCCACTAGAATTAGTCGACGTTGCTGATCTTCTTAAAGAGGTTGAATTCCAAGTATTCGCTGGTCCTGCTAACGATGAAAAAGGCCGTGTAGCGGTTATTCGTGTTCCTGGTGGCGCATCGCTTTCTCGTAAGCAAATTGATGAATACGGCAAGTTCGTAGGTATCTACGGCGCGAAAGGTCTAGCTTGGATGAAAGTGAACGATCGTGCTGCAGGATTTGAAGGTGTTCAATCTCCTGTTGCTAAGTTCCTAAGCGAAGATATCGTAAACAGCATTTTAGAGCGTACTGAAGCTGAAACTGGCGACATCATTTTATTTGGTGCCGATAAAGCTGGCATCGTTGCAGAAGCAATGGGCGCTTTACGTATTAAACTAGGTGATGATCTTGAGCTGACAGATAAGAAAGCTTGGGCTCCACTTTGGGTTATTGATTTCCCAATGTTTGAAGAAGATGGCGAAGGTAACTTGCACGCAATGCACCACCCATTCACTTCTCCATTAGGTATGACAGCGGAAGAGCTTAAAGCAAATCCAGCAGCAGCAAACTCTGATGCATACGACATGGTTATCAATGGCTATGAAGTTGGTGGTGGTTCAGTTCGTATCCACAATGCTGAAATGCAAACGGCAGTATTCAGTATTCTGGGTATTGAAGAGAAAGAGCAACAAGAGAAATTCGGTTTCTTACTTGAAGCGCTTAAATACGGTACGCCGCCACACGCAGGTCTTGCATTCGGTCTTGACCGCTTAGCTATGCTTCTTTGTGGAACTGAAAACATCCGCGATGTTATCGCATTCCCGAAAACAACAGCAGCTGCGTGTCTATTAACGAACGCACCAAGTCTTGCAAATCCAGAGTCTCTTACTGAGCTATCGATTGCAGTAAAACTTGCTGAGAAAAAAGACGCTTAATTAAGTTTTCTTTATTCTTAAAAATGCCCGCATTATGCGGGCATTTTTGTATCTGCTATATCTAAAATGAGAAAGTAGCACATGACTAATACCTTGAGTTTAGAAGGATACCTCGCTAATATACATGTATAAATAATCAGTGGTTTTACTATGTCTATCATTTTAGGGATCGATCCCGGCTCTCGCATTACCGGTTACGGCGTTATTCGTCAAAATGGCCGACACCTACAATATTTAGGTAGCGGTTGTATCCGTATGTCAGAAAAAGAACTTCCTGGTCGTTTAAAACAAATATACGCAGGTGTTTCTGAAATTATTACTCAGTTTCAACCTGATGTATTCGCTATAGAACAAGTTTTTATGTCTAAAAATGCAGATTCAGCATTAAAGTTAGGACAAGCACGAGGCAGTGCAATAGTGGCTGCTGTCAATGCGGATCTCCCTGTTTATGAATATGCAGCACGTTTAATTAAGCAAGCAGTAACAGGAACGGGTGGGGCAGATAAAGCACAAGTTCAACATATGGTGATGAGTATGTTGAAACTTCCAGCAAAACCACAAGCCGATGCCGCCGATGGGCTAGGGGTTGCGATTTGTCATGCCAATACCAATAAAACCTTAATAGCCTTGGCAGGCAAAGCAACGAGTGCCCGACGTGGGAGATATCGCTAGACACTGCCAAATTCTCATTTCTTTTACTGGATATCTATCCAGTTCTTTATTACTATTCGATATAGTTAATTTATTTTAAAGAGTATCTATTGTGATCGGACGCCTTCGTGGAAATCTATTAGAAAAACAACCACCAGAATTATTAATAGAAGTGAGTGGTATTGGCTATGAAGTCCAAATGCCAATGAGTTGTTTTTATGAGTTGCCAGAAATTGGCACTGAAGCGATTGTATACATCCACTATGTAGTTCGTGAAGATGCTCAACTGCTATATGGCTTTAATACTAAAAAAGAGCGTGCATTATTTAGAGAAGTCATTAAAGCAAATGGTGTGGGTCCTAAACTTGGCCTTGCTATTTTATCTGGAATGACAGCATCTCAATTTGTACAAAGCGTAGAGCGCGAAGATATTTCTACATTAGTAAAATTACCTGGTGTAGGAAAGAAAACAGCAGAGCGTTTAGTGGTTGAAATGAAAGACCGTCTTAAAGGATGGGGCGCTGGTGATTTATTTACTCCTGCGACTGATGCTGCGCCAATGGATGATGGCTCTGATTTGATTTCTTCTCCTCAAAGCGCACAAGATGAAGCCGTAAGTGCACTGATATCTCTTGGTTATAAGCCAGTACAAGCGTCTAAAATTGTTTCTCAAGTAGCTAAACCGGATATGACAAGCGAAGCTTTAATTCGTGAATCATTGAAATCGATGATCTAATCTTCGTCATTACTCGCTATGAATTGTTTTTTATTTACTACTATTTATTTATTGAATCGCTGAGTGCCATTTTATGATTGAAGCTGATCGCCTTATTGCTGCTGATAACCCTGTTTTTCGTGAAGAAGAAGTCATTGATCGAGCGATACGACCTAAGAAATTAGAAGACTATCGAGGTCAAGACCATGTCCGCAGCCAGATGGAGATTTTCATTAAAGCAGCACAAATGCGTAATGAACCCCTCGATCATCTATTAATTTTTGGTCCTCCTGGTTTAGGTAAGACAACACTCGCGAATATTGTGGCTAATGAAATGGAAGTCAATATTCGTACAACGTCGGGACCTGTTCTTGAAAAAGCAGGGGACCTAGCTGCACTTCTAACAAACTTAGAAGAAAACGACATTTTATTTATTGATGAGATCCATCGATTAAGCCCAGTTGTTGAAGAAATACTGTACCCAGCAATGGAAGATTATCAGTTAGATATTATGATTGGTGAAGGTCCTGCAGCTCGTTCGATTAAAATCGATTTGCCCCCTTTTACTCTTATCGGTGCAACGACGAGGGCGGGCTCACTAACGTCTCCATTGCGTGATCGTTTTGGTATTGTGCAACGATTAGAGTATTACAAAGTCGATGATCTTCAATATATTGTTCAACGTAGTGCAGATTGCCTGAATTTATCAATGGAATCAGAAGGCGCGCTTGAAGTTGCTCGTCGTGCTCGTGGCACTCCGCGAATTGCTAACCGATTATTACGTCGAGTACGAGATTATGCGGATGTAATGAGCGATAGTCATATATCTTCTGAGATTGCAGATAAAGCGTTGAATATGCTTGATGTTGATGTCCGTGGTTTTGATTACATGGATAGAAAGCTTTTATTAGCGATCATGGAGAAATTTGATGGCGGGCCAGTCGGTCTTGACAATGTTGCAGCTGCGATTGGTGAAGAAAGGGATACGATTGAAGATGTTATTGAACCCTATTTAATTCAACAAGGTTACCTTCAACGGACTCCAAGAGGGCGTATTGTCTCAGATCGAGCTTATCTCCATTTTGGAATTGATAGACCTGATAAATAGACCATTATTAGATATTCATATTTTGTAATATTCTATTAATAACTGTATCAATAAATTGAAAGCGGATGATCAAAATCATCCGTTTTTTTGTATCAAAAATGTGTAAAGTGTGAAAAGTGGTCGTTTATACAATTTTTATTGTAATTAACTTACAAAAAATGGACAAACCTTTTGAAAGAAACTGCTTTTACTATTAATATTAGCGTGTTCTATATTAGGTTAAGCTTAACATTAAGCTAACGTTTTTTATACAAGTATGTAACACTTTATGGTTATTAATACGGTTATAAATATTAAAACCAATGCATAAAGTATTACGCTCACCCAAAAGTGTGGAAGCACTGTGTCATTCAGCCTGACACAAAGGAGTTCTCATGATCTTTGATGTAGTGGAGTTATCGCGATTGCAGTTTGCAATGACAGCGATGTATCACTTCCTATTCGTTCCCCTGACTTTAGGTATGGCCTTCTTACTGGCTATCATGGAGTCTTTATATGTAATGACAGACAAGCAAATTTACAAGGACATGACAAAGTTCTGGGGTAAATTGTTTGGTATTAACTTCGCATTAGGCGTAGCTACAGGTCTAACGATGGAGTTCCAGTTTGGTACAAACTGGTCTTACTATTCTCACTATGTTGGTGATATTTTCGGGGCTCCTCTTGCCATCGAAGCACTAATGGCCTTCTTCTTAGAATCTACTTTTGTTGGTTTATTCTTCTTTGGTTGGGATCGTTTATCAAAACGTCAACACCTTACTGTAACTTGGTTAGTGGCGTTAGGTTCAAACTTCTCAGCACTTTGGATTCTAGTCGCAAATGGCTGGATGCAAAACCCAGTTGGTGCAGAATTTAACTTTGAAACCATGCGTATGGAAATGGTGAGCTTTGCTGATGTGGTATTAAACCCAGTAGCTCAAGTTAAGTTCGTACATACAGTAGCATCAGGCTACACTTGTGGTGCAATGTTCGTGCTTGGTATCAGTTCTTACTACCTATTAAAAGGTCGTGATGTTGCGTTTGCTCGCCGCTCATTTGCTATTGCTGCCTCATTTGGTATGGCATCAATTCTATCTGTAATGGTACTTGGTGATGAATCTGGCTATGAGCTAGGTGAAGTTCAACAAGTTAAGCTAGCAGCAATTGAAGCTGAATGGCATACAGAAGAAGCACCTGCTGCATTTACCGTGTTTGGTTTACCAAATCAAGAATCAATGGAAACGGATTACGCAATTAAGATCCCATATGTAATGGGTATTATTGCTACGCGTTCATTGGATAAGCAAGTAACAGGTCTACGTGATTTAAAAGAACAGCACGAAGTACGTATCCGTAATGGTATGGTTGCTTATGAATTGCTAGAAAAATTACGTAATGGTGATAAAACACCTGAAAACATCGCTGCGTTTGATGATGTTAAACATGACTTAGGTTATGGCTTATTGCTTAAGCGTTATACTGACAAAGTTGTAGATGCAACAGAAGAGCAAATTAAAGCCGCTGCGGATGATTCAATCCCAACAGTTTGGCCGCTATTCTTTTCGTTCCGCATCATGGTTGCTTGTGGTGTAGCAATGCTACTTATCTTCGGTTTTGCCTTTGTTCAGACATGTCGTCAAAAGATTGGTCAAAAATCATGGTTACTTAAAGCGGCCTTATTTGGTATGCCACTACCATGGATCGCAATTGAAGCCGGTTGGTTTGTCGCAGAATATGGCCGTCAACCATGGGCTGTTGGTGAAATATTACCAGTAAATGTTGCAGCGTCTGCATTGACGGTATCTGAGATTTTAATCTCGATGGCAATGATCATTGGTCTGTACACGATATTCTTGATTGCTGAAGTTTACCTAATGGTGAAATTCGCACGCAAAGGTCCTAGCAGCTTGAAAACTGGCCGTTATCACTTTGAGCAAGATGGTCAAGATTCAGAAGCGAAATTATCTCGCCAAGTAGAAGCATAACAACGGAGATTTGAGTAATGTTTGATTACGAAGTATTGCGATTTGTTTGGTGGGCATTGATCGGTGTATTACTGATTGGTTTCGCTGTAACAGATGGCTTTGATATGGGTGTAGGTGCATTAGTACCTATCATCGGTAAAACAGATACAGAACGTCGAGTGATGATTAACTCAATCGCTCCTCACTGGGAAGGTAACCAAGTTTGGTTAGTAACTGCTGGTGGTGCACTGTTTGCTGCATGGCCTTTAGTATACGCAGCGTCATTCTCTGGTTTCTATTTAGCGATGATGCTGACGTTAGCTGCATTATGGTTTCGTCCAGTAGGTTTCGATTACCGTTCTAAAATTGAAGATAAGCGCTGGCGTTCTGCATGGGATGCTGCAATCTTCATTGGTAGTTTTGTTCCACCAATTATTTTTGGTGTTGCATTTGGTAACCTTCTTCAAGGGGTTCCATTTGAACTGAATAACCTAATGATGCTTAAATATCATGGTGGATTCTTTGACTTACTAAATCCGTTTGCATTAATTTGTGGTTTGGTGAGCTCAGCAATGTTTGTATTGCAGGGTGCTACTTGGTTACAAATGAAAACAACTGATCAAATTCATGCACGAGCAAGCAAAGTTTCAATGATTTGTTCAGCGCTGATTATCGTACTGTTTACGGTTGCAGGATTTTGGGCTCAAAGCATTGAAGGCTTTGTGATTACAAGTGTAATGGATCATAACGCACCGTCTGACCCATTAAATAAAGATGTTATCCGTCAAGTAGGCGCTTTATTCTTAAACTTTAAAGAATACCCACTACTATGGATTGCACCAGCTCTTGCGGTTGTTATGCCTGTAATTGCTATGATTGCGACTAAGCTGAAAAAAGCATGGGTTGCGTTCATTGCATCAAGCCTAACCAATGCAGGTGTTATTTTAACATCTGGCTTTGCACTGTTCCCATTTGTAATGCCATCAAGCTTAAACCCAGATCATAGTTTGACTATGTGGGATTCAACATCAAGTGAGCTAACATTGAATATTATGACAGTAGTTGCAGTAGTAATGGTTCCGACTATTCTTGCTTACACTGCATGGACTTATTACAAAATGTTTGGCCGTATCGACACTAAGTTTGTTGAAGAAAACAAAAATTCGCTTTATTAAGGAGCATAACAATGTGGTATTTTGCATGGATCCTAGGCGTGCTACTAGCATGTTCATTTGCAATCATTAATGCTCTTTGGCTAGAGCATTCAGAAATGATGGACAAAGACAGTGAGTAATCTCGCTGACAAAATAGATAATGTTCAACGCCCAATTAATCATATTATCGTACGATTATTGTTAGTTGGGGCGGCTATCTTTCACATGGCAATGCTTATGTGGGAGCCAACAGTATATTCTGAACAAATTGGTGGCTTTGGTGGGTTATTAGCACCTAGTTTGATTTATTCGGTATGTACGGCGTTCATTTTTGCGGTTGGGTTTGTTCCGCAAAAATGGATTTGGAAATTGTTATTTAGTCCGTATTTTTCAATAATAATCTTAAGCTACTTTAGTTATCTCTATTTTATATAGGGCGTAACATGCAATAAGATTTGTATATTGGGACATCATACTTAGCGGTTTGTTACTTTTTTAGTAACAAACCGCTTTTTTTTTGACGATTTTGTCCATAAAAATAGATTTCATATGGTGACCAAATTCAATTTTAAGTTATAGTTAACGTCTGATTTTTCAATAAAAAGAGAAAACGCCATGGATAAAAGCGCATTTAAATGGCCTATTACCATTTATTATGAAGATACTGATGCAGGTGGCGTTGTTTATCATTCAAATTATCTGAAGTTTTTTGAACGTGCTCGAACAGAACTATTACGTCATCACGGTGTCTCTCAACACGTGCTGTTAGAAAAATCAGTTGGATTTGTAGTTAAAAACGTAAATATTGATTTTATGCAAGGTGCTCGTTTAGATGAGCAACTTATTGTAGAAACATTAATAACAGAAATCAAAAAGGTGTCATTAACCTTTTGTCAGTTATTGGTTAATTCTGAAGGTAAGGTATTGTGCAAAGCTACAGTTAAGGTAGCCTGTATTGATAACGCTAAGATGAAGCCAACAGCGATACCACTATTTATATTATCGGAGATATCTTGTGACAGGTGAACTATCAATTCTCGATCTATTTTTGCAAGCTAGTTTATTAGTTAAGGTCGTGATGCTTATCCTATTAAGCTTGTCTGTAATGTCATGGGCGATGATTTTTAAACGCTCAAAAGTCTTATCAGTAGCACGCACTGATTCTGAACGTTTTGAAAATAAATTTTGGTCAGGTATGGATCTGTCTCAATTATTTAATGAAGTAAAGGTTCGTAAAGACCGAATTAGTGGTACAGAGAAAATCTTTTACTCTGGTTTTAATGAATTTGCACGTCTGTCTCGAGTTAGTAACTCATCAGACGCTGTGATGGACGGAACATCTCGAGCGATGCGTGTAACCGTTTCTCGCGAAGTCGATCACCTAGAAACAAATCTACCATTTTTAGCAACCGTCGGTTCAATCACACCTTACATTGGTCTGTTTGGTACCGTTTGGGGCATCATGCACTCATTTATTGCTTTAGGTTCAGTAAAGCAAGCCACTCTTTCTATGGTTGCTCCTGGTATTGCTGAAGCACTAGTTGCAACAGCGATGGGCTTATTTGCTGCAATCCCAGCGGTTATTGCTTATAACCGTCTAAGCGTAAAAGTGGGTAAGTTAGAGCATAACTACGCTGCATTTATGGATGAGTTCTCAAGTATCTTACATCGTCAAGCAATGGCAAGTCAGGAGAAATAATGTCTGGCTACCAACCTAAAAAAAGAAAATTAACCGCAGAGATCAATGTTGTTCCTTATATTGATGTGATGTTGGTGTTATTGATTATCTTCATGGTAACCGCTCCGTTTGTCACTCAAGGAGTTGATGTTGAATTGCCAGAAATGACAAATACCAAATCAGCACAAGCGATGGCAGGGGAAGATCCAAATGCAACGTTTATTATTGTAGAGATCGATAAAGACGGTAATTTAGGATTAAGCGTTGATAATAAAGATGTTCGACGACCAATGTCGATGCAGGAAATGATCACTAACGTTAAAGCTGAATTAAGTATTAAACCTAACTCACCCGTTGCGGTTGGTGGTGATGCAAGTACGCCATATTCAGAGATAGTGCTCGTTCTTGACGAATTAAGTCGAGCAGGAGTGAGTAAAGTCGGGTTACTTACTGATCTTAAGGAATAGAAGTGAATCATAGACGATGAAGTCGGATAATAATTACACCTTTGCTATTGGTATTTCTGTTGGATTGCATTTACTGCTTGTCGTAGTACTTATTTTCAGCAGCGGCTTCGCTATGGATGAAAAACCAAAAACTAATACAATTCAAGCGGTAGTGATAGATCAAAACACCATTGCAAAACAAGCGTCTCAAATTCGTCAAGACAGAGAAAGAGCAGAACGCGTTGAAAATGAGCGTTTAAAAAGATTGAAACAGCAGGCGGATCAATTAGAAAAGAACCGTAAAGCTGAAGAAGAGCGTATTCGTGATCTTAAAGCTCAGCAAGTTAAAGAGAAAAAAGCGGCTCGCCAAGCAGAAGAGGCTCGTAAAAAGGCCGTAGCTGATGCAAAAAGAGAAAAAGAACGAGCGGTTGCAGCCGAAGCTGAGAGAAAGCGTAACGTTGAGACGGCAGCTAAAGTTGAAGCAGCAAGAGTTGCAAAGGTTAAAGCAGATCAAGAGAAAGCAGCGAAAGCCTCTGCAGAGAAAAAACGTGTAGAGAAAGAGAAAGCTGCAAAGGCCGAATCAGAGCGTTTGGCAAAAGAAAAATTAGCGAAAGAAAAAGCGGCGAAAGCTGAAGCTGAAAGAAAGGCCAAGGCTGAAGCTGATCGTGTGGCGAAAGCTAAAGTTGCCGCTGAAAAAGCACGTAAAGAAAAGGCTAGAGCAGCTAAAGCTGAAGCCGACCGTAAGCAAAAAGAAGCCGCATTGAATGACATTTTTGCTGGTTTAGAAGATGAAACAGTTCAAAATAGCTCGGCAAAACAGCAGCATATCGATGATGAAGTTCAACGATTTGGTGCCGTGTATAAGCAAATGATCCAACAAAATTTATTAATTGATGAAAGTTTTGTTGGTAAAAGTTGTCGAGTGAAAATGAAGTTAACCTCATCAGGATTACTGCTTTCTGTAACAACATTAAGTGGTGATGCACAAGTTTGTCGAGCGGCAAAAACAGCTGTAACAAAAGTAAATGTATTCCCGATGCCAAAAGATGCTGATATTGCAGCTAAACTTACAAATATAAACCTTACCGTTCAACCAGAATAAGGAAGAGCAAGTGCTTAAACGATGGATGTTAACTCTTTTTATCGCCTGTTTAGGATTTACTCAGGTAGCAAGAGCAGAATTAGAACTTGTCATTACTGAAGGTGTTGATTCAGCAAGACCAATAGGTATTGTGCCTTTCAAATGGCATGGTGAAGGCAAGTTACCGCAAGATATTTCAGCTATCATTTCATCTGATTTACAGCGCAGTGGTAAATTTAGCCCTTTAGCTACCAATAAAATGCCACAAACACCGTATAAAGATTCGGATATTAATTACGAAGCTTGGACTAAAATGGGTGTTGATGCGATTGTTACTGGTGAAGTAAAGCTAAATGCTCAAGGCAAGTATGAAGTAACTTATAAGTTAATTGATGTTGTTCGAGGCCAATTAACCAAAGGGAACTCTAAAGCGTTAAATAGCGAAGGTAAGTTAGTATCAACTCAAGACCATGTTTTAGTAAACAAAGTTGCTACTTTATCTAAAAAACAGTTACGTAAATATGCACACCGTATTTCTGATGTTGTTTATGAAAAGTTGACGGGTGAAAGAGGCGCTTTTTTAACTCGTATCGCTTATGTTGTCGTGAACGATAAAGTGCAGTATCCATATCAGTTACGAATTGCTGATTATGATGGTTATAACGAACGTTTGGTACTGAAATCAAAACAACCAATCATGTCACCAGCATGGTCTCCTGATGGTAAAAAATTAGCTTATGTAAGTTTTGAAAATAGAAAATCACAAGTTTTTATTATGAATATCTATACGGGTAAGAGAGAATTAATCGCTTCTTATCCTCGTCATAATGGAGCACCTCGTTTTTCACATGATGGTAAAGAACTAGCGATAGTATTATCCAAAACGGGTAGCTTGAATGTTTATATCGTCAATTTGCAGACGAAGAAAATGCGTCAAATTACTCGTGGAAGATCGAATAATACGGAACCTTTTTGGGCTCCTGATAACAAGTCTTTAATATTTACTTCAGATCGGGGTGGTAAACCTCAGATTTATAGAGTAAATTTACAAGACGGTTCAACAAAACGTTTAACCTGGCAAGGCAGTCAAAATCTTGGTGGGCAGATTACTCCAGACGGTAAATTTATCGTTATGGTTAATCGCTCAGAGACTGGATTCAATCTAGCGAAACAAGATTTAGAAACTGGTGCCGTCCAGGTCTTAACCAAGACACTACTGGATGAGTCACCGAGTATTGCGCCAAATGGCGGCATGGTGATTTACAGTTCCATGTATAGAAAACAGAATGTACTTTCAATGGTTTCTATAGATGGCCGTTTTAAAGCTCGCTTACCAGCGACAAACGGACGTGTAAGGGCACCAGCGTGGTCGCCATTTTTATAGCTACTAAATATTTAGGAAAATAAGGAAAATATAATGCAACTAAATAAACTTCTTAAGAGTCTTTTAATCGCACTGCCTGTGGTTGCTCTTTCTGCTTGTAGTTCTAGCGACAGCGCAACTGACAGTACTGCTGGCCAAGAATCAACAAACGGCGTAGAAACTCAAACAACTGGCGCTGAAGGTCAAACAGATACTACTGTTGTAACTTCTGTTGAAGTTGATGAAGTAATGACTGAAGCTGAAGTTCGTGCTCAAGCTGAGCAAGAGCTTCGTAAAGTTCAAACAGTTTACTTCGCATTTGATAACTCAACTATCTCTTCTGAGTACCAAGACATGCTTGCTGCACACGCTGCTTTCTTAAGCGCGGATCCAGCAATCAAAGTAACAGTTGAAGGTCACGCGGATGAGCGTGGTACTCCTGAGTACAACATCGCACTAGGCGAGCGTCGTGCTAAAGCAGTTTCTAAATACCTACAAGCTCTAGGTGTTTCTGCTGACCAAATCTCTATCGTAAGCTACGGTGAAGAGAAGCCACTAGTACTAGGTCAAACTGCTGAAGATTATGCTAAAAACCGTCGCGCTGTATTAGTATACTAATCGACAGTTTATAAGGCAGACTTATATGAAATACAGTAACCTTAAGCGAATTATTCCGCTTACGTTGCTGGCGAGTGCGGCGACCCTTGTGGTCGCCGCTCCTGCTCCAGTCACTGATTTAAATGCAACAGCCACCTCTTCTGCTCCAGCATCTTCTACAAGCATTGAGCGCCTAGAACGCTTAATTAAAAGCCGTAATCAAATTCAACTGCAGTTACAACAACAACTTGATGGCTTATCGGAAGAATTGTCAGAAATGCGCGGTATGGTTGAACGTAATAGCTACGAGCTTGATCAAATGCTAGAGCGTCAGCGCCAGCTGTACATTGAAATCGATACACTGAGAACAGCAAAGCCAGTTCCAGTCGTTACACCAACAGAAGGCGCGGGTGACACTGGTGCTTCAGGTTCTTATGCGGCTGATACTAACGAAAATGAAGCTTACCAAAATGCGGTAGATCTTATTTTAAAGAAAAAAGACTACGCTGGAGCAACAAAGGCATTCCAAGAGTTTGTCGTTGCTTATCCTGATTCGGTATATAGCTCAAATGCCCATTACTGGTTAGGTCAACTTTACTTCGCACAAAAGAATGATATCGAAGCGGCAAAAAGTTTTGCTAAAGTCGTTAGTTATTCTGATTCAAATAAACGTGCAGATGCATTATTAAAGTTAGGCGAGCTTGCTAAACGTAACAATAACAAAGCAGCAGCAGAAAAATACTATCAGAAAGTATTAACAGAATACCCAGATAGTACGACAGCTAAAACAGCAGATAAGCAGCTAAAATCGTTATAGTCTAATAGAAAAAAGGAGCTAATTAGCTCCTTTTTTATTGCCTCAAACTTGCCGCCTATATCATAAGGGGTATAATGCCGAGATTATTTGAAGAATTAATGAGCTGAGCAATGGGCCATATTTTAGATCACGTCGATACTGTATATCCTTTTCCACCAAAACCTATCAAGCTATCTGCCGATGAAAAAACGCAGTACATCGCAAAAATCAAGCAGCTCCTGAAAGATAAAAATGCGGTATTGATTGCTCATTACTATACGGATCCAGAAATCCAAGCATTAGCTGAAGAGACGGGCGGTTTTGTTGGTGATTCACTTGAAATGGCTAAATTTGGTAATCGTCATGACGCGAAGACATTAGTTATTGCCGGTGTTCGTTTTATGGGTGAATCAGCAAAGATTTTAACGCCTGAAAAAACCATCTTAATGCCAACATTAGATGCGGAATGTTCACTTGATCTTGGTTGCCCTGCTGACAAGTTTACTGAGTTCTGTGATGCTCACCCTGATCACACCGTTGTTGTTTATGCCAATACATCAGCAGCAGTAAAAGCACGTGCTGATTGGGTAGTAACCTCAAGTATTGCTCTTGAAATTGTTGAACATCTTGATGATGAAGATAAGAAAATCATCTGGGGACCAGATCGTCATTTAGGTTCATACATTGCAAATAAAACTGGCGCGGACATGCTGCTATGGCAAGGTGAATGTATTGTCCATGATGAGTTTTCAGCAAAAGCATTAAAAGATGCAAAAGCACTTCATCCTGATGCAGCCGTATTGGTTCACCCTGAGTCTCCAGCAAGCGTGGTTGAATTAGCAGACGCTGTTGGTTCTACAAGCCAGTTAATAAAATCGGCAAAAGAGCTGCCACAACAAAAAATGATTGTAGCAACCGATAAAGGTATCTTCTTTAAAATGCAGCAAATGGTTCCAGAAAAAGAACTGTTAGAGGCTCCAACAGCCGGTGCTGGTGCAACGTGCCGTAGCTGTGCTCACTGTCCGTGGATGGCGATGAACGGTCTTGTAGCGATTGAGAAGGCGCTTAATGAAGGTGGTGCAGACCATGAAATCTTTGTTGATGAAGAGATCCGTGTAAAATCACTTATCCCATTGAATCGCATGTTAGATTTTGCAGAGCAATTAAACGCAAATAAGTAATTGAATAAACGATTTGATAAAAAAATGGCGACCACATAGGTCGCCATTTTTATTTATGAAGCATTCTTATTTTATAAAGGTCTTAATTATTTTTCTTTCTCACTTAGAGCAAAGTAAATTTTTGATACGGTGACTTCTGCAATTAGGATAGTAAATACCACTGCAAAGAAAGCGACGACACCGTTTAATGGCCCATCAAATGATACTTTGTCACCAAATAAAATATTAATGGCTTCTAGCATAATAAATTTACTACCAACCAAAATCGTATAGCTACTTAACCCACGATATATTTTTGGTGCTGTTCCTGGTTTAGATTTAAAATAATCTGCAATTCGGTGTTCTGCATTGATCGATAACTTTAATAATAACTGCAATAAAATCGCAGCAGCGAATGATATGGTAAATGATTCAATATTTACAAAATCCCAATATTCATCAAAAAAATTCAATACTGTTAAATCAACAAGAACTGCTAGTGTATAGCCGACAAATAAACGTTGAGGAGTGTTAAAACCATATTCTTTAGTTGTTGAACTCATATTATATTCCTAATTATTTGTTAATTCATGTCATTCGTTTTCTGGTTATTATAGTGCCTAATTATTTATCATATTAAAAGTGCACTAAAATCTATTGGCGCGAAATGGTAAAAATATATATTAAATTACAGACTCAAGTCTAAATATAGTGATAATTGATTCATTAAACAAAATAAATGCTCTATATTATTTATGTGGTTGTAATTAATGGGATTATGTATGAAATATGGATTGTTTCTTTTTGTGATTTTTAGTACATCAGTTTTTGCAAAAGAGCAGGAGGAGTGGGACTTCCTGCTTGTTTTCCCAATGATGTGGGCACCTAGTATCGAAGGCAGTGTATCTTCTGGTGAGGATATTGTTCGTGTTGATGTTCCATTTGAAAATATATGGGACGGACTAGCTTTTGGTTTAATGGGGGATTTTTATGCTAGAAAAGGGAAGTGGTTAGTTGGTGCTCGTGCAAATTACCTATATATGAAAGACTCGGTGCAAACAGAAGGTTTAGATGGTCCTATAACGGGTACCGTTATCTCTCCTGGGCACGATATAACAACAAGAATGCATTTGTCGGTTAATGATTTATTTTTTGGGTATGAAATCTATCCTAATCTAGAAATACTCACTGGTGTTCGCCATACATACAGTCAAGTTGAACTGGATATTAATGCATTATCAAATGATGGTTTTATTAATGTAAATGGGTCGGCTTTGTTGGCGAAAGAGCATCTATTTGATTGGCTTGTTGGTATTAAATACAACAAATATTTTGATGATCGCTGGGGTATATCAGTAAGTGCTGATTTTAATGTTATAGGCGATAACGACGTTAATCATGGCTTTAATATTATGGGAATTTATCAGTTTACAGAAGCTCACAACCTATGGTTTGGTTACCGTTATCTGAATATTGCCAATGAGATGAAAGCAGAAGGTGTGAATATAGAAATCGACCTAGTAGAAAAAGGGCCCCAACTGGGATACGCCTATCGATTCTAGTTCGCTTTCATCTCAAGTCATCGATAGTAATTAAGATTACAACGGTTGATTAATAGAGACATCAACAATAGCTCTATTTTCTAGAATATTTCGCCCAATAAGAACTGGGTATGTCATGTGACTTCTGTCTTTTAATGTAAATTCAGCAAAGATAGGTTCGCCTTGGATTACTACATTTAGATTAACAACCGGACGAGTCTTGATAGTATTACTGCTAGCCTGACGGATTTTTGCTACTCGTACTACCTTCTTTTTCATTTTGATTATCTCTCCATTAGGCAGGGGAAAGTCAAATGTAACCATTTCTTTCTCACTCTCAAAATGGGTTTTGATATTGATTGCATGAACAGAAGAGATCGTTGCTCCTGAGTCAATACGGCTTGGCAGTTGAGTTGATACATCTTCAATTTGCGTTTGCTCTATTTGTCCAAAGACTTGTAATCCTGATGTTTGAGCGGATAGAGCTGAAGATAAAAAAGCGGATGATATTGCAATAATAGCGATGTATTTTTTCATTTTATAACCTCTTAAAGTATCGGTTAACTTTAAGGTGGTGAGCACATTTTTACTTATCATTTTACGCCAACTATTATCTCTCTTATTTAAGGATATTTATTTCGATATGGCGCGAAATGGTAATTTTAATATTGTTTTTCCATTATGGTAATTATTTTTAATGGAGAACGACGATGGTTATTTTATGTAAAATAAAAGATATTAATGAATTAGATTTTGAGATTGATTTAGCAGGCTTACTCCAAGAGTACTTGTTGGTTCAGAGGAAGGAAGTTAGTTATGAATGAGAGCCGTGATCCGCTTCAGCTAGTGACAAAAGAAAGCGTTAGATTTTTTTCATCCATAATTCAAGAATTAGACAGTAAGAGTTATTTATTGCTTAGAGAATCCATGATCCCAATCGATATTATGGAGGATGAGCGACAATATACTTATCTACCAGAGTCATGCCTTAAGAATTTAATGGAAGTGCTAAGTCGTAATGTAGGAAATGATCGGCTTGGCGTTTTATTTTGGCGATTGTGTAAGGATAGTTATATTCCATCATTTCTTAAACGTTTGAGTTATGAGGGGGATTTGAAATCGACTTTAGATGAGTTTTCAGATTTATTATCAAAAGAATCTACAGGCGCAAAAGTTTATGTGCAAGAAAGCGTCGGTTCTTGGTGGCTAGTTCGTGAGAAATCAGGGGTTGATGAACCTTGGTTTAAGTATGCTGAAATGTTTTCAGTTCTATTCATGTCTGAATTATTAAGATCTTTAACTAAAAGTGAATGGAGTCCAACACGGATCGGGATTCGCAGTAAGGATGATCATGATTTTTTGAATCTTCCTACGCTTAATAAAACACAGTTTTTTACAGAAAGACCAGTAACGGCATTAGAAATTCCAGCCTCTATTTTATTCTCTAAGGTAACCGTTTTAGAGAAAGACAAGAACAGTGTAAAACAAGCTATTGCTCTGCAGAATATGAGTTTTACTGAGCAATTTAAAATAGCAATTTTCCCATATCTACCAGTAGGGAAATTACCAATTAAACTGGCTTCTGAAATTTTACGTATGAATGTGAGAACACTTCAACGTAAATTAAAAAATGATGGCACAGTATACAAAATCTTAATTGAAGAAATGTGCTTCGAACAAATAGTCGCTGAGCTTGTTGAAACAAATAAGCCAATTACTCACATAGCGACTAAATATGGTTACTCTGATGCCGGGCATTTTTCTCGTGCATTTAAACGGATCTATGGGGTATCTCCGTCTCAATATCGTAAAGTTAATCTTTTAAAGTCAGGATCTACCTAAATAGACCCTCCAGATATTTAAGTTACGAGACGCCTTTTTTTTGGTTGCCGTGTACCTAAAGATTAAATCAATAATACAAACTTTCACTTGTCGTCAAATGGCAATTCTCTGCGTTAAATTTAACCTATTATCTCTCTGTCCCCACAAAATTAAAGAGAGAAAAATATGACTACAGTAATTACTAACGCTAACGTATTTAACGGTGTAGATAATCAGTTACAAGAAAATGTATCTTTATTAATTGAAAATAACGTGATCACTCAAATCGGTGATGTTGACTTATCTTTAGCTAATGAAATTATTGATGCTAAAGGCGGCACAGTCATGCCAGGTCTGATGGATGCTCACGTACATATAACAATGTCAGCGCCTTTTCATGAATTAGATAAAATGACGAGAGAAGAAGTCGCAATTCGCTCTGCTAAAGTGGCTGAAGGCATGTTAATGCGTGGTTTCACTACCGTTCGTGATGTTGCAGGTAATACACTTGGTCTCAAAAACTGTATCGATAATGGTTATGCGACCGGTCCAAGAATTTTGCCCTCTCAAGCGGCTATTTCGCAAACCTGTGGCCATTCTGATTATCGTCAAAACCAAGCACAAGAACGTACTGGTAGTCATGAAGATTCTCCAATAATGAAAACTGGCGCATTTAAAGTAGCAGATGGACGCTCAGAAGTGCTTAGAGCGGTACGTGAGCAGTTATTTATGGGTGCATCGCAAATTAAAATGATGGCCGGTGGTGGTGCTTCATCGTCGTTTGATCCACTCGATACGATTCAATACACATTAGATGAAATGAAAGCAGCAGTTGAAGCTGCATCAGATTACGGTACATACGTGGCTGCGCATATTCATACTGCGGATGCCATGAGAAGAGCTGCTGAAGCGGGTGTTATGTCTTTTGAACATGCAACGATTATGGATGATGACATTGCTAAAACGATCAAAGATAAAGGGATTTTTGTGATTCCATCGTATTTTACCTCATCACTTATTGCTGAACGAAAAATCCCACTTGGTAATGAAACCTTGTACCAAAAAACAGAAAGAGTGGGTAAAGCGATGTTTAAATCGGCGGATCTAATTAAAAAATATGATATCCAAAATATTTGTTTTGGTACCGATTGCGTAGGCACACTTGATGTTCATAAAACACAATCAGAAGAGCTACAAGCGATTGAAACGGTATTTGATTCATTAACCGCTCTTAAAATGGTGACTTCGAACTGTGGTCGTTTGTTTGAGATGTCTACATACAAGCACCCATACCAAGAAGGAAAACTAGGCCAAATCACTGAAGGTGCTTACGCAGACTTACTTATTATTGAAGGAAATCCTTTAAATGGTGTTGAATGTGTAACAAACCCTAAAACACAAAAATTAATCATGAAAGACGGTGTTGTGTATAAGAACGCTTTATAACCTCATAAAATGATTAAATATGGAAAGCGACTAGGTTCGTAAACCAAGAATCGTTTTCTTATATAACTTAGGGGTTAACCCGCTGATCCGTTTAAATGCTCGAGAAAAGTGCGAGATATTATTGTAACCAAGTTGGTTTGATATATGGGTCAGCGAGTAACCCTCTTCCATTAATTCACATGAGACAGATAGCATCAGGCTCTCTTTTATCTGTCTAAATGAGGTTCGCTCTTCCTTTAAGCGTCGTTGGAATGTCCTTGAGGTCATATTAAGAAGCTTTGCTGCTTGATCAACCGTTAACGAATGCTCTCTCACATAAGGAAGTAAAGCCGTAAAAACACTGTCACTAAAACTAGAATGCCATTCAATGAGTGGTTGTTTCTTTTCTGTATCAGAACTTGATATGTGAATTTCTTTATTAAGAATGTCATCGTCAATTAATACTGCTGTTGTATTTTGACCTATAAATAACTGTGTTTTATTGTTTAACGAAGACAATAAAGCATCGGCATCATTATGCTGAATTCGTACTTGTTCAGGGAACCAATCGGTCTTAGTTAAGGCCTGAATGAGCTCGATGATGTATAAGACCGCAAAAACCTCTCCCCACAAAAAGTAAACACTGTCCTCATAAGGTGCAGAGCGACAAAACCAATATTTACCATACTCTTGTTCAAATGAAATTGAACTGCCAGGAGAATCACGATTGAATATTTCAGTGGCTTTTCCAAGCGCGTCTTTAATGGTGATGGCACTATCAAACTGTGTTAATACTTGAGGAATAATTCGTTGTCGAAAGGCCAGTCTTAATAGGTCACTAAAATTATTAACTCCAACTTGAGATGACAGTAAATAGATTAAGCGTTTAACGGGCTCAGTAGGTAAAAATTCTTTGTCTGTATGAAAAAGATCTGGAGGTAAGCCCGAGTCTCGCAATACCTCTTGAATATGAATGCCGTGCTTTGAAAAAACATCAATTAAAATTTTTGTATAACCAGTACGAATCATTGGTAATGGTGCTGTTTTTTTATTCAACATTGTTTATATCTACCTACTTTTAAATATTAGGAGCCTTTTATAATTATTGGCGCAAAATGGTAAGTTTTCATTTGGTATTTGTTGATATATTTGTCTTTTATGTGAATTTGCGACAGACAACACAAAGTGGTGAGGTGCTTGTATATTGGAATCTATTAAGTCGCTATAAATAAACAACTAAATAATAAGTATTTTTTATGTAAATCCCTCGATTTTTTCCAAATAACAGCTATACATATAGTTGAGGAATGGATTCCATTAGCAGTAGGTAAAAATATGACTGAAGAAATAAAAACGCCAAAAGAAGAGAGTGAAAACACATCCGCAGATAATGCCGCTCAGAAAACAAATAAAGTTCGTAAAATAACTAACTACTTATTATTTACAGTTGCCGCTTTATTATTGTTTAGCATCGTATCTGATCGCATTATCCCTTTAACAGACAATGCGAGAGTAAAAGGTTACGTCGTTCCTATTAAACCTCAAGTCTCTGGTCAAGTATTAGATATTTTAGTCCAACCTAACCAATTAATTAAACAAGGTGACGTCCTTGCTAAATTAAACCCTGTTGATTATGAAATTGCATTACAGCAAGCCGAGCAAAGTTTAGAACTTGCAGGTCAAAATGTTGGGGCTCAAACGGCGGTTATTGCTTCATCACAAGCTAGGTTGACCAGTGCAAATGTTGAACTAGAAAATACCCGACTGCAATCTCATCGTATTCTTGAAATGGCTGAACGTGGTGTTGTATCGAAAGCCGATGCGGATAAAGCACGAGCATCATTAGCGACAGCGAAAGCAAATGTCGTCAATGCTCAAGCAGATCTAGAAAAGTCAAAGAAACAACTAGGCGCTGATGGCGAAGACAATAGCCAAATTAAAGCGGCATTACTGGCATTAGAGCAAGCTCAAATTAATTTATCTCGAACAGAAATCAAAGCACCTACTGATGGAGGCGTATCAAACTTCAGTTTGTCTGAAGGTTTTTATGCTTCTGCTGGGCAACCTATAATGACGTTCGTATCAACCGAAAGTATTTGGATTGAAGCTTATTTTCGTGAGAACAGTTTAGGTAATGTGGAAGTTGGCGATAAGGTTGAAATGGCACTCGATTTTGCACCAGGTAAAGTGATCCAAGGAACGGTAACAAGTGTTGATTGGGGTGTTGATTGGGGACAAAACAATCAGGCGGGTAAGCTAGCCCAAGCAAATAATCAAACTGGCTGGCTACGACAAACACAGATGCTGCCAATTGCGATTGAGTTTGATCACTCACAAACTACAGGCCAATTACGTATCGGTGGGCAAGCGGATGTGATTGTATATAGTGGTGATAACGTTATTTTTAACTCGATAGGTAAGTTGTGGATCCGCTTTGTGAGTTTGATGTCTTATGTCAGATAACTTAATCGATGATCCTCAAATTCAAACTAAGATACTTAGATATACGGTAGGCGTTGGTCTTGCCGTATTCTTAGCCGCATTGATTAATTGGCCATTAGCGTTCGTCGCGCCTGTTTTTGTTGCGAAGTTTTTGATTGATAAACCGGAATTAAACAAAGAAACACTATATGAACTAACCGTTGCAATGGTAGTGACTATGGTGCTTGGTTTATTGCTATCAAATGGTATTACTCAATATCCAATACCGCTACTTATTTTAGTTGGATTGATGATGCTATGGGGGTATTACTTATTTACCGATCCTAAATGGAATCTGTTTGCTACGATATTGATTATCGCAATATTAATGCTTCCTTTTATGGCGATATCAAACCCAGGTATGTCGGTATTCCTTGCCACTGGGCTAGCAAGTTCAGGTGTTGTTGCGGTGATTATTTTTGCACTGGTTCATATTTACTTCCCTGAAGATGAATCGTCATTTGCAGGGTATCAACCTTCGCCTTTATCTAAGCAACAAAGATGGTATGCCGCTTTTAGAGCGATGATCGTCTCATTTCCTGTTGTGTGCTTTTTCTTTATTTTTCAAATATCAGAAGCATTGCTGACAATGATGTTTATTGCGTTATTGTCTTTGATGATAACCGGAGAGAAATCAATCAAATTAAGTGCGTTTTTAATTATTACTAACAGTATTGGTGGCGCTCTAGCTATTGGTGTTTTCTCTGTATTAAGTCTTGCTCCTAATGTCCTATTCTATACGCTATTTATCTCATTCATTGCTCTAATCATAGCAACTCAAATTTACACAAAACCTGCAAAAGCACCTATTTATGCGACAGCATTTAGTACCGTTCTTGTACTCTTAGGAAGTACATTAATGAGTTCGGGAGATATTGATAGCAATATGATAATACGTATATTTCAATTATTTATGATTGGCGTTTATATGATTGCTGTTTCTTTTTTCTTAGAAACTCGGCAATGGGCGTTTTTAAAAATGCAGCCATAATTATTACTACGAACAAGGATTGTTTATGAAATTAGAAAGTGATTTTTCGAATAAGGCGATAGATGCATTTATTAAGATAGCAGCACTCGCTATTCTCGTATTTTGGTGTTTTTCTATCCTCAAGCCATTTATGTTACTTGTTGTATGGGGAGGGATAATCGCAACGGCGTTGTACCCAATTGTTACCTGGGGACATGATAAATTTGGCATTGGGAAAGGGAAGGTCAGTGCTGGTTTGGCTTTTATAGGGGTAGTGTTGTTAGTTATTCCCTTAATCGCGCTTTCAACGGGTCTATATACAAGCGGCTCTGAATTAGTGGTGGGTTATCAAAATGGCACCATCTCTATACCTAAACCGAGTTTATCCGTTAAAGATTGGCCGTTAGTGGGTGATAAAGCATATGCTTTTGGTATTCAAGCTTCTTCAAATTTAGAAAGTGTCCTATTAAAATATGGCGATGAAGTTAAAGCCATCGTGAGTAAATTAGCTTCTCTTGTCGGCTCTCTTGGTGGTGGATTCATTCAGTTTATTATTTCTACCATCATTGCGGGTGCTTTTATGGCGAATGCAGATAAGTGTGAGCGCGCTTTTGTATTAGTGGCCAATCGTTTAACGGGAGAGCATGGCGAAGCGTTAACAACCTTATCTAAAACAACAGTAAGAAGTGTTGTTCAAGGGGTTATTGGTGTCGCTGTTATTCAATCGGTGATGGCTGGGGTAGGGATGGCATTTGCTGGTGTCCCTGCTATTGGTTTATGGATGTTGCTTGTTATGCTTATTGCGATTATCCAACTTCCTCCTATTCTTGCGTTATTACCTGTCATTCTTTATGTCTTTAGTGTTGATACCACGACAACCGCTGTTCTTTTTCTAATATGGTGTATTGTTGTGAGTGGTAGTGATGCGGTATTAAAACCTATGTTGCTTAGTCGTGGCTCTGACACCCCTATGTTGGTTATTTTACTGGGTGCATTAGGGGGCATGGCAATGTCTGGTATTGTTGGTTTATTTGTTGGTGCAGTGATTTTAAGTTTAACTTATCAATTGTTTGTTGTTTGGTTAGATCATGAATCATCAGGTAAATAGCAATGAAAAAAGTGTCAGGTGATGATAATTTTTACTTTCTGCTTTTTGCGCTACTAGGTTTGCTCTTTATGAGCGCTGTCATGCAGCAGCTCTTTAGTGGCGGCCAGAAAATGGTATTAGCATTAATTATTCTTTGTTTAGCCATCTCTATTGTCGGCGTGAATCGAAAGCAGGCATTGTATAGAACTTGGTATGGCTTTTTGTTGAGCATTGCTTCGATATCTGGAGGGATCTCTTTTCTAGAAGGGTACGATCTTTCTTTAATTACATTAGGAGCATTGTTGTTCTTTTTGTTATCTCATACTTACACCGCTTTAAAGCAAGTTATGTTGCCTGATAACGTGAGTCGAAACCAAATTGTTGGCTCTGTGTGTGTGTATTTATTGTTGGGTGTTTCTTGGGCCATTATTTATCTTATTCAAATAGAGCTTTTTCCGCATTCATTTAATGGAATAGAAGCGAAACCTTGGATTGATAACTTGTTTGACGTGATATATTTTAGTTTTATCACGTTAACCACGGTTGGTTATGGGGATATTTCTCCGATATTACCAATACCACGATTTTTTGTTTTTATTGAATCGATATTAGGTGGTTTTTATTTAGCGATAATGGTAGCGAGTTTGGTGAGTAGTCATCTAAACCAATCACGTTAAATTGAAAAAAAAGCCCCGTATTTAATAATATAAATACGGGGCTTAATTATTAATTAAACACTTTCTTCTTTCAGTGCTTCTAATTGAGTTATGGTAGTCTGTGATATAAGCTCATCATCAATATAATAATTCACATTTTCACCATCACGGATCCCCGTTAATATACCAGTATCTCCATTGTTATATACGATATCCATTTGGATAGTGTTTTCGTCAATGGCTTTCATTTCACCTGTTTTAATCATTCGATTATTCGTGATCGGTGCGATAGGCGCATCTCTTAACGATGAGTCTAGTTCATCATTCACTTTAAATTTAGTATCTACCTTTGAGTCAAAGATATGCGAATTACCATTAAGAGGGTTCTTACCTGTCCAGAACTCTAATGAGTTAAATAATGTATAATCAACGGCGGTCGTAATACCGTAGACAGGCGCAAGAAGTAGGTTAACTCCAGCTCTAGCGTAGCGGTTATCTACCACCTCTACATTAAACTTCATTACTTTCCCTGTAACGGCATTACTACCAATACAGCCTGTTAGTGTTGATGCAAGAATAATTATGCCAGCAGTTTTTACAAAGATATTTTTCATTCTAAATTCCAATAATTAATGTGCTATATAAGGTGTTTATTTCAGTTTTTCTATTTCATAACGTAGTTATAAGTCGATGCTACTATCCAAGTGAAAAACTTAAATATTGATAAACTTATTTTGATTGTGAAGTTAGTGACTGAAATTATTAATTCTTTAGAGACTTTTAAAATTTGAAATATATCAGTGTGTTTAAAATCGCTTAATGTCATTGTATTTCCCAACAGTTAGTGGCATCCGTTTCCTGATTAATGTTATTTGATGAAATGAATGATACGTTGAAATAAAAATGATATTTACCATTTTACGCCACAATGAAGATTACCTAGAAAAGGTACTTGAAGGGGGTATAGATCTATATTGCAGATGAAAAAATGGCGACCAATTTGGTCGCCATTTTTATTTAATCGATGTTAAAGCAAGATTACGCTTCTTTTTCGGCATCAGCTTCAGCAAGTTCATAGCCACGCATTGTTAAGCCACAAAGCATCATAGGAACTGCTTTGTAAATTTCTACAAACTCATCTAAACCTTCAATACCTTGTTCTTTAAGCGTAGACAGGGCAGTTTCAGGATCAAAAAGCATGCTGATAGAAAGTAATACGCCGCCTAATAGAGCATTGTTTTCGCTCTCTTCTGGCATTAGCGTTTCCCAATCGTCACGCGTTAACTGCCAGCCTTGCAATAAACCTTCAGAAAACTGACGAGTTTGTGCAGTTACAATTTCTTCATCATCAAGCTGACAGGCTTCAGGCCATTGCCACTGACCAGAAAGAAAGGCTTCGCGGTATTCATTCCATAAGTTAACCACAGCATTAGCATAAGCTTCTAGCTCTTCAGCAGTAGTGAACGGTGAGGTTTCTTCACCACCCCACAAAAACGCTAGCCATTCATTAGGGCTAATCAGGTTTGGTGCCGCAGCCATTGCTGCAACAAAACCTTGAGTTTGCGCTTCAGTTAGCAGTTTATTTTCTAGTTCAGGATTTGAAAGAATCGCCGTAAGTGATAAAGACATAATATTCTCATTTCATTCAAGTTTTCTTTATTGTATCAAGAACTTTTCTCCTTGTCTGAAATGAAATATGTTTCAATTTTGTTGGTAATTTACTTACGAAAAAAGGCGGTAGCGGAAAAATCTGAATTTCAGAGCGAAAGTAGTTGTAAGTTTACTACATTAACTCAACTTCGAGATCTAATTCTAATAACATTGTGGTTTAATAGCGATAATTACTAGTTAGGTATTCCTGCCTAGTTCTATCGACTGCTAAATTATCAATCTAGCAGTTCATTAATCTAATTTATTGTGGTTGGAGAGAGAAAGTTAATGTCTAAGAAAGGGCCATTTTGTATCCGAAATGCAGCGGCGGATACATTTGCAATGGTGGTTTTTTGTTTTATTACGGGCATGTTTATTGAAATTTTAGTTTCAGGAATGACATTTGAGCAATCACTCGCTTCTCGAATGCTTTCTATTCCTGTTAATATCGCCATCGCATGGCCTTATGGTGTATTCCGTGACTTTATGCTTCGTCAAGGTTTACGTTTATCATCATCGTCATACATGAAGAATATGGCTGACTTAACTGCTTATGTACTGTTTCAATCGCCAGTATATGCTGGGATATTATTTGCCGTTGGTGCAAGTACTGATCAGATCATTACAGCAGTATCAAGTAATGCCGCAGTTTCATGCGTTATGGGGGTTTTCTACGGTTACTTTTTGGATGCGTGTCGTAAAGCATTCAAAGTTCCTGGACACACACCACAACCACATTAATGAAGATATTATTTCAATATTTAGAGCCAGCAGTTAACTGCTGGCTTTTTTGTATCTGAATACTCAAATGTTTTGAGCAAAAGTGCTATTCTTTGCCTAGCGTATTTATAAAGATTAACGGACTAATGAAAAAACATTTTTTAGCAATGCTGGCGCTTAGCGTCATTGGTTTTATTGGCATATCGACGGTTTCAGCGAATCCACTGACTCAAGCTCAGGCAATAGAAGCTAAAACTAACCACTCCTCTTTGAAAACTCAGCAGCATATTGATAAAGAAGCTCAGCAAATTTTAGATCTTCAAAATCAGATAGAGCAGGCAAACGAGACGTTATCCAACTTAAGTATTTATCGCGATCATTTAACTCAACTGGTGCATTCTCAAGAAAGTGAAAAACAACAGTTGAATACTCAAATTACACAAATAGAAGCGACGCGTCAGGGGATTATCCCTTTGATGTACCAAATGCTAAATGAATTAGAGCGTATTTTGCATTCCGATTTACCTATTCGCTTTAATGCAAGATCAGATCGTCTTAATCAACTCAATGAATTAATGATCCGAGCGGATATTAGCGATGCTGAAAAATTTCGTAGGTTATTAGAAGCATTTCAAATAGAGATGGATTACGGCTATAAAATGGGAACTTATCAACAAGAGATTACCCTTAATGATGGCAGTAAAAGAGTCGTTGAACAGTTGAATATTGGGCGAGTTATATTGATTGCTCGAAGCATTGATAACAAACAAGCTTGGCTTTGGTCACAAGAGTCACATACGTGGCAGGTGATGACGACGGATGAACTCAATGACGTTAATCTGGCGTTTGATATAGCCAACAAACACAAAACACCTCAACTATTACGCTTACCACTTTCGATTTCATCTAACACTAAGTCTTTAAATAAGGAGAATAACTGATGCGTATTTCTTTAGTTATGGCCTTATTTTTTATTATTTCAAGCTCACTATTATCGGTTCAGGCTAATGATCTTTCGCAATTAGATAACAAAGCAAAAACCAGCCAGAAAGAGCAACAGCAACAAGATAGAACCCGAACTCAAAAGATAAAACAGACTCGTTTAGAGTTAGAGCGCCAGCTTACGACATTAAAGCGTTCAATCAAAAAGGTAGAAAAAGAAACCGATAAATTAAGTTCTACTTTTAGCCATAATGAAAAAACGCTGGTTGAGCTAGAAAAACAGCTACAGATAGAAACAGGCAGTCTCGGAGAAGTCTTTGGTGTTGTTCGTCAAGGGGCGGCAACGACCAAAAATACGATAATGGCTTCCTTTATTCAACCAAGTGAAGGGGTAAATGTAACGCCAATTGAAAGCGTTATTAATACTGATGCATTACCGTCTATCACCGTATTATCTCAGTACGTGAATAGCATGCTTGCTTACATTGAGCAGAGTAAACACATCGAATTGATTAATGTCCAACGACTGCAAGGGGATGGCATTGTCGTTGAAGAGCCGATGCTTCGTATTGGTGATATGGGGTTACTTTCTGAACAAGGCTATATGAAATGGGATCGTATACAACCTCAAGCTGAATCGTATTCTCGTTATCCAGAAGACGCCCCGACACTATCTAATGTTAACGCCTCTTCATTATTAGTCGACGTCACTAGAGGAGGGTTGTTAACTCAATACGCTGAGCAACCAACGCTAACCCAGCGTATTGAGCAAGCGGGTATCGTTGGTCAAATTATCTTAGGCTTATTAGCGATTGGTTTAGTGATTTCGCTCTATCGTGGGGCCGTTTTATTACGAATTCAAATGCAAATTACTAAGCAAATACGTAAGCCGAATGAACCAGATAACAATCCATTAGGACGTATTTTATCGGTTTATGACAAAGAAAAACGTCAAACGTTAGAGTCTTTAGAATTGCGCTTACTTGAAACGATTATGGATGAGCAACAGGGGTTAGAAAAAGGTCTATCCATGCTAAAGCTTTTAGCGGCATTAGCACCTATGTTGGGCTTATTAGGCACAGTAACTGGCATGATTGAGACTTTTCAAGTAATCACTCAATTTGGTAATGGCGATCCAAAAGTGATGGCTGGTGGGATCTCTATGGCACTAACCACAACAGTATTAGGCCTAGTGGCGGCAATGCCATTATTGTTGGCTCATAATTTACTTTCTAGTCGCGCAGACAGTATTAATGCCGTTTTAGAAAAACAAGGGGTAAGTCTAGTCGCTGCAAAAGCTGAGAGCGACAATGCTTGAGTTATTTAGCCACTACTTTCCTGCCATTAGTGACTTTATGTCACAGGGTGGGGTGGTACTGTGGTGGTTGATGGCTATCGTGCTTATGGGATGGTTCTTAGTGATTGAGCGAATATTATTTCTACTATTTACGTTTCCAAAACATAAAAAGCAATGGCTAGAACAGTGGGAAAACCGCAAGGATAGAACTTCTTGGTATGCGATTGCTAACAAAGAAGGCATATTGCAATTAGCGAATGCTCAACTTTATCGCCACCTAAGTTTACTCAAAGTACTGGTCAGCTTGTGCCCCATGATTGGATTGCTAGGAACGGTGACTGGGATGATCTCCGTATTTGATATTATGGCGCAACAAGGCAGTAGCGATCCTAAGCTTATGGCATCAGGCATATCAATGGCGACACTACCCACAATGGCGGGAATGGTCGCGGCACTGGTGGGATTATTTGCACACGCAAGATTATTAAAAGTCATCACTCGATACGAATATCGGTTAGAACAAGCATTAAGGAGTGACGAATGCGCATAATTCGTCGAACAAAAGCCAAAGAAGAAGCGAGTATCGATCTTACACCAATGTTAGATAT
Organism: Aliivibrio sp. EL58; assembly: GCF_900312675.1. Taxonomy (GTDB): domain Bacteria; phylum Pseudomonadota; class Gammaproteobacteria; order Enterobacterales; family Vibrionaceae; genus Aliivibrio. The sequence goes on along the minus strand of NZ_OMPC01000009.1, from coordinate 889,794 downwards.
CGTCTTTATTATGTTGATCTTTTTCATAGTAACTAGCTCTTTTGTGCGAGAATCAGGAGTGGAAGTTAATCGTCCTCAAGCCGCTCATTCTATCGCTCAAAAAGAGGTGGGGATTTTTGTAGCGATTACCGCGAACAATCAAATTTTCATTGATAAACGCCGTGTGGATATTGAGCGAGTAGAAGCGATGTTATCTTCTCTTCATCTTGATAATCCACAAGCTAGTTTGGTGATCCAAGCGGATAAACACGCTTATAATGGCACCGTAGTTTCGGTGATGGATGCAGCAAAAGGTGTCGGTATAGAAAGCATCGCTTTGGCTACGGAGTCAAAATAATGCTTCGTAGTTTGCTTGCTCTTATTCTTGCTATCGTAATGACACTTGCTTTGTTTAGTTTCATGGCTTGGATGACCATTCAGACTAAAAATAGCACAGCAACGAGCGCGACCTTACAGTTCGATGTGATAATGACTGAGCCAGACTCACAAAGCCAACGTCGTATTCGTCAATTACCTGAACCACCCAAAACACCCAGCGCACCTCAATCTCAATCAAAACTATCATCACAAGTATCAAATGTGGATATAGAAAAAGAGACAACAATGCCTTCTGTTGAATTAGGAGAGATAGGGCTAAATGTCGCAGTGTCACTGCCATCGTTTGAAGGGCTAGGCCAAAACCAGCAAGCGATGCCGTTATATCGAGTTGAGCCTAAATACCCATCGAGAGCCTTAAAACGAAAAATGGAAGGGTATGTTATTTTGCGTTTCACTATTGATGAATTAGGAAAGCCTACGGATATTGAAAGCATTGAAGCGGAGCCAAGTCGAGTGTTTGTTCGCCCTGCTATTCAGGCTTTAAAGCAATGGAAATATCAACCTAAGCTGGTAAAAGGAAAAGCAATCATTCAGCCAGGTCAGACGGTTAGGTTGGAGTATCGATTAAATCCATGAAAAAACATATCGTATCATTATTTCGTTTTGTGAGTTATGGGCTAGCCGTAAGCTTTTTGCTTACCGTAGGGCAAATACAAGCGGCGGATCTGAGCCGTTATCATGCCAAGAAAATTCAGTATGCCAGTCAGCTTCAGCAAGAAGGTAAATTGGCGGAAGCGATTGATGTATTAGCCCCATTAACACCAACTGCAAAGTTTGACCAAGCGTATATAGCAAGAGTCTTAGGGGTTTTCTATTGGCAAAATGAGCAAGAAAAAAAAGCGATTGCAGAGTTAGCTAAATCTGTATCTTTGGCGGCACTTGATAAACAATCGCAGTGGCAAACAGAAAAGATGTTGGCGGATATTTATTATTCTGACCATCAATTCTCACCAGCGATAACGCATTATCAACACTTACTAATAACTGAGTACCCAACAAAATCAGATAAGCAACGCGCTGAATTAACATCGAATAAAAACGAAGTATATTTACGATTGGCCAATGGCTACTATCAAAAACAAGCGTGGAAAAATTGCTTAACGCATATACGACACTTTGTGCCTAAAAATAGAGTTGAGAAAATACAAAAATACAAAATTCAATTAGTCAGTGAGTTGCAATTAGCGTACTGGTCCTCTGCTGAAAAAACGGCTCAAAGATTAATTGAGTTAGAACCTAATCAAAAGATGTGGTGGCATCAACTCGTCGCCGCGCAATTACAGCAGAAAAAATCAGATAAGGCACTGGTGAATTATTCTTTGGCAAAACAGCAAGGCATTCAATTTGAAGCCCAAGATTATAAAACCTTATCTCAACTCTATAGCCAAAATAAATTACCAGATCGAGCTGCTCAAATAATGGGGGAGATGTTTATTCACTATCCAAGTACAAAGAGTGAATCAGCCATCGTTAGGCAAGCCACTTACTGGCAAATGGCAAAAGAGTGGGATAAAGCAGAGAAAGTGTGGCAACAAGCAGCAAAAATAAACAAAAAGCATTATTGGCCATTAGCTAAGCTACAGTCACAGCAAAAAGCGTATAAACGAGCTCTAATAAGTACTGAGAGTGCTAGGTCAGTCATAGTAGAGTCAGAGTATCGATTAATGAAAGTTCGCCTTTATTATAAATTAGCGCGCTTTAATGATGCTTTAGCACAAGCAAAAAAGCTGGATGAAATAGATCCATCAGAAGAAGCTAAAGATTGGATCCGATATTTAAAGCATAAGGCATAGCACTTTATGCTTATAAGATGGGCAAACAGGGCAAAAATAAAGCAAACAATTGAGGTTATTAAAGAAACTCCTTGACCATGTCTACGTAAATCATTAAATTAGCGCTCGTTGTCTCGAAAAGAGCAATGATTTGGTGAGTTGTCCGAGTGGCTGAAGGAGCACGCCTGGAAAGTGTGTGTATGGCAACGTACCGAGAGTTCGAATCTCTCACTCACCACCACATTCGAAACCCTAGCAGAAATGCTGGGTTTTTTTCGTTTTAAGCCTCTAAAAAACCTCAGCTTATTCTTCCTCGCAATAAATACTTTTCAAGCAGTAATCTATTATTTTGATCTAAAAAGCAGCGAATAACGTAGAATTCAGTAATATTCAAAAATAGAGAATAGTATGTATCAGTTAACGATTTTTTATGATGGAACTTGCCCATTGTGTGTCAAAGAGATGAATGCACTTATTACGCAAGATAAGAAACAAAAGATTAAAATAATTGATATCTATAGCGAAGAATTTTTTGCTTATCCGCAAATTGACGCTAACGCTGCAAACACTGTATTGCATGGATTAAATGCAAATGGTGAGCTATTTCTTGGGTTAGATGTAACGTATAAAGCGTGGAGTTTAGTTGGAAAAGGTTGGCTCTACGCTCCATTACGTTGGCCTGCTATTAAGCCCGTTGCGGATTGGTGTTATCTTCGTTTTGCAAAAAATCGTTATCGCGTTTCATACTGGCTAACGGGAACCTCAAGTTGTAATGAAAATAGTTGCTCAAAATAGTATTGTTGATTGCCATACTCATAATGAGGTACAGCGATGAAAATATTGATTGTTGGGGGAAATGGAGGGATTGGATTCGCGATGCTGCAAGAGAGTCTTACCAGATTTTCTGATGCTCAGGTCCATGCAACTTACCGACAAACTAAGCCACAGTGGCACCATGCACGAGTGGTTTGGCACAAAATTGATGCGAGTAATGATGAAGAGGTTAAATCCTTGAGTGAGCAATTCAATGATATTGACTGGGTTATTAATTGTGTTGGTATGCTACATACTCCAGAGAAAGGACCAGAGAAAAATTTGGCTGCATTAGATAGTGTGTATTTTCAGCAAATGATTACTACCAACACACAACCAACATTATTATTAGCAAAATATTTTACTCCAAAACTAAAAAAGGCAGATAAACCTAAATTTTCCGTCATCTCAGCCAAGGTTGGTAGTATTTCAGATAATCAATTGGGTGGATGGTACAGTTACAGAGTATCAAAAGCTGCTTTAAACATGTTCATCAAAACCATGTCAATTGAATGGCAGAGAGTGATAAAGAAGGGCGTGGTATTAGCACTTCATCCTGGAACGACAGATACCGGATTATCTAAACCTTTTCAAGGGAATGTCTCTAAAGGAAAGTTGTTTACTCCAGAGAGGGTCGCACATGATCTGATCGGATTGATAGAATCAAGTACACCGCAAGAGAGTGGTTTATTTTTGGCTTATAACGGAGAACGATTACCTTGGTAGTGTTAAATTATCGAAAAGGTGGTTTTCATTGCAATGAGATACCAATGATTTATCACTAATTAAAGTAATATATGTATTTAGTTTTCTATTTCGCTATAAAGCTTATCCATAACAGCGTAGGATCAAGGTAACTTTAGATAAAAATCAGGTTTGCACTTAGGTGCACTAAGATAGAAATCATGAAATTAACAGAAAAACCATCACTTAATCACGCACTACTTATTTCCATTTGTACACCACAGTTTAAAGGTGCTGAAGCAAAAGACTCTCTTGCAGAGCTTGGTCGTTTAGTGACAACCCTAGGATTTAAAGTCGTAGGCACACAATCACAAAAACAAAGCTCTACTCAACGAGTCAATGTATTGGGCGCAGGCAAACTGGCTGAAATCGCGCACATTACGGGTAATCAAGGCGAGAATGATGACGCTGATACCGAAGACTTTTTTGATGAAACAGACTTTGACGATATTCCATCAGAAAACCTTCCATTTGGCAGTGCTGATGTGGTGGTTTTTGACTGTGATTTAAGTCCATCACAACTGCGTAATGTAGAAAACCAACTAGGTGTGAGAGTTTATGATCGCACCGGTATCATCATTGAGATCTTTAGTCGTCATGCTCGTACTCGTACTGCTCGATTACAAGTTGAAATGGCTCGTCTTAATTATGTTGCGCCGCGATTAAGAGAATCAACCGTTGGTGATAATGAACGCCAAATGGGTAAAGGTGCGGGTGAAACAGATTTAGAACTGGATCGCCGTAAAGTACGAGATCAATTAGCTGAATTAAGACGTGAGCTAGAAAGTGTTCAAGATGAGTTAAAAGGTCGCCGTAAACAACGTTCAGAGCTGTTCTGTGTTGCTTTAGTTGGTTATACCAATGCGGGTAAATCATCAATGATGCGAGCATTAACAGGCAGTGAAGTTCTTGTTGAAGATAAGCTGTTCGCAACGCTTGATACGACGGTACGTGCACTGTACCCAGTGACTCAGCCTCGAATTTTAGTATCAGATACCGTTGGCTTTATTAAAAAGCTACCGCACGATCTTGTCGCTTCATTCCATTCAACGTTAGCAGAAGCACATGATGCGTCATTACTTTTGTATGTAGTTGATGCATCAGATGCGACATTTAGAACGCAACTTGATGTGGTACATGAAGTGCTTGGCGAAGTTGGTGTTGATGGGATTGATAAATTATTAGTCTTAAACAAATCAGATCAACTGACTCCTGAAGAGCAAGAAGCATTGATGGAAGAATTTCCAGATGCGATGATGACATCCACTCGAAATCCGCTTGATGTAGCAAAATTGCATAAATACATTGTTAGGGCTTCTGAGCAAGGGATGATCGAAGAAGAGATCATTGTTCCTTATACTGCTAAAGGCATCATGGGTGAAATCCGTTCAAGCATGAGTGTTGTTACTGAAGAATATGAATATGATCATATCAAGCTAACAGTACGTTCAAGTGCGATTGATTTAGCAAGATTGAAAAAGCTGATGTCTAAAGTAGAAGACGATGGTGATGAGTTGCTATAACCATATTAGTTGGAGTTAGTAGCTCTTTACTTATACTACAAAAAATGACGCTTTAGAGCGTCTTTTTTTATATCTTTATATTCATATATTTGGCGGTGAAGTTGATGTTTATTTATCAACAATGGATACGCCATCTCAACAACCAGATGCGGATTGGGAAGCAGATGATGCATCTACCGTTGTTGCGGGTGTTTACTACAGCTTCTAAGCTGAAGATCTAATTTAACCAAATAGCAATAATCCACTGCACCTTGGTTTAAATGCCACACTTATTATTGAGTGTGGCATTTTTTTATTTGTTTTATCGCAAAATAAAGAGAGAGGTTAAGTAATGATATTGGTAAAGATTATTTTGGGTTCGATCTTGAGTAAGGTAATATCAATAAAGAAGTAAATATATTGAGAGTACGAAGATGTTTGAGGTTAAAAACGTAAATTATACTGGTGAGAATGAACAAGCGATCCGCGAAGTGCGTGATATTGTGTTTATTCAAGAGCAAAGCATAGATCCTGATATTGAGTTTGACGGATTAGATGAATCAGCAGTACACGCAATTGTTTATAGTAATGCTCAGCCAGTTGGCACAGGCCGTATTTTAGACGATGGGCATATTGGACGTATTGCTATTTTGAAAGCATTTCGAGGACAGGGCCTAGGCTCTAAAATTGTTTTATCATTGATTGATGAAGCAACAAATAAAGGCTATCCACGAGTGTATTTAGGATCGCAAAAGCACGCGATAGATTTTTATACTAAATTGGGTTTTGAACCATTTGGTGACGAATTTATGGAAGCAGAGATCCCACATTTATCAATGGAAAAGCTGTTTAGTAAATAATTGAGATACAGTTAAAGTGTAGGTAAATAGAGTGCGTTTTATTCTGCACTCTATCATTCTTTTGTGACTTAATAGCGGCCGTTATAAAGAGCGAGACCTTAAAAAGAAATCAGTATTTTCCCATTATTATTTACTGTTCTATTTTGTATTTCTTCAATAGCAGAGTGGAGAGATGTGATAGGTACTATTTTATCTATTTTTGATTCTGCAATCCCTTCATGAACCAATCTCATTACTTCATTCAGTTTATGCTGAATATCCTTTTTTGAGGCAGAATGAACCCATTGTCTTAAATGAAAATATGAGAAATCAATATCAGGTCTTTCTTGCCAAAAATGTGTAGAGATAGGCACACCAGAGAGCAATCCATAGTTAATAAACTGTCCATTTTTCTTTAATAGCATTGCTTGTTCTAACGCTTGGTCTCCTCCAATACAATCCAGAATCGCATCAACGCCGCCGTGATCTTTGAGAGACTGAAATTGCTGATAAGCCATACTGTTTTGAGTATTTATAATGGCGCTTAGTTGGCAATTTTCAAAGAGAGCTTCAGTATTATCACGACGAACCAACGCAATAGGCACAACTCCTAAATGATTAAGTATACGTATTATCATTAGGCCAATAGCTGAGGTTGCGGCATTAATAACGAGAGACATTCCTTTTGTGATATTTAATTGTTCAGTCAACATTAACCAAGCTGTCATCGGATTTATGTAAGACGTTGCCGCTTGCTCGTCACTAAGATAATCAGGAATTGAGAAGCACCATTTCTCATCAATATTTCGATAGGTTTGCCATGATCCAGCACTGCCAATGGGTAATACACGATCCCCAATAGAAAATGGTGATTTAGTATCATAACAATTATTGATGATCCCTATGCCTTCAAAGCCCGGAATAAAAGGCAATTGAATACGAGAGCGATATGCGCCAGAAATAGTAATAAGATCAGAGGGATTAATAGAGCTGTATTTCATTTTTAATTGTAATTGATGAGGAGAAAGAGGCTCAGGAGTGCTGTTTTCTAATTGAATGGACTCTAGTGGTGGGCCAAATTTATTTACAATCGCTCTCATCAAGTATTACCTGCATACATTCTTAAAGTAGAAATCAGTATGTAATATATCAATAGCGATAAATAAATACAAAAAAGGCGCTGTGTAATTAAACACTGCGCCTTTCATTAAATCTCTTTGATTACTTAGTAATCGCCGTCGCTTGGTTCGATAAAGAACTCACCATCAACAGTTTCTGTTATTTCTAGGATTTTTACGATTTCGCCATTTATAGTGATATTGGCTAAACGAACAGGATCTTCATCATACGGGTGAAAAGGTACCATTTGTAGTTCGATACGGTACTCTTCATCATCAGCGCCTTGGAACCAGCCTTCACCAAATTCTAGCTCTATCTCGTCACCTTCTTCAGGGCAAGTATGATAAGCCGAAACAAGTAGGGCACCTTCAAAATTAAGGGTCATCGTATCACCCCATTCTACAACGTATTGAGCATCTTCCATTGTTTATTACCTTTAGCGATTGTGGTGCGCATTGTAACGCGCACCCTTTGTAAATCCTACTGCTTATTCACCAGCAACCATTGGGCGGTGTTGGCGCATACTTGCTAATAACATATAAATAGCAGTTGCTAATAAAATTGCAAATAAGTAACTCATCAAACCTTCAGCCGTATTCATTAAGGTATTCGCAAGTACTGGACCGCATACTGAGCCAATGCTGTAGCTAAATAGCATTACTTGTGTTGCTGATACGATATAAGATTCATCTAGCGTATCGCACCCTAAAGAAATCGCGATAGGGTAAATAGCAAACGCTGCCATACCAAGCAGAACCAGTGCCGTAGCAAGAACCGCAGTGTTGTCGCTCAATGTCGTTAAACCAATCGAGAAAACGCCTAAAATACAAAATAGAGCCATTAGCAGTGTTTTTCCTAAGTGCTTAGATAAGTAAGACACAAGAGGTTGAACCGCCATTCCACCAAGAACAATTAATGCCATTAAGCTACCAATTTGTGTGGTGTTAATGTTTCGATGTTTTAGTTCTAAAGGCATTAAGCCATATACTGCACCAAGCAATAAACCAGAAACTACACAGCCCATGATTGATGCTTTGTTTAGTTTTAAAATTTGCTTCAGGTTTAACACATTGTGATGCTGTACTTGTGGTTGTGCGCCTTTGCCAAACAATAAACAAGCAATAGCCATCATGATTAAGCCAATGATCATGTAATAAGGCAGTAAACCTTCAATACCGATAAAACCGATACCAAGTTGACCTAAAGACGAACCACCATAAAGTGCACCCATGTATAAACCAAGGCGTTTTGGACGGCTTTCTGCATCACCAATTAATAGCCAAGACTCAACAACAACAAATACGCCTGCAACTGCAATACCAGCAACAAAACGTGCAGTCATCCATACCCATTCAACAGGCATAGCAGGAAGGATCACAATTGTTGCAGCAAGTAATGCTAGAAATAATACAAACGCGTTCTTATGCCCAAGACGAGCAACAAACGGTTCAATAAGACCTGCACCAACAAGAAGGCCTGCATAAAATGCACTGGCTAACCAACTGGCGTATTTCGCCTCAATCCCATACTGGCTTAGCATCAATGGAATAAGGCTCATTAAATAGCCAGATGCGACAGCAAATAAAGAAAGTGCAATCACAGGGATAAGTAGAGCTGGTTGTGATTGAGTTGATGTTGTTGTGTTCACCGCAGTGCCTCAATAAAAGTAATAGAAGTAAGTAGATTTTCCGCGACTATGAGGCTAATAAGTATCCAAGTAAAACGAGTAATTTTATTGGTAAAGATAAATTTTTTTAATCAATAAACGGCGTTATAGAAAATAATTGATTGTATAAAAATGTGATAAAACCCATCGATAAAAACCCATAAATAACGGGGAGATTTCACTCGGATAATAGAGAGGGGAGAGTGCTCTTATACCAGCATTTCAGAGGTTTTTACGATGATGTTTTTAAGTCTTTGATTAATGGATGTTGAATAACCTTACTTTCTTGAATGTCTTATATGTCAGACATGCTACTCATTGCTATTTCATATACATAGGTAGATGATCACTGTCCGTAATCACCCTAGAGGCTTTATTTTGATTCAATTAATTCAACAAATTTTTCAACCAAGAAAAATACTATTTTATGTCGCCATTGTTTTTGTTCCTGCCGTTGTATTTTATGCTCTTTCTTTAATTGGATTAAATCAAGCGCTAGGGTTTACCCCAATGGAAGTGCTTCGAGATCTTGCACAGCAAACTGAAGTTCATAGCTTTCGTGGATTTTTATCAAACATAGGGGTTTGGTTTTGGGTGTCAGCATTATCAGTGGCTTACTTTAGTGCAATCTTTTTGCATCGTGGTAAGAAACAACGATTACTTATACTAATGGGATTACTGGCATCTATCTTAGCAACTGACGACTTTTTCTTGATCCATGATCGCTATGTGAATCAATATATTTGTTACTTCTTCTACGTTGTCGTGGCGTTGGCTATATTGATACTTCATTTTAAAGACATTATCGAAATTGATGGTTTTTCATTCTTACTAGCGGGTGGTTTGCTTGCAGGATCGATTGCGACTGATGTTATTCAGGGTTACTTACCGTTTGGTTATGAGACGACTCAGATCTTTGAAGAAGGGTGTAAATTTGTTGGCGCGGCTTCTTGGTTATATTTTACCTGCCGTGTTGCTTCATTTGGATGTAAACCAATTCAAAGTTAAGTTTGAAATTACACGATAAAGAAATGGGCATCATTTTCGATAAATGATGCCCATTTTTGTTTTTATTCAAAACGTATTATTGATGATGTAATCGTAAGCATTCATAAAGTTCTCAATGCTTTTGAGAAACGGAGATTTAACAGGCATCATTTGTACTTTTAATAATTAACATACAATAGACTTTAGTTTGAATTTCTTCCATAAAGCGACAATATGTCGTAGATCATGAGTAACCTCACTAATGTGTATGATTTATTACATTGAATTTCAAATGACTTTACAACAGAATGGTATCTTTAATAGATCTATGAATAAATATTATAGGGGTACTATAAGACATTTTGTCGTAGATAAAGCGTTATGCATAGAAGGTAGGAGAAAAATTGAACAGTAATATAGTTGCTATAATTAGTGTAATAGTAACCGCGTTAGCCTCTGGATATGCAACTTATTCACAATCTGAAGCTAACAAAATACAGCAAGAAAATATTCTTTCTCTTGAGAAATACAAGCAAGAAACTCAACTGGAAGTAATTAATGCTAATGCAAAGGTTAGTCGATTCAAAGAGCATTGCGTGAAAATAGAAGCCGCTGTCAAAGATATCAATGCTATGCAAATTGAGCATACTTTGATTAAAGATGATGCTGAAAAGTCTTATAAAGTAGTAATGAGGGCAATGGGCTACTTATACTTACTTCCGTTAGATATACAGAATAACGTGATGGAATTTATTGATGACGGTAAGAGTGAAATCCGTTCCATCTACCTATGGACTCATGCCGAATATCAAAAGTGTATTGAGATAGATTGATTGATGAACAACGAAATATGCATAACAAATAAGGATTAAGCGCTGCGCAGCCAGCGTTAAATCCCGGGTGTTGAACAAGCCCGTAGCCACTTCTTTATAGTAAATTGTGCGATCTAGTTTGGTGGGTGCATCGCCTTGAGTCTTTTCTCAAGGCGAGTGAGGCCAAGATAAGATTACGATAGTAATTTTATCAATGGGTTAGCTATTTTTTAAATCGTCTTATTTGTTGTATCTCCTCTGGTTTAACCTCAGCAATTATTCTTATTATGTTTGCCTTTCGGCTATCTCGGTCGTGTTATTCCCACGCACTCCATGTCATTCTGACAGTGTGGGCAGGTTCGTATTGCTTTGGCTCGGATGGGTATAATGCTTGGCGGAGTTTGATAAAAAATACCAAGCATGAGTAATTGAATACGAACTCGCAGGGCTCTCGCTTGGCCACGTAAAAAACCGTAGTCACGTACTCGTTGTAAGCCTTTAGGCAGTACATGCTGTAAGATGAGCAGCAAGAACTCAAGGGTGGGTAAGCTACGGGTCTTTATTGCATTGGTTTTGCTTTCTTTGTAACGGAAGGTGACGTTATGATCATCACTGTGGATGATGTCGTTGTCTGGTAGTACGCCTCGGTAGAGGTAGCGCGAAAGGTATTCTAACGCAGGCTGACCATAACCTACGCTTTGACAGTCAACGACCCATTGTTTATTTAGAGTGTGGCGATAGAAAAAATGTAAGCCATTGCGGTCGAGTTTAACGGTGCTCCACGGGTGAGTGCTAATTAAACTGGCGAAGAAGCTTTTTAAATCAGTCGTGCTTAATGTATCGGGACAACGGTCAAAGAACTCGCTAATCCGGCGGACCGCTCGAGAATAGGCATCAATGGTAGCAGGTCGTTTACCTTGCAGAGTTAAGTTGGTAAGGTGTAATTCATAAAGGCGATGATATCGCTTTAGTTCAGTTGGGCTCATGGTGTTCACTCCTGTTATCTGCCATCGAAATGATGGAGGTACAGAGAGTATGGACGATGCAGGCTTTACTCTGCCGCGAAGCGGCTTCGTTCAACAAAGCATTTAAGAGTGATTCGCCACGCTTGGCATTTTCGGTTTGGGTTAAGTTCATTGATTACGGTGTCTAAATTGAGTTCTGTGATAGCGTGGCTCACATCTTAATGCGGCGTTAGTTGCTCATAATCAACATGGCATCTGGTAGCTAATGTATAATACCGCGTATTATTAGTGAGGTGGTTATGCCAGAAGAAAATGTATCCAGAAATACAATCAAAAATATAGTGATAGGTGTTGTAATTGCGCTTATATCCTCTGTGGGTGGTTATTATGTGAACGAATTCTTAACTAGAGAACGTGTTTCCGTTGCCCATATCGGAATAAAGCCTAAGACAGTTGCGATAGCAGCTTCTAATGAATTTAAACAAAAAGTTAACCGATTAACTAATACTCTCTATATACACACCGTGTTTGATATAGAAAGCCAAACCCATTACAGTGCAGATCATATCAAGGGAATTTTAGAAAATCTCAGTACTGAGCTTTTTAATCTGAATGAGGGTAACGCTGTTTATTCTACCGAATTGGACCAGATTAAATCCATGCAAAATGGTGTGATTAACCCTGACGGTTTTTATAAAATAGGTTCAAAGTATCTTGATAGTTTTAATGTAGATAACCGCTCAGATCTTGGCGTGATCCAAGGAAATATTGAGATGCAAAGGGCTAGTAATGAAGAGCGTATAATTAAGGTAACTGAAGCAATAATGGTTATTGTAAATGAAGCGCTGAATTCCAACACTGAAAAAGAATTTCAAATTAATGTCATTGTACTTAATTCGGGTAAAACTCAAGCTTTGGTTAGAAATTCGGGCTATTTAAAGTTTGATGAGGATATTGTTTACTTAAAAAATAATGATGTTGATACTGATGTTGCGTATATCAAATTTTTAAGGCCTGCAATGTTATCAAATGGCGACTTTATTATTGTAAGAGAAAACGCATTCGACAGCCTCAATTTGGTAGTAGATAAGTATAATAATCGTCAACGAATGCTTGATCTTGTCAAGCGTGAATACTTGAACAGTAGCCGAATTGCGACTTTAGTTCTGACCGATGCTCAAGGAAATGAAATTTCATCAGAACCATTTATTTTTAGGAATGATTTAGAAGAAGATAGAAAAATTGGGCTATCAGAGTTTCTTGAAAATAACTACCGCCTATATATTGATCCAAATTATAGTAGTCGCAACTAACAAATAAGGATTAAGCGCTGCGCTGCGCAGCCAGCGTTAAATCCTGGGTGTTGAACAAGCCCGTAGCCACTTCTTTATAGTAAATTGTGCGATCTAGTTTGGTGGGCGCATCGCCTTGAGTCTTTTCTCAAGGCGAGTGAGGCCAAGATAAGATTACGATAGTAATTTTATCAATGGGTTAGCTATTTTTTAAATCGTCTTATTTGTTGTTTCTCCTCTGGTTTAATTTTAGCCATTATCCTTATTATGTTTGCCTTTCGGCTATCTCGGTCGTGTTATTCCCACGCATTCCATGTCATGCTGACAGTGTGGGCAGGTTCGTATTGCTTGCTGGTGGTTTGCTTGCAGGATCGATTGCGACTGATCTTATTCAGGGTTACTTACCGTTTGGTTATGAAACGACTCAGATCTTTGAAGAAGGGTGTAAATTTGTTGGCGCGGCTTCTTGGTTATACTTTACCTGCCGTGTTGCTTCATTTGGATTAAAACCAGTTAACCATTAATTCATCAGCACAAAAAGTCGTAAGTAAAAATGGGCATCACCTAATAAGTGATGCCCATTTTCATTTATTCATTGAATTAGTTAATGTTTAAATATACAAGGTTGACCGAATATTACCCACAACCATCAGGACGAAAAACCTTATTTAGCTGATAATAATTTTCACACACATTGCAAAGATTGGAGGATTCATGAAAGGTAAAGGGAAGTGTTTGTGTTTATGGAGCTATGGTTTAGTTCAGTGGCAGTGTTACTCACACCTTAATCTGGCGTTAAATGCCAGTGATTAAAAAATCGATTGCAGCAATTATTTCATTTCTGAAAGTCGATAATTCATTAACTGGATCGCTTAGGATCTTAACTGGAACGCTTGTCATTTGTTGAGTTAGCATGACAAAGTCACCTTCATCAATATGAATTGTAGGGCAAAGGTGACTTGGAATTTTTTTATCAAGTAATTCAATTGGCGTTAATGGAATGACTAAGCGAGTATTTAGGTTATCCAATAAATCATTTTGAACATTTACAAAATAAGGGTAGGTTTTAGCTGAACTTTTATCTTTGTTTTTATATAGCGTAAATTGTGACATTTAAAATACTCGGTATGAATCAGAAAAAAGACCGTGTTTCTCTGTTAGTTCGTTGCAAGTATTAATAGCTTCAGAGTTTTGCTCTAACCATTCTTGTCTTTTTAATTTACTCACTTCTTGTGAAAGTGCTTTTTCCATTGTTGCTGAAAGGTTTATTTTTAAACGTTTTGCTTCAGCTAGCAGGTCACTATTTAAAGTTAAATTGGTCGCTTTCTTTACCGCTTTTGTATTGTATTGGCTTTTCATAACGTTACCACTTATGCGCATTAAGTATGTGGGTTTAGTATATGGTGTAAAAATGAATTTAACAAATACATCTATACCGTTTGCTACATTCGCATTTTTGGTTTGAATCAAGTTCAGTGATTACGGCGCAGTGGTTTAGGGTGCTAGCTTTCTGGAGGGTACTGCTCTTGGGCGGTTAGCTCAGGCTAGGCCGCCAAGATAGGGAATATAGCTAGGATGATGAAAATTGGCCAACTTTATTGGCTCAAGAAAAATCACTATTACTGGTTACTTTTGTAAAAGTCCCATGCATTAACCACTTCACCTGTTTTGAGTGTGCAATCACTGTTCTCTAAGTTGTAAGAACCTGCTTGTTCAATGCAGTATTTTGCTGCAGGGTTTGGTTTCCCTACTGGTTTTGTCATTTCTTGTTTATGACTGCGGTAGTATTCCCATGCATTAATCACATCCCCATTACCTAATGTACAGTTGCCAGAGTCGAGATCATAAATACCACGCTCTGCACAAAATTCAGCGGCAGGGTTTGCCATATTGGCTTTCGCTGGTTGTTCTTTTGTTTCTGAAGAGCTACAAGCTGCAAGAGAAAGCAGTAAGCTAAGAGTAATTGCTATTTTTTTAAACATAAGAGCTCCGGAATTGAAAAATGAAAAGAGTTATTGGCAATCTTGAGTCATGCTGCCTTGTTGGGCAGGTTGAGTCATTGTAAATTTGCCGTTTAAATTTCTAAATACACGCGTATTCCAAATTTGGTCATCATCTAATTTAAAGTCAATGGCATAGTTTGTACCAGCGACGACTTGTGTTTTTACCGCTACTATTTTTTCAAGTTTGGCTGATGTATTCATCATGCTCAGTACATAATTTGTGGCTTTTTCTACTTCAGGAGTCACGATAGAAGTGTTCCAGCCACCAGCCATACCATTATCAACATTACATAATGGATTGATATTGTCAGAAGTCAGTGTGGTTTCTTGTTCTGTTTGCTGGGCACAACCCGCGGTGAACAGTAGGATGGAAGAGCAAGCCAAGATGGTCAATCGTTTCATTATGAACCTCGAGATAATCACAATTAAATGTATAAAAGTAATTTAGTCCTATCCAGAAGAAGAATCCAACCTATTTAACGCTATTTTATAATCATTCTTAATTTCAATTCATTTTCTTATGTGTATTCCCAATAGCAATATAAATACTACTCTTCTTGCTTTATTTTTGGCAGACTTCACAGCATACGTCACTACTATTGATTTATTTATAAATACTACTGTTATTAAGTTGTGAAATTATTAATAATAGCGCGTTTGTTTGCCTTCAGTAAAAAAGAGAGTGTATGTCGCGTCGTTCGGATAAAAAATTACTGACATTGATTTCTGTTATTCCTGTTATTTTGATAGGGATTTTTACGTTTATATTGAACACCGTCGTAATCCATGAGAACAGAACAAAAGTTGAAACCTTGATCAACGCTTTACACAGTGAATCAATAGAGAAAGAAAAGGCACAGATTAAGCATCAGGTTGAGACTATTTATCAACAAATTAGCTATCAAAGAAATCTAACAGAAAAGACATTAAAGCAGTCAATCAAATCACGGGTTGATGATGCCTTTAATACGCTAAGTTTTATCTATGAACAAAATAAAGAAAAGCCAAAGAATGAAATTATAGCGCTAATCTCAGATGCATTAAGAACTTCTCGCTTTAATGAGGGCCGTGGGTACTTTTTTATTTATGGTATGGATGGAACAAATTTAATGCATCCTATATTCCCTAGTTTGGAAGGTAGAAACCTACTAGACGTTCAAGATATTAGAGGGAAAAGAACTGTGCTAGATCATATTGCAATGATGAATGAAACTGGTGAGGGGTTTAGTCATTGGTGGTATCCAAAACCAGATGCAAAAAAAGAAGATTTTGAAAAGATTGGTTATGCAAAATTATTTTCGCCATTAGATATTTATATAGGTACGGGTGAATACATTGTTGATGTCGAAGAGGACATTAAAACTAAATTATTGCAGTGGATTACTGAAGTTCGATTTGATGAACATGGTTATATTTTCTTATTAGACCAATATGGCAATACGCTTGCTCATTATAATAAAGGTAAAATAGACCCAACAAAATACAGTAAAGAAAAACCAAACCAAGGCCCTATCACTCAAGAGATGCTATCTCTCTCTCAGAATGGTGGTGGATTTATGCAATATATAAGCGCATTTAAACCCAGTTCAGCTGAAAATGCAGAAAAATTGAGCTTTATTAAAGGATATAGCGATTGGGGGTGGGCAATTGGGGCTGGTGTGTATATTGATGACAATAAATGGCTATTAGAAGAAAAAGAAGCCGTATTGTTGGAGCAAAATAAACTTGAATTAACTAAAATTCTTTTATTAACCTTAAGCCTTGCTCTCTTATTAACGGCATTATCACTAGGACTAAGTTGGTATGTTGGGATGCGTTTTGATAAGTTTAAAAAACAGATACACAGTGACTTTACGTTATTAGAAAAAACAAAAAATGAGATGCAGCACATGGCTTTGCATGATGCTTTAACTCAGTTACCGAACCGATTAATGTTAGAATCAAAAATAGAATTAGGGATCCAGTACGCTCGTGAAAAAGGACAATCACTAGCGGTGATGTTTGTTGATTTAGACGATTTTAAAAAGATTAATGATCGGTTTGGCCATGAAGTCGGTGACATTTTATTGCAATCGATTAGTCATAAATTTAGTAGTTTACTAAAACCTAATGACATAGTGTCACGTTTTGGTGGGGATGAATTTGTATTTTGTTTTCCATTATTAAGTTCGAAATTAGAAGCTGAACATAGGCTTAAAGAGATCCAATCTGTATTTAATGAAAACTTTGATATTAATGGGAAGTCAATTTCAACGAGTTGCAGTATTGGGGTGACAATGTTCCCTGATAATGCAGATAATTCCCTCGATCTAATCTCGAAAGCTGACATTGTTTTATATAAATCAAAAGCAAAACAAAAAGGTGGCGCTCTCTTTTTCGATCAAAGTATTGATGAGCAAGTAAGTTATGAATTTAGCTTAGAAGAAGAGCTTAGAACGGCATTAGATAACAATGAGATCTCTGTGGTTTATCAACCTCAAATAGATATTGAAACAGGCCTTTTATGTGGTGTTGAAGCTTTATCGCGGTGGCATAATAAAACATTAGGGTTTGTATCTCCTGTTGATTTTATTGCTGTAGCAGAAGAGATTGAAGTCATACATAGTATTGGTGATTTTGTTTTGCAGAAAGCGTGTGAAGACATGCTAAGGTTTATGCCTAATGGACCTGATGCAACTTTGGTTTCGGTTAACTTATCCCCTAAACAGATTATTCAACCTGGTTTTGTAGACAGGGTTGAGAAGATAGTAAATAAAACGGCATTGATATATCTAGAGTTACTTTAGAGATCACTGAAAATATTTTGATCAGTGATTTAGCCAATGTTTCGCCTATTCTGAAAAAATTACAACAAATTGGTTTTGGTATTTCATTGGATGATTTTGGGACTGGTTACTCATCGCTGAGTTACTTAAACATTTTACCGATTACAGAGATCAAAATTGATCGCAGCTTTATTAATGGATTATTCATTAATGAACAGAGCGAAACCTTAGTTAAAGCGATTATTGCCATCGGCGCTTCATGCCAGATGACAGTGGTGGCTGAAGGGGTAGAGAATAAAGCACAGCTTGATAAGCTTATCGAATACCAATGTGATTTAGTTCAAGGGTATTATTTTGATAAACCACTTCCGATTAAAGAATTATGTGAAAAGTATCGTGAAAAACACAACCACACTGCTGCCTTAGGTTAAAAGAGGGGAGATGCTATTAATACATCTCCCTTTTTTGATTTAACAACACTCACTGTGTTTCCAATCGGTTAAGGCTTGTATATGTGCAGGACCAATACCACAGCAACCACCAATGGTTGTTGCACCCAGTGAATACCAGTGTTTTGCATAAGCGAGGTACTCTTTTGGGGTAAGCTCTCGCATAGACTGCAATGTATCATTAGCTTCATGCTCCGCTTTAATTGGCATAAAGTTATTGGCATATACCCCGATCTCTAAATTGGAATTATATTCTTCAATAATTGCTTTAGCATCAATAATAGCTTGTTCCATTACTTCTGGAATAGAGCAGTTAAAGAAGATCCCTTTAGCTTTAGTAAAACAACATAGGGCGGTAACTAATTTTACCGATTGGCCTGAACGAATGGTGGCTTCGGTTGTACGATTGTCTTCTAAACTAAAGGCGTAATATGCCTCTTTTTTTGAGTTTTTTAGAACAGAATGAATAACCTCGAACTCTTGCACGCTTGAGATCGTTTCCGCTATCCATAAATCAATGTGAGGCTCTTGAGCATGAAAAAGGGTAGTGTAAATATCCTTTGCTTCTTTTGCTTTAAAAAGATCGGGACGGTAGCTACCAAAGGCTGGAGGAATAACACCTGCTACACGTGATTGCTTGCCTTGGCTAGAGTAGTTTTTGGATGCGATCTGCTGGGCGATAGCTGCTGCTTTTGTTGCGAGTTTTGCACCACCGGAATAGTAGCGTTCTTCTCCGAGATGGAAAGGAACACAAGCGTAGCTGTTTGCGGTGATGATCTCAGAACCAGCATCAATAAAGTGTTGATGTGCTTGGCTAACATATTCTGGCGATTCAATGAGAGCCTGGGCGCTCCAAAGCGGCTGTGAGAATGGGGCTCCCATTTCTTGAAGCTCTCGTCCCATTCCACCATCGAGTATAGTTAAATTTTTCATAATAGGGCTAAACGCTCGTTTTTGATTTTAATGAATACCACACTATTTAGTCGGGTGGGCGATATTTATGAGTCTTCTAAACACTAACAGAGAAAAGCAAAGCGTACTGTACTTTTAAGAAGGCTTATACTTTCGTAAAAGTGACCATGGGATATGACAAAGTGAGTGATTTTCAGGGTAGTGAGATAGATGATGTTGATGAATTGCCTCACTAGGTACATAGTTAGTTAAAGGCAGTACTTCAAGCGCAATTTTTTCAGCATCGTTACGAGAAGCAATATAGCGCTTAGCTATATCCAAATGATGAGTATGTTGGCTATAAATTCCCGTTCTGTATTTTACTCCCGTATCATTACCCTGTTTGTTGAGGCTGTAGGGATCGATTATTTCAAATAAATGGTCAATAAGTTTTTGTACAGAAATAATAGAAGGATCAAAAGTGACTTTTACGCACTCAGCATAACCATCATATTCTCCATGTATTGTCGCTGTTAATCCGTTAGAGCGCCCCGCTTCAGTCTGATAGACTCCGGGAACATACTTAATGAATTCTTGAACACCCCATAGGCACCCACCAGCGAGATAAATATCTTCCATTTAGTTTTACCTTTTATGACATTATTGCGGGGCTTATTATTGTATAAATAATCCCCGTAGCGATGGACATATTATTGTGGACGACGTTTTTCTAATTGCTGGTTTACCAATAGAGCAATAAGGATTAAACCTCCACCTAAGCTTAAGCGTAGAAGATCTGCATCACGGTTCCAGATTAATAGATTAACCAGAATACCAGCAGGAATAAGTAAATTATTCATCACCGCTAAAACGCCCACGTTAACAATCGTAGCCCCTTTATTCCACATAAAATAACCAAAGCCAGAAGCAATCGTACCTAGATAAATGAGAACTCCCCATTGAGTTGATGTGGTTGGTAGTTTTTCGCTATTACCAAAAATGGCATAACAAACAGCGGCAACAATTAAGGCTCCGATAAAGAAGAAACCAAAGACCGTTTTTTGTTCAATTGATTGTTCTTTCATTAATCGCTTATAGCAAACTTGCCCAATAGCAAAACATAAATTAGCGCCTTGAACCATCGCAAAGCCTAATAAGAAGCCAGAGTCTATCCCGTTATAACGTATAGCAACGGCACCTAGTGTGGCAATGACGGCACTAATCATAAAATGAGGATGAAACTTACCTTCAAATGCGTCATTTAATAGGGTGATATAAATGGGTGTCATTACGGTAAATAAAAGTACTTCTGGTACGGTAAGATAAAGGAATGATTGGTAATAAAAAACGTACATTAAGCCGAGTTGGATAGCGCCAATCAACATAAGCTTTATCGCAACAGGCACAGGAACTTGCTTTGGACGAAGAAAAGGGAGAAAGACTAATGTGGCTAAGCCAATACGCATTAATACTGAGAACCAAGCATCAACTTGCCCTGCTAAATAAACGCCAATTAAGCTAAAAGAGAATGCCCAAAGCAGGGTAATAGGAAGTAAATATGACATGAATGTTCCATTTCTGTAAATAATGGGTGCATTCTAAATAAGATTCACTCCCAGTAAAGAAAAAGTAACTAAAAAAGCTGATTTTTTCTCAGCCTAACGCTATTCACGATTACCTAATGTATCACTTTTACTTCTTTTGATTCTTAAATCAAAAACCGAACAACGGATTAACGTTGTTCGGTTTTTATTTAGGGTGTAAAGCTATGTGGATTAATCGCTAAAGGTTACACACCTTAGCCCAACTACCATCACTGCCTGGCGTTGCTGCTGTCCACCAATTTGCTTGATAGATAACGTTGTTATGAATCACTTGATCGCCAGTGTTTGCGTGGCTTGGATTACCGGCCCAATCTGTTTGTGGAAGATTAGGATAAGTCACTAAGCCCGTTGCATCACAATTTGCATCAGGTACGCCGCCATTATCACCACCGCCTGTATTTCCACCAGAAGATAGATCAGCTAATGGTAGATCTGGTTGCTCAAACTTAAAGGCATAATCAACATTGTTGATCGTCACTGTATAGTTTGCAGGGCCTGAGATCGGTAGGTAATACACCATGTCTAGTTCATATACACCACTGGCAGGGAGAGCTTCCCATGCTGGAAGAGTAAAGGCTACTCGGTGCATGGTGCCATCAAAACCACCGATGTTATCTGCACGAGTATGACCAGAGGCAATCACCTGTAAACCACCTCCTGATTGATCTTTGGCATTATCAGGAGCAGACACGGGGATATCAAATTGGAACTCAGTTCCTCCAGGGATATCTTGGCCTGTGTTATTGGTAAAGTTAATTTTTGGATTAATAGGGTAGTTCTGATCACCCACTTTAAATCCACCCACACTTACTGCAATATCTACGGTTTCAGTTGGAATCGCTCCAGTTGCTACCGTATTACCATATGGCGTTGCTGATTTAAATTTCTCATAAATCGCTTTTGTCATGGTGTTACCCATGTGGTATTCACCATTGCCGGTTTGACAAGCTGCTTCTGTTGCATCAACAGACGTTCGGTTACCATTCGCATCTAGAACATAACAGCTGTAATCGCCTGCAAGTTCCCAGAACATGATGCCACCAATTTCTTGGTCAATAACGTAGTCAGCTTTCACGTTAATAGAGTCTTTATCTTCGGTAGATAAGAATACTTTTTTCTCTGCATTCCATAACCATGGTGCTACAGCGACATTATCGTAATGACGAGTGTAAGTACCTACTAATTGGTCTGCTGGATCATTCGCTGGGTCTAAGCCATAGATATTTGCGTAAGAACCAAAGATACCTTCTTGAAGGTTTTTAGCATGCCACATAGGGTTAGAACCCGCGCCCATTTCTTGGCCGTATGAGTTCTTATCGTGCCACATGTTATCGATACCTAATGCACCGTAACCACAGTTGTTTTTCTCACCTTCACCAGTTCCCGCATCACATTGGGCTTGGTCTGGTAATGGAGCGCGACCCCATAGGCCATTCTCGCCACCAGTAACACCTTGCCAACCGCGAGTATAATAAGGTACGCCAATATTGATACGACCTGCAGGCATTGAACCGCGGAAGTAGTGATAAGCCCAGTCAGTATTTAAGTAACCAATACCACCGTAAGCTTCAGTATCATAAACGTTCCACTGAGCTAATTCTGAATCTTTACCTGTATCATATAATGCCGCATTGTGACCTACGTGATCATTCCAAGCACCGTGTAAGTCATAAGACATGATGTTGACGTAATCTAAGTATTGAGTCACATCAAAGGTTTCCATACCACGTAATAAATAACCTGAAGATGGCGCTGCGATAGTGAGCATATAATGCTGGCCATCTTGTGCAGAGATAACATCCAGCTTTTCACGAAGTGTTTTCATTAATACTTGATATGATGCCCATAAATATTGACGACGAGGCTCCATGAATGCTTTATCGTCAGGATTACCAGCACCGGCCATTGACGTTGGGTATTCGTAATCAATATCTAAACCATCAAACTTGTATTTACGCATCATTTCAACAGCTGATGCGGCAAACTTCTCAATACCTGCATGGTTGATGCTGCCATCGGCGTTGGTTGTCATGCTATAGAAACCACCATCAGCCACTCGATTACCATCAGTGCCAAAGTGACCGCCAGTTTCAGCCCAACCACCAATAGAGATAAGTGTTTTAACTCCGTGTTTTTCTTTAGCGGTTGCAAGTGCCCCAAAATGACCTTTAAAGCCAAGTGTTGGGTCAACCTCAACCCCTGACCATTCTTTGCCTGTTGCCGCGTTATTTGGATCGGTAACATCACCAACATTGACTTTGCCATCAGAGCCAATACTCACAAATGCATAGTTGATGTGTGTTAGTTGCTCCCAAGGAATGTCTTTTACTAGGTAGCTATTTTGTTCGTCGCCGCCATCTCGCCAACTAGTAAAGTAACCAATAACACGACGAGGGTGATCAGCCCCCATTAGTTCACGGCCTTCTTTGTCATAAGTCGTACAGTAAGGAACGCTAACCCCTTCTGTTTGATACAAACCATCAGGACGGCAATTATCAGCAATAGGTAATGAACTCGTTACGGTTAATGTAGAGCTCGTTGAATTGGTTGAGGCGCCTAAATCATCTGTGGCTTTGGCGTAAATCGATAGAGAGCCTGCAGAAGTTGTTGTGTAATCAAGAGTATAAGGGGCGGTGGCTACAGTACCAACAAGAGCACTGTCGACATAAAAATCAACTTTATCTATAGAGCCATCTGAATCGGTGGCATCAGCAGTTAGAGTGACTACAGCGCCAAGCTCAATACTGGTTGCTGACAAACTTAATGTTGCAGTGGGTGCGATATTATCAACAGGGCTGTTGGTTACGTTTACCGACACAGAACTGACAGTACTTACGGCTCCTTTATCATCATAAGACTGGGTACTGAAAGTATGAGCCCCTTCAAGAGCTGTCCAAGACGCGCTATAAGGTGAGGTAGTTGATGAAGATATAACTAAACCATCAACTAAAAAGTCAACGCGCGCAATGGTTCCATCGCTGTCTGATGCTGAGGCTGTTAAGGTAACAACATCACCGGTGGTTATTTTATCTGTGGCGCTAGGAGAGGTTAAATCAACGGTTGGTGCGGCATTAGCTACTTCACCAGAACAAACACCCAAGTCTTGCCATGCTCCCCATTCACCGGCGGTCGCAGGATCATTATTTTGAGTCCAGTATTTTGCTTTATAGGCATTAGCCCCTTGCTTTACTTCTTCTCCGCCATTGTAAGTCTTATTTGCATCCCAAGTTGCTAGAGGATCACAATCGACCGCTGCTTGAGCATTAAATGCCATTAAACAAGAGAGGGTTAGGGTTGAGAGAGTAAATTTATTATTGGATTTTTTTCTTAAAGTTGAAAGTTCCATTTCATATCCTTAAAGGTAATTCAAAACATCAATCTACTTTTTAATTGATGTGAAATAAGATTAGGATAGAAATTGATATGTGCGAGAGTGGATTTATAAATTACAGGGCAGATCGCAATAAAACTAATGTTAGTTAACAAGGTTACATTAATTTTTGTATGAGTATTGTGTGTTTATTATGCGCCTATGCGATTAACAGTCTGTATTGATAATTTGAAAAATAGGTAGTGTATTTTTGGCTTTATTATTGGAAGACTAGTCTGATGTATCTATATGGATCTTTTTATCGTTTGCAAAATACGTTCTTTTTCGACTTAAGATAATAATAGAGTTGAGCCCTTAACTTCTTAGGCATAGAGGTAATAATTAATTTTATTAGTATATTCCTTTATAACTTATAGTGCACTTCGTAATAAATAATATTTATTATGTCATTTTAATGGAGGTTTTAAATAATACTTTCGCGGTCTTATATAAAGTCGTGTATTTATATATATTTATAATTAAATTTAACCTCATGTAACTTATTGATATTTAATTTAATTTTGTGTGTTTGTCTTTTTGTGTTTTTCATGAGTTGCTTGGTTAGTGTATTTCTTGTGTTTATTTTCATTATTTTCATTATTCATTATTTATATTTGTTGGGGATTTGTTTTCCTCTATGCTCATCTTTATAAGTAGAAGTATAATAAGGTTCATTCCTTGTTATGCTTTTTGTTGTTAAATGTAAATAAGTAACTTGTAGGATGCTTAGCTAGGGATAGATCACGTTATTAATATTTTTCAAATTTAAATATCTATTTATTATATTATAAGGTTCAAAAATGAGTGCATTAATACGATATTACCGTGACTCGCTGAAATTACGCTTTCAGCTTATGGTTCCCTTTGTTGGAACGTTTATTATCTTTTTCTGCAGCGCCACCTTTTTACATTCTAATCTTGTGCTAACAGAAGAAAATATAGAATCGTCCATTATGAGTAATGAGGTTTCAGAGGCCTATACTGAACTTGACGCTTTATTTTCCAGATTGAGAACCACAGCGATACGTAGTGAAATGTTTAATCCTGAGCTCGGATTAACAGAGTTTAATCAAGCCTATCCAAAAATTTTGGCTGATAAAGATCGTGTAATTTCTGAATTAAAAACTATGGATGCGCTATCAAGCCAAGATGTGGCTGAGTTAGATCTCATTTCAAAAGCGTTTAATGACTTCTATCAAGTCTCTCAAAAAATGATGGACGAAAGAATGGAAGGTTATACTATCTTTTTGGAAGTATTACCTTGGCTTGCTCCCTATCTTGAAAATTTAGATGTAAATCATCATCCTTCAAATGCAGAAGAATGGCCTAATATACGTAATAAATTATCAGTCATATCAGAAGGTATTGGTTATAAATCATCTGGTGTGTTTTATGCTCGTTTGCAAGAAGATGGTAAAGAACTTCATGCATTACTAAATGACATGGAGGCATTAATTGAACCGATGTACAAAGGCCCAGCTCTTAAAAAATTACAATCAGAGTTTATTGATGTATGGCGCAAAGAATTAAGCACGTTAGAAAATATTACCAATCGCTGGGTTGTGTACCAAAAAGAGAGAGCGCGAATTAGGCAAAGTGCGGTAAGTTTGATTAATGGAGCCGTTGCAGAAAGCCAAGAGTATTTAGATACGAACCTTATAAATACAATAAATAATGCGGAAGATAGTATTACTGTAAACATCGTAGGATTATTAGTTGGTGCACTACTTGCCTCTATTTTAGTCACTGTATTAACGCGTATTATTATCTCTCAATTAGCATCAGTGCAAACAGTGATCAGTGGTTTAGCCGATCGTAATTTAACTGCTAATACTTACTTGAAAGGTGATAATGAAGTCTCTCAATTGGGTGAAAACACCGATATTACGATTAATACATTGCAATGTACGATTAAAGAATTAAGTGCTCACGGCCAAGAGTTAGCATCTGCGTCACTGCAGTTACGTTCAGTTATGGAATTAAGTGCAGAAAATAGTACAACACAAAATGATCAAGTTAGTATGATTGCCGCAGCAATTACGGAATTATCGGCTTCAGCAAATGAAGTTGAAGTGTCTGCTAAATCGGCAGAAACACGCATGAGCGGGGTGCAAGACCTTTGTCGATTAGAAATGCGTTCATCTAATGAAAATGGTGATCGTGCAAGTGCATTGCAAAGTCAACTGAATGAAACATCATCAGTGGTTGAACACTTAAATAAAGAGTGTGAGCAAATTGGTAATGTGATTGCTGTGATCCAAAATATTTCTGAACAAACCAATTTATTGGCATTAAATGCGGCGATTGAAGCAGCACGTGCTGGTGAAATGGGGCGTGGTTTTGCAGTGGTTGCAGATGAAGTGCGTGTGTTAGCAACAAGAACACAAGATTCAACAGAAACCATCCAGCGTATTATCGAGCAACTACAAAATAAATCAGCTAATGCACAACAGAACATGCAACGTTGTTTGGTGATGATTGATGAAACGGCCGTCTCCGTATTAAAGTCACGTGACCAACTGTCCTCAATGAATGAAGCAATGGATGAGCTATCACAATCCAATACAGAAGTAGTGACAGCAATTTCAGAGCAATCTCGTACCATGGTTGAGATAAGTGAAAACATTACCATGATCCGTGATATTACTAATCAAAATGTTGCGGGAATTGAAGAGGCGACAGTAACAAGCACGCATTTGTCTGAGTTAGCAGAGAGACAACAACAACAACTAGCGACATTTAAAATCGGTTAATATCAACGATTATTAGAGTGTTATTAATGGGTAAGAAATTATTGTTTTCTTACCCATTTTTTATATACAGAGTTTGAGTTTATGGACACCAGATTAATTTTATAAACATCATGCGTTTATATAATTAACAGCCAGTATTAACAAACTCAAAAGTAGGTGGAGTATTTTCGTCTGCCGCTTCCGTATATTTGATATGACACTTATCACCACTGTATTTTTTACTTTTATGCATAAATGTAATAAAAGGCTTACTAGTATCATTATGGAAATACCAGTCAGATGGGGTTGTATCATTATATTGTGAATCAACAAAAGTTTGATTCATTAATTGATTCCAGGCTTTAGCTGCATCTGCTTTTGGGTAGCCGTAGACAATGTGAATATCATTTCCTTCAATGGATATTGCACCGCTCACCTGAGTGTCCATGCCAGCAAGAATTGTTTTAGGGTGAAGTTGATTTGCTGCACCTGTCATCTCTGCTTTTAGCCCTTGAAGAGCCGACATACGAGCATCGCGTTGCAGGTTAATAAACTTAGTTGCTGCTGTTACTGATAAAATGCCAAGGATGACAATAACAATAACCAATTCGATAAGAGTAAAACCTTTTTGCTTCATGGTGTGCTGTCCTTAAACTATGAAGCCATATTGTAAATATAGAATAGCCAACAGTAAAGTTATGATTTCTGGGATTGGTCAATGATGAGAGTTAGAGCAAGAGATTGATTTTAAAAGTATTAGATAGCAAAACGCCGCTAATAAAAGCGGCGTTTTAAATAGGTGGAAGCCCCAGCCACATCCCGGCACACACGTCACTCGCTGCGGCTGCTTCCTTCCGGATCTGACCGAGTTCACAAGTTAGTGTTGCGAGAGGACCAGGGCCTCCATAGATTCTGTTGTTCCTGAGAACGAGAGGGATTATTGTACATACGTATTGATAATGCAAGAAGAAATCATAAAAAAGTAGTTAAGTGATTAATAAATAAGCGAATGGAAAGGTTGCCTTTGGTGATAGGTGAAGAATATATTTATCATTAGTGTTGTTGCTACAAGTAAGAGCATGATGAAATCTATAGAACAACCAGTTTAAATTACGATCTCTAATATTTTATTTTTATTATGGCGTTAAGAAAGATAACTAATATGTCATTTTTCTTGCGTCACATAAATGGCGTCAATAATAAATTAATTAAAATCAACATATTCACAATAACTATTAGAGCATGATCACTAATATTTTTTATTTATTTGATAGAATAACTAAAAAAAGTTGGCTGTTTTGAACAATTGTATGATTTACAAACAAATTAAATATTTCATTATTACTATTTTATTGATAGGGATTACTCCTATCTTTTATTTATGGGGCCAATACAAGGCTGAGTTGAACGTAATTCAATTCGAAAGAGAAAGTGCAGCTAAACATCAGCTCAACTTTAGTCAAAAAGAGGTGTACTCTATTGCTTCAGAGTTGGGTACTTCTTTAAAGCTACTGTCGGATAATCGGGTATTATTAGAGTTTATACAGGATCCGTCATCAAAAAATAGATCATTGCTTGAATCCCTTTTAGCGCTTACTGCGACCAACTATTCTTACATTTCTCAGGTGCGCTTTATTAGCGTTGATGGAAAAGAGATTTCTCGTATAAATGAAGATAATGACAAACTTATCATTGTTCCAATAAATGAACTTCAAGATAAATCCAATCGAGATTATTTTATTTATGCACAGACGCTTAAGGCTGATGCGTTGGGTTTCTTTGGTATTGATTTGGAAGTAGAGCATGGAAAAGTTGTGACTCCGCTACAGCCATCCTTACGTATTTTCACCCCAGTTGAAATTGATAATGAACGTAAAGGGTATCTCTTTTTTAACTTAGATGTATATGAAATTGTAGCTCAAGTCGAAGCATCACTAGAGACTGGCTATCAATTAGAGTTTATTAATGAAGAAGGGTATTACCTTGCATCTCAAGATAAACATAAAACACTAGGACACCTGATTTCAGAGCGAGACAGTTATAATATTCTTATAGAAACGCCCGAGTTATGGAATAAAATGAAAGCTCAAGATGTAGGGGAGTTTTTTGATAATCAATTCTTTTATTCATTTTCTAAGATCACGCTTGGTGGTCATTTTGATAGCAGTTCACTTTATTTAATTTTAAGAAGTGACAGCAGTTTAGAGGCGACAAACTTAGATCATAAACTGACGTTCATTATTTATGAAGGCATTCTAGCAATACTGTTTATTATTTTTATTTCAATTTTAATTGCTCGATATATAGCTAAGCACAGGACGACGAGTCTTGAAAGTCAGTTAGCGTTAGCTGCATTAAATGGAATGTCTGCGATTGTGATTACAGATAAAAATAATCGTATTATCAAAGTAAATGAAGAGTTTACTCGCTTAAGTGGTTGGAGAGAGGATGAAGTTCTTGGGCAACCTCCATCGATGTTTCAATCAGGAAATCACAAAAAAGACTTTTATTCAACAATGTGGAAGACCATTAAATCAGAAGGTTTATGGGAAGGCGAAGTTACCAATAAGCGAAAAGATGGCAGCTTATTAACTGAGATTTTACGTATTCAAGCGATTTGTAATAATGATGGGAAAATGGAATATTTTATTGCGTCATTTGTAGATATTACCGCAAGAAAAGAGTTAGAGAATCGCCTTAGAGATCTCAGTGAAAAGGATTCATTAACTCAATGCTGGAATCGCCGTAAGTTTGAGCATGAGTTTTCAAATATTATTGGTAACGGTTCGTTCACCAAAGAAATGGGCCCTTCATGTTTAGCGATAGTAGACATTGACCATTTTAAACGTATTAATGATAAATATGGTCATGATGTTGGTGATAAAGTAATTACAGAAGTCGGTAGGATTTTAGGCTCTGAAAGCCGTCGCAGTGATTTTGTCGCCCGCATTGGTGGTGAAGAGTTTGCAATTATCTTACCTAATACGCAATTACAAGAAGCTGAAATTATTTTAAATAGATTGAGAGTGGCTGTTTATCTATATGACGATATTAAAGTGACCATCAGTGGTGGCGTGACTGATATCAGCAACAGCAGTGAAGCCAGTTATAAACGTGCCGATCTTGCGTTATACGAATCAAAAACGGCAGGACGAAATCAGATTTCTTGTTTTAGTTCAGACGAAATGGCCCAAATAGCCTAGCGAGAATATGAACTTTATTTGTTCTTATAATCATTAAGCACAATTTCTAACGCTTTAATTGCCGTTTCTTTTTCTACTTCGTTATTTTCTAGTAGATAAATCAAATCAACAGCAAGTTTAATTTCATCCGGAGCGTTATCTAAAGGACTAGGGTTGGCATTTTGTTCTACTTCAATGCTGGTTTCTATTTCTTGGTTATCAGTGTCATTGTTAGTCATGTTGCTCTCGATAAGTAATTTGTTGTTCTAAACGTTTCATCGCTTCTTTACAGCGCTGTAGGCGTTTTTCTGTTGTTAGCAGCGTTCTTTGTAATTCTTGTTGTTGTGAGAAAGAGTGGCAATTATTTACGGCGCTTTCTTGTTCTCGTACCATTTGACTTAGTCGGCGCTCCCACTCTTGATGTTGGGCTAAATCTTGGTACATATCACTAATTGGTTTTCTATAACTGCCTTTAGGTCGTGGTTCATTAGAACGAATACGCTGAGTTGCAACTTCACGCTGAATCGCTTCTATCTGGGAAACTAACATCTTTGTTAGATATTCTGCACGCTGAGCCGTGAGGATATTGGCCTTTTCCTCACGTTGAATAGAGGCGAGGGTTGATTTAGTTTCGTTAATGCAAGGAATAAGATATCGGCTTCGACAGCCAAAGAGTCTCTCATCAAAAAGAGGCAAGCGTTGTTCGCCTCGACGATGATCGATCTCTGCTGCTGTTTTACTTAATTGTTCAAGCATTATTTCAATGGAACTGAAGTTTGTCATATTACTCTCTCAATCTAGAACCATGCATCTAGCGCGAGTTTAGCCGCTAAAATACAAACAACAGTTACAAACACTGGACGAATAAATTTAGAACCAAATCGGATAGCAGAATGTGCTCCAATAAAAGCACCAACCATTAAGCATACTCCCATGGTTAATCCAAGAGCCCAGTTAATATGACCAAGAATGGCAAAAGTAACTAGTGAGGTGAAATTACTGGTGAAGTTCATCGCTTTTGCTAAGCCTGAAGCCAATAATATATTAAGACGGTACATCGCCATGCTACTTACTGTCCAAAACGCCCCAGTACCAGGACCAGCAACACCATCATAAAACCCAAGCGTTAACCCTTGAATAATTTGCTGTTTCTTTAGTTTAGGTGTTTTTTCTGGTAAATGATTTTGTTCAGAGGTCACACTCTTTGGCCAAATGGTATATAAAGCAGCACCTAGGATAATAAGAGGTAGCCCTTTTTCTAACCATTCGGTCGAAATGTAGTTAACTAATAAAGTTCCGAAAGTTGCACCAATAAGTGTTGATATAAAAGAGGCTTTCCAAAAGCTAGGATCGAATAACTTCTTTTTAAAATAGGTAAGTGCTGCGGTTGATGAGGCGAATGTCGCTGCTAATTTATTTGTCCCTAGAGCAATATGGGGTGGTAGTCCAATAGACAATAAAGCGGGTACAGTTAACATTCCGCCGCCGCCAGCAACAGCATCGATAAATCCAGCAATAAAAGCAACCAACCCTAAAACGATTAAGGTACTTGGTTCAAGAAATTCCATATAGGCTCTTAGTTATTATTAGTATAGGTAGAATCGCACTCTGAATGTGCGACAGTTAGTAGAAACAACATGTAAATATAATGCTTTTTAGCAAATAAGAACGTTTACTCTATCACTCTCTTGAAAGGAGGTAATGCATCTAAAAGCGCTTTGCCATACCGTTTAGTTATAACGCGGCGATCAAACAGCACAACTCTACCAGAATCTTCTTCTTTACGCAGTAATCGTCCAACAGATTGGATTAATTTTTTACTCGCTTCTGGAACGCTGATCTGCATAAATGGATTACCACCTCGGCTTTCAATATATTCAGAATGCGCTTCTTCTACCGGTGAGGTCGGAACACCAAATGGGATCTTAGTGATGATTAAATTGGTTAATAGATTTCCGGGTAAATCCAAACCTTCTGAAAAGCTACCTGTACCAAATAAGATACTGATTTTATTTGCTTCACAAATCTTCTTATGTTTTTTCAGGATCTCTTGACGAGACTCTTGTCCTTGAATTAATAAACTCCAGCCATGTTTCTTTGCTATTTTTTCAATGCCTTCTGCGACTTTGTTCATTTGCCAATAAGAAGAGAACAGAACCAAGCTTGAGGTTTGATCAGCAAGATAAAAAGGTAACTCTTCGATTAACAGGTCAGTAAAGCCGGGTGCTGATGGCTCCATTGGTAGTTTTGGAATAACCAATTGTGCATTTTCTTGATAATTAAACGGAGAAGCCAAAGAGAGAAAACGAACGCCATCCTCAGGTTTCTCTGATATACCTGCTTGTCTACAGAAGAATGAGTAACTATTTAGGGCACGCATGGTTGCAGACACAATGACAGCACCAGCAGCACGACTCCAAAGATTTTGATCTAACTGCCAGCCTACTTCGAGTGGAGAGACATTAATGACAACGTCACTTTCTCTGTCTTTGCTTTTTTCTAGCCAACGAGCGAGTGGGGCCCCTTTATCGCTGTTTGGTTTTGCCATTAAGAACCAGACTTGCGCTAAGTTTTCTAATCGTTGCAGATAGAAGCCTGTTTCTGCCAATACGGGCTCGGCCATTCTTGGAGCGAGTTCGCCGTCCTTCATTCGTTCAGAGATTAAATCACTGATTTTAGCTAAGGCTTGATTAGCTTTAGTTGAGAGATCTTTTAAATCTTTAGCTTGATCGGCAAGCCAAGTCGGGATTTCACCATGCTCAAAACGGTAAATACCATCGTCATTAAATAACGTTGGGTCAAATTGCTTACTTAGTTGATTTAAAGAGGGGATAAGCTCTTGTAGATTCTCGTGGAGTGTATTTTGAAAGCGATTCACACGTTTTTGATCGGCAAGATTACAGAATTTACTGACCGATTTGTTTAACGATTCCAACCAAGAAGCGGTTCCTTTTAAACTTGCTGCTGCAGAAGAGTGCTCACGCGCCACATTAGGTAAGTGATGTGCTTCATCGAATATATAGATGGTTTGCTCAGGTTCAGAGAGAACCACGCCACCACCTAAATCAATATCAGCCATAACAAGGCTATGATTTGCGATTACCACATCGGCTTTGTCCAGATGTTCACGCGCTTTTTGGAATGGGCAGTCACGGTGCATTGGTAATCCGTTATGACAGCTGTATTTATCTGAGATAATAGTTTGCCATATAGAAGACGGAATGGTTGTTGGCCAGCTATCGCTATCTCCATCCCATTTCCCTTCAGAAAGCGCTTTATGCATTCTTCTCAAAAGTTCTAAATCTTTCTTTTTAGGTTTTTCTGTAAACAAAGCGGCTTGTTTATCTTCTTCGTGATTGGTTTCTACTAAAAGTGCAAGTTTATGGCTACAACAATAACGTTGCCTTCCTTTTGCAATAATAAAAGAGAAAGGAAGTGGTGAAATTCGACGATAAAAAGGCAAGTCTTTATGACCCAGTTGCTCTTGCAGCGCGACTGTTGCCGTAGAAATAATCACTTTCTTATTATTCAGTTTGGCAAAAGGAATAACACTTAGTAGATAAGCTAAGGATTTTCCAATGCCTGTACCTGCTTCTGCCACAATCATGCGATGCGTATCACTGTATTCACCCGCAAGTGATTTAGCGATTTCTGCTACTAAATAGTTCTGTGCACGGCGAGGTATAAAGCCTGGCAATTGATCTTGTAGTGTTTTATAGCTTTCGCGAATGCAATCAGTAACCGCTTTGTTCAGCATGGTGAGCTCTAGTGAAGATAAAAAACCATTGTAGCACGCGCTATCTAATGTGATCTCCTGCAAAGAATAGATTCTTATGTATTTAAATCGAGATATACGTCACGAAAATAAGATGAACCAATATAAAAGACCTAAATGTTAATTTTTAGAACGAGTGAAACCTAGTTTATTTCAAAAATTAAGGTTAATTATGCTGGCATGAGTGTTTAAAGGTGTTTTTTTTAGTGCTTTATTCTTTTGTGTCGAGAAATAAATATTTACATTAGGTTTCATTTTGATGTGTGCGGCGAGTCGAAAAAGAACATTAAATTAGATAACTTCATGTATTTAAAGGGTTTATGTTTTTTTATGTATATTTTAGTTGACCGTTGACATGTGGGCCAAGATTTTGCAAAGTAGCTCTCGAATTCAGAAGTACTGATTAATCACACAGTTAGATGTGTTGGTCGATACGGAATAAAAATACATAAATACATGGAACCGGAAATCGGATTTCCAAATCTTTTAAGAAAAGGCAGTGGATTATTATGAAAAAGACTCTAGTAGCATTATCAGTATTAGCGGCATCAGCTGGTTCAGCACAAGCATTTGAAATTTATAACCAAGATGGCGTAACAGTAAATATGGGTGGCGACATTGAAGTTGTGTACCTACAAAAAACTGAAAAAGATCACGATTTCCAACAAGAAATTCAAGATGCTGATGTTAAATTTGATGTGCGTTATGCAATGAATGATGATCTACAGTTCGGTGGTTTCTTCGAGCTACAAGATACAGGCATGAACGAAGGTGATGCATATGTAGCACTTTACTCTGATACTATTGGTTCTATTAAAGTTGGTCGTACTTGTACTGCTCTTGATGATGCGGGTATTGGTTCGGATTACCAATTTGGTATTACTACATTCTTCAATGGTGCTGATATGTACTGTGGTGATGAAGTTGTTCGTTGGGATCTTGATAAAGAAAACTTTTATGCAACAGTTGCTTTTGCTCAAGATAAGAATGGTTCAACGTATGTAAGTGAAGATGGTACTTATTTTGATGCTCGTGTTGGTTACCGTGTGGCGTCTTTTGACTTTACTCTTCTTGGTGGTACTGGTGAAGCAGAAGATAAATCAGGTACTCCAGCTGTTATCACAGGTACACATGATGAAACACTTCTAGGTGCTGAAGCGCGTTTTAATGGTGTTGAAAACTTAGGCTTAGCAGCTGCGGTTTATACTTTAGATAATGAAACTATTAAGACTACTACATTTGGTCTTGCTGCTACTTACCAACTTGATGTTGTTGCTTTAGCCGCTGGTTATAGCTTATCTTCTGATGATGTTGATGCAAATGATGATATTAATACTTGGTATGTAAATGCGGGTTACCCAATTGCTCCAAACACAACAGCATATGTTGAGGTTGGTGGTAATGATGTTACTGATAGCCAAACAGGTTTCGCAATGGGTGTTAAAGCTGCATTCTAATCTTAGTTAATTAAGATATACTTGAAACCACCCTTATAGGGTGGTTTTTTTTTAGGGATGAAATATTTGGAGTTAATATGAAATTTAAATTAGGACTTTTAAGCTTAATGCTTGCGTCTTCAACTCAGGCTGCAACATTGACTCCTAAAAAAGGGGTAGAGATCTTATTTGTTAATGGCATTAAAACAGAAAAAAAACGAGATACGATAGAAGTTGATGCAATTAATACGCAGTTAGTACTTCGTTATAGTCAGAAAGTAGGGAATGGAAATTCAGCCAAAATTTTTGATTCGGCACCATTTATATTATCACTCGATATCCCTGAATCAGATTTAGTTATTAAAGGTCCAAAAGTTCATAGTTATGAGCAAGGGAAAAAGAAATTTAAGACTCAGCCTGCATGGGAAATTATTAACTCTAATGATGATGAAATTCCGTATCAACAAGAGAAGCTGAAACCTGAAGATGGTTTTATGCCATATTACGATCTTGAAACTATGTTGAAAAAACACAATCAAGAAAATGGACTTGTTTTTGGTTCTGCAGCAACGTTATCTGCGAGTGCATTAACTGTAGAAAACTACAATAGTACCGAAGATAATAAGGTTTCTAACCTTGAGCAACTTCAAGCTTGGTACACTAAAGCCTCAAAGGAAGAGCGTAAGGCCTTCCAAAAGTGGATCATAGATCACAATTAATTTTTAGCCTTTCTTACAAAATCTGTATTGTCATTCTGAAAATTGGAAAATATTTACTCAGAATGACAATTATTTTTAGACCACATTTCCTCTCAATTTCTATTTATAAACATTAATGGCACTCGCTGGTCAAATCGCGGCCATTTAGAACTATTTATGTTTTTACTTCTTTTTTATCTGTAACTTAGCGGTAATGCGCCTCTTCTTACTGTTGTGCGTATTTATCTAAATTTATATTTTGTAGCTTGATCTGTGTCACAAATTTAAATGTACCGCTCTAAGCCTCTGTATTTGATGCCTTTATTATTTTTTACTTTCCTTGACTTTGCGCGTTGACACGATGAGAAATCTTTAGCAAAGTAGCGTCCAGAAACAGAGACGCTAACAAGTCGCACATTAGATGCAGCTGTGGCGCTCTTAAAATAAGGGAACCGGAAATCGGATTTCCAATCTTTCTAAGAAAAGGCAGTGGACTTATTATGAAAAAGACTCTTTTAGCACTTGCAATCGCAAGTATCTCAGCATCAGCATTTGCAGTAGATACAAGCAGCCAAAACAGCAAAAATGAAGACATGTTTGCATTCGACTCAATGCATAAAGACCAATTCTCTGTATCTGGTTCTGTGGGCGTTGGTGGTTACTACGATACTGGTTCTAAAGCATTTTATGATGATTGGGCTACCGGCCTAACTCTAGCTGTTAACTACCGTAACAATCGTATTGTTGGTTACTTTGAAACTGACTTTATGCTTAACTACACAACTGATAATTCAACTTCTCCAATTCTTGAAAATGGTTCAGAATTTGCTACTGATGTTGATAAAGCATGGTTAGGTTTTGATACTGGTTTCGGTATTGCTTCTTACGGTTGGGAAAATGATACAGCTCTTGATGCAATCGATGGTGCTGGCGATAACACATACGAGTTCGGTGCTTCTGCTGGTGATGCATCTGATGCATTTAACGTAGTTAAATTCCAAGGTTCTACAAGTGGCTTCGCATACGGTGTATCTTACTTTGAAACTGATGATACTCATGTAGATGCTGAGAAAGGTGTGAATGGTTACGTTGGTATCGAACAAGAAATCTTCAATGTATATGCTGGTTACGAATTACGTGATGAAGCTACTCGTAAAGTAAGAGGTGATGTTAAAGTTGCTGATGCTGATTACCAAGTTATGACTGTAACAGGTAATGTTAAATTAGGTGAAGTAAAACTAGGCGCAAACTTCTGGATTGAAGATACAAGCGCTAAGAATCTAGATAAAACAAACACTGGTTACTACCTATCAGCAGGTTACGCAGTAACTGAAGACCTAACTCTAGCAGCTGGTTATGCAGCAAATACTGATGAAGTAACAGGCATGAAAGATCTAGATCAATCATTCATGAACGTTGCAGCTATGTATACTATTGCTAAAAACATGGATATGGGTATTGATATTAAGCAAGAGCTTGATTCTGGCTACAATAATGTAGACGAAGAAACTCACGTATTCGCAGCAGGTTACTACTACTTCTAATCTCTTGATTTAAAGTAAACCAAATTATTAAGCCAGTCATTATGACTGGTTTTTTTTCGTCTGAATAAAGATTGTTATTAGAATTAGTTCTTAACCCTTTAATGCTCCAAAAATTTTCTTTAAAAAATATGATCTTTTTTGTTGAAATAAAACCACAGTTTGATAATGTGTTTACAAGGTTAAAAACAAAATCAATTTGTTACTAAAGGTTTATAATTATGCGTATTCAAGGTCTGAACATTCATCACCACCATCATCCTGAGTAGTCTTTCGGGAGGATATGCATATCCGGGAAGGCAATTAGAATTTCCTTCCGATGAATACAATTTCAAACCCTCGGAAGGTAAATCTTCTGAGGGTTTTTTCGTTTTATGACCAAAATTAAGTAACAGGTAACTACCACAAATTTAGAATTACATTTTTACAAGGAAGAAATTATGTCAGCACAACGTCTACGCATCGCGATTCAAAAGAAAGGCCGTTTATCTAAAGAGTGCCAAGAGCTATTTAAGCGCTGCGGCATGAAATTTAACATCTCGGGTGAGCGCCTAGTAGTTCATTCTGAAAACATGCCAATTGATTTATTGTTAGTTCGTGATGACGATATTCCAAGTCTAATCATGGATGGCGTGGTTGATTTAGGTGTGATTGGTGAAAATGAATTAGAAGAAGTTCGCCTAGAGCGCAAAGCGCTTGGTGAGCCTTCAGCATTTACTACTCTGCGCCGTTTAGATTTTGGTGGTTGTCGTCTATCTATCGCTATCGATAAAGATGAAACGTACAACGGCCCACAAGATCTTGCAGGCAAACGTATTGCAACAACTTACCCACAACTGCTTAAAAGCTTTATGGATGAAAAAGGCATTCCATTTTCTACCTGTATTCTAAACGGCTCTGTTGAAGTCGCTCCACGTGCAGGCCTTTCTGATGCAATTGCCGATTTAGTATCAACAGGCGCAACGCTTGAAGCAAATGGGTTAAAAGAAGCTGAAGTGATTTTCCGCTCTAAAGCAACGCTAATTCAACGTGAAGGTGAGTTCGATGCAGATAAAGCAGCACTAATTGAAAAGCTACTGACACGCATGCAAGGTTGTATCCAAGCTAAAGAATCTAAATACATCATGCTACACGCGCCAACAGATAAGCTAGAAGCGATTAAATCACTACTGCCGGGTGCAGAAGATCCAACGGTACTTCCTCTATCAAGTGATGGTGCAAAAGTAGCGGTTCACCTAGTAAGTACTGAAAATCTATTCTGGGAAACAATGGAACAGCTAAAAGCACTGGGTGCGAGCTCTATTCTTGTTCTTCCAATTGAGAAGATGATGGAGTAACCATTATGAAAACCCTAGTTTGGCAATCACTTAGTGACTCACAGCAAGATACCGTCTTACAACGTCCTGCTATTACCGAAGGTGCAAATATTACCGCTGCGGTAACTAGCGTGATTAATACCGTAAAGCAAGACGGCGATGTTGGTGTGTTAGCGTTGACTGAAAAGTTTGATGGTGTGAAACCTGAATCAATTCGAGTTTCTAATTCTGAGATTGAAGCGGCAAGTGAACGTTTATCTGAAGAGATGAAAGCGGCGCTACAACAAGCGTACAGTAATATCTCAAAGTTTCACAAAGCACAAAAACCACAGCCGTTAAAAGTGGAGACGCAACCGGGTGTGGTGTGTGAACAAATCACGATGCCGATCAACAAAGTTGGTTTGTATATTCCAGGTGGCAGTGCACCATTGCCTTCAACGGTATTAATGTTAGGTATTCCTGCTCAAATCGCTGGTTGTCATAAAGTGGTTCTATGTTCACCACCACCAATTGCAGATGAAATTTTATACGTTGCAAAACTATGTAAAATTGATGAAGTGTATAACATTGGTGGCGCTCAAGCGGTTGCGGCTATGGCTTACGGCACAAAATCAGTGTCTAAAGTCGATAAGATCTTTGGCCCTGGTAATGCGTACGTAACGGAAGCAAAGCGCCAAGTATCTAATGATTTCCGTGGTGCGGCGATCGACATGCCTGCTGGCCCATCTGAAGTGTTAGTTATTGCTGATGAAACGGCAGATCCAGACTTTATTGCTGCGGATCTTTTAAGCCAAGCAGAGCATGGTCCTGATTCACAAGTGGTTCTTGTTACTCCATCTCCGATCATCGCTGATCAAGTGGCTGATGCAGTAGAGAAACAGCTAAAAGAGCTGACTCGTGCTGACATTGCACGCCAAGCGCTAGGTTCAAGTTTATTGATTATTGCAGAGTCTCTAACTCAGTGTGTTTCAATATCAAACTTTTATGGCCCTGAGCACTTAATTGTTCAAACCAAAAATCCACGTGAATTACTGCCGCTTCTTGATAATGCAGGTTCAATCTTTTTAGGGGATTACTCACCAGAATCAGCAGGGGATTACGCTTCAGGCACCAATCATGTACTACCAACCTATGGTTATACAAAAACTTACTCAAGTTTAGGGTTAGCTGATTTTTCTAAACGAATGACAGTACAAGAACTCACAGCGGATGGTTTAAAAGGATTAGCCCCTACAGTGGTAACAATGGCGGATGCAGAAGGACTTGATGCACACAAACGAGCGGTTACAATCAGAATTGAAAAATTAGCTAAGTTAGAAGCTAATCAGCTAGATACGAATCAATAGGAATTCATGATGGAAAAGTTAGCCAGAAAACAAGTGCAAGCATTAACGCCTTATCTCTCAGCCCGTCGCATTGGCGGCACAGGGGATGTGTGGTTAAACGCCAATGAATCTCCATTTGATAATGAATACAAATTCAATTTTGCACGCCTTAACCGTTACAGTGAATGTCAGCCACCAGAGTTGCTCAATGCTTATGCCTCTTATGCAAAAGTAAAACCAGAGCAAGTGCTAACGTCACGCGGTGCTGATGAAGGTATTGAGTTATTAGTTCGTGCGTTCTGTGAGCCAAATGAAGACGCAATTCTATATTGTCCACCAACTTATGGCATGTACTCAATCAGCGCAGAAACCATTGGTGTAGAGACTAAAACGGTTCCACTTACTTCTGATTGGCAGCTAGATCTTCCAGCAATAGAAGCAAGCTTAGAAAACGTCAAAGTTGTGTTTGTGTGTAGTCCAAATAACCCAACAGGCAACATCGTTAATCGTAAAGACATTCTTTCACTACTTGAGATGACAAAAGATCGTGCCATTGTCGTAATGGATGAAGCTTATATCGATTTTTGTATGGAGAAGTCTACGGTCGATTTACTGGCTGATTATCCACACCTAGCTATTTTGCGTACGTTGTCAAAAGCCTTTGCATTGGCTGGCTTACGTTGTGGTTTTACATTAGCAAATGAAGAACTGATTAATGTATTACTTAAAGTGATTGCACCATATCCAGTGCCAGTTCCTGTAGCTGAAATTGCGACTCAAGCCTTATCAGAAGCAGGGTTAGCTCGCATGAAATACCAAATGCTTGATTTAAGTGCTAACCGTGCTTATTTACACGCAGGGTTAATGGTATTGAATGGTGTCACTGTTCATGAGGGTTGGGGTAACTATTTATTAGTGCAGTTCTCTGATGGCGATGCAATATTTAAAGCAGCGTGGGATCACGGCATTATTTTACGTAATTCACCAATTAAAAATTGTGTACGTATTAGTGTGGGTAACCGCGAAGAGTGTGAGAAAACACTTGGATTTATTCGTAATCAATTAATTTAATACCAATCGTAGTAAATAACTGATCATCCTAGCTAGTTAAAATACTCGATAACTGCGTTAAAATTTTTGATTGTAGAATAACTACTTATCGAAAAATTTTGCCTTGTTCTCAAGCATTTTTCCTTTGCTATTACTGCTCATTTACTTACTGTGATTGGTATGTTTTATCCCCAAGCTTAGGAATAAGGCTTGGGGGTTATCAAGAATAAAAATTAAAAGGACGTTCCTGTGAGCAAACAACAAAAGATTTTATTTATCGACCGCGATGGCACCTTAATTGTTGAGCCGCCTGTCGATTTTCAAGTAGACCGTTTAGATAAACTAAAGTTTGAACCTTTGGTTATCCCATCTCTACTTTCTCTACAAGACGCTGGTTATCGTTTAGTGATGGTGACGAACCAAGATGGTTTAGGAACAGATAGCTACCCACAAGATGAGTTTGATGCGCCACACAATATGATGATGGAGTTTTTTGAATCTCAAGGCGTTAAATTTGATGATGTTCTGATCTGTCCTCACTTTGAAGAAGACAACTGCTCATGCCGTAAACCTAAATTGGGTATGGTTAAAGAGTATCTTCAAGGCGGAAAAGTCGATTTTCAACACTCAGTAGTCATTGGTGATCGCCAAACGGATCTTCAACTGGCTGAGAACATGGCAATTCGCGGTATTCAATACCATCCTGAGACAATGAACTGGTCTGCGATCTTAAAAGATCTGACCGTAAATGCACGTACTGCAGAAGTGATCCGCACAACCAAAGAAACGGACATTAAAGTGTTTGTTAATTTGGATGAGCAAGGCGGAAATGAGATCACTACAGGTCTTGGTTTCTTTGATCACATGCTTGATCAAATTGCTACCCACGGTGGTTTTCAAATGAAGATCAATGTAGAGGGCGACTTACACATTGATGATCACCACACTATTGAAGATACGGCTCTTGCATTGGGCGAAGCGTTAAAAGAAGCGTTAGGTGATAAACGCGGTATTGGTCGCTTTGGGTTTAGCTTACCAATGGACGAGTGTTTAGCACAATGTGCTCTGGATTTATCTGGACGTCCATATCTGAAGTTTGATGCTGAATTTAGTCGTGATCAAGTGGGTGATTTATCAACAGAAATGGTAGTTCACTTCTTCCGCTCTCTAACAGATACGCTTGCTTGTACATTACACCTTTCTTCTGCAGGTCATAATGATCACCACATTATTGAAAGCCTATTTAAAGCGTTTGGTCGTACTTTACGCCAAGCAATTAAAGTTGAAGGTAATGAACTGCCAAGCTCAAAAGGCGTATTGTAGGAGTGACTATGACAAAGCAAAATGTCGTTATTATTGATACAGGCTGCTCTAACGTATCGTCAGTGAGATTTGCGATTGAGCGTTTGGGTTATGACGTTACGATAAGCCGAGATCCTCAAGTGGTTCTGGCTGCAGATAAGCTGTTTTTACCGGGCGTTGGCACAGCAAGCGAAGCGATGAAGAACTTAGCTGAACGTGATCTTATTGAGTTGGTT
Organism: Aliivibrio sp. EL58; assembly: GCF_900312675.1. Classification (GTDB taxonomy): domain Bacteria; phylum Pseudomonadota; class Gammaproteobacteria; order Enterobacterales; family Vibrionaceae; genus Aliivibrio. The sequence goes on along the minus strand of NZ_OMPC01000009.1, from coordinate 847,230 downwards.
AAGCAAGTTGAAAAACCGCTATTGGGTATCTGTTTAGGTATGCAACTTTTGGGTAAGCTTTCTGAAGAGAAAGGCCAAAAAGCAGATCAAATTGTGGATTGTTTAGGTTTATGTGACGGTGAAGTTCGTAAGCTTCAAACGGGTGATTTACCACTGCCTCACATGGGGTGGAACACTATTAAATCCGTTGAAGGTCATCCGCTGTTTAAAGATATTCCAGAGAACAGTTACTTTTACTTCGTACACAGCTTTGGCATGCAAGTGGGTGATTATACGATTGCCTCTTGTGAATATGGACAATCCTTTACCGCCGCATTACAAGCAGGTAATTACTACGGTGTTCAGTTTCACCCAGAGCGTTCAAGTAAAGTGGGTTCAAAGTTTATTCAGAACTTTTTGGAGCTATAAAAGGCAGGGTTCAGATCGGTCGCAAGCTCCCTCAAAGGGTTCAGGGGTGGGTAGGGGTTAATCCTAATATCACAACAACTACCCTGAAACCTGCAAGCGAAGCGCCCTGAATCCTAAATCTTTTAGTAGCGATAGAGTTAAAAAAGAAATAGGACTCTCCACGAGTGAGAGCTAAAAGGAATTAGAATGATCATTCCAGCATTAGATTTAATTGAAGGCCAAGTAGTTCGTCTATTTCAAGGCGACTACGGGCAAGTAACAGAATACAAAGTTGATCCGGCTGAACAGTTCAATTTGTATCACCAAGCAGGCGCTAATTGGCTGCACCTTGTTGATTTAACTGGCGCAAAAGACACAACAGCGCGTCAATTGGGTTTGATCGCACGTTTGTTAGCAAGTACCCCAGCCAATATCCAAATTGGTGGTGGCGTACGTAATGAAGCAGACGTTCAAGATTTATTAAACGCCGGTGCACAACGTGTGGTTGTGGGTTCTACCGCGGTAAAGCAGCCAGAATTAGTTAAAGGTTGGATGGAAAAATACGGCGCAGAAAAAATCGTATTGGCGCTAGATATTAACATTGATGAAAACGGCACACGTAATGTAGCTATTTCAGGCTGGCAAGAAGATTCTGGTGTGACTATTGAAGCGCTGCTTGAAGATTATCTAACGGTTGGTCTTAAGCACGTGTTATGTACTGATATTTCACGCGATGGCACGTTGCAAGGCTCGAATGTAGAACTCTACGTAGACCTATGTAAACAGTACCCACAAGTGCAATTTCAATCATCAGGTGGTATAGGGTCACTGGATGATATCGCCGCGCTGAAAGGCTCTGGTGTTGCTGGTGTCATTGTTGGTCGAGCACTGCTTGATGGCAAGTTCACCGCAGAGGAGGCATTCCAATGTTGGCAAAGCGAATAGTTCCTTGTCTTGATGTTAAAGATGGGCAAGTAGTAAAAGGTGTTCAATTTCGTAACCATGAAATTATTGGTGATATTGTCCCTCTGGCACAGCGTTACGCAGAAGAGGGTGCCGATGAATTGGTATTTTATGATATTACCGCATCAAGTGATGGCCGTGTAGTCGATAAAAGCTGGGTAGCACGCGTAGCTGAAGTGATTGATATTCCATTCTGTGTGGCGGGTGGAATTAAAACGGCTGAAGATGCGGCGAAGATTTTAGAGTTTGGTGCTGACAAAGTATCAATTAACTCTCCTGCATTAGCGAACCCAGAACTTATCACAGAACTTGCCGATAAATTTGGTGTTCAGTGCATCGTCGTGGGTATTGATTCTTACTTTGATAAAGATACGGGTAAATACCAAGTTTATCAATTTACTGGTGATGAAGAGCGTACCAAAGCAACCAAATGGGAAACCAAAGATTGGGTGCAAGAAGTTCAAAAACGTGGAGCAGGCGAAATCGTATTAAACATGATGAACCAAGATGGCGTTCGTAATGGTTACGATTTAGAACAATTAAAAATGGTACGAGAAGTGTGCCATGTTCCATTAATTGCGTCAGGTGGTGCTGGTGAAATGGTTCACTTTGCGGATGCTTATAAAAAAACCAATGTTGATGGTGCGTTAGCAGCGTCAGTATTTCACAAACAAATCATCAATATTGGTGAATTGAAAGAATATTTAGCCGAACAGGATGTAGAGGTACGCCGATGAGCCAACAAGAATTAGCAACACGAATTGATTGGGAAAAAGTGGATGGTTTAGTACCTGCTATTATTCAAGATTTTGGTTCAAGCCAAGTATTGATGATGGGTTACATGAACCAAGAAGCCTTGGCGAAAACGCTAGAGACAGAAAAAGTGACGTTTTTCTCTCGTACTAAAAATCGTTTATGGACCAAAGGTGAAGAGTCGGGGAACAGTTTAAATCTGGTGAATATTTCTCTAGATTGCGATAACGATACTCTGCTTATTAAAGTAAACCCTGTTGGTCCAACGTGCCATACAGGAACAACTACCTGTTGGGATAGCGATAAAACTGAAGAAACGCAATTGGTGTGGCTTCATCAGTTGGAACAACTACTTGCCGAGCGTAAGAATGCTGATCCTGACTCATCTTATACAGCAAGTCTCTATGCCCGTGGTACCAAACGTATTTCGCAGAAAGTTGGTGAAGAAGGCGTTGAAGTCGCGCTTGCAGCGACGTCGGGTGACAAGGCGGAGTTAGTGTGTGAATCAGCAGATTTAATGTATCACTTGTTTGTTCTGCTTCAAGATCAAGGTCTATCGTTCGATGATGTTATTAATAAACTGAAAGAACGTCATAAGTGAAAATATAATTCAAAGTAATGAAATGCTGGCAAATATGTCAGCATTTTTTTTATTTTAAGAATATATATAAAATGAGACATCGTTCATTTGTAAAATTAGTTTTTAACCTGTAAGTGTACGTAAATTTATAATTAGTCAGAGACGGGTATGCAAAAAAAATCTGGTTTTACATTAATAGAATTAGTCGTTGTCATTGTTATATTAGGCATTCTTGCCGTTGTTGCTGCACCTAAGTTTTTAAATCTACAGAATGATGCAAAAGCTGCAGCGATTAATGGATTAAAAGGTGAGATGGAAGGGGCGATAAGTCTTACATATTCTAAAGCTGCCATATTAGGTATTGAGAAAGAAAATTCAGATATTCAGGATGGAATTACTTATTCTTACGGATACCCAGTTTACGATCAGTGGACTAAGTATATGGAAATTGATTATGAGCCGTATACCGTGGATAAAGAATGGACTGGTGGTTCAATAAATGATAACGATGGTGTTGCTGAGTATATTTCATTATCTAGGATTGTAGGTACTTATGACCAAATGGATTCAGTAAAAAAGACAAATTGTTATGTTAAGTATGTTGAGGCTAAATCTGTTGATGAACCTTATCAGCTATCGACGGTAACAACAGGCTGCTAGCTCTTCATTCGTTATTTACGATGTTAAGTGAGAGTTCTTAAGGTTTTAATGATAAATATCTATAGGCTCTCGCATAATCCCTTCGCTTCGGTATATACTCTGCGCTCAATTTTAGGAGCGCCAATGTTCGATATCCTTTATCAAAATTCAGATTTTCTTGTTATAAATAAGCACCCAAACATCAGTGTTCATAAAGACGATGGTGAAACCTCATTATTGATTGAGTTAGCTAAAGTTACTGGTGATAAGCAGCTTTATTTAATTCATCGTTTAGACAAGATGACGTCAGGGCTATTGCTGATTGGTCGTAATCAGTCTGCTGCAAGTGAATTATCACAATTGTTCGCAAAGCGTTTGGTTGAAAAATATTACCTCGCTATTGGTGATAAAAAGCCTAAGAAAAAACAAGGTCTGGTTATTGGCGATATGGAGCGTTCACGTAGAGCGTCATGGAAGCTGATCAACAGTAAAGACAACCCTGCAATTACTCAGTTTTTCTCAACGGCTGCACATAATAGCAATCGTCTATTTTTATGTAAGCCTCATACTGGTAAAACTCATCAAATTCGAGTCGCATTAAAGAGTGTAGGTTCGGGGATTTTGGGTGATTCAATTTATAGCTCATCTAAAGCAGATCGCGGTTATCTTCATGCATATGCTTTACGTTTTACTTATCAAGAGCAAACGTTTGAATTTGTTGAAACACCAAAGCAAGGTGAAGAGTGGCAAGATGACACTATTCAAGCAGGATTAGCGCAGTGGCAAACACCGTGGACATTAACTTGGCCAGAGATTAAGAAGAAATCATGAAGATAGAAGCATTAGATACGTTATTTACCCATTTAGAAGCGCAGTTAGCAGCACCACAGAATGAGCTTCGTCGTTTATTCCATGGTCGTGGTCAGTGCTTTGACGGTCTAGAGCAGCTCACCGTTGATTGGCTTCAAGGTCAAGCTCCTCAAAATCAAGGGGCTCAAGGTCAACTAGTGGTGGCGTTATTTAAAGAACAAGATGCTACTTTTATTGAAGCTTTAGAATCAAAACTGAACGCATTTGCTGGATCTGATATATGGAAAAATGCTAAAGGCCAAGCCATTTTATTGCAACATCGTTATCAAGAGTTAGCACCGACTCAAGTCGTATGGGGTAGTGAAGAAACCTTCCCAGTTGCTATTGAAAATGGCCTAAAATATCAGCTAGAGCTTAAAAAGAACCAGAACATGGGGCTATTTTTAGATATGCGCTATGGTCGAAAATGGGTTCAAGCACACAGTGAAGGCAAATCAGTGTTAAACCTGTTTGCATATACGTGTGGCTTTTCTGTTGCTGCAATTGCGGGTGGCGCGACTCAAGTGGTTAATTTAGATATGGCGAAAGGGCCGTTGAGTCGTGGTCGTGATAATCATCGTTTAAATGATCATGATCTGTCTAAAGTTAAGTTCTTAGGTCATGATATTTTTAAATCGTGGGGTAAGATTAAGAAGTTAGGTTTGTATGATCTGATCATTATTGATCCACCTAGTTTCCAAAAAGGCAGCTTTGCACTGACCAAAGATTACCAAAAGATCTTACGTCGTTTACCAAGTTTATTGAGTGAAACGGGTGAAGTGTTAGCTTGTGTGAATTCGCCAGCGGTATCTACTGATTTCTTAATTGATGGTATGGCTGAAGAAGCGCCAGAGCTGAAGTTTGTAGAGCGTTTAGATAACCCGCCAGAGTTTGCAGATATTAATCCTGAAAGCGGCTTAAAAGTGATGCGTTTTACGCGTTAGTTTGCAAGGTAGCAGTATAGATTTAGAAAAGCCCTCTCATTATGATTAGTGAGAGGGCTTTTATTATTTATCGGTATTGAACTCTATTTTTCTTCGTTCATCTGTTCACGATCTAAACAAGATTGTTCTGTGACTAAGATATCGTTTTGTTTTTGACCGCGAGAATTACGAATCAAATAACGATAAGAAACGCCTTTTTCTAGTACAGGGCGGATTTCTTTATCATTACAGTAGGTGGCGATACTGTTTTCAATGATTTGATTAGTACTCATTTCACCAGAGCCACCATCTAAAAATACCATTTCAACCACACCTTGTTTCTCTTTTACTTGAATTAAGGTGAGTGGCCCCATTTCTAGAGGGACGGTACTTGCAAGAATACTGGCGCGATAATCAGCCAACATTTCTATTTCTTGTTGTTGTTCGTTAGAGGCACAACCTGAAAGCAGGATTGCGCTTAATGCGGTAAGAATGATTTTTTTCATTAGGTTTCTTTTTAATAAAATTGCTTTTAGTAAATGGTTTTAGTAATTAGCTTTTAGCGTAATAAAGGCTATTAGTTGTTAAGCAGGAAGCACTTTTTTAAATGGTTTTACGATGACATTCGCATAAACCCCAGCATCAATATATGGGTCGTTATTTGCCCATTCTTTGGCTGCATCTAGTGACTCAAATTCTGCAATAACGGTGGAGCCAGTAAAGCCTGCTTCACCAGGGTTTTCAGAATCGATTGCTGGCATTGGACCTGCTACTAATAAACGACCTTCATTTTGTAGTAGAGTAAGGCGCTCTAGATGTTTTTCACGAACACTTAAACGACGTTCTAAACTGTTTTCAACATCTTGAGAAAAGATTACATACCACATAGTTGAGTCCTTTTATTCTGTATCATCATTGATATAGCCATCATAAAAAAAGCTCCGGCTATAAACCAGAGCTTTTTACTAATTAATCAGAAAAATTCTAATAACTACGCAGTTTTAGGGATTGGACGCGGTTTTCCTTTCGCATCAATCGCAACATAGTTAAATGTGGCGTCACATACCATAAAGCGGTCACCAATACCGTGCTCTTTAATTGGCTTAACCCACACCTCAAGATTAATCGACATTGAAGTACGGCCAATTTTTACACATTCGCCATAGCAACAAACAACATCACCTACTTTTACTGGCTTTTTAAAAGTAATACTAGAAACAGATACAGTAACAATACGACCACCAGAAATTTCTTTGGCTAAAATACCACCAGCTAAATCCAGTTGTGACATGATCCATCCGCCAAAGATATCGCCATTGGCATTCGTGTCTGCTGGCATTGAAAGAGTACGTAGAAGGAGTTGGCCTTTAGGCGCTTGTCCAAGAGATGATGGAGTTGTCAAATTGATTTCCAATACAACTAAAATGAAATTAGGCAGAGTTTATCATAAAAAAACAGATATAAAAAAGCCGTGCGATAAAGCAGCACGGCTTATGTCTTTTTGTTTGATTTTTTGGTTACTCTTGTTCTTCTTTTTTCTCTTTTGGCATGTGTTTGTAAACGTACATACCAGTAAATAGTGTATATAAGAAGGTTAATCCAAGTAAGCCGAAGACCTTAAAGTTAACCCATACATCTAATGGCATTTCGAATGCTACGTATAAGTTGGCAATTGCACATACGGTGAAAAATAAGATCCAAGCGTAGTTGATCTTGTTCCACTGAGAGTCAGTAAGTGTCACTTCTTTGCCTAGCATACCTTTGATTACAGGCTTGCCAATGATCTGAGAAACCAGTAAACCAGCAGCAAAAACACAGTATACAATCGTTACTTTCCATTTAATGAAGTTGTCATCATGTAAGAAGATCGTCATACCACCGAAGACGGTTACCATAAGGAAGGTGATTAGCTGCATTTTTTCAACTTTCTTATAAAGAACGTAAGTCAAAATAAGTTGAACAGCTGTTGCTATGATAAGTGCGCCTGTTGCGGTGTAAATATCGTACATTTTGTACAGGGTAAAAAAGATAATCAGTGGGATAAAATCTAAAATCTGTTTCATATTTATAGGTTGAGCCAATAATTAATTATGTAGCGAGTGTATCTAAAATTTAGAGGGGAGGGAATCGCTAAAAATTGCTTGTTACATTTTATGCGTGCTTGTTGGTGAAAAAGAAAAGCCAACTCATATGCTTTCAACGAGAAAGAGTGAGTTGGCTTAATAATATCTAATGTAAAGAAGTAATGAATCTACGCTTCTTTATTTTCTGTCGTTGTTTCTGCTGTTTCTTCAACCATTGAGTCAACAATCACGGCACACGCAGCATCACCAGTGATGTTCAGAGCGGTACGGATCATGTCAAAAATTCGGTCTAATGCGAATAGAAGTGGTAGACCTTCGATTGGAATACCTGCAGCAAGTAGAACAGCAACGACTAGGAAAGAGGGACCAGGAACACCTGCTTGACCAACAGCACCCAGTGTTGATGTCACAATAATTGCTACATAAGCACCAATTGACAGATCAATGTTGAACAGCTGAGCAAAGAAGATAGCGACTAGACCGTAGTAAATTGCATTACCAGACATGTTGATCGTTGCGCCTAATGGCAGGACAAATGATGCGGTAGAGTTACGAACACCTAAGTCTTTCTCAACGGTTTCCATAGTTACAGGAAGTGTTGCCATTGATGATGCAGTTGATAATGCAACAGCTTGTGGCTTCTTCATTGCAATCAGGAATTTCTTTGCAGAGGTTTTAGTTAGTAGGCCAACCATTAATGGATACGCAATAAAACCAAATACAAGAATAGCAGCAACATAAACAACGAATAGTTTAAACACGACCATTAACGCGCCAAAACCAAACGTACCCACGGCCTCAGCCATTAAACCAAACACACCGATAGGGGCGATGATCATTACTTTATTGATCATCCAAACCATAATATCAACAATGCTATTAACCGCATTGATCATTGGTTCACGACGTTTCTTTTCTAGTTTAGAAAGACCAATGCCAAAAAATAAGCAGAAAACGAGAATTTGTAGAATGTTTGCTTCATTTAATGATTGGAAAACGTTAGTTGGGATCATACCAGTGATGGTCGCCCAGAACGTTGGCAGCTCACCTTTCGCGGCATACGCTGATGAGAACATACCTTCAACGCCAGAGACATCGATGCCTTTACCCGGCTCAAAAATCTCACCCATGAACAGTGCAAGTGCAACCGCAAGTGCTGAAGTGATACCAAAGTAACCTAAAGTAGTTAACCCCACTTTACCTGCATTACTGCTATTACCTAGCCCAGCAGCACCAGAGATTAGAGCAACAGCAACCAGTGGGATCACTAGCATTTTTATTAGGTTAATAAAGATTGTACCTAAAGGAGCAAACATAGCGGCAGATTGCCCCATTGTTGCACCAACCATGGTACCTACGATCATGGCAATAACGACTTGAACGCCAATATTGTTGAGAAGTCCTTTTTGTTGTAACACTTTGATTACCTCTATACTGTTGTTTTTAACAAGATAAAGTTTGTGTATCTTGTTAAATATGTAATTGTTAGTTGAATATATTGGATGATGTTTTACACGTAACATTTACATCTATCAATAGTTTTATCAAATACTTCTCAATTTATGTAGTCCCATGTAGGTTTTTTGTTTCTTTTTTGTGCGCCGTGAGGTTTATTGTTACTTTTTGGTAAGTGGGCTCTAATGAATATTTATTATGGCAAAGTCAGTATAGAAAAGGGAAGAATAAAAAAAGAGCTCGTGATGAGCTCTTTTGGGATGGGATAACATGTTAAATGTTATTTTTGTGTTGCCGCTTTCATCGATAAAGTAAACGATGAAAGAGCTTTAAGTAAAGTGGCTGGATTATTTTGATTTTGTTCAATGATCTTTACGGTCGCAGAGCCAGAAATAGCCCCTGCTGCGCCTGCTTTAATCGCTTCTTCAACTTGTGCAGGCTCTGAAATACCAAAACCTAAGATAGCTGGTGGTGCATCAAATTGGTTTAAGCGCTCTAATAGTTGAGCAACAGGCATACCTGCTTTGGTTTCTGCGCCAGTAACACCAGCACGAGAAAGAAGGTAGGTATAGCCACCACCTAATTTAGCAACGGTTTCTAACGTTTCATCTGATGCTGATGGTGGAGCTATAAAGATAGGGTGAACATTATGCTTGAGTGCACTTGCTCTAAATTCTTCAGACTCATTGGTTGGTACATCAGCAATTAGTACTGAATCCACACCGGCTTGTTGGCATTTAGCATAGAAAGTATCGATGCCATTTGCGAACACAAGATTTGCGTACACTAAAAGGCCGATTGGTGTTTCAGGGTATTTAGCTCGGATTTTTGAGATCAATTCAAAACAAACGGCAGGTGTTGTTTTACTGTCTAATGCACGAATGTTTGCACCTTGGATAGTAGTGCCATCCGCTAAAGGATCAGAAAATGGAATGCCTAATTCAAGGGCATCTGCTCCTGATTCAACTAACGTTTCCATGATCTGGTAAGAGAGCTCGGGATTTGGATCGCCAATGGTTACAAAAGGAACAAAGGCACCTTGGTTTTTGTCTGCTAATTTAGCAAATAGGTCTTGATAACGATCCATTAGATTTCTCCCTTTTCTTTTAGAATGTCATGAACAGTGAAGATATCTTTGTCACCACGGCCTGATAGGTTAACCACTAACAACTGTTCTTTTTCTGGTTCAGCATGCGCTAGCTGAAGTGCATAAGCCAGAGCATGAGATGATTCTAATGCAGGAATAATCCCTTCGCCTTTTGCTAAGGTTTGGAATGCCTCTAGTGCTTCATCATCGGTAACTGATCCATATTCTGCACGGCCAATAGCATTCAAATGTGCGTGCTGTGGGCCAACTGATGGGAAATCAAGCCCAGCAGATACAGAGTAAGACTCTTCAATTTGACCATGTTCATCCTGCATCAATGGTGCTTTCATACCAAAGAAGATACCCGTTTTACCATGCTTAAGTGGCGCGCCATGTTGGTCGGTATCAATACCTTTACCGGCAGGCTCAACACCAATCAATTTCACATCTTCTTCTTCAATGAAATCAGCAAACATACCAATCGCGTTTGAACCGCCACCAACACAAGCAATCACCGCGTCAGGCAGACGGCCTTCACGTGCAAGGATCTGCATTTTTGTTTCTTCGCCAATCATTCGTTGGAAATCACGAACAATCGTCGGGAATGGGTGAGGGCCAGCTGCTGTACCTAATAGGTAATGCGCAGTTTCATAAGTTGCAGACCAGTCACGTAGTGCTTCATTACAGGCATCTTTTAGCGTTGATGAACCTGAATGAACAGGGATCACTGTTGCACCCATTAACTCCATGCGGAATACATTCGGGCTTTGACGTTCAATATCTTTAGCGCCCATGTAAACACGACATTTTAAGCCAAGCAGAGCACAAGCAAGAGCAGTTGCAACGCCGTGTTGACCTGCACCCGTTTCAGCAATGATCTCTTCTTTACCCATGCGTTTTGCAAGTAGCGCCTGACCTAATACTTGGTTAGTTTTGTGAGCGCCACCGTGCAGCAAATCTTCACGCTTTAGGTACAGTTTAGTTTTAGTGCCCTTGGTTAGGTTACGACAAAGCGTAAGTGCGGTAGGACGGCCTGCGTATTCTTGCAGTAACGTTATAAACTCAGCTCGGAAATCTTCATCTGCTTGAGCATCAATAAAGGCTTGCTCAAGTTGGTCCAATGCAGGTACTAAAATTTGTGGAACGTATTGACCACCATATTCACCGAAGTAGGCATCTAATTTTGCCATGATATTTTCCTTAATAATCTCGTAATGCGCTAAATACGGCGCGTAATTTTTTGTGATCTTTTTTTCCTGGTACCGATTCGACACCAGAGTTGAAATCTAATCCGTAACAACCAAGTTGTGCAGCTTGTTTGGTATTCTCTAGTGATAAACCACCAGCTAACATAATGTCGTTATGTGGCAGTTTACTCCAATCAAAACTAACGCCAGTGCCACCTGCTTGAGTGCCTACTTTACAATCTACCAACACTTTATCAGCAAGACTTTGAGGAAGGGAAATGCTTTGTGCATCATCTGACACAGAAATAACATTCCACACTTGGCAACCTGCTGGTAGCTGTTGTTTTAGCTCTGCAATGTACTCTTCGCTTTCAGAACCATGCAATTGAACCACCGCAAGAGATAGTTCATTCGCTCGTTGTGCAACAGTAGACACTGTATCGTTTTGGAAAACGCCTACATAATTCAACGTGGTTGCTTGAGTTATGGCTTTTGCTGTCTCTAATGAAACAAAACGTGGTGATTTTTCAACAAAGATAAGTCCGCCATATACGGCACCAGAGTCATAAACTGCTTTTGCATCTTCAACAGACGTTAAGCCACAGACTTTGTTTTCACCCAGGATCACTTTTCGTGCTGCTAGCTCTAGGTTTTCTTCTGCCATTAGTGAGCTACCAATTAAAAATCCCGTAGCGTGTTTAGCCAGATCTTTTACTTGCTGATGGTTATAGATACCAGACTCAGAAATAATGGTTGTGTCTTTTGGCAGTAGCGGTGCAAGCTCTTTAGTGCGGTTCAAATCAGTGGATAAATCACGTAGATTACGGTTGTTAATGCCGATCACTTTCGCTTCTAATGCGACCGCTCGGTGTAACTCTTCTTCATTACTGACTTCAGTAAGTACACCCATCCCAAATGAATGAGCGACTTCTGCAAGCTCTTTGTATTCTTCATCGTTAAGCACTGAAAGCATGAGTAGAATTGCATCTGCACCGTAATGGCGAGCTAAATACACTTGGTATGCATCAATCATAAAATCTTTGCACAGAATAGGCTGATTAACTTGGTCACGAATAATGGGTAAGAAATCAAAACTGCCTTGGAAATACTTTTCGTCCGTTAACACAGAAATCGCACTGGCGTGTTTGTTGTAGACTGAAGCAATGTAGTTAAGATCAAAATCTTGTCGGATTAATCCTTTTGATGGTGATGCTTTTTTACACTCAAGAATAAACTCAGTTTTTCCCGTTTTTAATGCTTGGTAAAAACTGCGATCAGAGTTGGTTAGGCCATTCTTAAAGGTATCAAGAGGCTGTGTTTCTTTACGCTCATTTATCCAAATCGCTTTATCTTTGACAATTTTTACTAGCACTTCAGCCATTTGGGTGTTTTCTACTGAGATGTGCTCAGACAATTGTTGTGTCATCTTTCTATCCTCGTGCAGCCAGTTGTTGAACTAGCTCAAATGCTTTACCTGAGTTCATCGCATCAATGGCTTTTTGTGCATTGGCTTTTAAATCTTCATGACCAAACAGACGCATTAATAGTGAAACATTAACCGCAATAGCGCCCAGTTGAGCGTCAGTGCCTTTACCTGTCAGAATATCAGTAATAATCGCTCTGTTTTCTTCTGGCTCTCCGCCTTTAATTGCTTCAAGCGGATGAGTGTCTAAACCAAAATCTTCAGGCGTTAATGTGTATTCTTTGATTTCACCATCAATAATTTCAGCAACAGTTGTTGGGCCATGAATAGCAACCTCATCTAAACCAGAACCAAAGACAACCGCTGCGCGTTTCATTCCCATATTCACCATGGTTTCTGCGATAGGGCGAACCAAAGACTCGTCATACACACCCATTAATTCAATGTTTGGACGAGCAGGGTTGATTAAAGGACCAAGGATATTAAAGATGGTGCGGGTTTTCATGGTTTGACGAATTGGCATCGCGTGACGAACACCACCGTGATAGTGAGGCGCAAATAAGAAAGCAACGCCTAAATCATCAACCGCTTTTCGTGTGTCTTCTGCAGACATGGCTAAATTAATACCAAAAGAATCTAATAAGTCAGAAGATCCTGATTTACTTGATACGCCGCGATTGCCATGTTTTGCGATTTTTAATCCGCAGGCTGCTGCTACAAAGGCTGCTGTAGTGGAAATATTGATGGTGTTTGAACCGTCTCCACCGGTACCAACAATGTCGGCGAAATCGTAATCAGGGCGAGGGAATTCATTGGCATTATCAAGCAGTGCTTTTGCTGCACCTGCAATTTCGTTTGGTGTTTCACCTTTGATTTTCAAACAGGTTAGGGCAGCGGTAAGTAGAATAGGCTCTAACTCGCCTTTAATAATGGCATCAAAAAGAACTTGGCTTTCTGTTTCTGAAAGCGAAGTTTGATCATACAGTTTAGTAAAAATGGCTTCAATTTGAGTCATACGAATATCCTTATTCTTTATTGTCTGAACGGCTTGAATCTAAATTTAAAGCCCAGTTTAATGTATTAATTAGTAGCTCAGCGCCTTGCGTCGTTAAAATGGATTCAGGGTGAAATTGGAATCCACACACTTTATCTTCTTCTTGGATCACAGCCATGACTAAATCATCAACGGTTGCTGTAATGGTTAATTGCTCTGTTACCTTTGTTGCCACTAAAGAGTGGTAACGAGCAATAGAGAGTGGGTTTGGTAACCCATCAAAAATTGCGTGTTGGTTATGGCTCATCATTGCTGATTTACCATGAACGATTTCACCTGCTCCAGCAACTGTCCCATCATATGCTTCTACAATCGCTTGATGACCAAGACAAATCCCAATCATAGGTACTTTGCCTTTTAAGCGTTGAATGACTTCAGGCATACAGCCGGCTTCTGATGGCGCACCTGGTCCTGGAGATAGTACAACTACCGGATTTTCTAGTTTATTTACCGCCTCTTCAAAAGCCGCGGCTGACAAACTATTTCGATAAATAGTGACTGGGTAACCAAGTGAGCGAAATTGATCAACCAAGTTATAAGTAAAGGAGTCGAAATTATCGAGTAATACAATATGAGCCATTAGTTTTTCTCCTTAGTGCTTGCTGGTTGAGCTAAGTGCGCTTTTTGAATTGCTGAGATCACTGCTTGGGCTTTTCCACGAGTTTCATCGGCTTCAGCTTGTGGGTCAGAGTCATACACCACACCAGCTCCGGCTTGAACTTGAGCGATACCGTCTTCAACATAGGCTGAACGAATAACAATACAAGTATCCATGTTGCCATCGCCTGTTAAATAACCCACAGCGCCACCATAAGTGCCTCGGCGTGTTTTTTCTACGTCACGAATGAGCTGCATAGCACGGATCTTTGGTGCGCCAGTTAATGTCCCCATATTCATACATGCTTGGTAAGCATGAAGGGCATCAAGATCCCCTCGAAGTTGACCAACAACACGAGAAACCAGATGCATAACATGGCTGTAGCGGTCTACTTTTAATAAATCAGCCACATAGCGGGTGCCAGCTTCAGAAATACGAGCCACATCATTACGAGCCAAATCAACTAGCATCATGTGTTCTGCGTTTTCTTTGGTATCACAACGCAGTTCTAATTCAATGCGGCTGTCTAAATCATGGTTGATAGAGCCATCGCTGTTTTTACCACGTTGACGTGTGCCTGCGATTGGGTAAATCTCAACTTGGTTGGTTTCTTTACCGTATTTCAATGCAGATTCAGGCGATGCACCAAACAGGGTGAAATCGCGATCTTGCAGATAAAACATATAAGGACTTGGATTACCTATTTTCAGTTCACGGTAAGCCGCTAATGGCGCGGGACAAGGAAGAGTGAATCGACGAGAAGGAACAACTTGGAAAATATCGCCTTTAATTACAAATTCTTTTAAATCTAATACGGTTTGACAGAAATCTTCATCGGAGACACTTGGAACCGCTTCACAATTTTCTAGTGTTGGAGCAGCAGGAACCGTATGTGGCTCTGAGCAAAATTCTTTAATTTCAAGAAGTCGAGCTGAAACACTGGTTTTGATAGTCTCATCAGAATTAAACAGTGAGCCCTGAAGTACCGAAGACTCAGTTTGGTGATCGATGACCAAAAGTGATTCCGCTACATAAAACACATAATCAGGACACTTATTGGTTGTTTCTGCATTACCAAGGTTTTCAAAATTCGCCACTAAATCATAAGCAAATAAACCGCCTAAAAATAGTGCATTAGAGGGCAATCCAGTTCCATCAAAGTGATTCTGAATAAAACGCAGAGCATCAAAAGAAGAAAGCTCACGTAAACGGCTGTCTTCATCCAGATCTTGGTTAATCTCTGGAAAGTGCAGCGTGAGTAGAGTTTGAGAAGATAGAGTAATCAAAGAAGAAGGCAGAGATAGTGCTAAGGTCTGTAATAAACGTTCCCCATTTACTGTTAAGGCTTCTAAGGTAACGTCTTTATCAAAACAATGAATTCGTACCGCCGCGTCAATCAGCATTAAGCTTATAATGTTTTGCTTAGAGTTTACTTCAGCCCCTTCGAGCAACAAGCTCATCTCTTTATTCTCACACAACGTAGAGTAAAGTTGGGTTGGATCGGAAACGTATGGAACGTCAAGGGAAAGAACTTCTAGCTGACCATCATTGGATATTACTGACTGCATTCCAGCCTCCCTGCTAATGCGTTGAATTGATGTTACATTTTTATTAGTTTTCATAGTCGCATATTTCACTTTTGTTGCCACTCTTTTCTTAAAACTTGTGAGGGCTGAATGACTGACTGTTTAGATTTTCATCTATTATTAGTTTTACTGATTGGTTGTGCTTAAGGCATAAAAAAACCCGCTAGATGGCGGGTAAGGTTTCATGTTACTTAACTAAGCACAAAACACTACCCGAAGTAGTGCCACCAACGTTTAGTCATCACGCTAGTTTTTAAGAATGCTTGTTGTTTGCTAAGCTGTGACATAAAGTACCTACTATTAAAACAAAGATAATATCAATTATTCATTGAGAAAGTGTTTAACTGCGTACCAGTAAACTAGTACGCGAGGTGAAAGTCAAGAATTATTATGAAAATAGACCTACATAGTCACACAACTGCGTCGGATGGACGTATGTCTCCTGCTGAATTAGTAGAAAGAGCCGTAAGTTTTGATGTAAAAGTCTTAGCAATTACCGATCATGATACGGTCGCTGGCTTAGCAGAAGCCCACCAAACGATTAAAGAAAAAGAATTACCAGTGCATTTAATTGATGGTATTGAAATTTCTACATTATGGAGCAACAAGGATATTCATGTTGTAGGCCTTAATGTTGACGTTAATCACCCTGAATTAATTGCATTGATAGAAGAACAAGCGCAACGTAGAGACTCACGAGCACGAAAAATGGCTGAGCGACTTGAGAAAGCCGGTTATGCAGGAGCATTTGAAGGTGCCGTGGCTCTTGCTAATGGCGGGTCATTAACACGAGCGCATTTTGGTAAGTGGTTAGTTGACCAAGGTCACGCAAAAACAATGCAAGCGGTATTTAAAAAGTTCTTAACACGCAATAACATAGGGTATGTTCCGCCGGATTGGTGCTCAATCGAAGAAGCCGTTAAAGTGATTCATAATGCGGGAGGAACGGCAGTATTAGCTCATCCTGGGCGTTATAATTTAACAGCAAAGTGGATTAAACGATTGTTAGTTGCTTTTGTTGAAGCAAAAGGGGACGCAATGGAAGTTGCTCTACCTCAGCAAGGCGTACAAGAGCGACGAGTGCTGGCAAACTATGCAATTGATTACGAATTACAAGCGTCACAAGGTTCAGATTTCCATTATCCGTCCCCTTGGACTGAGCTTGGAAGAAATTTATGGCTGCCTGAAGGGGTGGTTCCAGTATGGCAAGAATGGGATTTACCAACATTTGAGTAGGCTTAATCCTTAAATAATAACAATGACCTGCTAGGCAGGAGGAATAATGAGCCAATTTTTTTATGTACATCCAGATAACCCACAAGCCCGCTTAATTAGCCAAGCGGTTGCTATCATTCGTGATGGTGGGGTGGTTATATATCCAACCGATTCAGGTTATGCATTAGGTTGCCAGCTTGAGAATAAACAGGCATTAGAACGTATTTGTCAGATCCGTCGTTTAGACGATAAACATAACTTTACTTTGTTATGCCGCGATCTTTCTGAGCTTTCAATTTATGCTCGTGTTGATAATAGTGTTTTCCGTTTATTGAAAAATAATACGCCAGGTGCGTACACATTTATTTTTAAAGGCACTAAAGAAGTCCCTCGCCGTCTTATGAACCCAAAACGTAAGACTATTGGTATGCGTGTACCTGACAATAAAATTGCGTTAGATCTGCTCGAAGCATTAGGGGAGCCGCTAATGTCGACAACCTTGATCTTACCGGGTAACGAGGTGGCAGAGTCAGATCCTGAGGCGATTCGTGATCAACTTGAGCATGCGGTGGATTTGATTATGAATGGTGGTTACTTAGGTGAACAACCAACAACTGTTGTTGATTTTAGTGATGATGAAATCAATGTGGTTCGTATTGGTGCTGGTGATCCTAGCCCGTTTCAATAATTAAAAAGAACAGAGTGTATAAATAGCCAGCAGTGTCTGGCTATTTTTTTATCCATTTTTCGAGAGTGTGCAGCAATTGTGGTTTAGATATTGGTTTGGTTAAATAATCATCCATTACTGATGTGATGTTTACTATCTCTTCATGACCAGATTCACCAGTAAGAGCGATGATAGGAATTGATGGGTGAGTCGCTTTAATTTTTTCAGCCGCTTCAGTTCCATTCATCACAGGCATACGGGAATCCATGAAGATCAGGTCAATATCTATTTTATCTACAATTTGAACCGCTTCAGCTCCGTTTTCGGCTTGAACAATAGTGAGATGATCATTGGCAATGAAGGTTTGTATTAACATTCGTTGTACTTTTTTATCATCAACAATAAGTATTGTTCTTTCCGAGTTGTTATTTGTGATATTCGTTTCGAATGTAATGTCTTGTTGTACTTGTCGAGGTTGAGTTATTGGCTGAATATCATTATTTATTTTAGGAAAACTCAGAACGAATTCAGTAAATTCCCCTTTTTTTGAATAGCAGGCAATATTGCCACCAAAGGAGTGCATAACTCTTAGGCAATAAGATAGCCCTAAACCAGTGCCTCCTTTCTTATTATGAGTAAAAAAGTCATCAAAGATATTTGGTAATATATTTGAATCAATTCCAGGCCCAGTATCTCTAAAGATTAAAGAATTGGTCGTGTTCCCTTTAGTTAACTGTATTGATATCTTACAGTCTAAGTTATCAAAATAATGAATGGAGTTACGTAATAAATTAAAGAGGATAAAACCAAATAAAGTATCGTTAGCATGTATGGTGAAATCATCGCTTAGATTAACGTTAATACGGTTACGAATCTTTTCTGAGTCAAAAGCATATTCATTTATAAACTGATTGGTTAATTCTGAAATGGAATAATACTTAAATAAATGTTGGTTTATTTCTGAACCTTTACTTTCACTGAGAATGATATCAATGAGTTGGGCACCACGTTGGATCGCCAATTTGCCTTTTTGTAATTCATCATTGATCGTTGTTTCTTTTGAGTGTGCGCCAATACGTTCAAAGTGGTATTGAAGTTGTGATAAAGGGTTACGCATCTCATGGGCGATAGAGTTAGCAAGTGCTTGAGACTGGCGTACTTTACGTTCACTTTCAATATACCCTTGAACCTTGGTTAATACCCACTGTACAGCGGTAATCTCTTCATTAGAAAAAGTAGAGCCATCTTGTTTGTTTGCAGAGATAAGCAAATGAGAAATCAGCTTATTTTTTCCAAAAACAGGTAGTATTAAGGCTGTTTTATGGGAATCCATCTCTTTTTGGACTTGATGTAGCTCAGAATGATTTGATTCTGGAGCATAGTGAATTTGATAATCTAACTCATCTTTCACCAATGCAGAATTTGATCGGTTCAAATGTGGTATGAAGATATTGTAGTTTGTGTTTTTACCGACTAAGAGTAGATCATCTTGTGGTGTTCCAAGCAGAGAAGCCAATTTCTCAATAGCATGTTGAGTTGAATATTTAAATTCATCTGCTATTTTATATATTTTATCTACCGGTGTTTTTTTGTCTTTGTATATTAATAAACTAGAGAGCATTTTAGCTTTTGAAAGTATTTTATTCCAAAATAAACCAGTGGAAATTATCAATAAAATACTACTGTAGAATAGACTGTTTTCTTGGTGGTTATTATAAAAATAGAGAAAAGGGCTAAGAAAGACGATTAAGGTCATCGTATAAGACGCAACCCAAAAAGAGATATAACGGAAGCTGTATAAGCGATGGTAAAGCAACGTATAACCAATTAAAACGGCTTCTGTAACAGAAAGGGCGGGTGGTATCCAAGCAAATGAAAAGTCGTGCCATACCGTCGGTATTATTATTTGAGAAATAATAGTGGAAGACATAAAGATTAAAATACCAAACAATAAGTAAGTCGATTTTTCTTTATTCAGTTTTATTTTACTTGTTCTTAATTTTGTAAAATTATAAATTATTAAGCCAATGAATACGAAGGCATTAAGAAAAAATAGAGTCGCAAATGGACCAAAATGAATAGTAAAAAGGCCTTTATCGACAATAGTAACGCCAGTAACGGTTAAGTTTGGTATAAGATTGATGGCAAGAGCAAACGTTGTTTCAGCATAAAAAAGAACCACTTGCCACGTTTTTAATTTTTTGTTTTTCTCTGTTGATACTAGGCGACAAGAAAATAAGAAGGCAAAACTAAACGCAAAATATGAGCTTAAGTTAGCAAGTAGTGCTACGTGTATCGCTGTACGTTCAGTAAATTTAACTAATAAATTAGATTGAAAATAGTAATTGGTTAAGATCCAAAGAACGATAAAAATAGAGTAGGCAATATATGGATGATAAACTTTAGGGTCAACTTCCATCCGATCTTTAAACAAAGATCGGATAAAATAGGCCACCCATAATAAGATAAAGACGGCAATAGACAGTAATAAATTATCTTTTGGGAGGCCACTTAACATTTATAACAAACTCATCATCATTTTAATAATTTTCTTCTTTGGATAATTTTAACATTATATTCTTTAAAATTATATTGATTGAAAACATAACGGACATTTTTTGTAAGACAAATCCCTTTATATGTGACTAATCCTGAGTTATTTATATCTTGATAACCAGTAAAAACAAAAGGCATATGCTCTCTTTCTACGTTATTCATCTCTTGATAGAAAAGTATCATTGCGGGCTGTTCTATAATAGAAAAAATCATATCTCTTCCTGAAAGGAACAGAGCGTTTGCTAGGCCTTTTTGTGCGAGATACATATGATAGTTCAGTTTCATTTTAGGTCCGTTGACGGTAAAGCGAATAACGCCACACATACGTGTTTTATCTACTATAGAAGAAAACATTGCATTTTCGAGTTCAGAACAAGAAAGTGTATTAAAATAATCACATGGTTGGTTTTTTTGGGAAGAGAAGTCTGGAAAATATTGGGTAATAGCTTCTGAACTTTCTGCTTTATTCCATTTGTTACTTTGAAAAAAATCATCGAAGAATAGCCAGTTTTTCTTTTGATGATAAGGTTCAATAAGTGCCGATGAAATAATCTTTGGGTAGTCACTTTCTTCATCAAATTGATACAAGATGAAGTGTTCCCCTTTTGACGAAATATTAAGGATCTTGAGCATTTCATACCATTTGTGTTCTTTAATGAACGTAGCAATATTTATCAGAACAATAGCATCAGAGAGTAATAGTGGTTGCTCACAAAATTCAGTATGAAATAGGCGAGTATCTAATGCAGTATCACTAACAATCTCATAATGATAATGCTCATTTATGACTTGAGCGCTTGGGTACGTTTGTCGTTGTTTTTTGTTATTGCAGATTTGATTTGAATTTTGAATGGTTCTAAATATTTCGAATTCTGTCCAACATATCAATAAGCAGCCAAAAATACGTTGAGAGAGTTGCTCAATAATAAAGTATTGTTCGGGGAGTTGCTTACAAGGGGATTTTGCTATCAGCTCTTTAGCTTCTGGTGTTGAGAATATAGAAGCAAGATTTCCTGAGTGACTGTAGTTTATTTTGCCTAATATGGTCTCTTTTCTATGCTCGATTATTTCTTGAAAAATGTGTGGGTTATCTATTTCTTTACTGTATTGATAAATGACTTCGATGAGTTCTATTGAATGATTTTTTTTGGGTTACTTCATTACTAAGACAAGAAGTAATTGATATATATAATTGATGTAAAGTCTTCATTTTTATTCCTTTTGATGATAGAAGTTGCTGTTATACACTCAGCATTTTTATCATACTGGAAATCAGTATCAGTAATGACTTTTTGTTTAAATTTTCATATCCATTTATCTAAAACTTGCAGTAGTTGTGATTTAGAAATCGGTTTAGTTAAGTGATCATCCATAATTATTGATATTATTTTTAGTTCGGCATGATCTGCCTCACCAGTTAAAGCGATGATAGGAAGCGATGGGTAAGTGTGCTTTATTTTTTTAGCCGCTTGAATTCCATTCATCACAGGCATACGCGAATCCATAAGGATGAGGTCAATGTTATTATTATTAACTATATCGATAGCTTGAGCACCGTTCTCAGCTTGTAAGGTATTAACGTTATCATTTGAAATAAATGTTTGGATTAACATTCTCTGTACTTTTTTGTCATCAACAATAAGAATGGTTTTAATCGATTTATTTATTATATTTTGTTCTTGAGTTTTATTTTTCTGATAAATAAAGTCAGTTTTACTATGAATTATTGTATTTGAATTTTTTTCATCCTGAATTTTTGGAAAGCTAAGAACAAATTCAGTAAATTCACCTTTCTTTGAATAACAAGAAATATTCCCCCCAAAAGAATTCATCGCTCTTAAGCAATAAGATAGCCCTAAACCACTGCCTCCTTCTTTATTGTAGGTAAAGAAATCATCAAAGATATTCGGTAATATATTAGAGTCTATACCAGGACCTGTATCTCTGAAAGTTAAGGAGTTAACAGTATTTCCTTGAATTATTTTTATTGATATTTCGCTGTCACTATTTCTAAAATAATGAATAGCATTGCGTAATAAATTAAAGAGAATGAAAC
Organism: Aliivibrio sp. EL58; assembly: GCF_900312675.1. Classification (GTDB taxonomy): domain Bacteria; phylum Pseudomonadota; class Gammaproteobacteria; order Enterobacterales; family Vibrionaceae; genus Aliivibrio. Next base: position 825,168 of record NZ_OMPC01000009.1, on the reverse strand, counting down.
CAAAAAGAGTATCATTAACATTAATGGTAAAATCATCACTAAGATTGATCTTTATGCGACTGCGAATATCTTCTGATTCAAAAGCGTACTCATTTATAAATTGATTTGTTAATGCTGAGATTGAGTAATGTTTAAATAAATCCTGATTGATTTCAGATCCTTTACTTTCACTTAAAATAACATCAATTAGTTGAGCTCCACGCTGAATCGCTAGTTTACCTTGTTGCAACTCAGCATTGATAACGGCTTCGTTTGAATGTGCGCCAATGCGTTCAAAATGGTATTGGAGTTGTGATAGTGGATTTCGCATCTCATGAGCTATAGAGCTTGCTAATGCTTGAGATTGATTTACTTTACGCTCGCTTTCAATATAGCCTTGAACTTTGCTTAGCACCCATTGAATTGCTGTAATCTCTTCATTTGAAAAGGTAGTACCATCTCGTTTATTCGATGAGATAAGTAGATGCGTGATAAGTTTATTTTTTCCAAAAATAGGAAGAATTAATGCTGTTTTTGTTGAGTCCATTTCTTTTTGAACTTGATGAAGTCCTGCTTGAGAATACTGAGATGCATAATGGAGTTGGTAGTCTAATTCGTCCTTTACTAATGCTGAATTTGATTGATTAAGATGGGGTATGAAAATATTATAATTTGCATTCTGCCCTACTAGCAGAAGGTCTTCTTGTGGTGTGCTGAGCAATAGAGCAAGTTTTTTCATTGCCTCATTACTAGAATATTTAAATTCTTCAGCAATCTCAAATATTTGTTCTACGGGTGTTTTTTTATTCTTATATATTAATAAGCTAGATAAGATTTTTGCTTTATTAAGCGTACGTTTCCATAGTAGGCCGATAGATACCCCAAACCCGATTAACAATAAATTGAATGTTAAATCCATAGTATAGAGTATTGCGATAGGTATTAGATAAATAACGACATTCATTGCATAGGATAATGCCCAATAAGAAATATACCTTAAGCTATAAAGGCGATGGTAAACTAATGTATAACCAATTAATAATGCTTCGGTTATTGATAGTGCTGGTGGTAGCCATGTATAAGAAAAATCATTCCAGAGTACAGGGATAACTATCTGTGAGGCAATAGTTGAAGACATATAAACAAAAATACCAAATAATAAATAGATGGACTTTTCTCTGTTGAGTTTGATGTCGCTTTTTCTTAATTTAATGAAATTAAAAATAGTGAGAATAATAAAAAGAAAGGCATTAGCAAAAAAGAAAGGCGCGAAAGGTCCAAACTCAATGGTAAAATTACCTGGAGATACAATATCAACACCAGTTACAGTCTGATTAGGTGTTAAATTTAGTATAAATGCGAGTACCGTTGCTGTAGTTGCTAACCAAAATTGCCACGGAGATAGTTTTTTATCAGTTCTATTAGATGAAAGATAGCACGAGAATAAAAAGGCAAATGCAAAAGCAAGGTAGGAGGTAATATTGGCAATAATAGCCATTATTATTGCCATGTTTTCATTAAATAGGACTAATAATGAAGACTGAAAGTAAGCATTGCTTAGTATCCATAATACGATAAATACAGCATAAAGAACGTATGAAAAGTAAATGTTAGTATTAACCTTTGTCCGTTCTTTATAGTGAGAACGGACAAAAAAGCCAACCCAAAGCAATACCGTTGCACTGGTTAGTAGTAATAAATAAACTTTAGGTAAGGCTAGTTGCATTTATAAAGCTCAATGGTTTCGTAGTAGTTTTCTTAACCCAATAATCTTAACATTATACTCTTTAAAATTATATTGATTAAAAGCAAGTGTTGCATTCTTCAGGAGCCAAATACCTTTATAGGTGACAACCCCGTTTTTATTGATATCTTGTGCACTAGTAAAAAGATAGGGAGATGCTTCTGGAGTATCAATATTCATTGATTGATAGAACAAAACCATCGCGGGCTTCTCTATGATAGTAAAAACTACATCACGTCCACTCTCTTTTAAGGCATTTGCTAACCCTTTTTGTGCCAAATATAAGTAAAAATTAGCTTTTGATTTTGAGCCACTGACAGTGAGTCTAATGGCTTCACATACTTTTTTGTGATCTAAAATAGAAGAAAATATGCTTTTTTCAATATCATCTGATGATTTATTCATTAATTGAGACTTACCTAGTGTTGTTGAGATTTTAGTTGCACACTCTAAATTGAGGATCGAATACGATTGATGGATTGGCTGCCACTTTGAACTTTGGAAAAAATCATCAAAAAAAAGCCAATTACGAGAAGTGGGGGCTGAGTTAATTAAGGCAGAAGAAATGATATTTGGGTAGGCACTTTTGTCGTTAAATTGATATAAAATAAAGTGCTCACCTTTTGATGAAATATTGAGCATACCTAGCATTTCATACCATTGATGCTCTTTAATAAATGTGGCGATATTAATGAGTACAATAGCATCAGAAAGCCGCAATGGTTGATCACAAAACTCAGTATGAAATAGTCGAGTGTCTAATGCAATATCTGCAACTATTTCATAATGGAAGTGTTCATTTATTACTGGAGAATTGTAAGTATGATGAGCATTATCTGCATTTTGTATAATGGTAAGGGTGGAGTTTTTAATGGTTCTGAAGATTTCCAATTCGGTCCAGCAGGACAGCAAGCAACCAAAAAGGCGTAGGGCAACTTGTTCAATAAGAAAATAGTGTTTGGGTAGCGTGGGACTAGCTTGTTTTCCTATGATATCTTTTGCGGCTTGAGTCGAAAATAGATCGGCTAAATTGCCTATGTTAGATTCACCAAGTTGATTTGAAATAAACGTTTTCCTGTTTTCTATAATCTCTTGTAGAAGAGTGTGATTATCTGTTTCATTACAGTGTGAATCGAATATTTCTATAAAATAATCACACTGGTTTTTTTTGTGCGGCCCCATTTTCAAGATCACGAGATAAAGCATTAAGTAAACGGTTTAATTTTTCCATTTGAATTTCCTTTTTGTATTAATAAAATGCTGTCATACGTTCAGCATTTCTAATCATACTGGAAATCATTTTAAGCCATAAATTTTTGCTTAATTTTTTACCATTCGTCACAACCTTATTGTATAATCACCCTCCATAGAATTTTAAAGTGATTGAGAAATACTATCTAAAATAGCTAGGTTCTTGATTAATAAAGTTAATTGACGCCTGTGAAGGCGACATAATAAGGTAAAAAATGAGCGAAAAATTACAGAAAGTATTAGCACGAGCTGGTCTTGGTTCTCGTCGTGAATTAGAAACGATGATTCAGTCTAATCGTGTTAGTGTTGATGGTCAGATTGCAAAGCTAGGTGATCGCCTAGAAAATGTTGATGCGAAAATTCGTATCGATGGCCATGTTGTATCGGTAAAAGAGTCTACTGAAGTAATCTGTCGTGTTCTTGCTTACCATAAACCAGAAGGTGAGTTATGTACTCGCCACGATCCAGAAGGTCGTCGTACCGTTTTTGATCGTTTACCAAAAATCAAAGATTCTCGTTGGGTATCTGTTGGTCGTCTAGATGCAAACACCGCTGGTCTGTTGTTATTTACAACTGATGGTGAGCTAGCAAACCGTTTGATGCACCCAAGTCGTAAAGTTGAACGTGAATACATGTGCCGTGTATTTGGTGATGTTAACGACAAAATGGTTAAAAACCTTGTTTCTGGTGTAAAACTAGAAGATGGTGAAGCTCGTTTTGAAGACGTAATGTATGCTGGCGGCGAAGGTATGAATCATACTTTCTATGTGGTAATCAATGAAGGTCGTAACCGTGAAGTTCGTCGTTTATGGGATTCTCAAGGCGTAACAGTTAGCCGTCTAAAACGTGTTCGTTACGGTGATATTTTCCTAGAAAAAGCATTGCCTCGTGGCGGTTGGATGGAGCTTGAACTGAAGGATGTTAACTACCTTCGTGAAATGGTTGAGCTACCACATGAAAAAGAAAGTCTTTTAGATGTAGATAAAGAATCACGTAAGCGTGCTAAATCTAAATCTCAAAAGATCCGTCGCGCAGTTAAGCGTTATGATGAGCGTACAACAGAGGAGCGTAATGTTCCTGCTGGTCGTCGTGGTCGCAACAATAAGAAACCTGTAGGTAGTTCATTACCTTCTGCAAAACGCAGTTCAACGGGTGACGCTAAGCCAAGTGGTAAAGGCAAGAAGCCAGCACCAGGTGTTAAGCCAGTAAGAAGTAAATTCTCACCAAATGGTAAAGCACCTAAATCAGCACCAAGACAGCGTTAAGTTGAATTGTTGAGTTGACTTAGAAAACAGACAAATAAAAAGGGTTGAAGCCATATGGTTTCAACCCTTTTTTTATTCTTTAGATACACATACCAATATAAACTGGCTTATTATTTATTTCGGCTGTGCATCAATACATTGGCCATTAACGTCAAGGCTTTTAGGAGCCATTAAATAAACATACAGCGGCATTAGATCTTTAGGTGTCTTCAGTAAGCTAATATCTTCAGCAGGGAAAGCTTGTGCACGCATGCGAGTATGAGTACCACCCGGATTAATAGCATTTACTTTAACTTGAGTGCCTTCCATTTCATGAGCCAATGTTTGCATCATGCCTTCTGTTGCAAATTTAGAGATAGCATAAGCTCCCCAAAAAGCACGGCCTTGGTGACCAACGGTAGAAGTCGTGAAAATAATGCGAGCGTCATCAGACTGCTGTAATACAGGAAGCAAAGCTTGAGTCATTAAGAATTGTGCTTTAACGTTGATTTGCATTACTTCATCAAAGATAGCTTCTTCAAATTGCTCAAATGGACTTAGCATACCAAGAAGGCCTGCATTATGTAGTAAGCCATCTAACTTGCCGAATTGGCTCTGAATGGTTTCTGCCATATCAACATAATGCTGTTTTGTTGCCCCTTTTAGATCTAAAGGAACAATGGCTGGGGTCGGGTAACCCGCCGCTTCAATTTCATCATAAACCGCTTCTAATTTAGCGACTGTGCGCCCTAGAAGGATCACGGTTGCGCCATGTTGAGCGTAATGTAATGCCGCTTGTTTACCAATGCCATCTCCTGCACCAGTAACGAGAATTGTTTTGTTTTTTAATGCGTCAGCTGAAACCTGATAGTCCACTCTGTAATCCTTGTATTTCAACGCTCATCCTAAGTAATTCTGTAAATTTTTGCGATATATAGGTGTAAAAATAAACATTTAGTGTGAATTTCTATCATAAGATGAATTAACTTTGGGTTAAGTTAGGTACAATACACGAAACATACTTCAGAGGGTATTACATTGGAATTTTTGTTTGATTACGGTCTCTTTTTGGCAAAGATAGCGACAGTGGTTGTTTCTATTATCGCCATTTTAGTTGTCGCTAAAGCGGTAGGTGGTAAATCTGCAAGTGCTAAAGGCGAGTTAGAAGTGACTAATTTAACTGAGCAGTATAAAGATACAGTTGCAGAGTTAGAGCATCATTTATTCGATGATGCGGAGTTAAAAGCACGCGCAAAAGCAGAGAAAAAAACGGCGAAAGAAACTGAAAAAGCAAAACAAAAGGAAGTGAAGCAGGCAGCAAAATCTGGTGCTTTAGAGTTTAAACGTGATGCTCGTTTATTTGTTTTAGATTTTAAAGGCAGTATTGATGCCAAAGAAGTAGCAAGCCTTCGTGAAGAAGTTTCAGCTATCTTAGCTATCGCCGTTGAGGGGGATGAAGTTCTTGTTCGCCTTGAAAGTGGTGGCGGTATGGTCCACGGCTATGGTCTTGCTTCATCACAATTGGATCGTTTACGTGATGCTAATATTACACTAACGATTTCAGTCGATAAAGTAGCCGCATCTGGTGGTTACATGATGGCATGTATTGGCGAGAAAATCATTGCAGCGCCATTTGCGATTGTTGGTTCTATTGGTGTCGTTGCACAATTACCAAACTTTAGTAAGCTACTGAAAAAGAATGATATTGAGTTTGAACAACTGACCGCTGGTGAGTACAAGCGTACCTTAACAATGTTTGGTGAAAACAGTGATAAAGCACGTGAGAAATTTCAATTAGAGCTAGAAGAAACTCACGTATTATTTAAAGATTTTATCCATGAACACCGTGCAGAATTAGACCTTGAAAAGGTGGCTACCGGTGAGCATTGGTTTGGTAAACAAGCGCTAGAATTGGGTCTGATTGATGCGATTCAAACATCAGATGATTATCTAACTAAAGCATGTAAGGATCGCGAAGTATTAGCGATTCATTACGTACAGAAGAAAAAGTTAGGGGCTAAAATTGCAGGTATTGCAGGGCAGTCTGCAGAAAATGTATTTATGCGTTTAATCAGTAAAGGACAACGTCCAATCGTTTAATTTGGGTGACGTATTTTATATTAAAAAAGGCTGATTATTTCAGCCTTTTTTGTTGTTTGTAATTAGTGGTAATTACTTAACGCTAAACTCTTTTGATAATTGATGAGCAAGGTGTTTAAACATATTAAATACAGCGGTTGTCTTCTCAGTTGGCAGGCCTTGGTCAGACAAAAAATACTCGCCTTTAAATACTAAAACTTCTTCTTTTTCTTCAACACTCGTTGCTCGCATACCTTCAACGTAGTTTTCGTGATCTTGAATGATTTGGTTGGCAATTAATAGTAAATCAGCCTCAGAAATGGATTTTTTATTGCTCATATCTCACTCATTTTTTGCTATATAAAAGAGGGATTTTAAGCATAAAGAATTAAAAATACAATTGATGTAAATCATGACGAGTAAAATAAAAATTAATGAAAGATCTGCAATTTTATTGTGAGCCAGTGCAAGGTATTGAGCTCACGTTTTGAGCTATTAGTCAGTAAATGATAATAGAGACGGCCTGTAAAAAGGAAGTTTGATGATGGGTTTATTTGTAATTACATCTAGTTAACAACTGCCCAAACTACGACCATTCAGTAGCGATTGTAAAAAAAGTGGTTGACGTAGTGCCATCCTCCCTCAATAGTAATATATAGATAAAAGTTCAATTTATAGCTGTGGACATCGTTATTTTCGACAGCATTGTATTTCAGCACGAGGACGTTAGTGAGACATTATGGGTAAATCTCTAGTTATCGTGGAGTCACCAGCCAAAGCAAAAACAATTAATAAATACCTTGGCAAAGACTTCATCGTAAAATCCAGTGTAGGTCACGTTCGTGATTTGCCTATGGGTTCGACAAGCACTGGTAAAAAAGCAGCAGCACCGTCGACCAAAGGTATGAGTGTTGAAGATAAAGCACGCATTAAGAAAGAAAGAGATAAAAAGAACCTGATCAATAAAATGGGTATTGACCCATACAATGACTGGGCCGCTAATTATCAAATTTTGCCAGGCAAAGAAAAAGTCGTCGCTGAATTACAAAAGCTGGCTGAAAATGCAGACACTATCTATCTCGCAACCGATTTAGACCGTGAAGGGGAAGCTATTGCGTGGCACCTTCGCGAGATCATCGGTGGTGATGATTCACGCTATAAACGAGTAGTTTTTAACGAAATTACAAAAAATGCGATTCAACAAGCGTTTGAAACTCCGGGCGAGCTAAGCATGCCTGGTGTAAACGCTCAACAAGCACGTCGCTTCCTAGACCGTGTTGTTGGTTTCATGGCATCACCATTGCTATGGAAAAAAGTAGCTCGTGGTTTATCTGCAGGTCGTGTTCAATCGGTTGCTGTTAAAGTCTTGGTTGAACGTGAACGTGAAATCAATGCGTTTATTCCTGAAGAGTTCTGGGATATTCATGCAGACACGTTAACCGCTGGCAAAGAAAACTTCCGTCTACAAGTTGCGCAGCGTAATGGTTCTGTATTTAAACCACTAACGCAAGCGGATACGGAAGCGGCAGTAAGTATTCTTGAAAAAGCAGAATATGAAGTATGTAAGCGTGAAGATCGCCCTACAAAAAGTAAGCCGTCAGCACCTTATATCACGTCAACTTTGCAACAAGCAGCAAGTACACGCTTAGGTTACGGCGTGAAAAAGACCATGATGTTAGCTCAGCGCCTTTATGAGGGTGGTTACATCACTTATATGCGTACTGACTCAACTAACTTAAGTAAAGAGGCTGTAGAGGCGTTACGTGAGTTTATTGGTTCTGAGTATGGCGACAGTTATTTACCTTCAGCGCCAATTTTTTATGGCAGCAAAGAAGGCGCACAAGAAGCTCACGAAGCGATTCGTCCTTCAAGTGTCGATGTGAAAGTAGACGACCTACAAGGTATGGAAGCGGACGCACACAAACTTTACAACCTAATTTGGAATCAATTTGTGTCGTGTCAAATGACACCAGCACAATACGATTCAACCACATTGAGCGTAAAAGCCGATGAATTCACCCTAAAAGCGAAAGGTCGTATCCTTAAGTTTGATGGTTGGACTCGCGTGCAACGCCCAATGGGTAAGAACGAAGACCAATTATTACCAGCCGTTCAACTTGGTGATAAGCTAAAACTAGAACAGCTTGATCCAAAGCAACACTTTACTAAGCCACCAGCGCGTTTCACAGAAGCCGCATTGGTTAAAGAACTTGAGAAAAAAGGCATTGGTCGTCCATCGACTTACGCATCAATCATCTCAACAATTCAAGACCGTGGTTACGTTCGTGTTGAAAGCCGTCGTTTCTATGCAGAGAAAATGGGTGAGATCGTAACTGACCGTCTAAATCAATCGTTTGATGATTTAATGGATTACGACTTTACTGCTCGTATGGAAGGCAATTTAGATAAGATTGCTGAAGGCGACAAAGATTGGAAAGATGTACTTAACGCGTTCTTCCAAGATTTCACTGATGATATCGCTAAAGCTGAGCTTGATGAATCAGAAGGCGGCATGTCACCAAATAATATCGTAGAAACTGATATTAAATGTCCGACGTGTGACCGTAATATGGGTATTCGTACTGCATCAACTGGGGTATTCCTTGGTTGTTCTGGTTACGCATTACCACCAAAAGAGCGCTGTAAGAAAACTATTAACTTAGGCAATGAAGAGGGCATTATTAATGTTCTTGAAGAAGACGTAGAAACCGCAGCATTACGTGCGAAGAAGCGTTGTCCTAAGTGTGAAACAGCAATGGACCCTTACCTGATAGATCAAGATCGTAAACTGCATGTTTGTGGTAATAACCCGAACTGTGATGGTTACATTGTAGAGAAAGGTGAGTTCCAACTTAAAGGCTATGATGGTCCAATTGTCGAGTGTGACAAGTGTGGCTCAGACATGGAACTTAAGAACGGTCGCTTTGGTAAATATATGGATTGTACGAGTGAGACATGTAAAAACACTCGTAAGATCCTTAAAAATGGCGAAGTTGCGCCACCAAAAGAAGATCCTGTTCATCTTCCTGAATTGGAATGTGAAAAATCAGACGCGTACTTTGTATTGCGTGATGGTGCATCAGGCTTATTCTTGGCAGCAAGTACGTTCCCTAAATCACGTGAAACACGTGCACCGTTAGTGGAAGAGTTAGTGCGCTTTAAAGATCGTTTGTCTTCTAAGTTTACTTACTTAACGGAAGCGCCAACGCACGATCCTGACGGTAAGCCTGCGGTAGTTCGTTTTAGCCGTAAAACGAAAGAAAATTACGTTCGTACTGAAAATGATGGTAAGCCATCAGGTTGGACTGGGTTATATATCGACGGAAAATGGGCAATTACCGATAAGCGTAAAAAGCCAAAAGCTGAGAAAGAGTCTTAATTATTAAGGCATTATAATCAGACAAAATAATGAGAGCTGCAGAAATGCAGCTCTTTTTTTATGATGCAAGTGTCACAAAATTCTATATTTGTTCTTATTTTGAAACAATGATTGATCTAACACGGTATACCGAATGGTTGATGAAGGAGATAATTCTCGTTATTACTCTTAAATTGTTCTATGGAAGTCGGTAGCGTTATGCGTCAATACATGAAGTATTTAATCCCAACAATTATCCCACTCATCATTCTTTTGATGCCTTTGTCAGCTTTTCCTTTTGAAGGAATGACGATCATTCAGCAGCGTGTTATTGCTATCTTTTTATTGGCAGCACTGTGCTGGGTATTTGAACCAATTCCAATTTATGCAACCTCAGTAGTCATTATTGTTTTAGAGCTTTTAATGGTTTCTGATAAAGGATTTATTTTATTTAAGATGAATCAAGATGTGCCTCATTTTGGAGAGTTGCTAAATTACAGTGATATTATGGCAACCTTTGCCAGTCCCATAATTATGCTGTTCTTAGGTGGTTTCTTTCTCGCAATGGCTGCAACGAAATATCGATTAGATGTCAACTTAGCCAGAGTATTACTTAAACCGTTTGGAACCGATCCAAAATTTGTAATGTTGGGGTTGATGCTGATCACGGGTATTTTCTCGATGTTCATGTCAAACACCGCAACAACAGCAATGATGTTATCGATCTTAACGCCTGTTATTGCTGTATTTGGTCCTAAAGATCCCGGTCGAATTGCGTTTGCTTTATGTATCCCTATTGCGGCAAATATTGGCGGTATTGGAACTCCGATTGGAACGCCACCGAATGCTATCGCACTAAAATATCTCGTGGGTGATAACTTAATTACTTTTGGTGAGTGGATGGTATTTGGGGTGCCATTTGTCATTGTAATGATGGCGCTTGCTTGGTTTTTAATTACCTATTTGTACCCAGCAAAACAAACCACAATGAATTTAGATATCAAAGGTAAGTTCTTAAAAACACCAAAAGCGATCATGGTGTACATCACTTTCGCAGGAACGATCCTTTTATGGTTAATGGGATCAAGTCATGGCATGAACTCATATACTGTTGCGCTAATTCCAGTTGCGGTTTTCTCTCTGACTGGGATCATCAACAAAGAAGATCTTAAGAAAATATCATGGGATGTGCTGTGGTTAGTTTCAGGTGGTATCGCACTTGGTTTAGCTTTAGACAAAACAGGCTTGGCTAAGTTAGTGGTTCACAGTATTCCTTTTGATGCTTATTCTCCTTATGTGGTTTTATTTGGTGCGGCATTCTTATGTTTAGTCATGGCAAACTTCATGTCTCATACAGCAACGGCCAACTTATTGATGCCGATCATGGCAGCGTTAGGTACATCAATGACGTCATTGACCCCGTTAGGTGGTGAGCTAACCTTAATACTGATAGTTACATTTGCCGCTTCTCTAGGTATGTCATTACCAATCAGTACACCACCGAATGCGTTAGCCCATGCTACGGGTAATGTTGAAAGTAGCCAAATGGCAAAAACAGGTGTGATATTGGGTGTCGTTGGTGTGCTATTAAGCTTTGTTATGGTATGGATCCTTCATACTGTTGGTCATATTGGATAGCCTATGAATCAAGAGAAGTTTCAGCGTTTGATTGATGCTTATTTCAGTCAAGAAGAGCGAAGAATTGTCATTCCTGCAGGTGAGACGATCTTAGAGCAAGGCGCAGATAATGATCGGCTCTACTATGTTTGTTCTGGTGAGTTAGAAGGATTTTATCAAGAAGAAGACAGTGAAAGTCAAGCTATGGTATTTAGTGCCTCTAAAGGCGCATTTATTGGGGTTCACAGTTTTTTTTCTGAAACATTAATCGCTTCTTCAACGGTAATCAGTAAAACAGAAAGCGAGTTAGGGTGGATAGATACAAAAACTACGGCGGTTGAATTAGAGCGTTATGGGCCACTTACGGCGCAGTTTACCCCTATTATTGTTAATGAACTTTCTCGTAGGCAGCGCAGAGCCATGCAAGAATCGATAGAGAAAGAAAAAGCGTTACAAAAACTCTATTCGGCAGAACAAATGACCACACTTGGTCAACTGGCTGCGGGTATTGCTCATGAGCTTAATAATGCGGTTGGGGTCTTAAGCAGTAAAACAGAACGACTGCAATCTATTATTTTAGAGTTACTGGAAGAGATACACCCAGAGGCGAGTAGTTTTGTTGATCAAGGTTTAATGAATGGTCAAAATATTAGCTCATCAGAGGTACGTACAAGAGGACGTGAAATAGAAGAGCGCTATGGTCTTGAAAGAGATCTTGCTCGTGAATTAGCTCGTGCGGTACCTCGTGGAGATTTATCAACGTATTGGTTAAGGTCTCCTGAGCAAGCTATACGCTATTGGCATATTGGGCGAGACTTGCATGATATGCGGTTGGCGGCAAGGCATTCTGTTGGTATTGTTCGTTCAGTGAAGCAACTTGGTCGAACAGATATAGATACAGATGAGATTCTTGATGTGAATGACAGCATTAATAAAGCGCTCGTCTTATTGCAGAGTGATTTGAGACGAGTGTCAGTACATTTGAGTCCTGCTGCAATGCCGATGGTAAAAGCATCAGCAACAGAGTTAGTTCAGATCTGGGCGAATGTCATTAAAAATGCCAGCGATGCCATGGAGAAAACACAAACACCTGAAATTGAAATTTCAACGCGAGTATCAGACCGATTTGTTTTAGTGACTATTGCTAATAATGGCCCTGAAATAGATGAGGTAACTCGACGTAAAATATTCCAACCGAATTTTACCACCAAAAAGGGCGGACTTTCTTTTGGTTTAGGGCTCGGTCTAGCCATCGTAAAGCGGATCATTACAGGATACGGTGGCTCAATTGCAGTAAAGAGCAATCAAGAGAAAACCATTTTTAGAATTAAATTGCCAGTCGAGGACGGTCATGGAAAAGCTTAATCTGATTTGTGTAGACGATCAAAGGGAAGTGCTGAGTGCCGTTTTGCAAGATCTTACGCCACTTAAATCATGGATTAATATCGAGGAATGTGAATCTGCGGATGAAGCATTGGACTTGATGGATGAGTTAGACAGCGAAGGAGGATATATTGCTTTAGTACTATCCGATCACGTAATGCCAGGAAAAAATGGTGTTGAATTATTGACTGATGTTTCTCACGATTATCGTTTCTTAAGAACAAAAAAAGTATTATTAACAGGGCAAGCGACGCATCAAGATACCATTACAGCGATTAATCGTGCACGTATTGAAAGTTATATTGAAAAACCATGGAATGGCGACGAATTAAGAGCATTAGTAACGCGTTTAGTCACCGAATATATTTTTGATAAAGGGTTGGAGTATACGGATTATCAAGAGCATTTAGACCAGCAGGTAGTATTAAGCCGATTGAGATAAGCACATTGATAACACGCCTTACATAAGTCAATTATGTAAGGCGCTTATATTAATAGTAACTAAGCTTGGATCAATTCGTTTCCAGAGCTTTCACCCTTCAAAAATGCATCAATACTACCTAGTGTTGTCGCGGCTATATTGTCTAATGCTTCTTCAGTTAAGAAGGCTTGGTGGCCTGTGAAAAGTACATTATGGCAAGCAGATAAACGACGGAAAACATCATCGGTAATAATGTCGTTTGATTTATCTTGGAAGAAAAGCTCTTTCTCGTGATCATAAACGTCTAATCCTAACGCGCCGATTTTTCCTGCTTTTAGGGCTTCAATTGCATTGGCTGAATTAAGTAATCCGCCACGACTGGTATTAATGATCATTACGCCATCTTTCATTTTCTCAAATGAATCAGTATCTAATAAATGCGTGTTTTCAGACGTTAATGGACAATGCAGTGTAATCACATCTGATTTAGCAAAAATCTCATCAAGGGTGGTGTATTTCACCCCTAAATCCATCGCTACTTGGCTTGGGTATGGGTCATAACACAAGATATCCATTCCTAACCCTTTAAGAATTCGCATTGTTGCTAGGCCAATTTTTCCCGAGCCGATAACCCCGACAGTTTTACCAAAGAAATTAAACCCAGTTAACCCTTCTAGAGAGAAGTTAGCGTCACGAGTTCGTTGGTATGCTTTATGAAAGCGACGGTTAAGACACATCATCATCCCAACGGCGTGTTCTGCGATCGCTTCTGGAGAATACGCAGGAACTCGAACTACTTGAAGGCCAAGCTCTTTAGCTGCGTCAAGATCTACGCGATCAAAGCCAGCACAACGCATCGCGATTAGTTTCGTACCTTGCTCGGCGAGTTTAGCTAGGACTGGTGCAGATAAATCATCATTGACGAATGCACAAACCACATCAGCACCATCTGCAATTGGTGCTGTACTTTCAGTGAGTTGGAAGTTGAAATATTGACATTCGAATTGGTAATTTTGATTGATACTATTGAAAGAAACTTCATCATAAGATTTAGTACTGAACATTGCGATTTTCATATAATATCCTTACAAATAAACAGGTTATAATAATGCTAACTCTTTCCACTTTACCACTTCTTTAACTAAAAATAAGATAAAACTCATGAATAAAATGTTTTAATGTTTATGGTATTAAGAGTATTTACGTATCAGAACTATAATTTGTTCATAGTTAACTATTATTTTCTTGAGTTTAGCGATTGCGCTCATGTAATTGATAATAGATATCATCTAGACTTAATGAATATTCAGTAATGAGGTTTTTTATTATGATGCAGAAAATAACAAATTGGTTGAGTAGAGATCCAGAACCAAGAACTCGAGAAGAACTTCAGTACCTTGTCGATATTGGAAACATGGCAGAATTAAAAGATCGCTTCTCTTCTCGACTTCAATTTGGTACCGCTGGATTGCGAGGAATGGTCGGGTCTGGGCCTAATCGAATGAATCGTCTGGTGATTCAAGAAACAGCCACTGGATTAGGTCATTATTTAATAGACAACATCACGAATGCTAGCGAAAGAGGTGTTGTTATTGGTTATGACGGTCGTACTGATTCTCAACAATTCGCTCATGATACCGCCAGTGTATTAACTGCATTAGGTATTAAGGTATTCTTAACAACAAAAGTCGCAGCGACACCTATTGTGGCTTATGGGATCAAGAAGTTTAATGCAGCCGGAGCCGTCGTGGTTACCGCAAGCCACAACCCACCAGAATATAATGGTTTTAAAGTGTATTGGGAGAATGGGGCGCAAATTATTCCGCCGCATGATTCAGGTATTGCCAATGAGATTGATATTGCAGCCACAAAACCCATTCCACTAATGTCATTGAGTGATGCTGAGGCTCGAGGGCTTTTAGTCTGGCTAGATGATGAATATTATCAAAGCTACCGCGATACCATGAACAGTAATCCATTGCTTTCAAACCATACTAATCCATCAGCCATTTCGATTGCCTATACCGCAATGCATGGTGTGGGTGCCGATATGGCAGAGACCTTATTACGTGATGCTGGATTTAATCATGTGGTGAGTGTGGCAGAACAAAGAGAGCCAGATGGCACTTTCCCAACGGTAAATTTTCCCAACCCTGAAGAAAAAGGGGCAATGGATATGGTTATTGCGTTAGCCGATTCAGTACAGGCAGAGCTTGCATGCGCTAATGATCCTGATGCAGACCGTTTTGCACTTGCTGCGCGAAAAGCAGATGGCAGTTATCAAATGCTCACAGGTGATCAGGTAGGTATTCTATTTGGGCACTATCTGTTGAAACATACAGAACCAAGTAAGCAGCTTGTTGGTAATACCATCGTTTCGTCCACGCTATTGAAAAAGATTGCTGAATCGAAAGGGGCCGAGTATTTCCAAACGCTAACAGGCTTTAAATGGTTAACTAATGTTGCGATGCAAAAACAAAGTGAAGAGAAACAATTTCTTTTTGCCTATGAGGAAGCGCTTGGGTACACCATTGGCAGTGAAGTGTGGGATAAAGATGGTTTATCTGCTTTAGTTGCTTTTGCTCAATTAACGGCAGAGCTTTCAACACAAGGTAAGAGCGTTTGGGATGAGTTGGAATTAATTTATCGCACTCACGGATTGTATATAAATGCACAGCGTAGTATCGCTTTAGCACCAAACTCTCCACCGGTCGGAGATAAGTTAAGGGCTAATCCACCAAAACAAATTGCTGGAGTGAATATTGCGGTTACTGAAGATTTAAAAGCGTCACTGCGATATCTTTCAAATGGCACGACAGAATCAATCGATTTACCAGCCAGTGATGTCGTGATTTATCATTTAGAAGATGGCTCTCGTATTATTGTTCGCCCATCAGGTACTGAGCCAAAACTGAAGTGTTATTACGAAGTGGTGGCAGCGATTGCACCAACAGATGAATACTCGGTCATTCAAACTAAAGCTAATGAAGCGATGGATCATTTAATTGAAGAGCATCAAAAGAGCCTAGTTTAAAAGTGAGAAGATCAAAAAACTAAGCTTTTAAAAAGTAGGTTAGAAACAAAAACGGTGAGCTTAATGCTCACCGTTTTTATATATATTGAATTGTATTAAAGCGCAGTAACAAAAGAACTTAACATCCATAGCGCAAGAATGATAAAAATCCCGCCCATGAATTTATGCTGATACGTTCTGAATTTCACGTTATTGATTAGCGACTTTCCAAGTGTTCCCACTAACGCTACCAAGATTAAGTTAAACAATAAACCAAGAACGTTAAGCAATAAGCCAAGCACCAACATTTGCTCGCCAGAGGTTGCAGCAATATTGGTAGAAACAAATTGTGGTAAAAACATCACAAAGAAGACTAACGCTTTAGGGTTCAATAAATTACTAACTAAAGCACGTTGGTAAAACGTGGTCGCCATCGTCGAACCTTGTTGTAATTCTGGTGCTTCATCTGCTTCTGCTCGAATACAATCCCAACCCATTTTTAATAAGTAGGCACCACCAACGAGATGTAATGCTTTTAAGGCAATAGGGCTCATCGCAATCAGTGCAGATACGCCTAAAGCAGCAAGCAAGGTTAAAATAATACCTGAGGTCGCATTACCTAAGCTGGCAAATAATCCGACTTTACGGCCGTAACTCATGCTTGAACTAGCAATCAACAGCATATCAGGGCCTGGTAATAAAAGTAGGGCGATAACAGCGGTTAAGTAAACCGGAAGAATAGTAATATCAATCATTATTTTATTTTGAATTATAAATCAGGAGGCGGATTTTATAGTAGTGAAGAGGTAAGATCCATGATTAAAAAGTCGCCTAGTGATATAAAATCGATACATTAAAAAATATAGATATTATTGTTAATAATATTAAAGAATAATAATGCGCAATTTTGTACAAAAGAAATGAGAGGGCTTACTATATACTTTAGTAAATAGGGATAAATGTGTTCATGATGAATGATGGCAAATGAGAAAGTAAAAAAAGAAATAGCACACTACCAAGTAGCAGAAGAGCTTGGAGGGCTTGAAATATTAAATGCTGATTATGAAAAGCAGACTTTCTCACGTCACAGTCATGAAGGATATACGATTGGAGTGATTGAACGTGGTGCGCAAAATTTTTATCGCACTGGGGGGAATCATACCGCACCGCAAGACAGTATTATCTTAATTAATGCCGATGATATACACAGTGGACATTCTGCAACGGATGGTGGTTGGGGATATAAAGCGATGTATCCACTGCCTGAACAATTAGAAAGCATTAGTAAAGAGCTAAGCCGTGGGCAGTTTGGAGCTCCATATTTTGCAGAGCCAGTAGTTTATGATCCAGAGCTAGCGAACCAACTTAGATTAGTATTTACCATGTTAGAGCAGTCAGATAACCGTTTATTAAGGGAAACCTTAGTCTATGGCGCTTTGGTTAAGCTTATGTGCAAACATAGCCGTGCACGTTACACCGAGACTGCAATCTCTAAAGCTCAAAGGCCTCTTTATTTAGTGAAAGAGTTTTTAGACGATTTTCCTCAAGCTGACGTGTCATTAGATGATTTATCACGCTTAAGTGAGTTGAGTGCTTATCACCTAGTTAGATCATTTCAAAAAGCGTTTGGTCTTCCTCCTCATAGTTATCAAATTCAATCTCGCTTACGAATGGCCAGAAAGCTTCTTAAGCAAGGGCATTCGTTGTCTGATACTGCACAAGAAACGGGATTTCATGATCAGAGCCATTTACACCGTCATTTTAAAAAAGCGATGGGTATAACTCCGGGACAATACCTCAAATTGTTTTAGCAAGTTTGTACAATCTTAGGTAAAGGAATACAGCTCTAATATAGGCTGATTTGATTTAATAAAGAGTAGTTTATGGATATAAATACCGCCGTACAGCCTTGTTCAAATTCTCGTCTTTTTTGGCAAGGAACATTAGCGATGATCCCACTTAGCATCGCAGTATTACCATGGGGGTTATTAGCCGGTTCATTTGCTATTGATGTAGGTCTTACTCCTTTTGAAGGGCAAGCCATGTCAGCAATTTTGTTTGCAGGTTCGGCTCAGTTAGTCGCGATGGGAATGATTAAAGCTGGCGCAGGGTTAACAACCATGTTGCTGACAACTTTTTTTATTACCTCGCGCCATTTTTTATACAGTGTCTCGATGAGAGATAAAATTAGCCCTTTACCGCTTCGTTGGCGTTTATCCCTTGGTTTTTTATTAACCGATGAACTGTTTGCTGTATGTGGACACCAATCAGAAAAACAATTTAATCGTTGGTACGCATTAGGTGCAGGATTCAGTTTCTATTTCTTTTGGAATGCAGCAACCTTAGCTGGAATTGTTGCGGGTAGTTATATTCCCTCATTGAATGAGCTTGGGTTAGAGTTTGCGGTGGCGGCGACCTTTATTGCCATTGTTGTACCTACCATAAAAAATAGTCCAGTACTTGTCTCTGTTATTAGTGCCTTAATCTTGTCTGCCACACTGACGTATTTTTCAGTTGAAGGCAGTTTAATGATAGCGAGTATTGGCGGTATGGTAGCAGGGTATTTAACAGAGACATTAAGAGGGAAAAGAGGATGATTTTCATATCAATTTTAGCAATGACGGCGTTAGTGTTTTTAAGTCGCTACTTGTTTTTAGAACCCAAATTACCCCTTAGATTAAACGCTCAAACTCAGAAGTTATTAAGCTATTCAAGTCCTGCTGTTTTAACCGCGATTTGGGCTCCAATTGTATTTATGCCTGACAATGAATTATCGCTTTCTGGGTCGAACCCGTATTTGTGGGCGGCATTAACTGCAGCTCTCATTGCATGGAAAACTAAGAATGTACTACTGACAACGATTATCAGCATGATCGTATTCTTAGTGTTTAATTTATGGGTATTTTCAGCATAGGGTCAAAGAGTGGGAGGCTATTATCTTGCTACCCACTCAGCTTCAATCAGTGTCTTTCCATCTAGCTTTAAGCGGCTAAGAAATATATCCCCCATATGAATTTCACCAACGCCTTGAGGTGTACCAGTCATGATGACATCACCATCATACAATTGGGTATAGGATTTTAAATCAGCAAGGATAGTTTCTGGAGAGTAAATCATTTGGCTAACTTGGCCACATTGGACTCTCATACTGTTAATGAATAGCTCAATTTGAAGTTGATTACTGTCGATACCATCAAGAGGGATGAAACGGCTAAATACCGCTGAGCCATCAAAGGCTTTTGCTCGCTCCCAAGGAAGTCCTTTGTTTTTTAGCTCAGATTGTAAGTCTCGTTTGGTTAAATCAAAACCTATTGCAACGGCAGATAGCTGCTCTTTTTCAATCAAAAAACAGATCTCAACTTCATAATGTAAACGCTCTTGATGGAAAGAAGATAGGGTAGAGGTGATGCATGAATTTGGTTTATTAAACACCACCATTTGCTCAGGGATCGTATTATTTAACTCATTAATATGGGCAACGTAATTACGGCCAATACATAATAATTTAGATGGAGTAATTAATTTTTCTCCAAAACGAACCGAATTCATTTTCCTATCCTTGGTTTTTAAATATGCAATGCAGAGTGTACCTGAACTCCTCTTTTTTCAATCGAACTCTGTTGAGTTTTTAGTCAAAAATCAGATCTCTAGCTCAACTACGAATAGGATC
Organism: Aliivibrio sp. EL58; assembly: GCF_900312675.1. GTDB lineage: Bacteria > Pseudomonadota > Gammaproteobacteria > Enterobacterales > Vibrionaceae > Aliivibrio. Next base: position 805,409 of record NZ_OMPC01000009.1, on the reverse strand, counting down.
ATATAGATAATTATGGTGATCTGTTGTGCTGTTAATGAGATAAGTCAGTTAGAATGGTTATTCCTTTCTCTTTAATGGTATTAATGATGATCAATTGGATTCACCCCCCTAAAAATTCGGATGTGGCTAAACTGATCGATTGTTATTGGTTTTTAGAAAGACCTGAAGAGACAGACAGTAACCCATTTCCAAAATTAAACCCTGAGCCTGCAGGGCATTTGATCATTGCTATTCCTGAGCAGCCTTATCATTATGATATTGAATCTGATCGATTAAAGGGAAAAGGGTCACATTGGTTATACCCATACAGCAAGACATTACAGATGGATCACTCGTATGGCTTTGCGATCATCGGGGTTAAATTTCATGTTGGTGCATTGTATTTATTAAATCAAGAACCACAACAATCAGTAGCAGATACTATTGTTTCAGCAGATTTGAATCTGTTATTTGGAACTGAAGAGATAAATGAAATAGATCTGATTGAGTTAGCCAAACAAGATCCTCAGAGGCTTTGTACTAAGTTAGATGAGATATTGTTACCGAGGTTATCTAAAGTAGAAGAAGATAAACATTATCAACTGACAACAAAAGCGCTACCTCTATTAGCGAAAATGCCCATTGCTCAACTAGGGGAGTTATTACATTGCTCACAAAGAACGTTAGAGCGAAGTTTTGTTCGAGTTACTGGGTTTACTTTAAAACAATGCCAGTCAATGAATCGATTGGAAGCGTTAATTACGTATCTGTATCAGCGAGAAGAAACCGATATTGATTGGTTAACGGTTGCTTACGAGTTTGGTTTTAGTGATCAGCCACATTTGATCCGTTATTTGAAAAGTACTTTGGGAGTTACCCCTGGGGAGTACGCAAAGCAACGAGATCTTACGATTGATATTTATGGTGGAATTGAATAACCAATATTCATTTAAGAAGAATATAAAGCTAATGACTCAAAGAATAAGTCACTAGCTTTAGTATTTAAGTTGATCTGTTGATGAGTTTAAAAATCAAACTGAACAATGCGATGTGAAGAAGTAAGACCGGAACGAGTAATGGCTTTTTGTGAGGCAATATTCGTTTTCTCAGTTGAACACATGGCGATTAACCCTTTATCGTTTGCTAAAGCAATCAAGTAAGTGAGTACTTGAGTTGCAATGCCTTGACCGCGTTCAGATTCAGCAACAACCATTCCCAAATCAGCATACTCTGTTTGGTGTTCGTCAAACAAGCGACATTCACCTGCAGCCAGTAATTCATTATTCTTCCAGTAACCAAATAACTCTTGGCGGCTAATTAGGTTTGCATAATACCCAGTAACCCATTCCTCAGGTGCACCTATGTTTACTTTTGCAAATTCAACAAACTCGGCTAGTTGTTCAACCGTTGCTGCTGCCATTGGTAAGTCAGTCTTTTGCTTTACTGCTTTTTCGATTTGTTGATACATCAGCGTATTTACTTGGGTTTTCGCCGCGTGATCAAGACATAATGATAAATAATGCGTTTCTGCAGTACTAGAAAAAGCGCCAATCACATCACCAATAAGCTGGTTTTCTTTATTGATAATAGAAGTGAAAATATCATCAGCAAGAGCCTGATTTGGTTGGTTTACGTAAAACTGAAGTAGGTAACTATCGCTATTTAAACAACAAAATCCAATCAACGCTTCATTTTTATAAAAACCAAAATGGTCTGCCATCGGCACAAATCCGCATAACCACATACCATCTAGTGGCGCTGTAGCTTGCTTAACGTATTCTTTTTTTAGTGTGCTTAATTCTTCTAGTTGTTCAATTCTTTCGATAGTGATCATTTTCTATTGCCTATCTTTGATGGTGGTAACTATTTAGTAACTGTATGGATAAGCCCATAAGTGATGAGCTGTTCTTGAGTGGATAATAAATAAAAGAGAAAAACAAAGATTGAACAAAAGCGACAGTTTGAAATTGAAAGTAATAAACGAGGTAATTATACGTATTTGAATTTTTGTAAATAGAACCTTGTTTTCTTTCCATTTAAGAATCAGTAGCCCTCATGTCGTTTAGTTTAACTTAATGGTTTGTTAAAAATACAAATATATATTTAACTATTGAGATCGTTTACTTTATGTCTTGCTTTGATTTACATCAAATAATAATGATTTAGTAACGTAACTTTTGGTCGCTCACCCAAAAGTTTTCATAATCAGATATGAGGTAATAAATATGAAACAGCCTTTAAAAGCACTTGTTATTGCGCTTGGTTTCACTTTCGGTGCAGCAAATGCCTATGCTATTAGTATGGAACCACTAGACAAGGAATACACGTTACAAGTATTAGGATCGGGTGGTCCTATTTCTGATGACCTTCGTGCCTCTTCCGCTGCTGTCATTTGGTGGAAAGGAAAATCTAGATTTATGATTGATGCCGGAGGTGGTGCCTATCTTCGTTTTGGACAATCAGGTGCAAAACTTGAAGATTTAGACTTTTTAGGTATCACTCACTTCCATACCGATCATGTAACAGATTTACCTGCCATTTTAAAAGGTGGATTCTTCTTTAATCGTGAGGATGCATTAGATATTTCAGGACCAACCGCAGGTGCTGGATTTCCAAGTTTAACTGAATACGTGGATGCGCAATTCAATTCAGACAAAGGCGCTTATGCTTACCTTAATGGCTTGCTTACTGGCGAAGGGATCTTTCCTGTCACCTTGATTGACGTTCCATACCAATCAAAAAATGAAACCAAAGTATACGATAAAGATGGAGTGGTAATCACTGCATTTGGTATTCCTCACGGCAATGTTCCTTGTCTTGCTTATCGAATTGAAACTAGTGAAGGTGTGTTTGTTGTTTCTGCTGATCAAAACGGAACTAACCCCGGGTTTGTTGATTTTGCAAAGGGCGCTGACATTTTAATGATGCCAATGGCAATTGCTGAAAGTGCAGACGAAGAAGTTTCGGCATTTATGCATGCAAAACCATCGACGGTTGGGAAAATAACCGCTCAAATAAACCCTAAGTTACTTGTTGTTGACCACATGATGGGCCTGAGCTTGAAATTTAAAGCAGAGTCTCTAAACATTATAAAACAATATTACAAAGGTGAAGTGATAGCGGCGCGTGATCTCTCTAGTTTTCCAATGAATGCAGTTAAGGATAAAACCAATGAACAATAAACTTACTTTATCAATTGTTATGACCTCTGTGATTGCGCTTAATTCAGGGATGGTATCTGCTGCAGAACCAGTAGAAGAAGCTATTGTAGCGCAAGCCAGTTCTGGTAATGGTGGTCATTGTGCTGCAGGTAAATGTGGTACTGAAAAACGCTTTGGAAAAGCAGATTTAAACGGTGATCCACAAGGTCGTTTAGTGAGAGCGAGAGACGGTAAGTGCGGCCTGTCAGGAGAGGGGATTAATGCCCCTGCTGTGATTACAGATAAAAGTAAAATTACAGGTGGGTTATGCGGTCAATAATCGATACAAGTAAAGGTATTGGATTACGCAGTGAGCATATTGAAGAGCTATGTACATCTCCAAAACATAAAGACATTGATTTTCTTGAATTAGCGCCTGAAAACTGGATGAACATAGGAGGGCAGCGACGTGAATCTTTAAAGCAGATTGCAGAACATTATCCATTGATAGCGCATGGTCTAACGTTATCTATTGGTGATGGCCAGCCTCTGAATAGAGAGTTTATACAGCAAGTTGCTCGTTTCCTTAATGAATTTAATATTGAGATATATAGCGATCATTTAAGTATGTCGCGTGATAAGCAAGGGTATTTATATGATCTTCTTCCAATCCCTAGACGTAAAGAAAACATCTCTTATTTAGTCGATAGAATTCAGTGTGTGCAAGATATTATTCAGCGTCCATTAATACTAGAGAACATCTCTTACTATCACGATTATGGGAATGAGATGCCAGAAGGTGATTTCTTCTCGGAAATTATAAATCGAAGTGACTGTAAGTTATTGCTAGATATAAATAATATTTACGTAAATAGCCATAATCAGAGTTACTGTCCTTATGAAATGCTAAGAGCCTTACCGAGTGATTCAATTGCTTATTATCACATCGCTGGGCACCTAAAAGATGACAATAATTTCCTTTTAGATACCCACGGTAAATCAGTACAAGAGGAGGTGGTGGAGTTAGCAAAATATACGTTTGAGGTTCATGGTTGTAAGCCTTTATTGCTTGAGAGAGATAATAACTTACCGCCATTAAATGAATTAACAAGCGAGCTTTGCACTATTCATCAGAATATTCTCAATCAACAACGAGGATTGAATCAAGCAAGTGAGGGAGGTCATTATGCTTAATACTCCTGCAACGATGTTGACCGAAATTGAATTATTTTCTAAGGCGATTCGACAGCAACCAAAACAGAAGTCTACTCGCCGTTACCATGAGTTTGTTTGTGAAAATATTGTAGGGGTAATTGAAAATACCTTCCCTTTATTCTCAGGGAGACAGAGTGCTGATGATCTTAATCAGTTAGCTAATGAGTTTATTTATTATCACAGCGCAACTGAACCAGAGTTTCATCAAATAGCGACAGAGTTTGTTCAATTTATTCAAAACAAAGTGGAGTTAATGCCACGGCTGTTGAAATTAATTGAGTACGAGTGGGTCACTTTTAATGTCGAAATAGCAATGATAAGAACGGACGAAACACACTCATCATGGGAAGAAATTTCAGCTCAACCTAACGCTTTTACATTGAGTTGTAATGCAGTGATGCAATTGATAGAGGTTCCATTTTTAGTCGAAGAAGACGCGGTTAATTTTCTTTCTAAAGATGAAGACTCCGTTGTGTACGGTGTTTATCGAACAAAAGAAAACATCGTCGTATCTCAAAAGCTTAGGGATATTGATGTTGCGATTATTCAACTTATTTCTCAAACACCCAAAATCACATTAACAAAAGCAGAGCAGCATATACATACACACTTAGCAGGGTTTGATTTTATGTATTGGGTGCATTCTTTTACTCAAAACCAACTTATTACGATTCAGTTTTTAGGAGATAAACATGATTAATTCAATTATCGATGGGTATGACAATTTTATTGTGAAATGCAAGAAATGGGACTTTGTTGTTTTACTTGGTATTCGATTATTTCTTATTCCAGTTATTTATGTAGGAGCACATTCAAAAGTAACAGGCTTCGATGGTGCGGTTCAATTAATGGTCGAACTTGGTCTTCCTTTTCCTACTTTTATGGCCTTTGCAGCAGCAGCGACAGAAGTTATTGGCTGTATTTGTATCGCTATGGGGTTATTTACTCGAATTATTTCTATCCCAATGATCTTTTTAATGAGTGCTGCAAGCTTAACGGTGCACTGGAAGCATGGCTGGGATGCGATAGCAACAGGAAGTATGGAATCAACATGGCGTTTGAATGGGTTTATTGAGTGGTTATCTGCTAATTACCCTGGTCGTTATAACTACATTACAGAGTTGGGTGACCCTGTGATGCTGAACAATGGCATGGAGTTCGCGACGACCTATTTTGTCATGCTTGCCGTGTTATTTATTTATGGTGGTGGCCGTTACGTAAGTATGGATTATTGGTTGAAAAAGAAATTTAACCGTAAAGAAATAAAAGGATAAGTGGGATTAATAGGGGAGGCTGACCCCTATTTTTCATTACTTTATATAGTTAGTTATTAATCAAAAGCGGTTAAATATCGCTGATTATATCGACGTTGGGAAAGAAGTATTATGTTAACAGATGTCGTTGATCTCTCACGATTTCAATTTGCAAGCGTGGCTTTATATCATTTCATTTTTGTGCCACTGACTATTGGTCTGTCATTTTTATTAGCAGTGATGGAAACTATTTATCTCGTTACCGGAAAAACGGTTTATAGAGACATGACTAAGTTTTGGGGGAAATTATTCGGCATTAACTTTGCTATGGGGGTCGCGACTGGATTAACCATGGAGTTCCAGTTTGGGACTAATTGGTCATACTATTCCCATTATTCTGGTGATGTTTTTGGTGCTCCATTAGCAATAGAAGCGATGCTTGCCTTTTTCCTTGAATCGACGTTAGTAGGGATGTTTTTCTTTGGTTGGGATCGTATGTCCAAAGGAAAGCATGCTCTATGTACATGGTTAACCGCAATTGGTTCTAATTTTTCAGGTTTTTGGATCTTAACTGCCAATGGTTGGATGCAAAACCCTGTGGGTGCGGAATTTAATTATGAAACCATGCGTATGGAAATGACGAGTTTTATGGATGTTATTTTAAACCCGATCACTCAAGTTAAGTTCTTACATACTGTTTCTGCCGGTTATGTCACTGGTGCCATGTTTATTATGGGGATAAGTGCTTATTACCTATTGAAGGGGCAAGATCGCTCATTTGCACTTCGCTCCTTTACTGTGGCGTGTTGTTTTGGCTTAGTAACTATTATTTCAACGCTATTTTTGGGAGATGAGTCAGGCTATGAAGCAGGCCAATATCAACCAGTAAAATTGGCAGCAATGGAAGCCGAATGGGAAACCGAAGAAGCTCCTGCATCATTCACATTATTGGGTTTGCCTAATCAAGATACAATGGAAACCGATTATGCAATAAAGATCCCTTATATAATGGGCCTGATTGCAACACGATCTACCGGTACTCCCGTTGTTGGATTAAATGATCTGGTGAAGACGAATGAACAACGTGTTCGTAATGGTATGGTCGCTTATGGGTTACTCAAAACACTACCAGAGAATATGGATAAGTTTAACGAGCTAAAAGGCGACCTCGGTTATGGCCTATTACTGAAAAAATACACAGATAATGTTATTGATGCGACAGAAGACCAAATACAGCAAGCGGCAAAAGACACCATCCCTAATGTCTCTCCAATTTTTTGGAGCTTCAGAATAATGGTTGCATCGGGGATGTTGATGTTTGGCTTGTTATTGCTTTCTTTCTGGTACATGTGTCGAAATCGTTTGGAAGATAAACGTTGGTTATTAAAAGCCTGTCTTTTGGCAATGCCACTGCCTTGGATAGCGATTGAGTGCGGCTGGTTAGTGTCAGAATATGGTCGCCAACCATGGTCGATTCAAGAAATACTGCCAACAGCAATGGCGGCATCGGATCTAACCGTTAATCAAATACTAGCGTCATTAGCCGTTGCTTTTGGGTTATACACCTTCTTACTTATTATCGAAGTTCGTCTGATGGTTAAGTATGCACGTATTGGACCTAGTGCACTAAAAACAGGTCAATATCACTTTGAAAGAGAAAACACAGATGAACATGAATTAATGTTAATTTCATACCAAGGAGGAAATAAATAATGTTTGATTATGAATGGTTACGTTTATTTACTTGGGGAGCGATTGGGGTTTTATTAATTGGATTTATTATTACCGATGGCTTTGATATGGGGGTTGCCGCATTACTTCCTATTATTGGAAAGACGAACAATGAACGCCGAGTAATGATTAACTCTGTAGCGCCACATTGGGATGGTAATCAGGTGTGGTTGATTACGGCTGGTGGTGCCATTTTTGCCATTTGGCCTACAGCTTATGCGGTATCATTCTCTGGATTTTATATCGCAATGATGTTGGCGCTTGCTGCATTGTGGCTACGACCGGCAAGTTTTGAGTATCGTGCAAAAGTGGATAGCTCATCATGGCGTAAAAAGTGCGATATTGGCTTAATGATAAGTGGCATTGTTCCTCCTATTATTTTCGGTGTAGGTTTTGGGAACCTCTTAGTCGGCGTGCCATTTGATATGAACTATTTAATGATGATTCATTACAGTGGCAGTTTTTGGGATTTACTAACCGTTTTTCCAATAGTCTGTGGGCTTCTGTCTCTATTTATGGTGCTATCTCAAGGTGCGGCTTATCTACAGTTAAAAACAACACTAGGGATCAGAGAAAGAAGTCAGAAAGTGACAATCATATGCTCAATGGTATGTGTCGGACTATTTATACTCGGTGGTTTTTTAGCGGTAAATATGAATGGTTATATTATAACGAGTGAGGTTATTACTCACTTACCATCAAACCCATTACATAAAGAAGTTGCTAGCGTTACTAATGGTCTATTGCATAACTACAGTGATAATAACCTGCTGTATCTTATACCGATACTAGGTGTTGGCATGTACCTATTAACGATTGTATTTTCTTACATTCGTTCTAGTGGCTTTGCATTCTTAACATCAAGCTTAGCAATGGTTTGTATTATTTTGACCGCAGGTATTGCACTGTTCCCTATGATCATTCCATCCAGTATTAGCCCAGACCATAGTCTGACTATTTGGGATGCAACATCAAGTGAGCTAACACTGCAAATTATCTCAATTGTCGTGGTATTGGTTGTCCCCGTTATTCTTGGATACACAGTGTGGTGTTATTCAAAAATGTTTGGTCGTATTGATACGAATTACGTTAAAGAAAACAGCGCTCGATTATATTAATAGGAGAAGAGTATGTGGATTATTATGTGGGTCTTCATTGTATTAGTAGCTTGTGGTTTTGGAATGATAACGTGCATCTATCAAGAGAATCATAAAGGCTATTTTGATAAGGAATAAGAGTATATTTACTTAATAGTACTCTTATTCGACTTTACAAAAATACCGCTTATATAAGTAAGTGGTATTTATTTTTAGATAAGGTTCTTAGTACGGTTATTTTTGAAAGCTCAATAACCATTTTTAAATTATGGTTATTGAGATGATAGTCACTTAAAAAAAATTAAAAAATCGTAATATCTTTGTTTTATAAGTAATTTTGGATTAAAGCAATGAATGTAGTAGAACGTTTTTTAGGTTACACAAAGATCAATACAACCACAAATCAAGCGAATGGTGCTGCTGGTATCATGCCTTCAAGTGCAGGCCAATATGAATTAGCGTGTTTGGTTAAAAAGCAATTAGAAGATCTAGGTTGTGTTGATATTGCTCTTCGAGATACCGCTATTCTTACCGCTACTTTACCGTCTAACTCTAAAAAACAATTACCAACTGTTGCCTTCTTTGGACATCTTGATACCAGTTCAGAGCGAATTGAAGATACGCATGCAGAGGTGGTTCGTTATGAAGGGGGAGATATTCCATTATCTACTGGTCCAATTCTTTCTCTAAAAGAGCAGCCAGAACTTGCAAATTATGTTGGGCAAGAAATCATAGTGAGTGATGGACAATCATTACTCGGTGCTGATGATAAAGCGGCGATTGCTGCTATTTTAAATGCATTGCAGTTTTTCCACGAAAATCCAGAAGTTGAGCATGGAACGGTAAAGGTGGGTTTTGTTCCTGATGAAGAGCAAGGGCTTCTGGGAGCAAATGCATTTGATGTTAATGAGTTTGGTGCTGATTTTGCTTACACACTAGACTGCTGTGGAATTGGTGAATTTGTTTGTGAAAACTGGAATGCAGGTAATGCAGTGGTTACATTTACAGGACAATCTGCACATCCGATGAACTCAAAAGGTAATTTGATCAATTCTTTGTTGTTAGCCAATTCTTTCATGACCCAGTTCCCCGCAAAAGAAACGCCAGAACACACCGAGGGGCGTGAAGGTTATTATTGGATGAAGAAACTTGCAGGAAACTCAGCAAAAACCATTCTTAATATGGATATTCGAGATTTTACGGAAGAAGGTTATGCATATCGAAAAGCCTTTATTGCCGAACAAGTAAGTATGTTTAATGAAGCGAATAACAATCGAGCCGTTCTTGAAATGAGTGATCGTTATAGCAACGTGCATAACTTTTTAAAAGACTCTACATTGCCTGTTGATTTAGCAATGGCGGCTTATAAAGAAAATGGCATAGAACCAAAAGTGATCCCTATGCGTGGTGGTTATGATGGGGCAGTGCTTTCAGAAAAAGGTTTGCCATGCCCTAACATTTTTACTGGAGCTCATAACTTCCACTCAATATTTGAGTATTTGCCTGTTCCATCACTAGTGGCTGCAAGTAACGTGGTTAAGACAATTATTATCAATTTAACTGAGCATGAAGGTATATAAATATGGCTCAGTTAATATTGGTTCTTATTGTTGTCGTTATTGCCGCCAGAATGATTCTAAAAGGCTACAAAGCAGAGCCTACCTTATTAATGTCAGGGACTGTTTTAATTTTTGCTACTGGGATATTTGGTTGGGGACCGATGCTACCAGCTTCTGTGGCATCGACTAATTTTTCAGGATTTGACCCGTTTAAGTATATCCAATTTTTGATGGGATATCGTGCGGGAGCATTAGGCTTGATGATAATGGCGTTAGTCGGATTTGCTGATTATATGAGTCATATTGGTGCTAATGATGTCGTCGTTCGCTTAGCCACAAAACCATTAAGTCGCATTAAAAATAAAAATATCATGTTGTTCTTTGCTTATTGTATGGCGAGTATTCTCCAACTCGCAATTCCATCAGCAACTGGATTAGGCGTGTTATTAATGGGCACCCTGTATCCTGTAATGTTGGGCTTAGGTCTTTCTCGTGGTAGTGCTGCAGCGGTTATTGCTAGCTCATTGGCGGTAAGCTTTACCCCAACGGGTGTTGATGCTATTCGTGCCAGTGAAGCATTAGGAATGGATTTAATGAGTTACGTTTCTCATTACCAAGCGCCAACATCGATTGCAACAATGGTAGTGATTGGGATTATGCATGTTATCTGGCAAACCCATGTAGATAAAAAACACCCCGAGCAATTTGAAGAAGCTGCATTAACTGAATCAAAAGAGGGGGCTTCTGCACCGAGTTACTATGTAATGCTACCTTTACTTCCTATTATTATGGCGATAGTTTTCTCTAAATTAGTGGTTTCAACCATCAATATGGATGTGACAACAATCGTTTTTGTTTCCATGTTTGTCGCCATGCTGTGTGAATGCGTTACAAAAAGAAGCTTAAAGGTTGTGTTTGATGGCTTTGGTGTCTTTTCAAAAGGAATGGGGAGTGCGTTTAGTAGCGTCGTTGTTTTACTCGTGGCAGCCGGTGTTTTTGCTTATGGTATTCAAGCAACGGGTGCTATTGCTAACTTAATCATGCTTGCCGAATCGGTTGGTTTACCAAGTGTTGCTATGACGTTAGTTTTTGCTGTTGTTACCCTATTGGCTGCAGTGATAATGGGGTCAGGTAATGCACCATTCTTAGCGTTTGTTGAATTAATTCCAACTATCGCATCAAGCATGGGAGCAAATACCGCAGCGATGTTAATGCCAATGCAACAAGCCTCAGCAATTGGTCGTGCGATGTCCCCAGTGTCGGCGGTTGTTATTGCGTCAGCAACAGGAGCGAAGTTAAGTCCTTTTGATGTCGCCAAACGGACTTCAGTACCTGTGTTAGTTGGTTTTGTGTTCCACTTTATTATCGTATATGCATTTTATAGCTAAATTACGTTTATATTTTTGATACAAAAAAGCCACACAACCTAAAATTCCCAAAAGGTTGAGTGGCTTTGTTATTTTTAGAGAACGTCCGATTAACGGATGATCATTTGTTCACGTTCAGGACCAACAGACACCATACTTACTGGCACGCCCATTAGTTCTTCAATACGTAATACATACGCTTGAGCTGCTTTTGGTAGACTTTCAAAAGTACGACAACCTGTGATGTCTTCTTGCCATGCTTCCATGTTTTCGTAAACAGGGCTTAGTGCAGATGTTTGAGGCCAGATTGGGTTCTCAGTATGTTCGCCAGCATAAGACGTACAAATTTTAAGATCCGCCATACCACTTAAACAGTCAATTTTTGTTAGTGCGATTTCAGTTGCTGCTTGTAGTTCAACACCGTTGCGCGTTGCTACTGCATCAAAGTAGCCCATATCACGTGGACGACCTGTTACTGCGCCATATTCGTTAGCCGCTTCACGGAAGTTATCTTGCTCTTCCATAGCAGTAACTAATGTACCTGTACCAACAGATGAGCTGAAAGATTTAGCAACGGCAATAATACGTTCAGGACGCAAAGCAGGTAAACCACTACCGATACCAGCATAAGCTGCTGTTACGTTTGAAGAGGTAGTCCATGGATATTCACCATAAACTAAATCACGACCAGCGCCTAACTGTGCTTCAAACAATAAATTTGCATCGTTTTTCTGCATTACTTTTAGAGGCTCAGTCACGTTACAGATGAATTTACGCCAAGGAGCAGTCACTTCTAATAGCCATTCTGTCATTTCTTCTGCCGTTTGGCTGAAATCACACGTTGGGTATAGAGCGTTAAGTTGTGGCATTTTCCAATCAAGCATGAATTGAATGCGTTCAAGCAATACTTCTGGTTGCATTAACCAACCCACAAGGATGCCTTTTTTCATTACACGATCACCATACGCAGGAGCAATACCTTGACGAGTTGAACCGTAAGCACCGTCGCCTAAACGTAATTCTTCAAGTGTATCTTCAAGCGCATGAAGAGGAAGACAAAGTGTAGCACGGTCAGAAATGTGCATTTTTACTTCAATGCCAGCGGCTTTAACTTCTGCGATTTCTTCGCTTAATGCCGCAGGGCTAATTACCATGCCAGGGCCAAGAACCGCTGTACAATCTGGGTTAAAAATACCGCTTGGAAGTTGGTGTAGCTTAAAGGTACCGAAGTCATTTACCACAGTATGACCGGCGTTATTACCGCCCTGAAAACGAATACTTGCAGACGCATCCGCAGCAAGAAAATCAACGATACGGCCTTTACCTTCATCGCCCCAATTAGCACCAACAACAACAATAGACGGCATAACACAAACTCCTAAATGATTAAGACGCTATGCTAATCCCAATAAGTTAATATGAGAAATTAATTATAATTATCGACTTGATAAGAAATCCATATATCATATTGGGTGAAATGTATTCAAAAAGAGAGTATGGGAATGCTTGATCTCCATTGGCTTAAAACATTTGTCACGTTAGCCGAATTAAAACACTTTGGTAAAACAGCGACAGCACTTCATATGACACAACCCAATGTTAGCTTACACATCAAACAGTTAGAAAGTACTACTCGAGTAAAGTTAATTGAGAGAAATCCCTTTCATTTAACGGAAGCAGGGGCTCGTTTACTGCAAACCAGTCAAGACACACTAATGGCATTGCAAGTGTGCCAAGCCGATTTGAATGCGATTAATGATATGAGCCGTGGGACACTAACCATTGCGGCCAGTGATATTATTTCGCGCTTATTATTGATTGGGCCATTCCAATTATTTAAGCAAGAGTTCCCGGGTATCGATTTTTCTCTGCTTAATACCACTTCTTCGCAAGCGTCTGAATTAGTGAAAAGTGCAGAGGCCGATTTAGGCTTTGTTATTGCACAGAAAGAAAGTCAGCCTCTGCATTTTACTGAATTACAGCAAATAAAATGGTGTGCACTGGGTAATCATCTTGAAGAGTGGCAACAAGCGAATCTTGATCCTACAATTACTCTAGATGATGAACCAACATTGATTTTATTAGGTCACGATACGCGAACACGAGACTTACTTGATTTAGCTTTACCATCTTTAAATCTACCTAAATATCGTATCATGGAGGTGGGTAGTGTAGATGCCCAGATTGATTGGGCTGAGGCGGGATTCGGAGTGGCGATAGTCCCTGAATTCTCTATTCATCCAAAGCGAAATCTTAAAGCGACGGTAACCCCATTACCTAAGTTTCCGACGACTAGCTTAGGGTATATTGTTAGGCAAAATCAGGTGTTGTCTAAAGCAATTAAACAACTGCTAAAATGGGTAGATGAAGAGATAATTCGTTCACAAAAATAGTCATCTTAACGACACATATGTTTTATAAAGTGGAATAAAGTACATTGACATTCATAACTAAAGGGTCTAGAAATGTAACTAAATATTAATGGATAACTAATTGACACTATTGTAATTAGTTATTTATTAAGGCCGAATTTAATTAATTCGACAGTTTATATTCTTATTGTTTGTTCAATTCAATGGAGCTAAAACGTATGCCTCTTCACTCTAAAGATACAGTCAGAGATGATCTTCTTGATGATGTTTATTCGTCAGCTGACCTTTCGTTGTCTATGCCAAAATACAAAATGCCTGAACAAGAACATGACCCCCGTCATGCCTACCAAGTCGTTCATGATGAGCTCATGATGGATGGTAATTCTCGACAGAACTTAGCTACGTTTTGCCAAACTTGGGTTGAAGATGAAGTTCATAAATTAATGGACGAATGCATCGATAAGAACATGATCGATAAGGATGAGTATCCTCAAACCGCTGAACTTGAAGCACGTTGTGTGCATATGTTAGCGGATTTATGGAACTCTCCAGACGCAGAAAATACGTTAGGTTGTTCTACTACAGGGTCAAGTGAAGCAGCAATGCTAGGCGGAATGGCCTTAAAATGGGCTTGGCGCGAAAAAATGAAAAAGCTTGGCAAACCAACAGACAAGCCAAATATGATCTGTGGTCCTGTTCAAGTGTGCTGGCATAAATTTGCGCGTTATTGGGACATTGAATTACGTGAGATCCCAATGGAAGGCGATCGCTTAATCATGACGCCTGAAGAGGTGATTAAACGCTGTGATGAAAATACCATTGGTGTTGTTCCAACATTGGGTGTGACATTTACTTGTCAGTATGAGCCTGTAAAAGCGGTGCATGAAGCGTTAGATAAATTACAAGAAGACACTGGATTAGATATCCCAATGCACATTGATGCGGCGAGTGGTGGTTTCTTAGCCCCATTCTGCGATCCTGACTTAGAGTGGGATTTCCGTCTTCCTCGAGTGAAATCGATTAATGCATCTGGCCATAAATTCGGTTTAAGCCCACTAGGTGTGGGTTGGGTGATATGGCGTGATGCGTCTGCATTGCATGAAGACCTGATTTTCAATGTGAACTATCTAGGTGGCAACATGCCGACCTTTGCATTGAACTTCTCTCGTCCTGGTGGCCAAATTGTAGCTCAATATTATAACTTCCTACGCTTAGGTAAAGAAGGCTACCGTAAAATCCATCAAGCCTGTTACGACACCGCTGTTTATTTATCCGCGGAAATTGAAAAACTGGGTATGTTTGAGATTATCTATGATGGTAATGGTGGAATTCCTGCAATGAGTTGGTCATTGAAAGAAGGGGTTAATCCTGGTTTTAACTTATTTGACCTATCGGATCGAATTCGTTCTCGTGGTTGGCAAATTGCCGCGTATGCGATGCCACCAAAGCGTGAAGACTTAGTGATTATGCGTATTTTAGTTCGTCATGGTTTCAGTCGAGATCAAGCTGATTTATTAGTTGCTGACTTAAAACATTGTGTTGAGTTTTTTGCTAAGCATCCTATTTCCCACGGCAGTGATGAGTTGGAATCTTCAGGCTTTAATCACGGTTAATATCTTTTGGGCCACGTTTCTAGTGGCCCATTACTCCCCATTCGTTTCAATTAATATTTATATGAAATTAGTGTTAATTGAAACCTAGTTTGTCTTTATTCTGTATGGAAAATAATTATGAATATTGAACAATTAAGTAATGCCTTACGCTGGATTAAATCTCAACGTTGGACTTTATTATTTACTCTTTCACTTTTTACCTTCTCTACTAACCTTATGGCTGCTGAAAATATTGAAGCGTTAGCTGCACATGACGCATCTGGTGTTTTTGGTTTTCTATTTTCTTATATCGCTCACAATCCTTTTGTGTTTCTTTTCTTAAGTATTGCCATTGGCTATCCGTTAGGAAAAGTAACAATTAAGGGGATTAATTTAGGCTCAACGGCTGGGACCTTGGTTGTTGGGGTTGCTATCGCATTAACCGCTTTCTCTGTTTATGGTTTGCATATCGATGCACCGGGTTTGGTGTCTGATATCTTCCTAATGATGTTCATGTACGCAATAGGTATGAAAGTTGGACCTCAATTCTTCTCTGGTTTAGCAAGAGGTGGGTTGGATTTTGTCGTTATTGGCTTAATTGTTGTGTTCAGTAACTTCATTATCGTTTTCTTTGGCGCTAAATTATTGGATTTAGCTCCAGGTTATGCCGCAGGGATTATCTCGGGTAGTTACACGGTAACTGCGGTGATGGGGGTAGCTCAATCAGCGATTGATTCTGGAGCCGTTAAAGCACCTGCTGGAATGACGCTTGATCAGATCAGTGCCAATATCGCTGCGGGTTATGCCATTAGCTATATTTTATCTAGCGTATTTATTATCTTACTTATTAAATATCTTCCTGCCATGTTTGGTGTCGATCCGGTTAAAGCCGGTAAAGATGCAGAGGCAGAATTTGGTGCTGGTGGCGATACAGAAGCACTACCGAGTACCAATGGGTTCTCTAATTTAGGGGTTCTTCCGCTAGATATTCGAGCTTATCGTGTTGATCATCAAGAGTTGGTCGGCCAAAGTGTTGAAGCGCTATTTCACCGTTATCCTCACGCTGCAATTCTTAAAGTGGTTCGTGGTGATGAAGTCATTGATTCTGCGGATAACCCACAGCTACAGCTTGGTGATATTATCGGTATTCGCGGTGATTATCATGTCTTAATCGAAGGTGGCGAATCCACGGTTGGTGTTGAAGTTGATGAACCAAGAGCACGTAATGTAGATATAGAAGTGGCTGATATTCATCTAGGTAAATCAGAATATACAGGCAAAACAATTGAAGCTATAAGTAAAGATGTTGGCTTTGGTATCTATATGAAATCTTTATTTAGACAAGGGCATCAGTTACCTATGTTACCTCAGACTGTGGTTGAGGTAGGGGATGTTATTCGTGTTGCAGGTTCTGATTGGTGTGTTCAGCAAACCGCGAAGAAACTGAACAGTAATCCAATCGTTGAAAGTACACTGACAGAAACCTTCTACTTAGCACTTTCTCTATTGATTGGTTATGTATGTGGTCACTTTAGCGTCACGCTAGGTGGGATCCCATTTGCCTTAGGTACATCTGCAGGTTGTATGTTAACGGGGATTATATTCTCATTCTTACGCACTCGTAATCCAGCATTTGGTGGGCCTATGAGTGAAGGGGCGCGTAGCTTCTTACAAGATATTGGTTTGAGTTTGTTTGTTGCGGTATTAGCTGCGACAGTAGGACCTAAAATATTGGCATCATTCCAAGGTATTGTGGTTATTAAAATCGCAGGCCTAGGTTTAGTGGCGGCGTTACTTCCACCGTTGCTTGCTTGGATCTACGGTTTCTATTTCAGAAAAATGAACCCTGCAATTCTCGCTGGTGCTTGTGCGGGTGGACGTAATAGTACTCCTGCAATGAAAGGGGCTCAGGATGAATGTCAGAGTGATATGCCTGCGGTAGGCTACCCTGTTCCTTATGCGTTAACATCTATGATTGTTCTCGTATTAGGTTATCTGACAATGGTCTTATATTAGCAGGTAATAAGTATTACAAGTGTTTGATGATTACAGTCAAGGCCGTTTCGTTAAACAAAAAAAGCCATAGTGATGTTCATCATTATGGCTTTTATACTCTTCTTTTCTTTCTCTTTTTTGGTCTTTTTTTCTCGAGTACCTTAATGAGTAGTTCCATTTGAGGTTCTGAGATCGGGCATCTATTCATCAATTGATTTTGCGCATTTAAAAGGAGTGTTTTTTCCCATGCTTTAAAGACATCGAATTCAAGTAAAATAGCATCATTGATTTTGATAAAAAGGTCGTAATTTTTCATAGGCTCCCTCATATTTGATGCCAACACTATCACAGTTGACTTGGTAATACTGAGTTAACCTTGTAATGCATTAAAGAAACTGTCTATTTATGGTACTAGAGATTTTTCGAGTACTGAATATTAGTAATGTATTCATTTTACATACATGTTTGCTACGTACTCATCTTCGGCCCAATACATTCGCTCTGCAACTTTGGCTTCTGAATTTAGTGTTACACCACGGAGCACTCTTTCTTTAAATTTCATATAGCCACCTTTGTCGATAAGGTGACCCATGTGCAGGTATTTTGGAGTTCCTTTTAACATATCTTTCTCGAATTCAAATAAGTTTTCAATTACGTCATGAATAACCTCTTCAGTTACCCAATTTAAGAATTGTTTACCAACACGAGGTGTTTTCTTTGAGGTTCGTCCGCCAATGGACTGATAACCCGCCTCTAAATCTTCTACTTCGACGCCACAAATGTCTTGAGTAATGTCCTTAATGAATGGTTTAAGAGCTTTATTTACTGCGGGAATATCTTCGTAGCGAATACCGGGCATTGCTAATTTTTGGCGAGTGGTTAAGTGTATAATACCATTACCCCATTTTTCTGCGATCTCTTGCGCGGTTGAAAGTAAATATGCAGGCATGATCCCGCCAGGAATTCGCACGCTTATCATACATTCACCACGCACTTTCGATAAACGATAATCGCCATCAGCACGAAGTTTAATAATATCTACATCTAGATTCATAACTATTCTCCTAATCTATCATTGCTTGTGCTTCATCGTATTGAAATACAGGTCCATCAATACAAACGTACTTATCACCTATTCGACAGTGACCACATTTACCCACGGCACACGCCATTCGACGCTCGTAATCCACCCAAATTTGACCTTCGCTTAACCCGCGCTTTTGGAATGCTTGAACAACAAATTTAATCATTATGGGGGGGCCAACTACAATGAGTTGAACATCTTTTATATTAGAAAGATCCAAGGAATCGATATACTTCGTTACCAATCCTGCTTGATAAAATGGATTTTCAGACGCTTCATCTAATGTGCAAATAAGATTTATTGATTCATCCCAATGCTTCATTTCTTCTTTATAAAGCACAGCTTTGTCATTTTTAAACCCTACGACAATATCCATAAATTTCGTTAATAGTGGTTGTTTACAGAAGTGGCTAATTAAACCTTTAACAGGGGCAACACCGGTACCACCAGCAAACACAATCAGATGTTTGTGGTGGTATTTTTCTAATGGGTAGCCATTACCATGAGCGCCACGCATCCAAACAGAGTCGCCTTCTTTTAAGGAAAATAGCTCATTGGTTACTTTGCCCACTTTGCGAATAAGAAGATCGATATAACCTTCACCAAAATCAGATACTGAGATAGGAGCTTCACCAAATAAAGGCAATGACAGTTCCACAAACTGCCCATAAGTGACATAAAAATCGCACTCGACACGATAGTTCCATTCAATGTCGGTATGTTTAGTGATTTCGAGGATCTTATAGGCTTGTGGGAGTAATTTATTTTCACATTTACACATGAGCGACTTCCTTCTCTAAAGTTAACTCTATTTGGCTAGTCATTTTTCTGATAATACTACTGAATGAAATATAATGAGGACATCGGTCATCACATCGACCACAGCCAACACACATATGATGCTCGCCTTGGCGCGACTTGAAATCATTAACTTTATGTAATGCTCTATAGCGTAATCTTTCACCGGTTTTGTCTCGGAATTTGTGACCTCCAGCCATGTCGGTGAAATGTCCTGTCATGCAACTGGCATGTTGGCGGCGGCGTTCACCAACTTTTGCTTCTTGGTTGTAAATCACATCAAATACACTGTAGCAGCTGCATGTTGGGCATGAGGTTGTGCAACGGCCACAATGCACCGACTGTCGTATTCATCCCACATTGGATTTTCGGTAAGAATTTGACGTACTTTAATAGGATCAGAGCAAACTTGATCTGGCGTTTTTAATTTGATGTTATTTTCGGAAACAAAGCTTGTTTTTCTGTATGAATCGATGCCTAGGTGAGTAAAGTAATCAGTAAGATCTTCATCTTGAAAAACAACATCAGCCCCGTTGTCACTAAATTTGAAAGAAGCAGAAAAGTTTTGTGTGGTATTTGTATTCATCGACACACAAAAGCAATTTTCAAAGCTAGTTTCACATTCAATCAAAACTAGTTTTAATTTTGCTCGCAGTCGTTTGTAGTAAAAATCCTCATTGCCACCATTTTTTAAAAACATGTGATCTAAGCTTTTTAGCGCATTAATATCACAAGTGCGAAGGAATAAAATGACAGGACGAGGATCTACTTTGGATTCTCTTAGTTCGTTACCATCTAACCAAAATAGAGTTTCAGTGATGGGGAAGACGACTTCTTTGGGTGAGAAGTGTGATTTATCTTTCCACACTAACTCACTGAATGTATCTAACTCATCGTAGATAAGGTTATCGTCATGAGCGAATCGTCCGCCCATGCGCTCATATACTGGTGACATTATTCGGTGTGTTTTCTTTAGTGATGAAATGACACGATCTAATTCTTCGTTCGTTACGTATTTAGACATACAGCCCTCTGAATTTTTATAAAAGATAGTTTTAGATTACTTTCATTAAGCCATTTAATGGGCTCGCTCATTAGGAAACCATTCAATAGCTTTGGATAAATTCACTACTTGTCCTACAACAATAATGGCAGGCATTAGTGGCTTACAGACTTCAACGGTTTCAGCTAATAGTCCAAGCTCACAGGTAATAATACTTTGGTTGCTTCGGGTACCATTGCTGATGATAGCGGTAGGGGTATTAGCAGACATGCCATTGTTAATAAGGTTTTTTGAGATGATATCTGACTTGTGTAATCCCATGTAGAACACAATCGTATGCTTTAACTGCACTAATCCTCGCCAGTGAATATGATCGGAATTGAATTGATCTCGACCGGTTACTATCGTTACTCCACTGGAAATACCGCGATGCGTAGTAGGTATACCTGCATAACTGCAACAGCCTATAGCAGCTGTGATACCGGGGATAACCTCAAATGAAATACCAAGTTCTTGTAACGCAATAGCTTCTTCTCCGCCACGTCCAAACACAAATGGATCACCGCCTTTAAGCCGACAAACGGATTTTCCTATTTGAATATGTTTGATTATTTCGTCGTTGATTTCTGATTGACAGTGGCACTCAGTGTTAAAGGTTTTGCCAACATAGACAAGTTCAGAGCAAGGAGGGATCAGATCTAGAATTTCTTGGGAGACCAGATTGTCGTAGATGACAACATCTACGTAGGCGATAATCCGAGCTGCTTTTACAGTTAACAATTCAGGATCACCAGTTCCTGCTCCAACGATGTAGGCATGGCCCTTATTGTTATACTGGGATTTTATTGTCATATCATTACTCAAATTGTGGGTATTTAAGAATAGTAAACAATAAAGTCGTTTAGCTAAATTGAGTAATGCTTAATATATGTTAATAAAAAATTAACGATAGTAACTACCTAATAATTAAGATAATAAGGGTTTTTTATATTAAAGCTAATCTACTTTCTTCTTTTTAGGATCAATTATTTAGCGTGAAAGTTCGAGTGTTGAAAAAGAACAGGTTTTTTTAATGGCTAAGGGCGTGCGATAATCGCGTTATTAAATATTTATCGTAAGTGACGTTATATGATGGGCGAACATTATTCGATCAGTAAAAACAGTTTTGATGTTTTTCGTTTTTCTAAAAGAGAAGTCGATAAAATTGCGTTAGTTACTGAGGGGGGCGGTCAAAGAGGTGTATTTACGGCCGGTGTTCTTGATAGCTTCTTACAGGCTAACTTTAATCCATTTGATTTATTGATTGGTACCTCTGCAGGCTCACTGAATTTAGCGTCTTATATTTGTGGGCATAAAGGGCACGCTTATCGCATCATTGACCAAGTGACTCGCAGTCCTGATTTTTTCAAATTATCTCGCTTCTTATTGACTGGAGAAGGGATGGATTTGGATTGGTTGATTGATAAAACTGAAGCTGATATTCCCTTAAATTGGAAAGTTGGAGAAACGCATCTAACGACCAAACAAGTTCTTGCTGTTGCGGCTCATGCAACCAACTTTGAAACCAAGTATTTTGATCTTTCAACCAGTAACTGGAAAGATATCCTTCGTGCATCTTGCGCTATTCCTGCGTTACATAAACAGCCCGTTATAATGGAAGAAAAGCGCTGGCTTGATGGTGGGTTAACCACGCCTATTCCAGTACAAGCGGCGTATGATCGAGGTTTTCGCCATATTGTTGTTATTCGCACTGTCCCTGTCGATTTTACCGAAAATCATGACTGGTTAATCTCTCTTGCTAAGATGACAAAGAACAGTACATTGGATCATATGGCAGCAATGCTCGTGACTCATGAAGAGAACTACCGTAAGACCCAAGCGTTTTTAGCGAACCCACCAGATGATGTCATCATTTATGAAATATCACCGAATAGAAGTCTTCAATCTAAAGTGCTTGGCAGTACGAAAAAACAATTAGATGCGGATTATCATCATGGTAAAGACGTGGGTAAACTATTTCTTGAGACCATTGCGCCAAAGCTGAACTTAGCACATTTATCACAAGAACGTTTTTTAGTGAAAACACGTGAAGATCGTTTTACGGATGAAGTGAAACAGCAAGAATACAATGATCAAATTGATGCTATTTGGAATAATAAAAAGTGTGGCGAAGTTTTAGGTGTCGAGCGTATTCCATTAAAGTGGATTAATGTTAACCCTAACGATAAAAAGCAAACACTGGTTATTGTGAATGGTCGTAATGAAAGTTATTGGAAATATAAAGAAGTGATTCTTGAGTTAAGTCAGTATTTCAATATTTATGCTTATGATCACCGCGGCCAAGGTGAATCGGGACGAATGACACAAGATCATGAATTAGGCCATGTGGATGACTTTCATGATTATGTTATGGATCTTTATATTTTTATGGAGAGAGTCGTGAGGCCAGATCTTGAGGGCGAATGTTTTATGCTTTCTCACTCAATGGGGGCAGCAGTAATGACTCAGTACTTATCGACGTTCGATCATCCGGTGAAAGCATCGACTGCTACTTCTCCTATGTTTGGTGTATACATATCAGGAAAAGCTCACGGTTTAAAAAAGCAGACCTTAAATTTATTGGATGTGTTAGCAAGTAAACCAAATTATGCATTAGGCCAAAGCCACTTTAAAAAAGTTCGATATAAAGACAATGTATTAACTCACAGTGAAGTTAGATACAAAATGTTTGTTGATCTATTTTTAGATAAACCAAATTTAAGATTAGGTGGGCCGAGCACTCATTGGATAACCGAATCTATTAAAGCTGGGAAAAAATGCATCGCGAATGCGCATAAAGTAAAAATTCCAATATTGATCCTTCAAGCTGGGGACGATTTGGTGGTGAGTAATGTTGCACAAGCTGAATTCCATGAGAAGTGCCATACAAGCCATTTAGAACCCATTGCAGGTGCTTATCATGACATGTTAATTGAAAAAGATACCTACCGAGATATAGCGATTAATAAGTTACTGGATTTTTATACTAGTGATTATCGTTATTATTGATAAAAAAGCCTTCTAGTTTTATAAACTAGAAGGCTTTTATTTGTTACCTAGATCTTATTTCACATCTTCAAAGTTTAATTAATTGGTTATTTCACACAGTCGATTTTTTCAAATTCACCCGGAACCCAAGAACCATCAAATAAGCTTTGTTGAGGTCCATAAAAGCGGATCAGAGAGAACCAGCTGTCGTTATCAAATTGCAACCAGTTGTATTTGGCTAATTGAGCATTCTCTGGTGCAGTTGGACCAAAGAATAACGTGACAGACTCATCGTTGTTTTTAACTGGCTGATCGCGATCACCTAATGACGGCCATTGATGATTTTCAACATTAACACCTGCTGCAGTTGCAGCATCGTAAGCAGTGACCGACCAGAATAAACTAGCAGGTACATCTGTCGGAATACGTAAAGAGTAATTACAAGAGCCAATTAACGGATTAAGATCTTTGTCCTTATATGCGCCAGCGTATTTAGCACCTGCACCAACCTTCGCATTAATCATTCCTGTAGACATTGAATAATGGTTTGTGTACATGTGAGTGATGGCATCGACATTAGTGTAACCAGTTTTTATATTGTGATAATAAGGATCTGATAACGCATGATATTGATTACCTTTGTCAGTTAAAGCATGAGCTACCCATGATGGTGCTTCTTTCCAAAACCAAGTGTCGCCAGTGGTTTTACTTGATTTCTCATCAAAGTTAAGGGCAATTTCTTTACTTATTTTCCAACCGGTTTGAGCGGCTTTTGTTAGCGTCTCTTTTTGATCTTCAGTTGGTGTAAATTCAACGCCTTTACTGATCCCAATGGCCGCCATGACGCCATTCATGTATGAGTCAAACGTAGCCAGTTCCATATTTTGAACGGCTCTGTCTAATGTTTCATAGAATCGATAATCGTTATCCCAAATGGATTTAGAAGGAACATCAGATACATTAAAGAATTCCATTGATTCAGCATGGCCATTTAATGGATAAACTTTGATTTCTTTTACTCGACTAACTGCTGGTTCAAGGTTATTCATATCTTTAAAGAAAGAGCGCAAGAATAAGAATACTTCAGAGGTATTTGACTCATAAATAAAGTACTTACCTGCAAGCTGTGCATAATCTTCACGTTTTTTATTTGGCGGCAAGATTAAAAACTTAGCTGCTTTGCCTTTATCTGGGCCGGCATTTCCAATATCCCCTAAATATTGTCCACCAGGTTGATTCTTATCTAATGGACCACGTAATGGATGGTGATACATATCATCCATAAGTGATTGTAATCCAGCGGGATGTTCTATGACCAAAGGACCTGTGTCTTTCATATCAAGCCAGCCCATTGCATAAATTACATCTGAATTTGGTGTTGTTATTAATGTATTTGGTTTCAAACGATCTTGATAAATGGCAATTTTGTTGTAGGCGGTACCATTCATTAATTCGGCGTGACCTTCTTGCATCGCTTTCATATTCACAATTGGAAGAGCCCATTGATAAAGCATGGATGCTCGTTGAAAATAGCTTTCTTGTTGTAATATCTCTTGACTTTTTTCGGTAGGAAATCCGCCATTCATTTCTAGATTAGCTAATTCTGAATACCTATCAGAAGTAGAAGAAACTGCATCAGGAGAAGCACTCGCAGCTGCATTACATGTGATTGTGATAAGTGACAAAGCAAGTAATGTTTTTTTCATAGGGACTCCAAGAAAATGTGATGAAGAAAGTTTTTCGTTCAACTGGGTTCTATTTTTATCCATTTTTGATAACTTGAATAATGAATTGAAAGGATAAGAGATATATCATTTAGTCATTGTTGATTATGTGATCAAAAATAGGGCAGAGAATGAAGAATAAAATTCATCAATTAGATCTTAATTTACTAAAGGTGTTTACGGTTTTATTAGACGTTCGTAATACACGAAAAGCATCTGAACGCTTGTTTTTAAGTCAACCCGGTGTCAGTAGGGCGCTTGCACGATTAAGAGATTTTTTTGAAGATGAATTGTTTATACGAAGTCATTATGGATTAACACCAACCCCTAAAGCACTAGAAATTGGGGACAATATTAGGCCTGCGATGGCAACGCTTTTCGCAGCTTTAGAACCATTAGATGAATTTGATAGTTCGGTGTTAGAGGGAAGAATTAATATTGCAATGAATGGTTTTATTGCACCGTCTATTGCCTCTAGTTTATGCGGCATTATTTTAGAGAAAGCACCGAATGTTGAAGTTGTTTTTTCTAATTGGGACAGAGCAACGCCTGAAAATATTCTTCATGATCAAATACAGCTAGGCTTAAATTATTTTCCGCTAGAAATATCAAAACAACTTTCTCAATCGGTACTAGCAACGGATCGCTTTGTATTAATAGGACGTAAAGATCATCCATTAATTACGGGTAAAGAAAGTTTTGAAAATACCATTCAATTAGATATAGCAACACTGGTTATACCAAATTGGAATGAGCACAAAGCGTATGTAGTTAATTCACTGAAGTCATTAAATAAAGAGTGTCGTATTAGGTTGAGAAGCAGCTACCTTGATGTGATTTTAAACTCAGTACAAAGAACTGATATGCTGTTTCCTTGCTCTGAATCTTTAGCGAATACGTTAGGTGATGATTTTCAAAAGCTGCCTTTACCTGAAGAGATTGTTCAACCAGGAGGAGACATAGGGCTTGTTGTCGCGAGTAAAAACCGCCGTACTCCTTTAATTAAGTGGTTGAAGGAATGTACGCACGAAGCGATTGCAGAAATGGAAATGATAAAAAAATAGCATTTGCTGTTAAGTGCTACTCTCTTGTTTGAACGGATTTCATGAGTAATTGATAAAGGTATTTTGCAGCGGGTCCTGTTTTTGCACCTTTTGGAAGCGTGAGGTGTAAGGGGACTTGGTAGGTGGTTGAATTTTCTATATCCAAAATAATCATATTTCTATCGTTATGAAGTTCAATAATATGTAATGGAAGACGACAATATCCTAACCCTTGTCTGGTGGCTTGCCATGCATGGTCAAAATTATCTACGGTAATGCGCTGGTTTGATTTTAGCCAACCCACATTTTGTTTATTCTCTAAGCCCAAATCTCGAATGACAATTTGGCAGCTGGTTGTAAGATCGGCCAAACAAGGGGCTGAATATGAAGCTAATGGATGGTGTTTAGCAACAACAGGATACATCTCAACCATGCCAAAAGCCTCGCAAGGGTGATTGGTAATCGGCAAAGTAATAATAGAAATATCGGCACTTTCAGAAGTTACCATGTTGGTTGTTTTAGAGAGTGAGGTTTCAATGACTTGAACAGAAGTCGTGCTGTTGTCTTTAAGAAATTCGGACATGGCGGAATATAACCATGAACGATCACATAGGTGATCTATCGCGACGGTGATTTCAGCTTCAATACCTTGAGATAGCTGTGTGCTGATCTCTTCAAGCGCTTTGGCCTGTTCAAGCATTGACTGTGCTCTGCGTAATAATGACTTACCATCATCTGTTAATACCGCTCTACGCCCCTCAACTTTAAGCAATGAAACTCCAAGTTGGTCTTCCAGTTTTTTTACGGCATAAATAAGTGTGGTATGGCTTTTATTTAGTGCGATAGCGGCTGCTTGAATACTGCCAGCCTTGTCTATTTCAAACAAAGTTAACCATTGAGCTAGCGTTGTTTTTAATCTCATATGTCTAAAATACTCACAGTTATACGCAGTTTTATGAACTTTTCTGTTTAATTTTTATAGGTATTATAGCACTTATCGCAAGGGAGAAGACACGCTAAGTGCTATTCCTAATTGCTTAATTAGTTGGAGATAAAGATGAGTAAATTATTGCAAGTTGATTTTGATTTTACAGGCCCATTTGGTGATGAAATGACAGCTATGATGACAGGTTTAGCTGAGTCTATTAACCAAGAACCAGGTGTTATTTGGAAGATTTGGACGACAAGTGAGCAATCTCAACTTGGCGGAGGTATTTATTTGTTTGAAGACGAAGCCTCTGCTCAAGCTTATTTAACAATGCATACTGCGCGTTTAACTAGTATGGGGATCACTAATATCCGAGGTTATATTTTTGATATTAACGAATCGTTATCAATGATTAATAACGGCCCAATCGCATAATTTAATTGGATATATAGAATAATGACTAACAAAACTTTCTTAACTGTTCATGGTGCAATTTATAGCGTATTTGCTTTGGCTTTGTTTTTTGGTCCGCATTTAATGTGGCCAATGTATGGTGTTGAGCTTAATGATCAATACGCTGTATTTTTATCTCAGCATACGAGCATTTTCCTTGGTGGGATTGCTGCGATAAGTCTATTACTGCGTGATATTGACTCAAACCCTATTGCAAAAAAGCTGTTACTTGCTTTATTGATTACCAATAGTTTAGGTGTAGTGATCACCCTATATGCAGGGGTAATCGGAATATTTGTTGGCTTTGGTTGGAGCGATCCTGCTTTCTTTACTCTGCTCTCTATTCTGACGTACTTACAGTTTAGAAAAATATAGTCATTAATAAAAAGCCCTGCTGAATACTATCAGTAGGGCTTTTATGCTATTTCTAATATTAGAACTTGTAATTGAGACCTACAGTAACAATGTATTCTGATTCGTCATAAAATGTAATGTTTGAATCAGTTGAGCTGTAACCTGCAAAAGAGATGAACGACCAATCTTGCCAATCCATGAATTTAGTGTATTCGTAAGCAGCAAATAAGCTCAGCTTATCGTCTTTACGTGTTTTTCCATAAATAGGACTATCTGCACCGAAGTTTCGTTGATTGTAGCCAGCGGTTAATACTAGTTGGTGTCTTTCCATTATTTTAAAGAAACTGACTTCAGCACCGTATTGATCGTAAGAGCTTGCTTTGCCGTCCGCAGATGAAGATTGGTAAATAACAGAAGGTAGGACGAATGAAGTGCGACTTAATGGTAAACGATATTGACCTTTTAAATAGATTGTATCTGCGTCTCTTTTTAATTCATCGTATTGAACATCATCATTCTCAATGTCTTTAGTTGCATAAGCACTATCAACAGTGAAATTTGACCCTGCGATATTTTCGACTTTAAAACGAAATGCATTGCCTGATGCATCTGTTTCTTTACGAGCTGAGCCAACCAAATATGGGTTTGCCCATGTTTTGCTAGACATAATGGTTGGTAGAATAGAAACATCTATCGCCATTCTTGATTCAAATTGATACTTATAACCGACCTCAAGAACAACAGTACCTGTTGCTACATCTTGACGAGTTGTACCGGCATACACTTGCTGGTTTAACTCTTCGCTAAAGGTATAGGCAATATTCCCAAGGGGAAAAGCCATAAAACCGTTATCGCTAGAGCCTTTCTGGTGCACAGAGGTAATTGTATCTTCACCTTCGGTATTAAAATTGGATGTTGAAGAGACAAACCCTGTGGTTAATGCAATTTCACCACTAATACCTTCTTTATCTGCAAGTTGAGCCATTGCCGAAGGTGTAATTACGCATAAAATGAATGAGAAATTACGTAGATTCATAAAAGGCCATTCCTTGAGTTATTATTTAATTAACTATATTGAAACAGTAACGTATAAATATCAACAAGGAAGTGGTATTTAGAAGTTATAAACTCTGTTTATATTGCTTCGGCGTTGCGGCAACCATATTTTTAAAGTTGCGATGGAAATGACTTTGGTCGGTGAAACCGAGATCAGTGGCAATAGAAGCGATATTTTCACCTTCTTTTAGTAAGGCTTTTGCTTTATTTATTCGCATTACTATTTGGTAAGCGTGAGGGGTAATACCATATTGCTTTTTGAACGAATGAATAAGGTAATAATCACTTAAGCCAGAAGTTTCAGCAATCTCAGAAATAGAAATATTTTTATCAAAATTATCTGAAATATAGTGATAGGCACACTCAATGGCTTTTTTCGATATAATATCAAGGGAAGGGTTATCACTGCCTTTTAGAATTAACTCAGAGAAAAAATTAATCGCAGTTTGTTCAACTTTGATTGCAGATTCATCTTCTATTAGAGTTTTAGCCAGTGATTGAAATCCTCGATATAAGAAAGGGCAATCACTGTGTGTCATTTGAATTGGTTGAAACTCTTGGTGGCTTCCATTCGATATTTGAGATTGGAGATCAGCAATCCATTCTGGTTCAACATAGAGCATTTTGTAGCTCCAGTTCGTGCTTTTTTGTGGATTGCATGAATGGACTTCTTCCGGATTCACGATAACGGTAGAACCCGGTCGAATGGTTTGTTTTATATTTTGATTTACATACTCACTAATCCCACTATCTACTACACCAATCGAAAACTCTGGGTGAGTGTGTTTTTTATAGCAAGCGTTTGAATTATCGGCATATCGTAATTCAAACGGAAGAACAGATGATCTTAAAAAGTGAGGATTTGAATTAGCCAACGTAACGTCCATTTATTATTTTGATATAAAGAATACATACACTACTGTCAGTGCAAGCAAGCCCCCCATCGCTCGATTAAAAACCTTATAGTGAATAGGGTGCTCAAGGTATTTACCTATGGTTAAGCCTAACAGAGCCCAAATTGATATACAGCAGTAACATACGATAAAAAATATCACACTAAATGCACCGAGGTCTTCGAGAGGAATCACACCGTTACTAGAAAATACGGTGACACCAGACAAAGATACAATCCAAGCTTTTGGGTTCAACCATTGACACAATAAGCCTTGTAACATGGTTGGTGCATCATCTTTTTTATTTTTATCTTGCTCAGTTCTTTCGCTTGTCGCTACTTTATAAGCCAAATAAAGTAGGAAGGCACTGCCAAGATAATTTAAGACAAGTGTTGCTGTATGTGAATCATCAAAGGCTTGTATTAGCCCTAACCCCAATATAATCAGGATAGACACAAAACCCACAGTTGCACCAAAAATATGTGGAATAGTTCTGGTATAGCCATGATTAGCTCCAGTAACGGTTGCCAGTATATTCACCGGACCTGGAGAGAGAGAGGTTACCAAGGCGAACATCGCCATAGCTAAAAATAGAGTCATGCGTGTGTCTTTTTTTGGGGGGAATTTATGCCAAATAGAATAAGCGTTCAGAATATGTTAGTTATTGTACAAAATTGTTTTTTTTACATTTAACTAACACTTCTCAAAGGAATTATGTTGTATCTTTGTGATAAACTAACAAAGGAATGGAATTCATGTTTAAAATAACGTTAGCGCTATTAAGTGCTGTTATTGGCTTTAATGCTTCTGCCGCAGATGAGTTAGTAAAACCCCTTCAATTTGAAGAAATTACGAATAATGTTTTTTTGGTTAAATCGTATCGTGAATTTAAAAATTTACAGAACCCAGATAAGCCTATTTTAATGGACGCTAATTCATTGGTATATGTTGATGGGAAGGATGTATATTTAATTGATACACCATGGAATGCATCGAACATGCCTCAACTGATGACGTGGATTGAAAACAGAGGCTTAACGTTAAAGAAAACAGTATTTTCTCATTTTCATGAAGATCAAACTGGTGGTTTAGAATATCTGCAAGAACATAACTTTGAGACCTATGCGTCTACATTAACCAACACATTTTTGAAAGGTGATAATAAGAAAGCTACTAATCATCAATTTTCAGATGATAATTTTGTGCTATTAGAAAATAAGATTGAAGTTTTCTTTCCGGGAGCGGGTCACACGAAAGATAATGCAGTTGTATGGTTACCCAAAAAGCAAGTATTGCTTGGTGGCTGTTTAATGCGAGCGAATGAAGTTAATACGATTGGATGGACTGGTGACGCAGATAAGAAAGAATGGGCAAACTCAGTTCAGAAAGTATTAACAAAATACCCTGAAGCGCGATTTGTCGTTCCTGGACATGGTAACGTTGGTGAGGGAACTAGCATTATTAGCCACACTTTCGATATTGCTAAAAGTTTGTAAGTTGTCATAAAACATGAAAGCCCTGTTTAGTGTTCATTAAGCAGGGCTTTTTTATAAAGCGATATTTATTCTGAAGCGCTAAGCGATAGTGCACCGATAAAATCTATTTTACTCAACGGAACGCCTTCTTTACGCAGTAAGTTGTATAGCGTGGTTTGATGAAAATATAGGTTTGGTGTTGAGAATGAAGTAATAAAACCTTCAGCAGTAAATGGCATTGGTCGCTCTGGGTAGTGGAAAATAATGGTTTCCCCAGTCCGTGCGTTAATTTCGTTTACAGTGATAGCGTTTAACTCTTTTTGTGTGCTTTTTAGGACATCAATTAAACCATCAAAATCAATCTCCCCTAAAGGTGATGGAATATAAAAATTACCACTTAATGCTGCTTTTGTTGCTCCAAGCGTGTGATGACAAATGGCATTTACTTGGAATGAAAGAGGAAGCATATCGTCAACTAATTGAAGATCAACGATGTCATTTGTATTTCGATTTTGTGCCTCAAAATGCGCTTTTGCTTTAGTCATTAAATGAATGGCAACATTTAATGAATTAGAAAAAGGAGTAAGAGTGATATCAGAAAGCATAGTCATGAGAGTTCCTTTATTAATGACGAAAGTCAGTTCAATGTAGGTAAATAATAACTAATTTGCAAATGCAGTAGTAAATAGAGTCTTAACCATCACTCTGCTGGTAATGCTCTTGCTTCCTTAAGTTATGAAAAAGTTTCGCTTATGCGTGATCAATTAGCGATACGCTACTTGCTATGCTTGATGAGGAATAAAAACACATTCTAGATTGGACTGCTGAAAAATAGAATCCGCTAAGAGTAAAGTTATTTAAACTAGGATATTCGCTAATCGCTGATATTTTTAACTATTGAGTGTTTACTTTATAAATTATTACTTATATATTGATTTGGTTACCACGACAAACGACTAGGATACATTCATGCTTTCTTCTACAGCCCTACAATTTGCTGCTTTGTGCAAAACAATGCTCGGTGCTGTATCGTGTGTAACATCATCTATTATTGCTGTCATTCTAGTGATTATTAACTAGGCTGGCGGCACTTCCGTCAGCCAGGCTGATGGGAAACTGCTTTATTCTCTTCTTGTTTTTCTCAGCCAATCTGACGGTCCACAATAAAAGCTACTAGGGTTAAGCCCAATAGCAATAAGGACTATGACATTGAAAACACAAAATTTACTTGCTATCGGTTTAATGACTTTCGCCATGTTTCTTGGCGCCGGAAATATCATCTTTCCGCCTTTTTTAGGCCTTGAAGCAGGAACTCAATTTCTCCCAGCAATGCTTGGTTTTTTACTTACTGCTGTTGGACTCCCAGCGTTAACATTAATTGTTTTAGGGCGATTAAGTGATAGTGGCCAATTAACTCAAGCGTTACCTAAGCCATTGGCGGTTACTTTTTGGGTATTGCTTTTTATTGCAATAGGCCCAGCATTTGGAATGCCACGAGCAGTAACTGTTGCTTATGAAATGGGTATTAAGCCTTTCTTTATTGGTGACCACTTAATGCTTTTCTCTGCTTTATTTGTTGGTACAACATTATTGTTGGCTTTCCAAAGAGGCAAGTTGGTTGACTACATTGGAAAGGTGATGACGCCATTGCTTGTTCTTATGCTGGCTGCGTTAGCATTAGCTGCGATTATTACGCCGCTAGGAGTGCTTGGTGATCCGAGTATTGATTATCAACATAAAGCAGTGACAAGCGGTTTGATCCAAGGCTATATGACGATGGATGCGATTGCGGCTGTTGGATTTGGTTGGGTAATTATTAAAGCCATTCGTGATAAAGGCTGTGAGTCAGCGCAAGATGTTTTTCAAGCCACACTTAAAGTCACGTTAATTTATGCACTACTAATGTCTGCGTGCTACTTAGCAATGGCCTATGTTGGTGCAACATCAACCACTATTGCTGAAGGCGCAACCAATGGTGGTGAGTTATTAACGCGTTATGTTGCGGCGATATTCGGACCACTAGGGCAATACTTATTAGCGGGTATTATCATCATGGCGTGTTTAACGACAACGGTAGGGCTGACGAATGCATGTGCTGAATACAGTCAACAAACATTTCGTATTCCGTTTGCAAT
Source organism: Aliivibrio sp. EL58 (assembly GCF_900312675.1). Taxonomy (GTDB): domain Bacteria; phylum Pseudomonadota; class Gammaproteobacteria; order Enterobacterales; family Vibrionaceae; genus Aliivibrio. The sequence continues at coordinate 772,136 of NZ_OMPC01000009.1, read as the reverse complement.
TAGTGCAACTGTTGTGACAGTGATGACAGGCATTGTTGCCAATTTTGGTTTAGAGCAAATTCTAGCCATCAGCCTACCTGCCATACTTATACTGTGCCCAGTGGCGATTGCTTTAGTATTAGCTGCGTGGTTTTTACCTACGACGAAACACAACACTATTTCATACGTTAGTGTTGTGATGATTAGCGTTGTATTTGGTGGATTAGATGCATTGCATATCTTGGGCTTATTACCTGAATCTTTATCAACACCTTTAACTCGTTACGTCCCTTTATTTTCGGCTCATGCGAGTTGGTTCTTACCTGTTGTGCTAGCAGTATTTATTAGCTTACTGTTAAACCGACAATCAAGAGTGGTTAAAGATTAAGCAGAAGTGTAGATAGGTCTATGATTCAACAGATCCCTGTAATTTAATTTCAGGGGTCATGAACACAAAATGTATTTAATTGGCTAATTAATTATATTACTCGTTGTTTTGGTTAAGATTTCGTGACTTCCTGCTGGTTGTTGTAAATGCACTTATTATCTTAATTGTTATTATTAACAATAGAGTCTAGTCCTGTGATATTTCATTTATTTATAAAGGTTTATTTGCTTTTAAAAATGGAATTTAAGGAGGATACTCATTCTATTAAATGGCTTTTGCCATCAAAAAATATTGAGTGAAAGAGAGCGGTATGACAACAATAAAGAAAGGGTTACGTGCGGTTGCCGTATTGGAAGCAAGTAAGGGGATTGTATCTCTGTTAGTTGCTTTTGGGGTACATGCTTTAGCGGGTCATAATTTACGCCATTTAGCTGAGTTAATAGTGAGTCGTTTGCACTTAAATCCGGCGAGTCATTTATCTAGTGTATTTATTAATGCTGCGAGTGGATTAACTGATGCCAAAATCCTGTTTTTTACCATTGGTGCAGTGGTGTATTCAATCATTAGACTGGTTGAAGCTTATGGATTATGGCGAGCACAAGTGTGGACAGAATGGTTTGCTTTGGTGAGTGGAGCAATCTATATCCCGTTTGAGCTGTATGAAATTATTTTCCGCACAAGTATTCTTAGTATCGGTGCATTCATTATTAATATTGTGATTGTGGGATATATGGCTTATGTGATCTTTGATAAGAAGAAAGTCGCGCCAATAGCTTGATCGTTAATTTACCTTCAAATACGCACTGAAAGAGTTTTGTCATAAATACAAAAAAATCCCCTTACTCTTAAAAAGTAAGGGGATTTATCTATTCGCCAACTAATGATTGTGATTATTAGAATTTGTAAGTTGCGCCAGCGTAAAAAGTACCAATGTTCATTGCATAATCGTCTGAGTAGCTGTATGAATTATTTCCTTGATATACATTTTCTTCAATGAAAAGATCGCCTTCATAAGCCACACGGAAAGCTAAACCACCTAAGGCTTTTGGTGCGTATTCAACACCTACACCGTAGTGGAAAGAAGTGTTGTTTTCACTAAGAGAGTGGCCTAATACGTCTGTTGATGACTCTAACGAACCTAAACCAACGATACCAAATGGACGCCAGCCGCTATCAAATGTGTAACCAAGGTTAGCTGCAAGGGAGATAGAAGAAGATTCAATATCGATACCTTTGAAACCACCCGCTTGAGCCACAGGATGGTTTACATTGATATCTCCGTATTTTGTATATTGAAGCTCTACAGCAACAATGCGATTAAATTGATAGCCACCCATAAACTTAAGAGTTGAATCATCAGCATTAATAGATGCACCCGTGTAATCAAATGCACCACCATCATCAAAAGTGGTAGTACCTAAACCTGCACCTAAGTAGAAGCCTGAGATGTTATCGTTGGCATGAGTAAATGCCGAAAATAGTACGAATAAAAGTGCAATTTTTTTCATGGGTTTCTCGTTAAATTGAATGTATAAAAGTTAAGCGAATTATAAGATACTGGGTAAGTTAAACTAAATGGAATTCACACATTTGATTTTTGTTTGATTTATATTTATTGATAACTAAATATGTTGAAAGGTTTGCTTGCATTAAGTCTTTGATTGTTTTGTTTTTTCTTTATTTTAAAGACAGTAAAAGTAGTGATGCGTTGATTTGTGTTGTTTATTAGGTAAACTTCTCTTTTTATAAATGAGCCATATGAAAGCTTTGTAAGGCTTGTTTTTTATTTTTATTAGTTCTCTTAAAAAGAATAAATAGACTCTTTGTATCGCTATAAGGCTTAAATGCAGAAAATAATTATCGCCAATTTGATTTTAGATCCTGAAACTAGGACGTTAATCAATCAGGTTGGAGAGGCAATCATATTAAGGCCATTACCTTACAATGTACTTGTGCTACTGCTTGATAGAAAAGAGCAGAGTGTCTCGCGAGATCAACTTTTTGATGGGTGTTGGGAAGGTGCAGTCGTTACTGATCAAGCATTAACCAATGTTATTTCAGGTTTAAGACGAAATTTTGTCCAATTAAAAGCCGTAGGTATTGAGATAAAGACAGTGAGTAAAATAGGATATTTACTCACTATTGATGCTGAGTATCCTGTTGTCGCTCATCAAGAACCATTAAATTCTCTTCTTTCAAAAAAAGCTGACTTAAACCAAATATCAGAGTTACTTTCAAATAATGAGAGTAAAAAAGAAGTACCAAAACAGGCTTTAATTCGTCAGGGTATCCTCGTAAAGCCATCAATAGCTTCAGTGCTTGTTGCATTATGTCTAGTGGTTACTATTGCTGTCGTATATTGGAATCAAACACGATTATCTCTCCCTCACTTTTTAATGAAAGACAACTATCAGCATTTTGATATTAATAATACTGATTACTACTTACTGAATAAGACCCGAAAGCAGTTGGATGTTGATTTGATTCAATCGCAACTTGAATCTATGGAGTTAGCGGAGTGTAATGCTGAAGTTTATATCAGAATTTATGATTCAGCCTATGAAGATGATACGTACTCTTTACGAGGTTTTATGCTATCTAAGAGTAGTAGTAGAAATGGTAATTATGCATTAAGCCAATTTTCGCATCAGGATTTACCGAAGATTATGGCAAACGCGCTAACAAGAGCAAAACTAATATGCGATTAGTTAATTTTTTATTGATATTGGCCCTTATTGGTTTTATTGCTTACCAATGGATATTTAATACAACAGAACTTTCAGGTTCTCGTTGGAGCTGTAATGAGCTTTCTAGTAACTTTATCTCCGAACCATATAAAAAATACCAAGAGATAGGTGAACGAGACATACTTTATTTTGCATCTTCATCTAACTTAACTATTTTTCAAACTGGTGAGCTAGTTTTTAAAAATGGTAGCCGTGAAAAATATGAAGTCATTATGGATGTGAGCTATAAAGTAAAAAAGAACAAGTTATCTTTATTATATAAAAATATTGATTGGCATAAAAAACCAGAAAATGCACCTGTGTTTGTTAAGGATACAGAGTCATTAGAAGGGTTTGAATCAGATATTAAGTTCATTATTGATGATGAACAGCTTTATTTTTATAATCGGAAAAAGAATGAAGACAACAATTTTATCTGTTTCGCTGTCTAGCTTCATTTAGCTAATCTCCTTATCCTAGTGATAAAAATAATAAAGATATTATGATAACAAAGGTAGCTAGCTTGTTACCTGTTTGTAGTAATTAACTCCATAAATAATAGATAGTTATAGATATTTGTTTTATTTTTTATAAATTTGAATGATGTGTGATCTGTCGCTATTTATTGAATTTATAAGATGATTATTATCCTCTCGATTTTTGGAGTTTAAATTACTGACACCATACGCAGTAATTTAAAAAATAGTTATATAAAAGCTATCATCAGGGAGATTGATATGTTTTTAATCGAGTTTTTAATTGTACTTGTTTGTATTTTAGTTGGTGCCCGAATTGGTGGTATCGGTTTAGGTGTTATGGGCGGTATTGGTCTAGCCATACTGAGTTTTGTTTTTGGTTTACAACCGACAAGCCCACCTATTGATGTAATGTTGATGATCATGGCCGTTGTTGCAGCAGCAGCAGCAATGCAAGCGGCTGGCGGTCTTGAATATTTAATCAAAATTGCTTCAAATATTCTTCGTAAAAACCCACGTCATATTACTTTCATTGCTCCTTTAGTGACGTATATGTTCACCTTCTTAGCAGGTACTGGACATGTTGCTTATTCTGTACTACCTGTAATTGCAGAAGTAAGTCGTCGTAGTGGTGTTCGCCCTGAGCGTCCATTAGGTATGGCGGTTATCGCGTCGCAATTTGCGATCGTAGCAAGTCCAATTGCTGCAGCTGTTGTTGCTTTGGTTGCTTTTTTAGAGCCTCAAGGCATTACACTAGCAAACGTATTGATGATAACAATCCCTGGTACTTTTTGTGGTTTAGCGGTTGCTTGCGTTATCGTAAACAAGATCGGTAAAGACTTAAAAGACGATCCTGAATACCAACGTTGTATGGAAGATCCTAAGTTCCGTAGCGAGATGGAAAAAGAAGTTAAAGTTGAAGAGATTGAGATTAAACCGGGCGCTAAAAAAGCAGTAGGTCTATTCTTGTTCGGCGCAATTGTGGTGGTTGTTATGGGTGCATTCCCATCGCTGCGTCCTAACTTCAATGGTTCACCAATGGGAATGGCGCACACAATTGAAATCGTCATGTTAGCAATGGCTGCATTGATTATTCTATTATGTAAGCCTGATGGTAACGAGATCACTCAAGGTTCAGTGTTCCATGCTGGTATGCGTGCCATCGTCGCTATCTTTGGTATTGCATGGTTAGGCGACACATTTATTGCTGGTCATTATGAAATGGTTAAAGAGGCGGTTTCAGGTTTAGTTGAAGTGGCGCCATGGACTTTCGCTTTTGCACTGTTTGGTTTATCTGTCATGGTAAACAGCCAAGGAGCAACAACAGCAGTATTAGTGCCTGTTGGTATCACACTAGGTCTTCCACCTGAAGTGATTATCGCGACATTTGTTGCTGTAAATGGTTACTTCTTTATTCCAAACTACGGTCCAATCATTGCTTCTATTGACTTTGACCGCACAGGTACGACTAAGATTGGTAAATACATATTCAACCACAGCTTTATGATCCCAGGTCTGTTAAGCATGGTATTTAGTATTATCTTTGGTTTCATCTTTGCAAGTATGGTTTTATAGCTGGTATGTAAATGATGATGTGTATGAGCATCGAATAAAAGAAAAGCGATCAGTAAATACTGGTCGTTTTTTTATAATGATTTTGTAGTTAACGTAGATAACTGGAATATAGTCAAAAGCTTAACTAACCTTAGATAAAAGGATGGGTAACAAAAATAGACAAGGAGTCTGGATGACTAATACGTATAAACGTTTTCAGCGATATATTTCTCCTTTTATTTTTGTTTTACTCTTTTGTATTAACCTTTCCCTTTGGTTACGTGGATTATCTTCTAATCCGATAGTAAATTCATTGTCTATACTTTTCATTTCAATGTTGTGGCCATTATTCTTTTTTACTCAAAAATCGGTAGTAGTAAAAAGGGTAGTCATTTTTAATTTATTAATATTTACGGTTGGACTCTATTCGTATCAACGTTTTTTTGATGCAGAAACTGAATTAACAACCTTTACAGTACTTTCCTGTTTTTGGCTCATTACGTTAATTAGCCTACTTGAACTAAAAAAAGTAGAGAGAACAAAGGTTATTCGATGGGGATTCTATGTTCTAGTAGGGGCTTTTTGGTTAGTGACTTTTGGTTTGTTTTTTACTTATAAAACTTATGGGGATCTTGATAAAGGCTTTATTTTTGCTCTTATGCAAACGAACCCAAATGAGTCATTAGAATATTTTTTAGATGTTCTCTGGAATTGGCAGTTAATAGGTTATGTCTCATTGTTTATTGGCGGGTTCTTTTTTTATTTGAAAGTGGCATCTAAGTCGTACCGTTCATCACAGATTCCCTATGTTCTTCTTGTTATTTCTTTTCTATTTTTAGGCATTTCATCTCAAAATGAATCATCGTTTGGAGGTGTGAAGCGTGCATATGGTTACGTAAAAGAGTATCAGTATGAATTAAGCCAACTCCAAAAGGTTATCTCAGAACGGCAATTGCTTAATCACAAATATTCTGCAGTGGCAACCTCAGAAGGGAAGTTGCATATTATGGTGATTGGGGAGTCTTTAGCTAAATCTCATCTATCCAGTTACGGCTATCATGTCACGACAACGCCGTGGATCGATGCGAGTGATAAAATTCTATTTACCAATGCTTACTCTAATCATACGCACACGATGGAATCTTTATCTCTCGCCTTAACTCAAAGTAATCAATATAACGACCTTCCGTATTATGAGAGCGTATCCTTAATATCATTACTTAATCAGGCTAAATTTCAAACTGCATGGCTTAGCAATCAAGTATCCGCAAGTGAGTGGGATAATTTAGTATCGGCCTTAGCTTATGAAAGCTCTTATGTTCGCTTTATTAATAATAACATTGGGAAATCGGATAGGACTAATAAGTTGGATAAAGCCTTAATTGGTGAGTTATCTCAGTATCTTGCAACGATAGATAAGACAAAAAACCATTTTATAGTTTTACACATGATGGGGAGTCATATTAGCTATTGTGACCGAGTGAAAGGCGAGAATATTGAGTTACCAGAGAACGACTTTTATACGACTTCAGATAAAGATTTGCGTTGTTATGACCAGACAGTAAAAAGTACAGATAACTTCTTAAATCAAATTCTTAATTTAGTTAAAGAAGAAAAGGGCTTTTCAAGCTTGACCTACTTTTCTGACCACGGTGAAGATGTGAAAAATGGGTTGGGGCATGATGCAAAACAATTTACAGAGGCAATGAGTGAAATTCCTTTTTTAATTTGGACTGGAAAAGGGTTAAACAATAAAACACGTGAGCAGTTAATGAGTAATAGGCATAAAATATTTACTAATGACCTAATATTCGACACGATGATTGGGCTTATTGGTATTGAAAATAATGTGTATCAACCAGAATTTGATATGAGTTCAGAGCATTATTATTTACCGAAAGAGATAGCGGCAACATTGCATAACAAAGTGCTTATTTCTCGGTTGCCGGGACAAAAGAAATAACGGAGGTAAGTCTACCTCTATCCTCTATAGAGATAAAAATATCTGTAAATAGCCGTGAAACCTCACAACCACAGCTACCTTGATTTATTTATTAGTATTGTTACCAATTCAACTTTGTGGAAACAGCCGTTTCTTATTTGACATTTTTAACACTTATGTCACATTTCGGGATCTAATCAGTTGGACTTTTTTGTCATGACGAGTACGGTATTATTGCTTGAAAATTAATCTATTATAAACGGGTTTATCTAGGGCTAATATCTAGATAAAGCCTAATAATCAAGGAGATGATTGTGCTTAAACGTAATTTACTATTGGCTTTAATGCTTATATTGCCATCAGCGGTAAACGCTGAAAACTACTCAATTGGTACCGGTGGACAAAGTGGGATTTATTATCCATTTGGTGGTGCACTAGCGAAAGTATGGTCAGAGCATGTGCCAGATGTGAATGCCAAAGCGGAAGTGACAGCGGCTTCAGTAGAGAACACAATTAAAGTGGTTCGTGGTGATATGATCGCAGGTATCGCAATGGGGAATGTGGTGCTTGATGCTTATGAAGGGGAAGGTAAATTCCCAACAAAAATGCCTGTAAATACACTTTTTGCACTGTATCCAAACCTAGTGCATACCTTAACTCTTGAAAAATCAGGCATTACGTCATTATCACAACTAAAAGGCAAACGAGTTTCTTTAGGCGCACCAGCAAGTGGTACCGCCGTGACGTCAGCAGCTTTGCTCGAATCACTCGGTATTGATGTAAAAAAAGACATTGATGCAGTGTACTTAAATTATTCTGAAACCACGAACGCATTGGCTAATGGTCAAATTGATGCAGGCTTTATTGTTGGTGGACAAGGAGTAGGGGCGGTTACACAAATCGCGCTAACACATAAAATTAAAGTGCTTTCAATTACACCAGAAGAAAGTGCAATGTTTATGAAAAAATACCCAGCATACAGCAGTTATGATATTCCTGCGGACGTATACAACAACGTTGGTGAAGTATCGACATTAAGCGTTTGGAACGTATTAGTGGTAAATGCAAAAATGAGTGATGACATGGCCTACAACTTAACGAAAGCCGCGTATGAAAATATGGGTGATGTTCGTAAAGTAGTAAAAATGGCAGAGATGACAACACCAAAAAATGCAGACCGTTTACAAGGTGTCCCTCTTCATCCTGGTGCTCAAAAATACCTTGATTCAATCATGAAATAATAAGCACCAAATACACGTAAAACGAAAGGGTAAGTGTCTTGCTTACCTTTTCTTCTTTTCTGACTTTATCCAAAGGCATTAATATGGATATTATGACCGATAAAAACCAACCTGATATAGAGCATTTACCTCATGAAAGAACAGTAAATCTATTTGGGTATCTTATTTTAGGTATTGCCGTTGCATTATCTGTTTTTCAAATTTGGCAAGGAATAAGCTCAACCATTTCTGCGACGTACTTTAGACCAATCCATCTCTGTTGGGTTCTTATTCTTATTTTCTTACATTACCCATTGATAACAAATAGAAAGAGCTCATTTTATCTTGCAGGACGAGTCATTGATCTTGCGTTATGTGGCTTGATTGTTTTTGCAGCTTATCGCATGTCGATATTTGATTATAACGACATAAATCATCTGTTTTATGGCTTACAGTTACCCGATATGATCGCAGGTTGCTCATTACTTTTACTATTAATGGAGGGGTGCCGTAGAACGGTCGGCTGGGTAATGGTCCTTATCGCAGTACTATTCTTATCCTACAGTGCATTTGGTGATTTATTACCGAGTGGCTTTGCTATTAAGTCGTACTCTCTGCAAGAACTGATTCAATTTCAAATATTTTCGGCTAACGGTGTTTTTGGTTCTGCATTAGGTATCGCGGCAACAACGGTTTTTATCTTTGTTTTATTTGGGGCATTCTTAGAGGTCACAGGTGCAGGGAAATTCTTTATTGATTTAGCATTCTCTATTGCCGGTAAATATCGTGGTGGTCCAGCGAAAGCGGCAGTATTGGCCTCGGCAGGGTTAGGTTCAATTTCAGGATCAGCAATAGCAAATACCGTAACTACAGGTTCAATCACCATACCTATGATGAAAAAGCTGGGTTATAAACCAGAACAAGCCGCAGGGATTGAAGCGGCGGCCTCAACTGGTGGGCAGATAATGCCACCAATTATGGGGGCGGGTGCGTTTGTAATGGCGCAGTTTACCGGTGTGCCTTACAGCGAGATCATGCTTGCTTCTATCGCGCCTGCGATTTTGTATTTCTTCTGTACCTTGTTATACGTACATTTAATGGCGTGTAAGCTTGATCTTAAAGCGGTAAGTCGAACAGAAGCTGTTATTAGTGTGATGAAAGATGGCGCGCATCACTTAATTCCACTAGCGCTAATCACTACCTTATTAATGATGGCATATTCTCCATTATTAGTGGGTGTTGCAGGTTGTGCTGCGATTTTAGTGACGGCAGCGCTGCGAAAACACAGCCGAATTGGCTTGAAAAAATTCATTGAAGGCATGAAAAACGGTGCCTTAATGGCATTACCAATTTCCGCAGCGTGTGGTGCTGCGGGTATTATAGTTGGTGTGGTTGGACAAACGGGGATAGGCTTACAATTCACTCAATTTGTGATGGATTTCTCTGGTGGCTACATGCTAATTGCTTTGGGTTTAATAAGCCTTGTGGCTTTAGTGTTAGGTATGGGGCTTCCTGTTACTGCGGCATATATTGTATTAGCAGTAATGGCAGTGCCAATGTTAAGTGATTTTGGTTTACCATTATTAACAGCACACCTCATCGTTTTTTGGCTATCGCAAACCTCAAACGTAACCCCTCCGATTGCTTTAGCTGCCTTTGCTGGTGCAGGTGTTGCAAATGCCAATCCAATGAAATCCTCTGTTGAGGCATTTAAATTGGCCGGTGGTTTATTCATTATTCCAATTATGATGGCGTATACCGATCTTGTTAATTCAGATGCTGGAGTCGTTGATTTAACCTTTTCAATCATTCAGACGTTAACCATTATTATGGCTATTGCGGTTGCTATTGAAGGGTATTTATTACGCCCATTAACTGGGGTTGAAAGGTTATTGGCATTTTTTACCATACCACTAATTATGCTGAATCCTTTTGGCGTCGGTTTCTTAGGTATTGTAATTATGCTTGGTTTGATTTTAGTTCAGTGGCGTGGGCAAGCTCAAACAAGTTAATTTTCATGAGTATGAGAAGAAGCCCTTAGAAATAAGATCCTAAGGGCTTTTTTATGACTCATCGAAGACTCGCGTAAGTTAGATTTTAAAAAATGCGAGTTCTTCTTTTTGTGATACAGCCAGTTGAGATAGCTCTTTAGCTGCCTGCTGAGTTTGATTAATCGCCGCTACATTCTGATTAACAAGATCAAAGGTATTGGTTGTATTCAGCGCAATTCGTTCTGTCAGTGTAAACTGCTCTTGAGAAGTACTTGCCACTAAGGTGTTCATTTTAGAGATTGATTGAACTGAGTTTTCAATATAACTAAAAGAAGTTTTTACATTCTCAGATAAAGTAACTGATTCTTGAATCAGCTCAACATTGCTTATCATGTTGTCGTTTGCTTTTTCAGATTGAGCTTGTAGCTGAGCAATGATCTCTTGGATGCTCTGTGTTGATTCTTGAGTTTTAGAGGCAAGATTACGAACTTCATCCGCGACTACCGCAAATCCACGACCATATTCACCGGCACGAGCTGCTTCAATGGCGGCGTTTAATGCAAGTAAATTGGTTTGATCAGAGATAGTGCTGATAACCGCAGTTACCTCACCAATATCCATCGCGTTGGTTTTTAGCTCAGCAATCATGCTTGCTGTTTGTTGTACGGAGTCATTAATTTTTTGCGTTAACAGAATCGACTCATCAAGTGTTTGGTTGCCTTGAGATACGCTATCAATTGCTTTACTTACTTCTTCTTCTGCATGAACGGCATTAGAGGTTACTTCTTTTGATGTGATTGATAACTCACTGATTGCGTGTGAAATCTCTTCTACCTGAGCTAATTCATGCTGTGCATTGTTTGCTGTGTTTTGCATAACATCAGTTAATTGTTCCGAAGCCGTCGCTACATGAGTCGAAATATCGCTACTGTTTTTAATTGCAGCACCGACTTTGTCATTCAAAATAATTAAAGAATGGTAGATACCTACAGCTTGTGAAGCGTTTTTAAATGTTTGAGATAAGTTACCTTCAGAGATCTTTTTAATCATCTCTGAAAGCTCCCATGGTTCACCACCTAAAGACGAACGGAAACTGCGTTCAATCATCAAACCAATAAATAAAGACATTGCGAGAGCAAACGTACTTAGTAATAGCATTAATTGCTGGAAACCACCGGCAACATTTCTCGCTTCAGGCGTCAGGATTTGATTACGTTCTTCTTGATAATCAATAAATTCATTGATTACTTTTAACCATTGAATAAAAGCGGGGCGAGCTTCATCTAAAATAGTATCAGTCATTATTGAGTCAGATTTCTTATCATTAATAATACGATCGACTAAAGGTAAGGTTTGTTGTTGAACTTTTTCAATTTCAGTAAGAATTCTTTGTTCTGTTGGCGTGAACATCACACCCTGTGAACGCATTTGGTTCATCTTCATTTCAGATTGATGATAGAAATCTTTTAATTGATTAATTTCTTGTTCTAATTTAGAAATCTCTTGAGGCGTTCTTGCAATAGCAATGTCTCGAATTGCAATTGCACGGTCATGCACACTGCCACGATAGTTAATTGCATAACGTTGCTTAACCGAATTTACATCAGTCATTTCTGTCAAGGTATGATCGATAATATTTACTTTTTGAATGCCTAGAATAGTAAGTAATAGCATTAAAAATAAAGTCACACCAAACCCAATAATGAGTCGAGTTCTAATCGTTAGTTTTGAAAGATTGTCCAAAGTTTGTTCTCTTTTAATTATGTGTTTTTTGTCAGGGCTACAGGTATTTCAGTCTTCTTATCTAGAAGTTTGCGCGTAAACGTTGAGCATGCCCTGAGGGTATATTTTAGATGAGCAGTGTAGCCGATACTATTTATTAAGCTAGTCAATTTATATCTTCTTTAGTAATTAAAATTAAAGGGGATTTTTTGTCTATGCTTCTACATATTGAGTTCGATAATTAGAAGAATAGCCATTCAACTGCTACCTTTTAATAAGAGAATCAATTCAATAGGGCGTTTTCGACGTATGGATAGGAGAGTGTTATGTATGATGAGAAAAGGTTTTTTCGTCATGGTTTGGTTTCAATGGTTATCTTTGTGGTAGCAATGCTTATAGGGATAGAAAAAAGTGAAGCGAATACCGAGCTTAAAGTAGGAACCTATCACTGTCCCCCTTTTATTTTTCATCAAAACTCTCAACAATATGATGGCTTAAGCATGGTTCTGTGGCAACGAATTTCAGAGATCATGAAGGTTGACTATTCAATTCAAAATTATGAACTGGACGATCTATTGCTAGCCGCAGAAAAAGGAGAGGTAGATGTTGGTGTTTCTTGCATATCAATTACTCCTGACAGAGAAGAACATGTCGATTTCTCCCACTCATTTTATGAAACACACCTTGCTATCGCGGTAAAAAACCGTGGTTATCTTGATTCATTTATTAGTATCGTTACCAATAAAACCTTGTGGAAAGCGCTTGGTGTATTTTTCTTTGTAGCGATAAGTGTTGGGGCTTTCTATTATTTTCTTGAGCGTAAAAATAACGACAAACTCTACTCGATGCCAACCAAGCGAGGTCGGTTAGCTGAAGCCTTGATCCTTGGTGTGCTATTTATTACCAAAGGGCCTTTTAACTACTTTGAATTTAAAACCTTATCTGCACGAATAATGACGGTATTGATTGCCATGTTTTCTACCGTTTTCATTGCCAGTATTACTGCGATATTGGCAAGTTCGTTAACACTAGAGCAACTACGGTTTGATGTAAAAGGAGTGAATGACTTATCAAAATTAAAAACGGGAGCGAAACAAGCAACAACGGCTTCTTTGTTATTGAGTGATCACAGTATTGCTCATGAAACCTATCCTAATATGCGGGAGTTATTAGTTGCTCTAGATAATGGAGAAGTGGATGCTATCGTGGCTGATGATGCGGTACTGCGTTATATTATTAAACAAGGAAAAGCAAAAGAGACGTTTTCCGATTTAGTCGTTCTACCATATCAACTTGAAAAACAAAATTATGGCCTAGTTTTAGTCGAAAATAGCGAATACGAAGAAGAAATTAACCGTGCTTTGCTGCAAATACGTGAAACGACAGAATGGCACCAGATCTTGTTAGAATATTTTACAGAAAAATAGCTTAAATGAGTGGTTTAATTTGGGATAGATCTCGTATGATGAGATCCCGTGAATCACACCGCCATAAGTTATATTCTGAGAGATAACCATGTCTAAAATGTATACGACATTTGCTGAGCAATATGATTCAGCAGTACAAGATAATATCTATAATGCACATTTAGAAAGGCCGTCATTACAAGCCATTATTGGTGATGTTAATGCGTTAGATATTATTGATTTAGGCTGTGGAACGGGTGTTTATGCTGAGTACTTGATCAGTAAAGGCGCAGGTAAGTTAACCTGTATTGATTACTCTCAAGACATGGTTAACATGGTACAACGTAAATTTGGTGAACGAATTACGGCGTACGCGCAAGATGCATCAATAGGGCTTGTTAAAGAAGAGAGCGAAAGTGCTGACCTGATTATTTCACCATTAATGATCCATTACCTTGACGATCTATCTACACTATTTACAGACATGGCTCGTGTATTAAAAAAAGGGGGGAGTTTTGCTTTTTCAACTCACCACCCATTTGCGGATTTTGAATGTTCATTATCAGGAAATTACTTTGAAAGAGAGTTGATAACTGAAATGTGGGATACCGTCGGTGAGCCAATCGAAGTTCAATTTTTCCGTCGTTCGTTAACTGAGTTAGTCCAAGCACTGACAAATTCAGGACTTGTCGTGACTGCTATTTCTGAAGGTAAAGTCTCTGAAAAAGTAAAAGAAATGTCAGAAGAGCGATATGAGTATCTGTCCAAAAAACCAAACTTCATCTTTATCAAATGTCAAAAGTTGGGTTAGCTATTGAGGTTTAATACAAGTAATTCAATGCTATTAATTATGTGAAGGTGATTATTTAGTAGCATTGAATGGTTAACTGTATTTATAGCTCAAACATTTCTACAGAGTGTTGATATAACCATGAATAAGCTTGGCCAAGATTATGATTTTTTATCACGACACGGTCTATATGTAAGAGCCAATTTTTCTCTTCTGAGTCTACATCGAGTATCTTTAATGCTTGATTCTTATTTGTTAGATGGTCAGGAACAAACCCCCAACAATCATCAACCGTCAATAATGATTGCAGAGCATTTACATTGTTCGTTTTAGTTACCGAAGATGAGAAATGAACATTCCAAGGGCTATGCATATTAGTCAATAATATTTGATGGTATCGCTTTAATTCATTGAGATGAATAGATTTTTGTGAGTGAAGAGGGTGATCTTTATTGGCTACCATCGAAATAGGTAAATAACCTACCAAACCAAGCTCGACTTTTTTAGGAAGAGCATCATTACACAGCATAAACCCAATAGAGGCTTTTCCTTGTGCTACTAATTCAGATATTTCTTGATTCTCTGCGGTATTAATATTCAACTCAGTATGTGGAAATTGCTGATAAAATTCGTTTATCACTTTGAAAAACGTCGGAGTCAGTAATAACTCATTTATAACGATGGTTAATGTATCTTCTATTCCGAGACTAAAAGAGTTGAGCATAGTCTCAATGTCTTTCGCTTGGGATAGTAAATGGATGGATTGGATATACAAACGCTTACCGTGAGGTGTCAGTGTAGGTATTCGGGTCGAACGGTCAAAGATCTCCACTCCGGTGTCTATCTCTAAGTTAGCAATAGCAGTACTAATAGCTGATTGTGCTTTTCCCAATTTTCGTGCCGCAGCAGAAAAAGAACCAGATTCAACACATTCAATAAGCGTTTCAAGTTGCTGAAGATTAAACATAACATCCATCTATTTATTAGATACTAGTTAACTACAATATATCAAAATTTTGAATGAAAATAGTGAAACTTAATTTTAGTATATAAATAGGTTGTCTTTATGACTCATTCAGTTTCTCAAGAAAAAAGTTCGGTTCAGCAAGAGATGGAAGCATTAAAAGCGCGTTTAAATCAAAACAAACAAGTAATGCAAGGTTCAACAAAAAAATCGGAATCAACAGAATTCATGTCTTTAATGATTAAAAGTGCAGGCACATTTGAAAAAGAGTCAAAATAAAAGAATGGATATTCTTACTCTCATTTCTTTTAATTGAGGAGGTAAGTGTTATTATCCGCCGCCCGTATTCCCTTTGAAATAAAGGACAAGAGAGATGCATGATCGTGCCAGCCAAATGGTGATATTTTACGCCTTAGCCAAAGCGGGTAGTTTTACTGCTGCAGCAAAACAAATGGGTGTGTCTACCTCTCATGTAAGTAAGCAACTGGGAGTACTAGAGGCGAGTTTGAATGTGAAATTAGTTCAAAGAACGACTCGTTCGCTCATTCTTACGGATGCAGGGCAACAGTTCTATCTGTACTGCGAAAAAATGTACAGTGCGATGACCGAAGCCAGCGCAATTATGGATAATGAACGTGACGGTGTTGCAGGTATTTTGCGGCTAGGGCTATCGCAGTCTTTTGGCACTATGCATATTATCCCTGCGATTGATAAATTACGTCAGCAATATCCTGAGCTACAAGTGGAAGTTCGCTTGTTTGATCACCGAGCAGATATGCTTAAAGAGGGGTTGGATTTATGGGTGACAAACTTTGAAGACTTGCCTGAGGGCTATGTTGCTCAACGTTTAGCGGATTCACACTTTGTATTGGCAGCATCGCCCGATTATCTAATTGATAAAGCAGTCCCTCACCATCCTCAAGATCTCACGGAGCACAATTGCTTAACGTATCAGAGCCGTCACCGTGATTACAGTAATTGGGATTTCAGCAAAGGCAATGAAGAGTTGTGTGTCAAAGTTTCTGGGAACTATCGTGTTGACTTAGCAGAAGCGGTAAGGGACGCGGCTATTTCAGGGTGGGGCGTCGCCTATTTAGCCAGTTATTTATTAACCAATGAATTTAATGATGGCAAACTTATTCAACTCTTACCTGACTGGAAAGCGAGTCAAAAAATGCCAATTTATGCGGTTTACCCGAGTCGTAAACACTTGCCAAGAAAGATAAGTGCGGCCATTGATTTCTTACGTCAGCATATTGGTCAACAGCCATATTGGGATAAAGCATTAATGAAATGGGTTAAGTTATAATCAAAGTATTATATGGTCGATATTGGCATTGATTAAATTAAATACAGCGCAATGATGCCTTTTTAATCAATGACTTAAATTCATTATCAGCCTTGAAATAAATATATTTTCCATACAGCAACAATACCCTTTCCAAATACCGCTCTTATTTTATAAATCAATAAGTTAAGATGACCTACAAAATGTGATCAAAATCTCATTAACAGGGCGTTAGCAACCTCGACTTGCACGCAAACCTTTGCGCATTAGAATGCAGGCTCATTTTCGATAGCACAGGTTTCTATCATGACATCGCTACTTGGTATTTTTGCCATTTTACTATTTGCTTACCTATGTTCGACTGATCGCCGTAATATCCCTTTAAGAACTGTCTCTTTGGCGTTTGGCTTACAAATCCTATTTGCTCTATTGGTACTTTACGTTCCTGCTGGTAAAGAAGTTCTAAATTCAGTAACCGCAGGCGTTTCAGGCGTGATTGACTATGGCCAACAAGGAATCGCGTTTCTGTTCGGTGGCTTAGCGACAGGTAAAGTCGGTTTTGTATTTGCCATTAACGTACTTGGCATTATTATTTTCTTCTCCGCGCTAATTTCAGCACTTTACCATCTTGGTATTATGCCTAGAGTAATCAATTTTATTGGCGGTGGATTACAACGCTTATTAGGCACAGGACGCGCAGAATCACTTGCAGCGACGGCAAATATCTTTGTGAGTATGGTAGAGGCTCCACTTGTCGTTAAACCTTATTTGAAGCACATGAGTGATTCGCAGTTCTTTGCGGTGATGACCTGTGGTTTAGCGTCAGTAGCTGGCGGTACTATGGTAGGTTACGCATCTCTTGGTGTGGATCTTAACTTCCTTATCTCAGCGGCATTTATGTCGGCACCAGCTGGCTTATTAATGGCTAAAATGATGGTTCCACCGGGTGATGAAGCCAATAATGACAATGAAATTACTTCGGTAGAAATCGATCATGCAACTAATGTATTTGAAGCACTAGCGGATGGCGCAATGTCTGGTTTACGTATTGCAGTAGCAGTAGGTACCACGTTATTAGCATTCGTAAGTGTCATTGCCTTATTAAATGGTTTGCTTGGCCATGTCGGTGATTTCTTTGGCTTAAAACTAAGCTTTGAATTGATCCTTGGTTACCTATTTGCACCAGTCGCTTTCTTGCTTGGCGTGCCATGGAACGAAGCGATCCTTGCGGGTTCATTGATTGGTAATAAGATCGTAGTCAATGAGTTTGTTGCCTTTATTCAATTGATGGAAGTGAAAGATCAACTAAGCCCACATTCTGTTGCGATTGTTACCTTTGCTTTGTGTGGTTTTGCCAATATCTCAACAATGGCGATCTTGATTGGTGGTTTGGGTAGTCTTGTTCCTGAGCGTCGTCCATTCATTGCCAAAATGGGTTTCAGAGCGATTACTGCAGGCGTATTAGCAAACTTGATGAGTGCCGCGATTGCCGGTGTGATTTTGTCGCTTTAAGTTAATTGCTCAATTTCAAATAAAGAAAAGGTTGCGATCAAAAAGTCGCAACCTTTATTTTTTCTAGATCCTAGTCCTCAAATCTCACTCGAATCGGCGTTGAGCTATCAAATGTAACCTGATCAAAACTATCTAATTTATGATGCTTAATTAGAGATTGTAAATTTTCAACATAAGCGTCACCACGAGTAGAGTAGTGAGATAAAGCCTCGACTAACTCATACCCTGATAATTTACCTTCACGACTTAGTTTTTTACGTAAAATCCAAAGGTCTTTATAAGCCGATGTCGTATTTAAGTTATACATATAACGAGCAGTTCCTGCGAACAGGTTATCAAATGCAGCAACTTTTACATGCCCACCTGGGGTACTTAAATACTTACCGCCTTTAGAAGATAAGTGCTCTCCATACAATCCATTCCCTTTAACTGCGAAATAACTGGTTCCCCAGCCACTTTCATCAATCCCTTGAGCGAGAACCATACCGACAGGAATAATATCTAGGCGCAAAAGCAGGTCATCAATGCTGTTTGATTTAATATCATAAGACGTCATTAACTCATTTAGCCATACTGTTTCTTCTTTCGACCATTCACTTTTAGACTGCTTCGATAGCGTAATTACGTCATTTCTAACCGCACTTATGCGTTTATTCACCTCAATAATGGTAGGCAGTAATAAACGAATAAACCCTGAAATTTTCTCTTGAACAGGTAACGAATTTAAATCACTAGGAAGATTCTCAACAAAGAACGCTGGGATTTGATCCGTGCTGCTAACATTCGCTAATTGATACTGATGCAGCTTAAATTGATTGATAAGCGATTGAGCTGAGTTAAGTGTGGTGACTTTTACTTCAGGGTAGGGATTGTGGATCCTCTCTGGTGAAATAGGCAGTTGAGTATCCGCAAGAGTGCTAGAAGATGCGATGAGAAGTAAAGAGGCAGAGATATGTTTTAACTTTTTAGATAAAGACATAAATGGAGTTCCATTTTAATATTAATAGGATCGAAAACGGCGCTATATTCAGCACCGTTTTTAGTGTTTATGTGGAGTTAACAGTCGCTCTGTTATTCTTCTACAATAGTCACTTTCTCGATCACAATACTCTCTTTTGGAACATCGTCAAACTCACCGATAGATTTAGTTTTAATTTTTGCAATTTTCTTAACTACATCCATACCAATAGTTACTTCACCAAATACCGCATAACCCCAACCAGCGTTAGTGGTGGCAGTGTGATCAAGAAAAGTATTGTTAGCGATGTTGATAAAGAACTCACTGGTTGCCGAGTGGGGTGCATCAGTACGCGCCATAGCGATAGTACCGTTTAAGTTTTTCAAACCACGGTTCGCTTCATTCACAATCGGTGCGCGCATCTCTTTTTCTTGCATGTCCGCAGTAAAACCACCGCCTTGGATCATAAAGCCTTTGATAACACGATGAAAAATAGTACCTTCGTAAAAACCATCTTGGCAGTATTTTAAGAAGTTTTTTGAGCTTACCGGTGCTTTTTCTTTGTTAAGCTCAATGTGAATGTCGCCAAAATTGGTGGTTAAAATGATCATATAGTTAATGTCTATTTAAAAGTTAATTGAGAAAGATTATACGTAGTTTCTTAGTTTATGTTGAACTCTTTGAATATAGCGTTACCCACTTCCACAATAATTTGGTTGCGTGAGGCCATATCTAAATTTGTTTGAGTTAAGTAGATAGAGATAATGATAGGGGCGCGTTTGTTACTCCAAACAATGGCCGTGATCCCACGCGATCCAAATCCACCAGCGCCAGAGCGATCAGCAATTGACCACTTAGCAGGTAAAATAGAGCGTAATAGCGGATCAGATACCTTGTTATCGACCATCCAGGCCTTTAGCGTACGTTTGTCTTTGGTATTAAGTGTTTGACCAAATAATAATTCGTTGAGTGTATTTGTCATCGCATTCGGAGTAGTCGTATCTCTAACATCTCCCTTTTGAGCTTCATTTAATGCAGGTTCAATACGGTCTAATCGAGTGATATTGTCTCCAATTAAACGTAAGAAAAGCGTGAGTGAGCTAGGGGTTCCAATCTCAGCTAGTACGATATTTGCAGCCGTGTTATCGCTCATTAGCATGGTTGCTTCACAGGCTTTTTCAGTACTAATCGTCTCACCGATTAACTTTTCAGTGATAGGGGACCATGGAATGATGGATTCTTTGGTGATCCTTGTTAACGCATCTTTATCCAAGAGCTCATTACTTGAGTTATAAAGCATCTGAGCACAAACCAGAGTTTTAAAGGTACTCATCATAGGAAAGCGATGGTCGC
Organism: Aliivibrio sp. EL58; assembly: GCF_900312675.1. Classification (GTDB taxonomy): domain Bacteria; phylum Pseudomonadota; class Gammaproteobacteria; order Enterobacterales; family Vibrionaceae; genus Aliivibrio. The sequence continues at coordinate 751,867 of NZ_OMPC01000009.1, read as the reverse complement.
CTTTATAACTCCATGTTGTATTTGTTTCGGTATCTAGAACTGAAACACCGATAGTGCCAGAGCTTGATAATTCAATGGCTTCAACGGTTTCTAATACAGAAGAAGCCATTGCGGTGTGAGAGAGCAAAGTTAAACAAAAAAGAAGAGTGATACGTTTCATTATTACGCCTAAAGGGAGAGCTGTTGTATATACAGTGATAGATTAATCAAATTTTCGTTGGTAGCGAGGTAACATACTTTCATTACCTAACAAACCACCTTGGTGGATATACAGTAGAGTCTGATTGGTGTTGTTTGGTAGCCAATCACTCAAGCAGCGCCACATTAGCGGGTCGTATAGAAGTTCAAATTCAACGTTAGTTTGTAAGAGAAGCGTTTTCCACATCTCGTAATCGTGACGATATAACTTACCAAAATGGTGTTTTTCCGTTGGCGTTAGAATCTCAGGATGATCGGTTTCACCAAGCTCTAAAAATTGCTCGGTAAGATAAGAGTTTCCGCCGACACAAGCACAGGTAATCACTTTTATATCATGAGCTTTTAAGTGCTTATGAAGAAACAGTGCGGTTGTTCCTGTACCAGAAGGCAAAGCCACCGTCAGAGAGGAGAGTTTTTGTTCCTTCTTCCATTCAATAAGCTCAATGGCCAGTTGCTTTACCCCACTTTCAGCTAAACCACAGCGTCCACCTTCAGGCACAAATAACTCATGCTTTTTTGGTTGCCTAACTTGTTGAATGTAATCCAAGCTGCCTAGCGTGCTACCGTTATCTAGTTTGGCATTTTCAGTGTCATTCAAGGCAATAATATTAGCCCCAAGATCTAACGCAGCGCGATAGTTTCCTTTTGGATTTTCTTGTAAAAACGACGGGATATGATCAACGTAAAAGTCTAATTGCCAGCCTTTTAATTGAGCCAGTGCCGCTAACGAGTAAAGTGAGTTTGCCTGTGGTGAACCATAGCCAATAATCGTGGTAATCGCAGGGAAATCACCGTCTAACAATCCCATAAACTTACGAGCTTTGTTGCCAGAAAATTGAGGGTGAAGTTTATCATCGCGCTTTAAATAGAAATCGACATCATTAAATTGATGCTGAGTTACTGGGCTGTTTTGGATTTTCATGATGAGATATAAATATAGAGTGTAGGGAAGGAGAAATGACCTTTCAGTGGGTTGAAAGGCCATATAAATCTGTAATGAGAATTACTTTCTCATCATTGATTTTAAAGCAGCAAACGGGTTGTGCGTTGCGCCTTGGTGATCATCTTCACCCGCTTTAATTTGAGATCCGTATTGATCATGCTCTGTGTATTTAGAATGCTCATGATCGTGACAGAAAAGACAAAGAAGCTCCCAGTTACTGCCATCATTTGGGTTATTAGTATGATCGTGATCTTTATGGTGAACCGTTAATTCACGTAAGTTTGAATAGACAAATTCACGCGCACAATTACCACAAACCCAAGGGTACAGTTTTAATGCTTTTTCACGGTAACCAACTTCTTGACGGGCATAAGTGGCACTAGAGCCATAAAAATCTGATGACATATAAATCTCGACTGCTAAAGTTAATACAATAATTATATGGAAAGAATATACCACGTTTTTAAGGAGAATAAATGCTATCAAAACTAGAACTGAGAATTCCACCGCCGTTAGTCATGCTACTGTTTATGGTAACTGTATTTGGCTTTGATAAAATAATGCCATTTACTCTATTTTATCTACCATGGTTAACTTACGCTTCGGTTATTAGCTTAGTCACGCTTGGTGGTGTCATTGCATTGTGGGGAGTGAAAGAGTTTAAAGATGCCAAAACAACCGTCAATCCACTCAAGCCAGAAAGCAGCTCATCATTAGTAAGTTCAGGTATTTATCAATATACACGCAATCCTATGTATCTTGGTTTGTTACTTATCTTATTGAGTGCAGTGATTTATAGCCAACACCCACTAGGGTTGGTGAGTGCGCTAGGTTTTGTTGCTTACATGAATCGCTTTCAAATTGAACCAGAAGAAAAAATGCTAGTTAAGCTATTTGGTGATGAGTTTGTCGATTATAGCAATCAAGTAAAACGTTGGTTCTAATTTGCCATTTTAGATTGCGTCGTTGCTGTGTTGGTTTTGTTATCTCGACATAACCACGCGGCGAATTCGCGAATCTTCGGTAAAATAGTTAAGTTAGCAAATATCGCAACAGGCCAAGCAATAGTAAACCCATTCATCCACGCAGATACCCATTCCGAACTAAATCCGCCCATTCTAATCGCAGACATTGAACCAGACATTATTAATGCCATTGTGACTGAAGACAGTAAGGCTGAAAGCCAAAATTGTTTTTTACTCATAAATATATTTCTCTTTATTAACGAATTATTTTTTAACACTAATCGTGCTTGTTTCGATAGAGTGAAGTATATTAGTTTCATTAATGATAAAAAATAGCGAGAAATAAAACCATGAATTCCATATTTGGAAGTATTGATGATCTGTTTTTATTTTGTAAAGTGGTTCAGCTTGGATCTCAACAAGGCGCAGCCAAAGAGTTAAAACTACCAGTATCAACCGTGTCCCGACGACTCTCTTTAATGGAAGAAAAACTCGGTGTTCGCTTGTTAGAAAAAAAAGGGCGAGAGCTTGTTGCAACAGAAACAGGTCAGCAATATTACCAACTGCTTGAAAGTCAGTTTACCGATTTAGAAAGTCACTGCCATCAGTTAAAAGACCACAAAGAGGAAGTAACAGGCACGTTACGTTTATCCCTGCCTTATCGTTTTTATAATAGCTATGTTAGAGAGCTGATTACTGATTTCTTATTGGAGTTTCCCCACACTCAAATAGAAGTCAATTTATGTGCTGAAGATGCTTTACCTGAAACAGATCGAGATTTAGTTCTAACTTTTGATATTAGCCGAGCGGAAGGGATGATCGCTCGTCCGCTATTTTTAGCAAAGCATAGCGTATTTGTCTCTCAATCGTATTGGCAAAATAATGACGTAACAGATATAGAAACTATTGATTGGATCCGCTTAGATGACCAGAAAAGTTTAACTTATACCGATGCAAAGCAAACGCTAAAACAGATTAATGTACATCCTCGTCTGCAAGTGAACGATTTGGATCAAGTCATGCATGCGGTTATTAAAGGATTAGGCGCGGCACGATTACCCATTCATCTTGTTACTCCAGAGATGGATCTCGTTGAGGTTTTTTCTGAATATCAATTCCCACCAAGGCAATCTTATCTGGTTTATAAGCAGCGAAAATTTCAACCCAAAGCGCTAACTATATTAATCGAACGTATTATGAATGCAATGGAACGAATTTGACATTTTCATGACAGAGATTTGGATAATTTCGTCTTAGAGGTCACGAAATACCCAGTCTAAATATCCTATTATGTGTTTATAAATCAAGCATCATGGCTGGGGTGTGATATGAAACATAAAATAAAATTATTGATTAAAATAGTCCTGTTTTTTGCGTTTTTCGGCGTAGTAGGTCACGTGTTTGCTACTGATGAGTTAAGTGCAAATGCAATAGTCGAAAAATCAGATGAGCAGATGCGTGGTGATTCGAGTTACACCGAATTAACCATGAATATTATACGTCCTGATTGGACACGTAGCATGAGTATGAAGAGTTGGACTAAAGAACAAAACCTCTCTTTAGTGCTGATTACTGGGCCAGCAAAAGATCGTGGCAGTGCTTCTCTTAAGCGTGATAAAGAGATGTGGAGTTGGATACCAAATATTGAACGAGTGATAAAAATAGCCCCTTCAATGCTGGGTCAATCATGGATGGGCTCTGATTTTACCAATGATGATTTGATCAACCAATCGTCAATCGTGGTGGATTACGACCACAAAATGGTTAAACAAGAAGTGATAGACGGCGATAAAACATGGGTGATTGATGCAATAGCAAAACCAGATGCGCCAGTCGTGTGGAGTAAAGTGCGTTTGTGGATCTCACAAGAGACGTTTTTACAACGTAAAGTAGAGTCATATGATGAATTCGATGAGCTAGTTAATACGATGACAACCTATGATATTAAAGAAATGGGGAATCGTATGGTAGCAACAAGAATGGAAATGGTTCCAGCCGATAAGCCAGGCAATAAAACTGAAATGATCACTCATAAAGCGCAATTTAATTTTCTGATCAATGATGATTTTTTCTCACAAGGGCAAATGAAGTCATTACGTAATTAATATCTCAAATCATTTTACTTACTAGGCGGTAAACATGCTCATTAAGTTAGCTTGGCGAAACCTATGGCGACAAAAAAGAAGAACCTTGCTAACGGCCTCTGCGTTGGCGTTGGCCTTGTTGCTTTCATTATTAATGCGAAGCATTCAAGAGGGCAGTTACACCGCAAATATTGAAAATGCGGCGCGTTTATCTACGGGCCTTATTCAACTGCAAAACCCCGAATTTAAAGAAAGTCAAAGCATTGATGATTTATTGCCAATGAGCGATGACTTTATCAAGCCAACCAAGCAACAGCCTAATATTGAATTTGCACTTCCTCGTATTGAAACCTTTTCTCTTGCTGCCGCGAATGATAAATCAAAAGGCGTCATGGTGGTGGGAGTTGATCCAAATCCAGAAACCAGTTATTCCGGTTTGGAAGAGAAAGTGATTAAAGGAGAATATCTTTCACGAGATGATAAATCCGTATTGATGTCTGAGGGGCTGGCTCAATTTTTTAATCTCACCATTGGTGATGAAATTGTGCTGTATGGCCAAGGTTATCGGGGTCAAACTGCTGCAGGGTTATATCTCATTAAGGGGATTGTGCATTTTCCGATGCCAGAGCTGAACAATCAACTTATCTATTTACCCATCAAAGAAGCTTCCAATTTATTTAGCACAGCAGATCAAGTCACTGCTTGGGTATTACATACTCGTGATTTTTCACAATTGTCACAAACGGTGGATGATCTACAAATAGGGTATGGATCAAGTGTGGCCGTTCGGCCTTGGAATGATCTTAGCCCCGAAATGGAACAACAGATCCAAATTGATCGGGTGAGCGGCATTATTATGATGTACCTCCTATATGGCATTGTTGGCTTTGGTCTATTCGCTACTCTATTAATGATGACCTTAGAAAGACAACGTGAATTTGGCGTCATGCTAGCCACAGGAATGGTTCGAGCAAAGCTATTAAAATTATTGACTCTTGAATCCCTTTTTATCGGCTTGTTAGGTATTGCTATTGGGCTAATTATCGCGGCTCCAACCTTAGGCTATTTGTATATTAACCCTATTACTTTAACCGGAGATACGGCACAAGCCATGCTTGAAATGGGCTATGAACCAATTATTCCGGTATTAATTAGTTCATGGCTGTTTATTGATCAAATTATGATCGTGATAGGGCTGTTACTGCTTTGTCTTATTTATCCATTATGGCGTATTTATCATTTAGATATTGTTACAGCGTTAAAAGGAGGTTCGCATGCTGGTTAAATTAGCGTGGCGTAATGTATGGCGCAATAAATTACGAACCTCCATTATGTTAGGTGCGATGATCTTTGGTGTCGTTGGTGTAATGCTAATGATGGGATTTATGAATGGTATTATCGATAACCTCGTTAAAAATACCATTCAGTGGCAAACCAGTCATATTCAAATTCATCAGAAAAATTACGCATTAAATCCAGACATTAATCTGGTGATTGATAATGAAGCTGAAATAACAAAGTGGTTAGAACAAGCACCACAAGTAAAAGCGTGGACAAGCAGAACCTTAGTTAGCGGCATGATAGCGTCAGCTCGCAGTACTCGTGGTATTCAAGTTAATGGTATTGATTTAGAGTCAGAGCCCAAGATAACCCCAATTGCAGAGCATATTCTTGAAGGGGAATGGCTTGATGATAAAGGGCGTAACCCTATTTTAGTATCACAGAAAACCGCGGATCGATTAAAGCTGAGAGTCGGTTCTAAAATAGTACTTACGTTTACGGATACGACAGGTGATGTTACGGGTGCTGCGTTTCGGGTAAGAGGGGTTTTTAAGACTTCATCCAGCACCTTTGATGATGCTAATGTATATGTTAGAAAAGCCGATATTCAACAGCTTGGCCAAGTGCATTATGAGCATGAAATCGCGATCTTACTGCATGATGAAGATCAAGTGAGTGATTTTCGCGATCAGTTAAGCGATACCATTTCAAATAACTATTCTTCAAATAACAATAGCGTGCAAGATTGGCTGCAATTACAACCTCTGCTATCTACCATGATGAGCTCGATGAATGCCGGTAATCAAGTGATCTTAGTTATCTTTGTTATCGCAATGGGCTTTGGCATCATCAATATTCTTTTGATGTCGGTCTTTGAGCGCACTAGAGAATTCGGTGTATTGATGGCGGTGGGAATGAAAAAAGGCAATATTCGCCGATTAATCATTTTAGAGTCTGGCTTTATTGGTCTCATCGGAGCGGGTTCTGGCGTTATATGTGCCTTATTTTTGATGTTTATTTTAAATCAAACAGGTATTCCGCTTGAGGCAATGGCAGAAGGATTAAATGCATTTGGTATTGATTCAGTCTTATATCCAAGTGTCTCCTTTAGTGATTATGTTACCGTTTTTGTGATGGTGTGGTGTGTCAGTGTATTGGCTGGCCTTTATCCGGCCCATCAAATTATTAAGAAGAAACCCGTCGAAGCTATGGCAGAGAAACAATAAGGTAAAAAGTATGACGATAAAAATTGAGCAGTTATGCAAAACCTATAACCCGGAGTCGGATTTCCCTGTTCATGCGGTTGATCACCTTGATTTGATGATTGAACAAGGGGAGTTTGTGGCCGTGATTGGTCCATCTGGCTCAGGGAAAACGACGCTGTTAAATATGCTTGGCGGAATAGACAGCGTTACCTCAGGAAAAGTGAGTATTGATGGTAATGAGTTGACGCAGTTGGATGAAAAGAAGTTGATAGAGTTTCGTCGTGACAATATAGGATTCATCTTTCAAGATTACAGTTTATTACCGGTATTGACTGCATTAGAGAATGTGGAGTTTGTCATGCAGTTACAGGGTCACGCTGAGGGTGAGTGTAAACAAAGAGCGCAAGACTTACTGAAAAAAGTGGGCTTAGAAGATCAGCAACATAAAATACCCGCTCAACTCTCTGGGGGGCAGCAACAACGAGTTGCAGTTGCACGAGCGCTTGCCCCAAGACCACGCTTTATTATGGCCGATGAACCAACGGCAAACCTAGATGCTAAAAGCACCGCAGAGCTGCTTGATATAATGGAAAGCTTGAATAAAGAAGAGGGGACGACGTTCATTTTCTCAACTCATGATTCAAGGGTCTTTAATCGAGCGAAGCGGGTTATTGTATTTGAAGATGGGCAACTGAAAGAAGATAAACAACAATAACTGCCGCATTTTGTGAGATAGATCTTGACCTTAATCTGATAGGACATAAACTCCTTTGATTAGATTTATTCAAAGAAAGGCATAAGCGATTCCGTTTTATGTCTGTTTCTATTCATTGACGAGGTTAAGTCATGTCTAAACGTGATTATTATGAAGTCCTTGGTGTCTCCAAAAGCAGCACAGAAAAAGAGATCAAAAAAGCATACAAACGTCTTGCGATGAAATACCACCCAGATAAGAACCCGGGTGATGCGCAAGCTGCAGACAAATTTAAAGAGATAAAAGAAGCGTACGAAATTCTAACTGATGCCGATAAACGCGGCCAGTATGATGACTATGGTCACGCAGCATTCCAAAATGGTGGCATGGGTGGAGGCGGTGGCTTTGGTGGCGGTCATAGCCAAGGTTACGGCGGATTTGAAGATATTTTCGGTGGCGCATTTGGTGGTCGTTCACGTGGTGGTTTTGGCGGCGGCGGCGGTTTTGAAGATATGTTCTCTCAACAGCGTCAACCACGCCCACAAAAAGGTCAAGATCGTCAGTTTAGCTTAACGGTTGAATTTGCTGAAGCGATTAACGGCTGTGAGCAAGTGATTGAACTGCCAGTGAATGGCGTGAATAAGAAAATCAACGTTAAAGTACCTGCAGGTATTGAAGACGGTGAAAAAATTCGTTTCGCAGGTAAAGGCGAAGCGGGCGCATACGGTGGCCCAGCAGGTGACTTATTAATTCAAATTCATGTTCGTGCACATACACACTTAAAACGTGAAGGTAATGATTTAATTTGTCCAGTAACGACTGATTTTGTGACAGCAGCACTGGGTGGTGAGGTTGAAATTCAAACCTTAGAAAGCCGCTTTAAATTAAAAGTGCCAGCAGGGACTCAAAATGGTCGTAAATTCCGCATGAAAGAAAAAGGCGTGAAGAGCCGTAAAGGTGCGACGGGCGATCTAATGGTTGTCATTACTGTGGCAACACCGACGAATCTGACTGAAGAGCAGAAAGAACTGTTGATAAAGTTCAAGGAACTGTCGTAACCTAATCATTATCAAGCAGACATAATACTTATCTAGAATAGGTATCACTAAGAGGGCATGAACTGATGAAGAAAGTATTCACAAGGTTCGTGCCTTTTTTATTGTTCAGTAGCCTATCGAGCTATGCTCAAATCCCAGGTTTAACCCCAGAGAAAAGTTGGGATTTAAACGGTTATGTAAAATACATGGCAACCAGTACCATCCCTAATTCTGGCGAGACTATTTTTGATAATATCGTCCATCAACGTTTTAATTTTGAATACCGATTTAATGATCAGTTACGAGTGAATTTGGGTATGCGTAATCGCCTGTTATTTGGTGATAGCGCAGAGTACTCAAATTATGGCGATTTCATCTCTTATGATCCCGGCTACGTTGATTTATCTAAAAATTGGATAGATAAAAAGGGCGTGGTGGGGAATTCTCAATTTGATCGCGCCTACCTCAATTGGAATAAAGATGATTGGCAATTTAGAGCAGGACGCTTTCGTATTAATTGGGGAATGACCACCGTATGGAACCCAAACGATATCTTCAACTCATACTCGATTTATGATTTTGATTATGAAGAGCGCCCAGGAACCGATGCGATAATGGTAAGTAAAAAACTCGGTTTCGCGAGTTCCATTGACTTGGTCTTTAATCCCAATTCTGACAGTGAGTTAGACAGCTATGCAGCGCGATATCTGTTTAATAAACAAGGATGGGACATGCAGGTTCTGCTAGGTAAATCCCAGTTAGATTATGTGGTAGGTGCAGGCTTTGCAGGGGATATTTATGGCGCAGGGTTGCGTGGTGAGTTCAGTTGGTTTGAACCGACACAAGAGAGCTATCAATCACAAAATAGCACTCAACAAGAAGAGTTAATCGCATCAAGCGTCTCAAGCATTGAGATGGATTATCGCTTTGATGGAACTCAAAACTGGGTGATTCAAGGCTCTCTCATGCATATCTCAGAGCCTCAAGATGCCGATAATGCAATGGCATACTTAAATTTACCACTCAGTGCTAGAACCCTTAGCTTTACTCATTGGACATGGTATTCAAGCTTAGGTATGGATTTATCGCCATTATCAAGACTTACCTTTATGAACAGTTATTACGATGATGGATCTTTCTTTGTTGGTGTAAATCAGACCTACTCATTGGCCGATGATTGGCAATTAATTGGTGTTGTGCAATATTTTGATGGAGCGAGTGACAGCGTGTTTGGCGAAAACCCAAGCACCTTGCTATACGCTCAAATCAAATGGAGTTTTTAGCGCACTTTATCAATAGAAGATGAAATATCATTAATCAACAGTTTTGCCGTATCACTTCGTGATTGAAACAAGGTCATAAATATCAAATCAGTAACGACATTCTGCGCGGTTCTAGATGAGATAGACGAGCTACGAAACTGCCGTTCATCAGCAATGGTATCAATGCAATAACTTGCAATCTTTCTTAATGGGTTTTTCTTTGTTGAAGTTAAGGCAATAACGGTAGCGCCTTTCTCTAATGCAGTTTGTGCTGCGACTAATATTTCCTTTCGATTGCCTGAATAAGAGATCACTATCTGGATATCTCCAACCGAGAGCGTATTCGCTGTGGCTATTTGAACATGGCTGTCTTGCTCTGATAGTGCAATCATGCCAAGTTTAAGCAGTTTAAAAGCCAGATCTTTTGCGGTTAATGCTGAGCCACCAATTCCCACAATTTGAATTCGATTCGCTCTGTTTAATAATGAAATAATGGTTTCAAATTCGCTGTAATCAATTGCATTAGTCGTTGCAATGAGCGCGTGATGTTTTTCTTGAATCAATTTTTGCGCCATGGTTTGAGAAGAGTCATCACTGTGGATTTTATTATGGATAGGGCGTTCAGGCTCTAGAATCGCTTGTTTTCTTCCGAGATCTTCAATGATCGCCAACTTAAAAGCCGTGAACCCTTTAAAACCTAATCGTTGAGTTAGCTTAACTATGCTCGATTGCGATACGCCCACTTTGCTGGCCAATGCTTGACTGGAATATGATCCAATTGAAGAGGGCGCTTCAAGTATGAAATCTAAAATTTTGACCCCATTGGTTGATAAGCTGCTTCTTTGTTTTTGTATTTTTTCTAAAATGCTCATAGTTTCTATCTTTTTTTGAATTAATTATTCCAAATATTTTTCTATTATTCTTTGTGGTTTAATTCTTGTTAAGTGCTTGTAATTTAACTAGATAATCTGCATGTTCTCTCTGGTTTTTCTTATTGTTATTTTTGTTTATTCCATCTATTTTGAGAGTTTAGAATAACTTTTGTTGTGATTTTGGTCACTAAATGGAATTTTTTATTCTTTATGATGGCAACCATTGAAATTGAGAATTTATCTTTTGAAGAGAACCTAATAATGAAAATTGACTTAACTACATTAGTAACAGAAAGCCGTAATCAAGCCAGTGAAAAAATCGATGTATTATCAACGGTTGAAATGCTGACAGTGATTAATCAAGAAGATCAAAAAGTCGCTTTAGCTGTTGAAGCCATTCTTCCTCAAATCGCAGAAGTGGTCGATGCCATTGCAATCGCATTTCAATCAGGTGGACGCTTAATCTATACCGGTGCAGGCACATCAGGTCGTTTAGGTATTTTAGATGCAAGTGAATGTCCTCCGACTTATGGTTCTAACCCTGATTTAGTGGTTGGTCTAATTGCTGGTGGCCATAGAGCGATTCTAAAAGCAGTAGAGAACGCAGAAGATAATCGTGAACTAGGCGCTTCAGATCTACAAGATTTAGGCCTCAATGAGAAAGACGTATTAGTTGGTATTGCAGCGAGTGGTCGTACTCCTTATGTTCTTGGTGCGATGGAATACGCAAAATCAGTGGGTGCAACAGTTGCGACGTTAAGCTGTAACCCAAACAGCCCAATGACAGAGCTTGCCGATATTAATATGACACCAGTCGTAGGCCCTGAAGTGGTTACAGGCTCTTCTCGTATGAAAGCAGGAACGGCTCAAAAGTTAGTGCTGAATATGCTAACGACAGGGGCGATGATCCGTACGGGTAAAGTATTTGGCAACTTAATGGTTGACGTAGAAGCAACCAACGCAAAATTAGTACAACGCCAAAAGAACATTGTAATAGAAGCAACAGGCTGCCAAGAAGCAGAAGCGGCTGATGCTCTATCTCAATGTGATAATCACTGTAAAACAGCCATTTTAATGGTTTTGTCTGGGTTAGATGCAAAAAGCGCGAAAGCAAAGTTAGCAAAACATAATGGCTTTATTCGCAACGCGCTTTCAGACCAATAATGGCTAAGCGATAACAAGGCCATAAGTGGCCTTTATACTGAGAAAATTGAAAGGGAACAGGACATGGCTAAAATAACCACTTCCATGATTCAAGAAATACTCTCTGCAATTGGTGGCAAAAATAATGTCATTAAATGCGGAAACTGCATGACTCGTTTACGTTTAACATTACACAATGATGATCTTGCAGACAGAGATACAATTAAGCGCATTGCAGGCGTGATGGGATTAGTAGAAAGTGACGATCAATTTCAAATCGTTTTAGGTCCGGGTAAAGCACAAACCGCCGCTGAAATGATGAATGAGATGATGGAAGGTGACGAAGAGTCAACGCCAGTAACCTCAGAAAATCGAGATTTAAAAGATGTAGCTTCTGAACATAAGCAGAAACTGAAAAAGAAACAGACCAGTGCGACACAGCGATTTTTAAGTAAATTCGCGACCATTTTTACACCGTTAATTCCGGGATTTATTGCCGCTGGCTTGTTATTAGGTTTTGCAACATTATTGGACCAAGTTTACGTGATGGGTAATGAGTCACCAAATGCGAATCTGGTGGATTTAATCCTTTATATGAAAGTCTTCAGTAAAGGCTTATTCAGCTTCTTAAGTATTTTAATTGGTTACAATGCTCAACAAGCTTTTGGTGGTTCTGGTGTAAATGGTGCGATCCTAGCATCACTGTTTGTGCTTGGTTATAACCCTGATGCAACCTCTGGTATTTATTCTGGTATGACGGACTTCTTTGGTCATGGTATTGACCCAAGAGGTAACATTATTGGTGTATTGATTGCCGCTATTATCGGTGCAGGCGTTGAGAAGAAAGTTCGCCAATACATGCCTGATAACCTAGATATGATTTTAACCTCAGTGGTTACGCTGCTTATCATGGGTGCAGTTACCTTTGTGGTTATCATGCCTATTGGTGGTGTGTTATTCCAAGGTATGTCTTGGTTATTCATTAACTTAAATGGTAATCCATTTGGTAGTGCTATTCTGGCTGGTTTATTCCTAATATCGGTAATGTTTGGTATTCACCAAGGCTTTGTTCCTGTGTATTTTGCACTAATGGATGCTCAAGGGTTTAATTCACTATTCCCAATCCTAGCAATGGCAGGTGCAGGGCAAGTCGGTGCGGCATTAGCGCTTTATTCAAAAGCAGGTAAAGACGCACTATTACGTACACAAGTTAAAGGCGCTATTATTCCTGGGTTCTTAGGAATAGGTGAGCCGCTTATTTATGGCGTAACATTGCCAAGAGTAAAACCATTTATTACTGCGTGTGTGGGCGGGGCAACTGGTGGCTTCTTTATTGGGCTTGTTTCGTATATGGGGCTACCTGTTGGCTTAAACACTGTATTTGGTCCATCAGGTATTGTGGCATTGCCGCTTATGACATCTAGTTCAGGTATCTTTGCTGGTATGTTGGTATTCGCCGCAGGTTTGGTTATTTCATACGTAGCTGGTTTTGTTGCAACGTGGTTTTTTGGAACAAAGAACGTTGATTTAAGCTAAACTTAGTATTAGAAAAATAAAGAATTAATAAGTACTTTCCCCTATAAGTACGCAAAGGCCTCACAGGTACCACTGTGAGGCCTTTTTTTATGCCTAGCTAACCAACAAGAATCGCGTACAATGCCCTCAATTCTCAAATAGTTAGGAAAGCCAGTGGCTATCAAACCAACCATCTACAAATTTCGTGTCGCATTAACAGACATGAATCGTGATCATTATGATTCAGTAAGCTTAACCATCGCTCAGCATCCATCAGAAAGTGAAGAGCGTATGATGGCTCGTGTATTGGCATTTTGTTTGAATGCAGAAGAGCGCCTAACGTTTACGAAAGGGTTGTCTGCGATTGATGAACCTGATATTTGGGTTCGTGAATATGATGATACGATCTCTCTTTGGATTGATGCAGGTGAACCTGATCCTGAGCGCATGAAGAAAGCATCACGTCAGTCAAAAGTAACTAAAGTGTACAGCTTCAATTCAAAATCTGAAGTGTGGTGGAAACAGAACGAAAGCAAATATAAACAATATCCTGTTGATGTGGTTCGCTTTGACTCTGAGCAAATTCACTCATTTTCTGCATTATTAGAAAGAACGATGGAAATGTCAGTGATGATCACGGGTGATTCTGCGTTTATTTCAACAGAGAAAGGCGACTGTGAAGTGACGTGGGAAACTCTGCAATCGGTTGAATAATAATGAAAGGGTAAAGAGTGTAATACTGCTATTTCCTTTCTAAAATCTAGTTCATAATGCTTTCTGTTTTATATTAATAATCAGAAGGCATTTTTTATGGAACTACCACTGATGGATCTTGGTTTACTCTTCGCAATGATCCTGATTTTTATTGGCTCATTTGTGCAAAGCGCCATTGGTTTTGGCTTAGCCATTGTTACTGCTCCACTATTATTTTTAATCTCGCCAAATTATGTGCCGGGCCCAATCGTAATTGTCGGTTTATTCTTATCCATAATTAATGCCTATAAATACAAAGCGAATGTCTCTTTTCGCGGCTTAGGCTATGCCTTTTTAGGTCGAATTCCCGGTTCTGTATTTGGTGGTTTACTGCTTTATTATGTAGATGCAAAACTGCTGTCTCTTTGGATTGGCGTGGTTGTATTACTTGCTGTTGCGATTAGCTTGCTTCCATTTCGTATCGAACCAAATAACTCAAGAATGACGATTGCGGGTTTCTTCTCTGGCCTATTCGGGACCAGTTCAGGTATTGGTGGACCTCCAATGGCTCTGTTATTACAGCATCAAGAAGCAAATTTAATTCGTGCTAATTTATCAGCGTTCTTTGTGGTGAGTAGCTTTATATCTCTAGTGGTACAAGTTCCTGCTGGATACATGAGCTTGAATCATTTATATCTTACGTTGCCATTGCTCCCTGCTTCGGTTATCGGTTATCTGGTCGCTATGAAAGTAGTGGATAGAATTGACAAAGGAACAATAAGAAAGGTTTCTTTGGTAATGTGCTCAGTATCAGGTGTGGCAGCGATTGTGTTAGGAATGAGGTAATTTGCTGTAAGGGGACTCTTAAATTTATTTGAAATAAAGCTTTACCTCAACTTAACTTTAGGTATTAAGCTGTGTTTTTAAGTTCGACAGATAATTTTAAGATTAGAAACAAGGGTATGAAATGAATCAAGAAATGTTAACTCATTATTTTAATCGAATTGGTTTACCTAAAGAGACGGCAGTAACGATTGAAAACTTAAAAGCGATACATCGTGCTCAGCATAGAACTATCCCATTTGAGAACTTTGATATTGTAAATGGAGAGTCAATTCAACTGTCTGAAGAGGTTATTTATAACAAACTTGTGAATAAGAACCGAGGTGGGTATTGTCATGAGTTAAACGGGTTACTTTTTAATGTATTAAATACCTTAGGCTTTGAAGGCCGAATATTATTAGGAAGAGTTCATTTATCGCCAGAACCAACAGGGCGTGGGCACCGTGTAACACTAATAACGATAAATAGTCAGCAATGGTTAGTAGATGCCGGCTTTGGTACCTTTACACCAAGAGAGCCATTACCTATAGAGTTTGATAAAGAGCTGAAGACGGATCTTCAAACCTTTCGTTTTCTTCGTGATAAACATTATGGTGTTTTACTGCAGATTAAAGAATCAGGTGAATGGTTGAGTATATACAGTTTTGATATGGGCTATGTATGTCAGGGCGATTTAGAGTATGCAAATCACTTTTCCTCGACTCATTCAGATTCTGTTTTTACTTCTGGGGCGATAGCTGCGTTATCGACGGAGGAGGGAATTAATACTTTGTCGAACCAACAGTTAAAAATTAAGAAAAATGGGGTAACGCAACAAATTACGTTAAGGGATGAAGTTTCATATTTTAAGGCATTAAAAGACTACTTTGGGTTAGAGCCTAACTTGCCTTATCAAAAAATTGAACAGTATTTCTAACATTTTATTTATTCGTTATAACCTCGTTATTTTTTAATCATGTCCTTGGTTTAAAACGGCAAAAATAAGATCGAATAAGCAAAAAAAAACCGCTTTAAATTTAGCGGTTTTTTTGTATTTAGCTTTAGGACTAATGCCTGCATATTCAGTGCAGACATTAACCACAAAGGTAGATTAGCTTGGCGTATTTAATCTTGTTTTAATCGCCAATTTAACATCTTCATTCGCTTGCAAAGTTTCGTCTTCAACCTTTTGACGCATTAGTGCATCAAAAGAAACACGCGCTTCTTGAGCAAGATCAGACGCTGCTAATTTCGCTTCTTTCGCTTTGGTTGAATCATCCGTTAGCTGACGAAGTTGTTCAATAATTTCATCAGGCGCATCGCCTAAATCAACGCTTGATTCACCACGTGCTAATGCTTCTTTACGTAATTGTTTTTTCAGCATCCAAATAGCATCGTTCGCTTCACGCTCAAGATCGGCTGCTTCAATTGCGTTATCACGTAGTTGCTCAAAGCGAGCCAATGCTTGGCCTTCTTTGCTCCAAGGATCAACATCTGGTAGATCAGAAATGTTGATCACAGGATCCACGTAATCATCTTGGTGTGATAAGTCTAGCATTGCTGCTTTAACACCAGAGATCATTAACATAACTGCGATAACCAATAGTGGTAAACCACCAACAATTGCCGCTGTTTGTAATGTTGCCAAGCCGCCCATAAACATCAACGCCGATGGCATAAATGATAGAGTGAAAGCCCAGAACAGACGGTTCCAACGCATTGGATCTTCAGTTACGTTAGTTTGAACTACTGACGCTAAAATATAGGAGATAGAGTCAAACGTTGTCGCGGTGAAAATCACACATAACAAGGTAAACAAAGCAATAACGAAAGTACTAAATGGCAGTGTTTCTAAAGTAGCGAAGATGGCACGAGTCGCGCCCTCGGAATTCAGAATTCCTACCACATCTAACTCACCCGATAACTGTAGTGATAAACCGTAGTTACCTAGAATGATGAAGTACATTGAACAGCCTAGAGAGCCGAAGAACACCGCCCCAGATACCATTTGCTTAATTGTTCTACCGCGTGAAATACGAGCTACGAATAGACCCATACTTGGTGCAAATACTAGCCACCACGCCCAGTAGAAAATAGTCCAATCTTGTGGGAAGTGAGTATCTTCAAAAGGACCCATGCCACCAAAAGGTTCAGCCCAAGTTGCCATTACAAAGAAGTTAGACAGCATACGACCGATTGAATCTAGACCTGTTTCCAACATAAAGATTGTTGGACCACAAACCAATACAAACAGCAATAAACCTAACGCACCCCAGAAGTTAATGTTACTTAAAATCTTAATGCCTTTGTCCATGCCCATGTACGATGAGTAAGCAAAGATAGCGGTACAAACCATAAGTACAGCAATTTGGCTGCCAGTTGATGCCGGAATACCAAATAAGTAGCTAATACCTTCGTTAATCAGTGGTGCTGCTAAGCCTAAGGTTGTAGCCGCGCCGCCTAATAAACCAAAGATAAACAGTACATCAATGACTTTACCTAACTTACCAAAACTGTTTGCTTCACCAATAACAGGCATCAGTGCAGCAGAGACTTTTAGTACAGGTTGTTTACGCACATAGAAGAAGTAAGCGATTGGAATTGCAGGGATCATATAGATACACCAAGCAATTGGACCCCAATGGAACAGGCCATAAGTCGCAGCCCAACGGATTGCTTCTTCACTGCCAGCTTCTAGTTGAAACGGTGGGTTTTGGTAGTAGTATGCCCATTCAATAGTACCCCAGTACAAAATACTTGCACCGATGCCACCACAAAATAGCATTGCCGCCCAAGACGCTAATGCAAATTCAGGTTTTTCATCTGGGTCACCAAGTTTGATCTGACCGATATCAGAAAAAACGATGTAGATCATGAAGAAAAATGCTGCCAAACCTAGACCTAAATAAGCAAAGCCTAGTTTGTCGGTCATAAATGTTTTAGCAACAGCAATCCACGCAGCCCCTTCTTCTGGAAATACTAGTAAAGGAATTACAACAGCACAAAGCAATAATATTGCGCCGAAAAAAGTGGGTTTATCGATAAGCTCGAAGTGTTTTTTCATTTTTATTGTCCGTAATAAAAACAGAGTCAATGTTAAGTTCGCGCACCAACAACTCCCCGTACTGAGGGGATCAGACGGGTTTAACTTAAAATTAATAGAGTATAAATAGTGTATGCGGACGGTTTTTTGTGAGTAATACAGCGCTCGAAAATTGTCCAAATCACGATTGATGTGGATTCGAGATAAAATAGTGCTAATTCTTCAATCTGTCGACAAACTTACTTCTTTATTTTATAAAAAGTGTGACACATGTATCATAAAATATTTATCCCCAAAATAAGCTGATTAATAAACATTCTAAAGTGTTCAAAAGCCTTAAATACATCATCATAGACAGAGCCGTAGCGCGCGTCGTATCAATAACTAGGCTTAAATCATCAAACAGTTGCATTCCTATTTTTAATGAGCGTATTCTACGAACAGACAATTAATTATAAATAGGATGTATCATGATCTATCCTTTCACAAAACAAGACTCAACACTTGACCACTACTTTTCTCATACCATTGCAGATCCATATCGTTGGTTAGAAGACGACAGAAGCGAAGAAACAGAAGCGTGGGTAAATAAACAAAATGACGTCACCTTTGATTATCTTTCTCATGTCGATTTTCGTGATGATATTCGCGCTTTAATTGCAAAAGGTCAGGATTACCAAAAAACCTCACAGCCATTCAAGCGTGGTGATTACACTTACTTCTATCAAAATGACGGCTTACAAAATCAAAGTGTGTTGTATCGCTCAAAAGAGGGCGGAGAAATTGACGTTTTTCTTGATCCAAATACCTTCAGTGAAGAGGGAACCACTTCGTTAGGTGCGGTTAGCTTTTCTAAAGATACATCATTAGTGGCTTATTCAATTTCAGAAGCGGGCAGTGATTGGCGCAAAATCTTCGTATTAAATACAGAAACCAAAGAGCAGATCGAAGCACCTATTATTGATGCGAAATTTACCGACATCTCATGGTTAGGTTCAAAAGGCTTTTACTATTCAAGTTATGACAAGCCAACAGGCAGTGAACTATCAGCAAGAACCGAGCAGCATAAACTCTATTTTCATGAGATAGGTAAACTGCAAGCAGACGATGTTGTGGTGTTTGGTGCCACAGAAGAAGAGAAGCATCGTTATGTCAGTGGCTATACAACTGAAGATGATGCGTACTTGGTTATATCAGCCGCGACATCGACCTCTGGTAATAAGCTTTATCTTGAGCGTTTAAGTTGTGAGAACCCAACTCGAATTACCGTATTAGATCATACTGATTCAGATACTTATGTTATTGAGAATGAAGACACTCGTCTATTAATGTACACCAACCTAAATGCACCAAACGGTAAGATCGTTTCTTATAACGCAGTCACCTGTGATTGGATGGACGTTATCCCAGAGCAACCACAGCCTCTTGAAATCAGCGTTGGTGGTGGCACCTTATTTGCGCATTACATGGTGGATGTTTTAAGCAAAATTAAACAATATGATTTTTCAGGTAACTTACTGCGTGATATCGAGTTACCGGGAGAAGGGCAAGTGACGGGATTATCGGGTAAGAAAGATCAAACGGATCTATTTTTCACCTTTACCAACTACGTCACCCCACCAACGATTTACCAATTTGATGTCAAAACAGGTCATACCGAGTTGTATTTGGCCTCTGCATCGCCTTTTGATTCTGAGAAGTTCGAGTCGAAACAAGTGTTCTATACCTCAAAAGATGGCACTCAAGTTCCAATGATCATCTCTTACCGTAAAGGACTTGAGCTTAATGGAAAAAATCCCACTATTCTTTATGGCTACGGGGGCTTTAACGTCAGTCTAACACCAAGCTTTAGTGGCGTAATGGCAAGTTGGTTGGAGTTAGGTGGTGTTTATGCTATTCCCAATATTCGCGGTGGCGGTGAGTATGGAAAAGAATGGCACAATGCAGGAACACAGCAGAAAAAACAAAATGTATTTGATGATTTTATTTCAGCCGCGGAATACTTAATCGACACGGGTTACACTGACTCATCACATTTGGCAATTCGTGGTGGCTCAAATGGGGGGTTATTGGTTGGTGCATGTATGACTCAACGACCTGAGTTATTTAAAGTTGCTCTGCCTGCGGTAGGCGTTTTGGATATGCTTCGTTACCACACTTTTACCTCTGGTGAGGGCTGGGCGTACGACTTTGGCACATCAGAACAAAGTGAAGAGATGTTTGAGTATTTACTAAATTACTCGCCAGTGCATAACGTGAAAGAGGGGGTTGAATACCCTGCGACCTTGGTGACCACTGCTGATCATGATGACCGCGTCGTTCCTGCACATTCTTATAAGTTCATTGCCGAGCTACAAGCCAAGCAATCCGGTGACAATCCTGTATTAATTCGTATTGATGTAAACGCAGGTCATGGTGCTGGTATGCCAATTTCAAAATCAATGGATTTAATGGCAGATGTGTATGCCTTTACGCTAAGCAATATGAAGGTGGATCCGTTTAAGTGATTTGAGTTTGATACACCAATAGTTAGAGCACAACAAACAAATGTAGTAATAAAAAGTAGAATGAGGGCTAAATTTATTCTGCTTTTTTATCTCGCAAATTAATGTCATTGAGAGTTAGGTCGATAAAAAATAAATTAGTAAGTGAAGATAATTTAATTTATTTTTATTTCAATTAAAACAGTTAGATGTGTCTGTTTATCTCTTCATCTATGTCGTATTTTTGTTTGATGTTATGCCGTAAGAATTTTAAATAATAGTGATCTTCAAGTATACTAAATTCAAGCATTATGTAGGAGGGTGAATCATGACAGCAGCTGACCGTATTTATCAAAAAATAAAGCGTTCTCGTCGCTATGTGTTCGAACGTAAAGATTTTTACAACGATGCAAGCTATGACCAAGTTGGTCGTGTCTTGAAACAGCTTGTAGATAAAGGTGTGCTGATGAAAATCGGCTATGGCTTATACACCAAGTCAACAATCAACAGCCTAACTAATAAACCGATGCCAACGAATCCTGGTGGTACTGACGCAATTATGCGCGAGATACTAAGATTGCGCGGTGTAGACTTTGAGATGGATGCTATGTCTTTGAAGAGCATTAATGGACAGTCAACCCAAATACCAGCGTCAATCAAATACAAGTGGGATCCTAAGCTGTTCAACCGTAGCCTTAAGGTTGGTAATAGAGTATTGAGTAACCGACAATGAGCATACCAAAACTTAAGAAACAGTTTCTTGAAGTTTCTGATGCGCTTGAATTAGGTAATCCGTCGATCACGGAAAAAGACTATTGGGTAGTATCACTGCTAGCAATGTTGGAAAATGTGGCAAGCGAACATCATCAACTTGTCTTTTCAGGTGGAACAGCTTTAGCCAAGTCCAACATTAAGATATTAAGAATGTCGGAAGACGTCGATATAAAATTGATCCCAACCCAAGAATTTCTAGATAAGGGTAATGGGGCTAAGAGGAAAGCTCGTAAGGTATTAGTCGAATATATCATAGCTAAGTTAGTTGAACACCCTTACCTAAATTACAGTGATAAATCGGTAAGTGATAATTATCGCTATGTTGAAATAGAAATAGAATATCCGCAACAATATCATCAAGCACCGTGTCTACGACCTTATATCAAGTTAGAATTTATCGAGACCATTGAGATTCAAGAAGTCGAAAATCGCTCGATCTCATCATTAGTAGCACAGAGCTATAAACAACCTGCTGAAGTAAACGCAATATCGTGTATTTCTATTGATTCGACGTTAGTTGAAAAAGTGCTTTCGATGTTACGTCGCACAATGTCAGTCAAGCGGGATCCAAAGCGTAAGGATGATGAGACGTTAGTTCGACATATCTACGATGTTCACTGCATTAGCGTAGAACATGAAATTGATATGGACGTATTAAAACCGATGTTTAATGTCGTTTTGGAAGAAGATAAGAGACGATATGGAAATCAACATCAAGAATTTGTCGACGATCCAAAAAATGAATTAATGCTGGGATTAGTTGAACTAGAAACTAACGTGGAATTTCGTAATCGTTTTGACGCTTTTGTAGCTCCAATGGTATACAGCGCTGAGCCATATGATTTTGATACTTGTTTTACTTCGTTTAAAGGTATTTCAGAGCAGCTTCTCGCTTAACTCTCAACAGTAAAAAGCAGAATGGGCATCACGCTTCATTCTGCTTTTTTATTAAGTAACTTTTCTATTAAATAACTTATCTATTAAGTCATTGACCGAATACTAATTAATGCTGCTCGACCAGTTCAATTTCTTCAGGCTGTGAACTTGTCATCATACGATTAAGTTTTGGTGCTGTAATCGCCATTACGATAGCAACCGCCAGAGTCACAAAACCGATATTTTGGAACAGCTCAGTATAGACAGGTAGGGTATCTAGAGGATCAGTAAGGTGCTCAGGAGTCGCACTGAATGTAGCAATGTAACCACCAATGATGAACGAAGCCGCTTGAGTTAAGAACCATGCACCCATAGTGAAACCCATTAAACGTTGCGGAACTAAGCTCGCTACCATTGCAAGGCCAAGACCACTGATCATCAACTCACCTAAGCTTTGGAATAAGTAAACCAGAACCATCCACCAAACCGAAACCATACCGGCTTGGTCAGCAAACCAATTACCAGCGGCAGCAACAGATAAGAAACCAAAGGCACACATAAACATACCAACAGTAAATTTACCTGGCATAGATAAGTCTTTATTTTGGTTACCGTAGTAAGTGTATAAGTAAGCCAAGATAGGGCTACAGAATACGACCCAGAATGGATTTAACGCTTGTAAGCTAACAGGGTTAATATCAATACCGAACAATTCAGTGTGAACGTTATTAATCGCAAAGAAGTTTAATGACGTTGGCATTTGTGCGTATAGCACGTAGAAAATAATCGCTTGTAGCATAAGAATGAAAGCCACAATCATTTTGTTACGTTGTTCGCCTGTCTCTTTAAAGGTTTCTTTTAAAAAGAAGCCAACCACACCAACACCAATGACACCTAGTGCTAGGTTTGCCATCATAATATTTTGCAGCAACCATGCACACACTAAAGTCGATGCAACAGTGCCGATCAAAACGATTAAGGCTTTGGTTTTATTTAGCGGCAGGGTATCAGGTTCAGAGCCAATGCCTTGTACTGTGCTACGTAATGCAAAGTAGCTAAATAAACTGGCAACAAGACCTAGACCACAGATTAGAAAGGCATATTCATAGCCATAATTATTCGCAATAACAGGGCTTAGAGAAAGCGAAACTAAAGAGCCAATGTTGATTGACATATAATAAAGGGTAAATGCGCCATCTAAGCGAGAATCGCCTTTTTCATAACACTTAGCTAATAGGCTTGATGGGTTTGCTTTAAATAAGCCATTACCAACAGCGATAGCCCCAAGCGCTAAATAGATAAAGTTAGGATTCAGAATGGAGAAGCCCATTAAGAAATAACCTAATGCAAGAACGATAGCACCAAAAACCATGGTGCGCTTAGTACCTAGAACATAATCTCCGACGTAGCCACCGACAGAGACAAGGCCATAAACTAAGGCAGCAAATGCACCAAAGGTAACGAAAGAGTCTTGCATGCTAAAGCCAAGCTTATCTACAAAGTAGACGGCGAGGATCCCTTGAAGTCCGTAGTAACCAAATCGCTCCCATAATTCAATGAAAAATATCATCTTAAATGGTTTTGGTTGGTTTAATATACTTGTTTTATTATCCATGTTAGTTATTTCACCTGGCTATTCATTGTTGTGCAGGCATTAAAAACTAATTTAATAATTTAAAACGTGATATTTGTTTGTTTTGTAATTTACTCTCTGTGATTCATGTCGCATTAGATTAAATGCTCTAATAATTAACCATTAGTAATATTTGATTTAATAGTTCAATTAAGTATCTGTTAGGTTATCTAAGTTGCTGAAGGGTTAGGTTTTAATTTCGGCATTGTGAGTGCATTGTATCTATGTGTAACAAAAAGCATTAAGTTTTCTAATCTATGTGGATTATTTTTTTAACGCGTATAAAGAGTGAGTACTTGGTGTATAAGGCTTTTGCTATCGGGAGTGAGGTAGTTAGATATTGGTTAAGTTACTTATAAACTGTCGCTTTTGTTCAATCTTTGCTGATAAGGTTTCTCTATGATGAGTACAACTACTTAGATATGAGAGCCACAGCCAATGAGCAGCCAAATTTCAACACTTCAACAACTTGGTTGGAAACCTTTTTTCCAACAACAATTGAGCTTAGAAGACCTAACTGATTTTAATATAGGTCGCGTGATTGAACAGCATCGTGATCGTATCGTAGTGATGTCGGAACAAGGACAACAAAGTCTCACTTTTATGGTAAATGACGAAAAAATATGTGTTGGTGATTGGTTGTTATTTGATGAGCAGCTCAGAGTGCATAGAAGTCTAGAGCGTCAATCCCTATTTGAGCGTAAAGCGCCGGGCTCTAAGGTAACGACTCAGTTGATCGCATCGAATATTGATAGTGTCATGATTGTCTCTTCCCTAAATAATGATTTTAGTCTGAGTAGAATTGAGCGTTATCTTACTTTGGCACGAGAGGCGATGGTTGAGCCTGTGATTATTTTAACTAAGGCCGACCTATGTGAAGATGCCGACGATAAGCGAGATCAAGTGCAGAAATTGGATCCAATGCTAGAGGTTTACACGCTTAATGCGCTCGATAGTCAAAGTATTCAACAGCTTGGAATACACTGTCGTAATGGCAAAACGATTGCATTTTTGGGCTCATCGGGCGTAGGTAAATCAACCCTAGTCAATGGCTTACTGGGTTTTGAGTCTCAACAAACGGGAGGGATTCGTGAAGATGATAGTAAAGGACGTCACACCACAACGCATCGAGCCCTAAAAATATTGCCAAGTGGTGGTGTTTTAATGGATACCCCAGGGATGCGAGAGCTACAACTTGGCAGCAGTGAACATGGTATCAGCGAAACATTTTCTGAGATCGCAGAGCTTGCTGAGCAATGTCGTTTTTCAGATTGCTCACACGGTAATGAGCCTGGTTGCGCCGTTCAACGGGCAATTAAAAATGGAGACTTGGCAGAAAGACGTTTGCATAGCTTTCAAAAATTACTTAGAGAACAAGCCCAAAACGGAGCAACACTAGCAGAGAAACGCTCTCAAGATAAGGCTCTGGGTAAGCTAATTAACCATACTCAGAGTGTATCTAAGCGATTAAAGAAAGGATATTGATCTCGAAAGGTGGTCGAATTTAATACTTCAAATATCGCATGCTTCTATATTTTTATACGCGATAAATTGGGCTCCTTAATTCATAAAATGGTAGGGGAGCCAGTCTCTGAAAAACCCACTGAGTCACTCTAATCACCAATAACTACTCATTTTGTGTTATAATTCGCCGCTTGGGGTTGAGAAAAAGAGCAATTAATCACCTATAGTGGTGATTTTTATCATGTTTATTTACATGGTCCCGCTACTCAATCAAATAGTAATTGGATAAGGAGTTGTCCTTGTATTCGCCTAGCCGTTCGCTTAGTCGGATATCTGAACATTATCATTTATGGGTTTTAAATCAGAAAAGTACAGTATTGAATCGACAGATTATGAAGTCGGTCAAGATAACATTAGTAAATGGGGCATGGATGTCCATAACACAGTTTTTATAGCCTCAGTCGGCTTATCTCTTCTCTTCATTATCACTCTTCTCGCATTACCACCTGCAGACGCAAAAGCCGCCATTGATTCTCTTAAAGGCTCTGTATTATCAAATTTTGACTTCCTCTTTATGTGGGGAGCTAACATATTATTAATTTTAGCCATTATTATCGCGTTTTCACCTTTGGGTAAAATTCGTTTAGGTGGTGAAGGTGCAAAACCAGATTACTCCAAAGCCTCTTGGATCTCGATGCTATTTGCCGCAGGTATGGGTATTGGGCTTATTTTCTGGGGTGTTGCAGAGCCAACTGCGTTCTTTACCAACTGGTTTGGAACCCCGCTTAATGTAGAACCTTTTACAGAAGCAGGTCGTGAATTAGCATTAGGTGCAACTGTCTTCCACTGGGGCTTACATGCGTGGGCTATCTATGGCATGACAGCACTTTGCCTTGCTTATTTTGTTTATAACAAAGGGCTACCATTATCAATGCGCTCGGTGTTTTATCCATTATTAGGGGATCGAGTTTGGGGTAAAACCGGTGATGTGATTGATATCTTAACCGTGTTAGTTACCTTATTTGGTCTTGCAACGTCTCTTGGTTTAGGCGGCTCACAAGCGGCGAGTGGTATTAGCCATGTTTTCGGAATGGAAAATAATATCTATCTTCAACAGGCTATTATCGTATTGATTATGGGCTTAGCTATTATTTCTGTTCTACGTGGTATGGATGGGGGCGTTAAGTTTCTGAGTAACCTAAATATGGTTATTGCCTTTATCTTCCTTGGTCTGATTGCTGTGCTGAACTTCACAACCGTATTGGATTCATTAGTTACGGCATTAACGGGGTATGTGAAAAACATTGTTCCATTAAGCCAAAACTCTGGCCGTGAAGACACCACTTGGTTACATGGGTGGACTGTGTTCTATTGGGCATGGTGGGTTGCGTATGCACCTTTCTTTGGTATGTTCGTAGCGCGTATCTCTAGAGGTCGTACTGTTCGTGAATTCCTTCTTTGTGTAATGCTTATTCCGACTATGGTAACAACGGCTTGGATGTCTATCTTTGGCGGAGTGGCTATTCAACAAGTTATCGATAAAGTTGGATTGTTGGGTACTCAGCAAGGTATTAGCGATGTTTCTCTAAGCTTGTTCCACATGTTAGATGCTTATCCGTTTGGGGATATTTTATCTTTCATTGCGGTAGCATTGATCATTGTTTTCTTTGTGACAACGTTGGACTCAGGCTCTATCGTTATTGATGGCATGACAGCTGGTGGTAAATTAGAAGTACCAGTTAAACAGAAAGTAGTGTGGGCTGTTATCTCTGGTGCTATCGCTATGATTATGTTGTGGATTGGTGGTACTGAATCTATTCAATCGTTGCAATCAATTACCATTATTGCAGCAATGCCATTTACCATTATTCTGTTGTTAGGCTCTGGATGTCTCCTTAGAGGATTATTGACGGAAGTTGAAAAGCCAAAGGCTGCCACTAAGCGAGTAAACTAATTAGGTTAGTTTGTTGCTAGATTAAGAGCTAAAGTAAAAGTTAGATCTACAATAAAACTCTCTGGTACTTTGTGCTAGGGAGTTTTTTTATAGAGCCCACAAACAGTAAATAACAATGCAGTGGTAATAAATTATGAATATTAAGCCTATTCAAACTAAAGATGATTACAAAGCAGCGATGGCTCGAATCAGCGAACTTACTAGCGGTGATCCTGATGCATTACCTGCTATTGAGTTTGATGAATTAGAAGTTTTAACCATTTTAGTTGAAGCATACGAAAGCGTTCATCATAAAATTGAAACGCCAGATCCAGTAGAAGCAATTAAATTTAGAATGGAACAGCTCGGATTAAGTGATAGTGACTTAACACCAATATTAGGGCAACGCAGCCGAGTTACTGAGATCTTAAAGAGAAAGAGACGACTTTCACTCACCATGATTAGGAACCTAAATCGTAAGTTGAACATTCCACTTGAGAGTCTTATTGGTGAATATCAACTTGCTAAGTAATAGCTAACTCGTTTGTGTTTAGATTGATCTGCTAATAGGTTTGGCTCAGAGGTAAAGGTTCCTAATAAATAAGGATTAAACTCTACAAAGTTAGTGTTTAATCCTTACCTTATCGTGGTTCTACATTCTAGTGACGCATTCTAATGTTTTTTGAACATTGGTTCTTAGCTCTGTCATATCAATAGGATTGCTAACTGTTTTAACACCATCCGCGTGATGATATTCGCCTGTATATTCATTCAAATCTTCGATGTCCTCGAAAGTATCGTTATCAATGTAAAAGATATCCTGTAGGTCATCTTTTCTTTCTCTCACTTTTCCGATAAGTGTTCCCAAATACTCATTAGGCAAGAATGTATTTGGATCTGACATATAGATTTTAGCTTCAAGTATGGTTCTGATTCTTCTTATTGCATCAAGCTTTATTGTTGAATCGTCTGATGGGGCATGGCAATAATCTAGAAGCGATTTATAGCACTGCTCATAAGGGTCTATTGTTTCTTCATTCAGGTTAGCAATACTGATTAACGAACTTTTCCTGTAATGGGACGTACCAGAAATTTGAGTTGAGGATTCAAACCTGAAATATGAAGAAATAGCATTGTTATTTTGATAGTCATACAGTTCTTTCAAGAAGAACGGATCATGACTCATAACTAAAACCTGATTATTTCTGGCAATCTTGGTTATCAATGCTTTTGTTTGATGTCTTCTGTGTCGGTCTAATGAACTCATCGGGTCATCAAACACTATAATACTGTTTGCATTTACACCACTTCTGACTCTTGCAAAGAAGAAAGCCAGTGCTAATGCATTTTTATCACCTGTTGAAAGTAGATCACCAATAACTTTTGCAGACTCAACAGCGTTAGAAGTTGATAGTTCATTCTCAATAAATTTGACCCCGAACTTAAACCTGTCATTCCCTTTTTTTGCTTTGTAGTCTTTCTCTAAATCAATTAATCGAACATGGCTACCAAACTTTTGAAGAATCTCATTAATATCTTTGCTTAGAGTTGAAATTTTACCTTTCTGGTCGTTTTCGATTTCTTCCCTGAGCGTTTTTACTGCCTTATTATTTAATGTAACTCTAGAACCTCGATCTTTTCTATCTTTAATCCAAAGCTTAACGTCTGCCTTACTCGACTCGATAGCGTTTTTTAATGTGGTTATATTAATGTTGATATCAGCTTCTGTAGTTGACTCTAGTGTGGATATGTAAGACTGAATATCATCCAAGCATGACTGAATTGATTTATTAAGTGTTCTAATGTCAGATTCAGCATCAAACAAGATTTTGATTATGGACTCACAAGTTTCAGAAAGGTCAGTTTCTATGAAAATATCTGACTCCATGCGTTCTGTTTCTTCTTTGAGGTTCTTAATATACGTTTCTAGATCAGAAAGGTAAGCTAGTTCTAAGGTAAGTGAATTAAGGGAAACTCTACCTTTCCAAGACTCGATGCACTGATTAGCGGTGTCAACGTCCGTCTTAACTGACAAAAGGGCGGTGTATATGTTGTCTAAGTCAGTAGTAGTAATTGTGTTGCTTGTAGTGAAAGCATTAACGGCTACTTGATACGTTTCATCAAGAAAGTGCTTATAGTGAGTATAGATAGGCGATTCATTTAGGTCCTGTGCGCAGAAAGGACACGTTTGGTTTTCTGTTACAAGAGCTACACCGTCTTTTACCCATTTCTTATTTTCTTTCTTATGATTGTTAGAGAAGTGCTTCTTGATTTCTTCGGTTGCATCCCTACTAATTTTTTCAACTGAAACGTCCAGATAATCAAAATTCAGTTCAGGAAATGAAACCGAGAGCTTACTTGGCTTTGTAAGTTTCTTAATTACGTCAATAGCTTTCACATCATCTAATTTTGATTCTAACTCTGCAATGCGACTATCTGCGTCTTTAATGGGTTTTAATTTTGTAATTTCTGAAACGGTTAAACCCTGAAACCGTTGAGTTAACTTCGTTTCAAATTCTGTTTTCTCTGTGGCGAGAATATTGTTTTCTAATTTCAAATCATCAATTTTCTTTTGCTTTTCAACAGAGAATGAACCTAAGCATAGGTTGTAGTAGTTTTGAAGGTTACTACTTTCAATCTTGCTAGATGAGTGAACATTCGAATCAATGAAGTGCTGATTAAATACTAAAAAGTTATGGTCAAGTGAGTTTATGTTGTTTGGTGTAATTGTCTTTGAAGCAGAAAATCGTAAAACAAAATTAGGGGTTTTCAATTTGTCTGACTCTAATGACTTCATGCTATTAATGGAAGGTATATCTTTTTCTGAAATTAACTGAAAAATTTTACTTAATGTAGATTTACCATCACCATTTAAACCATATATGAGCGAAAGCTGTGTGAAGTTGTTATCCATTTGGCTACGGTGATTTAGCTGCTTTATTTCGGCTAGGACGTTGAGATTTTCTAGCATGGTGAATCGTTATCCTTAGGCAATCCATTTAACTGAGAATAATAGCATATCGGATGGTAGGAAAATCTGATGTGGATTGTATAATTTAGCGAACCCATTCAAAATTTATTCGGGCAAAGCAGATTTGAATATATGAAATTATTCATGGCTTACTAGGCAATTTAGGGTTGTCCAGAGGCGTTCAGGCACACTCTGGGTTAACTCATAAATGTTCAGAAACAAGTTAGCAACTACACCCTTACATAAAAAGATCGCTCATTGCGACCTTTCCCTACAACACCTTCAAAGCTCTTTCTTTAAGCCCTTCAGTATACCCATTAATCTTCCAATGCTCTGGGCTCCAGCCTTTTACAAAGCGTTGAAAATCAGTCCAAGCAATGTAAAACAGTGGTCGCCACTCTTGCTCAATATCGTCACTTGCTTTTGTGTGACCTAAGCGCAATAGGGCGATTTTAAGTTGCGTAAAGTAATGATCCAGTAATTCATTTTCAAGCTCTGCGCATTGTTCTGGCTTTACTGCGCTGCTGATAAATAAGATCACATCCTTCATGCCACAGCCTTTTCCTATGTATTGGAAATCAACGGCTGCAACTTGTTCGCCATCTTCAGAAAAACAGAAGTTCGCTAACTTAGCATCACCATGTACCAAGGTTTGATAGCGGCTGTTTTTAAGTGTTTCATCAATCTTAGCTGCTGCATGTTTTAATGGTAAATCCGTTAAGGCTTCAAGCTCATCAGGGCGAGTGTCTAAATGCCAATAAGTGCCTGTTTGCCATAATCCTGTAGGTTTTACATTAAGATGTTCTGCGTGAAAGTTCGCAAGCCACGTTAAGCAAGCTTTGGTTTCGTTTATTGAGGCGCTGGTTTGTAATGGTCCAGTTTTTACGATTGGAAATCCGCAGGTCGCTAAATCTTCCAGTACTAAGATTAACTCGTTATCACGCTGCTCTACGTATAAACAGCACGGCACAGGACAATGGGTAGAAACCGCATTGGCGTAATCTTGATACCAATTGAGTTCCACTTGATAAGAGTCGAGTTTACGCTGGTGTGATAAATCTGTATTCCAACCTCTAGGGTGCACTTTAGGCTTGGGTAGGGTGATCTGTTTGATGATGATAGAAGAGGTGGGTGCTTGTATTAAATGCAAACGCACTAACTCCCCATAACCACCCCACAAGGTTTGTAGGGTATCGGTTTGGGTAATTGATGCGTTTTCGAAACCCGAAATACGTGATAAATCAAACATGCCGAGTTCCTTTATTCATCTAACTTAACGTAGATTATTTATGGTTTGAGAAGTTTTCGCCTTTTGCCATGCGATCATACATGATCACGTTCACAGCAGCGGCTAAGTTCATGCAGCCATTGGTTGGGACATAAATAGTCTCACGGCAGAAATCAGTGATCTCTTTCTTCAATGTACCGTCTTCTGGGCCAAAAATGTAAAACGCACGTGGTGGGTGCTTGTAATCTGGCAGAGGTTTTGCGCCTTCAATAAGGTCAACCGCGACTGGTACGCAATCTAAAGGAATGATGTCTTTTAGATCTTCAACGCCGATCAATGGAACGTTAAGATGCTGGCTTTTTGTATCCGTACAAAACTGCTTTGCGATATCGTAACGTTTACCTGTGTAAAAAACAGAGTTTACATTATAGCAGCCTGCCGCTCGCATTACCGAGCCTACGTTTTCAGGTGTTTTTGGGTTTACCAATCCAATACAAGAATAGCCTTTAGTCATTTTACCGTTTTTCCAATACAAAATTTGCGCGAAGTATACCTAAATTAAAGGGATTCATATAGACTCATTGGATAATTTCCTAGGAAGGTGAAATATGAAAACGGTTGCAATTCTTGTTGATGTGCAAAACATTTACTACACCACGCGTGATGTCTACCAACGTCATTTTGATTACAACGCATTATGGGCAAAAGTAACGGACGGTCGTACTGTCGTCGATGCTAATGCGTATGCCATTGCGCGTAGTGATGATAAACAGAAGCAATTTCATAATATCCTTCGTGGTATTGGTTTTGATGTGAAGCTAAAACCTTTTATTCAGCGTCGTGATGGCTCAGCAAAAGGCGATTGGGATGTAGGTATTGCCCTTGATGCTATTGAGATGGCTGAGCAGGCGGATATTGTGGTTATTTTGTCGGGTGATGGCGATTTTGACTTACTCGTTAAGCGAATTCAGTCACGTTTTAATAAAGAAGTTGAAGTGTATGGCGTGCAGAATTTAACCGCTAATTCTCTTATCGAGGCGGCTGATCGCTTTATTCCAATTGAAGATAACTTGTTATTATAGAATAAGTTAATTGTTAGTATTCGTGACGGTATCGTTATGAAGTACTGCTTATACTCCTCGTCTACGCCTTAGATCTCCTACTGAATTTTATAGAGTTAGGGAGGAGGGAAGGCAAATGGGAACTTTTTATAATTGAATGATGTTATGTAATGGATAAAAAATAATGGATCAGCAAACACAATGGCATTCAGTTGAAGTTCCTGCGATGAGTAATGTCATCCTACATGCTTTTGATTGGAATTATGACTACATCACAGAGCAAGCCGAATTGATTGCCAGTTTAGGGTATCGCTCAGTGTTGGTGTCGCCTGCAATGAAATCATTAAGCTTACCTTCTGGTTCAAAGTGGTGGCAGAGATATCAACCACAAGATTACCGCCTGATTGATAATCCTCTTGGTAACACGCTTGATTTTAAACGCATGGTTGAGCGATTAGCTGAACTAAGCATCTGGGTTTACGTTGATGTGGTGTTTAATCACATGGCCAATGAATCGGATATTAGAGCGGATCTTGAATACCCAAATCAGTGGGATAGAGAAGATTACGCCCGTGATCCAGAAAAGTATGAAGCATTAAAATTATTTGGTGATTTATCTGAGCCGCTGTTTTCTGAACCTGATTTTGTCGAAGCCTTTGGGATCGAAAATTGGAACGATAAGTGGGAAGTTCAGAATGGCCGAATTTCAGGTGGGCCTCATGATCCGGGTTTACCAACGTTAGCCGATAATGATCATGTTATTGAGCAACAGCGTTCATACCTAAAGGCGTTAAAACAGATTGGTGTGAAAGGCTTTCGTATTGATGCTGCCAAGCACATGAGTTTAGAACATCTTAAGAAAGTATGGGATGAAGAGATCACTCATGACATTCATATTTTTGGTGAGATCATTACCGATGGTGGTGCCACTAAAGAAGAGTATGAAACGTTTTTGAATCCATACTTACAAGAAACAAAGTTAGGCGCTTATGATTTCCCATTGTTTAATACACTGTATCAAGCATTAGAAAAAGATGGCTCTCTAACCAGTTTAATCGACCCATATATTTATGGAATGGCAATGTCTCCACTACGAGCGATTACCTTTGCGACCACTCATGATATTCCAAATAACCACGTATTTAAGTCTTTGGTGATGAGTGAGGAAAATGAGTGGCTTGCTTATGCGTATTTGTTCGGGCGTGATGGTGGCATTCCTCTTATTTATTCTGAGTTCGATGTCAGTGGTATAAAAAACAGTGCCGGTGAAGCTCGATGGAAAGAAGAGTGGTGCTCTGATCGTATGGCAATACTGATCGCTTTTCATCATGATATGTATCGAGAATCACAGGGACATGTCGCAGCCAGTGATGATCATTTGGTCTTCGAGAGAGGAGAGAGTGGTATCGTAGCGATAAATAAGTCGGGCCATAATATTGAAGTGAATATGTCAGTAAGATCCGATGTGGTGTGGCTAGAAAGGACGTCACACACTTATTATGCGCCGCAACAGGGAAACCTTAGATTCTTTATTCCTGCAAACTCTTATCTGCTGTTTTCACGCTAGTCATTACTAGAGTAGAAGTCATAAGAAGCAAGCATAAAAAGGTGGATAATTTATCCACCTTTTTGTTATCTGCAATAATAAAATGTGAAAGAAAATTGGAGCAGATACACTGGGTGAGTATTAATATTCAAAATTAGGGATATCGATATCTACTCGACGGTTTTGACTTCTTCCCTCGGCTGTTTTGTTGGTTGCGATTGGGTTTGATTCTCCTTCACCACTTGCGTTTATTTGCTCTTCTTTTACCCCTTGTTCTTGTAAATATTTAGAGACAGAATTTGCTCGGTCTTCTGATATTTTTTGGTTGTAAGCTTCTGATCCCGATGAATCGGTATGGCCAACAATGTTTACACTTGCCTGTGGATGTGCAACTAAAATAGCTGCGATTGAATTAAGTTCGGCATGGCTTTCTGGTGCGAGTTCAGAACCATTATTTTTAAATAAGTTTTGATGTGATTTAGATTGTTCTTGCTTGATAGCAACTGGCTCCATTGGTTTTTCTTCCATAGGCTCAGCCATTTGCTTTTCTGGTTCTGGCACGACTTCAACTTCTTCCTCTTCTTCTATTGATGTCGCTTTTGAGGCGTTTCCAAAGGTGTAAGTAAGACCAAGTGAGATAAAGTGTGATGATAAATCATAGATGTAACTATCATCGATATCGTCAAAGTATTGGTACTCTAGGCGTAGGGCTAAGCTTTCATTAAGCGCTAATTCACTGCCTAAGCCTGCAGTGAATACAGTATCGTTTGCGTTGCTATAGTCCATATAGGCGGCACCTGCCTTGAGGAATACGTCAATGGTATCGGTAGCAGAGAAAGTATAACGAGGAGCTAATGAGAGAGCGGTAAGACGACTATCAACGTACTTTGTTGTGCCGTTATAAGAATGATTAGATTCAAACTCGCCAATAGAATCAAATCCAAGCTCTAGGCCCCATCGTTCTGTAAAGTGGTAACCCCCGTATGCCCCAAAGCCAAATGCATCATCATCACACGGTCCAGAAGAAGCACACGCATCATCTATGAGGCCAAGACCTAATTTAGCACCGACGTATGTTTCGGCGAGTAAGGGGGAAGAGAAACCTATAGAGGTGAGAGTGATAGCAGCAAGTAAAGATGATCTTTTCATATTTCTTTCCTTCTATTTCAAAACACACAAGTAGCACCGTACGTTTAAATAGTAGAACAGGAAAAGCATCTCTGTCGGTTTTAGGTTGTATTTTATATGATTTAATTTTTAGTTGAGGGAAAAGTTTTCCCTCAACGTATGTTAATTACACTTTAAATTGATGCACGATATCGCTTTGTTGGTGTGCTAATTCATTCAGTGTTGAGCTGACATTGGCAATATCATTCATTGCTGTTTGGTTGTCTTCTGCAATGTGGCTAATGTCTTCAAGACTGCGTGCAATCTCTGTGGTTGTTGCACTTTGTTCGTTGGCTGCTTGAGAAATATGATTACTCATGTGGCTTATCTCATCAATCAAGCTTTGGATCATCACCATTGCATTATTCGCTTCATTCGTTTGAATTACGCTTTGCTGCATATCTTCCACGCAACTCTCAATTACAACGGTTGTTGTTTTAGAGCTAGATTGCAAGTTAGCTATCATGGCTTCAATTTCCGAAGTCGATTTTGCGGTACGTTGAGCAAGAATACGAACTTCATCGGCAACGACAGCAAAGCCACGGCCTTGTTCGCCAGCGCGTGCTGCTTCAATTGCGGCATTAAGTGCAAGTAGGTTAGTTTGCTCAGCAATTTTGTTAATTACATCAAGAATTGAGCCTATTTCACTGCTGACTTTTTGTAAATTACCCACGGCTTGTACCGATTCATCAAGACGGCTTGATAGCTGCTCAATGGTTTGTAAGTTGCTTCGCATTACTTGCTGCCCATGTTCAGAAGCCGCTTCTACTTCTTGAACCTTAAGTAGTGAGCTTTCTGAGCTTGAGGCAACTTCAACAACAGAATGTTCCATTTGAGTCATTGCTGCGGCGACACTCGTGGTTTGTTCACGTTGATTAAACAGCTGCTGCTTGGCTCTTTCTGCCGTTGCACTGTTATTTTGAGCCACTTCAGTTAACTCATCAGAAGCACCACTAAGTTGCAGTAATACTTTTTGTAGATTATCTGCAAGTGTATTGATGTGGCGAGAAACTCGGCTAAATTCAGTATTGTGTTTTGTTTCAATTCGTTGAGTCATGTCACCTGAAGTTAATGACTCTAAAATCTTAAGCATGTTTTGTAATGGTGTTCTTACTGATGAGGCTAAGTGGAAGCCAACAAAGGTAGCTAATAGTGAGACGACAACACCAAGTACAAGTGCTTTA
Organism: Aliivibrio sp. EL58; assembly: GCF_900312675.1. Lineage (GTDB taxonomy): Bacteria > Pseudomonadota > Gammaproteobacteria > Enterobacterales > Vibrionaceae > Aliivibrio. Next base: position 715,790 of record NZ_OMPC01000009.1, on the reverse strand, counting down.
TAAACACTCTGTTGGTAAATATCCTCAGCAACTTGCAGCGATTGTTGTAGGTCTTGGTTTGCTAATTCATTGAACGATTTTAGTAAAACAAGAGCGCTATCGATTTGGCGAGCCAGATTTGAAATATTGCTATAAAGGGTATCTGTTGCATCTAAATAGGCGAAGTGCGTATTAAGAATACCTTCTTTTTTGCCAACTTCTAGACTGAATTGGTTAACAGGATCATCAAAGGTTTCTTTTAGCTGAGGCAGCTGATTTACCAAACCACGGTAAGCGTAATTTAGGTGAGTAACGGCTTTTTTGTTTTGGTTCACTGCTTTTTTTACAAACTCAATGTCATTGCTTGCTAATGCATCAGAAGTGATTAGCTCTGCATCTTCAAGTTTAACAAAGTAGCTCTTTGCCATCATTTTTACGGCAATGCTCTCTTGATCGTTAACATACTCTTTCATGCGCACACTTAATTCAGTGTATAGACGCTGGAAGTTACGGATTGATTTTTGTTTTTCATCTTCAGCAAGTAATAGCGCTTGGTAGTTATCCATCGCAGTTTTTGCTTCAGTGAAATAAGCTTGCTGTATAGCAGACAACTCTGTTCGTTGTTGCTCTCCGGTATTCTTCTGTTCTGCAACATTCACTAAACGCTGGAAAGTAGTATTAAAAATCTCTTCTGCAGCAATAAATTGTTGCTTTGATTGCTGCATTTGAGCAGGGTCGCGTGTCGTTAGAAAGTCTTTAAATGATTTGTCCGCCGCTAAGAGGGACACGCTGGTTTCATTTGATAAGCTAACTAATGGTAAGGAATCAGAAGATACAGATTTCATTTGGTTGTGGATATTATTCGTGCCGTTTAGCATGAGGACAACCGTCGTTATAAACAGAATAACAATAAGTGAAAATCCTGCATACATTCGACGTATAACGGAACTGTTCATGTTTCATCTCTCTTTTTTGTTAACGCAAGACTAAAGTTGTATTTGTAGGGAAGTCTTAATAATGTGAACGTATAGCATTAATAGTATGGAGAATCGCCCCTACATGCTGTGACTAATCTATAAAATTAATAATGCTGATAGAGATATCAGTCTCATTTATGAAATGTGATTTTTGTCATTACTAAGTAATTTGTCGCTAACTTAATCGTCAAGTTATTGTTTTCGAGAAATTTGTGACGCATACTAGAGCTAATAGTAAATAAAAAACTGTGTTTTATTGGAGAAGCTTCATGGCTGAAGAAACGATTTTTAGTAAAATTATTCGCAAAGAGATCCCTGCGGATGTGGTTTATCAAGATGATTTAGTTACTGCGTTTCGTGATATTAACCCACGAGCACCAAGCCACGTTCTAATCATTCCAAACAAATTGATCCCAACCACTAATGATATAGAGGCTGAGGATGAGTTAGTCATGGGGCGCTTATTTACGGTTGCTAAGAAAATAGCAAAAGAAGAAGGCATTGCTGATGAAGGTTACCGTTTAATCGTTAACTGTAATCCACACGGTGGCCAAGAAGTTTATCATATTCATATGCACCTTGTGGGCGGACGTCCATTAGGTCCAATGCTGTTAAGTTAATAGTTCTCTATAATAAGGCTCCTATGTTTGGGGCCTTACTTTTTTCAACTAAAGAGCTAATTTATTTAAATGACATCATTATTTAAAAAATCCATCATTCTCTCTTTTACCCTAATGCTTTCGGGGTGTGCCAACCTGTCTGTTGGAAATCTATTCAGTCATTACTCTGCTCAAACTGACGAAACATACCAATTAGTTAAAAATGGTGAGGCTAAGATTGCCTATAGCGAAGAAGCCCCTGAAGCGGGTGGGCCAATTTTAGATAATTTAGAGCGTGGTCGTATTGCTTTATTGAGTGAACAATATGCAGAAAGTAAAGCGGATTTTGAAGGGGCAGAACAAGCAGTAAGAGTGCAAAGTGACCAAGCTGTCATCTCTGTATCAGATTCTGCGAACCAAGCCGGTTCATTAGTGACTAACGATAACTTGATCGATTATAAACCTGCAGATTATGAGTTGGGTTATTTGCACCTTTATCTTTCATTGAATTATTTAAAAAATAATGATTTAGAAGGCGCGTTGATTGAAGTTAGAAAAGCAAACTATATTCAAGAACAAGCGAAGCGAGACAGAGAAAAAGAGTTACGCTCAGCAGAAAAAGACGCTAAAAAGGAAGGGGTCGATGCTAATGTCGGCGCAATCTTAGCTAACTATCCTGATGTTGGTAATAAGCTGGCTGCTGTTCAGAATGGCTACCTTTTCTACTATTCTGGCTTGTTGTTTGAAACGAATCGAAATTATAGTGATGCTTATATTGATTATAAGCGAGCACTTGCGGTTGCTCCGAACAATAAAACAGTGATTGAATCTGTACAACGTCTCGCTCGCCGACTTGGCATGCGTAATGACATTAAGATGTTAGAGAAACAGTATGGGGCGTATCAAGCTCCTAATCGCTCTGATAGCCGTGTGATCATCATTGATGAGCAAGGAATAGTACCTCAGTTATCTGATTGGCGATTACGTTTACCAATGTGGGACAGCCAAGGTAATTTTGTTCAGTATAATTTATCGTTACCTTACTATAAGCAAGTGAAGCTTGAAGCCTTCTCACCACTTAAAGTGAACGAGCAAAGTGTCACATCTGATCGTTTATCTGACGTTACATTGATGGCGCGTAATGATCTTAATGAACGAATGCCTGCCATGGTTATTCGCCAAGCGCTGCGAGTCGTAGCAAAAGATGAATTGCGAAAAACATCAAGAAATACCAAAGAAGAAGAGTTAGCGAATGCACTATTAACTATTTTTAACTCACTCACAGAGCAGCCTGATACTCGTAGCTGGCAAACATTGCCATCACTAATTAGCGTAACCAGTTTGAATGTTGATGCGGGTGAAAATAAAATTCAATACCTAGGGAATGAGCTAGACTTTACAGTAAAAGAAGGACATACCGTTGTAGTTTGGGTTTCAAGGCAAGGAAACGCTGTCACATGGTGGCATAAACAATTAGGAGAAATATAATGAAAAAATGGCTTATCGTATTGTTGTTACCATTGGCACTAGCAGCATGTAGCTCAAGTCAAACGGCTGGCATTAGCGTGGATAGCAGTACTCAAAAAGTTCTTTTTGGTGATAATGTTCTTGGACATCGTTTATCGGTAGAGCAGATTAGCACTCAAGACAATAACGGTTTGGTTCGAGGTATTGTGTCAGTTACAAGTAAATTCTCAGGGGACCAACAACTTCAATACCGTTTTTATTGGTATGATGCTCAAGGGCTAGAAGTGAATGGTTCTGATTCACCTTGGCGTACTTTTATTGTTCGTGGTTTAGATACGATGAGCATTCAAGGTGTGGCAATAAAACCTGAAGCGACTCAATTTCGTGTTCAAATTCGTACATTAGAATAGAATTCTATTCATTTAAAATAGAAACCACTTACAAGAGGTAAATAAAATGAAAAAAAGTGTTGTTGCATTATTAGGCTTGGCTGTATTACTCGGTGGTTGTTCTAATAAAGTAAGTTACGGTGATGCTCAAGCGGTTGAAACAACAACAGTAGATTTTGGCTCAACGGATCTACAAAAGATTGCGGGTGAGATGACAGAAAGTATGTTGTCTTCTGGCGCTGTTGCTCAAATTACTCAAGGTAATCGTCCAATCGTTTTTGTTGAGAGCATCAAGAACAAAACAAGCGAGCACATTGATACTGAATCAGTAACGGATTCAATCAGTACTAAACTGCTTAATTCTGGTAAGTTCCGTTTTGTAGATATGGATCGTGTAGAAGCGGTACGTTCACAACTTAACTTCCAAAATAATGATGAGCTAGTAAACCAAAACACAGCAATTCAATTTGGTAAAATGGTCGGCGCTCAATACATGCTTTATGGCAACCTTTCTAGCATCGTGAAAAATGCAGGTAGCGACAAAGACGTTTACTACAAAATGACAATGCGTTTAATGGATTTAGAAACAGGCCTTATCGAATGGGCTGATGAAACTGAGATCCGTAAGCAGCAAGAGAAAAGCTTATTAGGTTGGTAATTACTAAACTCTAATTTGATGAGATGAAAGCCAGAGCGGGAAACTGCTCTGGCTTTTTTATATTTAGTACTATTAATGAGACACTTTGAAGAAGCCGACTTCTGTTTTTAACTCTTCAACTAATGCAACCATTTCTGTGTTCGCATCAATTGCTTGAGTTACACCTGATAAATTATCAACAACCATATTTTTAATATCTTCAACATTATGGGCAATATTTTGGTTCACAATTGATTGCTCTTCAGATGCTGTTGCAACGGATGAATTAATATCAACCAGTAACGTTACTTTCTCTGAAATATGATTAAATGCGTTTTCAATCTTACTTGATATTTTTGCTAAATCATCAGTCAGGTGTAAGTTGTTTTCCATTGAATCAACAGCTTTTGTTGCTTCAATTTGTAGGGTTGAAATAATGGTCTGAATATTTGCAGTCGAGTCTTGAGTTTTAACTGCCAGAGCCCTAACTTCATCAGCAACAACGGCAAATCCTCGGCCTTGCTCTCCTGCTCGAGCTGCTTCAATTGCGGCATTTAAAGCGAGCAGATTAGTTTGGTCTGAAATGTTTCCAATAACATCAACCACAGAACTGATGTTGTCTGATAAGATTTTTAATTCTTCAATAATACAAGAAGACTCCTTAACAGAAGATGAAACACGTTCAACGATAGATGATGACTCTTGTAGTGTTTTTAAACTATTAGAAGAGAGAATTAAGGTAGAGCTAGTTTCTCCCTCTGCAGATAGCGCATTCGCTGCAATATCGTTTGCGGTTGTTGCCATCTCAGTTATTGCTGCTGCGATATGGTCAATATGCTGAAGTTCTGATTCAGAACGCATCACATTGTTATTAGTAACCTCTGAGATTTGTTCCTGATGTTCAGATAATTTGTACATGATTATATTGGTTTTTGCCATAACATCAGAAATACGTGATTGTAAGCTTTCTAACGATTCAGTGATTAAATCTATTTCGTTCCCTGTTTTAGGTATTGATAGATTGGTAAAATCTCCACCAGCCATCAATTGAATGTTTTTTACAACACTTGGGATATGTGAAAGCTCTCTACGAACAATAATAAATTGAGCAAGAGTCAGAATTAAGCCAAGAGCAATAAGCACGCTAATTAAAGTAGCTTGAATATTTTGAGCATTTTGAAAGGTAATCGTTTGGTTAGTAAATATGTAACCGATAATCCCGTGAGAGAATGGTACTCTTACTAAACTAAAATAGTCCCCATCGCCAGTATCAATAAACATTGGACTGTCTGTCACTTCTTTATATGACGGTCGAATGTCAAATAAGTTTTTATTTACCCAATTAGTTGATTTCCTATCAGCCGCAACGATATATCCATCTTCAGTCGTTAACGCGAATTCTATGCCGTTGTCAGGTATTAAGGTATTTAAGTTAACGCCAACAGCTATTACGCCAACGACTTGGTTGTTAAATAGAAGCGGGGCACTGGCTGTGATCTCATAGGAATTGCTGTTTGATCGGTAAGGTGCTGATATGTTTACTTCTTTTTTATCATTAATAATGGTGTTGAACCATTCTCTATTGCCCTTTATGGCATTAAAATTTGGATTCCAGCCATTTGCACTAACAGAGAAAACATCGCCATTTAGGTTTGCTATGATGGTATTGCCGTATGCATTGTTTGATTTTACGATATTTTTTATATTATTTAATATCAGCTCTTCATCGAAAGGTTGATTTGGGTCTAATTCTAAGGCGGCAGACAATGACTTTATAGAGCCATATATTCCATTTATTGCTGTATTATAATTAGCTTGTGTCACATTGAGCGCAATCTTACTTGCATGGGTCATATTACTTTCTTTATATGACGTTAAAAATTTCTCCGATGCAATAATAGTTAAAGTAAGGATTATTAGTATAATTGAGCAGAAAATTAAGGTTATTTTTTTAATCATTTTGAAGGTTTATAATAGTTTGAGGCCGCACACCTTACACTGCTATTTTCAGGTTTGAAAATGAAATCTTCTTCTATTTAATAGGTTTTATTTTTTTTTATAAATAATATAAATCAACTCGTGTTTATCTTCTGTTTTTTATCATTATTCATATTCAATTTATTGTTTAGTAAAGGTTTTTATTTTCATTCTTTAGGGAGTGGTCATTGAATCTGTTACTTCCTATACAAGATTTTCTTTGCGGTGTTGAACGATTATTTTCAATCAAAGCTTGGGAAACCTGATGGAAAGGAGTATAAGTAGTGCTAGATAAATCAAAGAGAGAAATGCTATGAAACTGAATAAGTTAGAAAGTAAAAATCGTCGTATTCGTAAAAAATTATACTTAGGTGAGTTTGCGATTCTTGGTTTTGAAGTAAGCTGTACTACTGAATTTAAAGACTTTGACCAATATGATGTATTCGTAGATGACTTCATTGATTACATCAACAGCATTGAGCTATGTTTTGGTGGTGGTGGCCTAGAGCTATTTGAAGGCTTTATCTGTTCAACTGAGCGTTACCGTTCAGCAACAGCAGAAGAGCAGCTTCTAGTGGCTAACTGGTTAGACAGCCGTCCTGAAGTGAAAAAAGTAGAGATCAGTGAACTAGTTGATGCTAACTACCTGTAATATTCAGAAATAGTTTTATTCTGATTACTAATTAAATAAAAATCCGCCTTGTTTGGCGGATTTTTTGTTTTAGCTATACGTATTATGTCTAAATAGATCATTTAATTAATGATATTAGCAGTAAATTTATTTCTTCACACAAACAACGATAGCATTGCCTGAATCATCATTTAATGGTGTGATTTTTTCATAATCATGTTCAAACATGTGAACCTCAAAGTAAGGTTCTAACAGTGTTTTTAGTTGCTCAAAATCAACCGCAACCATTGGGTGCTTGTCATCCCAAACTTCTGTTACACCATCCGTTGTCTTTTCTATTTTAAGCAATAAGTGTTGTTGTTCACCTTCACCGCAATAGTTCCAACCTGATTGGAAGGAAAACTGGCTGCCTTCATGCTCTGCTGGATGTTTTACAAATGATCGATTGTCGATCTTGTTTCTTGCTACAGAGTTAAAACACAGCACGCCTTCTGGCTTTAATGCTGCATGAACACTGGCAATGCATTCTGACAGCTTTTCAATATTCGCATTGTAGTGAATCGAGTAAAGAAAACAGGTGATTAAATCCAGAGGTTCTTCAACCTTGAAGTTACTCATGTCATGCAAAATAAACTCAGCTTCAGGATTACGCTGTTTTGCAATATCAAGCATAGGTTGGTTTATGTCTAACCCTTTTGCTTGATATCCATAATTAATAAAGTGTTTAACGTGAGGGCCTGTACCACACGCTAAATCGAGATAATCTCTTCCTTGATTACCAAAGATTTGATGTATACGGCGAACAAAATTACTTTGCTCTTGATAATCGATATCCGCACACATTAAATCGTAATAGCCAGATAAATCAGTATATAAAGCGTTAGAGGACATTATAGTCTATCCAAAATAACACCAGTCTACTTTAAGTGTTTGATTAACCGCTTATTTGGAAAGGTATGTAATACCAATCGTAGTAAATAACTGTTCATCATAACTGGTTAAAATGCTCGATAACTACGTTGAAATTTTTGATTGTAGAATAACTACTTATCGAAAAATGTCGCCTTGTTCTCAAGCATTTTTCCTGCGTTATTTCTGATCACTTACTTACTGTGATTGGTATAAGAAGTACGTCTGATAAGGCGCTGTATTATTAGCCTTAAAGAGACGCGTAGGGCGCGGATAATAATTCAATTCTTTACGTTTGAATAGCGAAAACTATTAAGATTTTGAAATCAATTTTCACTGCAAATTAGAGACAAAATAAAAGCTATTGCTTAATTGTGATAAACTTTTATAAGCTTATGTTATTACGAGACTTATGGAGTAGATATGGATATTAATTTTGATGACTTTGGTTTACAAACAACGAAAGTGTCATTGCTGTCTGGTGGATTAACTAATGCCTGTTTAAAAGTCAAAGCGAAAGAGGGGACTTTTGTTTGGCGCCCTGTTTCTGAACAAGCGACATTACTTGGTGCGGATAGAGATAAAGAGCGAGATATATTAACAGCATTAGACGCAGTGCCTTTTGCACCTAAGGTTTACGATTCAAATGGCGAGGGTTTGTTGGTTGAGTGGTTCAAGGGAGAAGTCATTGAACTTAATAAAGCCAAAGACGTTGCAGTTGAACTATTGGTATCAGTTCACCAACTTGCTTTGGATGGGTTTAATGATGAACTTAAAAATGATGTGATGAGCTTAAAATCACGTATTTTGAGTTATTGGTCATCATTAGAACCAGAAAACCAAACAAATGAAATGCATGCTTATGTTGATTATTTTTCTCAAGAAGATGAACAGCCATTGTTTGCTCCTTGCTTATGTCACTTCGACATTGGTGCTTATAATATTATTGTCAAAGAGCAAGGGTATGGCTTAATTGATTGGGAATATGCTTCTATCGGGGATCCGAGTCAAGATCTAGCAACGATGATCATCGCGAATCAATTTGATGTTGATGAAGTTATTCACCGTTATTGCCAGCTACAAGACTTTGATGAAAAGAAATGGAAGCAGGCGGTAAATACATGGACGCCTTGGGTCTGTTTTATGGGGGCGTTATGGTTTTCGTTAGGTCACCAATTACTCAAAGACGATTGCTATCAAGATCTGGCTGAGCGAGAAATGAGCAAGCTCAAGAAATTATTACCATTAATTAAGAAATAAATCGGCAATTATCTAGGGTAGATCACTGTTCTCATTATTGCTCAAGTTAAGGGCTTTAAAACCTTATTTTTCATGGTAGATTAAATTTACTATATGGAAAATTCTTATTCAGGAAACAGGGGGTATACATGATTATTTATCTTCACGGCTTCGACTCAACAAGCCCTGGTAATCATGAAAAGATTATGCAGCTTCAGTTTATTGATGAAGACGTGCGCTTTATTAACTACAGTACTCTGCATCCTAAACATGACATGCAGTACTTATTAAAAGAAGTACATAAGGTTATTGAACAAGCTGGCGATCCAAGCCCAATTATTTGTGGTGTTGGCCTTGGTGGTTTTTGGGCTGAACGTATTGGTTTTTTATGTGGTATCCGTCAGGTTATCTTTAATCCTAACTTACACCCAGAAGTGAATATGGAAGGTCGTATTGATCGTCCTGAAGAGTATGCAGACATTGCGACTAAGTGTGTAGAAAAATTCCGTCAAAAGAATAAAGAACATTGTTTATGTATTTTATCTAAAAGTGATGAAATACGTGATAATGCAGAGGCGGCCGCAGAACTTGAACCTTATTACCAAGTTATTTGGGATGAAAATGAAACTCATAAGTTCAAGAAAATTTCTCAGCATCTTCAAGCAATGAAGGCATTTAAAGAGGCCGAAACCTTAATTTAATGCCTGCTTTGTAAATTCTATTTGGGTATAAGAACGACTGGCAACATAATAAAAACCTTACATTATCGTGAGGTTTTTTTGATCTAAACCAAAGAAATCACTTTTCGTTACAAAAAAAACACAATTTCATCATTTATTTTACACCTCAAAAGAAATCTTCTATATAACATCTATATATGCTTGATAACATCCGAAATACGGATATATAATGCAAAAAATAAAATAAAGAAGCATAAATTGCTCAAGTTAGCGTAACGTGAACGCTGTTTCCTCAAGACTCTGATGTTTGAACTGCTTAGTTAGCAAAACAAAGAGAGCACAAATTTTTTAATCTGAGTTACTCAGGTTAATACCGTTTTTATTTTTTAGAGGAAGATTGCAATGACTAAGATTGTTATTGTTGGTGGTGGAGCTGGTGGTCTAGAGCTTGCTACTAAATTTGGTCGTACATTAGGTCGTAAAGGTCGTGCAGAAGTTACTTTGGTTGATCGTAAAGCAAGCCATTTATGGAAACCATTGCTTCATGAAGTAGCAACTGGCTCTTTAGATGAAGGTGTTGATGCAATCAGTTACCGTGCTCATGCAAAAAATCATTCTTTTGATTTTCAAATGGGTAGCTTATGCGATATCAATCGCGAACGTAAATTCATCACACTGGCTGAAATTAAAGACGAGCACGATGAAGTACTTATTCCGACAAGAGAAATTGAATACGACTATTTGATTCTTGCGATTGGTTCTATATCTAATGATTTCAATACGCCTGGGGTTCGAGATAACTGTATCTTCCTAGACAGTCCTGAGCAAGCTCACCGTTTCCGTACTGAAATGAATAACCAGTTCTTAAAACTTCACATGCACCCAACACAAAAAACAGTCGACATTGCGATTGTTGGTGCTGGTGCAACAGGTGTTGAGCTTTCTGCTGAGCTTCATAATGCGGTTAAAGAACTGCGTTTATATGGTTTCGGTGACTTAGATTCTGCAAAACTAAACGTAAACCTAGTGGAAGCGGGTGAGCGTATTCTTCCTGCATTACCACCACGTATTTCTGCTGCAGCACACAGTGAGTTAACTAAACTGGGTGTAAATGTAAGAACGACAACAATGGTAACAAAGGCAGATTCTGAAGGTTTGCATACCAAAGATGGTGAGCTTATTCCTGCTCAGATCATGGTTTGGGCTGCGGGCATCAAGGCTCCAGATTTCATGAAAGACATTGCAGGTTTAGAAACTAACCGTATTAATCAGCTTGTTGTTAAACCAACGCTACAAACGACGCGTGATGACGATATTTTCGTTATTGGTGATTTAGCATCATGTGAAAAAGCAGATGGTGGTTTTGTTCCTCCTCGTGCTCAAGCTGCTCACCAAATGGCAAGTCATGCGTTTAAAAACATTGTTGCTAAAATGACAGACCGTGACATGAAACCATACGTATATAAAGATCATGGTTCTTTAGTTTCACTAAGTAACTTCTCAACGGTTGGTAGCTTAATGGGGAATTTAACTAAAGGCTCTATGATGGTTGAAGGTCGTATTGCACGCGTTGTATACATTTCACTGTATCGTATGCACCAGATTGCATTGCATGGTGTGTTTAAAACAACCTTAATTATGTTGGTTGGCCGTATTAACCGAGTACTGCGCCCAAACTTAAAACTTCACTAATAACGACGTTTTAAAAATAAATGAGTGAAAAGGCAGAGATACTTTGGTATTTCTGCCTTTTTTTATGATGGAATAACAAAAAATGTGCGCTAACTCACCGTAAATCATCTATAATGCGCGGCTAAATTATAGATCATTGAATACATAGACTGTTCGCTTAAGGAATCCACTTTATGTCATTTTCATCTCAAGGTTTTTCGCCTGAAGTCGTAAAAGCATTAACTGAATGTGGTTATCAGAAATTAACCCCAATCCAGCAAAAAGCCATTCCTTTGGCACGTAAAGGTCATGATATTCTTGCGAATGCTCAAACCGGTACTGGTAAAACGGCTGCATTTGCACTGCCTGTTATTCAGCAATTGCTTGATTCTAAAAAACTAGCGACTCGTCGCTCGGCGCGTGCATTAATCTTAGCGCCAACTCGTGAGCTTGCAGAGCAGATCGCAGGTAATATCGCTGATTACACAAAATACACATCGTTATCAGTAACGGCGGTATTTGGTGGTAAAAAAATGTCTTCTCAAGAGAGAGCATTAGATCCGGGTGTTGATATCTTGGTTGCGACTCCAGGTCGTCTTCAAGAGCACATCGAAGAGGGTAATGTCTCTATCGCTAATCTTGAATTTTTAGTTTTTGATGAAGCTGACCGTATGTTAGATATGGGCTTTGTTAACGCTATCCGTAATATCATGATGGAAGTGAACTCTGCACCACAAATCATGCTGTTCTCTGCGACATCTTCAGCGCAGATGAACAAGTTAGCAAGCGATATTCTACGTCGTCCAAAACGTGTTTCTGTTGATCGTGAAAACATGACGGCATCGACTATTGCTCACGTTGTTTATCCTGTCGATGAAGAGCGTAAAACTGAATTATTATCAGAATTGATTGGCCGTAAAAACTGGCAGCAAGTTCTGGTATTTGTAAACTACAAAGAGACAGCAAATAACATCGTTAAAGAGCTTAAGCTTGATGGCATTAAAGCGGTTATTTGTCATGGTGATAAAGCGCAAAGTGCTCGTCGCCGTGCATTAGAAGAGTTTAAAGAAGGCAAAGCTCGCGTAATGGTTGCAACAGATGTTGCTGCTCGTGGTCTTGATATTGCTGACTTACCACACGTAATTAACTACGATATGCCTTTCTTGGCTGAAGATTATGTTCACCGTATTGGTCGTACTGGTCGTGCTGGTAAAAAAGGTCATGCGGTTTCATTTGTTAGCCGTGAAGAAGAACTGACGGTTGTTCAAGTTGAAACACTAATTCAGCAACGTATTCACCGTGTAGTTCAAGCAGGTTACGAGCCTAAGAGCCGTGATGCTTACATTGAAAAAGTGAATACTAAAGCAGGATTTAGAGATCGTAAAGGTCGTACAAATAACGCGACTAATGTGAATCAAGATCAGGCTTCTGCAGAACGTCGTATGCGTTTGAAAAATGTAATTCAAAAGAAAGCTGGTATTACTAAGCTTAAAAAGTAGGAGAGTAAAATGGAACGTGATTATACTTTCTCTTGTTTAGTAACAATGCCGCGTCATGATCTTGAAGAGTTCAGTCATCGTGTGATTAGTCGTATGGTGCCTGAAGAGACAATAAAAGAGATCTTTACGTTTGAACAAGAAGAAACTGCAGATCCAGATCGTATGCAAACGGCTCAATTAGATGCCATGCTTCGTCTTGCTGCTGTCGCTCTTGGTGAAGTGACTCATGCATTTTCAGAGTCTGAAAACTCACAACAAAATAGCTTACGTATGATGCGTCTTGTTTTATGGCATGCTTATGCAATGTTATTTAATTTAGAAGAAGCGGTATCGTTAGAAGAGCACTGTGAATTGGTTGAGAAGATTTTAGCGAAACCGCCGACAGATGCGTTAAATTGGTTGCCAGTACTGTCTAAATTATTAAGTGACTATGCGGCGATTGCTGCGAAAAAATAAGTGATTTAATAGCACTAAACGGAAGGTTGAACGCGAAATCGTTCAGCCTTTTTTTATATCTAAATAAAAAAGCGGATACTCTTCCCGATTCACTGCATATGTATTTATATCTCGAAATATATAGTGATATTAGAACAAAAAATGACTGAAATACGTATTTAGAGTCATTTCACATTTATAAACTATCCATACTCTTATTACCTATTTTTTCTTTGATGTGCCAACCATATTTCATCAGTTAAATCAAAGGGATATTGTGGTGTTTTATTTACCATGTTACATACGTAAATAATGATTCGAAGAAAATTGCACGGAGTGCAATGGTTAATAATCAATGAGAATCAGATATTTGATTTGTTGAAATATGTAAACATGGAAGAAATAAAAATTATGAAAAAAATAAATAAAATAACTCTAGCAATATTGAGTTCTATGCTTAGTGGCTATGTATATGCATCGGATGAAATCCAAACAACTAATGTTGTTCCTTTTATTTCTGGTGGGCTATGTGAAAGTTTCAATGTGTATCCAGATTGGACACGTGGCGATCATGCAACAAATGGTGACATTATGGTGCATAAAAATATCGCTTATTCGGCAGTTTACTGGACACAAAGTATTCCTGGAAGTGATAGTTCATGGGCTCTCCACTTAAATTGTGATGGTTCAGAACCTGGTACTGCGCCAGTCCTTTCTTTACCAAATCCTCTGGATCCTATTCGTTTAGAAGTTGCTGGTTGGCCAAATACATTTGTGGTAGCTAGCCCATCTACATTAGCACCTGCGACACTAATTATTCAGACTAATAATAGCGATGTGTTAGCTGACGTGGAACAGCTTACGCGTGCGTTTGTGTCTATTATCGAGCAAGCTGAGACTGCTGGCAGTACATCGGTCATTATTAATTCAGATGTGTTGGATCTTGCAACCCGAGATAAAGGCGAATCTTTCGGTGCTATAGCAGTAAAACAAGCACTGATTAACGCAATTGACATCACGAACAGTAGCATTGATATTACAGCTATCAATGAACTATCTGATGATCTAAAAGGTTGGGCTCAAGCGCATAACCTAATTCTTAGCACTTTGGCTCCTACAATAAGTTTTGGTTGGTCACTGAGTATTGGTGATTTTGTATACGATACACATTCTGGTCGTCAATCAGTGTGGGATAAAGCGTCAGTATTCAGTGCTGATCTACTCGCTACGCTAGATTTATACGAACTAGGATCTGTAAACAAAGCTGATTTTATTGCGTTTACTAAATCAAGTACAACAGCAGCACTGACAAGTGAGCAATGGCATAACGCGTTAGAGTACGTGAAGCAAGTATCTGATTACGTTAAGAGTCCTGTGATGTTGGCTAATATGCCGACAAACCAAGCAGTAGACTACTTTATGGGGAATTCTGATAATAAACCTCAACTACGTAAAGCCGCATTTAGTAATGTATTTGCTCTAACGTTTGATCAAGATAGCCAAGATTTGGCAACTAAGATTGAGCATTATCAAAGTGCGAAAGTTCCATTGTACTACGTAGGCGAAGAGCTAGAGAAAGGATCATTAACTCGTATCGAAGCACTAAACCAACAGTTAGCTGCTGCTGAAAATGCGATGGACAATGAAGCGTTTTTATATGAAACACCACAATCACAGTGGGTTCCATCAACCGTGTATAAGTGGAATGATTTTCTAGATGGTTTGAATGCAATGCACAACATTGGTGTTGCAGGTAACAAGTTCTGGTTAATGAATGATGAAGTTGATGACGAAACAAACATCAAATATGCCAAAATTGCGATTGCAGCTTTCTTAGCACAAAGTATGCAAGAAACCATTCGCTACAATGCGTGTGATGAAAATAACTGGTCTGAAGTGAAGTATGGTGCACCAACCGATTACCCGATGACAGCTAGCTGCGGTCAACTTGGTCAGAAGTATGCAGATTACGGTGTGAACCCAGTGTCAGGTTTAGATTATGCCTACTCTTGTCCTCGTGACAATAAGATGGAAGTCACTGCCTTGACGCATGCTAAATGGTATGGCGCTCCTGCTCCAGTCTTTGCTGCTCCAGATGCTGTACTTGAAGAGCGTGGTTTATTGGTAAAT
The DNA here is from genome assembly GCF_900312675.1 of Aliivibrio sp. EL58. GTDB lineage: Bacteria > Pseudomonadota > Gammaproteobacteria > Enterobacterales > Vibrionaceae > Aliivibrio. The sequence continues at coordinate 700,571 of NZ_OMPC01000009.1, read as the reverse complement.
GGACATGCTGGTCGTTGGACAAATAACGGCCACTGTAATGTAGTGCCAGAAAAAGTAGATACTTCTAAACAAGTATGGGAGCGTGATGAATGTAAAATTTACGTTGGTCAAAAAGCTGGTACGTTCATTTGGGATGGTAGTAGCCAAGAGAGTGTGGAAGGTTGCGGTTGGTGGGGACGTGGTGTTATCCAAACTACGGGTCGTCAAAACTTCGGTACACTTAACCACTACTTGGGACGCTCACATGTTGATCCCGAAACAATTGGTACAACGATTGATGGTGTAATGGTTGAAGCGCCACCAGCAAATCCACTTTATGCAGAGCTTGATTTTTGTTCAAATCCAGGTTTGATCTGTAGCTCTGAAGAGAACAAAGAAATTAAGTGGATCGCAGGCTTGTTCTACTGGGTAACATCAGTACAGGCATACAATGATGAAGGTGGTCAATATGGTGACTGGAACTATTATAACGAGCTTAAAAAGTACGTAGATAGTGGCTTGAAAGGAACTCAATTTATTGATGATGTTTCTGGTATTGTAAACCGTGGTTGTCCTGATACAACGTGTTCAACAGGCGATGTTCATAACATTAAAGAGCGTCAAGATAACTTCAAATTAGTATTACAAAAATTAGGTCTTAACCCACAATAAACAGTCAATCCTGTTTAATATAATTGTTTTTTGAGCTGATGCCGAACGCTTAAGAAATTAAAAGGGTAGTACTAATATATGAAAATCCCCATTAATAATGATTAATGGGGATTTTTTATTGAACCGGACAATTAAGATTGAAGACTCTCTTCTTCCGAATCAATCTCGCCTTTGCCTTTTGATTTTACAATCACTAGACCTGCAATTACACATGCTGAAACAACGCCCGTAATGGTAGATAGCGTCATCGGTAAGCCAAAGCCAAGTTGACTGTTATTTAAGATGAATGTGATACATACGCTTGTCATGAATACGGCTGGTACCGTCGCAACCCAATGTAACTTGTTGTGACGAAGTAGGTAAGCAGAAGCGGTCCATAGCATCATTACAGCCGTTGTTTGGTTAGCAAAACCGAAGTAGCGCCAGATAATGCCGAAATCTACTTGAGTTAAGATACCACCAAGAACGAACAGTGGAAGCGCCATAAGTAGTCGATTACGCAGTGTTTTCTGTTCCATGTTGAAATATTCAGCAAGGATTAAACGGCTTGAACGGAATGCAGTATCACCAGAGGTAATTGGTAGAATAACTACACCTAAGAACGCTAGGATGCCACCAAATGTACCTAGAAGACCGAATGATGATGCGTAAACTACGTTACCAGGACCACCGTTTGCAACCGCTGCTTGAAGTGCTTCCATACCATCAAAGAAAGACAGAGCGATAGCACACCAGATCAGAGCGATAATACCTTCACCAATCATTGCGCCGTAGAATACAAAACGACCATTCTTTTCATTTTCCATACAACGCGCCATTAGCGGAGATTGCGTTGCGTGGAAACCAGAGATAGCACCACAAGCGATAGTGATAAATAGTGCAGGCCATAATGGTAAGTCGTTCGGGTTCATGTTGGTAAACATCTCACTTGGCTCATAGCCACCAAGCACAGAATGATCACTTGATAGTGCGATTGCAGAAATTAAGCCAACAGACATGAAGATTAATAGAGCACCAAATAGCGGATAGAAGCGTCCGATAATTTTATCAACTGGTACAATGGTCGCTAAGATGTAATATCCAAAAATGATAACAACCATCGCCGTCATTGTGATGCCCAAATCAAATTGATCATTCATTAGGTTAGTTAGCATGCTTGCAGGAGCAGAAACGAATACCACACCAACAAGAAGTAAAAGAACAATCGCGAACACATTCATAAAGTGTTTTGCGCCATTACCTAGGTATTTACCAGTAATAGTAGGGACTGACGCACCACCATTACGAATAGACAGCATACCGGAGAAGTAATCGTGTACTGCACCTGCAAAAATACAGCCTAGTACAATCCATAACATAGCTGCAGGGCCGTAAAGGGCACCCATGATTGGGCCAAAAATTGGACCGACGCCTGCAATATTAAGAAGTTGAACTAGGTATACTTTTGGTGTCGACATTGGAACAAAGTCTACGCCATCTGTTTTTGTATGAGCGGGGGTTTTTCTGTCTTCTTTAATACCAAAGATTTTTTCAATAAACGCACCGTAGATGAAGTAACCACCGATAAGTGCTGCAACGCAGGTTAGAAACCAAACCATAATTTATTCCTTGTTTGAATTACTGGTTAAATAGATAAATTAATATGCTGGCTATCATACTGATGGACGTAAAGAGTTCACGCCCAAAAAAGGTGAGTGGTTATGAGGAGGGGTTAAGTGGTGTTATTTAATCTTGAGTGGTTTTAAACCATTTTTATTAATGCTGAATTCCTAATCGCTCTTTGATTTCTTTTAGGTAACGTCGGCTGACTTGAGCTATATGACCACTTTGAGTGAGGATCTCACTTGTACCATTATCATGTAATTTAATCTCTCGAATGAAATGGGGGTTAATTAAAAATTGGCGATGGCAGCGAATGAGTGGGGTTTTCTCTTCAAGCACTTTTAATGTTAATTGTGTACAAGCGGTTTCTGTTTTTGTTAGCAGTTGAACCCCTGAAGCTTGAATACTTGCAACCTCAAGTTCTTGTGCTGGCAAAAGAAGGATCCTATTGTGTCCAGAGCAGGGGATTAGAGCGATCTCGGTCTGCGCGATAGGGGATAAATCTTGTTTGGTTTCTGCAGCTAATAAGCGTTTTACTGTTTTTTCAAGGCGGCAAGGCTCGATTGGTTTGAGTAGATAATCAAAGGCATTATCTTCAAAGGCTTTTACAGCAAACTCATCATAAGCGGTAACAAAAACCACATTTGGCATGGTTTCAGGATCAAGCATGCTAATTAAGTCCATCCCTGTGATCTTTGGCATTTGGATATCAAGAAAGACCACATCAGGCTTTAGTTGATTTATCTGCTTTAATCCATCAATTGCGTTACCACACTCGGCAATAACATCAATGTGACCAATTTCATTTAATTGTTCAATTAACTCTTCACGAGCAAACAGTTCGTCGTCAATCACAATGGCTTTAAGCATGATTTATCGTCTCTAATGGTAAGTGAATAGTGGCTTTGGTTTGTTTGTTTTCAATACAAGATAGCGTTAATCCAAACGCATCACCAAATTGATTTTTTAAGCGTTTATCAACAATGGTTGTGCCTAAGCCATCGCTGCTGGTTTGTTCTACGTATAGTCCTGCATTATCTATAACCTCAAGAATGACTTGATGGTGGGATAGATAAGCGTTGATTTTTATCTCTCCTTCTTCAAACATATTAGACGTTCCATGTTTGATCGCATTCTCGACTAAAGGTTGAAGAGTGAATGTAGGAAGTTTTAATGAGTATAAGCTTTCATCCACATCGATAGTGACGGTTAGTCTATCTGCAAAGCGAGCCAGTTCAATTTCTAGATAAGATTGTACGTGATGCAGTTCTTCTTTTAAGGTAACTTGCTCAAAGTTCTGCTTTAAATTTCGACGGAAAAATTGTGATAAATGCTGAATTAATTCACGGGCCCGATTGGGATCTCGTCGAATTACGGCACTAATGGTATTTAATGCATTGAATAAGAAATGAGGATTGACTTGAGCTTGTAATAAACGCAATTCGGCTTGGGTTAATAGCGTTTGTTGTTGTAAATATCGCCCAGCTAGAATTTGGTTAGAGAGCAATTTAGCAATGCCTTCGCCTAATGTTAGGTTGATATAAGAAAATAGTTTCAGTTTTGGCTCATACAGTTTAATAGTACCAATAACCTCATTATTCACCCCAATAAGAGGAATAACCAGTGCTGATCCGAGTTTACATTTGTCATCAATAGAGCATTGATAAGGGTATTCATCCCCATCGATGTACATCACTTTACTTTGCTTTATGGCTTTTCGAGTGTAATCAGAAGCGATAGGAGTGCCAGGTAAGTGGTGGTCATCTCCAATACCAATAAAAGCTAATATTTTCTCTTTATCGGTAATAGATACCGCGCCAACCCCCGTCTCTTCATAGATGATTTTGGCTATTTGCTCACTGTTTTCTTGGTTGAAACCTTGGCTTAATATACCGACAGAACGTTGAGCAATATTAAGGGCTTTATTAGAGAATGCTGCGGAGTACTTTTCATAAATCGTTTTTCTATCTTGGATAATACTCATGAACATGGCGGCCCCAACTGAATTGGCGACAACCATAGGTAAAATGATAGAGGAGACAAGTGCATAAGCTTGATCAAATGGTTTGGCTACTATTAGAATGATGGTCATTTGTAATAGCTCTGCAATAAAGGCAATCATTAAAACCGTTCTTGGTTTAAATAATTGATCTATTTGATTTTTACGAACAAAGTATAAATGAAACAATCCACCAAGAAGCCCCTCAGCTGTCGTTGATATAGCACAGGCTAGATCGGTGAATCCTCCCATAGAGTATCGATGTAAGCCTCCCGTTAGGCCAACAAAGAAACCAACTAAAGGGCCACCTAGCACTCCTCCCATTACTGCACCAATTGCTCTTGTATTAGCAATCGCATCTTGAATAGCAAGGCCAAAATAAGTACCTAAAATACAGAAGCCAGAAAAGATGATGTAGCAAAGAAAACGGTGGCTCCAACGTCCTGAAATAGTCGTAATAGGAAGAAATAGAGGGGTCTTACTTAATAAATAAGCAAGAACAAGATAAACACTCAATTGTTGTAGCAGGGAAAACACCAATTCCATGAAGATTCTCAACTAATATGCAAGATCTCTAGTGTAATCGTAATTAGGAATACTGTCTAAATAGAAGAGGGGGAAACTGGATGTAATGAGTTATAAAAAATGATGCTAGCGACTTAAATTTAAGAATGCAATAAATGAAATGTAAGATTTCATAAATGATACTTGTGATCTTTGCTGCTCGTAAATAGAATGCGCTTCCTAAACATTTTTTTAACTATTACACCTTTTTTTGAGGCATCGAAATGTCGAACAAACTTGCAAATCCAGCACCATTAGGCTTAATGGCTTTTGGTATGACAACTGTGTTATTAAACCTGCATAATGCTGGTTTCTTTCCTTTAAATACTGCGATCTTATCAATGGGTATTTTTTACGGTGGTCTTGCACAAGTAATCGCAGGCATCATGGAGTATAAAAAGGGTAATACATTTGGTACTACAGCATTTACTTCTTACGGTTTCTTCTGGTTATCTCTTGTTGGCTTAATTCTTATGCCAGAAATGGGGCTAGGCCAAGCAACGTCAGCAGCATTCATGGGTTGGTACCTTGCAATGTGGGGTGTATTAACATTCTTCTTATTCTTGGGTACATTCAACTACCCACGTGCTAAGCAAGTTGTATTCGGTAGCTTAACTATCTTGTTCGCATTGCTTTCAGCTCGCGACTTCACTGGTAGCGTATTAATTGGCCACATGGCTGGTTATGTTGGTCTATTCTGTGGTTTAAGTGCTATGTACTTCTCTATGGCTCAAGTAATTAATGGTGAATACGGTCGTACTGTATTACCTGTTGGTGAAATGAAAACAAAAGAAACAGCTGCAGTTACTGCATAAGTTTCTATTCATAAAATAGCAAAAGGCAGCTTACTATTAGTTAGTAAGCTGCCTTTTTTGTATGTGCTATATTTCAATTAGCGATATAAACCCATCAATGCTTCTTGAGTATCAGCAATCTGACTTTCGATATTCGTTTGATCTTCAATTCCCAATTGCTTTTGGGCTTCTTCTTTTGATAACCCCAGATGGCAGCAAAGCATGTCAATCGCCATTAGGTAAGTTTCTTTCTCTGTCATGTTCGGTCCTTGAGCATTATTTATTTTGATTCATTAAGGACAAGTTAAACCTAAATAAAAAAGCGTGCAATACGACTTAAGTCTAACCCTCTTAATTTACCATTCAGGCTTTAGTTGTTTAAAAAGTAGTGAATAAAGGTAAATAGGAGATAAGAAAGTGTATCAAAGTGCGTCAAGCCCTTGTGTTTATAGGAAATGGCACTATCTTATGGGTATACCTATTAAGCGTGCTAGATGCGTTTGGTTCCAACTCAAAATAAAAAAATAAATGAGTTGAATTAATTATTAACTGGAGAGAAAGATAAATGAAGCGTATTGCGCTGTTTTTAGCAACAAACTTAGCTGTGATGATTGTATTCAGTATTGTTCTGAATATTGTTTATGCGGTTACGGGGATTCAACAAGGTAGCCTTTCTGGTTTACTTGTTATGGCTGTATTGTTCGGTTTTGGTGGTTCGTTAGTTTCTCTAATGATGTCAAAATCAATGGCATTACGTTCAGTAGGTGGTGAGGTTATTGAACAACCTCGTAATGAAACTGAACATTGGTTAATGCAGACGGTAGCTCGTCAAGCGCAGCAAGTTGGTATTGGTATGCCAACGGTTGCAATTTACGACTCGCCTGATATGAATGCTTTTGCTACTGGTGCTAAGCGTGATGATTCATTGGTTGCAGTATCAACAGGCTTACTTCACAGCATGACTCGTGATGAAGCTGAAGCGGTTCTTGCTCATGAAGTGAGTCACATTGCAAATGGCGATATGATAACAATGACGTTAATGCAAGGTGTCGTGAATACCTTCGTTATTTTCTTATCACGTATGATTGCAAATGCTGTTAGTGGTTTTACGTCAAACGATGAAGAAGGTGAGGGCGAAGGTGGTAGTTTTATGACGTATTTCATCGTTTCTACTATTCTTGAAATTGCGTTTGGTTTCTTAGCAAGCTTCTTGACGATGTGGTTTAGTCGTCATCGCGAATTCCATGCTGATGCAGGTGCTGCACAGTTGGTTGGTAAAGAGAAAATGATCGCGGCATTAGAGCGCTTACGTACGGGACAGGAGTCTCAACTAGAAGGTTCTATGATGGCTTTCGGCATTAACGGTAAGCACACATTAATGGAATTACTAATGAGCCACCCGCCATTAGATAAACGTATTAATGCATTACGCCAAATGTAATTTAGTAAGATCATAAGATATTTAATAAGCCCGAGGTAAATCTCGGGTTTTTTCTGTCTTGAGATCACATAAATCTTTTACCTATGCGCATTAAGAGTTATAGTCTGCCTCTAATTTAAATTAAGACATTTAGGATCTACCTTGACTAATAACGACGTTCTACGACGCATTCGCTATACTTTTGATTTTGACGATACAAAAATGATCGCACTGTTTGGTGCCGCTGATCTTAAAGTAACTCGTGAAGAAGTATGTAACTGGTTAAAAGCGGATGACGATAAAGACTATAAAAGTTGTCAAGATGTTCAATTAGCAACGTTTCTAAATGGTTTAATCAATGATCGTCGTGGTAAGCGTGAAGGCGAGCAACCAAAGCCTGAAGAAAAACTAACGAACAACATCATTCTTAAAAAACTACAAATTGCTTTAAACTTAAAAGCAGATGATGTTTTAGATCTTATGAAGTTAGTTAACTTCCGTCTGAGTAAGCACGAATTAAGCGCTTTCTTCCGCAAGCCAGATCATAAACACTACCGTATTTGTAAAGACCAAGTTCTACGTAACTTTTTACAAGGCGTTCAACAAGATCTACGTGGTGAAGCAGAACCTGAACTAGAAAGCGAATAAGCTTTTTCTTTACCATAATAAAAAACCACGATTATCATTTAATGAGTCGTGGTTTTTTTGTATTTCTTAGCTAGTATTTTTATGAAGTTAGAAACTCCATTGCATACTCATAACGATAATGCCGGGTAGAATAAACCCGGCTTCTACGCCAAAATAATCGGTGAAATTGTATTGTGCCGCATGATAGATATAAGGGGCAAAAGCAACACCGAACTTCTCTTTTGAGGTTTTATATATCCCGCCGTCACCACAATCTTCAAAGGCATCGACAAAGAATTCACCTGCGTATGAATACATCCCTTTAATCACAAGTTTGCTATTCACGCGATACCAGTCTTTTCGAACACCAATAAGCATACAGCGATTGGCTTGGCTATTTAAAAAGGTTCCTAGCATGAAGCTGTAATCAGAATCTTCCGAAAACTTTCGCTCAACAGAAAAATATTGATTACCAAAGTATTGATGAGAGTCTGGATCGTAGGGAACTAAATGATAGAGGAATGACCCTGTGTTTACAGAGTAAAGGGATAATTCACTAGGTTCCTCTTCCGCGCTGATCTCAACAGGAAGTAATGAAATAAAAAATAACAAAGATAAAAAGTAAGACTTCATAACTCAAAAATGTGAAAAAAATGTAGATGCATTATAAAGATATTTTTTCTAAATAAAAGAGAGAGCTAGTTAGCTCTCTCATATATTTATCTTTTTTGGAACGTTTGTTTAGTTACTCACTTGTTGAACAAATGTTTCTTCTTTTCTTTCTTCTTCTGTTTCTTTGCCAATTTTGCCTTCAGATTTAGCAACAATTGTATTTACTGCAGTATCACCAACAACATTTGATGAAGTACAGAACATATCATTGATACGGTCAACGGCAGCAACAATAGCAAGACCTTCGGGTGGAAGACCTAGTTGATGCAAGATAACACCAACCATTACAACACCACCACCAGGAACGCCACCAGCACCAATAGATAACAGTAGAATTGTGAAGCCTAGAGTAAATAAGTCTGCAGTATTAATTGGTTGGCCAAATGCATTAGCAACAAAGATAGCGGCAAGTGCAATATAGATAGATACGCCAGACATATTCATCGTTGCACCCAGCGGTACACCAAAGCCTGCTACTGATTTAGAGACATCCAATTTATCTGTTAACGTACGCATAGTTACAGGGATTGTTGCATTCGAACTTGCTGTTGATAATGAAAACAAGATTTGTTCACGTACTGCGCGTAAGAATATTTTTGGTGAAATTCCTGTTGTTAAAGCAACCATGAATGGATAGAAAACAAAAATCCAGAAGACAAGCATTGCAATAACAAGTGCAACGTAGCCTGCAACAGACATTAATGTGTTCGCATCTAATGTTGCACCTAGTTGGATCATTAATGCAAATACACCATAAGGAGCAAGACTCATTACTAGGCTAATTAGCTTCATCATGATTTCGTTAGCGACTTTAAAGGTTTTAATCGCAGGACCGCCACGATGATCAAGCGCTTGAATCGCTAGACCCGTTAGGATTGCCATAAAGATGATTTGTAGCATATCACCGCTAGCAAAAGCTTCTACAGGATTACTAGGAACAATATTAGTAATCAATGAGAAGATGTCAGGGGTTTCAGTTGCTTTTAGCTCTACAGAGCCAGCGACAACAGTTCCTGCTAAGTTAGCGTCTGCGCCTGGCGCAAATATCATACCCACAGTTAGTGCTGCAGTGATCGCGATAATGGTATTAATAAGGTAAAGAGCAAAAGTTTTACCACCAAGGCGACCAAATGAAGCAATGTCTTTTAGTTCAACGATACCGCAAACAATTGAAACATAAACCAACGGAACGACGAGTAATTTGATGAGTGAAACAAACATTCCACCAACGCCTTCTGCTGCTCCTAAAAGAAACGAGTCAAAAAACGCAACACCATTAAACATGTATTGAATAGCTGTACCGATTAATAGGCCAGCGAATAAACCTATAAAAATTCTACTTGAAAGTGACTTTTTCATAATGTACCTGTTCTCCAGAATATTGTGCTCACTAATAGGTGAGTCCTTGCAATGTTTCTCTATTAACTGAGAAATCAACAGAATGTTTACATATTGTTAATATAAATAAAAGGGATAATAGTAATGAGCTGTCAGTAGTTTTAGTTATATTGTGCGATTTTATTGATTGATTTAACATTTATAGTTTATTAAAACCAATTACTTAACTAGGTATCGTTTGCGGTTTGCTATGTTGTTATTTTGTATTCACGACACATATTGAATTTCATAAAGTATGAAGTTGATCACTACTTTCAATTAATGTTGTGTGTAGTTACTGACAATTAACTTGATAAAAAAATATTAACGTATACCATCCTCGCGAATTATTCTTACTTTTTGCGAGTCAGTCCATGTATTTAAAAAAGACATTAGTAGCAGCTGCAATTGCAGCAAATGCGTTTACTGCTTTTTCTGCGTTTGCAGCTCAGCAAGTTGATCTGTTGATCACTGATGCAACATTGTTAACAATGAACGAATCTAAACAAACATTTGAAAATGGTGTTGTTGCAATTAAAGGTAATAAAATTATTGCGGTTGGTGACCAAAGTATCGCAAAAAATTACACGGCAAAAACAGTGTTAGATGTAGATGGCGATATTGTTTTACCCGGTTTAATTAATACACATACACATGCCTCAATGACCGTTTTTCGCTCATTGGGTGATGATGTTCCTGACCGTTTACACCGTTATATTTTCCCTCTAGAGAAAAAGTTAGTATCGCGCGACATGGTTCGTATTGGTGCTAACTTAGGTAATGTAGAGATGGTTAAAGGTGGGGTAACCACTTATGCTGATATGTACTATTTTGAAGACGAAGTAGCTAAAACCGTTGATAAGATCGGTATGCGTGCAATTCTAGGTGAAAGCGTAATTAAATTCCCAGTGGCAGATGCAGCAAATGCAGACGAGGGTATTCAATACGCACTAAACTTTATTGAAGAATATAAAGACCATCCTCGAATCACACCAGCATTTGCTCCTCATGCTCCATATACAAATACAACTGAAACGCTACAAAAAATTGCAAAGCTATCATTAGAGCTAGACGTTCCTGTTATGATTCATTTAGCAGAATCTCATCGTGAAGAAGAAGTGATTGCAGAGCGTTCGGATGGGCTGTCTCCAGTTGAATACATGCATAGCATTGGGGCACTTAATAAGAATCTGATTGGCGCTCATATGATCTTAATTGATGATAAAGATATTGAGTTAGTTAAAGAATCTGATATGGGTGTTGCTCATAATATGAGTGCTAACATTAAATCGGCAAAAGGCGTGTCTCCTGCACTTAAAATGTACGATGAAAATGTGCGTATTGGTTTAGGAACCGATGGCCCAATGTCAGGCAATACATTAAGCATTATTGATGAATTTAACCAAGTTGCTAAAGTTCATAAACTAGTAAACAAAGATCGTGCAGCAATGCCTCCAATCAAGGTGATTGATATGGCAACAATGGGGGCGGCTAAAGCACTTCATATGGAAGATAAAATTGGTTCTATTGAAGTTGGTAAGCTAGCGGATATTATTGTTGTTGATACTAAGGCACCGAATATGTTGCCAGTCTATAATCCATATTCAGCATTGGTTTATTCTGCAAATTCAGGCAATGTTCGCCATACGATTGTTGATGGTAATATCTTGATGAAAGATCGTGAAATGCTAACGGTTGATGAAGATAAAATCCGCCAAGAAGTGATTGAGTTTACAAAGATAGTACGTAAGACAGTTATTGAAAGCGGTGAAGTTGTTCAATAAATAAGCATCTTGATGTATTTAAAAAAGGTCGAATTATTCGGCCTTTTTTTATATTACCTTAAAGTGAATGTCGCCTATCAACTTGATATTTAAAGCATGAATACTAGTATCAAAGTAGTAGCGTGTTATTAGGCAGGGCTTTTTATGGTTAGATTAATTATTTTATTTTCCGTTTTTCTTATGCTTATGCCACTTAACGCTCAGGCTTCAACTCGTGCCAGTAGCTATATTAAGCAGCATGAAACACAGCTATTTTATCCAGAATTAGTTTCTCGTTTTTATCAAAATGAACAACGTAAATGGTACTCACCAGGCGCACGGAAAAACTTAGAAAATCAGTTGGCGTTATTGGTTCTTGCTGATCTTAACAATGATCTTGAGCAACGCTATTATCGTTTACAAAAAGCGACTGATTTGGAATACGATATTTTAGCAACAGATACACTAATTTATCTTCTTACTTATCAATCTCAAATATCTAAAAAAGGAACCAGTTGGTTTTTTGGAGGGAGGCTTGATGAGCATTTAGGTGAACCCTACCCACAGGTTATCTCTTCAATAAACAGTGCTTTTACTGGCGGTCGATTAAATTACCTTACCCAAACTTTAGTGCCTAACTCAGATCAGTACGAGGTGTTTTACCGACGCTTACTAAGCTATTACGATCCTTACGGTGAGCCAATTGATAAACTAACTTCTTCTAAAATTATAAGGCCTAACCAAGTTATCTCTTATGCTTCTCTGGTTAATCGTCTTCATGTTGCCGGTGAGCTGACAAAAGAAGAAAGCAGAGAACTTCTGTTACATGATAATGGACTTTATAATTCAGAGCTTGTTGACGTTGTGATACGTTTTCAAAAACGCCATGGTTTATTACCTGATGGGATCATTGGTCCTAAAACTAAATATTGGTTGAACATGTCGGCAAAAGAGCGTGTTCGTATCATGGCATTAAATATTCAGCGATTACGATTGTGGGAAAATAAGAAAGCGCGTTTTGTGCTTGTGAATATACCATCCTACGAAATGCAGTATTGGCAAGAAGATGAACTGTTGTTCCATAGTAAAGTGATTGTAGGGAAACCAGAAAGAAAAACGCCATTGTTTTCGACATATCTTGATTCCATCGTTTTCAATCCTAATTGGAAAGTACCAACGAAAATCATGAGAGAAGATATTTTACCAAAAGCGTTTAATGATAAGGGCTTTTTACTATCACAAAACTTTGAAATTGTACCCACTTGGTTAAGCGATGATGTTATTCCTATTGAAGATATCGATTGGGAGCAGGAGAGTGTCGAAACTTTTCCTTATAAATTAAGACAAAAATCAGGCAATAGTAATGCGCTTGGGCGCTATAAGTTTAACACCCCAAATAGGAATGCCATTTATTTGCACGATACCCCTTCACGGTCGTTGTTTAAAAAACAGAGTCGAGCTTATAGTTCTGGGTGCATTCGAGTAGAAAGGGCTTCTGAATTTGCACAACTGCTAATGAAAGAGTCTCATTTTTCTAAAAAAGAGTACCGTAACTATCATCAGTTACCTGAAACTAAAGAGGCTTTTTTATCTCAAATGATCTCGGTATATACGATTTATCAGACTGCGTGGATTGATGAAAAGAACCAAGTTCAGTTTAGAGATGATATCTATGAGTATGATAAATGGAGTAAGTCTAAAAATTGACCAATAATTGACATTTTAGTATTACGTCTAAAAGTAGATATAGTTCAATAAGTAAGCGGTTTTCTGTATTTTTAGTTAAAAAATAACACTGTTCATTATTTGACCATTAATAAGTAAGTGTGTATCTTCTCGCTCAGTTATTGATTGATCTATTTATAAGTGAGCTGTTTACTGCATGTCTGAATTTAGTCCATTACGCCGTAAAATCCTTCTTGGTGGCGCTGCTACTGTTGGTTTAAGTCTATTTCCTACTTTATCTTTCGCATCACAATTTGAAGAGTCACCACGTAAACTTGCATTAAATAATTTGCATACAGGTGAAGAGTTACAGACTGAATATTTCAATGGACGAGGTTATCAGAGCGCAGAGTTAGCAAAACTAAATCATTTATGTCGTGATTTCCGACGTAATGAAAGTATAGCGATGGATACGGGTCTGTTTGACCAACTGTCAGCGATTCAAAAAGTGATTGGATGTGATACTCAGGTACAAATAATATCTGGCTATCGTTCACCGGCAACCAATGAGATGCTGCGTGGTAAATCACATGGTGGAGTTGCTAAGAAAAGCATGCACATGTTAGGAAAAGCAATGGATTTCCGTCTAGAAGGTGTGCCGTTGGATGAAGTAAGAAAAGCGGCGTTATCATTAAAAGCGGGCGGAGTAGGGTATTATCCAGGCAGTAACTTTGTTCATATCGACACTGGTAGGGTACGTTTCTGGTAATAATACTTAAAAATAAACAGTTAAAAAAATGGCGACCGCATTGGTCGCCATTTTTGTATTCATACTTTCTACTTAATCTATTCTTACAGAGCTAATGCCCTATAAGAAAAGCCAATTAGAAGTTAGCTGAACGTGGAGTACGTGGGAACGGGATAACGTCACGAACGTTGCCCATGCCTGTTACGTAAGATACTAAGCGCTCAAAGCCAAGGCCGAAACCAGCATGAGGAACAGTACCGTAACGGCGTAAATCACGGTACCAGCCCATGTGCTCAGGGTCGATACCCATAGCAATCATACGCTCATCAAGGATGTCTAAACGCTCTTCACGTTGTGCACCACCAATGATCTCACCAATACCAGGTGCAAGAACATCCATTGCTGCTACTGTTTTACCATCGTCATTTAAGCGCATGTAGAAAGCTTTGATGTCTTTCGGGTAGTTCTTAACGATAACAGGTGCTTTGAAGTGCTCTTCAGCAAGGTAACGCTCATGCTCAGAAGACATGTCGATGCCCCACTCAACGTCGAATTCAAATTTCTTACCAGAATCGATAAGGATTTGGATTGCGTCAGTGTAGTCAACTTGTGCGAAATCTGCGTCTACAAATTGCTCAAGACGAGTGATCGCCTCTTTATCAATGCGAGAAGCAAAGAATTCAAGATCATCACGACGCTCTTCAAGAACTGCTGCAAAAACGTATTTAAGCATGTCTTCAGCTAGTTTTGCTACGTCATTTAGATCAGCAAAAGCAACTTCAGGTTCAACCATCCAGAATTCAGCTAGGTGGCGGCTAGTGTTTGAGTTTTCAGCACGGAAAGTAGGTCCGAATGTGTATACTTTGCTTAATGCACAAGCATAAGCTTCCGCATTTAGTTGACCAGATACAGTAAGGAACGTCTCTTTACCAAAGAAGTCTTTATCGTAATCAACATTGCCTTTGTCATCTAAAGGAAGGTTGTTATGATCAAGCGTTGACACGCGGAACATTTCACCCGCGCCTTCAGCATCAGATGCTGTAATAAGCGGAGCTGAAGTCCAGAAGAACCCTTGCTCGTGGTAGAAACGGTGAATTGCTTGAGACAAACAGTTACGAACACGTGATACCGCGCCGATTACGTTAGTACGTGGACGAAGGTGTGCTACTTCACGTAAATACTCAATAGAGTGACGAGTTTTCGCCATTGGGTAAGTGTCTGCATCTTCAACCCAACCCACTACTTTTACTGCTGTTGCAGCAAGCTCGAAATCTTGACCTTTAGCAGGAGAAGCAACGATAGTACCTGTTACTTCAACAGAACAACCCGTTGTTAGCTTTAGGACTTCTTCATTGTAATTATTTAAGTCATTAGGAACTACGGCCTGAATCGGATCGAAACAAGAACCGTCATAAATAGCTAGAAATGAGATTCCAGCTTTTGAGTCGCGACGTGAACGGATCCAACCGCGAACAGTTACTTCACTGTCTACCGCTAGTTTGCCGCTTAGTACGTCTGTTACAGGCGCGTAAGTCATGTTAATTACATTCTCCATTGTTGTGCTACATGCACGAATATTTTTTATTTCAAGATAGACATATTACCTTTCTTATTAATAGCTTCAAGTGTTGTTATGCGATAAAGATAAAAATTCAGGATAAGAATCAATTTTCGTTATAAATTCGCCGAAAAAATCGCCAACATTACAAGGTAATAGGGAACTTACAGGTTGTGAGTCTTGTTGTTTGGTAGGGAAGTAGAGTACTATCCCTGCTTCATAATATAGGTAATAGAGATTTTAACTAATGACAACTGAACTATATAAAGACTTCATGTTTGAAGCAGCACACCATTTACCACATGTACCAGAAGGTCATAAATGTGGTCGTCTGCATGGTCACTCTTTTTTAGTTCGTTTGTATGTTGAAGGTGAAGTTGACCAACATACGGGTTGGGTAATTGATTTCTCTGAAATTAAAGCAGCATTTAAACCAACGTATGATCGTCTTGACCATTATTACTTAAACGACATTGAAGGGTTAGAAAACCCAACAAGTGAAGTATTAGCTAAGTGGATTTGGAACGAAGTAAAACCAACACTTCCATTGCTAAGCAAAATTGAAATTAAAGAGACATGTACAGCAGGTTGTACTTACCGCGGTGAGTAATTAATGTATATTTGTTAATTGATGAAAGGCGTCTATATAGTTAGACGCCTTTTTTCTTTATTCTAATCAAACCTTCTACGCAATTATCTGACCACTGACTTATTCAAGTTGGTATAAATACAAATCCATACATTTAATTTATAAAAATTATACTATTATAGTTGGATTGAACATAACAAACCTCTGCTTGTCCTATGTTTATTAATATTATCATTCAGTTTTTATATGGAATTCATTATGAAAAAGCGTTGGCTCTTTATGGTTTTATTATCTACATCTATTGCCGGAGCAGGGTATTATTTTTCGACACAATCAGCAGTGAAAAATGAGGCATTCCCGTTTGTAGTTGCCTCTCTTGGCTCTGTTGAGAAGAAAGCGGTAGCTGTAGGTCATGTTGTTCCTGCTCATTCCATTTCAATTAAGTCGCAAATAGATGGAATTGTCGGAGAAATATATCATCAAGTCGGTGAAGTCGTTACCGCTAATACCCCCTTAATTAAAGTTCGACCAAATCCAACGCCAGCTGCATTAATGCTAGCAAATACGGATTTAATGCAAAGTGAAGCAAGACTAGAATCAGTGCAAAAAAAGCTAGAGAATCTTAACCAATTAATTGAGCAAAATATAATCCCTAAAAATTATGGAGAATATATTCAAGCTAAATCTGATGTAAAATCTAGCAAGGCAGATGTACAGCAAAAAAGACAAAATCTTGATCTGATCCGTAGTGGAGAGTCTTCTGTTGGTAATTCTAAATTGAACTCAACAATTGTTGCGCCAATTAATGGAACTATATTGAATCTAAAAGTTGAAATTGGTGAACCAATTATATCTACAGTATCAAACCAAGTCGCAACGGTGATGATGTCGATTGCAGATATGAGCGATATTATTTTCAAAGGTAGTGTCAGTGAGCATGATGCTGCTCAACTAACCATTGGAACCCCAGTAACGATTATTTTAGCCCCGTATCCAGATATTGTCCTATTAGGAAAATTAAGTAAAGTTGCAGTGCAATCAGAAAAATTAAATTTGACCGCAACTAATAGCGTGAAAAGTTTTGATAATGGTTTTCAAGTTGAAGTCGATCAGATTCAGTTTCCAAAGAATTTAATTATTCGCTCAGGTTTTTCAGCAACAGCTCAAATTATTCTTCAGCAATCTACTAATGTAATCATTATTCCAGAGCGTTCGTTACAATTTAAACGAGGTGAACCAGAGGTTTTGGTTATTGATGATAGTGAAGATGGTTATTCACCTAAAGTTGTGACGCTCGGTTTATCTGATGGAGTCATGGTAGAAGTACTTTCTGGATTAGAAGAGGGTGACGAAATTGTTGATATAAGTATGATGATGGGTGAGCCAAATGCGTAATAAATTCTCAGAAAAAAATGCCATTCGGATTCTTTTTTTTGCTCTTATTGCTAATAGTCTAAGTACGATGAGTTATGCGTTAACTATTGAAGAGGCATGGCAAGCGACAAAGCAATATGATCCAAAATATTTACAGGCACAATTAGATGAAAAGATAAGTGAAACTGAAATACGCTTAAATAGAAGCGCTCTACTTCCGAGAGCAGGGATTACTGCAGGTTCTACTTGGAATGAAGGTAATGATAATAGCAATAATTACGAAATTAGCCTAAATCAAACCATTTGGGATAGCCGTAAATGGTCAGTACTTGATCAATCTCAAGCCTCATTATTGGCTTCTCAATTGAAAGTAAAACAGAGTCATAATGAGCTAGCTGAACGATTAATTAATGCATATCTTGATCTTGCCCAATCTCAAGGAGACCTCCGCTTAGCACAGCAAAAGTTTGATGAAGGTACAAAAATGTTACGTATCATTGAGCTACGTTACAAAGCTGGGAAAATTCAATCTGTTGAATTGGAGGATATGCGATCTAATCATCTTGACGAAGAAGCAGAGATATTAACGAGTCGATCACGAGTTGAAGATAAGAAAGCTAGTTTGATTGGGTTAATCAATATGGAACCTACTCAAGTTGATGAAATTAAGACTACTAACTTATCACCGCCGAAATTGATAGTGAACAGTAAACAAGAGTGGCTGAAATTAGCAAGTAATCATAGCCCTGAATTATTAGCGGCAAAACAAAGTATTCGAATTGCAGAGTTGGAGACAGAGCAGGCTAAAACAGGTTATTACCCTACGATTACAGGGTCTGTGGGCTATAACGACAGTACTCACTCAGATGATGAACTGAACGCAATTTTAAACTTGAGTTTACCTCTTGATTTAAATGGTTCAACAGCAGCCAGTGTTGATCGTGCTAAGTTAAACGTTCGTCGTGCTAAACAAGATGTTCGAGCGGTAGAGATCAGAATAAAAAGTACTATTTCTAACCAGTATACTCAGCTCTCGTTGAATTGGCAACGTGTTGAAATGGCAGAGAAACAAGTTGCGTCGAGAGAACGTGTGTTAAAAAGTAAACAAGCGATTTATAAAGCAGGTATGGCAGAAGCATCTGATGTTATTGATGCACATAATCGTTTGTTTAGCAGTAAAAATACTTTGCAATCATTGCTTTATCAATATTGGCAATATCGTATTTCTTTACTTAAGTCTGTTGGTAAATTAGATAATGAAACCATAGCCTTGATTTCACAGGCATTGTAATCATGATAGCTTTATTATCTCAAACGATACAGACCTTATTGGCTCATCGCTTGAGAAGTTTTCTGGCTATCCTCGCCATTGTATGGGGCATTATTTCAGTTTTGGTTTTAGTTGCTCTTGGTGAGGGGTTCTACCAGACAAATACAAAATCTTTTGCCCTATTAATGAATGATACTCAGATAGTATTTCCGGGGCAAACCACCAAGGAATGGAAAGGAAGGTCTGCAAGAAGGTTAATTTTGCCTTCTGAATTAGAAGCCCGTCAAATGCTTAATCACCCCGCGATTGAGAATCTATCAGTGATATATGGTAAATGGGATGCTAACGTTACGGATTATCAAGGTAGCTCTTTACCGGGTAATGTTACAGGTATCGATGATCAATTTACTGAATTGCGAAATGTCAAACTAAACAAGGGTTCACGACAAATTAATCGTAGTGATTTGATTAATCATAATCGTGTTGCCTTGGTTGGTTGGCAGTTAGCAGAGATAGGTTCTTTACATATAGGAAGTTCTTTAAATATTAATGGTATCCCTTTTAATGTTATTGGTATTACAAAGAAAAATGAAGGTGGGATTTCATTAAATGATGATGCGAGTCAAGCAATGATCCCAAGTACAACTTTTACTGATTTGTGGAAGAGTAAACCAAATATGTTGCTCATTTCCCCTGTTGAAGGTGCTTCTGGTTGGCTATTAAGAAAGAGTATATTGTCATTTTTTGCTAATCAGCAACATTTTGATCCTAATGATAAAGATGCGATGTATATGCCTGACTTTGGACAAGAATCGGCATTTTTTAAAAAACTATTAAGGGGCATTCAACTGTTCTTAGGAGCAAGTGGTGCCATGACTCTAGCTGTTGGATCGCTAGGTGTCGCAAATATAATGTTTTTGTCAGTAACTGAACGAACTAGAGAAATTGGAGTTCGACTTGCGATAGGTGCAACACCGAATAATATTTTAGGTCAATTCCTAATAGAAGGAGGGATCCTCGTTGCGTGCGGAACCGTTATTGGAATTACATTCTCCTATGGCATAGTCATGCTATTAATTATGATTGGTATGCCTGAATGGCTTGGCGACCCAATGATCACACTCGGTGCTATTAAAATATCATTAGGAGTAACGGCTGTATTTGCATTGTTAGCCGCGTATTTTCCTGCACGTCGAGCGTCGAACTTACTTCCTGTAATTGCCTTAAGTGCGAGGGCTTGATAATGCTATTGCCAATGAGACAAATATTTCAAGAAATGGCCGCCGAGAAAGTACGTTTGAGTTTAACTATCTTGGCAGTGGCATGGGCGACATTATGTATTGCAACCATGCTTGCTGCCGGTGAAGGTTTACGCCAAGGGTTGATCCGAAGTTCAGAGAGTGGCAATGGGAAATTAATCTACATTACCGGAGGTTATGCCACTATAAATTCAGGTAATTTCTACACAGGTAAAGAATTGCAGATTAAATCGGAAGACTTAGACGTAATAAAAGCCTTACCAAGTGTAAAGCATGCTCAACCAAGTGCTATTTGGGATGAACGTGCAAGTTATAAAGATCATCGGACTTGGCAAAACCCACTTGCCGTATCCCCTGGCTATCAAGCATTAACTGGCTTAAAAATAGTATCAGGAGGGCGATGGTTTAATCCTTTAGATATCAAAGAACAGCGTAAAGTGATTATATTAGGTGAAAGCGCCGCTATTTCTTTATTCAATGAGTCGGATGACTTTGATTGGATTAATACCCCGAAATTAGAGGTTAATCCGGTTGGTAAAAAAGTAAAAGTAGGCAGTGAAGAGTTTACCATCATTGGTTTAATTAAGCGCAGTAGTGCAAATATAGAGCAAGGTATACCCCTTAATGAATCTCTTTTTGTACCGTTTACTACTTGGAAGCGTTTTCATCAAAACAGTGCCATTTCTGCCATTAATATAGAGCCAATAGCGAGAGCAGATCGCATACAAGTTGCGAAAACAGTTAAACAAGTGATTGCTAGAAAGTACGGTGCAAGCATTGAAGATGATCAATTGGTTCAAGTTCAAGATATGTTATTAAGACAAAAAACCATGCGACAATTTTTAATTGGTTTACAAAGTTTTTTAGGCATTATTGGTTTAGTTACCTTGGGTGTCGCAGGGATTGGGATTGCAAATGTAATGTACGCTACAGTTAAACGAGCGACTAAAGATATTGGTGTCAGAATGGCAATTGGGGCAACACCAACAACCATACGTTTGCACTATTTAACGCAATCATTGTTTACTATGAGCATTGGAGGCTTGTTGGGCTTAGGCTTAGCTTATTTGTTGATTGTATTAATGCAAGCGCTCCCTTTAGCAGGAAATGGTTTGTATGATGAACTAGGTAAACCAACACCAGAACTCTCTTTACCTATTGTTGGTTTAGTTATATTTGCTTTAGGATTTGTCGGTATCTTAGCTGCTTGGTTCCCCGCAAATAGAGCTGCAGGAATAACTCCATTAGAGGCATTACAAAGTGAATAGTAATAACAATACAGCTATATCTGGATCTGAATATTTAGTAATGTTGCATGATATTAGCAAGCATTATAAGAGCGGAGAAGAAGAAGTTCGAGCTTTAGATTGCGTATCTCTCTCAATTAAAAAAGGGGAATTTCTTTCGATTTTAGGGCCATCAGGATCTGGAAAATCAACCTTGATGAATATGCTAGGTTGTTTAGATACACCGACAATGGGTGAGTATTATCTGGATAGTAAAGATGTATCAGCCTTGAGTAGTCACCAGTTAGCAGGAATACGAAATCAGAGTATTGGTTTTATATTTCAAAGCTTTAATTTATTAGAGTATGCGAGTGCACTTGAGAATGTAGCATTACCTTTGGTTTATCGTGGAGTTAAATCCGCAGAAAGGAAAAAGAAAGCCGCAGCTCTACTAGAGCGAGTTGGACTAGGTGATAGGATGAATCATAAACCGAATCAGCTATCTGGTGGACAAAAACAGCGTGTAGCGATTGCGAGAGCTTTAGTTAATGATCCTCAAATTATATTGGCTGATGAACCAACAGGGGCTTTGGATTCAAAGTCAGGGGCAGACATAGAAGCGCTCTTTAATGAACTGCATCAGGAAGGACGAACCTTAATTATTGTAACTCACGATAATGCCCTAGCTCAGAGAACAAAGCGCATTATCAATATTAAAGATGGAAAAATAATTGCAGATGAGCGTTTAGCTTAGTTTCACTGGTATATTCATATTGAATATCAGGCGTTTGATATTATCCAAATAGGTAAGATGTTAAACGCCTTTTTTATGCTTGTCGTATACGGGCAGTAATCGAAACTAGCGCATGATCGGTACTGAATTGGTCAATCTCGAATCTTGGATTCACAATGTGCTGATCTGTTACTGTGTAATCAACAACTTCTAAAATACTGCCCGAAAATGAGCTATCAAATTCGTTAGATAACAAGATGTAATCCAATACCGAGCCTTTTGCTCCGTAATAATGGGTACTTACTCGCTCTTCCAATAAATCAGCGCCCTTTAGCTCACAGTAAATATCCCAACTGTCTTTAAGCTGAAATCGAGTTAAATAATCAGTACTAAATTTATCAAACCGTAACTCATGAGACAGTAGTCCTTTAAATTCATCATGAAACAAAGGTTTATTAAAATCGCCCATCATAATAACGGGCTGGTTTGATTCTTTACGTTGTTGAATTATATGATTATGTAAGATATTCGCTTCTAATCCACGCTGAACAGTCGAAAGCCAAGAGCCTAACTGTTCATCATGAAGTTGATGAAGAGGAGAGCTGTTTGTTTCATCCGTTTCGTTACTCTCTTCTGGCTCTTTAGGGCGCTGAGATTTGAAGTGCACCACATAACAGTCAGTAATCCCAAGATGAGGCAGTTCAATAGAGGCATGGACAGGTACGCGATTAAATTCAAACTCAATCCCAAAGCGAGATAATTGAGCTTGTTCGGCAATCACTGGTTGAGCATTTAAAATTGGGTAACGTGAAGCAAAGGCAACAACAGGAGAGTTGAAAACATAACCATCTTCAGATTTTGGCTCATCGACAGTAGCAAAATATGAATAACCAATCTCGTTAACTAAAGCCTCTAAAGCGCTTGGACTAAAGACTTCTTGAAACCCAATCACATCAGAGTTTAATGCCGTGATCTTATCCTTAAACCAGCCCTGTTTCTTCAGCCATTCCTCTTGAGTTAGTATATTTTCAAAATCGTAATACGCATTAGGCGGCTCAACAAAGTTGAACATATTGATGGTGGTAAATGTTAGGCTTTCAGGAGATGGCAAATTAGATACTCATGTTGTTATTATCGATGGAATCGACGTTTATTAAATAAAGTATAACAGCATGAAGTAAGGTCAACACCTGCTAATAGTTTTAAGTTTAAAAGCTTATAAAAGTACATAGTTTCTCTCCCAGATGGTATAAAAGGGGTATCGTCTTCTCTATCCATCAAACAAGTTGATATTTATGCGTATTTTACATACTTCTGATTGGCATCTAGGTCAAAATTTCTTCACTAAAAGCCGCCGTAATGAGCATCAAAAATTCATTAGCTGGCTACTTGAACAAGTCCAAGAAAATGCCATTAATGCGGTTATCATTGCCGGAGATGTGTTTGATACGGGCGCGCCACCAAGTTACGCGCGTGAAATGTACAACCAATTTGTGGTGGAGATGAACAAAGTAAACTGCGAATTGATCGTGCTTGGTGGAAATCATGATTCTGTGTCGACACTCAATGAATCAAAGCAACTATTAGCACATTTAAACGCACGAGTAATTGCTAATACCAATGATGATTTATCGACTCAATTATTAACACTCCCAAACAGTGACGGTTCTGTCGGTGCTATTTTATGTGCGGTTCCGTTTATACGGCCACGTGACGTTGTCACTAGTGTGGCGGGCTCAACGGGTGTAGAGAAGCAACAAGCACTCGGCGAAGCGATCAAGCAGCATTATCATCAACTGTATCAAAAAGCACTAGAACTAAGAGCTGAGTTAGATCTTGATGTTCCGATTATTGCTACTGGTCATTTGACGGCATTAGGTGTTAAACAATCAGATTCAGTTCGTGATATCTACATTGGCACATTGGATGGCTTTGCTGCCGATGGTTTCCCGCCTGCAGATTACATCGCGTTGGGTCATATTCACCGCCCGCAATTGGTGGCTAAATCTGACCACATCCGTTATTCAGGATCGCCAATTCCATTAAGCTTTGATGAGCTTAAATCTCAAAAACAAGTCGTGATGGTGGAGTTTGATAAAGCAAGCGTAACTCAAATCTCTCAAATTAATGTGCCTATGTTTCAACAAATGAAGGCATTAAAGGGCGATTTAGAAACGATTGAACAAGAGTTAGCACAATTCAAAGAGTGCGAAGAAACCACTTGGCTTTGTATTGAAGTAGAAGTACAAGATTACTTATCCGATCTACAACAACGCATTCAAGCACTAACTCAAGATCTTAACGTTGAAGTGTTGCAACTGCGTCGAGCGAGAAACCGCAGTGAACAAACTCTAGCGCAAGAAAAAACAGAAACGCTAGCGGAGTTAACGCCGTTTGATGTGTTTATTAAACGTATAGAGCAAGAGACGTTTGAAACAGAAAAAGAGCAGCAACGCGCAGAGCGAATGACGACCAAGTTTAAGCAGATTTTGTCAGAAGTTGAACACAAAGATACTGATTCACAAGAAGGTGATGCATGAGAATTTTAAGCCTAAGTTTTTCAAATTTAAACTCATTAAAAGGTGAGTGGAAAATTGATTTCTCAGCGTCGCCTTTTGTTGAAAACGGATTGTTTGCGATTACAGGCCCAACAGGTGCAGGTAAAACGACGATTTTAGATGCGATCTGTTTGGCACTTTATCATAAGACCCCTCGACTGGGTGGTATCTCAACATCAAGCAATGAGATCATGACGCGTGGTACAGCGGAGTGTTCGGCGGAAGTCGAGTTTGAAGTGAAAGGCAAAGCGTATCGTGCGTTTTGGAGCCAGCGTCGCTCTCGTGGCAAGGTCGATGGTAATTTACAATCAGCCACCGTTGAGCTTGCTGAAGTCGATTCTGAAAAAGTATTAGCAACGCAAGTCAAAAAGAAAGATGAGCTAATCAACTCAATTACAGGATTAGATTTCTCTCGCTTTACAAAATCCATGATGCTTTCTCAAGGTCAATTTGCGGCGTTTTTGAATGCTGATGCTAATGATCGTGCGGGTTTATTAGAAGAGCTGACAGGCACTGAGATCTATGGGCAGATCTCAGAGAAGGTGCATGAGCATTACACCGCATCAAAACAAAAATTAGCTGAGCTTAAAGCCAAAGCAGAAGGGGTTGAGCTGCTTTCTGAAGAAGATAAACAAGCGTTAATCGATGAGCAAGCTGAACTGCAAACGAACCAAAAACAGCAACAAGCTCAACTTTCAAATTGGCAAGCACATGTAGAGTGGTGGGTTGCAGAAGCGAAAAACCAACAGCAGTGGCAGCAAGCGGTTGATAATAATCAATTAGCATTAGATAAAGAAAAACAAGCCAGCGCTCAATTGCACCGCTTGGCACAAAGTGAGCCAGCAGAAAAACTACGCGCACCGTATCAATTATGGCAAGAAGCACAAACTCGCTTTGATAGTGTCGTAAAAGAACTAACACTGACTGAGCAATTACATCAGAAAACGACTACTGAGAAAGAAGCTATTGAGTTAACTGTTACGCAATTAAAACAAATGTTTGATAGCGTTAAGGCTGAGAGTAAATCGTTAGAAGTATTGATTAATGATTCGGTGCAACCGTTAGATACTGCGATTGCACAGTTAACTCAGCAGTCGCAAGAAAAGCAGCAACAGCTCACGCAAGTGAATACTCGTCTTCAAGATGGCAGTAATAAACAACAACGATTAGAGGCGTCATTAACAGAGTTAACGTCAAAATTAGCAGTACTAAATAGTTATGTAGAAACGCATCAATCAGATTTGAATTTAGAGCGTTATTTAGGTCAATGGAAGACTCAAGTTAGTTATATTTTACAGCAAGATAAAGAAACTGCATCTTTAGTTAATAAAGTTGAGCAAGCCAAAAAAATAGTCGCAACCTTACTTGAGAGCGTAAATCAAAAAGATACGGAATTAACGCAAGTTCAAAACACACTAAATAATGAAGCAGAAGCAACGAAAAATGCTGAACTCGTATTTAAACAGCAACAAGAAAAAGGCACTGAAACGGAGTTAACAGAGCAAATCAATGCACTTAATACTCGTCATCATTACCGTGTAGAGTTGAATCATACTAATAATGAGTTTTTACGTGCTGAAAAAGAACAACAGACGTTAAGCGAAGACCAAAAAGCGCAGAGTGAAGCGATTCTAAAATTAGAAGCTCAGCGTGCTGATCTTGTGATTTCCTGTAAGCAGCAAGATCAGCAAATCTTAGACTTAACGACGCTAATTGAGCAAGAAGGTGATTTGGTTAAGTATCGTGCTCTATTAGAAAAAGATCATGATTGTCCATTGTGTGGTTCAACGCATCATCCGTTACTAGAAAAAGCGCAAGCATTAGATATTAATGTAACGATACAGCGCAAAAAAGAGGCAGAACAAAAGCGAGTTGAGATTGTAGAGCAAGGTCAATCGATACGTGAGCAGCTAGATTCATTAAAAGTAAAACAAGAGCACACCCAAACGCAATTAACTCAATGGCAGCAAACGGCAAAAATGACCAAGCAACAATGGTCAACATTAATGGAAGTAACGCAACTCACTTTAGCGTTGGGGGATACCAATGGTATTGCTCAATTTATTACTGAATGTGAAGCGTCGTTACTTGCTTTAAATGGGCAGATAAAACAATTACGCCAAGCAGATGAAAAGCGCCGAGCTCAACAAACTCAATTACAACAAGTTCAGCATCGTCTTGATACGTTAAATAAAGATCTTAATTACGATCGTCAATCACACCAAGCTGCAACTCAGCAACTGCAAGATGACAATCAAAAATTAGTGCAGCTACAACAACATCAAATAGAATTGAATCAACAGTTAACCACAGAGATTGAGCAAACAGGGTTTACTGCCCCAGAGTTTACTCAAATTCAATCTTGGTTTGTGCAAAAAGAGCAAGATTTACAGCAAATCCAACAGCGAGTTGAAAATCGTCAAACACTGCTTCAACAGCAACAAAAAATGCAAAGTGACCAAGTTCATCTAGCTGAACAGTTAGAAGAGCTAAACTCTCAGCAGCAGGTTTCTCAAACTGAAGTACAAAGATTGGCGAGTGAGTTGGAACAACACCAGCAAAAACGGGTTGAGTTATTTGGTACACAAGAGATCAGAACAGCGCGTGCTCTCATGGCGGAAAAGTTGACGGTATCAGAGCAAAACTATCAAGCGGAAGAACAAAAATCACAAACGTTGATACAAGATCTTGCGACTTTAAAGGGCAAGCTAAATAGCTTGATAGAAAGCCATGCAAGCAGTGAAAAGTTAATGTTAGAGAGAACTACTGCGTGGCAAGAAGCTTTAGTCGAAAGCCCATTTGAAACGCTTGAGTTATTCCAAGCAGCCTTGATTTCAGAAGAAGACCGCCAACACCTATTAAGCTTAAAAACTGAAATACAACAAGCGATTGAGAGAACTGGCGCTTTGCTAGAGAGTGCACAGCAAATCAAAGAACAACATTATCAAGCGCCAAAAGCAGCTGAATGGCAATTAATGCCAAAAGAAGCGGTTGAGGCTGAATTAGCTCAAGTGAAATCTCAATCTGAAACATTAGTGAAACGTGAGGGAGAAATAGCTCAAGCGTTGCGTTCAGATGGTGAGCGTAAAACCAATCAAAAAGCCTTATTTGAAGCGATTGAAGCTTATCAATCTGAGTATGATGATATTCAATATTTACATTCATTAATTGGCTCGCAAAAGGGCGATAAATTCCGTAAATTTGCTCAAGGATTAACGCTAGAGAATCTCGTCTATTTAGCCAATAAACAGCTTACTCGCTTACATGGTCGCTATGAGCTTAAACGTAAAGCCAGCGATGGTTTAGAACTTCAAGTTGTCGATACATGGCAGGGTGATGTAGTTCGTGATACTAAAACCTTATCAGGTGGAGAGAGTTTCTTGGTAAGTTTAGCTCTCGCTTTGGCCCTTTCTGATTTAGTGAGTCACAAAACAAGCATTGATTCACTGTTCTTAGATGAAGGTTTTGGTACGCTAGACAGTGAAACGTTAGACATGGCGCTTGATGCGTTAGATAACTTAAACGCCTCAGGAAAAATGATTGGTGTGATAAGCCACATCGAAGCGATGAAAGAACGTATTCCAGTCCAAATAAAAGTCACCAAACGCAGTGGTTTAGGCGTGAGTGAACTAGAAAAACAATATAAAAAAGTCAGTTAATTTTGTTGCTCGTTACATTATTAGAAAAATGATAATACAGATTAAAAGGAAGTAAGAATGGGAAAGAATAAGCGCGAAGTGACACTACGTTTTCTTGCAGAACCAGGAGATGTGAACTTTGGTGGTAAAGTTCACGGTGGTGCGGTAATGAAATGGGTCGATTTAGCTGCCTATGCGTGTTCTGCTGGGTGGAGTGGTAAATATTGTATTACCGCTTATGCTGGTGGTATTCGTTTTGTTCAGCCTATTCATGTGGGTAACCTTGTTGAGGTGACGGGTAAAGTTATTTATACCGGAAAATCATCAATGCACATTGCTATTGATGTGCAAGCCAGTGATCCAAAAGAGTTAGAAAATAGATTAACGACTCACTGTATTGTCATTATGGTTGCCGTTGATGAACATGGTAAACCAACAGAAGTACCTGAGTGGATCCCTCAAACCAAAGAAGATATTCATTTACGCGAATCAGCTATCCGATTGATGAATATGCGTAAAGAGATTGGCGAAGAGATGGAAGCACACGTTAAGTATTTAAAATAACGCTATATTTCTCATTAATCTTCATTTACGCAATATATCTTCACTTTAGTTACTCTTGGTGGTGGTTTATTGCGTATTTTTATTTTATGACGTAGATGTAGGCATAAAATTTACTTTGTTGTGTATTAAGATAATAAAACATACACAGTAAGGTAGAGGCATATGTTAATGACATCATTACCCGACGAAAATCAAAAGCGTTTTGTTGCAATCTTAAATAAAAAAATGGATCTAGGGCGTACGCTTAATGTACTAGGCCATATTAGTGTTGGTTTGTCTGATTTGCTTGAAGAACAAGATGCGACATATGTTGATTATCATGATAGCGATAAAGCTCTTCATCCTAATGTTTCTCATTATCCATTTATTGCTTTAAAGGCTGATAACTCAAATAAAATAAGAAAAGTACGTGAGCAAGCGATAGAGCTTGGTATTACGTTTACTGATTTTACCCATACAATGGTTGAAGGTGGTTCAACGGTTCAACAGAAAATAACCAGTGAAACGAAAGATGAAGATTTTGAATATCTTGGTATTTGTTTATTTGGAAATACGGAAACCATTAAAGCAATAACAAAGAAATTCAGTTTGTATAAATAAGGTGGTGGTTATGGTGATTGTCTGTGCTTATCGTTTAAAAAGTAAGAAATGGATAAATAATCTAGTTGAGAAAGAAACATAGGAAAAACTTGTACTTTAAGGGGTTGCATTGAAAGCCTCATTATATAGAATGGATCGGGCTGCTATATTGGTAGTTCGGTCAGTAAAGGATTTACTGTCCTTGTATAAAATGGAATGTGACTAATTAGGATGTACACATGATTTTCCAACTAACATCAGGCCCATTATTAGAGCCTACAGAAGGTTCACCACACGCTATCTGCTCTGCATCGACAGCAATGACTTCTTCACGCTTCCTTTCTGCTCAGTTTCTTGCGTTTCGCTTCCTCTCGTATTTTCGATTTCTCCGTTTTTATTCGTAATTAATCAGACCTAATTTCAACCGCTTACCCTCATTTGTGGTGTACTTTTGTGCGCGTTGAATTTGAAAAGCTAAAAATAAACTAGAACTAAAGCTCAAACTCGAATAAAAAACGAAGGAACAATTATGAATTTAAAATTAATCGGCAGCTCTCTTATTATTTCAGGTACTGCACTGGGTGCTGGTATGCTTGCAATTCCTATGGTTTTGGCTCAATTTGGCCTGCTGTGGGGGACTGCGTTAATGTTGTTTATCTTTATTGGAACAACTTATGCCGCTTTATTGTTGCTAGAAGCAAGTATTAATGTGGGTGGTGGTTTGGGTATGAACACCATCGCTCGTAAAAGTTTAGGTAAGGGAGGACAGTTAGTTACCAATGGCTTACTGTATGCGTTACTTATTTGTCTGCTGATGGCCTATATCTTAGGCGCTGGCGATCTACTTAATAAGTTACTCCGTAATATTGGATTAGATTTAAGCTTGGTGCAAAGCCAAATAGCATTTACATTAATTGCAGGGGTGATCGTTGCCTCGGGAACGGCAGTGATTGATAAGATTAATCGCGCTTTATTTGCCATCATGCTATTCATGTTATTGCTGACTCTTGTCTTTTTGGTTCCAGGTATTTCATTAGATAATATGACTCAAGTGTCTAATTCAAATCCATCAGAATTGATACAAACCAGTGCGATTATTTTTACTAGCTTTGGTTTTATGGTTGTTATTCCGTCATTAGTTTCTTACAACCATGAAGCAACACCTAAGCAGTTGAGAAACATGGTTATTGTTGGTTCTTCTATTCCTTTAGTTTGTTATCTGGTGTGGCTATATGCGGTGGTTGGTAACTTAACCCCTGAGCAAATTACCCATTTCTCTAATGTGTCTGAGCTAATTTCAGTATTTAGTGCTGAACATTCATTTATCAATCTTGTCCTATCGAGCTTTACAGGACTTGCATTACTGACTTCTTTCTTAGGAGTGGCAATGGCACTGTTTACGCAAAATGAAGATACATTTAAACAAAACAAAGTGGTTACTTATGTGATCAGCTTTATCCTACCTCTTGCCGGTGCTATTTTTGCAGCAGATCAATTTTTAGCGGTATTAAGTTATGCCGGTATTATTCTGGTTTTCCTTGCGGTATTTATTCCACTCGCAATGGTTATTAAGCTTCGTCAAACAGATGGCCAAACAGAAAGTTACTTAGCTGAAGGGGGAGTGGCAATGCTAATCTTCTCGTTCATTTTCGGTTGTTTCTTGTTGATCTCACAAGTTATCTAGTTATCACGTTCTCTAGTTGTATTGTGCTCTACTTTTTTGTGAGTAGAGCACCTCTTTTCCGCTCTTTATGAGCCTCTAATCTCTAAAATTAAGAATAAGTAATGAATTTTAAATTATTTGGCAGTGCATTGATTTTATCTGGCACGGCACTTGGCGCTGGAATGTTAGCGATTCCAATGGTATTAGCGCAATTTGGTCTGTTTTACAGCACGTTACTGATGCTTGCTATTTGTGCAGGCACAACATATTCAGCTTTGCTATTGACAGAAGCATGTTCTAAAACAGAATTAGCTTTTGGTATTAATACCGTTGCGAATAGAACTTTAGGTAAGGGTGGCCAAGTGGTCACCAATATTTTGTTTTATTTGCTGCTATTTTGTATGTTAATTGCCTATATTTTAGGAGCTGCTGACTTAATTAAGCGTATCTTCTCAATGTTTACTATTGAGATGAGTATTGAAACGGCTCAAATTGGTTTTACTCTTGTCGCTAGTGTATTTGTGGTGTGTGGTACTCAAATAATCGATAAGTTAAATCGTGTTTTGTTTTTGTTCATGGTTTCAATGCTTGCGATTACATTAGTGATACTAGTCCCTGGTATTTCAGTAGATAACTTAACGCAAGTAACGAATACAGATAAAGGAATGCTGCTTAATACCAGCACTATTTTATTTACTAGTTTTGCCTCTATGCCAGTTATCCCATCGCTTGTTGCGTATAACAAAGAAGCGACAAGTAAACAGCTTAGAAATATGGTTATTTTAGGATCAATCATTCCTCTTATCTGTTATCTCGTTTGGTTGTATGCCGTTGTCGGTAACCTAAATGCGGATGATATTACGCATTTTTCTAATATTTCAGATTTAATCCAAACCTTTAGCGCTAAGAACGAATACATTGAAATCATTCTTTCTGTTTTTACATCATTAGCCTTATTAACATCATTCCTAGGTGTGGCAATGGCACTTTATAATCAAAATAAAGATATGATTTCACACAATAAAGTTGTGACGTATGTGTGTACTTTTATTCTTCCACTGCTAGGTGCCAGTCTTGCTGCTGATCAGTTCTTGTCAGTATTGGGTTATGCAGGGGTGATCTTAGTATTCCTCGCTATTTTTATTCCATTAGCGATGGTTATTGCTTTAAGAAAGAAAGTAAAAGAGGAAGATAACTTAATGCCTCATACTTATCAGGCCGAAGGCGGAAAATTTGCACTAGGCTTAACATTACTTTTTGGACTGTTGTTATTAATAAGCCAAATTTAATAGAAATTATGATCTAATCCTCTACAATTAACGTAAAAGATAATGTGTTCTTTGTAGAGGGTCAGCAAAATGAAATTTTTAATAATTAGTATCGCTGCTTTATTACTTGCAGCATGTTCAAGTACACCTCCACCAACATCAAACGTAGATAGTGATTGGCAAGCCTTTGGCTATGAAAGAGCAATGAAAGGTTGGATTGTTCAGTCCGAATCAAAATTGGCTAAATTAGCAGATGGCAAAACTGTCAGCGAGGCTAACTATCAAGCATATACAGCAGGTTATAATAAAGGGCAGGAAGAATACTGTGATCAAAGTGCTTACATGCTAGGTGTTGTTGGTAAGCAGTATAATGGCATCTGTGATAAGTTAGATCCGTTCTTCCGCCAAGATTATGTTAGTGGAATGCAATCTACGGCTGGTGGGATGTAATGTAGTTACTTTATATTATTGGATGAATAGATAACAAGAGGGTAAGAGGTATGAGAATAACCTTAATTGTGATGGTTTCACTTTTCCTTGCTGCGTGTTCAAGTACAGCACCATTAACATCTACACAAGACAGTGATTGGGGTACTTATGGTTTAGAAACTGGCCAAAAAGGCTGGAATTTTGAATCTAAAGAACAAATAGTCGAGCTTTTAGATGGCAAGGAGTTTAAAGCCTCTAATTATGATGCGTATGTTGCTGGATATCAGAAAGGATTGCAGGGATATTGTGAGCAAGACGCGTTTGAGTTAGGAACTAAAGGCGGAGTTTATACTGGAGTTTGTGACAGTATAAATAAAGAGTTCAAATATGAGTACTTACGAGGTAATAACTCGACTAAAAGAGGCATGTAATGTCTTTCTGATTACTTGTTAATTGATAAAAAAATGGCGGATAATTATCCGCCATTTTTATATGAAGATTTAAATTAGAGAACTTTAACGATATTAAAGCGGCCCATCTTTTTTAAAATAGGTAAAAAATCTTTGTTTACTTCTAGCATGACTTTTTTAGCTTTACTGTAAGCACTTAATTTA
This sequence comes from Aliivibrio sp. EL58, assembly GCF_900312675.1. Taxonomy (GTDB): domain Bacteria; phylum Pseudomonadota; class Gammaproteobacteria; order Enterobacterales; family Vibrionaceae; genus Aliivibrio. The sequence goes on along the minus strand of NZ_OMPC01000009.1, from coordinate 667,367 downwards.
TCATTACCATTACCATGAGAGAATAAACGACTCTTTGGTTTATATTCGCCATCAACGATCTCTTTCCAGCGAACAATATAATAATCAGTGGTGCGAACTTCGCCAGAGTGTAGGGTGCGTTTTTTTGTGATGATATCAGGCTCAAGGCTGTGTGGTAGGCGTTCAAATAGACTTGGGTAGTTAAGCACCATGCTCCAACAATTGCCCCATAGCTCTTTACCAACTTTATTTCGTTGTTTAATCGCTTCTTTTAAGGCTTTTTCTCGGCCTTCTTTTAGGCAGCCAACAGAGCGGTTGTACATACCATCATCAGGAGTATGTATGTGGATTTTGACGCAATTAAATGAATGAGAAATAAAGCGATGCTCGCTGTCCATTCCTGTCCATTCAGCTCGTAATTTCTGTGCTCTTGGGGAAAGAGTATGTTTTTTCTTATTCATAATTGAAATGTACTAATTATTTGCATAACGGCATTATTGCAGTAACTGATTCATTTGTTAATAGTAAAGGTGCTTTATTCACCAATTTATTGCATATATTTAGTATAGGAGATGTAGCGGGGAAATGGAGAAATAAAAAGAGGGCGATATACGCCCTCATTATCAAGTAACTACAGTTAAAGTATGTGCTTTTAGCAGATAACTTTAATTGCTAAACCACCTTGAGAAGTTTCACGGTATTTAGCGTTCATGTCTTTACCAGTCTCAAGCATTGTCTCGATAACTTTATCAAGAGAAACACGAGGAGCTGATGAACGACGAAGCGCCATACGAGTAGCGTTGATTGCTTTAACTGCAGCAATACCGTTACGTTCAATACAAGGTACTTGTACTTGGCCTGCAACAGGATCACACGTTAAGCCAAGGTTATGCTCCATTCCAATTTCAGCAGCCATACAGACTTGCTCAGGGCTTCCACCCATCAATTCAGCAAGACCAGCAGCAGCCATAGAACAGGCAACACCCACTTCACCTTGGCAGCCTACTTCAGCACCAGAGATTGAAGCATTTTGCTTATAAAGACCACCGATAGCGCCTGAAGCTGCGAAGTAACGGATGTAATCTTTCTCAGTTACTGTTTGAATAAACTTATCGTAGTAAGCTAAAACAGCAGGGATGATGCCACATGCGCCATTTGTTGGAGCAGTAACAACACGACCGCCAGCTGCGTTTTCTTCGTTTACAGCAAATGCATACATGTTTACCCAATCAACGACTTCCATTGGATCTTTAGACGTTTTTTCAGAAGTCAGTAGTTGTTGACGAAGTGCCGCAGCACGACGAGGTACACGTAGAGGCCCAGGAAGAATACCTTCAGTGTTCATGCCTTTCTCCATGCAATCACGCATGGTTTTCCAGATCTTAGCGAAATAAGTACGAACTTCATCTTCTGCAAGAATCGCGTGTTCGTTTTTCATCACTAATGTACTAATAGATAAGCCGTTTTCTTTACATAAATCAACAAGTTCCTCTGCAGTATTAAATGCGTAAGGTACTTGAATTGATGATTCTACTTCTTTACCGAAGTGTTCTTCATCAACAATAAAACCACCACCGATAGAGTAGTATGTTTTAGAGTAAACAACGTCGCCATCAACCCACGCATGTATTTGCATACCATTTTCGTGAAGTGAAAGGTTAGATGTGTGGAAATTCATTCCACCGTCTTTTGGAAATTCAACCGTATGGCAATGCATGCCCACAGGTAAGCGCTCTGTTTCTTCAACACGAGCGATGAAGCCCGGAATAGAGTCAATATCTACGTGTTCTGGCGTGTTACCTGCCAGACCCATAATGATAGCGATATCAGTATGGTGACCTTTCCCTGTCAGTGATAATGAACCGTAAACATCAACAGTGATTTTAGTGATATCACGCAGTTTGCCCATGCCACGTAAATCGTCGATAAACTCTTTACCTGCTTTCATTGGACCAACGGTGTGGGAGCTAGAAGGACCAACTCCGATTTTGTAGATATCAAAAACACTAATCATGTTATTACCTCGAATAAGCCCCCAAAAAAGGGGGCTTTATTATCATTATTATTAACTTCGTGTAACTAATGCTTATAAGGATTTATAAACTAGTTATTAAAGAGCGCCGTAGATTACAGAAGTAATCGCCGCAACACCACATAATGCTGTAAAGATTTGCACAGGTGCTGAAGTTTTGTACTTAGCCATAGCAGGTACTTTACGCATAGCAAAGATAGGTAGCAGGAATAGGATAGCTGCAATCATCGGTGCGCCCATTGTTTCAATCATTCCAAGGATGCTTGGGTTGATGATAGAAACGATCCACGTAGTAATAACGATGAAGATAAGTGAGAATTTCTCAAGCTTAGCAACTGGAGCATTTGAACGAGACTTAGCTAGACCAACAAGACCTTCATGAGCACCAAGGAAGTGACCGAAGTAGCTTGAAGTAATCGCAGCGAAAGCAACGATTGGGCCCATGATAGAAATCATTGGAGATTCATGAACGTTAGCTAGGTAAGAAAGAACAGAGATGTTTTGTGCTTGCGCTTGTGCTAGTTGCTCTGGAGATAAAGAAAGAACTACAGAGAAAACGAAGAACATTACAAAGCTCATTAGCATCATAGCTGCACCACCAGTGATCATGTCAGTTTTACCAACTGCATCTTCACCGTAAACGCGGCGTTGTTCTTTAGCAAACTGGCTAATTACTGGGCTGTGGTTGAAAGAGAACACAATAATTGGAATTGCTAACCAAACAACAGAAGGCATTGAACCCCAATCAGGAGAAACAGACATCATAGATGTGTTCCAACCAGGAATTAAGTAAATAGATAATGCCATTAGGATGAATACAAGAGGGTAAACCATTGCTGATGTTGCTTTCAGCATTAGTTCTTTACCAAATACAACACCACATGTCATCAGAGTGATAAGAACACCTGAAAGCAACCAGCGTGGAATTGATTCCATACCTAGCTGATTAACCATGAAAGAGTCTACTGTGTTTGTAATACCAACACCGTAAATAAGTACAATTGGGTAAATCGCGAAAAAGTAGGCAAAAGTGATTAGGTTCGCGCCTGTCTTACCAAAATGCTCTTCTACTGTATCAGTAATATCTGCATCTGGGTTCTTAGCAGAAAGAACGAAACGAGCTAAACTTTTGTGTGCAAACCAAGTCATTGGTGCAGCGATTAATGCAAGGATAACTAGAGGCCAAAAACCACCAGCGCCAGCTTTGATTGGAAGGAATAAAACACCAGCACCAACAGCGGTACCGAATAGGGAAAGACACCAAGTGAAATCTTTATAAGTCCACTTTGCTTTTTTTGCACTTGTAGATGCAGTATTAGTTGTTTGCATAATTTTTCTCTTAATTTTTAGAACAGGAATTTTGGGAACGGCGCTATTGTCGTTATTTTGGCGAGAAAAACTTTGACCCAGATCGGATAATGAAAAAAGATGAACGGAGATCGGAAAATAATTGATAATGATCACAATAGATGTAAATTTGATATTAGTAAAACTTATCAATAATGCTAATTTTTCTAAGTTGAAATGTAATTCATAGAGTGAATGATTTCGGCTGTGATACCCCAAATGAGTTTTTTCTCAAATGGGATAAAAATTAGTTCGTACGTATGTTTTTTGTTAAAAACTTTGTGCTTCGTCGTATTTATTGGGTTAAGTAGATGGATGAGTGGTGCTTCAAATGTGCTACTAACCTCACCGTAATCGATTGCGGTGGTATAATTTTCATCAATGATAGCAATGATAGGGGTCACTTTATAACCGGATATTGTTGGTATAGTGTTAAGTTTTACTAATGGTTTGATCTGCGAGGCTTGAATGCCTATCTCTTCATTTGTTTCACGAATAGCGGTATGAATTAGGGATAAATCAGAGGGTTCAACCTTGCCTCCAGGGAAACTAATTTGCCCTGGATGGTGACGTAAATGTGACGCTCGTTGAGTTAAAATTAGGTGCAAACCAGAGGGTCTTTGAACGAGGGGAACAAGGACCGCAGCAGGTTTAAAATTGTCATTTTGAAAGCGAGGGTGAGCGAGTAATTCTTCGCTGTAAGAATTCGGCTTATTTAACAATAAATGAGGAAGTAAATGTGTATCCATACGCCGGATCCTTAAATTTAAAATTACAATATAGGAAGAATTTTGCTCAATTTATGCAAGGTCTCTTGATATTCTAGTTCAACTTGACTGTCAGCAACAATGCCACCACCAGCAGAAGCATATAAAGTCTCTTCATACGCAATTAAGGTTCGTATGGTGATACTGGTATCCATTGTGCCGCAACGGCTTATATAACCAATACTGCCACAATATAAGTTACGACGATGTGGTTCTAACTCTTCAATAATCTCCATAGCCCTAATTTTTGGAGCCCCAGTGATTGATCCTCCGGGAAAAGAAGCACTCAATAAATCACTAATAGTATAGTTGTCATCTAATTCGCCAGTAATTGTACTTACTAGATGATGAACGGCAGGAAAACTTTCAATATCAAATAATTTAGGCACTTTTACCGATCCAGGCTTGGATACTCGTCCAATGTCATTACGCAGTAAATCCACAATCATTAAGTTTTCAGAACGATCTTTAGCGCTATGACGAAGTATCTCCGCTTCTTTAGCATCTAATTCAGGGTCATTTGAGCGAGGGCGAGTCCCTTTAATGGGCTTTGTTTCTATTTTACGCTCTCTAACTTGTAAAAAACGCTCTGGTGATACTGACAATATGGCGACCTCAGGTGTTCTAATAAAAGCAGAGAAGGGAGCGCCATTTTGAGTCGCTAATTTTTGATACGCTTGCCATTCAGAACCTTGGTATTGAGCATGAAAACGTTGTGCAAGGTTAATTTGGTAGCAATCTCCTGATTTTAGATAATCTTGAATCACAGTGAATTTAGTCGCGTATTCGTCCTCTGTCATATTTGATTGCCACTCAGAGGACAAACTAAACTCTGTTTTATCTTCTTTTATAGCGAAAAATTGCTGTAACCAAGCAAGACGATTACTCCCTTGTGGTTGTATTAAAGTGAGTGTCGACGCTTTATGATCAGCAATTAGAGTCCAGTCATAGATCCCAACGGCCATATCAGCGGTTGGAATATCTTGCTCTGCTATATTAGGAATAGATTCCACTCGGCGGCCCAAGTCATAACTGAAGTAACCTAATGCCCCACCAATAAAAGGGAAGCCTTCTATAGAGTGGCAATGAGGCGTTAAGCGTTCTTGATAATGAGCAAGTAACTTAAAAGGGCAGGCTTCACTGGTTACAGGTTGTTTACCCACAACGTTAATTCTGGTGACGTTATGATGCGTCTGTAATGTTGCGATAGGGTCAGCAACTAAAATATCATAGCGATTATCGACATGATCTTTTGCTGACGAGTGCAATAACATCGCCCAAGGTTGGCTTTCAATAGCTGAAAAATAATCAACCACAGAAGAAGAGTGATAATCAAGTTGGGTGATGAGTAAGTTTGCATCTAATTGATTGTTCATTTTGAGTTTTATAACCAGAATGTGATGAGCAACGATAGCCTTGAATGGAGAGCAAGAGTATCATACTGCAAGTTCTAAAAGAAAATAATAGATGGCGAATGCTCACGTCATCATATAAAAACATACATACTTTACACGCCATGGAAGCATATATATAAGAGGGTCTAATGATGACTGTTGGTAAAGAAACTATCATCCGTAATGAAGATGTGATCAGCTCAGTTGCTGATGCATTGCAATATATTTCTTACTATCATCCACTTGATTTTGTTCAAGCGTTAGAAAAAGCATATCACAGAGAACAAAGCCAAGCTGCGAAAGACGCAATCGCTCAAATTTTGATAAATTCACGTATGTCGGCAGAAGGGCGTCGTCCTATTTGTCAAGATACGGGGATCGTAACCTGTTTTGTTAATATAGGTATGAACGTTCGCTGGGAAGGCGATATGACCGTCCAGCAAATGATCGATGAAGGTACACGACAAGCGTATCTTAATCCGGATAATCCGCTTCGAGCGTCGATCTTATCTGATCCTGCAGGCAAACGTATTAACACCAAAGACAATACACCGTCGGTTGTGCACATTAATATGGTACCTGGCGATAAAGTGGAAATTCAAATCGCAGCAAAAGGCGGCGGTTCTGAAAATAAAACGAAAATGGTGATGTTAAATCCATCAGATGATATTGCTGAGTGGGTAGAAAAAAACTTACCGTTAATGGGCGCTGGTTGGTGTCCGCCTGGTATGCTAGGAATAGGTATCGGTGGTACAGCAGAAAAAGCGGCAGTATTAGCAAAAGAATCGTTAATGGGACACATCGATATTCAAGAATTAATTGATCGTGGTCCAGAGAATGCAGAAGAAGAGCTTCGTCTTGATATCTTTAATCGAGTAAATAAACTGGGTATTGGCGCACAAGGCCTTGGTGGTTTAACTACGGTTGTTGATGTGAAAATTAAATCAGCACCGACTCACGCAGCTTCTAAACCTGTATGTATGATCCCGAACTGTGCAGCGACTCGTCACGTTCATTTTACTCTTGATGGTTCAGGTCCTGCAGACTTACAACCACCAAAACTAGAAGAATGGCCAGATATTACTTGGGAAGCTGGTGCAAACACTCGTCGTGTGAATCTAGATACGATTACAAAAGAAGAAGTACAAGAGTGGCGAACTGGTGAAACGGTTCTACTAACAGGAAAAATTTTAACTGGTCGTGATGCCGCACATAAGCGCCTTCAAGGTATGATTGAAAGTGGTGAAGGCTTGCCTGAGGGTGTTGACTTTAATGGTAAATTTATTTACTACGTTGGTCCAGTTGATGCAGTACGTGATGAAGCCGTTGGTCCTGCGGGGCCTACAACCTCAACGCGAATGGATAAATTCACCGATATGATGCTTGATACTGGCTTAATGGGCATGATTGGTAAAGCAGAGCGTGGTCCAGCAACCGTAGCTTCTATTAAAGAGAAGAAAGCCGTGTATTTAATGGCGGTTGGTGGTGCTGCTTATTTAGTTGCTAAAGCGATTAAAAAAGCGCGTGTTGTTGCCTTTGAAGAATTAGGAATGGAAGCAATTTATGAATTTGATGTTGAAGACATGCCAGTCACGGTAGCTGTTGATTCAACAGGTGCTAATGCTCATCAAATTGGTCCTGATACTTGGAAAGTAAAAATAGCTGAAATGGAATAATCGAGTTTTAGGTTTTTCTATAATTTAAGAAAGCACTCATAAATTGAGTGCTTTTTTTATACTTGTATTTTTAATGTTAACTATTTAAGTCTAAACTGAGTTAATATGTTGTTGATATTGTGTGATTTAGATTGTTCTTGGAGAGGGTATGAAGCATAAGATTGTTGCCGTAATGATGTTGTTATTAGTTGGTTGTACAGCTTCGCAATCTGAAGTAAAAGAAAAAAATGCCGATGATTGGTATGAGTATGGTGAGCAGAGAGCGAAAAATGGCTTTTTAGTCCAAGAGAGAGAAGTATTAGAGGAGGTAAACTCAGAAGATACGATTACGGGAGAGTTCTATAATGCTTATAGCCAAGGACATTCTTCGGGTGCTGTGATCTATTGCTCTCAAAATGCCTATATTTTAGGGCTCAGTGAAGCACCATATTTTGGTATTTGCGATCAAATTACACCTGAATTTCGTACAGAGTATGAAAAAGGGAAAAATCATAAAAAAGAATAAATAAGAATGTTTTTATAACTTATTATTCTTATTGACTGGATGACGATAGGAATATAAGTAATAATTCTTTATATACAATTGTTTATATAATCAAATCTATTGAGAACATAGCGATAGTTTGGTTGATTATTACCATTACAAGGAACGGTTTATGTTCAAAAAAACGATGGTAGCGACGCTGTTAAGTTCAACTCTTCTCATGGGGTGTGACAAGCAAGCGCCTGTGATTGCAGAGCCTGAATCGCGTCCCGCTAAGATAATGACCGTCAGCGTTGGCGATCATGAAACTTCTCGCTTATTTCCAGCTCAAGCAGAGGCTGGAGATAAAGCAGTCCTTGCCTTTCGAGTTCCGGGACAGCTTAACAGTTTAGATGTCCATGCGGGACAATTGGTGACAAAAGGGCAGCTGTTGGCAACAATAAATCCTGATGAGTACCGTTTGATCCAAAAACAAGCGCAAGCACAATATCGATTGATTGACGTACAATATCAACGAATTAAAAAGCTACGTAAAGATAAAGTCGTTTCAGAACAAGATTACGACAGCGCAGTAGCTAATCGAAAAACAGCCAAAGCTACATTAGATCAAACTAGTGCCAACTTGAGTTATACCCAATTAATCGCGCCTTATGATGGTACGATTTCATTACTACCTTCTGAAAACTTTGAATACGTAACAGCAAAGCAATCTATCATGCATATTCAAACCAATGATATTTTGTATGTTGCTTTTCAGCTTCCTGACTATCTATTACAGCGTTTTAGTTTTGCTGAGGTTTCTGCTTCAGTTACCTTCGATTCGTTCCCTACTGTTAGCTTTCCTCTAGAATTTGAAGAAATTGATACAGAAGCAGACAGCAAAACCTCAAGTTATACCGTAAAAATGAGCATGCCAAGACCTAAAGACTTAGGCATATTACCGGGAATGTCAGGCCAAGTGAAAGTGACTATTCCAAAAGGTGGCAGTGAGAAGCTTCCGCTTTCAGCGATTGAACAAGATGGCGAGACTACTTATGTATGGCGTGTTTCTGAGCAAGGTATCGTTGAGAAAGTTGCGATAGAGTTGAATGAAAAACGACAAGTAATTTCGGGACTTAATGATTCTGAGCAAATTGTTTCTTCAGGCATTTCTGGATTAGAAGAAGGAATGAAAGTGCGTAAATGGGTTAAGGAGAGAGGGCTATAATTATGCAGAAATTAATGAAATTATCCTTACTTTCAACTGCGATATTGCTGACTGCTTGTAGCCCTGCGCCTATGGATACAGAAATAGAGGTCCCTAATGTTATTGTTAAAGATATTAATTCAGGCTTAGTTAGTGACAGTCTCTATCTTCCTGCTGTGGCGACAGCGGCCGATCGTTCTCATTTAAGTTTTCGTCTTTCGGGTGAAGTTAAAGAGTTGAACGTTCGTGCTGGTGAAACCGTTAAAAAGGGTCAAGTTCTTGCGGTGTTAGATAAAACGGATTACAACATTGATGTTGATAATGCCCGAGCACGTTATACCGTAGCGAACAGTCAATACAGACGTTCAAAACCGTTAGTTGATAAAGGGTTACTTGCAAAGTCACAATTTGATGAGTTAGCTGCACAGCGTCAAATTGCATTGGCAGATTTAGAGTTGGCGAAACTTCGTTTGAGCTTTACTGAATTAAAAGCGCCAATTGATGGAATTATTTCACGAGTTAGTGTTGAACAATTTGAGACAATTCAAGTTGGTCAGCAGATAGTGAATATACACAATCGAAATGAAGTAGATATTATTGTTCAAGTGCCAGATAAATTATATTCAAAGCAACCGAACCAAGGGGTTATTGAGCAAATCAAAGCCTCAGTACGTCTTGATAGTGGAGTGTCTTACGACGCAAAGGTTAAAGAATATACGACAGAGCCAGATCCAGAATCGGGCGCTTATCTCGTTACCTTAACGATGCCAATGCCAGAAGATCAATTTATTCTAGATGGTATGGCAGTAGAAGTAACCACTGAACAAAGTTCGTTAAATGTAGGCAGCCAATTTGGACTTATTATCCCGATTGAAGCTGTATTTAATGAAGACGGTGATGAGATTGACCAAAAAGAGAAATACGTTTGGATAATTGATTCTGATAATAAAGTAAGGAAACAAAAAGTAACAACAACGAAAGCAACCTCGTTTGGGTTACGAGTTGTCGATGGTGTATCAACTGGAGATCGTATTGTTATCGCAGGTGTTTCACGCTTACGTGATGGTCTAGAAGTGAATATCATCAATACGGAGGAGAAATAATGAGTCAAGAAAAAGGAATTGCGGCTTACTTTATACAAAATAAAGTCATTAGCTGGATGTTGACTCTGATCTTTATGATTGGTGGTACATCTGCTTTCTTTGGTTTGGGGCGATTAGAAGACCCTGCCTTTACCATTAAAGATGCCATGGTAGTAACCAACTACCCAGGTGCAACCCCTGAACAAGTGGAAGAAGAGGTTACTTATCCTTTAGAGAAGGCGATCCAACAATTAACTTATGTTGATGAAGTTAATTCGCTTTCAAGTCGTGGATTATCGCAAATAACGGTAACCATGAAAAACAATTATGGACCTGATGACCTTCCACAAATTTGGGATGAACTGCGCCGAAAAGTGAATGACTTAAAACGTCAATTGCCACCGGGAGTTGGAGAACCATCTGTTATTGATGATTTTGGTGATGTTTATGGGGTGCTTTTAGCCGTTACAGGTCAAGGGTATTCCTATAAAGAGTTGCTTGATTATGTTGATTATTTACGTCGTGAACTAGAGCTTGTTGATGGTGTAAGTAAAGTCTCTGTATCTGGCGTACAACAAGAGCAAGTCTTTATTGAAGCCTCTTTAAAGCGCATGACAAGCTTAGGTATCTCACCGCAGACGCTGTACAGTTTACTTTCAAATCAAAATACAGTATCTAGTGCTGGTGCAGTCAAGATTGGTTCTGAATACATTCAAATACACCCAACGGGCGAGTTTGAAGATGTATCACAGTTAGGTGATTTAATTATTACCGAAGGCGGCGCACAGGGGCTTATTTATCTAAAAGATATTGCTGAAGTAAAACGTGGTTATGTTGAAGTACCGAGTAATTTGGTTAACTTTAATGGTAATTTTGCCTTGAACATGGGTGTTTCATTTAGTGCTGGCGTTAACGTTGTCGAGATCGGGAAACTCGTTGATCAGCGAATGTTAGAGCTGAAAGAGCAGCAGCCAATCGGCATTGATATTTCAGAGATATATAGCCAACCAAAAGAAGTAGATAAATCAGTAAGTGGCTTTGTGGTCAGTCTTGGGCAAGCCGTTGCTATCGTTATCATTGTACTATTGTTCTTTATGGGGGTTCGCTCAGGCTTATTGATTGGACTTATCCTGTTATTAACGGTATCGGGTACTTTTGTTTTCATGAAGTACTTTGCAATCGACTTACAACGTATTTCATTAGGCGCTTTAGTTATTGCCTTAGGGATGTTGGTAGATAATGCCATTGTGGTGGTCGAAGGTATTCTCATCGGTATGCAAAAAGGCCGAACGAGAATGCAAGCGGCAACCGACATTGTCACGCAGACAAAATGGCCACTGCTAGGTGCGACAGTTATTGCGGTAACAGCGTTCGCTCCAATAGGTCTATCTGATGATGCAACGGGTGAGTACTGTGGAACGCTGTTTACCGTTCTACTTATCTCACTGATGCTGAGCTGGTTTACTGCTATTTCTCTCACACCATTCTTTGCTTCTTTGTTTTTTAAAGAAACAGTACAAAATGAAGAGGAAAGCTTAGAAGAAAAAGACCCATATAATGGGATGATCTTTGTGATCTACAAGCGTTTCCTTGAGTTTTGTATGCGCTATTCGTTAGCAACCATGCTTATCTTGGTTGTTGCGCTTGGCGGTAGCATGTATGGCTTTACGAAAGTTAAACAGTCTTTCTTTCCATCTTCAACCACGCCAATCTTTATGGTTGATGTATGGATGCCTGAAGGTACGGATATTCGCTCAACTAACGACACATTAAAAGAGTTAGAAGAATGGATACTAGAGCAAAAACATATTGAACATGTAACGACGACAGCCGGTAAAGGCTTGCAACGATTCATGCTGACTTACGCACCGGAGAAGAGTTACGCCGCTTATGGCGAAATTATGACAAGAGTTGATGATTATCAAGCTCTACCGGATTTAATGGCGAAGTTCCGTCTGCACATTGAAGCCAACTATCCTCAAGTCCAATACAAATTGAAACAAATTGAATTAGGTCCAGGTGGTGGTGCGAAAGTTGAAGCAAGAATTGTAGGTGCCGATCCTACAATACTTCGTGGTTTAGCTGCGCAAGTGATTGAAGTGATGCATAACGATTCTGGCGCGACAAACGTTCGTCATGATTGGCGTGAACGTACTAAAGTGCTTGAACCTCAATTTAACGAAAGTCAGGCTCGTCGTTACGGTATTTCAAAAACAGATGTTAATGAACTGCTTGAAATGGCGTTCTCTGGCAAAGCGATTGGTGTTTATCGTGATGGCACAACATTGATGCCTATCGTTACTCGTTTACCTGAAAATGAACGTGTTGATATCAGCACCATTGAAGGGATGAAAATTTGGAGCCCAGCGCTGTCACAATACATTCCACTACAACAAGTAGTATTGGGTTATGACGTAATTTGGGAAGATCCACTGATCGTGCGTAAAAACCGTAAACGTATGTTAACCGTAATGGCAGATCCAGATATCCTTGGTGAAGAAACAGCAGCAACATTACAAAAACGTTTACAACCACAAATTGAAGCGATTGATTTCCCTACGGGTTACAGCTTGGAGTGGGGTGGTGAGTATGAATCGTCTCGTGATGCTCAAGCGTCATTATTCCAAACTATGCCAATGGGTTACCTGTTCATGTTCTTAGTGACTGTGTTCTTGTTTAATAGTGTGAAAGAGTCGGTGATTGTTTGGTTAACCGTGCCATTAGCACTGATTGGCGTAACCAGTGGTCTACTCTTGCTTAATACCCCATTTGGCTTTATGGCACTACTTGGCTTCTTGAGTTTAAGTGGCATGCTGTTGAAAAACGGCATCGTACTACTTGATCAAATTGAGATAGAAATACATTCAGGAAAAGAACCCTACCATGCAGTAGTTGATGCCGCATTGAGTCGTGTTCGTCCGGTTTGTATGGCGGCGATCACTACGATTCTAGGTATGATCCCACTATTGCCAGATACCTTCTTCAAACCAATGGCCGTAACCATTATGTTTGGTTTAGGTTTTGCAACCGTACTGACCTTGATTGTGGTTCCTGTGCTGTACCGCATGTTCCATAAAATTAAAGTCGTCGAATACTAAAATAGACGCATAGAATAAATGTTCAAAAGCCCATATTAGAATATCTAGTATGGGCTTTTTTTGTGATATTCTATCTGTATCAATCTGGATAATACAAATGCAGTCCACATATTAGGAACAGTAAATGAGCCAATTAGATCAACAAGCAATGGACAAAATCGTAAATTCTCATGAAGAAGAGCGTTTTACTTATTTTATGAAAGAAGTTGTCGCTAATCGTGAGATTTGGATTTTGACTGATGAGCACGGTTGTGTGATGTTGAATACCGAAGAAGAAGATTGCGTTCCTGTATGGCCAAATAAAGAGTTTGCAGAAGCATGGGCAACAGGCGAATGGGATGTATGTAAAGCTGAATCTATCTCTCTAAACAAATGGCACAGCCGTTGGACTACAGGTCTTGAAGATGATGAATTAGCGGTTGTTGTATTCCCTAATCAAAATGAAGAAGGGCAAGTATTGTTCCCTGACGAATTTGATTTTGAATTAACAAAACAAGAAAGAAAGCGTTAATATTGAATTAATATAAATAAAAATGGCGACCCATTTAGGAGTCGCCATTTTTGTAAGTAAAAACGATATAAACTGAATTAAGCAGATAACATCTCTTGATATCGAGCTAAACCTTGCTCTAAATCTTCAATCAAATCATCCACATCTTCTAATCCAATATGTACGCGGATCAACGTGCCTTCAAATTGAGGATGAGCAACGGTTCTTAATGCATTAAAGCTTTTTGGCTCATTTGCTAAGATCAAACTTTCAAATCCACCCCAAGAATAACCCATACTAAAATGACTCATGCCATCAAGCAGTGCCGTTGTCGCTTTGCTATCAGACTGTTTTAATACAAAAGAGAACAAGCCATTACAGCCTTTAAAATCACGTTGGTAAATATCATTACCTGGGCAGCTTTCAAGTGCAGGGTGACGAACATGATCAATCAGTGGGTGCTCTGCTAACCAATTAGCAACTTTAATACTGCTTGCTTCATGCTGCTTTAGACGAACGCCCATAGTACGTAAACCACGCATAGCAAGATACGCATCATCAGGTGAAATACACTGGCCCATTAAGTAGCTTTGCTCACGCAGTTGATCCCAATGCTTTTCATTCGCTACTGCGGTACCAAGCATCACATCAGAATGACCAACAATGTATTTGGTTGCCGCTTGAATTGAGATATCAACGCCATGATCAAACGGTGAGAAGTTCACACCCGCAGCCCAAGTATTATCAAGCATAACCACAATGTCAGATTCATGCGCGATACGAGCAAGTAGTGGTACATCTTGCACTTCCATCGTGATAGAACAAGGCGATTCAGTGAATAGCACCGTGGTATTTGGTTTAATTAAATCACGAATGCCTTCACCAATCATTGGATCGTAATAGGTAGTTTCAATCCCCATTTTCTTCAAGATGGTGTCACAGTAATCCCGAGTCGGTTCATAGCAGCCATCGACCATTAAAATATGATCGCCCGTTTTTACAAAACATAAAATCGCATTGGCAATCGCAGCCGTACCACAAGGATATAACGCACAGCCTGTACCACCTTCGAGCTCAACCATCGCATCTTGTAGGGCGAAGTGAGTTTCAGTGCCACGGCGCCCATAAAATAGTGTTTGTTTTGCGCGGTTTATCATGGCGTGCGTTTTTTCAGCAACGGTATTAAATACCACGGTAGAGGCGCGTTGAACCGGTGGATTTACCACGCCTTTTGTCCATTTTTTACTGCGACCGGCGGTAACGTATTTGGTCTCTAATTTATCTGACATCTGAATCCATTCAATAATAAGTAAATAATATCTCCATAAAGCCAAAGTGAAGGCAAAATATCAAGGATTAAAACGAATTCCGGTCGAATAAATTTTTATTGCTGCTAAAATTACCGCATCTATCTAAAATGTTGAATAAAAAACAAGAGTTGATTAAAAATGCAACAGAATGAATTTGAAACACTAGTTAAAGAGTTATGCCAAAAAGAAAACCTTCCTCAAGTGCTAGAAGCATTAAAAGCATGCGAAGACCAAGATATTGTTGATGCAGCACAATCGTTAGCTGGTCAATTCCGTCTTGCTGAAGTTGAAGGCGAGCAACGTATTTATCATGTATTTAATGATGAAGACGAAAATGGCGAAGCGCAAGAGCTTGCAGAGTGGATCATGAACGAAGGTGACGACGTCATTAAATTCGTTGCTTGGTTCTTCTATGCAATGTTCGACATCAAGCAAAAAGAAACGTACCAAGCCGCAGGTAAAACTTACCAGCAGCCAAAGCGTTCTTAGGAATAGTTCATACTTTTTAAAGCCAATAATTAGTTTTATTGGCTTTTTTATCAATTAATTAACGTATTCTCTTCTTTTTTCTATTCGCCTACCTACAAAGTATGATGCAAGTCTCGATTTTACTGTAACGTATAGTTACTTATTGCAGAAATTGTCTTAGATCAAAAAGTTATTAACCTTATCAATGTTACAACATAATCAGTTCTTAAAATTTATATAAATTATATTGGAGTTGGTTATGAGTGCATTTTTTATCCCTAGCGTAAATTTAATGGGTGCTGGTTGTCTTGCTGAGTCAATGGATAGCATTAAATCTCAAGGCTACAAAAAAGCGTTAATCGTGACTGATAACGTATTAGTCGCTATCGGCATGGTAAAACAAGTTTCTGATTTATTAGCTGAGCGCGGCGTAGAAGTTGCGGTGTTTGACGGTACTCAGCCAAACCCAACCATTGGTAACGTAAACGCAGGTCTTAAAATCCTACAAGAAAATCAGTGTGACTTAGTTATCTCCTTAGGTGGTGGTTCTCCACATGATTGCGCTAAAGGTATTGCGTTAGTTGCCGCTAATGGCGGTGAAATTGCAGATTACGAAGGCGTAGATCAATCGCCAAAACCTCAAATGCCACTTGTTGCTATTAATACAACTGCAGGCACGGCATCAGAAATGACGCGTTTCTGTATTATTACTGATGAAGCTCGTCACATTAAAATGGCTATTGTTGATAAACACACCACGCCATTAATGTCAGTAAACGATCCTGAATTGATGCTTGCTAAACCGGCATCATTAACGGCAGCAACAGGTATGGATGCATTAACACATGCAATCGAAGCGTATGTATCAATTGCAGCAACACCTGTGACTGATGCGGTAGCGATTAAAGCGATGGAATTGATCCAAGCGCATTTACGTACCGCAGTAGAAGATGGACAAAATCTTGAAGCTCGTGAGCAAATGGCGTATGCACAATTCATGGCGGGTATGGCATTTAACAATGCATCTTTAGGCTATGTTCACGCAATGGCGCATCAATTGGGTGGTTTTTACGACCTTCCACATGGGGTATGTAATGCAATCCTTCTTCCTCATGTACAAAGCTACAATGCTAAAGTATGTCCTGAGCGTTTAAAAGACGTAGCAAAAGCAATGGGCGTAAATGTTGAAGGCATGACCAATGAAGAAGGTGCTCAAGCGGCATTGGATGCAATTAAAGTGCTATCAACTGACGTAGGTATCCCTTCTGGCCTGACAGCGCTGAATGCAAAAGAAGAAGATTTCGATACGCTAGCTGAAAATGCATTGAAAGATGCGTGTGGTTTTACTAACCCAAAACAAGCAACGCATGAAGAAATTGTGAGCATTTTTAAAGCGGCTATGTAATCGCTTATTTATAAAAGTATTAATTAAGTACGTAAAGGTCTAACATTTGTTGGGCCTTTTTTTTGATTCTTGCATATTTGCTAGGTATGCTTATGATCTTTTTATCTGATTAAATCGTAGAAGGTCTGATCTTCTCATTGAAAAAGGCAGTAAATCAGCATGGCAAACGTAAGAGCTCGTATAGAATTAAAAGTAGGGCAAAGAAGCAATATCCCTGCAGAGATGCTTTCATTTGAAGGGTTAGAGACTGAAAAAGAGCATGTTGCTGTTATCTTTAATCATGCAGATAAGAATCAAACATCGCCTCTGGTTCGCATGCATTCAGAATGTCTAACAGGGGACGTATTTCACTCATCACGTTGTGATTGCGGTGAGCAGTTAGAAGAAACTATTAATCGTATGTCTGAAAGTGGCGGTATTATTTTATATCTTCGCCAAGAGGGACGTGGTATTGGTTTGTATAATAAACTGGATGCTTATGAGCTTCAAAGCCAAGGCATGAATACCTATGAGGCTAATAACCACTTAGGTTTTGGTGATGACTTACGTGACTTTAAAGAAGCAGCTCAAATGCTTGAAGCGTTAGGCCTTTCTAAGATTAAATTAGTCACTAATAACCCAAAGAAAATTGAAGACATTCAAAACTATGGCATCGAACTTGAGTCTGTGGTTAATACGCATGCACATATTAAACAAGGCAATGAGCATTACTTGAAAGCTAAGGCTGCTCATGGTCATAAACTTGATTTAGATGAATAAACTATTATTTAGATAATGACTTGAAAGTTGTAATTTAAGAGCCTCATCACTTGATGGGGCTTTTTTGTATCTATAGCTCAATATCAAATCTAAATGATAAATATTTGCATTCCTATTTGTTTTGGGTATATTACGCGAATAAAAATTATTATCATTAATAGATTCTTACAGATTTTACTTAATGGTTTACATATTCTATTCATTTGCTCAACAAGGACGATTTATGAACCACGTCAAATTTGCTCGAAATATCATTACAGTATCACTTTTTGTATTACCGACTTTTTCTTATGCAGCAACAGAAGCGGATGTGGTAGAGCATTATGCTGACATTGCACACGCGGTATACAGTGATTCACTAACGACAGCTCAGCAACTTGATAAAGCCATTCACACTTTTTTAAATAACCCATCTGAGAAAGGCTTACAAACGGTTAAAACAGCATGGAAAGCAGCGCGAGTACCTTACCAACAATCAGAAGTGTTCCGTTTTGGTAATGCGATAGTTGATGATTGGGAAGGGCAATTAAACGCATGGCCATTAGATGAAGGCTTAATTGATTATGTGGCTGATGATTATCAATATGAATTAGGTAATGATGGCGCTAAAGCAAATATCGTTGCTTCTACCTCAATCAAAATTGGTGCAGAAACTCTGGATGTGAAAAGCATTGAAGCGGATAAATTGGCTGATCTTAATGAGCTTGGTGGTTCAGAGGCAAACGTAGCAACAGGTTACCATGCGATTGAGTTTCTTCTATGGGGCCAAGATCTAAATGGCACGAATGCAGGGGCAGGTGAGCGGCCATATACCGATTATGTTATTGGATCTGTATGTACTAATGGAAACTGTGAGCGTCGTGCTGAGTATTTAAAATCGGCTTCTGAGTTGTTAATTAAAGATTTATCTTGGATGGAAAAACAGTGGAAAGAAGGTGAGAAAAACTACCGAGCTGAGCTGCTATCTGAGTCTTCAACACAAGGTTTACGCAAAATGTTGTTTGGCATGGGTTCATTATCGCTAGGTGAACTGGCTGGTGAGCGTATGAAAGTAGCATTAGAAGCAAATTCTACCGAAGATGAGCACGATTGTTTCTCTGATAACACGCACAACTCTCATTATTATAATGAGCAAGGTATCTATAACGTTTACACAGGTACTTATACGCGTGCTGATGGCTCTCTATTATCTGGCCCAAGTATCCATGATCTTGTTGCTAAAACAGATAAAAAAGCAGCGAAAGAAATTAAACAACAATTTGATGCAACGCGCACTCAAGTTGGTACGTTAGTGTCAGCGGCTGAAAAAGATAACCAACATTTCGACCAGTTGATTGCATCAGATAATGCAGCGGGTAATGCATTGGTAAACAAATCAATCATGTCACTAGTATTGCAAACGGCATCCATTGAGCGCGCAGCAAATGTGATTGGTATTACAAGCTTAAACCCTGATACCGCGGATCACGAATTTTAATTCTAAGAAAAAGCAGTAGTAGTAATATACCAACCTAAAAATATAGGTATTAGCTCGACCACTTCTCTCGATGTAGTGGTTGAGCTATTTTGTTTTTTAATGATGATCAGGATGTTCGATATTATGAAACCCGCAATGCTTGGAGCAATAGCTTTACTTTCAACGCTTTCTTTCTCTGCTTCTTCAAATAACACTTCTATGGATATCGCGTCTGGTGGTAAAACGAGTGTGAAGAAGGAGGGCCAAAACGCATTTTCTTTACCCGCCGCAAATCTACCTATGAGTAAGCGGTTAGATTTTAGTGTCGGTAACAGTTTTTTTCGTAACCCTTGGGTACAAGCTCCAGCGTCTACTGATGCTAGAGATGGTCTAGGTCCTCTGTTTAATACGAATGGTTGTCAGAATTGCCATATTAAAGATGGCCGAGGTCATGCGCCAAGAGAAGGTGATACAAATTCTGTGTCTATGTTGGTGCGATTAAGTATTCCGGCATTAACGCCTGAGCAAAAAAGGCGTGTCATTTTAGAAGGGGTGATCCCTGAGCCTATTTATGGTGGTCAGTTGCAAGACTTTTCACTGTCTGGAGCAAAACGAGAGGGGCAAATCCATATAACTTACACATCATTACCGATTACGCTTGCTGATGGTGACGTTGTCACGTTACGTAAGCCAAATTTATCAATCACAGAATTAGCGTATGGAGATATGGCAGATAATGTATTGATGTCTGCACGTATTGCGCCGCCAATGATTGGTTTAGGGTTATTAGAATCTATCCCTGAATCAACGATTTTAGGGTTTGCTGAGCAACAGAAACAAGAGAACAACGGGATTTCAGGTAAAGCTAATCAAGTATGGGATGCTAGGGCTCAAGAGTTAGCATTAGGACGTTTTGGTTGGAAAGCAGGACAACCAACACTAATGCAGCAGAATGCCGCGGCGTTTAATGGTGATTTAGGCTTAACCAGTAATATGTTCCCTAAAGATGATTGTACTCAAGCTCAAACTGTTTGTGAAAAACTGCCTCATGGCGGAACTCCAGAAGTGAGTGATAAGATTTTAAATTTTGTTGAATTCTATTCACAACATTTAGCCGTGCCTATTCGTCGAAATGTTCAAGATCCTCAAGTCATTAAAGGGCAAGAGTTATTTAAAGATATCGGTTGTGAAAGTTGTCATAAAACGAATATTAAAACAGCAAAAATTGAAGGCAGACCGGCGTTATCTGATCAGGTAATTCATCCTTATACGGACATGTTACTTCATGACATGGGACAAGGTCTGTCTGATAATCGACCAGAGTTCTTAGCTAATGGTCAAGAGTGGCGAACACCACCGTTATGGGGGCTTGGTTACACACAAGAGGTGAATGGCCATACTGAGATGCTACATGATGGTAGAGCTCGAAATGTACTAGAAGCTGTTTTATGGCACGGCGGTGAAGCACAACAAGCGCGAGATAAAGTCGTGCAGTTATCAACACAAGATCGTAATGCGTTATTGGCATTTTTAGATTCGTTATAAGGTGTAAGTAATGAAAAGTATTTATCTATTGTTAAGCAGCACGGTGTTACTGACTGCCTGCCAAAGTACCAATGAAGCTAATCAAGTTCCTAACGCAACCAATATGATTGACCATGTTTATTATATTGAACAACAATCAGCCCAACGTTTACTTGAATCTAGCCAACGATTGGCTGAGAGTTTTGAAGGGTATTGTTCGAATCAAACAACAAAAGAACCGGTGGTTATGCAATGGCAACAAACCATGCAATCGTGGATGGCGTTGCAAGGTCAAGAGAGAGGTCCAGAAGCAGCATTGAGCTTAAATTGGAATATTCAATTTTGGCCTGATAAGAAAAACACCACTGGACGAAAAATGTCTCAACTGTTGAAAAAAGGTCAAACTTGGAATAGTGAGTTGATCCAACAACAGAGTGTGACGACCCAGGGTTTAGGGGCGGTGGAGTGGTTATTATTTGATCCTGCATCGACGTTGCCAGCAGAAGAGTCGTGTCAATTAGGTCAAGCTATTACTGCCAATTTGGCGCTTAATACGAAAAAAATGGCTCAAGCATGGCAGGTAAACCCATGGACACAGTTAGATGAAACCATGTGGTTAAATGAATACATAGCATTGCTTGCTAATCAACTTGATTACAGTATGAAAAAGCTCAGTCGTCCGTTAGCAAAAATAGGGCAGCCTAGACCTTATTTTTCTGAATCGTGGCGATCAGAAACGTCTCTAATTTGGCTTAAATATAATGTAATGGCTATGCGTGATCTTTATTTAGCAAATGGTGTTGGGCTTAATCGTTATTTACAAGAGCAAGGACACTCAGACTTAGCTGAAAGAATAGAAGACCATTTTAACTCTACGTTAGAGACATGGCCTGAGTCGTCATCACTATTTGCGGAATTACAGACCAAATCTGGTTATCAAAATACCTTGGCTTTGTACAATAAATTAGAATATTTGAAATACCTGATCCATGAAGAAGTTGCTATCGAATTGGACATTGCTATAGGGTTTAATGCAACTGATGGTGATTAATAATCAAAGACGAAAATTATTGAAAGGCAGTTTTGGGGCGGTTGCATTATCTCCTTGGTTAACAGCGTGTTCGTCGGTCTCGAATTTAGATAAAAAAGCGGCTTTAATCTCTTGCTCCCGAACGGCTAATGGTCGTTTTGGCGCAGTGGTGGCTGACAGTGAAGGTTATCCAATCCATTCTGTCCCTTTACCAGAAAGAGGCCATGGTGTTGCGATTACGCCTAATGGTGACTTGGCGGTTGCCTTTGCGCGTCGTCCGGGTAATTACATGCAACTGTTTAATATAAAAACCGGTGTGAGCTATTCCATTATACCATCTATGCCTAATCGATATTTTTATGGGCATGGGGTGTTCTCTTCTGATGGCTTAACACTTTATACGACAGAGGGAGAGAAAGAGACTAGCCAAGGCGTGATTGGTGTTTATCAATTGCAAGGAACTCAATTAATAAAAATGAAAGAGTTCTCAGGGTTTGGTATTGGCCCACATGAGGTGATTCGTGTTGATGATACAACTTTAGCGATTGGGGTTGGTGGGGTTCATACTAAAGGTAGAGTACCTATTAATTTAGAATCAATGGAACCTGCCTTAGTTTACTTATCTACAGAAACGGGGGAGGTACTCGAATCGGTTGGTTTGCCTGATCATAAATTGAGTATTCGTCATTTATCATTAACCCATGATGGACGCGTATTATGTGGACAGCAATATCGTGGGGAGCCAGAAGATGGCGCGCCACTGGTTGCCGTGCATCGACGCGGAGAGCCCTTGAAGCAATTAAATGCAGAGCCTGAACAGTGGCTCCGTTTTAATCATTATATTGCCAGTATTGCTGTTCTTGGGGATCATGTTGTAGCAACGTCACCAAGAGGTAATTGTTATGGGGTATGGAACCTAAAGACTAATCAGTTAGTTGAGATTACCTCTTTAGCTGATGCCTCTGGAGTGGTGGCTAATAAGCGTCATCATGGCTTACCACAATGGCATATTAGTTCAGGTACAGGAAAGGTGATCCACAGAACGGAAAATGGAGAAGTGACAAGCCAGCAAACCAATGTCATGTGGGACAATCATTGGAGCCAGATCCCATTCGCTCATAGTTAGTGTTTTACCCATAAGAAATATCTGAATTCCCCTTAAATAACAGCCGTGGTATTCTTAGCGTAATTATTTTAGGAAGAGAAAGCTATGAGTTTACAATATCAAATTATTCCAGTGACTCCTTATGAGCAAAACTGTTCAATTGTATGGTGCGATGAAACCATGAAAGGGGTAGTTATCGATCCAGGTGGTGATGTTCACTTGCTAAAACAAGCGATTGATGCATTAAATATTGATGTTGTACACATGGTATTAACTCATGGTCATCTCGATCATGTTGGTGGTACTGAAGACCTAGCTGCGATTACTAATGCATCGATTATTGGTCCACATAAAGAAGATAACTTTTGGTTACAAGGGCTTCCAAATCAAAGTGAACGATTTGGTTTCCCTCACACTGATGCATTCGAGCCTAATCAATGGCTGAATGAAGGTGATGTTGTTGAATTTGGTAATCAAAAGCTAGATGTTTTACACACTCCAGGTCATACGCCAGGGCATGTCGTGTTATTTAACCAAGAGGCTAAAATGGCATTTGTTGGTGATGTGCTGTTTAAAGGGGCTATTGGTCGCTCGGATTTCCCTCGTGGCGATTACGAGACTCTGATTGCTTCAATTAAAACAAAATTGTGGCCATTAGGACATGATATGAAATTTGTTCCGGGTCACGGACCTGAATCAACATTTGGTTATGAGCGTAAAACAAACCCATTTGTCGCGGATAAAATGCCACTTTGGTAAGAAAGTTGGCAAAAGTGCGGTACTTTTCGCCATACAGTGCCATCCTCTCTATAAATATTGCGCGTTTTTTGGTATAAAACGCGCTTCGCCAATTCCAATACAACTATTTGAGTTTCACTTTAGGAATTGACATCTTTTTTCCGCTACTATTTTTGAGCACTTATTGTTTGAAAATAGAGTTAGCGCAACGGAGTTTAAGTTTCATGAAAATTGCTCACAAACGTAAAGTACAGTCTAAGCTGCATAAACGCATTAAAGCAACTGCACCAAAAACTGAAGTGAAAAAAGCAGCTAACCCTGCAAAAGTAGCTAAACCAGTTGAAAAGAAAGTGGAAGCAGTAGTTGCAGCAGCACCTAAAGCGGTGGCAGTAGCGACAGATATCGCTCTAACGCCAAAGCAACAGACTGTATTTGATATTGTTTGCCAGAACCCTGAAGGTATCAATTCAAAAGATATTGGTCTTGCAGCAGGTCAAGAAGAAGCAAAAGCGGCAGCATGGGCAACAGGTGGCTTGAAAAAGCTAGTTGAAGAAAACCTAGTTGTACGTGAACAACTTGCTGGTAATAAAGTAAGCTATAAAGCAGCGTAATCAATACGTTAGTTTAGCTTATTTTAAGACACAAAAAGGCCGAGGTAATCTCGGTTTTTTTGTGTCTTAAATTCGCCCATAAAAAAAGGACACCGCGTGGTGTCCTTTTTTATTGTTTATTCAGGTTATTATTAAAGTGACTACTTATTATTGGAATAGGTATTAGAACTTCAATTTAACTTCAAGACCCACAAATTGGTCTGTATAAGGCATACCAGCATCATAAGCAAATTGTGCAGCATCACCATTACTAAACCAAGCGTTGTAAGCTAGGTTAACTTCAGTGTCGCCACCCCATGCATCCGTTACCCAGTAATGAATATGGCCTACAGGGTTTAAGAAGAACAGACTCACGCTACCTAGTGTATCTGAGCCCATGACCTCGCCGCCATTATCAGTGATGCGTAATTCTTGTTGCAACATCAATTCACCAACCACAGCACCGAAGAATGGCGTTACGAATAGATCTTGAATAGAAGGAACTTCTGCAAAGGCTTCTACACCATACTCCCAGAAGAAGGTCGACATTGTTGTTGAGTATAAGAAAGACTCGAATTCATTAAAGCCAGCATGACGTGCAGCAGTATAATAAACACCACCAAAGTATGGATGCATAATGTAGTTTAAGAAATGCTCATCTTTATCCCAAACAGGACCAGAGCTCACATTATCCTTCCATTTACTACCAAGACCTTTAAGGCTTGAATCTTCAGAATCCCACTTTGTAATACTTTCAGGTAGGAAGGTCATTAAGCCTACTGTTGCAACACTTAAACCAAGAATGGTATAAGATTGCTCCATAAGGTAATCCCAATCACGCTCGTCAGACACGCGTAAATAATGTGGCAATTGGGTGCTTTCTGCATAAGTATCTGTTTCGGCAACTTTTGATGGTGTTTCACCATCTAAACGCATTGGCGAAATAGTAAAAGAATCATTAGAACAGTAGCTCGAGTAAATATTTGTTGAACAGTCGCGTTGATAATCCATCTCATAGGCGCTATTGATATCTAGAGCATAGGCTTGCGTTGAAGCTACACACCCTAAAAGCAAACTGACTATTGCTTGTTTTTTCACGGAAAGTCCTTAATTAAATCAAATACTGAGCTAGATCACAATTATCTACTATTAATCAAAAAATGCAAAACATAAAAGCAAAAAAGGCCTATTTACTATTCATTTTGATGAGTAAATAGGCATTAAATACAGGAGCTTATAATATATGTGTTTAGTTCATTTTTTGTGATGTGTTCCCAGCTATAAAGAACTGAATAATTGACTGCCTATAATTATTAATCCAAAGATTAAAACAATGACTAAAGCTGGGGTGCCACCAATAACAGTATATTCAGACTCTTGGTGTCTTCTTCGCGCTGATACAACGAGAGCCACAGGTAAGAATAGAGCTAATATTACAAGTGCTATTGCGGCGTAACCTAATGCTGTAATAAAACCTTGTGGGTAAAATAAAGCAAACATCAACGGTGGAGTGTAGGTTAATAAAGCCGTCACAATGGATGATTTTTGCCATTTCTTTGATGAGTCACGTAGGAATTCAAATAAGCCTAAACTAACGCCAATAAAAGAAGTTAGCAGTGCTAAATCGGCAAACAGTGATAAAGCCACCTGTATAAATTGATGGTCAATAGATTGTTGGATGGTGGTAATAAATTGGTTTAGGCCATTAATTTGTTCAAATTCAGACTGAGATAACTGACCTAGGGTAATACCTTGCCAAAATAAGTAGATAACTAAAGGAAGTGAAGAACCAATGAGTAAACTGATTTTGATCTTCTTTATATCTAATTCAAGGTAATTAACAATGGCCGGAATACTGCCATGAAAACCAAAAGAGGTAAAAATCACAGGAAGAGCAGTAATAAATACGCCTTGATGTACGGGAAGTGACATCAAGTATTCACCAGTAATGTTTGGCGTTAAGAAAAACAGAATTGTCACTAGCATGATTAATTTTAAGGTAAATAATCCTCGGTTAATCACATCAACCGTTTTTGTTCCCAAGGCAATGATAACAGCTACGATGACGGTGAATAGAATAGTAGAGATTGTTTTTGACAACTCGAAAGGCGCAATTAGATTGATTTTTACATGAAATTGTTCACTTCCGCCGGCTATGTAAGCGGCACATAATGCGTAAAAAAGAAACAACATTGAAAAAGTAGCAATTCGTTGTCCATTCTTCCCTAAGAATTGATATGCAAGACTGTGCAATGTTGCGCTACGGTGTCCATACTGGTGAACCTCTAGCATTAACAAGCTTGTGTAGCTCATGATCGCCCAAATACCGACCATTAATAGACTCGCTGTAAAGAAACCTAGACTTGCAGAAACAAGAGGTAGGGCTAGCATACCTGCCCCAATAGTGGTTCCTGCGATTATTAGCGCGCTTCCTAGTACTTTTGTCTTCATTTATACCACTTCTTATACTGAATCAATTAAAACTTGAGTCTTATTCCAATGATGAGAATGTACGCGCAATTGAAATTTAACTCAATACATTTGTACAATTTAAAATACACTTAATGTAATTAATTCTTTACGGTTATCCTAAAAAGGAAGATTTACTAGAATTGAAACAAGATAGGTTTTTTAAATCGCTTAATGTGATAAATTAGAAGTAATTATAGAAATATCAAAGAGGAAAAGTGCATGTTGCAAGTAGCAATGATTAGCACAGGCGAAGAGATCTTACATGGTGATATTGTAGATACTAATGCCGCATGGTTATCTCAACAATTTTATCAACATGGTTTTAAGTTATCTAATCGTTCAACTGTTGGTGACAGCATTGATGCATTAGTTGCTGAGATACAGCACCAAGCTAAGAATGCGTCAGTTGTTATTGTAAATGGTGGATTAGGTCCTACGTCGGATGATATTTCTAGTGAAGCGGCAGCAAAGGTATTAAATACACCACTGGTGATGTCTCAATATTGGTTAGACAGAATGCAAGCTCAATACCTTAACCAAGGTAGAGAGATGCCACACAGTAATATTAAACAAGCAATGTTGCCTGAAGGGGCGCAATTGATTGATAACCCTGTAGGGACAGCTTGTGGCTTTTTTATTGAAGTTAATAAATCAATAGTGATATTCACACCAGGTGTACCGTCTGAGTTTAAAGTGATGGTAGAGCATCAAATTTTACCTAGAATGAAGCAATGGCACCCTATGGTTGAAGCATCTGAATGCAGTCGACTGTTTACTTTTGGTTTATCAGAATCAGGTATTCAGGATACATTGCAACAGGTTCGCTTACCTCATGGCTTTGAGATTGGCTATCGCTCATCTCTTCCTTTTATCGAAGTAAAATTATTTGGTCCTGCAAACCATGATAGCCGATTTCCTATTTTAGAAAGGATCTATCATTTACTTGGTGATAATGTTGTTAGTGTTGATGAATCGATGCTGCCAAATGTGGGGGCATTGTTGAGTGAGTTTTCGTTAAATATTACCGTAGCAGAACAAGCAACAGGTGGTTGGTTAACGAATTGGTTGCAAGAAGATGAACAGATTAGAATGAATATGAAGCAGGGATGGATCCTCTCTTCTCAGGTTGATCAGCAAATGGCAGGGCAAGATCCCCTTGCGGCTGCACTGGCGTTGGCTGCAGCAACTCGTGAGAGAACTAAAACGGCGATTGGTTTATCTTCAGGCCCTGTGATTCAAGGTAAAGTTGCAGTGGCATTATCGACACCTTACGGTGAGTGGGGGCAGTTGGTTAGTTTAAAGCGTAATTATAGCTATAATGAAATGCGTTCAATTTTATCAACATTAATGTTGGATATGCTGCGTCGTTGTCTAGAGAAGAAACCGATGTTTGGTCAGTATCAGTCGATCAATCGAGAGTCTGAAATTTATGTTCCACAGAGTGCTTTACAATAAATAAAATATCTCAGTCAATAAAAGAGAAGCGATCCCATTTGGGGTCGTTTTTTATGCCTTTTTAGCCATTATCTGAAAATTAACTCCCTCAAGTACCAGGTCTGTTTTTGCTTTGCATACGCAAGGTAAAATTTCGTTTGGGGCTAAAAATGCCAGCGGAAATGATTGATAAGTCACTTCACCAGAGACTAGCGTACAACGGCAAGTACCACAGTCACCATTTCGACAATGAGACTCAACTTGCATTCCCTGATCTTCCATGACCTCTAGTAGAGATCTATGTGTTTGATTGTTTAATGTCACAATACTATTGATGTGTATCTTTGTCATATGGTCAAGGGTTGCTTAGATAAAATGAAGGCAAAAGAATACCACAACCAATATCAATAATAGAGAGATTAATAGTAGGGGTATTAGGTTAACGCCTCTATTTTATTATGTTCAAAATAACAATTACGGCCACTTTTTTTAGCGATATACAATGCTTTATCAGCTTGTTCAATTAATTGGTTTAGAGTTAGCGTATTGAAATAATCAGTGGCATAACTTAGCCCAATAGAGACTGACACGTAATTAGAACAGGTCGATGCCTCATGTGGGATCAATAATGTTTTGATCTGATTGAGCAATGAAGTCAGTTTCTCATTCATTTTATCCTGTTCTATGGTTGAAACTAGGATAAAAAATTCATCTCCACCATATCTATAAACTTGAGTATTCAGCCCGTGGAAGTGCTCTTTGATTAAGTTACTTACCTTAATTAAAACCTTATCCCCAGCAATATGCCCATAGGTATCGTTGTATTCTTTATAGTGATCAATATCGAGCATGATCCCTGTGTACTTTTGAGTTAACTGACTTTTAAGTTGATTAAACCGTGAATCAAGAGAGCTACGATTCCACAATTGAGTTAAGTGGTCTGTTTGTGACAATAAGACCAGCTGTTGTCGGTTGTATTGATTTTCAAGAGAAATAGAGATGTAGCTTATTAGTTGAGTAAATAACTCAAAATGAAAGGCTTGGTATTGATAACTATCCTTCGCTTGAACAGTAAAGCAGGCCTTAATTTCATTATTTATGCTTATAGGCGAAAACATAATTGATTTAAAATGAACTTGTTTATCACAGTTATCGCCTAGCATAGCTACTTTTTGCTCACTATTCATATGATTATAGTAAAACGAAGAGTCGCTTTTGATGCAGTAACTCATATAAGTACTCTCACTCCTACAATTAGAGAGGTAAGAGCTTTTCTTTGAGTTATCAGTATTATAATAATCAATGGCTATTTGATCTTTTTCTTTATCAAAAAAACCTAATGCTAATGTATCTATCTGAAATAGAGCCGAAAGCTCTTGCTGTATTGTTGGTAAAACATCTTGTATATCAGAACAATTATTGATGTATTGACCAATTTTATTGATTACAGCTAAATTGTTAGAAAGAGATTTCATTGTACTCAACTCTAATTTTGCGACATTTAAGCGGTACAATTGCTGAAGGTAATCACTTTCTCTTTTAAGAAGTTCCCTTCTAGAGTTTAATAATGATGACGTTAATGTTTGATAGTGTTTTTCTCGATATTCTGGGTCATCAATATCTTTAATGCGGAGTAAGATAATATCATTGAAACCATCAATTAGTTTGTCGCTTTCAATGGCTTTTGCAATAGATAATCCTTTTTCAATGTAAGTGTCTAACTTATCATAACGATGATAACTAGTTAGAAAATGGCAATACTCTAAAATCATTTCTGAAATGTAATAGTCGTACTGGCAGGCTTGCATATTCTCAATTGAAAGAAGGTGAAAGTGTTCTGCTTGCTCTATTTGCTCCATTCCATTTGATATTTCAGCTTTTATTTTATAGTAAAACCCTAGGAATTTTGGTTCTGACTTAATATCAGGATATAAAAAATCGAGTATTTCTTGAGCTTCTGAAAATAAAAATTGTTTGGCTTTGATATCAGCGATATTAAACAGTGATAGGGCGGATGAGTGTTTAGGACCGTGCTCGGTAAGCAGGGCTGTTGCCTCATTTAAGTAAGCAAGGGCTTCATTAAAGTTACCAATTTGGCTAAAGATATCACCAATGTTATTTTTAATGATACCAGAGATGTAATCGTCACAAAATTGTTCTGATCTTTCGGCTTTAGCTAAAAACTTATGGGCATAGAAATAGTTACCGAGCATGCCATAAAGAGTACCGATGTTGTAGTGGCAAAAACAGATCAGAAACTCTTGCTTAGCTTGTTGAGCAAAAGTGATAGCATCAAAAAATAAGCTAATAGATTCAATGAGCCTTCCTGAACGAGACAGAAGGTAAGCATGGAATATATGCTCAAATTGAGGTGCGATTACTTGTTTTTGTTTTAGTGTTTCAACAGTGATGGTATTCAGTTGATATTGAACGTGCTCTTTTGATGTCGCCATTGGTAACTGGCGAACTTGTTCTAATAAGTAATTGTTCCATGAGTCTTTAGCCATAATTTGTTTTATTATTTTTATAATATTACAAGGGATTATGGCACAAGGAGATTTTTATATGAAGCAAAGTCTCACTAATGGGATTTTTATCATGAAAAAGTGTGGTGTAAGTCAAATTGTCGAATGTAAAAAGCCGAGTAAAAATACTCGGCTTTTTATGTCTATGAATAGTTGTGAGTTTTAAAGCTCAAAGTCACCTAAGTCATCGTCATCCATGTCATTATCAATTTGACCAACAAGGTATGAACTAATTTCAGTCTCTTGAGGAGCAACTTGAACATTATCAGAACTTAACCAAGAGTTAATCCATGGGATAGGGTTTTGAGTTGCGCCTTCATATGCACTGCTCAGACCAACAGCCTTCATACGTAAGTTAGTAATGTATTCAACATATTGGCAAAGAATATCTTTATTTAAACCAATCATTGAACCATCTTTAAATAGGTAGTGTGCCCATTCTTTTTCTTGCTCAGCGGCTGCTTTAAATAAATCAAAACATTCTTGCTCACATTCTGCTGCAATTTCTACAAACTCAGGATCATCTTGACCTGTACGAAGTAGGTTAACCATATGTTGAGTACTGGTTAAGTGAAGCGCTTCATCACGAGCGATCAGTTTGATAATTTTTGCATTACCTTCCATTAATTTACGTTCTGCAAATGCGAAAGAACAAGCAAAGCTAACATAGAAACGAATTGCTTCTAGTGCATTTACAGACATCAAACAAAGATAAAGTTTTTTCTTTAGTTCACGTTTTGAGACGATAACTTCTTCATCGTTGATGGTATGGGTACCTTCACCTAAACGATGGTAATCATTGGTCGCTTGGATCAAGTTATCATAATAGTGTGCAATGTCTTTTGCACGCTTTAGAATTTCTTCATTTTCAACGATGTCATCAAAAATTATTGAAGGATTATTAACGATATTACGTACAATATGAGTGTATGAACGCGAGTGGATCGTTTCAGAGAAAGACCATGTTTCAATCCATGTCTCTAATTCAGGAATAGACACTAAAGGCAATAAAGCGACATTTGGACTACGACCTTGAATAGAATCTAACAATGTTTGATATTTTAGATTACTAATAAAAATGTGTTGTTCGTGCTCTGGTAGGTTATTGTAATCAATACGATCACCAGATACATCGACTTCTTCTGGACGCCAGAAAAATGAAAGCTGCTTTTCGATAAGTTTTTCAAAGATCTGAAATTTTTGTTGGTCATAACGAGCAACGTTTACCGAATTACCTAAAAACATAGGTTCTTTCAATTGATCATTTTTTTCTTGTCGAAAAGTACTGTACGCCATGGAAACCTCAATGTGATTAAAGCCAAAGAAATAGATAAGGGCTTCTTAATTTAAAAATTATGCCGATAAATACCTATACGAACTTAGGCACATATTGGATTAATAATTATAGATTTTTGAGCTAAAAGATAAATAAGCCCGCCATAAGCGGGCTTAATTTTAAAGTGAAACGTTAGATCTTACAACCGCCGCCTGCACAGTCGTCATCTTGTCCAAGATCACCTTGTGAGTCACTAGCACCATCACGAGTGTTATGGTAGTACAGCGTTTTTAGACCTAATTTATAAGCAGTTAGTAGATCTTTAAGTAACAGCTTCATTGGTACTTTGCCGTTTGGCTGAATGTTAGGATCATAGTTTGTATTTGCAGAGATAGCTTGGTCAACAAACTTCTGCATAATGCCTACAAGTTGTAGGTAACCATCATTTGAACCAATGTTCCAAAGTAACTCATAGTTATCTTTTAAATTTACATAATCAGGAACAACTTGCTTCAAGATACCATCTTTAGATGCTTTAACTGATACGAATCCACGTGGTGGTTCAATACCATTCGTTGCATTAGAGATTTGAGAAGAGGTCTCTGAAGGCATTAATGCAGACAGGGTTGAGTTACGTAGACCATGTGTCTTGATCTCTTCACGTAATGTTTCCCAATCTAAATGTAATTGCTCAGTACATACGTTATCAATATCTTTCTTGTAAGAATCGATTGGTAGAATACCTTGAGCATAAGTTGTTTCATTGAATGCAGGACAAGCGCCTTGCTCTTTTGCTAAACCAACAGATGCTTTTAGAAGATAGAACTGGATAGCTTCAAACGTTTTATGTGTTAAACCGTTTGCGCTGCCATCGGAGTACTTAACGCCATTTTTTGCAAGGTAGTAAGCATAGTTGATAACACCCACACCTAGCGTACGACGGTTCATTGTTGATTTGTACGCAGCAGGAAGAGGGTAGTCTTGGTAATCAAGTAGTGCATCAAGAGCACGTACTGCAAGCTCTGCTAATTCTTCAAGTTCTTCTAGCTTCTCAATCGCACCTAAGTTAAATGCAGACAGAGTACAAAGTGCAATCTCACCTTCTTCATCATTAACGTGTGTTAGTGGTTTAGTTGGTAAAGCAATTTCTAAACATAAGTTAGATTGACGAATAGGCGCAACACTTGGGTCGAATGGACTATGTGTATTACAATGATCGACGTTTTGAATGTAGATACGACCTGTAGATGCGCGCTCTTGCATAAGCAAAGAGAAAAGATCAATCGCTTTTATTGTTTCACGCTTGATTGATGTATCTTGCTCGTAGATATCATATAGACGTTCAAATTCAACTTGGTCAGCAAAGAATGCATCATATAAACCAGGTACATCTGATGGTGAGAATAAGCTAATGTGACCACCTTTAATAAGGCGAGTGTACATTAGTTTATTAATTTGTACGCCGTAGTCCATATGACGAACACGGTTTTCTTCTACACCACGGTTATTTTTAAGAACCAATAGCGATTCTACTTCACGGTGCCAGATAGGGTAGAACAATGTTGCTGCGCCGCCACGAACACCACCTTGAGAACAACATTTTACTGCTGTTTGGAAGTATTTGTAGAATGGGATACACCCTGTATGGAAAGCTTCACCATCACGGATCTCAGAGCCAAGAGCACGAATACGACCAGCATTGATACCAATACCAGCACGTTGAGATACGTAACGAACGATAGAGCCTGCCGTCGCGTTAATTGAATCTAGGCTATCGTCACATTCAATAAGTACACATGAGCTAAATTGACGAGTAGGAGTACGTACACCAGACATAATTGGTGTAGGTAATGAAATCTTAAATTTAGAAGTCGCATCATAAAAACGTTGAATGTAATCAAGACGCGTATCTTTCGGGTACTTAGCAAATAAGCAAGCAGCCACTAAAATATAAAGGAATTGTGCACTTTCGTAGATCGCGCCCGTTACACGGTTCTGAACGAAGTATTTACCTTCAAGTTGTTTCACTGCAGCGTAAGAGAAATCCATATCACGATTATGATCGATCATTTGATCCATCAAGTTGAATTCTGCTTCGGTGTAGTCTTCTACTATATGCTTATCGTATTTACCTAGTTCGATTAGGTTATTAACGTGCGTAAACAGTGTTGGCGGTTCAAATTGGCCATACGCTTTTTTACGAAGGTGAAAAACAGACAAACGAGCTGCAAGATATTGGTAATCTGGCGTTTCTTCTGAGATAAGATCGGCAGCTGCTTTGATGATAGTCTCATGAATATCTGAGGTCTTCATACCCTCATAGAATTGGATATGAGACTTCATTTCAACTTGTGATACTGAAACGTTATCTAGACCTTCTGCAGCCCAGGTGATCACTTTATGGATCTTGTCTAAATTGATCTTTTCTGTGGTGCCATTTCGCTTCGTAACGGTAAGCTGATGAGTCATTTGTCTACTTTTCCTTAGGATGAGGAACGAAAGATGTAATATTTGTAATTTTCGTTATTAATTTGTGATCAAGCTCATAGTGTTGAATTTGCAACTAAACACTACATATAGGGCTTAATAAATAATTGACTACAAGATAATGATAAAATGAGCAGTGATCAAGTCTGAAATTGAGGGAGGCCTGTGGATAACCTATGAATTAAAAAAAACAGTAAGTAGGCACTAACCGAGTGAGATTAGCTATATCAAGACATCGGAAATAACGTATTTCAGAATGGTGGATAAGTAGGCAGTAAAAAAAATATTTTTCTTGATTTTTGTGGTTTCGGTGGATCTCTAAGAATCAAAAAAAATTGCTGATTTGTTGTTCTAAATTTGGCATTAATGCAGCTTTAGTAAACAAGATAAGAATTAGGAGATTTAGCAAAAAAATCCCTCTTTATTTGTATTAAGAACACAGATAAAGAGGGATAAATATGATAAGTGGCTGAGTGGGGCTTATAAAGTAGTATGGACGATGTAATTTACATCCACATTTTTGCCTAATGAATAGACATCTGTTAATGGGTTGTAATGTAAACCTGTGATACCTTTTTCTTGTAGAGCGGTTTGATCTAACATTTTTAATAGCTCAGAAGGACGAATGAATTTATCGTGATCATGCGTACCTTTAGGAACCAATTTAAGTAGTTGTTCTGCACCAACAATGGCAAATAAGTAGGATTTAATATTACGATTTAATGTTGAGAAAAATACGTGGCCACCAGGTTTAACCATTTTTGCACATGAGCGAATAACTGAAAGAGGGTCGGGAACGTGTTCAAGCATCTCCATGCAAGTAATAACGTCATACGTCTCAGGGTTCTCTTCAGCGTGCTGTTCGGCTGTTGACTGAATATATTCTAATGTAGTACCTGTTTCTAAAGCGTGTAAACGAGCAACGGTTAGAGGCTCTTTACCCATATCTAACCCGATAACATCAGCGCCTTGATTTGCCATGCTCTCAGCTAGAATGCCGCCGCCACAGCCTACATCTAATACCTTTTTACCAAATAAGCCATTGGCATTGTCTAATACATAGTTCAGACGCAATGGGTTGATTTGATGTAGTGGTTTAAACTCACCTTCAAGATCCCACCAACGAGACGCCATATCTTCGAATTTTTTTATTTCTGCCGGGTCGACATTTAACTGCTGAGTCATACTTCATATTCCTTTTTTAACTCCCTCTATTATATACAGAAAAAAAACAGAAAGAGAGTCTTTAAAATGATGTTTTTTTCACCACTATTTTTGAGGTTTTTCAAGAATATGACGCTTAACGATGTGACTTGCTCCTGATTTCGCGGGATTCTTAAGCTTAAGAGCTATTTTACGAATTAAAACGATGCGAAATAGAAGTGTTATGTGCTATATTTTGTAATCTTGCACGTTTATCAGTATCAATTACTTTATCTTTATAGATAGTATGATTGATAAAGTAATTGATATTGGTACGACAGAACTAATTTGAGGGATATTGGCTCTATGAGCGATCTTGCTAAAGGGATCACGCCCGTAAATATTGAAGATGAGCTTCGAGGTTCATACCTAGACTATGCGATGTCAGTAATCGTTGGTCGTGCTCTTCCAGATGTGCGTGATGGTCTAAAACCTGTACACCGCCGTGTTTTATTCGCGATGGATGTACTAGGTAATGATTGGAATAAACCATATAAAAAATCTGCCCGTGTAGTCGGCGACGTAATCGGTAAGTATCACCCACATGGTGATAGTGCTGTATACGACACGATAGTACGTATGGCGCAGCCGTTCTCACTACGCTATATGCTTGTTGATGGCCAAGGTAACTTTGGTTCTATCGATGGGGATTCAGCGGCGGCGATGCGTTATACCGAAGTTCGTATGTCAAAAATCGCTCACGAACTGTTGGCTGATTTAGACAAAGAAACTGTTGATTATGTTCCGAACTATGATGGTACAGAACAAATCCCTGCGGTATTACCAACTCGTGTTCCTAACTTATTAGTTAATGGTGCATCAGGTATCGCCGTTGGTATGGCAACAAACATTCCACCTCACAACTTAACTGAAGTGGTTAATGGTTGTTTAGCATTCATCGAGAATGAAGATATCACCATCGATGAGCTAATAAACTACATTCCAGGTCCTGACTTTCCGACAGCTGCATTAATCAGTGGTCGTAAAGGCATCGTTGATGCATATAAAACAGGCCGTGGTAAAGTTTACATGCGTTCTAAAGCAAATATCGAAGCTGACAAGAATGGTAAAGAAACTATTGTTGTTACTGAGATCCCTTATCAAGTAAACAAAGCTCGTGTAATTGAAAAAATTGCTGAACTTGTTAAAGATAAGAAAGTAGAAGGCATTTCAGCACTACGTGACGAATCTGATAAAGATGGTATGCGTATTGTTATCGAATGTAAGCGTGATGCAGTAGGTGAGGTGGTTCTTAATAACCTTTACTCATTAACTCAGCTTCAAACTACATTCGGCGTAAACATGGTTGCACTAGACAACGGCCAACCAAAACTGTTCAACTTAAAAGAAATGTTGAAGTGTTTTGTTGATCACCGTCGTGAAGTGGTAACTCGCCGTACTATTTTTGAATTACGCAAAGCGCGTGATCGTGCTCATATCCTTGAAGGTTTAGCGCTGGCATTAGCAAACATTGATGAGATCATTGACCTTATCAAAAATGCGCCAACGCCAGCAGAAGCAAAACTAGGCCTAGTCGCTCGCGGTTGGGATCTTGGTAATGTAGCTGACATGCTAGAGCGTGCAGGTACAGATGCAGCTCGCCCTGATTGGTTAGAGCCAGAGTTTGGTATTCGTGAAGGCAAATACTTCTTAACGGAACAACAAGCTCAAGCAATTCTAGAACTTCGCCTACACCGTTTAACTGGTTTAGAGCATGAAAAGATTCTAGACGAATACAAAGCTTTATTGGACGAAATCGCAGAGCTAATGCATATCCTTGCAAGCACTGAACGTCTAATGGAAGTTATCCGTGACGAATTAGTAGCCGTTCGTGATACTTATGGTGATGAGCGTCGCACTGAAATTGGTGCTGCAATTCACGATATCGACATGGAAGACTTAATCACACAAGAAGACGTAGTAGTAACGCTTTCTCGTGAAGGTTATGTTAAGTACCAAATTTTAGGTGACTACGAAGCTCAACGTCGTGGTGGTAAAGGTAAGAGTGCAACTAAGATGAAGGACACCGATTATATCGAGCGTCTACTTGTTGCTAATACTCATGATAATATCCTTTGCTTCTCTACGCGTGGTAAAGCATACAGCTTGAAAGTATTCCAACTTCCTCAAGCTAGCCGAACTGCTCGTGGTAAGCCTATCGTTAACATTCTTCCTTTAGAAGAAGGTGAGCGTATTACAGCGATTCTACCAGTATCTGAATACTCTGAAGATAAATTTATCTTTATGGCAACAGGTGATGGTACGGTTAAGAAAACATCACTGGATCAATTTGCTAAAGTTCGTGCGAATGGCTTGATTGCGGTTAATCTACGTGAAGATGATTCATTAATCGGTGTTGATATCACTGATGGTTCAAATGAAATCATGTTGTTCTCTAAAGCAGGTAAAGTCGTTCGTTTCAACGAAGAACATGTTCGTGGAATGGGCCGTACTGCTTCGGGTGTTCGTGGTATGAAACTGACTGGTGAAGATCAGGTTGTTTCGTTAATTGTTCCTTCAAATGAAGGTGACATTTTAACAGTTACAGAAAATGGTTACGGTAAACGTACTAAACTTTCTGAATACCCAACGAAGAGTCGTGCAACACAAGGTGTTGTATCTATCAAGGTTTCTGATCGTAACGGCAGTGTTGTCGGTGCGGTTCAAACTGAAGATGGTGATGAGTTCATGATGATCACGGATGCAGGTACGCTAGTTCGTACTCGCGTATCAGAAGTTAGCCAAGTGGGTCGTAATACCCAGGGTGTTACTCTGATCCGTACTGCTGAAGATGAAAATGTAGTTGGTCTACAACGCATTGATGAACCAGAAGAGCTTGAAATCATTGAAGGTGAAGAGGGTGAGATAACTGAAGCGACAGTAGATACTGAAGTTTCGGAGATGCCTCAAGCTGAATCTGATGAAGATACAACAGAAGAGTAATATCTTACTGTAATGTACGAAAAGCCCGCTTAGAAATAAGCGGGCTTTTTTATGTCTGGTATTAAATTAAAGTATGATATGAGGCTTATGGAAAAGAATTTGACTTTATTCAGTTGGTATTAAAAAACATCATACTTTCCTCGTTCAGA
This sequence comes from Aliivibrio sp. EL58, assembly GCF_900312675.1. Classification (GTDB taxonomy): domain Bacteria; phylum Pseudomonadota; class Gammaproteobacteria; order Enterobacterales; family Vibrionaceae; genus Aliivibrio. The sequence goes on along the minus strand of NZ_OMPC01000009.1, from coordinate 628,958 downwards.
ATATAAACTTGTAATAATTACAAATTTATCTTTTCCACATGCAATACAGGTAGGTTTGCCGTACCAAGCAGCATAACACTCACAGCATGTATAATGATTATTCATCAACGAAGGTGTTGTTTGTTCAAAAAGGGAAGCGTATAAAGAAGAACGCCTGAATTGGCTCTGCTCTTTTGTATTAATTATTGATTTCATTCTAGCCAGCTTTCGTAATGTTATGAAGCTCGTAGCATTCATAATCGTTATAAGTCTAAGCTAAGTATCCTATGATATGTATCGTAAAACAATAGTGCAGAACGTGATTTATCTTGCTTTATTTGCAAAAAAAAGGAGTAAAAATGCTCCTTTTTATAAATGACTTATTGGGTTATAAATCTAGTTGTTATAAGCCACTTTCAAAGCGGTGAAACGATTTACAAGATCATTAATCGCGACTTGATCATAAGCCTTTAGACCTGTTGCGATCATACGTTTAGTACCATGACCTACTTCTTCACCATTTTCAGTAAATTTAAAGTTTAATTTAACAAGACCACGCTTTCCTTCGATGTCCATCGTTGCGCCAGTAAATTCAACTTTTGGCGCCGTAATATCTAAGCGAGTGAATTCTAAATCCATGCTTTGATAAATTACTAAAGGACGTTGGCAGTTAATCATTAACTGTTTCTCTTCCATTAGTGGAACCATAATGTGAGGGAAGTTCATTCCAGAAAATTGAACATACTGTTTTACTACGTGTTCAATAAATTCAGGTTCTAAATTCTTTTCACCGCTACGCTCAACATGAAGGTACTGTTTATCATTGTCGTCAGATAAAGAATACTCACCTTCGGCTGTATGGTTTATATGCAAAGCAGTATCGCCAGCAACCATACCAGCAAAATCAAAATGCATTTTGTTACTAATGCCTGTTTTAGAAAGTAAAACAGCAAACAGTAAATCGCCAGGAACACAAAAACGTTTAGAGTCTACGTCGTGTATTGGATTGAAATCACCAGCTACTTTTTTCGCAAAGTCACTTGCTTGTTGACGGGTAAATTCAAATGAATTATCTGTTTGTGAAAAATATTGATTTAACTGCATAATATATTTGGTAAAAACCTAGATAATGAAATAACACCATTAGTATAACCAATCTATCATCATGAAATGGTCTATCCAGTCATAATAAAAGTAAAAACAGTCATTTAAACGTTTCAAATTGTAGATAAATTGACAATTACTTCACGTTCAACTCGTTATAATCCGAAAATAACACCTAAATACTGTGATTGATTAAATATAGGCTAAAAATGAAACCGTTAGTAAAAATAGCAATAACAAGTTCATTGATCATAATGAGTTCTTTTGTGTATGCAGAAGATAATCAGCCTGGTGATATGGCAGCTAATATTGGAGCGGTAGGAATTCCCGCCATTGCTGGTTCCATTGCATTATATAAAGAAGACTATGATGGCTTTTGGATGTTTGCTAAAGGAGCAACTTATACATTAGCTGCAACACAAGCATTAAAGTATACAGTAAGAGAAGAGCGACCGAATGGTGAGGATGATTTAAGCTTCCCCTCAGGGCATTCGTCTGCTGCGTTTCAAGGGGCCTCTTATTTGCAATTTCGCTACGGTTGGGAATATGGTCTTCCTGCTTATATAGGGGCTGGTTTAGTTGGATATTCAAGAGTAGAGAATGAACATCACTATTGGCGCGATGTGATTGCTGGTGCAGTATTGGCAACAAGCATCCAATATTTAGTGACAGATAAGTACATCGATACTAACCAAGTGATGATTGTGCCCATAATTAATCAAGATCAAGTGGGAATTGCAGCATCTTTCTCATTTTGATTGGCAAAGGCGTAACAAGCGAGTAAAATCAGCTCCCTTTTATCGAAGCTAGGTGTACAACATGTTTATTGGATTTGACTACGGAACCGCTAACTGCTCAGTGGCGACTATTCTGGATAATCAAGCGAAGCTATTAAAGCTAGAAGGAGATAGTACTTTTATTCCTTCTGCATTATGTGCGCCTACAAGAGAAGCCGTTTCTGAATATCTTTACCGCATTTGGGGTGTTCAACCAAGTACAGATATCAATGAGCGTTTACTTCATACTGCAATCTCTTTTAACCGTGAAGAAGATATTGACGTTGATGCTGAATCAATGACATTTGGTCAAGCAGCATTAAATACCTATATTGAAGATCCTGAAGATGTTTACTATGTAAAATCACCAAAGTCTTTCTTAGGGGTTTCAGGTCTACGTGATGTTCAGGTGAGTTTGTTTGAAGATCTTGTGACTGCAATGATGAAGAACATCAAAAATAAAGCAGAGCAAGAGCTTCAACAAGAGATTACATCAACCGTTATTGGGCGTCCTGTAAACTTCCAAGGTGCTGCAAGTGACGAGGCAAACAGTCAAGCGATTTCAATTTTATCACGTGCTGCTATACGTGTAGGATTTAAGAATATTGAATTTCAATTTGAACCTGTTGCTGCAGGTTTAGATTACGAACAAACGCTTAATGAAGATAAAACGGTTCTTATTGTTGATATTGGCGGTGGTACAACAGACTGTTCAATGATCCAAATGGGACCATCATGGCGTGATTATCATGACCGTACCAAAGGGATCTTATCTCACAGTGGTTCACGAATTGGTGGTAATGATTTAGATATTCATTTAGCCCATCGTCAATTAATGCCATTATTAGGATCTCAAAGTCGTACGCACAAAGGACTTGAGTTACCAATGACACAGTTCTGGAACCCAATAGCAGTTAATAATATTGTAGCTCAGTTGGAGTTCTTTGGTTTTGGTAACCGTAAGCATCTTTTACAAATGATGAACGACACTAAAGAGCCAGAGAAACTAGCTCGTTTAATTAAATTGTACGATGAGAAACTAAGTTATAAATTACTGCGTGATGCTGAACAAACAAAAATTGCATTGTCAGAGCATTTAGAGCATGCAGTTGATTTAAGCTATTTAGACGAAGGTTTATCGTTATCAATCAGTCAGTCAGATTTAATAGAAGCGATAGCTAAACCACAAGAAAACATTAACAAACTAGTAAAAGAAGCGATTCAGCAAGCAGGTAAAACACCAGATATTATTTATGTTACTGGTGGTTCTGCTCGTTCACCAATTTTACAAGCGGCATTGAAACAACAACTACCAAACATTGAAATTGTGGGTGGTAATTACTTTGGCTCAGTAACTGCCGGTTTGGCTCATTGGGCAAATTACTGCTTCGCTTAACGTTACGTATTTTTATCAATATTTCTCTTCGAGCTGCATTGTCGCAGCTCGAATTGCATTAGGAAAAGACAATGAAATCAGCACCAACAAGCATGACCTTTTTTGAACGTTTTGAATCTGATATTTTATCGGGGAAAAAAGTTATTACCATTCGTGACGAATCAGAAAAAGATTACGTGGTAGGAACTGAAGTTGAAGTCAGTACTTATGAAGATAACCGTCGCTTTTGTCGATTAGCAATTGATGCTGTTGATCCAATTAACTTTGATGATTTGGATCAGTATCATGCTGAACAAGAAAACATGACATTAGAAGAGCTTAAAAACATCATTGAAGAGATCTATCCTAATAAAGGTCAGCTTTACGTTGTTTCTTATCATTTAGTATAAACAGCTCAATAAGATAATATGAAGATATTAATGCCATGAGGGAGTAGGTATTAACATGGAATGGCAGTCGTATAATAATGAGTAGTATTCTTAACACTCATATGAAAAGCATTTTACTTGCATGCTTAATTATTAGTATTGGCCAGTTAAGTATGGGATTGGTTTTCCCATCATTACCTTGGATAGCAAAAGATTTTAATATTAGTCTTAATGAAACACAGCTGTTGGTTAGTGTGTATTTATTGGGTTTTGGACCGTCTCAATTTATTTATGGGCCAGTGTCTGATGCTTTAGGGCGCAAAAAAGTATTAATCTTTGGTTTGTCTATTGCTTTACTTGGCATTATTTTTATTCTTATATTTCAGCATAGCTTCCAAGGAATTATTTTTGGCCGTTTTCTACAAGGGCTTGGGACTGGGTGCTGTGCGGTTTTAGCAAGAGCCTCTACGCGAGATCGATTTAATGGGGCCGAGTTACCTGTAGCAATGTCGTATATAGCTATGGCTGCATCGATAACGCCAATGATAGCGCCCGTTATCGGCGGGTTTATTAATTATCATTTTGGATGGAGTATTATTTTTGTTTCATTATTTGGCTATGTAGTTATCGCATTAGTCGTGATTCTAGTTCAATTCAAAGAAACGTTAACTCAGATATCTTCGATACCGTCTCCTGTAAAAATAATAAATCAATACTGGATCCTATTGACGTCTCGCTACTTTATAAGCTTTGCGAGTATTGGTTGGCTTAATTTTACGTTAATGATCACCACGGTATCTGTCATGCCTTTTATTATGCAAAATCAAATTGGTATGAGTTCTGCTAAATATGCGGTATGGGCGTTAATTCCAGCGATTGGAATGCTATTAGGAACAAGTATTTGTAATCACGTCCGGCCTAAAATTGGCACAAAGAATATGTTGCTATGTACTCCTGTCTTGCATTTTGTTGCGGCTATATGGCTATTTTTAGTGCCATTAGAACCGATGTATTTAATGCTTGGGCAAGGTTTAATGATCTTGGGGAATGGTATTGCTTTACCGTGTGCTCAAGCGATGGTAATGCAGCCTTATAAGAAACAAGCAGGGGCTGCGGCAGCTATGTCTGGTGGAGGGCAAATGATAGTTTCGGCCTTAGTCAGTATGTTACTAGTAAAAATTGGCTTGAATGCGGTATGGCACCTTTCAATCGTTATTGTTGTATTTGGTGTCATCACTGTGTGTAATATTTATCGTGGTTTCTCTATATTGGAAGAACAATAGCGATTGACGCTTCCTTTAAAAAAAACAATATAATCATCTATATTTTAAGGTAAATAATGGAATTATTATCAATTAACTTTCTAGGGCAACCATTACGCTTAGAAGGTTCAATGGCTGGATGGCAACAAGTCTTTTGGAATAACACTCTAGTCGCTCAACAAGCGGCTTCTGCTGATCATCAAGATCATTATGTACATGAGTTTCAGTTGAATAATGGAGAGGTGGTGATCACTTGTCGTCTAGAGGCGAAAGTGACATGGCAGCCGTTTTTAATTGAATATCGAGCAATGGTTGATGATGAACTAATAGCTGAAGGCTCACGTAATACTAAAGATATAGAACAACAAGTGCCACATACACCAATTAAAGCAGAACGAAAATTCAGCCTAATTGGTCTTGTCTCATTAGGAATGAAAGCATTAAAAAGCGTAAAGCTGATCAAAGTAGTATTGGCCTCTGCCAGTATTGCCGCCTATTCCTGGTTATTCTCTATTGAATTTGCATTATCACTAATTGCCTGTCTTGTGTTTCATGAGTATGGTCATATTCGAGCAATGAAATACTTTGGAATGAAAACGAAAGGTATTTATTTAATTCCATTTTTAGGGGGATTAGCCCTTAGCGATGAGAAAATAAACACGCGTTGGCAGGATGTGGTTATCTCCATCATGGGTCCATTTTTTGGCTTGATCCTCTCATTAATATTAATGGTTGTTTATTGGATTACCGGTGAGATGTTCTTTGCGGGTCTTGCTGTATTTAATGCTTTCTTAAATCTATTTAATTTGCTGCCAATACTTCCTTTAGATGGAGGCCATGTTCTTAAGAGTATTAGCTTTTCAATGAACAGTAAGCTAGGTATAACCTTGTGTGCGTTGGCTGCAATTAGTGGGGTCATATTGAGTTACCAATTAGGACTCGCACTTTTTGGTTTCTTACTTATTATGGGAAGTCTTGAAATAGTATTTGAGTGGCGTGCTCGTCATCATAGCCATTTATTACCATTAGATAAGTATGGACAGATTGTATCAACAGCATGGTACGTAGGATTAGTAAGTTCACTTATCGCGATTATTTGGTATTTCGCTAGTAGCGGTGATGCATTGTTACAATTACCAATGCAGATTTTAGGAACGTAATCTAAACATTTAAAAGGACACAGGTATGTTTAAAAAATTAAAAGCCTCATTAGGTATAGGTGCCGCAAAGGTAGATACCATTTTAGAAAATCCAGAGTTATTTCAAGGTGACACACTAATAGGGACTGTTCATATCCAAGGTGGTGATGTTGAACAGCAGATTGATGCGATTCACCTAAAGCTCAATACAGAAGTTAAAGTAGAAAACGATAACGGTACTAGTTATCAAACATTGACCTTGTTTCATACTCAAGCAGTGAATCCTTTTGTGATCCAAGCAGGGGAGAAGCAGGAGATGAGATTCACGATTAAACTGCCAGATGAAACGCCGATCACAGCATTGAATGTTCGTAATAATCATTGTGATGTTTGGGTTGAGACCGTATTAGATATTGATTTTGCAATTGATCCAACCGATCGTGATTTACTAATTGTTAAACCAATGACCGTTGCTGCGACGATCATTCATCAAATAGAGCAAGCAGGCTTTAGTATGGTGAAAGCAGATGTCGAGCAGGGTTACCTTAATGGTGGTCACTTTAAATCTCATTCGGGTGGTTACCAAGAGATTGAATTTAGAAGTAGCGGATTCATCAATAAAAAAGAGATTGAGTTGTCATTTATTCTCGATGGGCAAGTTCTTCATTGTTTAGCGGAAGTCGATCGTTCGATGGGGTTTAACAGAGGTGATCAATATGTGTCGTTTTCACTAAATACAAATGCTTCAAGTACAGAAATTCATAATGCGGTGCAAAAAATATTGCGTGTGTAGTTAGTACTTTCTATTTTCAAATATAATAAAAGAATCGATATCATTTTTGTGATCTCGATTCTTTTTTGCATTAGCTGATTAAGAGTCGTACAATGTCCGACTTGTAAGTGTTCCCGACCTTTGTGTGGTTGATTGATCCTTACATCATATATAGACAATCTATTATTTAGACTTATTAATTTTTAGCATGTGTCGCTTCGTGTGCGACACCACTGTAAAGGATAAAACATGCCTGTAATTACTCTTCCAGACGGTTCTCAACGTCAATTCGATAATGCTGTTTCTACTATGGATGTTGCTGCTGACATCGGCCCAGGTCTTGCGAAAGCTTGTATCGCTGGTCGTGTTGACGGTGTTCGTGTTGATGCGTGTGATTTAATTGAAAATGACGCACAACTTGAAATCATCACAGCAAAAGATGAAGATGGTTTAGAAATCATTCGCCACTCTTGTGCGCACCTTTTAGGTCACGCAGTTAAGCAGCTTTTCCCAGAAGCTAAAATGGCGATTGGTCCTACTATCGATAACGGTTTCTACTACGATATCGATATGGAGCATTCTTTAACGCAAGAAGATCTTGATAAGATTGAAAAGCGTATGAAAGACCTTGCTAAAACCAAGTATCAAGTAATCAAGAAGAACGTAAGCTGGCAAGAAGCTCGCGATGCATTCGATGCTCGTGGCGAAACTTACAAAATTGAAATCCTTGACGAAAACGTATCTAAAGACGATCGTCCAGGGTTATACCACCATGAAGAATACATCGACATGTGTCGTGGTCCTCACGTTCCAAACATGAGCTTCTGCCAGAACTTTAAGATCCTGAGTGTAGCTGGTGCATACTGGCGTGGTAATAGCGACAACAAAATGCTTCAACGTATCTACGGCACAGCATTCCAAGATAAGAAACTGCTTAAAGCACACCTTATCCGCCTAGAAGAAGCAGCAAAGCGTGATCACCGTAAAATTGGTAAGCACCTTGATCTGTTCCATATGCAGCAAGAAGCTCCGGGTATGGTTTTCTGGCACCACAACGGTTGGACTATCTTCCGTGAGTTAGAAGTATTTATCCGTGAAAAACTAACAGAATACGATTACCAAGAAGTAAAAGGCCCATTAATGATGGACCGTGTACTTTGGGAGCGTTCTGGTCACTGGGACAAATACGCAGAAGCGATGTTCACAACAAGTTCTGAGAACCGTGAATACGCAATTAAGCCAATGAACTGCCCAGGTCATGTTCAAATCTTTAACCAAGGTCTGAAATCATACCGTGATCTGCCATTACGTATGGCTGAGTTCGGTTCATGTCACCGTAATGAGCCATCAGGCGCTCTACACGGCATCATGCGTGTTCGTGGCTTTACTCAGGATGATGCACACGTATTCTGTACAGAAGCTCAAGTACAAGCTGAAGTGAAGTCTTGTATCGAAATGGTTTATGATACATATACTACATTTGGTTTTGAAAACATCGTAGTTAAGTTATCTACACGTCCTGAACAACGTGTGGGTTCTGACGAAATGTGGGACAAAGCAGAAGCAGATTTAATCCTTGCTCTAGAGTCGATGAATATCGCTTATGAGCTTCAAGAGGGTGAAGGTGCATTCTACGGACCGAAAATTGAATTTACTTTGCATGATTGTCTGGACCGTGCGTGGCAATGTGGTACAGTACAGCTCGATTTTGCATTACCAGAGCGTTTAGGGGCAACTTACGTAGGTGAAGATAACGAACGTCACACACCAGTGATGATTCACCGCGCGATTTTAGGTTCTCTTGAGCGTTTCATCGGTATCTTAATTGAAGACTACGCAGGCTTTTTCCCAACATGGTTGGCGCCAGAACAAGCAATTGTAATGGGCATTACAGACAAACAAGCTGATTATGTACAAGAAATTGCAAAAAAACTGCAAAAAAATGGATTTAGAGTCAAAGCGGACTTGAGAAATGAGAAGATTGGCTTTAAAATCAGGGAACATACTTTGAAGCGCGTTCCGTATATGCTTGTTTGTGGTGACCAAGAAATGGAAGCCGGAGAAATAGCAGTACGTACTCGCAAAGGTAAAGATTTGGGTAAATTTAAAATTGATGATTTTGTTGCATTCCTGCAGCAAGAAGTTAGTACCCGAACGCTCAATACTGTGGAGGAATAAGGTATTAAAGGCGGAAAAAGAGGCCAGCAACCGGCAAAACAAAATGCTCATCGTCTAAACGGTGAGATTAATGGCGTTAAAGAAGTGCGCCTTACAGGTCTAGATGGCGAGTCAGTTGGTGTCGTTTCACTAAATGAAGCGTTAGACGTTGCACTTGCAGCAGGTGTCGATCTAGTTGAAATCAGCCCGAATGCCGAGCCACCAGTTTGTCGTGTGATGGACTATGGCAAATTCCTCTTCGAAAAGGCCAAGGCTGCTAAAGAACAGAAGAAGAAGCAAAAACAGGTTCAGACTAAAGAAATTAAATTTAGACCTGGAACTGATATTGGAGACTATCAGGTAAAACTACGCAACCTGACTGGTTTCCTTGAAGACGGCAACAAAGTGAAGGTAACAATTCGCTTCCGTGGCCGCGAAATGGCTCACCAAAACATCGGTGTTGACGTTCTTAATCGTTTGAAAGCGGATACTGAAGAGTTTGCTCTAGTTGAATCTTTCCCAACGAGAATTGAAGGTCGCCAGATGATTATGGTGTTGGCCCCTAAGAAGAAGTAATTTAGTGCATTCAAGTAGTAAAGTAGGGTAGCTGCTCGCAGTTATCCTGTTTTATTCGCCTAATTACTATTATGTTTAATCACGCAACAATGCGGAGTTATATTCATCATGCCTAAGATGAAATCGAACAAAGGTGCTTCTAAGCGTTTTAAGAAAACTGCTGGCGGTATCAAATTTAAGCACGCTACGAAACGTCACATCCTGACTAAACGTACTACTAAAAACAAGCGTCAGCTTCGTCCAAACTCTCTACTTCCAAAATGTGAAGTAGCAGCAGTTGCACGTATGCTTCCATACGCATAATTTTTAGTATTTATTTTAATTTTAGTTTAGGAGAGACACAATGCCTCGCGTAAAACGTGGTGTACAAGCTCGTGCACGTCATAAGAAAGTTCTAAAACAAGCTAAAGGTTACTACGGAGCACGTTCACGTGTTTACCGTGTAGCTTTCCAGGCAGTTACTAAAGCAGGTCAATATGCTTACCGTGACCGTCGCAACAAAAAGCGTGTTTTCCGTCAACTTTGGATCGCTCGTATCAATGCTGCAGCTCGTCAAAACGAGATGTCTTACAGCCGTTTCATTAACGGTCTTAAGAAAGCATCTATTGAAATCGATCGTAAGATCCTAGCTGACATCGCTGTATTCGACAAAGCGGCATTCGCTGCTCTTGTTGCTAAGGCGAAAGCTGCTCTTTAATTAGAACAGTTTCAAAGGCTTTAAGACTAAATAAGGAGAGCACTAGCTCTCCTTTTTTTATACCTGTAATTTGAAGAATAGATAATCTAAGCCGCATACACCACAGGAAAATCATACATTGGGTGTGCTTGTATTAACGTTTTATGTCCGTAAACATCTTCAATCATTTCTGTAGTTATCGCCTCCCAAGGCCTCCCATCCGCTTGTAGTTTTCCATCTTTCAATACGATCACTCTGTCTGAATATTGAGCCGCTAAATTTAAATCATGTAATACCACTACAACGGCAGCTCCTTCCGCAGCTAATTCTCGAGCCAAACGTAATGTATTATGTTGATGAGAAAGATCCAATGCCGAAGTTGGCTCATCGAGCATGACTATTTTTTGTTGGTACTGGCTTACTTGCGTTAGCACGCGAGCTAAATGTACACGCTGCTTTTCACCACCAGAGAGAGAAGGGTAGAGTCTTTCCGCTAAATGCTCGATCCCTGTTTTTTTCATCATTGATCGTGTAAGCGGTGCTAATGTTTTATTGGGAAGATCCAAAGGTAAACCGCCAAGCTCTACCACTTCACTCACACTAAATGCAAAAGAGAGGCTACTTTGTTGAGGGAGAATACCTAATTGTTGTGCTAATAATGATTTATTCCACCTTTCTTTTTTCTTATTGAAATAACGGATCTCATTGTTAGATTCAATTTCATCACACAATATCTTAAGTAGAGTACTCTTTCCGGCTCCATTAGGGCCAAGTAGTGTTGTAACCTCCCCACAATGAAGATCTAAATTGATATCATCTAAAATGATTTTATTATTTAATTGATAAGAGATGTTTTTTGCTGAAATAGCGACAGAGTGATCGTGCATTAGATCTTTCCTCTTTGAGTAAAAAGTAGATATAAAAAGAAAGGTGCACCAATAATTGCAGTCACAATACCAACAGGAAGTTCGGCAGGACTAACTGCAACGCGGGCAAACATGTCTGCACAAGTCAGTAATAGACCACCTAGAAGCGCTGAGAGAGGCAGTAATGTTTTATGGTTAGGACCTGCGATCATGCGTCCAAGGTGAGGGATAATCAGACCAATAAAGCCAATCATGCCAGATAAGCTGACAGTTATTCCCACGCCAACCGCACTTAAAATGATCATACGTTTTTTCAATGATTGAACATTTATCCCTAAGTGTTTAGCTTCTGCTTCACCAAGTAATAATGCATTTAACCCCGATGCGTTTCGCATAAAGAGAGAGAGCAGAATGATAAGGCCAGCGGCAGCCAAAAATAAATCAGGCCATTTTGCTCCTGCTAGGGAACCCATTGACCACAAAGAAAGGTCACGCAACATTTGATCATCAGCGATGAAATTTAAATAGCCAATCCCAGCTCCAGATAAGGCACTAATGGCAACACCTGCTAACAGCATAACCGTAATAGAGGTACCGAACTTACTGGTTCCTAACCGATAGACAATCAAAGTTGTAATCGCACCACCAAGAAAGGCAAAGATGGGTACGGCTGCAAAATTCATAAAGACAGGGTATTGTTCAGCCAAAGAAGAAAAAAGAACAATAGCCATTGCAGCACCAAGCGCAGCACCAGCAGACACGCCTATAATACCAGGCTCGGCTAATGGATTACGAAATAACCCCTGCATCACCACCCCTGAAATCGCTAAAATAGCCCCAACAAGCATACATAATAGGGTTCTAGGCAATCTAACTTGATGAATGATTAAATCAATATGAGCAGGCGTCTCAATACTAGACCAAGGCACCAAGCTGTTAAAGCTGTCACTTAAGCTAATATTCATTGGCCCTGTCGCAATAGAGCTAAGAGCAATAAAGACAAGAAAAAAAGCACTAAGGCTTAATAACCTTGAATAAGGAATGTATTTCAACAACATAATGCATTCATCCTATGGGTAAAGCAGAGTATTAAGACGAGCGGCTTCATCAAGCGTAGCTAAACCAAGCCCACCAACGAGTGCGGAACCACTAACTCCGATGATTTGTTTGTTGATACCAGCAGGAGTTGATGCCAAGGTAGGAATGGATTTAATGATGTTATCAATACCCTCTAACTTAACTAAACTGCGATTGCTAACCAAAATCACATCAGGCTGCATTGAGATCATTGCTTCTATAGAGAGGGGCTTAAAAGATGAAATTAACGGTTGAGCAGGATTAATTGCACCAGCAAGGCGGATCATTTCATCCATTGTGGTATCACTTCCTGCTACGTAAGGCGCTCGTCCTTCATGTAACAATAAATAAAGTACTTTTTTCTGCTTAGTTTTAACTGGAATATTACTTTTCAATTGAGCGACTTTTTTATTTACTTTATCTTTAATTTGTTGTGAATTTTCTTGATGATGGGTGAGTAACGCTATTTCATCAATACGCTCTAGTAGACCAGTAATCGTAGGCTTTGTGTTTACCACATTTACTTTTATATCGGATTGAGCCAGTAAATCTAATGTCGTTTGTGGTCCCATCTCATCAGAGCCAATAATTTGAGTTGGTTGTAAAGCTAATAAACCCTCAGTAGAGAGTTGGCGATGATAACCAATTTTTGGTAACGGCTCTGTTTGTGGCATTTTACTGGTGACATCTACAGCTATGAGAGAATCTTGAGCATTTAACGCGTAAATTAATTCAGTTACAGCACTACCAGCACTAATGATTCGCTCTTGAGCCAGAGCAATAGAAGAGCTAGAGATAAGCGTAAAAGCAAGTAGGGCTGAGGTGAATTTTGAGTTAATCATGATTTATTTTCATCCATTAAAATTTGAGTCGCTTTAATATTGTTGTCTTGTAAAAAGGCTAATAACTTAACCATGTGTTGAATTTCAGCCGTTTTATCAGAGGCGATGACCACTTGAAACTCTGGGTTGTTTTTTACTTTTTGTAGTAATACGCGAGTAAAAGAGTGCCAAGTTGAATAAGAATGGCCATCTAATCCCCAATAAGGTGGCTGCTCTAATATATTGATAGTAAAAGACTTATTATCGATGTCGCTTACAGATTCTGTGTCTGCCGTTGGTAAACTCACTTCTAAAGATTGAAGTTTCACCGTTGCGGTTAGTAATAAAAAGACCATTACGATAAAAATAATGTCGAGCAAAGGCGTGAGGTCAGGCTGAATGGATTCTTCAGTATGGGGTGAAGGAGACTTAATCATGCATTTACCTTGATGATTTTATGTTGGATGTTTTCACTTACTGAATTATTTGATGTGAACACACCTTCAATCCATAAATTTGTGTAATTTAATGAATGCTCTAAACGTGACAATATACGATCAGCCCATAGTCCCAGAAGTTGTGAGCTTGCGATCGCAGGTAAAGCTATGATCAAACCAATTGCAGTCGTTCGCATCGCAAGTCCTAGCCCATCAGCCAGAATATTCGGTGTAATAGAGCCTGTTGTTGCTGCGACATCTTTAAACATATCAATCAGACCAAGAACGGTACCTAGTAACCCTAATAATGGGCTTATCATGCCAATAAGTGCTAAAAGGCGGAGTCCAGAGCGTAATTGATGGCGCTTTTCTTGAAGCCATAATCCTGCCACATCCTCTCGTAACCCTTTTTCAAAATCACGATGAGCAAGTAGCATGGCATTGCCTTTTGCTGAAAGGGCACGACGTTTTTTTAACTCTTTAATAAATGATTGAATTCCTTGTGCATCGTCTTTTTCTAATTCACTTAATGTTGACTGTATTTTTTTATGAGAGCAGCCAGAAAAAAGTAAAAGTTGAATGGTTCGCTCTAGCAATAAGGCGAGAGTGAGCAATGAACAAGCTATTAGAGGGAAAGCCATAATGCCAAGTTGTGAATATAAGTGTGAAAAGTTAAGCATAGTTAAATCCGGTATAACTGATTAATTAAGTGAAAATCGAACAGGGATCTGCACACGGTGTGCAATCGCTTTTCCATCGATAAGTTGAGGTGAAAATTGCCAATCACGAATTGCACTAAGGGCTGCTTCATCAAGGACTTGTGCACCTGATGAGGTGATTAACTCTTGTTTGATTTGTTTGCCATTTTTATTTAACCAGATCTCATATAACGCAGTACCCTCAATGCCTTTACGCTGTGCTATGCGAGGGTAACGTGGTGCATTAGGACGTTTTAAGAAACTCGGTTTTTGGACTACTAATTGTGGTTTTTCTGTTGCTCCTGATTTAGAAGCGACGGGTTTTGCTGTTGACTTTTTTTCTACAGGCTTGTCTTTTTTCTTAACCGTATTCGTTGTCGGTTTGGTTTCTACTTTTTCTTTAAGAATCTTTTTTTTGGGTTCAACTGGTTCTGAAACGGTTGGTTTTTTTACCATTTTATTTTTTGGTTTAGGCTTTTGCTTAGATTTTACAGCTTTCTTTTTTACCACTTGTTTTTGAACTTTCTTTTCAACTGTGGCTTGTTGCTTTGGTTGTTCTTTAGGTTTTGTTACCTCATTTTTTTCCGTTTGTATTGATTGAGGCGTAGGAACACTTGGTGCGACAAACTGAATGTTTACTTGTGATGAAATACTACCTGTTGGCATAGCAAAGGCTTTTTTTTCAGGAACAGACCAGATAAGAGCGGTATGAATAGCTAATGAAATACCAGCTGCCGCGAGGTAACGAAAGTTCAGCACGAATGTCTCCATGTAATTCAGTACTTTTTAAGATGACAACATTATAAACAAAACAAGAATGAGATCAATTATCAATTGTATTCTCATTTGAAAATACTTTATGATATAAAAAGAAGCAAAACTCTTTGAAGTAACGAGTTAAAAAGAATTGAAATCATGAAAACAGAAATTGACTTAAATCAGCTGCCTATTTCACTTGTTGGTGAAAGCACACCAGAACCATTGCTTTATGCTTTTCAAAGAAAAGCGTCTGCTCATGCAGGGGGAGGCGCAATGCCTATCTCGTCGGATGTATTTAATGAGCGCTTTATTTCCGTATCTACTGAAACAACAGACATCAATAAACATCGTTGTTTATATGTCCATATTCCTTTTTGTCGTGTGCGATGTACTTATTGCAATTTCTTTCAGCACGCTTCAAGCAAACAGCTAGTTCAAGATTATTTTGATGCTTTATTAGTTGAGCTGAAATGGAAAGCGCAATTGCCTTGGACACAGGCTGCTCCATTTCACGCGGTATACATTGGTGGTGGAACGCCAACAGATCTTACTGCTGATCAAATTGAACAGCTAGGCAAAGCCATTCGTTCTCAGTTTCCCTTAACACCAGATTGTGAAATTACCTTAGAAGGGCGAATTAACCGTTTCGATGAAGAGATGTTTGATAAGTCGTTAGAAGGTGGCTTTAATCGTTTTTCATTTGGTGTACAAAGCTTTAATACAAAAGTAAGACGTTCAGCCAAAAGGCTGGATGATAAAGAGTATGTATTACGCCGTATACAAGAGTTGAGTGACTCAGAGCAAGCACCAATTGTGGTTGATTTACTTTATGGTCTTCCTTATCAAACATCAGAGATTTGGCAGCAAGATCTTAACGATTTTTTAGAGACAAATGCACATGGTGTAGATCTTTATCAGCTGATTGAAATGGGAGGAACACCCATGAAAGGCATGATTGATAAAGGCAAGTTACCTCAACCTGCTTCAACCGAAGAAAAAGCGTATATGTATAAATATGGTGTGGAATTCATGAATAAACATCATCTTAATCGTTTAAGCGTTAACCACTGGGCTCGAAGTAATCGTGAAAGAAGTATCTACAACAGTTTGGCTAAAACCACAGCAGAGGTATTGCCTGTGGGTTGTGGTGCTGGCGGTAACCTTGGTGGAGTAGGCATTATGCAACATCGAACATTAACGTCATATATAGAATCGATTAAAGCTAATCAAATGCCAATAGCAATGATGACGCAATCGACAGACTCTGCAGGCTTATTTTCTATGATAAAAGCAGGCTTTGATCGTGGTGTATTATCTCGTCGTCAATTATTACAACACACCTCTCACGATATATTTCATTACCTTATGCCGCTATTTAAACATTGGCAAAAGAATGGATTAGTAACAGTAGATGATCATTATTTAAGTTTGACATTAGCTGGGGAGTTTTGGGTAGTAACATTAGCTCAGGGGGTAATTTCTGCGTTATCTCAAGTAAATGAAAAAGCAGCATAATCATAAAAATCATCATCAAAATAGAGAGTTAATCGTGAATAAAGACGTTATTAAGTTACTAGAAAATGACCCAGGGTTATTACCAAAAGACATCGCAAAAGAATTGAATCTATCAGAAGCAGAGGTCGTGAAATCATTACCAAGAGACATGGTAACTTTAGTTGCTGGAAATAAAGCACAGGATATTCTAGAGGGACTGGTTGGTTTTGGTGATGTAACAACGATAGTGCATTCTTTTGGATCTATCTTTGAAGTAAAAGCACCATTCCCAAAAGGTAAGCTTGCTCATGGCTACTATAATTTAATGGGGCGAAATGGTGAGTTACACGGTCACTTAAAATTAGATCTAATTACAGATATCGCTTTGGTAAGCAAACCATTTAGAGGATCTGAAAGTCATTATTTTGGTTTTTTTGATCAAGATGGACACTCTGTATTTAAGGTTTACTTAGGGCGAGATAAAAAACGTCAATTAATTCCAGAACAAGTCAGTGCTTTCAATGCATTAAAACAAGAATATAAATAGTAAATACCAAATTCAAAAGGAAATAGAAATGAACTCAAACGTTAAGCAAGAAAGATTACAAAATCGTCTTGGTCCAGAAATTCAAGAGTTTCGTGATTCACGTAAAACCCTTCAATTAGCAACTGTGGATTGTGAGGGGAAGCCAAACGTAAGCTATGCGCCCTTTGTTTTATTAGACGATGGTTACTATATATTGATTTCAGAAATTGCACGTCACGCAAGGAATCTTCTGCAAAACCCTGATGCATCACTAATGCTCGTAGAAGATGAAGATTCATCAAAGCAACTATTTGCGCGTAAAAGACTGACGTTCGATGCAACCGCTATTCTAATTGATAGAGAAGAAGAAAATTGGCAGTTAGCCGTTGATGAAATGAAGCAACGCTTTGGCGATATTATCGATGGCTTGAGTTCATTAGAAGATTTTAAAATGTTTCGATTAAAACCAATTCAAGGTTTATTTGTAAAAGGATTTGGTCAAGCATTTCAAGTAAGTGGTGATGATCTTGTTGATTTTGTTCATTTAGAACAAGGGCATAAGAAGAGAACAGCGTAATTTAACTCTCACATAATTAATCGATTTAAAGCTCAAGCACTTGGGCTTTTTTTATGTCTATCTGTTGCGGGATAGAACAAGGTATCTAACCGTCTAGCATAAGATACTTATTACTTTAATGAGTGTAAACATAATGTTCAGCAATAAAAAAAGCGGCGATAAAGCCGCTTTTTTAATTTAATTAAAATTCATATTTAGCTGATATTGAATAGTTTCTTTCTGCCTGGGAATTATCCTTATAAAGATCTTTTTCTCCACGAACGTCATTCCAACGGTAATATTCTTTATTTGTAACATTAAAAATACCAGCGCGAAGAGTTAATGCTTTAATCGGTTTATAATAAGCAGTTAAATCTATAATAGTTGCACTAGGCAACTCTACTTGTGAAGCATCACCACCATTTGAGCTATCTGTATTGATATCACTGTAAGTTTTATCGGCAGTGTAATTGACTTTTAAGCTAGTTCCCCAAACGTCATTTGGATCATCGAAGTTTAATGACAGTACTGCATTCCACGGATTAATACTGTTTAGTGCATAGCCGTTACTATCTTCACCTTCTGTGTAAGAAGCCACTGCTTGAGTCGATAAACCATCCGGGGCATTAACTAATTCATTCCATAAAAGTCTATTCGATAATTCGACACCTTTTATTGTGGCAGAACTTTTATTTATATATGAATAATGGGTTGTACGTCCTACTTTTTTAGTTACGACCTGTTCAATAAAGTTATCATAATCGCTGTAATATAGAGCGATTTCAGAAGAGCTTGAAGCGGTATTGTGTCTATAACCGATTTCATATGAAATGCTAGTTTCTGATTTTAAGTCGGGATTTGGATCGTTTACATAACCATGACCAGGATTATCATAAGTATAATAAAGTTCATCGAAAGAAGGAGCTCTAAAGCCTTGGCTGATTTGTCCAAAGATCGTATTGGAATCTGTAAGTGAATATGTAGTACCTAGGCGACCAGTGACTGCTGCATCAGAGAATTTCTCTAAATCTTCTCCGGTATTATCGCCAGGATCTGTTGAAAAGTGATCAAAACGAATGCCGGGTGTAAGGAGTAGTCTATCATTAGCGAGTGAAATCTCATCTTGCAGGAATATTCCAAATTTTTGCTCTTTAGCATCTGGCGTATAAACATATATTTTATCGGGTGTTGATGAATCTGAGTTTGATTCCATATTTGTATTACTGATATCACTAGTAGTGTAGGTTAATCCGTAGACTAAATAATGGTTATCAAGCTCTTTATCTAATTGTGTTTCAAATTCAACTTTATCTTCAGTGTATACATAATCTTTTTTCTGGCTGTTATTGGCACTAGAAGGGGGCCAACCTGAACCTGCTGGGATAAATCGTTTAGTCACTCCATTTTCATCTTTTTTAATGTATGAGATCTTGCTAGTTATTGAATCTGCAATCGCTGATTCGGCAAACCAAATATGTTTAATTGCAAATCGATTCTGTTCTGTTTTATCTTCACCTGTGAAAGTAGGATATGAAGAGTGGTGTATGTTTGAATCTGTAGTATCTTGGATTAACTCTGCTAAAAACTCGATACGATGGTCGTCATTAATTTGATATTGTAGTTTTACTAATAAATTATCGGCAGCTGTATCTTGGCTTTCAATACCATAATTTTGAAGGTTATTAATGTCTGAAAAGTTTTGTAACTCTTCACCATCACGGCGAGTATAAGCTACCAATGTTTCTAAATTACCAAAACGATTAGCTAAAGCTACATTTTCACTAAATGAGTTATCCTCAGAAGAGTAGGTTAATTTTACTTGTCCGCCAATATCAGCCCCATTTTTTAAGAAATCTTTAGGGTCTTTTGTTTCGAAGGCAACAACGCCACCGATAGCATCGCTTCCATGTAAACTTGATGCCGCGCCTTTTATAATTTCAACGCTTTTAATCATATCTGGATCGATCGAAATACCACTTGAATTAATGAAACTGTATGGTCCGCCATCAAATGAACCAGGCTGAGATGAACCATCAACTAAAATCTTTACTCTCTTACCTTCCATACCCCGAATGTTTATGGTTTGTGCTCCTTGTCGGGCACTCGAATTCATTGTTACTCCAGGTGTGTAATTGAATATATCTTTAACATCTTTTGCCATGTTTTTTTCAATTTGTTTATCAGATATTACAGTGACAGATGAAGCTGTTTTTTCTAATGTTTGCTCAGTTCGGGTTGCAGAAACAACAACCTCATCAAACATTGTTGCATTCCCATTAGAAGAGGTTTCTGCATGAAGGATAGGGGAGATAGCAACTAAAATAGACGCAGCTAAAAATGTTTTTTTATTAGACATGTTAATTCCTTGAAAGTGTCTAGTCTCATAATTCGGAAAAGATAATACATACTGCGAATGATAATTACTATCATTTTTATTTAATCTTTTGGTTTTTTGTTCTATGACGTGAAAAATTGAATAAAATAAAAACGATAGCCATATAAAAAGAAGGGAATTGATAGGCGTTCTATGGCCATTTGGCTAAGAAAAGTACTTTTTTCTATTAGATCAGCTATTTTATCCAATTCAGTTTGGATTTAGCGCTGTGATTTATTACTATGTGCTGATATGTATTTTACTCGCAACGGATACCACCTATAAGTGGATGAGGAAACGATGCAACATCTAGACGAGATCATTGCCAATGCAACGGCAGAAATTGAACAAGCAGGCTCTTTAGTCGCTCTGGACGAAGTCCGTGTTCAATACTTAGGTAAAAAAGGGCATTTGACACTTCAGCTTCAAGGACTAGGTAAACTAGACCCTTCAGAGCGTCGTGAAGCAGGTCAATTGATCAATAAAGCAAAGCAAGCGGTTCAAGCGTTATTAGTTGAACGTAAAGACTCTCTTCAAACTGCAGAGCTTGAAGCGAAACTTGCTGCTGAAACTATCGATGTAAGCCTTCCAGGCCGTCGTATCGAGAACGGTGGTTTACACCCAGTTACTCGTACCGTTGAGCGTATTGAGCAATTCTTTGGTGAATTAGGTTTCAGCACTGAATCTGGCCCTGAAATTGAAGATGCATTCCATAACTTCGATGCACTAAATATTGCAGACGATCACCCAGCACGTACTGACCACGATACGTTCTTCTTTAACCCTGATCTAATGCTACGTACGCATACATCAGGTGTTCAGATCCGTACAATGGAAAATGGCAAACCACCATTCCGTTTCATCGCTCCGGGCCGTGTTTACCGTAACGATTACGATCAAACTCACACACCAATGTTCCACCAAGTGGAAGGTATGTTAGTTGATGAGAACGTTAACTTTGCACAACTTAAAGGTATTCTTCACGATTTCCTTTGTAATTTCTTTGAAGAAGAAGTTGAAGTGCGTTTCCGTCCTTCATTCTTCCCATTCACAGAACCTTCTGCTGAAGTTGATGTGAAGCGTAAAGATGGCAAATGGTTAGAAGTATTAGGTTGTGGCATGGTTCACCCTAACGTACTTCGCTCTGTTGGCATCGACCCTGAAAAATACTCAGGCTTTGCGTTTGGTATGGGTGTTGAGCGTCTAACTATGCTTCGTTACGGCGTAAATGACCTTCGTGCGTTCTTCGAGAACGACCTTCGTTTCCTTAAACAATTCAAGTAATTCGGGGCTAGAAATTTATGAAATTCAGTGAATCTTGGCTACGCGAGTGGGTTAAACCTGCTATTAACAGCGAAGAGCTAGCTCACCAAATCACAATGGCTGGTTTGGAAGTTGATGAAGTTGCACCTGTTGCTGGTGAGTTCACCGGTGTTAAAGTAGGTAAAGTGGTTGAGTGTGGTCAACACCCAGACGCAGACAAACTTCGTGTAACTAAAATTGATATCGGCGAAGAAGAGCTTTTAGACATCGTTTGTGGTGCATCTAACTGTCGTCTTGGCCTAACGGTTGCTGTTGCGACGGTTGGTGCTGTACTTCCTGGTGACTTCAAAATTAAGAAAGCAAAACTACGTGGTGTTCCATCACACGGTATGCTTTGTTCTTTCTCTGAGCTAGGTATTGATGTTGAATCTGACGGTATTTTAGAATTACCTGAAGGCTCTACATTAGGTATGGACGTTCGTGAGCTACTTGAGCTTAATGACGTTGCTATCGATGTTGACTTAACAGCAAACCGTGCTGACTGTTTCAGCATTCGTGGTTTAGCTCGTGAAGTGGGTGTACTTAACCGCGCAGACGTAGTTGAACCAACGATTGAAGCAGTAGCAACAAGTATTGAAGATACGGTTTCTATTGAAGTTAAAGCAACTGAAGCGTGTCCACGTTACCTTGGTCGTGTAATCAAGAACGTAAATGCAAAAGCTGAAACACCAATCTGGATGCAAGAGAAACTGCGTCGTTGTGGTATCCGTTCAATCGATGCGATTGTTGATATTACAAACTACGTAATGCTTGAGCAAGGCCAACCAATGCACGCGTTTGATCTGTCTAAGATCGATGGCGGCATTGTGGTTCGTATGGCTGAACAAGATGAGAAACTAACTCTTCTTGATGGCAACGAAGCGAAGCTAAACAACAATACATTAGTTATTGCAGACCAAAACAAAGCACTAGCAATCGCTGGTATCTTTGGTGGTAAAGAGTCTGGTGTAACGACTGAAACAACTGACATCATGCTTGAGTGTGCATTCTTCGCACCTGATCACATCCGTGGTCGTGCTCGTGCATACGGTCTACACACTGATTCTTCTCTACGTTTTGAGCGTGGCGTTGACTCTACATTACAAGCAACAGCGATGGAGCGTGCAACACAGCTTCTTGTTGAACTTTGTGGTGGCGAAGTAGCTCCTATCTCTGCTGCAGAATCTGATGCCGATCTTCCAACAGCAAACACAGTTGAATTACGTCGCAGCAAGTTAGATGGCCTATTAGGTCATCACATCCCATCAACAGATGTGGTTGAGATCCTTACTCGTCTAGGTTGTTCTGTTGAAAGCACTGACACAGGTTGGAGAGCAACATCTCCATCATGGCGTTTTGATATTGCAATCGAGCAAGACCTAATTGAAGAAGTAGGTCGTATCTACGGTTACAATAACATTCCAAATCAAGCACCTGTTGCTGCACTAAACATGAACGATCACAAAGAAGCAAACCAACCGCTTAAGCGTGTTCGTGATCTTCTTGTTGACCGTGGTTACCACGAAGCAATTACTTACAGCTTCGTAGAGCCTGAGCAACAAAAACTGATCGTGCCTGAAATTGAGCCGTTAATTCTGCCATTCCCAATTTCAGCAGATATGTCAGCAATGCGTCTAAGCCTATGGACTGGTTTGATCAACACCGTTGTTCATAACCAAAAACGTCAGCAACCACGTGTTCGTTTATTCGAATCTGGTCTGCGTTTTATTCCTGAAGAATCAGCAGAAAACGGCATGCGTCAAGAAATGATGCTTGCTGGTATCATCGCTGGTACTCGTGGTGAAGAACACTGGGATATCGCAACTAACACGGTTGATTTCTTCGACCTTAAAGGCGATTTAGAAGCGGTTCTTGAATTAACTGCTAACGAATTAGCGTACGAGTTTAAAGCGGCTAAACACCCAGCACTTCATCCAGGCCAAACAGCAGCTATCGTTGTTGGCGGAAAAGAAGTTGGTTTCATCGGTACAGTACACCCAGAGCTAGAGCGTAAGTTTGGCTTGAACGGTCGTACAATCATGTTTGAAATCGAGTGGGATGCAATCAATACTCGCGTTATCCCTGAAGCGGCAGCAGTATCTAAGTTCCCTGCAAACCGTCGTGATATCGCAATCGTTGCAGACGAAGCAATTGCTTCTGGTGACATCGTTGCTGAATGTTTAGCATCAGGTGGCGAGCTATTAACTAGCGCTAAACTGTTCGATGTGTACCGTGGTCAAGGCGTTGAAGACGGTAAGAAGAGTCTTGCAATCGCACTGACACTTCAATCAGTTGAACGTACGCTAGAAGAGGCTGATATCACTTCAGCTGTTGACGCTATCGTTGCAGCAATTGGTGAGAAGTTCTCAGCAACATTGCGTGACTAATTAGCAGCGAACACTGAATAAATAAAGTAAACCCAGCATTGAGCGATCAATGCTGGGTTTTTTATTATTAGTCAAAACTAAAGTTCATAATTCAAGCTCAGTATATAATTCTGAAACAAAAGACAATTTTTGTGTTTAGTTATTGTCGCTCTAAAATTTGCCTAAAACTAACTTGTTCACAATCAAATAGATGCCTTATTTTCAATTCTATTAATAAATATCTGCGTGGTATCACAAATTTACATACAGACAAATGAACTAAAAAAGGCGAAGTAACTAGTGTTAAATACCAAATCAACAACTTAGCTTAGGTGGATGTAAGATATCTTAATGTAAATAGCTTATAAATTTGATCGCTATCTCATAAATAGTGCATGATTTTTAAGAAAAAAGTTGGCGAAAATCAGATGGTTGGCATACACTGTCCTTAGTTGATGCAATGTTAAGTCGTTGTTCTAACAATTCAGTTTCCGGTTGCAGTAAATACTGTAACTATCTCTAACGTAACCTGAGGGTAGTTTTTATGGCACTCACTAAAGCTGATTTGGCTGAGACCTTATTTGAAAAAGTTGGATTAAGTAAACGCGACGCCAAGGAAACGGTAGAAGTATTTTTCGAAGAGATTAAGCAAGCTCTAGAGAGTGGTGAGCAAGTGAAATTATCTGGTTTTGGTAATTTTGACTTACGCGAAAAGAGTGAGCGACCTGGACGTAACCCAAAAACTGGGGAAGATATTCCAATTTCTGCACGCCGAGTTGTTACATTTAAACCGGGTCAGAAACTGAAAGCTCGTGTTGAGAGTCTACCGGTAGAAAAATAATCTTGCCATCTTGAGCTAAGAAAAATGAAAGCTGTATAACATTAATCTGTTGTGCAGCTTTTTTATTATCTATATATCCTAAATCCGATATAAGCGATGTTTGAACTCACACAAATGTTGTTATCTTGTTATTTTATTGTGTTACTAGTGGTACAGTTTTTTGGTTGAATATATTACCAAGGAAGAGAAGTACCAATGGATCATATTTCATTTATTCAAAATACATTAGATTTATCTATCCCAGTAAAAGAAGAGGCTTGGCAACTTGCTAACGGGACTCATGTCATTTTACACAGTCGTGGCGTGGTGGAGTTTGTTCCTGAATTGGATTTTGAACCTCATCGAGCCATCGTGCTTTCATCAGGTATTCATGGTAACGAAACCTCACCAATAGAGCTGCTTGATCAGATCATTGCAGATATACAAAGTGGGAGGGTATCACTTTCTCAGCCTTGTTTATTCATCTATGGTCATCCCGCGGCAACTCACCAACACACTCGTTTTATTGATACCAACCTAAATCGACTTTTTAGCCACCATCAAGATGAAAATAAAGATATTGTTGAAATCGACTTAGCCAATCGTTTAATGAGAAGCGTGGATAGCTTTTTTACCAAACATAATGCAAAAGAAAAATGGCATTTAGATTTACACTGCGCTATTCGTTCATCTCAGCACTATACCTTTGCGATACACCCATACAATCAACATTATAAGCGCTCAGAGCCATTATTAGATTTTCTATCACGCAGTAAAATAGAAGCCTGTTTATACGCAGAAGCGTCAGCGTCCACGTTTAGTTGGTACAGTGCAGAGCATCATGGCGCTCATGCCGCAACCGTTGAGCTTGGTAAAGTATCAAAAATGGGGGAGAACGACTTAACCTTACTTTCTGAGTTTAACGAAGCATTAAGAGATTTGATCAGTCACGCTGATTATTTTGAGCAGGCGTCATCTGATTCGACATTGATAGAATACCAAGTCACTCGAAGCATTATGAAACAAAGCGATCAATTTACGTTTCATTTCCCTAGTGATCTCGCTAATTTCACGTCATTTACTGAAAATGACTTACTTGCTACCGATGGCGATGTGAAATATACCGCTCAAGCCGGAGGAGAAAGCGTGGTCTTTCCTAATGCCAATGTAGAAAACGGGCATCGAGCGTGCTTATTGGTTCAAAAAATTGAGAAAAGTAAGACGAATTAACTCAAAAGATGAGATCAATTCAGAGGCGCTGTTATCAGTCTAAATCAATTGCTATGATGATGAAAACAAAATAAAAGGACACAATCATGACTGCACCAAGTTGGGATCTCTCTATTGCCTTCCAATCCCTTAATGATCCAAAGTTAATAGACACGATAGCGTCTATTGAACAGTGCATTACAGATTTTTCTGGTAGTGACATTACTTTAGACGTTAACGATTTACAGCAAGCGATTATTGAAAAAGAGTCGATTTCAGTGCAATTGGCAACCGTAGCGAGTTATGGGAATTGCATTGCTTCTGTCGATGCTTCAAACGCACAAGCCAAAGCGTTAGTGAACCAAATGACTAAGTTATCTTCTGATCTTTCACAAGCCTTCAGCCCGTATTTAGATGCGATTGTGAATGCACCAACGGAGTTGTTTGAATCAGTATTATCGTTGAGTGAAGATCTAGAAGCACAACGCTTCTTATTAGAAGAAGAGAGAAAACTAGTCGCAACACGATTAAGCGTGAAAGAAGAGCAATTACTGTCAGCCATGAGTGTGGATGGTAAAAATGCCTGGGGCCGTTTATACGACAATATTACAGGCTCCATGAAAGTGACCCTGCAACTTTCTAATGGCACTGATGAAACGATGGGCTTATCACAAGCTGCTAGTATTTTATATGGCAGTGATACGCTTCGTAGAGAGCCTGCCTGGCGTGCAATACAACTAGCAATGGCACAGAAAAAAGAAAGTTTTTCGGCTATCTTAAATGCGCTAGCGGGCTGGAGATTAACGGAATATAAAAAACGTAGCGCCATAAATAGCGTGCATTTTCTTGAGCCGAGCTTACATGGCAGCCGTATTGAGCAAGCCACACTTGATAGCATGATGTCGGTAGCGAAAAAGAATCGTGAAGTTGGCCAAAAAGCAGGGCGCTTAATGGCGAAGATGTTTGGGACTGAGCAGTTAACCCCTTGGGACCAACTTGCCTCTATGCCCCCGCTTATTGGAGAAGCCTCTCAGTACAGCTTTGATGAAGCGATTGATATCATTAAGGATGCATTTGCAGGCGTTTCGCAAGAGATGACCGATTTTGTTGATTTGATGGTAAAAAATGGTTGGATAGATGCCGCGCCACAAGAAACAAAACGTCTTGGTGCTTACTGTACTAAATTTGCTGACTCTAGAACGCCATTGGTCTTTATGACATGGGGCAATAGCATGTCAGATGTATTAACGCTCGCGCATGAGCTAGGCCACGCCTTCCATAATTGGGTGATGCGAGACATGCCGTTGTGTAAAACTAAATACCCAATGACGTTGGCAGAAACCGCATCGATCTTTGCTGAAAACGTTGTTCGTGATGCATTACTGGCTAAAGCAAAAACCAAAGAAGACAAAATTGAAATGCTATGGGAAGAGTTATCTTCTGCGCTAGCACTTACGATTAATATTCCTGTTCGCTATGAGTTTGAAAAAGCGTTTTATGAGCAGCGATCAAATAAAGAACTAGGACCAGAACAATTATCTCGTTTGATGGGAGACACCTGGACGGAATGGTATGGAGACTCGATGTCTGAGCCTGATCCTCTATTTTGGGCAAGTAAACTGCATTTTAGTATTCCAGAAGTAAGTTTCTATAACTACCCATACTTGTTCGGTTACTTATTCAGTATTGGCGTGTACGCACAACGAGAAGCAAAAGGTGAGCACTTCTACACTGATTACGTGAGTTTACTGCGTGAGACTGGCTCTATGAGAGCTGAAGAGGTGGTTCAAAAGCATTTGCAGATGGATTTAACCCAAGAAACGTTTTGGCAGCAGAGCTTAGATAGAGTAAGCCAACAAATTGATGAGTTTGAACGATTAGTCAGCTAATTTTAAACTAGAGCCCAATGAACACTATAATCGAAAATAATAAAAAAGCGCCTCACTGATAAACAGTAGAAGCGCTTTTTTTATATCTATCAAACAGCAATGTTTTTTAGATAATTACTCTATGAAACTTGATTAGTCACGGAAGTTCGTGAACTGGAAAGGCTGACCAAAGTCACCTTCACGAACAAGTGCCATCGCCGCTTGAAGATCATCACGGTTCTTACCAGTAATGCGAAGTTGTTCGCCTTGGATTGCCGCTTGCACTTTAATTTTTGATGCTTTGATCTCTTTTACTAATTTCTTAGCGATAAGGGTATCAACACCTTGTTTAAAGTCGATGTCTTGGTAAAAGTTCTTACCAGAGTGAACGGCGTCTTTAATGTCCATAGAACGAGCATCAACGCCACGTTTAGCAAGGTTACCACGTAGGATATCTACTAACTGAGACAGTTGGAAATCATCTTCGGCTTTAATCTTGATGTTTTCGCCTTTAAGTTCAAAGCTTGCGTCAACGCCACGAAAATCGAAACGAGTAGCTAATTCACGAGTAGCATTATCTACCGCATTTTTTAGTTCAACATTATCAACTTCAGAAACGATATCAAAAGCAGGCATAGTTTAAATCCTTAAATTAACGAGATGTTTTAATAGTATTTGATAACATGTCTAACATAGTCACGGTATCTTCCCAGCTTAGGCATGGATCAGTAATAGACTGGCCATAAGTTAGGTTATTCAAATCAGTCATTGGTTGGTTGCCTTCAATAATGAAGCTTTCAGCCATAATACCAACAACTTTATTGCTGCCAGACTCGATTTGAGCACAAATATCTTTGGCTACATCAAGCTGACGACGATGTTGTTTCTCACAGTTTGCGTGGCTAAAATCAACAATAAGATGAGGCGGCAAATCAACCCCTTCTAAACGTTGGCAAGCATCGGTAACTGAATCAATATCAAAGTTTGGCTTGTCGCTACCACCACGTAAAATCACATGGCCAAATGGGTTACCCGCAGTGCGGTATACCGTCATACGACCTTGTTTATCAGGAGAGTAGAAGAAATGCGAAGCCTTAGCAGCACGAATAGCATCCATCGCAATTTGCGTGTTGCCATTAGTACCATTCTTAAAACCAACCGGACAAGATAGGGCAGATGCCATTTCACGGTGAATTTGAGATTCAGTCGTACGTGCGCCAATAGCACCCCACGTAATAAGATCTGAAATATATTGACCCGTGATCATATCTAAAAACTCAGTAGCCGTAGCTAAACCCAGTTTATTAATATCAAGTAACAGTTTACGAGCTTTATGTAAACCCGCTTCAAGTGCATAACTGCCATCAAGATTAGGATCAGTAATTAAGCCTTTCCAACCCACAATCGTGCGTGGTTTTTCAAAGTAAGTACGCATAACGATGAATAGCTCATCTTTATACTGATCTTGAATATTGGCTAAGCGCTGTGCGTAATCCAGTGCTGCTTCTGTATCATGAACAGAGCATGGACCCACAATAACTAAAAGACGTTTATCTTTGCCAGTTAAAATTGCTTCAACCTGTGCGCGAGATTGCTCAATATGTTCAGCAACATCGTCGGTAATAGGGTGAGCAGTCGTTAGCTCAGCGGGTGTTGGCATTGGCCCTAAAGGCTGAGTACGAAGTTCATCTGTTTGAAATGGCATAGTGTCGCCTGTTAATTCTTTAATACACCTGAGTAAGATAACGGAAAATTAAAATGGATGAAACCCAAAATTTTTATAGAAAGGCAGAACAGTAAAGAAAAGTTAACGTATTGTATCTTTTAGACTTGAGTTGTTGCTCATGTATCGGTATGTTCAACATAAATAACATTAAATAATGAAAACGAATTACTGAGTTTATTGGAGCAAGCATGACGGATACTATTTTACCAACGCTAACACGCATGGCGAGTTTGCCTTCTTATCAATCACAAAACGATTCAGAAGCATCACTGTATGTTTCAATTGCTGGATTAATTCAAGAACATTTATTTTATCACCCAAAAGCTGTGATTAAAGCACTAGCGATGAGTGATATTGATGCACAGAGTCTAGCTGCTATTATTGAAGGCGCAACAGATGGTAAAGCACACTTTGTTGATACGTTAGCAGATGTGATTTTAGCGGCTACCAATGAATCAACCAAAGAGATCAAAATCTTGTTCTCTGACGCTGACAGCGCGGCATTTGCAGGCTTACTTGCAGGTCAACTTGAAGCAACAGAAGCAAATCCTATCATGGGCGTTCGTGGTGTAACTCGTTTTGCCTCTGAGGCAAGTTCTGAGCAATTTGCTTTAGAGTGTGCAGTGATTAAGAAAGTCATGGCAGCAACCACAGCAAGTGTACAAATTGTCGTTCCATTCGTACGTAACTTAAGTGATGCAGCAACCATTATTGACCGCTTAGCTATTTATGGCTTACCACGAGGCTTAAATGGCCTTAAAGTGCATTTCGTTTGTGATGTACCAGCCGCAGCATTAATGGCAGATAAATTATTGCAATACTTTGATGGATTGGTTGTAAACGTAGATACACTAACTCAATTCACTCTCGGTGTAGATAAGCAAAATGAAGCGTTAGAGCATCACTTTGATCCACAAAACGATGCTGTACTTCATCTTGTTGGGCATGCGATTCAAGCAGCTAACAAAGCAAATAAACCAGTGGTTACTACGATTGATGAGCTTGCTCAAAACCCAAGAGTTCAAGACTTACTTGATCAGTTAAATGCAACAGACGTTGTTGTCACTGCATAATTTAACGTATCAATTTAGAACATAAAAAAACGCCTTTAGTGTAAAGCTAAAGGCGTTTTTATTGAGTTGATATAAATTATTAGTCTATTTTAATCTTTTCAATATCAATAATTTTAGAGCGGTTAACCACAATTTTCCAACGGTGTAGCTGGGTACTGTAATCATCCATGGTTTCACGCACAATTAAATTAATTAAGTGACGCTTCTCAACCGACTCTTTCGTGACTTGCCCCTCGTTTAAGTGGTAGATCTTTTGAGAGCCTTTTTCCATTAAACGTGCGATAGGGCGTAGATCGATCAGCATCGTTTCGCGGGTTTGTTCATACCCACTCATAAACTTAGTAATTGCCATTTTAGTTTGGCTTTTATAAGAGAGAACGACTTCTTCACGTTGAACCACACGGTTTTTACGCAATTTCTGAATGTCACTGTCTAGCTCTGAGAACGTCATGTAATCAAGCCACTCTAGCTTTCTTCCCACATAAGTATTGGTGGTAGGATCAAGATAGCGTTTACGCCATTTAGGTTGCCCTTTACGGATCCAGCGCCACATTACATCACGCAAGTCATCTTTAAAGACCTCACGCATGGCATAGATAAATGAAATCGCAAAGATGAAAGAGGCGGTGATTTCACCCAGAAACCCACGCGCTTGGATCACCATTAATGATACAAAGATCATCACAACTGCTGTTGCTCCGCCTTTAACCATTCGCTTGATATGTTTACCAAGGGCTAAGTTCTTTTCTTTAAGTACGATAGGGAACTCGATTAAACGACGTAACAGACGCATCTTATTTGACATACGCGTCATGTCTTCTCGAGCTTTACTTGAGTTATAACTCTTATCTAAACGGTGCAGTGCTTCTTGCTCACAGATATCAACAAGGCGCTCTTTAACCAGCTTATAATCTTCATTTCTTGGCATATGAGCAAGTAAAGAAAGAAAACGCTGTTCAGTGTACCAAGATAAATAGTTATCGATATTGGCGTAGTAGCGCTTTAACGTGTCGTCATAAGGTACGTTACGTCGTAACTTTCTGAGGATATCAATTGCCAGAACGATTGCATCATCAACTTCTTGATGAGTGATATCGTCCCGAGAAGTATCATTAAGCTGCTGTACGGCTTTCTCTAAAGCGAGAGCGTATTGATAAGCGTATAAACTCAAACTTAAACGATATTGTTCAGTAGACAGACGGCCACGTTGCGCGAGACGAGAGTGCACAAGGGGGAGGTGATTTTTATCACTGAAATACGTACGCTGGCTCTGAATTGAGTTGTAGTAAAACTCTGATTCAGAAACCATGTCTTTGTTTAAACCAAGCTCGCCGGGAATGAAAAGATACATTTCCAGTTCATGTTGCTTAGATTCTTCAACGATATGTGAGATTTTTAGTGATAAGCCATCTTTCTTACCAACTGTAATCACAGGAAATTCCTATAAAAATGGTAATTCATACAGCAAGCATATCAGAGTTCAGGTATAATCGCCGAGTATTTTATTTAGGAATTGAAGTAATGATTAAAATTGGTCAAATCAACAAATTAGAAGTAACAAAAGCTGTAGATTTTGGTGTCTTTTTAGATGGCGATGATTATGGTTCTATTCTTCTTCCAAGTCGTTTTGTTCCAGAAGGCACAGAAGTAGGCGAAGCGCTTGATGTGTTTATTTATCTTGATTCAGAAAATGAAGTGGTTGCTTCAACAGAAACACCAAAAGCACAAGTAGGTCAGTTCGGTTTAATGAACGTAATTGGCACAAACAGCATTGGTGCTTTCGTTGATTGGGGTATTGCTAAAAAAGACTTATTAGTTCCATTTAGTGAGCAACGTGGCCGCTTAAACGAAGGTCAAAATATCCTTGTATATGTATACATTGATAAAGCATCTAGTCGTATTGTTGGTACAACTCGTTTTAACAAGTGGTTGGATAATACACCTGCGAATTATGAGAAAGGTCAGCAAGTAGATATCTTAATTGCAGAACGTACTGATCTTGGCTACAAAGCAGTTATCAATGGCGAGCATTGGGGTTTAATCTTCCATTCAGATGTATTTGGTAAGCTTTTCATTGGTAAGCAACTTAAAGCGTTCATCGCAGAAATGCGTGAAGACGGTAAGATTTCACTTTCTCTACAACGTCCAGGCGTAGCACGTATGGATGATTTAAGTGAAAAAGTTATCGCAACGTTAGAGAAAAAAGAAGGCTTCTTACCTCTAACAGATAAATCATCTCCAGATGCGATCTTTACTGAATTTAGAACAAGTAAAGGTACGTTTAAAAAGACAATTGGTGGTTTATATAAAGCGGGTAAAATTACTATTGAAAAAGATGGTATCTACCTAGTAGCCGCTAAATCTGAATAAAACAGATAATTGCCCTAAAAAATAGCCCGTAACGATTCCTGGTTACGGGCTTAGGGAAACGGCTCGATGAGCCTTGCGCTAATTTAAATGGAGAACATACTTTATTTAGCGTAGTACAGCATCAATACTTGTCCAGTTTTCCCCTCTATCTTTCATATCTTATTTATAACTCTTGGTAATGAACAACCTTATTACGGCCCGTATTTTTTGCGTGGTATAGCGCTTTATCTGCTTGATCAATCACATCATCTAACAACACGTTTGGCTTATTTATCGTTGTTATGCCAGCACTTAATGTGATCTTCTCATGTAACGTATTGTATTGATCGATCTTTTGACGTACTTGCTCAGTAAAGCGAATCGCGTGTTTTGGATCACTAATGGTTGTAAATAATACAAATTCTTCACCACCATAGCGTGCCGCTAAAATATGTGGGTATTGTGAAATAGCTTTACCTACAATCGCAATAATTTTATCACCAACAATATGACCATAAGTGTCATTAATGCGTTTAAAGAAATCAATGTCTAATAAGATAATAGAGTAGGGAGTAAACGTTGTAGGGTGATGCTTATCACTGATCAGCTTTGATGCCATATCATGAAATGCCCTGCGATTTAGCAACCCAGTTAAATAGTCACAATTAAGGACGTTAACTAGTTTATTATGACGATGATTAAGCAGAAGCAATAGAACGATGATGATCGTAGTTAAGCTTAAAATCAGTGCTAGTGAACTATATAACAACGTATTTGTTGGGCGGTTAAGCTCATCACGAGAGATCCCCGAGACAATTGCCCAATCTAGATATGGATAATAGATATATAGAACATCTTTTTGATAGGTGTTGTTATCCATTGTTATTGTATAAGTGTAATCTTCAACAGTAGCCGCATGAAACGTCGCTTCTGATGAGCCGTTAATTAAATTCATTTGTAAGCTATGACGATTAGCAGATTGTCGGATTTTTTTAAGTAAACCATCCGCGTTTTCACCAATCAAGCTGCGTATGTTCTCACCTTCATAGCTAGGGTGAAGGATAAGCTCACCAGTTAAGTTAATTACGTAAACATAGCCTGTTTTACCATACTGATATTTACTTAACTTATCTTTTAAGATGGTTTTATCTATAAAGTGTAGAAACTCATCTTTATAAGCACTTGCCGAGATAACATAATCAAGCTCTTCTACATAAATAGAATAGGCCAGTTTTCTGCGTGGCTTCTCTTCTCCTGGGTTAGTCCATAAATACTCAACAAAGTGATCATCATTATCGATTTGCTCTTGAATATGACGATACTCACTGACATTACGGCCCTGAAAAATAGGGTGGAACACTAATTGTCCCTTAGAATTTAATACATAAGGGTAGCCAGTATCCCCAATTTTATTGGAGTTAATGTACTTTTGAATTAGCGCTGTCTTCTGCTCTTGTGTCAGCGAGGGGGATTTTTGAATTTGAGTAATAAACTTAGCAGAAGTGAGTACAATCCCTCGCAAATAGCGCTTTATTGATTCATTGAGGGCAGTATCCACAATATCGTAGCTGGCTTCAATAGAGTTGTTGAACGCTTTAAATGAAGAGGTTCGGATCGTTTTCTCGACAGATTGAAAACTTTGAATGCTAAAAGTTAGCGAGATAATCGCAATGCCAACAAGTAATAGAACTAGAATAGGCTGTAAGAATTTTAGGTGATGAAAACGAGATTGAGGCATGAGATAAATCCTTTTAACGGTATGGTGATTCTATTTTAAAAGGAGACAACTAGCAAGCTGAGCTGTTTTTGAACAGTTTGAATAATAAATAGTCAAACGATTGATAATAATAAAAAAAGGCTTGCAGAGATAAAAAGAACTCGATATTATCCATCTCGTTCTCAAGGAGAAGTCAATTACTTCCTGGTTAACGATTTGCCCGCTTAGCTCAGTTGGTTAGAGTACTTGCATGACATGCAAGGTGTCACTGGTTCGAGTCCAGTAGCGGGCACCATATTCGTTCTTTATGAACAAGCAAAAAAGCCCACCTAGTGTGGGCTTTTTTGTGCCTGTAATTCCTTGTTTTATCAATAATTAATGACGATGAATTGAGGGACTCATATATTGTTAGTTTGATTGAAAGATTAAACGAGTATGGTTATGTATTAGGATTTATATGTTAATTTGTAGACAGAGTATCTAAATAATAAGTAACTTATTGAAATCAAGAGATACAACTGCTTTACTTGTTACAAGTAACATTGATTGAGATTTTTATGAGCAGTTTACATACACAACGAAAAACACGACCGACATTGCAAGATATTGCTGATCGCGTTGGTGTAACAAAAATGACAGTGTCTAGATTTATCCGTGATCCTAATTCGGTTGCAGAAAAGACTCGTGAAAAAATATCCGAAATAATTAATGAGCTTGGTTATATTCAAAATCGAGCGCCAGCAATGTTATCTAAATCTTCCAGTAAAGCAATTGGCATCCTTCTCCCATCTTTATCTAATCAAGTTTTTGCCAATTTAGTTCAAGGTATTGAACAAGTAACAAAACAGCGTGGCTACCACACACTTATTGCACATTGTAATTACAGTGAATTAGAGGAAGAAGAGCAAATCGCTTTTTTACTTTCTTATCAGGTAGATGGCTTAATTCTTACCGAAACAAAGCACACTGAAAAAACACGCCAAATGTTGAGATCTGCGGGGGTACCTGTTGTCGAAACTATGGAGCTGCCAGAGCAACCGATTGATATGGCTGTAGGGCTAAATCATATGGAAGCCGCTTATCATGTGATTAATAAAATGATAGCGAATGGAAAGCGTCATATTATGTATTTCGGCGCTCGACTGGATACTCGAACTAAGTTACGAATGGAAGGGTATGATAAAGCAATGCTAGAAGCAGGATTAACCCCTCAGCATGTTTTGACGGACGAACATTCAAGTTTTACCTTAGGTGGTGAGTTACTCCTGGATGGCCTTAAACAAAATCCTGAGCTTGATGGTATTTTCTGTACTAATGATGATATTGCGATTGGAGCGATGATGGAGTGCGCTAATAAAGGAATATCAGTGCCTGATCAGATTAGTATTGTAGGTTATAACGCCTTAGATATAGGCCAAGCTATCTCACCAAAGTTGGTCAGTGTTGATACACCACGCTTTGAGATTGGAAAGAAAAGTGCAGAATTACTATTAGATGCATTAGCAGGAAAGAGGCAGAAAAATAGTCTTGTAGATATGGGGTTCTCATTAACACTTGGTGAGAGTCTGTAATAAAAGAACAAAAGGGGAGTTATTATTAAATAACTTCCCTTATTACATAGTTTAGGTTATTGCTCTAACTTAGAGTCAATTATATAAGAATGATGCGCCTTGATCTGCACTTGAGACGTTATCTCTAAATACTTTAAAAATATCACGTCCCCATGTTTGTTGGCTCTTTTCAGTATCTAGTGTTGCTGCACTTCTTTGTGTTGTATCTGAAAGGTTCTCGACTGTACCTGTTGTCGCATCTAGTCGAATAATGTCACCATCTTTAATTAACCCAATAGCGCCACCACGTAAAGCCTCAGGTGAAACATGGATTGCGGCTGGAATTTTACCAGATGCACCTGATAAACGACCATCAGTAACTAATGCAACTTGGTATCCTGATTTTTGGATGTTTCCTAGAATAGGCATCAGTTTATGAAGCTCTGGCATTCCGTTAGCCGCAGGACCATTGAAGCGAACAACAACAACGCAATCTTTATTTAACTCACCACGTTTATAGGCAGCTTCTACGTCATGTTGGCAATGGAATATTTTAGCAGGAGCTTCGATAATTCTATGCAGCTCAGAAACCGCTGAGACTTTAATTACCGCTTGTCCAAGATTGCCTGATAATACTTTAATGCCGCCAGAAGATTGAAAAATATGGCCTGATGGGGCGATTACTTCAGGGTCGGTAGTTTCACCACAGTCGTGCCATTCAAGTATGTCATCTACTAATATTGGGCGTTTCATGCAATCAGTAAAATCCCCGAAAGCAGGTAAGGCATCAGTGTTTAATAATCCAAGTTCATTCAAGCGCTTCATTAGCATTGGAACGCCACCAGCTTGCTCAAATTCATTGATATCAGCTGATCCGTTAGGATAAACATTGACTAATAATGGAACCACATCAGATAAATCACTGAAGTCTTCCCATGTAAGGTGAATTCCAGCCGCTCGCGCCATAGCGACAAGGTGAAGGGTATGATTAGTACTACCGCCAGAGGCAAGTAACGCCACTACGCCATTTACGACACTTTTTTCGGTTACGACGTCACAAAGAGGGCGGTAATTTGATGAATCTGCCGTCATAGAAGCGATTCGAATAGTCGCATGCTCAGTTAATGCATCACGAAGTTCGGTATGAGGGGGAACAAAAGCAGAGCCAGGTAACATTAAACCCATTGCTTCAAATACTAATTGGTTCGTATTGGCAGTGCCATAAAAGGTACAAGTTCCAGAAGAATGATAAGAGCCACATTCCATGTCTAATAATGCATTGCGATCAACTTTCCCTGCTGCGTACTTTTGACGAATATCGACTTTTTCATCGTTAGTCACGCCCGTAGACATCGGTCCTGCAGGAATGAAAGCGGTAGGTAGATGTGCGTAAGTTAGGGCGCCCATAAGTTGTCCAGGTGCAATTTTATCGCAGATACCTAGTAATAAAGTACCATCGAACATATTATGACTAAGTGAGAAGGCGGTTGCTTGAGCAATTAAATCTCGTGAGAAAAGAGACATATCCATGCCTGCTTGTCCTTGTGTGACACCATCACACATAGCGGGCACACCACCTGCAATTTGTGCAGTATGTCCGTAATTTGCTAGAGCTTGTTTAATTTTATCTGGGTAGTTCTTGTAAACCTGATGAGCACTCAACATGTCATTGTAAGCTGTAATAACAGCCAAATTTACACGAGTTAAGTTTAAAATATTTTCTTTTTCAGTAGAGCAAGAAGCCGCTACCGCGTGTGCCAAATTACCGCAAGAAAGTGACGCTTTTCCTTTTCCACTAAGTTTTTGTGCTTCTATCTTTGCCATAAAAGCAGAACGAAGAGGCTTGCTTCGCTCTATAATTCGTTGAGTTACGGATAGGATTGTATTATTAATCATACGGTTACCTTTATGTTGTTGCGTGTCGTTAGCGCATGTAATGCAGTGATAGAGTTGCTAACTACGTCATCAATGTCAGTATCAATATCAACAACAGCGACTTGGTCTTCATTATCAGGGCGCTCTAATGTATTGAATTGGCTCTCAACCATGTTTGATTTCATAAAGTGGCCTTTGCGTGCAGCCATACGACTCATAATTAGATCAAAACTGCCATCAAGAAAAAGAAAGGTCACATTTTTATTACCATCACGGATCTGATCGCGGTAGCTTTTCTTTAATGCAGAGCACACAATAATACCTTGCTCATTCTTACTTTCTAAGCTGAATGCTGCATCGCGAATACGTTCTAGCCAAGGCTTACGATCATCGTCATTAAGTGGCTCACCACGTGACATTTTTAGAATGTTGGCTTTAGGATGGAGATCATCCCCATCAATAAATTTTGCACCAAGGCGTTGTGCTATCTTTTCGCCAATAGTGGTTTTACCACTAGCACATACACCCATAACGATAATGCTATTACTACTCATACCTGACTCCTGTTTAGTAATTTGAGCGAGCTCTCATTTTTGATAGATACTGACAAATTTGACTTTAACTTATTTAAGTTACGGGTAACATGTTACCCGTAACCTTTGGGGCTGTAAACTAAAAACAACCAATAAAATAGACAATATTTAGGTGAATAAAATGGAATTAATTAGTCAAAGTAATGATCCGGTTTACTTATTAACAATAGCGGTATGTTCAATTGTTGCTTTGTTAGTATTAATAATGAAGTTAAGAATCCACGCTTTTGCAGCACTAACATTAGTGAGTTTAGGTACGGCTTTAGCTGCAGGTGTTTCAGTCGATAATGTAGTACCTACAATGATGTCTGGTTTTGGCGGAACGCTTGCATCAGTTGCTCTACTTGTTGGTCTAGGGGCAATGATAGGTAAGATATTAGAAGTGACGGGTGGGGCAAAAGTACTCGCCGATACATTAATCAATCGCTTTGGGGAAGATAAAGCCCCATTAGCATTAGGTGTTGCTTCTTTATTGTTTGGCTTTCCAATATTCTTTGATGCTGGCCTGATTGTAATGATGCCAATCATTTTTAGTGTAGCAAAACGTTTTGATGATTCTCCAATAAAATATGCTTTACCTTCTGCTGGTGCATTTGCGGTAATGCATGCCTTTGTTCCTCCTCATCCAGGACCTGTTGCTGCCTCTGAGTTACTAGGTGCTGATCTGGGTTTACTACTGATGATAGGTATTCTTGTTGCTATTCCAACATGGTACTTTGGTGCGTATTTATTTGGCTTGTATGCAGGTAAAAAATTCAACATCCCAATGTCAAAAGGGATATTTGGAACTGATGCTATTATCGATGAAGATAAATTACCTAAGTTCGGTACGGTGCTTGCGATCCTTGTAATGCCAGTTTTTCTTATCTTTATGGATACAGGGTTAAACACATTAACGGTTGCAGGTGTTATTGAGGGCAAAACTCCGCTTGTTGAATTTTTACGTATGCTAGGTAAGACACCAGTAGCACTTCTGATTACTCTACTTACCTGTTTAGCAGTATTTGCTAAAGATTACGGAATGAAGCAATTAGAAAAATTATGTGGTGACTCTCTCGCTCCAATCTGTGCTGTTATCTTAGTAACGGGCGCTGGTGGTATGTTTGGTGGGGTCCTACGTGCAAGTGGTATTGGTGAGGCGCTTGCAGGTGTTTTATCTGACACAGGAATGCCAATCATTGTTGCTGCGTTTTTAATATCTACCTGTCTACGTGTTGCACAAGGTTCAGCAACGGTTGCACTTACTACAACGGCGGCACTTATTGCCCCAATCGTTGCTCAAACAGTGGGATTAAGTCAATTTGATTTATGCTTCATTGTTATCGCAATTGCTGGTGGTGCAACGGTATTGTCTCACTTCAACGATTCAGGCTTCTGGTTGGTTTCTCGTTTACTTGATATGGATGAGAAAACAACACTTAAAACATGGACAGTAATGGAAACATTATTAGGAACAATCGCATTTGTGATTGTAGCTGCGCTAAGCGTTATTTTATAAGGTTAAAAAATGAAAACTATTGAACAACGATTAAAAGAAATAAAAATTGTCCCTGTAATTGCAATTAACAGTGCAGATCAGGCGTTACCATTAGCAAAAGTATTAATGGAAAATGGCCTTCCTTGCGCAGAGGTAACATTCAGAACGGAAGCGGCTGTTGAATCAATTCGTTTAATGCGTGAAGCTTACCCAGATATGCTGATTGGTGCAGGTACGGTATTAACAGCAGCACAAGTTGATCAAGCTATTGATGCTGGTGTAGATTTTGTTGTAAGCCCAGGGTTTAACCCAACCACAGTGAAATACTGTCAACAACGTAACATGCCAATTATTCCTGGAGTGAATAACCCAAGCTTAGTAGAGCAAGCAATGGAAATGGGATTAAAAACACTCAAGTTTTTCCCAGCTGAGCCATCTGGCGGTATCTCAATGTTAAAAGCATTGACGGCGGTTTATCCTGTCAGCTTTATGCCAACTGGTGGTGTAAGTCCAAGTAACGTAAATGATTACTTAGCGATTAAATCGGTTGTTGCTTGTGGTGGTACTTGGATGGTTCCGACAGATTTAATGGATAAGGGCGATTGGGATAGTATTGCTGAATTGATTAAAGCACTGTAAATAAAATAATGTTAGATAAAACTCACGATAGCCTCTATCGTGAGTTTTTTTGTTTTTATAAGGATTACTAGATAGCGGCAACATATACGTAGCACAATATGTGCAGAAGGAAGACACATATTGAAATAAGCTAAATAGAACTCATAGCCAAGCTACTTCTAGCATGGTCTTCATCTCAACTTTTACAATTAACCCTTCAAAAAAACTCACTATATCAATAATTTCTCCCTAACTTAATGTACAATGAACCGCATGAAGTTTTGTATACTTTGAAGGTAGAAACAACAAAATGAGAAGTAAACGTTATGGCTAAGGCTCCAGCAAAAAAAAAAGCGCCTAAAGCTAAACTAAGTAAAGGCTTTAAGAAACTCTGTGAGATAACTGCGTGGCAGCGTTGAATCATCAGAATACAAACATGTGGTATTGAGTTTTGTTTCTTAATATTCGTCAGTGGTACATTTAAAAAACGTCGTCAACAATTTATTGATAACGGACAAGATGCCTTTGTTGAAATGGAAGCCTTCTATCAACAAGACGATATTAAAGCTTCGCTAAAAGTAGAGCTAACCATATTGCTGCATGAGTTTGATTATCCGCCAGTCAGCTTTGATGATGTGAATATGGGCGTGTTAGAGCAGGCAGAGAATTTTAAGAAGAATAGGTGATTACAGGGATGATAGATAAAGTTTATGTATATGGCATTGGTAATGAAGAATACTCAATGGATGTTATTTATAATGAGATAGTCGAAGGCTCTCCCAAAGTTGGAGATCTCTTTTTTCTTTTTAAAGTAATTAAGCCTCGAGGCATAGTCGCTAAAGCGGAAGTTATAAATCTTTATGATGATGGAAGTATTCAATTTAAAATAAATGAAAGCCGCAATAAAGATAGTTTTGTATCTGAGCTGTTACTTCAGCATCAGTATCCTCGTTATGTATGGCCTAAAAGAAAATCTTATATACCGCATGATGCGATTGTTTCATATGCAGATCTTAATCAACTCTGGGATGAGTCTAGAAATAAACATCCTGTAGTTCAAATGCTTAACCAATTTAAAGTTAATAAGGATCCTAATAGCTGGTATAAGAAGTATGTGGATTTTGTAGCATGGTTTAAAGAAGCTCGTGTAAATCTTACTGACGAAAATGTAATAAAAATATGGTCTGACGCAGATGCTATATCGAGTATAGCGCCTCAAAGAATTAAGCCAGAACAGTGTATTGAAAATATATCAGTGTTACGTAAAATAGTTGAGAAAATAATAGAGTCCCCAACGCCTACTACCCATAAAGAAATTAAAGATTTATGGAGAAATGATACGACCTTTAATTTAGTGTTACATGTAGCAATAAATCGTATCTTTGCAATGAATGACTCACATAGATTTACTTCAATTGTTAGTGAAGGTAAATATTTCAAGAAGCTATACCAAGAATTAATACCATATCTTGATATAACAATGAAATATGACAATTGGGTAGAAAGTAATATAGCACTTAAAGAAGCTCTTAATTCTTTATTCAATATTGATGATGTTGAGCTTAATACATTACTTTGGGAGTTAGCTGATTACTTGGAAAATGGAGGGCGTACTGAAGTTCAGATAGAAAATACTAACAATCAAAAATCAACGCTAAATGAAACTAAGCCAATATTTAAAGTTAGAGAAAATATTAAATGCTCACCTCTCAATCAAATCCTTTACGGTCCTCCGGGAACAGGTAAAACATACACGACAATCAATAAAGCCTTGCAGATTGTAGCTCCTGATTTTTATCTTGAGAATAAAGATAACCGTGAAAAACTAAAAGCTCGCTTTGACGAACTCTTGAATAATAATCGAATTGGATTTGTGACTTTCCACCAAAGCTTCAGCTATGAAGATTTTGTTGAAGGCCTTAAAGCATCAACGACAGAAGATAAGCAGATTAGCTATGATGTTGAAGATGGTATCTTTAAAAGTATGTGTAATTCAGTAAGTGAAAAACTATTAACTAATATCAATGAAAAGCGAGTTCTCATTATCGATGAAATAAACCGAGGTAATATCTCTAATATCTTTGGTGAGTTAATTACATTGATTGAACCAAGTAAGCGTAGTGGTGGCTCGGAATCTTTGTCTGTGAAATTACCGTATTCAAAAGAAACGTTTTCTGTACCATCAAACTTGCACATCATAGGTACGATGAATACCGCAGATAAATCACTGGCGCAGCTTGATATCGCACTTCGTCGTCGCTTTGAATTTGTTGAAATGATGACAAATTACGAGTTACTTAAAGGAATTTCAGATATCGAAGGTATTAACGTTGCTAAGCTTGTTAAAACCATGAATCAACGTATTGAATTATTGTATGACCGAGAGCATACGATTGGTCATAGTTTCTTTTTACCGTTACTTGGTAATCCAAGTCTACAATTATTAGCAGAGATCTTTGAGTTACAGATCTTACCGTTATTAGAAGAGTACTTCTTTGAAGATTGGGAACGTGTAGGGCAAGTACTTGGTGATCATTTAAAAGATAATCATGATCTACGTTTTATTGTTGAACAATTTGGTAATAGTGAGATTGCTGAGTTAATGGGTGATGATTGGGAAGTGCAAGGAATACAGCCTTATTGCCGTAATCAGGAAGCATTTAAAAACCCTCAAGCGTATATCGGTGTTTATACTCGATGATAAGCACAAAGAGCAATCCTATTGTTAAGGTGCGTGAGTTTGGTTTGTTGCTCAATGGGGGCGAAAAATCTGACATTGATTGCCATTCAATCAAGAAAAAAGCATTTGAATGGTTATTAATGAACGGACAAAGTGCTAATGAAAAATCTGTTGAATTGGTTAGAGTCAAAAAATACGGTAAAGAGATAGCGCTTCAAGTGGTTAACTATGTTGGAGTGATAGAAACGCCATGTGGCACTCGTATTGAGATTCTACCTAAGATATCAGAACAACATGATTCAGAGGTTGCGAAGAAAATATTATTAAAAATGCTTTCAACGGTAAACAAACTGTCTATGCAGCAATTTGAGGAATCTTCTTTAAAAACAGTAAAGCAGCCATTGTTTGAGGTTCTGATAGGGTATTTTTTAAAAGAGGTCGCTGATGTTGTTAAACGCGGTATTCGTAGTGAATATAAACGTGTAGAAGCAAA
Source organism: Aliivibrio sp. EL58 (assembly GCF_900312675.1). Classification (GTDB taxonomy): domain Bacteria; phylum Pseudomonadota; class Gammaproteobacteria; order Enterobacterales; family Vibrionaceae; genus Aliivibrio. The sequence continues at coordinate 585,429 of NZ_OMPC01000009.1, read as the reverse complement.
AACACCGTATTTGAAAGGGCAACTTCAAACATCAAAGCAGCTTCGTGAGCGTCCGGGGTGCCAAAATCGGTTTAACGTATCTTATGACCAATTTTCCTCTGACCGATCAGAAAATAGATTAATATATTCAGCATTGAAGCAAGTGCTTAAATGGACGAAGAGCAATGAGAATCATCGTTTAGGTAAAGAGTTGCTATTTGTTTTTGATGAGATCCCATTATCATCGAATTATTCTTTAGATTTCAGAAAGTGGTCTGTTGATCGCTCGTTAGTTCACTATCGTAGTGTGAAACCATGGTGTGAGTTAATTTTGAGTTATCAATCTCCAATTGCTTTGTCTGGTTCGCATAAAGGTATTTCGTTTTTATTTCCAATGGAAACTCTGTTTGAGCGATATGTGGCGATAAAACTACAAAAAGCTCTGCCGTTACATTTGAAGTTAAAAACACAAGCAAGCAGTCAATCTTTAGTTTCTCATACTCCAGCTAATGCAGAGAAAGAGCAGGGTTGGTTTAAACTAAAACCAGACCTTGTCATTAGTGAAAAGAAAACCAATAAAGTGGTTTGTGTCGCTGATACTAAATGGAAGCGGATATACGAGAGTCAAGGAACTGCTAAAGATAAATACGGAATAAGCCAAGCCGATATGTATCAAATGTTTGCTTATGGTCATAGATACTTAGAAGGCGAGGGAGTGCTGTATTTAATTTATCCGAAGCATTCTCAGTTTAATAATTCATTAGAACCATTTAAGTTTAATGAATCATTAATGGTTAAGGCAGTAGCGTATGATTTAGATTCTGATAAGTGTAATAATTCTTTATTTAACGAACGTAGAAATTAATGATAGAGCAGCTATCAAGTGGCACCTTCTTTAGGTAAAAATTTCCCTACGTTAACATTGATATTGATGAATGCTATTTCGCCATTTCTTCGACCGCATTATTTTGCCAGTATATTAACCCTTCTAATACGCCTTCTGCATGGGAGGCATTGCTTGTATATACGTGCTCTAGCGCAGACAAATGAGCAACTTCGGTATAATGGTTTGCGACTAAAATGGCGTTAATACCTGGCATGGTTAGCATGCTAGTATCATTGGCTGAATCTCCGGCGACACAAATTTCTTCAGCAGTTAGATTGTATTTTTGCATGATGTAGTGAATGGCACTGGCTTTGTTTATCCCTTTTGGCGTGATATCAAGAAACCAGTCATGAGAATAGGTGATATCGACATCAATTGAGTGTTGTGTAAGTGCTGTTGCAATTGTTGAATATTGCTTGTGATTAAGTTGTCCCTCAAAAGTGATCTTATAATCGCCTTGATGCGATGGGTTACACTCTCCTAAAAACGTGATGTCTTGCAAAGCGGTTTGTATTGCCGATTTATTCCATCTTGTTTGCAATTGGTGTTGCCAGCGTTCATCTGCAATTAAATCATAGTCATAATTAATACGTGTGCCAATATCACTAATAATACACCGTGGTTTTGGGTAGTTATGCGTAGTTAATCCTTCTTTAATAGAGGGCAACGTTCTACCCGTAGCAATAATAAAGTGCAGTTCTGGTTGTGTATCTAGGTACGCTGAAAATTGGTCTACACCCAGTGATGAGCCGCCATTAATCGTACCATCGAAGTCGCAAACTAGCATTTTTATCATGGTGATTACCTATTTGTTGGTGTCGAATATTTGCGTCAGTAGATGAATGTATTCTAAGCCTTTTTTATTGGTCAATAGCCGTGTTTAGTGTTGTCTGAAATTATCCAAATGTATACTTAATTGCCTTAAAAAATACGATGAGATCACAGGTAAATGATATAAATAAAAAGCGGCGCTTAAACTGTCACCAAAAAAGCAAAATCCACTAATAAAGCCAATTATTACTTGTGCATACATCTTATTTTTATGACAATAGTCGAAGTTATTTGGCAAGTAGATGAAGTAGAGAGAAAAGTATGAAACAGAAAAAAAATATAATTCTGCTAGCGTCACTAATGTCTTCATTAGTTCTTACTGGTTGTGCTTCAAATGATGAGCTTATTGCCCAGCAAAAGAATCAGACAGAACAAATGAGTGCATTAGAGTCAAAAGTTAGCACGTTAGAAACACAAGTCGGTACATTAGAATCTGAGCTTCAAAAGCAGAAAGATACAGACAGTGAACTTTACCAAACGGTTCGTAAGCTAGATGCGGCGCAGGGTGAATTAAAAGCTCAAGCACAGCAAGAAGCTGATGAAGCGGTTATGTATTACACAATCAAACAAGATGATACGTTATACAGCATCGCAAAAGAGCATGGGATCGCATTAGATGATTTACTTCAATTAAATCCTCAAATCGAGAACCCTAAACGTTTGCTTATCGGCGATGTGCTTAATATTAAGTAATTACATTCGTCATTAAGAGTGAATGATTATAAAGACCACTATATTTAATGTAGTGGTCTTTTTTTATGTGCAATCTAAGTTGGATAACTATAAATCGGCCGTTGCATTTTTTGCAAAACAGCTTTGCCTTTCATTGATATTGTTATGAATAGCCTCAAGAGATACTCTTTTTTCTCGGTTATTTAGTGAAGGGTAAACAGCATGACAATGACAATTTTAGGTTACTTAGCATCAGTTCTAATCATTGGTTCTCTACTAATGAAAGATATTAAAAAATTACGCTATGTGAATTTAGTAGGGTGCAGTATTTACGTATCCTATGGGGTTGTGATTCAAGCATGGCCAATATTTTTTATGAATTTAATTTGTGTAGGCATTAATTTATACAGAATTAACTCTTTAGCTAAAGAGAAAAATTAACCTAATGCACATGGTTAAAATGCAGCAATTGTCAGAGCTAGCAAAGAGAAGAAGGGAGAACACACCTAAAGGGTTTAAAAGTATTTCTGATTACTATAACGGAGCATACGATTGTGATTTTGTGTCACCTTATAGTAAATCAGCGGGCAACTTGGATGCTAAGGTTATGGTTGTATTGCAAGATTGGTGTTCTGATGATTATCTGTCTCAACCTTTTAACCATAACTTAGAAAAACACGGATTAGAGCCAAGCTTACCGACAAGTCGAAATTTAGAGAAACGGCTCAATAAGTACTTTTCTATATCCTTAGATGAGACGTATGGAACCAATCTGTTTCCTTTTGTGAAGCAAGGTAAGATGACGAGTCGATTGCCAATCATAGAGCTTAAAAAAACAGCAAAAACATATACGCTGCCTGAAATTTATATTATTCAACCAAAGTGTGTTATTGCTTTTGGTCTATCTACTTACAATGCATTGTTAGCTGCAAGTATTGATGAAGGATATATCAAAGATAATGATATTAAATCGGTAAAGAATCTGAATGATGCGATTAACCAACCGATAAATATCGTTTTCAATGCTGAATATAATGTATGGTTTTTTGCTCAATCTCATTCTGGGGGGCTAGGGACAGCATCTAGAAATCGAGGTGGAGTTGATCGTGTGAGACAAGATTGGTCAAGAATGGTGAGTTATATTAACGACCTTAATTTATTTGGGAATAGCTTTGTAGATAAATAATTCCCCGTAAAATAGACTAATATTTATCTATTTTAGATAGCAATTATAAGTATGGTAAAAAGATCACTAAATCTAGTGGTCTTTTTTTTGGATAAAATTCAGCATATCTAATTGTTGTTATTTATAGCGCTTATTTTAATAAGATGTTAATTCCTTACTTTTTGTGTGTGTTTGTCACAATTTAAGTATGGGAAAATTTAATTCCCTTGAAAGTATCATGCCATTGGTGGAAATATGTCCCATAGATTACATATTTGGGAAATAATCCCCATGGATAAAAAAGACTTCATTAATGCAGTAAATGGATTGGGGGCGCTAACCGAGGCAGAAAAGCGTATTACTCAGTATTTTATGAAGCATTACACCATGTTGCCATTTGCTAAAATTGATGAGCTATGCAAGCAAATAGGCGTAGGGAAGGCGACATTAGGACGTTTTCTACAGCATTTAGGTTTTAGCGGTTTTTTAGAGTTTAAAAAGCACGTTGCTGATGATTTAGCATTAACACTGACGACACCAGTAGAGCGCTATGAAACGCTTCAACCTACTGATAATAAAAATAATGTACTAAAAAATCATTATGATGAAGTCATGTCTAATATGACGAGAACCTTCGAGATGATCTCTGAGCCTGACTTTGATCGTGCTATTGAATATATGCAAGATCCGAAAGGGAAGTTATACGTTATTGGTAGTGCGTCATCAGAGGCATTAGCAAATTATTTTTACTTACTAGCAAGGTACTTACGTAAAGATGTGGTGTGGCTAAAAGCCGATATTTCAACATTACCGCATCAACTGGTAGATGTGAGTAAAGACGATATTTTATTTGCTATTTCTTATCATCGATTTTCAACCATAACGATACGTTTAGTTAAATGGTTCCATCAATTTGGTGGACGAATTATTTTAGTGACTGATCAGCCAGTGAACCCTTTTGTGGCTTATTGTGATATCCAGTTTGCTGTCGAGAGTGCAAGTGATGGTTTCTTTAATAATAGAGCCTCAGGGTTTGCATTAATTGAGGCTTTTATTAAAGGCTTATCGAAACAAAAAGAAAAAAACGATCGATTTCAGCGTATCGAAGGGTTATTTGACGAGTTTAGTATTTTTACTAAATAAAGATTCAATGTAATGAAATAAAAATATAACTGCTGTTATTTATTGGCAGGGAATTGTTGCACTTTTAATTTATGCTTATTTATTTAATGAGCATCTCTATTCTATATTTATAATATAATGAGGTTTGTTATGATTACTTTTCTAGCGTTACCAATAATATGTGGTGTCGGGTATTTTATTATAAAAAAATACAATACTCAGGCAGTATTATTTCTGTCTGGTTTATTAATGATAGGTTTGGGTGTTCTTAATGGAACGACCGATTTTTTACCTAAAGGTGGCACACCAACAGGGTCGATCATTGTTGATTTTTTTGAAGTCATAAAAGTTATTTCATCATCCACCCTTGCGAAGCTAGGTCTCATCATCATGGCGGTTGGTGGTTTCTCTAAATACATGGGTCACATTGGTGCGGCAAATGCGATGGTGCAAATTGCGACTAAACCGCTTTCTTATATTAAAAACCCATATTTAGTGTTGGCATTCGCCTACATTATTGGTCAGTTGATCAATATCTTTATTCCAAGTGCTACAGGGCTAGCGTTGTTATTACTTATCGCTATGTATCCAGTGCTTGTTGGTGTTGGTTGTAACCCTGCAGCAGCGGCTGCGGTGGTCGCTACGACTGGTTGTTTAGATTTAGGTCCTGCGTCTTCTGCAGCAAACAAAGCGGCTGAAGTGTCTGGTATTGATGTAGCGACGTATTTTGCAAGTTACCAACTTCCAGTTGCGATGGCAGCAATGGCGGTGATTGCTGCTCTGCATTATGTGTGTCAGCGTTACTTTGATAAAAAAGACGAAGAGAAAGGTGTGACTCATGAGTTCAATCTTGATGCAAAAGAGCAACGCAAAGCGCCGAAATGGTTTGCAATCTTACCTGTATTGCCATTATTGCTTCTATTAACCTTCAGTAAATTTGCGGTGACATCGGTTCGTATGGATGTAGTGACAGCGATGTTTATCTCTCTGTTTATCGCAATGGTGTGTGATTATCTTTATACCCGTGATGGCAAGGAAGTCGCGGCTTCTTTAAAGGTGTATTTAGAAGGCATGGGTAACGTATTTACTGGCGTGGTAAGTTTAATTATCTCGGCACAAGTATTCGTTACCGGTTTAACAACGATTGGTTTTATTGCTTTATTACTCGACTCTGCTTCTAATATGGGATTAGGGTATTTAGCCATGGTTCTTGTTCTTGTGGTTATCATTGTTCTTGTCACCATGTTGTCTGGTTCTGGTAATGCCTCATTCTTCAGCTTCTCAAACTTAGCACCAGATGTGGCTGCTCAAGTTGGTACGGCGGCAGCTCATGTTGCGCTTCCTATGCAACTAGCAGCAGGCTTAATGCGTTCAGCTTCTCCTGTTGCGGGTGTGGTTATTGCGTGTGCGGGTGTGGCAAACGTATCACCAATTGAGCTAGCAAAACGAACCATTATTCCTATGACGGGTGGTTTGATTACCGTACTAATTTGTTCACAGATTTTAGTGTGATAGTTGAATAGATCGTATGTTATCGAATATTTATTGAGAATGAATAAAGCATTGGAGTTACCCATGGATATTATTGAACGTTTTTTAAGTTACACACGCATTAATACAACAACGAGCAGAGAGAAAGGCGCGGCGGGCATTATGCCTTCTTCTGATGGTCAAATGGTTCTTGCTCAATTATTAGCAAAAGAACTGACGGCTTTAGGAATGGAAGAGGTCGTTCTACGTGATACTGCAATATTGACGGCAACATTGCCTGCGAATATAGATACAAGCGAAGATTCAAAGCCTATTCCTACGGTTTCTTTCTTTGCGCATTTAGATACGAGTGCAGAGCAAAGCAATGATACAAAAGCACATATTGTGAATTATCAAGGCGGTGATATTTGCCTAAATGCAGGATCAAATATCTTCTTAAAAGAGGCTGAGTTTCCTGAATTAGTGGATTACATTGGCGATGATATTATTGTAACGGATGGAACAAGTTTATTAGGTGCTGATGATAAAGCCGCGATTGCTGCAATCATGAATGCACTGCAAGTGTTAAAGGCGAATCCTGATATTCCTCATGGAACTGTCAAAGTCGCTTTTGTTCCTGATGAAGAGCAAGGCTTACGAGGGGCTAAAGCGTTTGATGTAGAAAGCTTCGGTGCTGATTTTGGTTACACGCTTGATTGTTGTGGCATTGGTGAGTTTGTTCATGAAAATTGGAATGCCGGTGATGCAATCATTACGTTTACTGGGCAATCTGCACACCCAATGTCTGCAAAAGGGAAGCTAAAGAACTCGTTATTAATGGCTCATCAATTCATTAGTATGGTTCCTGGTGGTGAAGCGCCTCAATATACTGAAGGTCGTGAAGGCTATTATTGGGTGAAAGAGTTATCTGGCAACAGTGCTAAAACGGTACTAAAAATGGATGTGCGCGATTTCTATAAAGATGGTTATCGCGATCGCATGACATTTTTACAAAATCTGTCAGACAGCTTTGCGAAGTTATGGGGGGATTCAAGTATCTCTATCAACTTAAGTGATCGCTATGAGAATGTAGCAAACAGTTTGGAAGGGGATGCAAGCTTTCCTATTACTATCGCTAAAGAAGCGTATGAGAGAAATGGCATTACGATGAAGGCGGTGCCTATGCGTGGTGGCTATGATGGAGCAGTATTGTCACAGAAAGGATTGCCATGTCCGAACATATTTACTGGGGCGCATAATTTCCATTCTATTTATGAATATTTGCCAGTGAACTCATTAAAAGCAGCAAGTAATGTGGTGGTAGAGGTTATAAAGATCACGGCAGAAGGGCATAAGTAATAAGGTTTAGTGACAGCGTAACGCTTGTGAGCTAATAATATATTAAAGAGCACGTTGATAATTTCAATATGCTCTTTTTTTATTACGACTAAATGATAAATTAGTTTATAAATCTGTATGTCTCGCTTGATGCGTATTAAAATACCCACCATTTTCTGTCTTCATCACTATTAAGTGTCTTTATGCTAACTAAACTTCGTGCTGAGCCTGTTTTAATTATCACCACTCTTTTGGCTGGGGCTGGATGGGTTTTCTCAAAAGAGGCAATCCAAGAGCTACCTCCGTTTGCTTTTATTGGCATTCGTTTTGTTATGGCCTCACTGTGTTTATTGCCATTTTGTTTTAGTGCCTTGAAAAAAGCATTATGGCAAGATTGTCTTCGTTCTATGGGGGTTGGCGTATTACTTTCTTCAGCCTTATTTTGTTGGATACATGCAATATCAATCAGCGACACTTTAGGTGAAGGGGCATTTATTATGAGCCTCTCTATGCTATTTGTTCCTTTACTTGCTTGGCCACTGTTTGGTAATAGGCCTCCAAGAGCATTTTGGTTTGCGTTGCCAATTGCTATTTCTGGCCTGTTCTTATTAGCATGGAATGACGGGTGGAATGTATCGGCAAGTCAAATATGGTTTATCTGTGCAGCAATAGGTCTTGCGACACATTTTAATTTTAACAGTAAGTATTCGGCCAGTTTACCGACGATTTTATTAACGACATTACAACTATTTACGGTTGGTTGCTTGGGTGTCGTGTTATCACTTTTATTAGAAACATGGCCACAAGAGGTGAGCCTAATTACGTGGAAGTGGGTCGTATTAAGTGTGGTGCTTGCAACGAGTCTGCGCTATTTATTGCAAACGGTAGGGCAGAAATGGGTAACACCGACTAATGCAGCCATCCTAATGCTACTTGAGCCTATCTGGACAATGCTACTTAGTGTTTGGATATATGATGAATCAATGCCGTTAAATAAACTGGTTGGCTGTGGTTTATTGCTTCTGTCTTTGGTTTTCTATCGCTTTAGCCAAGTGAGGCATAATCTGCGTGGATAGTTTTTATTTGTAATTAATAGCTAAAAATATACCCGATGAAGTTCACCGGGTATTTTGTTTAAACTAACTTGTAAGTTATCTAAAGCCGATTAGTTACTTAGCGCGACTTTAATTCTCTGCATGGCTTGAACTAACACTTCACGAGGGCAACCTAGGTTTAAACGAATAAAGCCAGATCCTTCATTGCCAAATGCAATCCCCATGCTTGGAACTATACCTGCTTCTACTAATTTACTCTCTAGTTCTTTGTCTGTTAACCCAAGACCACGACAATCTACCCATGCTAAATAGCCCGCTTCTGGGGGTGTAAAGTTCAGCTCTGGCAGCTCGGTTTGAATAAAGCGTGATAGGGTGCTTATATTCTCTTGTAAGTATGTTTTCAGTTCATTTAACCAAGGTGCTGAAGTTTGATAAGCGGCGGTTGCTGCACACATTGCTAAGCTATTATAAACATCCATGCCATGAGCATCTAAACGGAGAACTAAACGTGTTTTTAATTCTTGATTTGGGATCATGAAATTAGAAATACGCACAGAAGACAAACCAAATGTTTTGCTTGCCGCGGTAGCTACAATCAGTTTTTGTTGCAGTGCATCTGGTAGTGATAAGGCTGAATGGTAAGTGTTATCTCCCATTGCTAAATCGCCCCAGATCTCATCACTTAGTAGCCATGCATCGTATTGATGACATAGCTCTGCTACAGCGGTTATCTCTTCTTTTGACCATGCTTTACCAACAGGGTTGTGAGGGTTACAGAAGATCATCACTTTAGCGCCTTGCTGAAAACAAGATTCTAAGTGAACAAGATCGAGTGAGTAAGTTCCTTGCTGTTCAAGTAATGGGTTTTCAACTAATACTCGGTCATTAAATTCAACGATTTTACGAAACGAGCCATACCCCGGTGTTTGCATTACCACTTTATCATTGGTTTCAGTCAGCAATTGGATTGCCATTGAAAGCCCTGGTAATACGCCGTGTACTGTCGTTATCCACTCTTTTTCAATTTGAATGTGATGTTGCTCTTGATACCAAGTGATGATCGCTTGGTAATAGTCATCATTACGTTCTGCATAACCAAAAATGCCATGGTCAATGCGATTATGAAGCGCTTCTAATACGTGTGGTGGCGCTTGAAAGTCATAATCAGACACCCACATAGGTAGTCGGTCTGTACCATCTAATCCGAGTTTTTCTTTCATGAAATCCCATTTTAATGAGCCGGTGTTGCAACGGTTGTGAATGCAGTCAAAAGAAGTTGTCATGAGATAGCCTTATTTTACTTCAACAGGAGATAATGAGTCGTTGTTTTGAGTTACTGGCGCTTTTGCAATACCAAAGCCAGTGAAACCATAAATGATGGCGAAGATAATGCCGGTGTAGCACTGAATCGCCCATGGTAGATAATCAAGCGTTGCTACGCCTAGTGTGCTTGCCATGTAAATACCTGCTGCAGTCCAAGGAACTAATGGTTCGATAATGGTGCCAGCATCTTCAATCGTTCGAGATAGATTTTTTGTATCTAATCCCATTTTGCGATAAGCGTTTTGGAACAATTCACCTGGGATTAATAGTGCAAGTTTGCCATCAGAGGTTGTGAATACCACTGTAATTGTAGCAATCACGGTTGATAGAATTAACTGACCAGTGCTGTGGATTAGATGTAAAAAGCGACTTAATACTACATTTAGAGCACCTGTTAAACTTAAAATACCCGCAAAAGCGAAGGCACAAAATACAAGAAGAATGGTGCTCATCATAGAGAATAGGCCACCACGGTTAAGCAGTTTTGCAATGTCAGGAACTAAGCCGTCAGTAGTGTGGCCATTTGCATTTAGCATATCGATATTAAAGCCATTAACAAACGCTTGCAGTGCTTGTTGTAGGCTGAAGCCTTGTAAAAATACACCGATAAGTAGGGCAAGAGCAGAAGCCGCAAGCATTAATGGTAGTACTGGTTTCTTAGTAAATGCACCCCATAAGATCATCATTGGTGGCACAATTAATAGAATATTAAGGTTATATAGGCTTTCTAATCCAGCAAGTATGTCGAGTACTTTTTGAGGTTCGCTTACATTTGCAACATCGCCGTATTGGCCAGCAAAGAAGAAGACAACAGAAGCAATAACAAACCCCGGTAGTGTTGTATAAAGCATGTGTTGGATGTGTTCATACAATGTGGTGCCAGAAACGATAGGTGCAAAGTTTGTTGAATCAGAAAGAGGGGAGATTTTATCACCAAAGTAAGCACCAGAAACCACAGCACCAGCTGCGGCTGCCATTGATACATCAAGACCTGCGGCAACACCCATTAGAGCAACACCGACCGTACCTGCTGAGCCCCATGATGTGCCTGTACATACAGAAACTACGCTGGTAACAAAGAAAGCGGCAATTAAAATATATTGAGGACTAATAACTTTTAATCCCCAGTACACCATGTAAGGAATGGTACCACTGACCATCCAACTTGCGATTAGGCCACCAACCGACACTAAAATTAAGATAACAGGCATTGCTTTCGCCAGTTTCTCAACAATGGCCTTCATTATTTCATCCCAGTTGTATCCCATTTTATAAGCGATAAAACCGGTAAAGGTGGCTGAAGTAAGTAGCAGCGCTTCAATTTGTAGACCAAAGAGGCCGTATCCAATTGCAAGTAGACCAAACATGACTGCAATAGGTGCTATTGCGAGTGCAAATGATGGTAGAGGCTTTGATTGTGTCATTGTTGTATTCCTCGTAAACAGATGTAGAGTTGTTTTGTTTTTATGAGGTCATAATAAGAGTTCTATTAATTAGAATATGAGAGATAGGTAACGCACTCATGTAAGCGCTTACATGGGGTTGTTACCTAAGATGTTCATCACACTTTTAGGGCTTGCTTTGTTGAATAAGGTGCAACAGTCTGGCGCTGAACTAAGGTGGCATTAAAGCAATGTTTTTGTGGTGGAATATAACCTGTATTTTTTATTTTTAATGCTAAATCAGCAGCATAGCTAGACATTTCATCAATCGGATTGTGCATGGTGGTTAAGCGTGGATAGAGATATCGAGCCAATAAAACATCGTCAAACCCAATAATAGAAATATCGTCTGGAACACGGATATTATTTTCATGCAAGCTTGCCATTAAACCGGCGGCCATTACATCGTTAAAGGTAACTACCGCTGTGATTTCAGGGCATTGAGTCAATAATTGTTTACCAGCCAGTTCTCCACCTTGTTCGCTAAAGTTCTGATTTATTATCCAGTTAGGCTCAATGGTGATATTGGCTTCTGCCATGGCATCGCGGTAACCGTTAAGTCGCTCTGTTCTGTCTTCAATAGGAAGATCACTGGTGACACAGGCGATCTTGCGATGACCTTGCTCAATTAAGTGAACCACCGATTCTTTTGCTCCTGCTCTATTATCGATATAGACAGAGCGGTTGGATATTTGTGGAATGGTACGGTTGAGCAATACCATCGAAGGAAGTTGGGCGCTGTATCTAAGTAGGGTGGTATCGTCTAGCATTTTTGCGTGAACCACCATGGCTTCGCATCCTTGGCTGATCAAAAAATCCAACCCTTCTTTTTCTCGCTGCGCATCATGGCCTCCGCTTACCACGACTAATTGGCATTTATGCTTACGTGCCACTTCTTCTACGTGTTTGGCTATTAGGGCAAAGAAAGGATCTGCTAGGTTGCCGGTGAGTAGACCAAGGGTGTTATTTGTCTTTTTAGCTAAGGCGCTGGCTCTCGCATCTCGTTGGTAATTAAGTTCTCGAATGGCGCTTTGTACTCGCTCAAGAGTCACAGGCTCAACATAAGCCGAGTTATTGATAACACGAGATACAGTAGCGGTCGATACGCCAGCTAACTTTGCTACGTCACTGATTGTCGCCATGATTGCAACTCAAGGTGATTAAAATGGAACAGGAGTGTAGCGCGGGTTTTTCGGTAAAGATGTTAGGATCATCAAATTATGACGTCTTTGCTAAGCGCTATTGAATGAGCATCGTATTGTTTGTTTTATAAAAAGGCGTGAGATTGAAGCCAATAGCCCTGACGATAAGCTCTATGTGTGATATGGTTCACAGAATTATTTTATATGGGGAATCATTTTGAGCACTGAATTAAATACTGGTCAAGCACCTAAAGGACAGCTTCTTCTTCGAACTCTTTCTATGCCAGCAGATACTAATGCTAATGGTGATATTTTTGGTGGCTGGATTATGTCTCAGCTTGATTTAGCGGGTGCAATTTTAGCACAAGAAATATCAGGTGGGCGTATTGTGACAGTGTCAGTGTCTAGCATTACATTTAAAAAGCCAGTAAGTGTTGGTGATGTGGTTTGTTGCTATGGTGAATGTACCAAAATTGGACGAACGTCTATGTCGATTGATTTAGAGGTGTGGGTTAAACCAATTAAAGAAGACGAAGTTAGTCATCGTTTTCAAGTCTGTGAAGCAACATTTAACTATGTAGCAATTGATTCAAGCGGTAAACCAAGAGCAATTCCTAAGCATTCATAAATATATATGATTGGATTGGTATTAAGTAGAGCTTACTCAGTTTTATTGTGATCTCTGTTTAACATCAAAAAATAATAGCCTGCTTAATGAGAATTGAGCAGGCTGTTTTTATTTATTATGCGTGTTTTTTATTATGTTCAATCACCAGTAGTGATACAGAGATAAACACAATGTCTTTAAGTAAAAAGAAGTTGGTTGTTAATACACCATCAACGACTTTCCATGTATTCGGTGTTGTTGTTAAAAAGCTAAGTGTCGCAATAAATGTGAGTAAGGCAAGGATCCCTGAATAATAACCAATTTTAGGGTTAAAAAATCCTGCGATAAGTCCTATTGCAATCGCAATTTCAGTCAATCCAATGATATTCGATACCATTTGTACTGACATAAATCCGTATATCCAGCCCATTAAAGGGTGGTTTGCAACTAATGGCTCGATAGCTGTTGCTTCTGTTGGGGTAAATTTAAAAATACCTATCCAAAGTAGGGTAAGTACGACACCAAAGACACCAATTTTATAACCTAATGATGTTTCTGCTGAGATGGCTTTACAAGTTTGAGTATTCATTTTTATCTCCTAATAATTAAACTAAACTGTTTAGTTTAATTTAGCGTTTATTTTGATACTGTCAATCAGTTTTTGAACTAAACGGTTTATTTTGCTAAAATTACAGCATTAATGGAGAGTGATGTATGAAAGAAGAAAAAAGAGTAAACGCACTTAAAAAGACAGTAGAACTGTGCGCAATACATGGTTTTCATGGTACGAGCATGGATAAAATCACCGCTGCGACAGGGTTATCTAAAGCGACCATTTATAAGTATTTTCAGTCTAAAGAGAATTTAATTGCCAACGCATTAGAGTTGTTTAGTCAACAGTCTCTTTCTCACGTTCAAGCTTTGTTTGAAAATACAGATCTAACATTAGAAGAAAAAATAGCGCTCCGCTTTGAAGGCCTTGCAGGGTGTATTGATATCGAATCATTTAATGGCTGTTATTTTCAACTGGCGTACAGTGAATACAGCAGTGAAGACCAAGGCATTACTGAGGTAAGCGCGCAGTATAAACAACGGACTCAAGAGCTATTGATTGAGCTGTTTAAAAGGCACGATATTGAAGATGCAGAGCTAAAAGCCAAAAAAGCAGGGCTAGTTTATAACGGGTTATTGGCATCGTTACAGCTAACAAAAGATGCAGAGCTTATCGAATTAGCTCACCAAATGTTTTTAGGTATTATCTCTAAATCTGAATAATGTTTTACGCTTTTGTTTCATAGGGAATGAATCATGAGAGTTATGCGTGTAGATCACCTTGTATTAACCGTTAAAAATATTGAAGTAACGAGCCAATTTTATTCAAAGGTGCTCGGAATGGATATTGTCACCTTTGGTGAGGGTAGGGTCGCCCTTACTTTTGGTGAGCAAAAGATAAACCTTCATCAATTAGGAAATGAGTTTGAACCCAAGGCGGCACAGGTTCAAAGCGGCAGTGCTGATCTCTGCTTTATCACTCATACGCCCATTAATGAAGTTCAAAGCCATATTGAGTCACAAGGCGTGGCTATCATTGATGGTCCAATTCAACGAACAGGAGCGCTAGGCAAGATAATCTCAGTCTATTTACGAGATCCTGACGGTAATTTAATTGAACTCTCTAATTATTTGTAACTCTTATTAAAATAAGAAGCGTTCCTTACAGCGCAATATTTTTCTTAGCATATACTTATATATTGCAACATAAATAAATCATAAAGGTTGACTTAAATTGAAATTCAACTAAATTAAACTAAACGGTTCAGTTTAATTTTAATAAGTCAGTTTGCTGATAGGGGAAGTCACAATGAAACCAATAAAAATCACATTATATCGCTGGGCAGGCAGTTGGGGCCCATTCAAAGTAAACATCCCTTGTGGGGAATGCACTTTAACTAAAGACATTCTTCAAGATACTTTTGAGACAGAGCTTGCTGGCATTCCTATTGAGCTTGAGGTTAAAGATTGGTTATCCCACTGGTGGGAGCCTTTAAAGCTCAAAGCATGGCACGCGCCAATTATTATTGTTGAAGATAAAGTGATCAGTGAAGGGGAAGCCTTAAATCGTGGGGTTCTTGTTCAGGCTGTTATTGCTCAAGTGGCCAAGCGTGATGATATAAAAGGAAATGTTGTATTTGGTAAAGCAACGTGCCCATTTTGTATAAAAGCTAAAGCCGCACTTGATGCCGCTGGCGTTGAGTATACTTATCATGATGTGGTCAAAGACAGTGCTGCACTATATAGAATGATCCCAGAAGTAAAAGCAATTATTGGTGAGAAAACGCCAGTAACTGTACCTCAGATCTGGATAGATGGTAAGTATGTTGGTGGTTTTGATAATTTAACTAAAACAATGAATACTGACGTGAAAGCAGGGAGTTAATTATGAATAAAAAACTGATCTTATTAGCGGTTTTACTGGTTTCATTTTCTGTCGTGTATTTTAATTTTGGGCACCTTCTGACGCTTGAACAAATTAAAGGCTTTCATCAGTCACTCCAAAGCGACATTCAAGAAAACCTGTTCTTTTATAGTGGGGCTTATTTTGCTGCTTATGTGGTGGTTACTGCCTTATCTATTCCAGGTGCTGCGGTAGTCACCTTACTAGGTGCTGCGTTGTTTGGTTTTTGGTGGAGCCTCTTACTCGTTTCTTTCGCGAGTAGTATTGGGGCAACGATTGCATTTCTAAGTAGCCGCTACCTATTAAGAGAGTGGGTAGACAGTAAGTTTAAAGATAAGCTGGTTCCTATTAATCAAGGTGTAGAAAAGGATGGCGCGTTTTATCTGCTGACATTACGATTGATCCCTGTATTTCCATTCTTCTTAATTAATCTATTAATGGGATTAACCAAAATATCGGTAGGTCGTTTTTATTTATTTAGTCAGCTAGGTATGCTTCCCGGGACGATGGTCTATCTAAACGCAGGTACGCAATTGTCAGAAATAACCTCGCTGTCAGGATTAATTTCACCACAAATTTTAGGTTCTCTAGCCTTACTTGGCTTATTCCCAATAATGATTAAATTTGTGATGGCTCAAATTCAAAAGCGCCGTTCTCAAGTAAAAGAGTAGTAAATAGAGAGACCTATCCCACAATATTATTGTTTGATAGGAAGAATCGTCTCGTAATCATTATATTTATCAATTAAATTAACCAAAGAAAGAAGCATTTTCCCCAATGCTTCTTTTTTTTATCTATGGGGGCATGATTAAGGTTTAGGAATGAAGCTTAAAAGCTTGGTATTGAGTGTTAGCGCCGTATTGTTATCTGGCTGTGGAACGATGATGAAGCAGCAAGAATATAATGCAGATTTGATCATTAATAACGGACAAGTGTTAACCGTAAACGCCGATATGCAAGTGATTGATGATGGTGTCGTGGTGGTTAAAAACGATAAAATTATTGCAGTAGGTGATGCGACATTACTGGAACAATATTATGCGCCAAAAAATATTGATGCGAATGACGGTATTGTAATGCCGGGAATGATTAACGCTCACAACCACCTTCCTATGATTGCATTTCGTGGTTTAGGCGAAGAAGGCATTTCTAATCGATTATTTGCCTATTTCTTTCCATTAGAAGCGCAAAAGTTAAGTCGTGAACTAATTTATAATGCCACTAAGCTCGGTGCTATCGATTTAGCGCAAAGCGGTGTTACCACTTATGCCGATATGTATTACCACATGGATGAAATGGCTAAAGCAACCAAAGAAGTTGGATTAAGAGCCGTACTTGGTGAAACCGTTATTAAATTCCCAGTGGTGGATGCAAAACAACCGTACGGTGGTATTCAATATGCCAAGTCATTTATTGAAGAATATCAAAATGATCCATTAATCACGCCAGCTTATGCGCCTCATGCTGTGTACACGGTAAGTAAAGAAAAGCTTCAAGAGATTAATCAGCTTTCAGAAGAGTATGATGTGCCGGTTTTAATCCATGTGGCTGAATTTCCAAATGAAGAGACAAGAATTAAAGATCCAACCAAAGCTACCTCTCCAGTTGAATATCTAGATGAGATTGGTGTACTCGACAAGCGTATGGTGATTGCTCATGGCATTCATTTATCTCAACATGATCAAGAGCTATTAAAACAAGCAGGTGCCGGTGTGGTTTACAACCCAATGGCGAATGCGAAAGGTGCAACAGGTATTGCTCCTGCTTGGGATATGTTTCGTGCCGATATGCGAATTGGTTTAGGCACTGATGGGCCGATGAGTTCAAACCAAGTGGATTTATGGCGAACCTTAAGTTATGCCGCAAATATGCAGCGTTTAAAGCACTCAGATAGAACCATTATGATCCCAGAGCAAGTGATTGAGATGGCTACCATTGGTGGTGCAAAAGCATTGCACATGGAAGATGAAATTGGTTCTTTAGAAGCTGGAAAGAAAGCAGACATCATTATTATTGAGACTCAATCAGCGAATATGATGCCAAGTTATGATCCATACGCGACATTGGTTTATCAAGCCAATCCAAGTAATGTAGATACAACGATTGTAAATGGCAAAGTGGTCATGGAACAGCGTCAGATGCAGACTGTTCAATTGGATGAAATTCGACAAAGTGTTGAAGCGTTTGAATCAGATATCGCTGATTTTGCCAAAGAATTGTCTAAAAAAGCGATAAAATCAAAAAGTTTAATGGATTAGTTTTACGATATTAATAACATGGGCAAAGATATTCATCTTTGCCCATTTTTATTTAGATAAGATTAAATTTAGTCCATACTTTCGATCGCCAACGGCGAACCATAATTATTCCTCGAACCCATTCATCTGCAGCTAATGCAAGCCATGCGCCTAGTACGCCAAACCCAAAATGAACGCCAAGTAGGTAGGTTAGGCTAACTGCCACTCCCCACATGCTCAGTATCCCTAATTGAACTGGAAACTTAATATCTCCTGCGCCTTTTAGTGCGGATATGAAGACAAGATTAAAGACCCGGCCTGCTTCCACCAAGATAGAACCTGCAATTAAACCAGCGGTTAAGGCTATGACTTCTGGATCTTGCGTGAATAGGTCGAGCAATTCATAGCGAAAGAAAAAGACAATACAAGTAAGGGCAACAGACACGGCAAAAGAGACTAAAAAGTAGAGTTGAACTCGTGTCAGGATTTGCTCAATCCATTTTTTTCCAACGTAATAGCTGGTTTGTATTTGGCTTGCTTGCCCAACCGCTAATGCGAAAGCAAAAGAGACTCGAGCAATATTTTGAGCGTAGGTAAAAGCGGTTAGTGAAGCGGTGCCCATTTTAACCACTAGATAAACAATGACCATCTGTGACAAGTTATAAGAAAGCATTTCACCTGCATTCATCACTCCAATTTGCATGATCTTTTGATAGGTTGCTTTCGGTATTTTCTTAAAGTTCATCATTGGCAGTGCAATGTGTTTTCTATGGATCATTATCCATAAAATAATTGTATTAATCACTTGGCTAACTGCAGTAGCAATGGCCACTCCTTGCACACCATAAACGGGTAACCCAAAAGGTTGGTATAAGGCGCAGTAATTACCAATAATATTAAGCCCACCAGTGAGAAGGTTTACTAACATTGGTGTTCGAGAATATCCATTACTGCGTAATATGGTAGAGAAGACAATACCAAGGGTTACCGCTAAAGTGAAAGAGCCAGTAATGATCAAATAATCGTAGGCAAAAGTTGCAACGTCACTTTCTAGTCCATACATGATGACAATAGGATTCGCGGAAAAAAAGGCGAACAAACTGAGGCAAAGTCCTAATATCCCACCAAGTACAACGCTGGCTACCGCCACATCGGTTGATTGCAGTGGTCGTCCGGAGCCATTATATTGACCAATAAGAATGCCAGTACCTGTACTTACCATCATCGAAATGATCATTAAAAAGAAAATGATCTGAGAGATAACTCCAATAGCCGATACTGCCAAATCAGAATAGCCACTCAACATGAATACATCACTGGTACTAATAGCAGTACGCAGTAAAATTTCCACTAGGATCGGCCACGCTAATGTCGTGATCTGCATTCGGCGTTCAATAGGGTTGCTTTTATCAAGCATAGTTTGTCCTTAAAAAAGGGAAGAGTGGATGCTCTTCACCATACAGCTAGGAAGGAGGTTTAAAGGTGCCTACTTTGAAGAAGTTCACTCTCACAATCTGGGAGCTAGAACTCGTTTTTGGATAGTATACTAATTTAAGTAACTATCGATAAAAATAGTGAATAGAGTTAGCATCAAATTATAGAAATATTTGTTTTTTAGCATTACCGATTTTTATTTATTAAATTAACCAACAAAAACATCATTATTTTGCAAAGAAATTGATTAAATTACTTTAAAAGTAACGGTAAAAAAACATAAGTATGAAATGTGTAAAGTTGATATTTATTTAATAGCTTAAATCAATCAATTTCACCGTAATTAAATGTAAAAGAGATGAAATTATTGTTATCTATTAAATAGGCTAACCCTTTAGTGCATAAGGGATGCTCTGGTTTTTATCATTAATCTGAATTACTATTCTCGGCATTATTTCAGCGATGTGATGTATTAATGACTGTTTTATTACTTTTACAAATAGGTCTTGTTATTGGAGGCCTAACATTTCTTTTTATGCTTGTCTCATTATGGTTAAAGAAGAAGGCCTCAGAAAAAGACACTAATATATGGGCGATTGGCCTTATTGGTGGGTTTGCAAATTTTTGTGACACTCTTGGCGTGGGAAGTTTTGCTATTAAAACCGCTGGATATAAGCAGTTTAATTTAATAGATGACAAAGTTTTACCGGGAACCTTGAACGCTCAAGCAACCATGGCGACTGTGTTTCAAGCCTTAATTTTCCTTACTGCGGTTAATGTGGACTTAACGACACTGCTTAGTTTAATTATTGCGGCGTGTGCTGGTGCGACAGTTGGAGCGCGGTTAGTATCAAATTTTGACCGTCAGTTGATCCGTTTGATCATGGCTGGTGCCTTGTTGATTGTTGCGTTTCTTATGTTTGCTGGTCGTTTAGATTTATTTCCATTAGGTGGTGAAGCGTTGGGATTAAGTGGTGAGAAATTGGTTATCGGTATCGTTGGGAACTTTATTTTTGGCGCATTAATGACAGTAGGGATTGGCTTATACGCACCGTGTATGACGATGATTTACTTATTAGGAATGAATCCATTAGCAGCATTTCCCATTATGATGTGCTCATGTGCTTTTTTATGTTTCTTCTCTGCCGGTGGTTTTATTAAGCAGAAAGCCGTAAATTCAAGAGCCTCTTTAGTGGTGGCGATTACCGGTCCTATTGGCGTGTTAATTGCGGCATTTATTGTGAAATCGCTTGATGTGGATATGCTTGCTTGGTTAGTTGCCTTTGTGGTTCTTTATACGTCAATTATGATGTTGCGTTCATGGCAGCAAGGCCGAGTGATAAATAAAGCGCTATAAAATGCGAGTTTCTATCACATAATTATTGGAGATATAAAAAGTTCATGGTATTTTTCACTCACCAATTATTTATGGATTTTTTATCATGCCAAAGGCAAGTGACATTAAAAAAGGTTCAGCAATTGAACACAACGGTAAAGTATTTTTCGTTAAAGAAATCAGTAAGCTAACACCAAGTGGTCGTGCTGGCGCAACGTTATTCCGCATGCGTATGTATGATGTTGCAACTGGTTCAAAAGCAGATGAGAGCTTTAAAGCAGATGATATTATCACTTTAGCTGATTTTAGCCGTCGTAGTGCAACTTTCTCTTATGTTGATGGTAATGAGTATGTATTCATGGATGCAGAAGATTACACGCCATACAACTTTAACAAAGAAGCTATCGAAGAAGAGTTACTTTTCATCTCTGAAGAAACTCAAGGTCTACAAATTTTAATCGTTGATGGTGCGCCAGTTGCGATTGAATTACCTTCAGCTGTTGATTTAGTTATTGTTGATACAGCGCCTTCAATTAAAGGCGCTTCTGCAAGTGCTCGTACTAAACCAGCGACAATGACAACTGGTTTAACTGTACAGGTTCCAGAGTACATTGCTAATGGCGAGAAAGTGAAAATCAACACGACTGAACACAAGTTCATGAGCCGTGCTTAATCGCTTTAAACAGCATGTTTTACACTGCTAAAATTAAAGAAAAGGCCAGTTATTATTTAATATCTGGCCTTTTTATTATCGTTAATTTTTTCTTGTAGAATAAAAATTTCTCGAAAAAGTTACCTTGTTCTCAAGCCTTTTTTCTTCGCTATTTTGGGTTACTTATTGTGGTCGGTATTACAAGAGCTTAAATTATAAATCTCGCTCGATTTTGGGTGAGTAAATTGAATAAGCGGTAATTTGCCCTGCAACAATAGCAGAGAACATAAACAGAGCGGATAATCCAATACTAGGAATAGGAAGTATGGATTGCTCAAACACACTTTGGCTTGCACTCACTAAGACACGACTTCCCGGAACAAGAATAATGATCCCTTGTACGATGAATATGATCCCAGTTAGGTTTAACCGCCTAGCAATCCAAGTACCATAAAGTGTGATTAATACGGTTGTAACCCATGTACCGACAACCCAGCCACCATCAAAGCCAAGATAAAATGGTCCCCACATGCCTAATACCGCTACAGGTAAACTATAAACTGTATCAATAGGGCGGGCTTTAAACATTACGCCTAATGAGAATGAAATAATCGGTAAACCTAGTATTTGTAGCCATATTGGGAATTCGTTTTGATAATCAATAGATTCGGCTGTGCCAAAAATAGCTTCGCCAATGTGTAAACCAATAATGATCCCAATAAGAAGTTTTATTAAAGTGAGAAAGCACTGGCCAAGTAAGCTAGTACCAGAGACGAGATCATTAAAAGCTAAACACTCTAGAGCATTTGAGATGGAGAGTCCGGGAACAAAAAGAACCACGGCGGCGATACAAAGCCCAAGAATGGGAATTGGGACACCAAGGCTAGCAATAAACGCAACAGTAAAGGCAACAATTAAGGCGCCAAAAAACTCAACAGCAATACTACGACGTTTACTACAAAAAACTTGAGACAACCAGACTAAAAAACCAAGTAAAAAGCTGACACATAAAGCTTCGTATGTTGATCCAACCAACATAAGAAAGGCAGGGGGAATACAAGTATTAGCTAAAGCAATTGCCCATGAAGGGTAAGAGATCCCTTCGGCTGGAGCTAGTGGGATAGGGGTTAATGGTTGCTGTAATTGAATGATGGTATTTGCGAGTAAACCCAAATCAATACTTGCGGGTTTATGACGTTTCATGATGACGGCGTTATTGTCATCAGGAAATTGATAGTTAATTGAAGTTGGTGTTGCTTGGATCATACAATTAACGCCATATTTATTGGCGTAAAAGGTAGTGTAACGTTCTACTTTATAGGGAGCACAGCCACAACGATGTAGAGTATCCCCGATATCAACAATTCTATTTATTCTATACTGTGAAGGCATGTCCATGTTCCCAATTCAGTTGTATATAACCCACCGTACAGTTTATCTTAATTCCTTAAACAGTACGATGGGCATAAGTTGGTTAACTAGAATAAATTACCATCTCTAACTAATTCTCTAGGAAGTCCATTTTTAATTCGGTTTCCTACCCATTTGCCTAATCCAATGACGGCGCCAGAGTAAGTTACGATCGTTTCCCCTTTACCTACTGATTCAGGGCGAACGTCACGGCCCATATACCATTCACGAGCTTCTTCTATTGTTAATTCCGTAGCAGTAGGATTACTTGCTGTCACTAATGCCATGATAGCTTCATGTTGCCAGCGATAGCCTTTCTTATGAGTTTCTGCCAGTTTAAAACCAATGCGGTGGTAACGCATTTCACCAATTAATGGTTTCATTCGTTTTGGAAAAGCCCATACCTCTTTGTCTCGGATCCATAGCTCATTTGCTTCTGGAATAGTCAGCGCTAGGGTTGATTGTAATTCTGCTTCAATATCTTTGGCTTCTTTACTTGATGCCGCCACAAATGGGAATTTACCTAAGCGTTTTTTCACTTCAGGAGGTGTCGTTGCTGAATTTTTACGAATCTTTGCGACGAAGAATCCTTCGCTATCAAAGATCTGTGGGTAAATGTGTAAGAAGCCTTCTTGTGTTAATGCTTTTTCTGCATTCTCAAAAAGATCACCTAATGGTTCAAACGTGACCGCGTCACCAAACTGTTCGACTAAGTGATGGCAAATATTCTGGTTTTCTTGATGATTCAATGTACAAGTTGAGTAGACCATTACGCCGCCAGGTTTAAGGGCGTGAAAGGCACTCTCAATTAGGTCGCGTTGAGTATCACCAATTTCGATAACTGATTCAGGGCTCCAGTTGTGCATTGCATCTGGGTCTTTACGAATTGTTCCTTCACCAGAACAAGGCGCATCTAATAAAATAGAATCAAAGGTTTCTGGTAACCAACCGCCGAAAACGCGACCATCAAAATGAGTCAGAGCAACGTTACTTACACCACAACGTTGTACGTTAGAGCACAATACTTTTACACGGCTTGATGAAAACTCATTGGCAACTAATGCTCCTTGATTTTTCATGCCAGCAGCAAGTTGTGTGGTTTTAGATCCAGGCGCAGAGGCCATATCTAAAGCCATCTCAATACTATCATTGTCTTTTAATAATGCTGTTACTGGCATCATAGAACTGGCTTCTTGGATATAGAATAATCCAGACATGTGTTCGGCAGTGCTGCCTAATTTTACTGTGTCTGTTTCTGGCCTTGTGATCCAAAATCCAGTATCACACCAAGGCACAGGCTCTAGTAGCCATTGCTTTTCATCGGCACGTTGTTTGAATTCTTCTACGCTGTTTTTTAATGTATTAACGCGAATGCTACGGCGTAAAGGGCGCTTACAAGCGGCAACAAAGTCTTCCATTGAAAGGTGGGAAGGCATGGTTTCTTGCACTTGTGTTAGGAAGGCTTCAGGTAGAAAAATATTATCGTGCACGGATGAATCTCATAGGATGATGTTATGGCAGGGAGTGTAAACGCAATTAGTGCTGTTGTCTAAATGGAATCTGTAGTTATAGGGAAAATTAAGGACTTAAATTAAAAAAGGCAGCCAATGTGAAGATTGGCTGCCTGAATTTGATTATTTGTTTGGATTAGGAATGGCTGCATTCCACAATGGCCAATCTTCTTCTGCTGTTTTATACAGTAGATACGATTTATTTTCTTTTGCTTGTGGTTGCAACTCTTCATCATCAGGAGTGGAGAAGGCAATGCCGCCACGTAAGATACTATCTACAGTACCCGCTTGAACTTTTGCTCCACTTAATCCAATAGACATATTCACCCCTGATACATTCCAAAACACTGTATTTTGGCGCACAAGATAACTGAAATCTGGATTGACACCGATAGTGAAAATAACACGGTCAGATAAATCGCCTAATCGAACATCGGTTACTTCGCCAACTTCCATTTCTCTAAATAGGATAGGGGTTCCGACTTTGACTGAACCTCGAGTGATGGACTCAAGAGTATAAGTCGCTAATGTGTCACCTTGAGATTGGTCAGTGAGTAAAAATTGAGTTTTTGTTTTTCCCTTTCCTGGAGTTACTTGAATGTAGCTACCTAATAAGGTATCAAGATTTTCAGCACCAGATAGGCTAATACTTGGTTTTACGACCCAGAAGTGACTGCCTGAAATAGCAATTTGGTTTACATATTCAGGGTAAATACGAGCCTGTATATAAACATTACTCTGCTTAAAGTTTGGTGATACTTTACTGACTTCACCGACAGAGACGCCTTTATATTTAATCAGTGTTCCTTTAGATATTGAATTACTGTCTTTCGCAGTAAAGGCAATGATTCGGCCAAACTCTTGAGCTTCTGATAGGTTTGAGTAGAGCTTCCACTTTTTACCTAATTTGTTTTCTACGCCTTGCATATTATCAAAGCCAATACCACCACGGATCATCGACATCAGTGGAGCTGCTTGAATGTTCACGCCACTCAAACTTGCTTCTACATTTACACCAGAGTAATTCCAAAAGACCGTATTATCTTTAATTAGATGAGCGTATTGCTTTTCAATATTGATTTTAATATTTACGCCATCATTACCCAAATCAAAATCGGTTACTTTACCCACGACGAGGTTACGATAAAGGATAGGACTGTTTTTAGTAATAGGCGGTAATTCAGAGCTAAACAGAGTCAGTTCAGTACTTTTTTCTGTTTTGAATTGCGCTAATTCAGCTAATGAATTGTTTTTAAATAAAGTGTAGCTTTTTTGTTTGTAGCCTTTGCCTTCACTAGTAAAGCTTATAGAGCCAGAGATCAGTGCCTGAGTTGGTGGAATATCAATATTTACACCGGAATCAGTTAGCTCAGCAGATACACTGCCAGAGACAAAGAATTTATTGTTTGATTTGATTAGATGCTTATATTTTTCAAGGATCATGACATCAAATTTTACTCTGTCATTAACCAATGCCACATGAGTCACTGAACCTACTTTTATTCCTTTATATGAGATTGCAGTATCTGGTGTTAACCCAAAAGAGCGGTCTGCGTATAATGAAAAGGTGAGTGCTTTTGCATCTTGTTTAATCAGTTCTTGTTTTCGAATGGCTGTAAATGCACGTGATTTATCACCGCTACCTGGGATTAAGGTAAGGAAATTGCCACGAACGAGATTACCAATGTTTTCAACGCCGGATAAGCCCAGCTTTGCTTCTTCTAATACAAAGCGAGATCCATCATTTAAGTAATCTGTGAATGCAGGCTCAACCGTTGCAGAAGCAATGATGTCTTTTTTATCATCAGACAGCTTTAAACTGTTTATTTGGCCTATTTCAAGGCCACGATACATAATGGCTGATCCATTAGGGCTGATTTGATTATTGTCAGGCAGAGTGATCTTGATTGAAATACCGCGACCAGCCGTTTTGATATTACTGTATAGACGGAACTCTTTGCCGTTTTCTATCTCGGCACCATCATCGGGTGAGTCCACCGCAATAGCACCACCAATTAATGCTGACAAACTTTCAAGTTGAACATCTACGCCATTAAAGCCAACGCTTGCGCCAATGCCACTGGCATTCCAGAAACGACTTTTTGATGTAATTAAATGCGAATATTCTTCTTGGATAAGCACTTTAATTCTAACGTTATCGCTTTTATGATCGAGTTTAAAGTTATAGACTTCCCCAATAGGGATTTTTTTATAATAGATTTTTGAACCAACAGAAATTGAACCTAAATCCTTAGAGCGAAGAGTTACGCTTAAACCAGTGGAATCAGGTTGAATTGCAGGTGAGTTTGCCAATGCGGTGAATTTAGTTTTTGCTTCACCAGTTCCCGGTAAAATTGCAATATAGTTACCAGAAACTAAAGCATCTAATCCTGAGATACCTGTTAATGATGCTTGCGGTTTAACCAACCAAAATTGAGTGTTATCTTTTAAAAGATCGGCAGCTTCGGGATAAATATCAGCATCAACGTAAATATTAGAGAGATCTTTAGATAAGGTGATGTTTTTAACCATACCCACTTCAAGACCCTGATAACGAATAGTTGTTCGGCCTGCTATTAGTCCTTGCGCGTCATCAAAATAGATTTGAACACGTTGACCCGCTTCAATAATGGCAGAGTAGACTAGCCATCCACCAAGACAGAGAGCAAGTAGAGGCAGTATCCACAATGGTGAGATACCGCGTTCATTTTTGATGTTTACTTGTTCAACAGTAGAATCAAGATTTTTCGGTTCGTTCATAATTATCCCAAATCAGACGAGAATCAAAACTTTCAGCGGCCAGCATGGTGAATACCACAACTAGTCCGAAGGCAACGGCACCAAGGCCTGGGGTAAAATCTAAAATTTGTCCGCGATCAATCAATGTCATCATAATAGAAATTACGAATAAATCCATGACTGACCATTTACCAATCCATTTTACTGCCACATAAATAGACATTCGTTGGCGGTGAAATATGCTGCGTTTGAATTGAACACATAATAGTAGGTAGCCAAGACCTAAGATCTTAGCAACAGGAACCACAATACTGGCAACAAATATAATAATGGCAATACCGTACATATCGGTTCTAATTAATCCGGCAACCCCAGAGAAAATCGTGTCTTCTAATCTCTTTCCATTAGTTAATAAAATAGAAATGGAAAGAATGTTGGCTGGAATAATAAAAATGGCTGCCGTGATCAGGTAAGTCCATGTTTTTTGGATAGAGTTTGGTTTTCGCGCGTGAATAGGGCGAGAGCAGCGAATACAATGGCTGCCTTTTTGTTGAGTAAAGTGACAATGCCCACAATGAACAGAATGCTCAGGTTCAATAATCGGAGCTTCGATTTCTTTTTGATGTTTTCGTTGCCAAGCGCGCCAATAACGTCTTGCACTTACGTGTGTAAGCAGTAAAGAGCTAACGAATTGAAGTAAGAGTAATCCATAGAGTCCTGAACCGACAAAGATATCGGCATGATCTTGAATTTTAAAGCAGGCAATAGCCAAGCTTACTAAGAATACATCTAGCATCATCCAATCTTTTAAGTGCTGAACAGTCGAAATGCTACTTCTAAATAACTTAAACAGTTTTAATCGTAATGCGATGTGTGCGGTGACAACAGATCCACAAACAAGAAAAGGAACGATTGAGCTGCAAAATAAGATAAGTAACCCAAGCATAGGGAACCCTTCACCCATTAAGGTAATTGTACCTGAAGGGAGAGTTGCAGGGATCATCACACCAAACAATTGAATGGTAACTAAAGGAAAAAAATGTGACGGGATAAAAAGTAACAAAGCAGCAATAGCGATGGCTAAATCGCTATTTAATGAGATTCGATTACCACGGTACAGTTGTGTATTGCAGCGAGGGCAGTGCGCGTTTTGCTTTTTATCTACCTTCGCTACTTTAACAACGAGATCACAGCCGTGGCAGCGACGAAATTTAGCGTCTTCCACGGTTGTTGTCCAATTGATTAACTTTGAATTGATCCATACAGTGTTTGATACAGTCCTTGCTGTGTAACCAGTTCATGGTGTGTGCCTGATTGAGACACTTTACCATCATCTAAAACGTAAATGGTATCGGCTTGTTTTACCGCACTTAAACGGTGTGCCACAATTAATGTGGTACGGCCAACTAAGAAATCACTTAAGGCTTTATGGAGCTCTGCTTCTGTTGCGGTATCGAGTGCAGAGGTAGCTTCATCTAAAATAACAAATTTTGGATTCGTTAACACCATTCTTGCAATTGCTAATCGCTGACGTTGTCCACCAGAAAGTTTAACGCCCTGACGACCAATTTGGGTATCAAGCCCATCGGTTAACTGAATCACGACATCTTGCAGTTGGGCAACATCGAGTGCATTCCACAGTAAGTCATCAGAGTAATCTTCGCCTAATGTCAGATTATGCCTCAATGTGTCATTAAATAGTATAGGTTGTTGTAATACAACTGAGATTTGATTGCGGATGTTTTCAAAACCAACCTCTTTTGTACTATGCCCATTAAAGAGGATCTCCCCGTTAGTTGGCTGATAAAGCCCTAATAATAGTTGAATAAGGGTTGATTTACCGCCTCCACTAGCACCAACCAGGGCGACTTTTTCACCAGGTCTAATAGTAAGTGATAGGTCATTTAATACCTGAACTTCGTCGTTATAGCTAAAATTTAAATTGTTAATGGTTATTTCAGTAGCAGTGTTTACATTGAACGGGTCAATATCTGATTGGATCTTTGGCTCTTCACCTATGTGCAATAGAGCGTTTACTCGTTTTAATGCAGCAGAAGCGCCATACCAAGAAAATTGAATGCTCAACAATTCTTGGATTGGAGAAAGCATTACCCAAAGGTAGCTGAAAATGGCAAACATTTGGCCGATACTTAGATCACTCAGCAGTACCATAATCATTGCGGCAGCACGAAATAACTCAAAACCTAGTAAGAATAAAAGGAAAGAGAGGCGTCCAGCGGCTTCTGATTGCCATGAGAATTGATCGGCACTGTGTCTTATCTCATCGGCTTGGCTTTTAAGTTGGTTTAAGAATGCACGTTCACGGTTTGATGCTCGTAATTGATAAATGCCATCAAGTGTTTCAATTAATCGGGTTTGAAAACGCTCATAAGATTGATTTTCTTTGCGTTTTAAATCTTTTACACGATTACCTAGCTTGCGTGAAAAATAGATAACAATGGGATTTACCAGAAGAATAAATAATCCGAGTTGCCAATTTATCCAAAGAAGTACGCCAGCGGTTCCTATTACCGTTAAGAAAGAGACAATAAAACGGCTTAATGTAGGACCGAGGAACTTATCGATAGTATCAATGTCTGTAATGATATGAGAGTTAATACCGCCACTGCCACGCGACTCATACTCTTTCATGCTAATAAGGCTGAGTTTATCGAGTAATTGCAGACGAATTTGATAAGTAATGGTTTTTGAGACTAAGCTAAATTGTCTTCCTTGATAGATATTCAGCATCTGGCTCACGATACGCATCACAATGACCATAACGAGAACCAATAGGATATAACCGATAGGGCCTTGCCAAGCACTAGGCAGCATTGAGTTTAATAGTTCAACGCCGGTTGACGGTTTATGCAATAAAACCTCGTCCACCATTAATGGCATCAGTAGTGGGATAGGGACACTGATAAGTGTGGCTACAATAGCGATGATATTTGCAACAATTAAACGACTTTTATAGGTTTTTGCTTGCCTAAATAGCCAATTCCAGTTAATTGTAGAAGACGTAGTATTGCTCATTGTGAGAATGATTCCTATTATTATCTTTTCCATTGGCATTGTACTCAGTATAAATAGAGTCGCAAGTGATTGGTACAAATACAGGAAAATATAAAAATGGAATTAAAGCATTACGAGCGATTAACGCAACAAGCACTTTGTCTTATTGATGGTGAAACGGATCTAATCGCTAATTTGGCAAATATAAGTGCGCTATTAAATATGGAACTGGACGACATTAACTGGGTGGGTTTTTACCTATTTAAAGATAATGAATTAGTATTAGGTCCATTCCAAGGCAAACCTGCTTGTATTCGAATTACCGTTGGAAAAGGGGTGTGTGGCACTGCTTTTTCTACTAAAACGGTTCAACGTGTCGATGATGTTCATCAATTTGCTGGTCATATCGCGTGTGATGCGGAAAGTAACTCTGAAATTGTTATTCCATTTTATAAAAATGGAGAATTATTTGGAGTGCTGGATATTGATAGCCCAAATATTGCACGATTTAGCGAAATTGATGAAAAAGGACTGGTTGATTTCATGAAAGAAGCAGAAAAGAGACTTTAATTTTCTTTCAGTAGTGGTTTTTCACGCTTAAGTATCTATAATAGCGGAATATCTTTACTAGAAATACACCTAAATACGGGCTAAACCGTACTATCAGGAAACTACATGGAAAACTCTGAAAAATTAGCGAACAGCAAAGAAGTAATTGCATACATTGCTGAACGCTTCCCGAAATGCTTTATCTTAGAAGGCGAAGCTAAACCTCTTAAAATTGGTATCTTCCAAGACTTATCTGAGCGTTTAAGCGATGATCCTAAAGTAAGTAAAACTCAGCTACGTGCTGGTTTACGTCAATACACCTCTTCTTGGCGTTACCTACACGGTGTTAAGCCGGGCGCATCTCGTGTTGATTTAGATGGTAACCCTTGTGGTGAACTAGAAGAAGAGCACATTGAACACGCTAAAACAACTTTAGATGAAAGCAAAGCTAAAGTAGCTGCTCGTCGTAAAGAGCAAGCGAAAAAAGTAAGAGAAGAAGCAAAAGCTAAGAAAACAGCTCGTGCTGCTACTCCACCTAAGCGTCGTCCTCAACCTGCTGCTAAGAAAGTTGAACAGCCAGTTGAAACTCGTGCTCTAAACGCTGATGAAATTACTGTTGGTAACAACGTAAGCGTGAACATGGGTAAAGGTAATATGCCTGCGACAATCGTTGAAATTAACAAGGATGATGTACGAATTCGCTTATCAAATGGCCTACAAATGGTTGTTAAAGCGGAGAATCTTCGTTCATAAAGGAGCACTCCCGACGCATGAATTGTCGATTAAGAGTCTCGCTGATTGCTGCTGGCGTTATGCTAGCAGCTTCTGCGCACGCACTTGAAGCTAAGGTATTAGACGCCAAGTATTCCGAGACTGACTTACCAGTATTAACCGCAGAAACGCAGCATGCCACTGCTAGTAAGCGTGTTACTTCTCGTTTTACTCGTTCTCATTATAAGCATTTCTCATTAGATGATGACTTTTCAGTTGCCATTTATGAGCGATATTTAGACATGCTTGATTATAATAGAAATATTTTCATTCAAGCCGATCTTACTTCATTCGCCCCGTTATCAACTAAGTTAGATGATCAATTAAAGATTGGGGACTCCCAAGCCGCTTTTGATATCTATAACTTGTCATTGAAGCGTCGTTTTGAGCGTTATGTTTACGCACTTTCTCTTTTAGATAAAGAATTCGATTATACGGTTGATGAATCTCTTGAATTGGATCGCTCTGAAGCGGCTTGGCCAAAAGATGAAGCTGAGTTAAATGAGCTATGGCGTAAACGTGTTAAATATGATGCTCTGAACTTGTCTATGACAGGTAAAGATTGGCCTGAGATCCAAGAGATGTTAGGTAAGCGTTATAATAATGCGTTAAAGCGTTTGACTCAAAGTCACAATGAAGATGCGTTCCAACTTTATATTAATGCGTTTGCACGTGAAGTTGATCCTCACACGAGTTATTTATCTCCTCGTAATGCAGAGCAATTCCAATCAGAAATGAATCTTTCATTAGAAGGAATTGGGGCAGTATTACAGGCTACTGATGATTACACTGTCATTCGTTCTTTAGTTGCGGGCGGTCCAGCTCAAAACAGTAAGCAACTGTCTGAAGGTGATCGTATTATCGGTGTTGCTCAAGATGGTGAAAAATCTGTTGATATTATTGGCTGGCGTTTAGACGACGTCGTTCAACTTATCAAAGGAGCGAAAGGGACAAAAGTGCACCTAGATATCTTGCCAGAAGGTAAAGATTCAAAAAGTCACACTGTCACAATTGTTCGAGATAAGATCCGTTTAGAAGATAGAGCCGTTAAATCTGAAGTGATTGAACAAGATGGCAAGAAAATTGGTGTATTAGAAGTACCTAGTTTCTATGTTGGTCTAGCTGAAGACACTAAAAAACAGATTGATGAACTCAAAAAGCAAGATATTACCGGTATCATTGTTGATTTACGCAATAATGGCGGTGGTGCATTAACTGAAGCAACCGCGTTATCAGGATTATTTATTACTTCTGGTCCAGTTGTTCAAGTTCGTGATAGCTACGGACGCGTTAATGTTAATGCGGATACTGACGGTGAAATTTCATATACCGGTCCAATGACGGTATTAGTGAATCGCTACAGTGCATCTGCGTCTGAGATTTTTGCTGCAGCAATGCAAGATTATGGCCGTGCCGTTATCTTAGGTGAAAACTCATTCGGTAAAGGAACGGTTCAACAACATAGATCATTAAATCATATTTATGATCTATTTGATAAACCACTTGGCCATGTTCAATATACGATTCAAAAGTTCTATCGAATCAATGGTGGTAGTACGCAAAACTTAGGTGTTGTTCCTGATATTGCGTTCCCAACAGCGATTGATCCGAAAGAAACTGGTGAAAGTGTTGAAGATAATGCGCTTCCTTGGGATAGCATTAAAGCGGCAAGCTATGCGCAAACGAATCAGATCGTAAATACGATTGAGCCACTAGCGAAAAAACATGTTGAACGAATTAAAACTGACGAAGAGTTTGGTTTTATTCAGGAAGACATTGCTCGCTATAAAGCGGATAAAGACATCACAACGATTTCACTGAATAAAGCGGTTCGTGAAAAAGAAAGTGATGATGCAGACGTTCGTCGTTTAGAGCGTGTTAATCAAAGACAAAAACATCTTGAAAAAGAAGAGTTTAAGACTATTGATGACATTCCAAAAGATTACGAAGTTCCTGATGCATATCTTAATGAAGCGGTTTCAATTACGATTGATTTAGCATTGATGAATCAAAAAAGTTAATAGTGTTTACAGCTCCTATAAAAACAGAAGTCATTTGGCTTCTGTTTTTTTATGCCTAAAAAACAGCGAATTAATCAAATCTAATCTAGGCTTATATTATGGCAGTCAACCATGGTCGTTGATCATTCTTTTTTATTGAATGTGGAGCTTTAATTATGAAATCAGTCCTTTTGTCTTTTTGGTTAATTTTACTGAGCCCATTTTCTTATGCTGATGAAGTGGCGTTAGATCTTGAAGCAAACTCACTAACGTATTTTGAAAATCCGTTTCTTATTGGTGATTGGTATTTTTTCAAACCGGCTCATATCGAGAATGACTACGATGTACTTCATATTTCATTAAGTTCTACTCATCAGTTTGTTATTGAGATGATTGAAATGTCGACCAACACGGCCGAAGAGTGGAGTGGTACTTTTGAATTATCACAAGAGAGTATTCGTTTTGGAAAAGAGGGCGAGGAGTCACAAGTTTATCAATATGAAGTGAGCCATAATCGACTTTATCTCAATGGTGTAGAATTTTTTAAGGTTGTTCCTGAATCGATTATTGGTTCATGGAATTCTAAACTTGTTTCTGGTGAAGATATAATGGTGAGTAATGTTCAATCATTAAATTTGAAGTTGCGTTCTGATTTTATATTTTTACTGGAGGTCGTCTCTCACTCGGGAAAAAGAAACCAGCAGATAGGCTATTATTATTTTGAAAATAGCGATTTAGTTTTACTTTATGAAGAGGGAGAGCAAGAGTCGACATTTCAGATCACAGAGAACCAACTCGAATTAAAAAATGAACAATTTGGGATGTATGCCTTACTGATAAGAGAATGACCAGCAAGGAATAGAATAATGTGACTTTAAGGATAGAATTATGAGCCTTAAAACCTTTTAATTAGCAAATTAACTGGATCTTATGCGAGAATAGGAAGGTTAAATAGTAACTATCACTCATTTTGTTTTTTAGTGATAGACATCATAAGGATATATTATGAGCCAACAACCTCAGGCTAAGTTTCGCAGTGATTATCAATCTCCAGAATTCACCATTTCAGACATCGATTTAGTTTTTGATCTTGATGATACAAAAACATTTATTTCAGCGACTTCAAAAGTA
The DNA here is from genome assembly GCF_900312675.1 of Aliivibrio sp. EL58. GTDB lineage: Bacteria > Pseudomonadota > Gammaproteobacteria > Enterobacterales > Vibrionaceae > Aliivibrio. The sequence continues at coordinate 551,157 of NZ_OMPC01000009.1, read as the reverse complement.
CAACAACTAAAACAATCAACTGATCTTCTTCTTGAAGGGGAAGGGATGACATTGGTATCGTTGAAAATAAATAATGTAGACCATAAAGATTATACGTTATCTGATACGCAGTTAATCATTCATAATGTAAGTGGTGATTTTACACTTACAATAGTTACCGAAGTAAATCCACAAGAGAACACGGCACTTGAAGGTTTATACAAATCAGGTGATGGTTTCTGTACTCAATGTGAAGCAGAAGGTTTCCGTCGTATTACTTATTATATGGATCGCCCTGATGTATTGGCGCGTTTCACCACAAAAGTAATTGCAGATAAAGAGTCATATCCTCATTTATTAAGTAATGGTAACCGTATTAGTCATGGTGATCTTGAAGGTGGAAAACACTTTGTTCATTGGCAAGACCCATTCCCAAAACCGGCTTATCTTTTTGCCTTAGTTGCTGGTAATTTTGACGTACTCACTGATACGTATAAAACTAAATCAGGTCGTGATGTTGCACTTGAAATCTATGTTGACCAAGGCAATTTAGATCGTACTCCTCATGCAATGACATCATTGATTAACTCCATGAAGTGGGATGAAGATCGTTTTGATCTTGAGTATGATCTTGATATCTACATGATCGTTGCGGTTGATTTTTTCAACATGGGTGCAATGGAAAACAAAGGCTTAAATGTCTTTAACTCTAAGTTTGTGTTAGCAAAACAAGAGACAGCAACCGATACTGATTATCTAGGTATTGAAGCGGTAATTGGTCACGAATACTTCCATAACTGGACAGGAAATCGTGTTACTTGTCGTGATTGGTTCCAATTAAGTTTAAAAGAAGGCTTAACGGTTTTCCGTGATCAAGAGTTCTCTTCTGATCTTGGTTCTCGTTCAGTTAACCGAATTAATAATGTTCGCATTGTTCGTGGTCCACAGTTTGCTGAAGACGCAAGTCCGATGGCACACCCAATTCGTCCAGAAAAAGTAATAGAAATGAATAACTTCTATACGCTGACTGTGTATGAAAAGGGCAGTGAAGTTATTCGCATGATGCATACTCTATTAGGCGAAGTGAATTTCCAAAAAGGAATGAAGCTGTACTTTGAACGTCATGATGGTACTGCGGCAACATGTGAAGATTTTGTACTAGCGATGGAAAATGCGTCGGGTGTTGATCTTACTCAATTCCGCCGTTGGTATAGCCAATCAGGTACGCCAATCTTGTCGGTAGCTTCTAACTATAATGAAGTAACGCAAGAATACACATTGACGGTGAAACAAGATACACCAGCAACAGAAGAGCAGCCTGAAAAACTTCCATTACACATCCCACTTGATATTGAGCTTTACGCGCAAGATGGCAGTGTTATTGAGTTACGTTGTAACAATGAAACTATTGGTAATGTTCTTAATGTTACTCAAGAAGAGCAGACTTTTGTATTTCAACAAGTTGCAGAAAAACCAGTGGTCTCTTTACTTCGTGAATTCTCTGCACCAGTTAAATTAAATTACGCTTACACAGATGAAGAGCTGATTTTCTTAATGGTTCACGCGCAAAATGATTTTGCTCGTTGGGATGCAGGCCAAATGCTTTTGGCTAATTACATTCGTTCAAACATTATCAATGTACATAAAAATCAACCGCTTGAATTATCTGAAGCGCTAGTTGATGCGTTCCGTGGTGTGCTATTAAATACGGATCTAGAGCAGGCATTTATTGCTGAAATGTTTGTACTACCAAATCATAATGAGATCACAGGTTGGTTTGATACGGTGGATGTTGATGCTATTGATAAGGCACTTGGTTTTATTAAACAGACATTAGCAACAGAGCTTAAAGATGAGTTTTCTGCAATCTATCACAGTCTAAAGCAGGGTGATTACTCTGTTGATCATGATGCGATTGGTAAACGTGCATTACGTAATTGTGCGTTAAGTTATTTAGCGAAAACAGATATTGGTGAAGCGTTAGTTGAAGCACAATACCAAACTGCAGATAACATGACAGATACAATGGCTGCGATGGTTTCTGCTAATTCAGCTGAACTTTCTATCCGTCAAACGTTAATGGATGACTTTAGTGATAAATGGTCACATGATGGTCTAGTTATGGATAAGTGGTTCATTTTACAGGGTTCTAACCCAAATAGTGATGCACTAACTACCATTAAAGCGACGATGGATCATAAAGCATTCAGCCTGAAAAATCCAAACCGCACCCGCAGTTTGATTGGTTCTTTTGCTGCAAATAATGCGGTAAATTTCCATAGTAAATCAGGCGAAGGTTATGCATTCTTAGGTGATATCTTACTTGATCTTAATGTAAGTAACCCGCAAGTCGCTTCACGTTTAATAGATCCATTATTGAAGTTTAAGAAGTATGATAGTGATCGCCAAGATCTTATGAAGGCTCAGCTTCAGCGTTTGGCTGATCTTGATAACCTAGCAAAAGATCTGTTTGAAAAAGTAACCAAAGCACTAGCATAATATGCTGAGCTTATTGTTATTCTAAAATCGAAATGGTCAGTTTTTTTACTGGCCATTTTTTTATTTCAACGCCACAATAGCATTCTAATTATTAGAGATTTAAATGAATGAACAAATTCTACTACTTTAGAGTAAATGTAAGCTATCAGGCCTTTTTAAGCCATTATTCAGGGTCTGCAAGTACGGTAATGGTAATGACAGAGCAGGGACTTAAACTGCAATTACCCGCTTCTCGTTTTCGCTCTTTTTTAACCCAATTAGGCGTGAAAGGGCGCTTTCGTTTAACTACTGACCAAAACAATCGTTTTCTAAACTTAGAACAAGTAGGATAAATCGCTACCTTAATCACACTTCTAACTATAAAGCCTCTTTAACGCAAAAAAGTCATAACGTTTTAGTCATATTCTCCCTACAATATGAGGCGCACAAGCAGTATCAACTGCTACACTATAATTAATAATTCTAATTAAGAAACGGAGCATTCGCTTTATGACGACGCGTGATCCTATCGTTCCTGTACTACTTGAGAAAGTGTACGCTCTAATTGCTGAAAAGCTTGAAATGCCTCAACAATCCCTAGTAACGCAACTTGCTCAGCGTTTATTTGCCAACATTGATGATGATGATTTACAGCAACGTAATGAATCAGATATGTATGGGGCAACCCTCAGTCTTTGGAACCATTTATCTGATGTAAACTTGTCTGATATTTCGGTTCGTGTTTTCAATCCAAAGTTAAGCCAAGATGGTTGGCAGTCAACCCACACAGTGGTAGAGATTGTTGTTCCTGATGGCCCATTTTTAGTCGATTCCGTTAAGATGGCGCTTACCCGTCTTGATATGACAAGCCACTTTATGTTGCATGGTCCACACTGCTTTACTCGTGATGAGAGCGGTGAGATTATTTCGATATGCAGCAGCGATGGTAAAATGCAGCAGACGTTGTTCCATTTTGAAGTCGATCATATGAATGATCCTGCTGAAATGGACGCGCTTCAAGCCGAACTATTATTGGTTCTTGAAGATATTCGCCGTGTGGTGAATGAATGGCAACCAATGTCAGATAAACTGACAGAAGTTATTCAAGAGCTTAAAGATAATGACTCTCCAATTGCTAAAGATGCGGTAAATGAAGCGATTGAGTTTTTAACCTGGCTTCAAAATCATAACTTTACTCTCATGGGGTATAAGAATTTTGATTTAACAGCGGTAGAGGGTGATCATGAATTAACACCTACAGCAGACGCTGGTTTAGGTTTATTCTCTTTAGCTTCACGTATTCATATGACGAAGCTTTCTGAGATGCCATCGTCGGCTCGTGCTGCAGCGAAGAAATCAGATCTATTAATCCTAACAAAATCAAATACGAAGTCTCGTATTCATCGTCCAGCCTATACAGATTACATTGGTATTAAGCGTTTAAATAAAGAAGGTAAAGTTATTGGTGAGCATCGCTTCACTGGGCTTTATACCTCAACGGCTTATAACCAAAGTGTGTCTAATATTCCACTACTTAGTAATAAAGTCGAACGTATTTTAGAGACAAGCCAGTACATTAAAGGCTCGCATTCTTATAAAGCATTAAGCAACATCCTTGAAACTTACCCTCGTGATGAACTCTTCCAAGCAACAGAAGAAGAGATGTTAGAAGTGGGTACGGGCGTTGTTAAGATGCAAGATCGTGATTTATTACGTTTATTTGTTCGTCGTGATCCATTTGGTCGTTTCTTCTCATGCATGGTGTACGTAACAAAAGAGCGTTACAACACAGAGCTTCGTCGTCAAACTCAACGAATTCTTAAAAACTACTTTGGTTCTAATCAAGAAGTAGAGTTTACGACGTTCTTCTCTGAGAGTGCATTAGCGAGAACGCATTACATTATTCGTGTAGACAATAATAACGGCGACATTAATGTGAAAGATATTGAAAATAATTTAATGGAAGCAGCATCTACTTGGGATGATCGTCTTTGTGATGTGATTGTTGCTAACTTAGGTGAGAGTACAGGTACCGCAATTGCGAAGAAATACCAACGTGCATTCCCTCGTTCATACAAAGAAGCAACACTTCCTGGCTCTGCTGTTGCTGATATTGAACGTCTTGAATTGTTAAGTGATGACAACAAACTCGGTATGTTGTTTTATCGTCCGCAAGAAGAGAAGAAAGGCTCTGCGAACGTTAAATTAAAACTGTTCCACCGTGATGAGCCGATTCATTTATCAGATGTTATGCCTATGCTTGAAAACTTAGGTTTGCGTGTTATTGGTGAATCACCATATGCCGTTAAGAAGAGTGATGGTTCGGTTGATTGGATCTTAGATTTCTCTATGATTCATAATGGTTCTGAAGAAGTCGATCTTCGTCAAGCTCGTGATCGTTTCCAAGAAGCGTTTGCTCAGATCTGGAATGGTCAATTAGAGAGTGATGGCTTTAACCGTTTGGTTCTTGGTGCGGGTCTGTCTGGCCGTGAAGTGACGATTCTACGTTCTTATGCTCGTTATATGCGTCAAGTTGGCTTCCCATTTAGTCAGCAATACATTGAAGATACACTGTCAACGCATACCAAACTTGCGGTTGCTGTGGTTAATTTGTTTGAGTTCCGTTTTGATCCAAGTGTTGCATGGTCAGAGAAGAAACAACAAAAGCAACTTGATGCGATTTACTCAAGCCTAGATAAAGTAGAAAGCTTGGATGATGACCGTATTATCCGTCGTTATGTTGAGATGATCTTAGCTACGTTACGTACTAACTATTATCAACAAGCGGAGAATGGTCTACCAAAACCATGGCTATCTCTAAAGCTTCAGCCATCAATTATCCCAGAAATCCCTGCACCAGTGCCGGCGTTTGAGATCTTCGTTTATGCGCCTGATATTGAAGGTGTGCATTTACGTGGTGGTAAAGTAGCACGTGGTGGTTTACGTTGGTCAGATCGTCAAGAGGATTTCCGTACCGAAGTTCTTGGTCTGGTTAAAGCTCAACAAGTTAAGAACACCGTAATTGTTCCTGTGGGTGCAAAAGGTGGTTTTGTTTGTAAGAAACAGCATAATTTCACAACTCGTGATGATATTTTTGCCGAAGGCCAACGCTGTTATAAGCAGTTTATTTGTGCGCTATTAGATGTATCAGACAACATCATTGAAGGTGAAGTCGTACCTCCAAAGAATGTGGTTCGTCATGATGATGATGATCCGTATTTGGTTGTTGCCGCAGATAAAGGTACAGCAACGTTCTCTGATTTAGCGAACTCAGTATCAGAAGAGTACAACTTCTGGCTAGGTGATGCGTTTGCTTCTGGTGGCTCTAATGGCTACGACCATAAAGCGATGGGTATTACAGCAAAAGGGGCGTGGGAATCAGTTAAACGTCACTTCCGTGAAATGGATATTGATTGTCAAACAACAGACTTCACCGTTGCTGGTGTTGGTGATATGGCGGGAGATGTGTTTGGTAATGGTATGTTGCTATCAAAACATATTCGCCTTCAAGCGGCATTTAACCATATGCATATCTTCATTGACCCGAATCCAAATTCAGAACTGACTTGGCCAGAGCGTGCTCGTTTATTCGAATTACCTCGTTCAAGCTGGGAAGATTACAATAAAGATCTGATCTCTCAAGGTGGTGGCATTTTCTCTCGTCGTGCTAAGTCGATAGATCTTTCTCCTGAAATTCAGAAGATGTTAGGTACCCGTAAACAGTCATTAGCTCCAAACGATTTAATCCAGATGATCTTAAAAATGAATGTGGATCTATTATGGAATGGCGGGATCGGAACATACGTTAAATCAGAAAAAGAGACCAGTGCTGATGTTGGTGACCGTGCTAATGATTCTTTACGAATCAATGGTTCAGAGTTAAATGCGAAGGTTGTTGGTGAGGGCGGTAACTTAGGCATGACTCAATTGGGTCGTATTGAATATGGCCTGAAAGGTGGACGTGTTAATACCGATTTTGTTGATAACGTAGGCGGTGTTGACTGTTCTGATAATGAAGTAAACATTAAGATCTTACTGAATGGTTTAGTGGCTAATGGTGATCTAACCTATAAGCAACGTAATGTTCTGCTTCAGAAAATGGAAGATGAAGTAGGTGAGATTGTTCTTGATGATGCATATTGTCAGGCAGAATCAATTTCAGTTGCTGAGCAACAAGGTACATCGTTAGTTAAAGAACAAATTCGTTTTATTCATAACCTAGAGAAGAAGGGTCAATTGGATCGCGGATTAGAGTTTATTCCTGATGATGAAACTCTGATTGAACGTGAAAAAATGGGGCAGGGTCTAACTCGTCCAGAGCTTTCAGTTCTTGTTGCTTATGGAAAAATGGTTCTAAAAGATGAGTTAGCCTGTGATGAGATTGCAAATAATCCATACCATGCTGATTTACTAACGACTTACTTCCCAACTGAGTTACAACGTAACTATAAAGCAGAAATGGATAATCATCCGCTTCGTTCAGAAATCATCGCGACTTGTTTAGCAAATCAGATGGTGAATGAGATGGGCTGTAACTTCATCACTCGTTTACAAGAAGAGACAGGTTACACCGTCACTGATATTGCGAATGCGTATTCAGCAACTCGAGCTATCTTTGATTTTGGTGATTTATTTAAAGAGATCCGTAATCTCGATAATATCTCAACGACAGAAGCTCAGTACGAAGCGTTATTTGCCATGCGCAGAACCATTCGTCGAGTGACTCGTTGGTTATTACGTAATGGCTCACAAAATATGTCAATTCAGCAGCTTATCGAAAAATATAAGCCTGCAGTTAATGAGATTAAAGATAACCTTGATAGTTACTTAGTTAACGATGAAGTGGTTGAGCACATTGAACAAGCAAACCACTATCTAGAAATGGGTGTACCTTGTGAGCTAGGTAATGTTCTTGCTCGCTTAAGTAGCCTGTACTCTGCGATGGACATTTCAGCTGTTGCGGTAGATATGAAGCAACCGGTTTCAACGACAGCGCGTTTATACTATGTTCTGGGTGATAAGTTATCTCTGCATTGGTTCTTAAAACAGATTAATAACCAAGGTGTTGATAACCATTGGCAAGCGCTTGCTCGTGCTTCTTTCCGTGAAGACCTAGATTGGCAGCAACGTCAATTGACTCAATTAGTACTTGCTGAGTACAAAGATACCGAGTCAGTTGAAAAGGCCATTGAAGAGTGGTGTGAAAAGAACGCGGCCTCTGTAGGACGTTGGGATAATATCTTGAATGAGTTTAAGGTCGGTTCAGTCCATGAATTCGCTAAATTCTCGGTAGCATTAAGAGAACTTACGTTATTAAACTTAAGCTGTACGTCAAAACAGTAAAGCAACAATTAAGCTGATTATTATAATCAGATAAACGTTTGCTTAATGAAGGGGAAAGTGAGTTTATATTCACTTTCCCTTTTTATTTCCCCGATAATTTTCTAATTTATCTATATTAATAAGCGTTTTTTGTGATTTATTATTCTTTATGTCATTTAAGGGCGAAAAATAAGCCATAAATATTAATGAATAAAGTACGATTAAGTTTGAATTGTGAATAAAATCAGTGAATAATGACTCCCCGTTTATACGGGACTTATTTTGGAGTTACAATGTTATATCGCATCGCCAGAGCTGGCATTTTCAAACTTGATGCTGAAAAAGCACATGACCTAGCAATTCAAAATTTCAAACGCTTTACCGGCACTCCTCTCGATCTCTTCTATCGTCAAAAATTGGCTTCTAAACCTGTAGAAGTTATGGGCATTACCTTTAAAAATCCACTTGGCCTTGCGGCTGGTCTTGATAAAAACGGCGAATGTATTGAAGCATTTGGCGCAATGGGTTTTGGTTTTATTGAAGTGGGAACTGTAACTCCTCGTCCTCAAGCAGGTAATGATAAACCTCGTCTATTCCGTCTTATTGAAGCGGAAGGCATTATCAACCGTATGGGTTTCAATAACCTTGGTGTTGATAATCTTGTTGAGAACGTAAAGAAAGCAAAGTTTGATGGTGTTATTGGTATTAACATTGGCAAAAACAAAGATACGCCAATTGAAAAGGGTACGGAAGATTACCTAATTTGTATGGAGAAGGTATATCAATACGCTGGTTACATTGCGATTAATATCTCATCACCAAACACTCCAGGACTTCGTACGCTTCAATATGGCGAAGCATTAGATGATCTTCTTTCTCAATTAAAAGAGAAGCAAAAAGAATTAGCAGAGAAATACGGTAAGTATGTACCGATTGCGCTAAAGATTGCCCCGGACTTAGATGACAACGAATTATCTCAAATTGCAGCATCATTAATTAAGTTTAAGGTTGATGGTGTGATTGCAACCAATACAACATTAGATCGTTCTATGGTTGAAGGCATGAAGCACGCAGAAGAAATGGGAGGCTTAAGTGGCCGTCCTGTTCAAACTCGTAGTACTGAAGTGGTTCGTCGTCTTAAAGAACTACTTGGTGATAACTTACCAATCATTGGGGTAGGTGGCGTTGACTCTTATGTTGCTGCAAAAGAGAAAATGGTTGCTGGTGCAGATCTAGTTCAAGTATATTCTGGCTTCATCTATAAAGGCCCTGGTCTAGTTAGAGATATCGTAAATAATATTTAAGAAGCATAAAAAGTAGCGAAAGTTGCTTACAGACTGTTCGATTGGAAGGGGGAATGTGAATTTCCCCTTTTTTTATTCCTAAGCTCTTGTAAAATTAGAAGTTAATTGCATCAGTATATTTTTGACTGAAAATAAACACACTTTTTCAGCATAATTTGCAGTAATTGATGATTGGCTTACGAAGGGACTCTTCCCATTTTTCAAGAGAGAAACCATAATGCTTAAACCCAGTGATACATGGAATTGGTATTACGATAATAAAGCACAATCTCTAATGCTCGATTTGGGTATGGATATGGTCTTTCGTGTGAACTTACCTTGTAAAGTTCTTATCGATGGTGCTTTTGAGCAATGCAAATTCTCTGTCGATGATGCCTCTGCCTATCAAATGTTCGTAGAATACATTTCATTTCTTCCGCTATCGGAACCTCGCAAAGTGGAGCTTGCCCTTAACTGTGTTGCAGCAAAGCGCTTTCATAAACCTATGTTACCTAAAAGTTGGTTCTTTGAGCCACAAGGTGAGGGATATTGCCCTGAAGAAGGGGAAGTGGTCTCTCTTAAAAATGATTTAGGTGAAGGACATTTCATTATTGTTGAGAACTACGAATGTGCCAGTATGTGTATGTTGGTAGATATGGACTCGTTTGCACTTAACCCAACCAAATACATGGCATTTTGTGAACCTATTAAAGTGATGCACGATCGCATGGCTAAGATGCAAGTGGTTAACTCTGCTTACTATGCATTAGTAGGGTAGTAAGCCTTTCTTTTCTATTTTAGCCTCTCTTTAGTTTTACTCTTCATTCAAGCAAACGCCTTATCTCACCTTTAAAGTGCTATTCAAACCTCCCAAAAGAAGTAATTCTCGCTTTTAGCTTACCTATTTAGCGTTAATTTTCCCGTATTACTATCTCTTATAAATGAGATCTAGCCCCAATATTCCGCATATTTATTTTTAATATCCCATTGATAAAATCATCTGAAATATAAATAAATTCCTTATTTACGCCTATTTGTAATTAAATAACCTATGTAAAAACTAAGTGGTATAGTCCAGTTTATGTGTCTTTTTGTTGCCTGTGTTTGTTTCCATTTAGAAACGCAGTAAAAAAGGGTTAGCATGATTAATTGTTAACTGTATGTTTTCTAAGATATTAGTTGGGTGGTGAGCTTTGTGTTTATCTACAATCTAATTGTCCTCTTTCAACTAGATTCATGTATAATGCGAGGTAATTTAATAACCAAAAGAATCTCATGAAAAAATACTTAGCCATCACTTCTAAAGGCCTTGAAAACCTACTCGCTGACGAACTTATTGCACTTGGTGTTACAGACCCAAAATTGGTTTATGCAGGGGTAATGTTTGAAGCTCCAACAGACGTTGTTTATCGTTGTTGCTTATGGAGTCGTATCGCGTCACGTTTTATTCAAGTTCTGTCTGAGTTTGATGTTCGTGATGATATGGATTTATACCTAGGTGCTTCTGCAATCAATTGGCCTAATTATTTCAGTGCTGATAAAACATTGGTGGTGGACTTTAACGGTACTAACCGTGAGATTCGAAACAGCCAATACGGCGCATTAAAAGTAAAAGATGCGATTGTTGACCGTTTTACAAAAGCTGACTTAGAGCGTCCAAACATTGATAAAGCTGAGCCTGATTTGCGTGTACATATGCGTTTGTCTGGTGAGAAAGGGATTCTTGGCTTTGACTTAATTGGTTCAGGTTTACATCAACGTGGCTACCGTACTGAAGCAGGTCGTGCACCACTACGTGAAACATTAGCTGCAGCCTTAGTACTTCGTAGTACTTGGGATGAGAGCAAACCATTATTAGATCCAATGTGTGGTTCAGGTACGTTACTGATTGAAGCGGCACTAATGGCTTGTGAAATGGCACCTGGTGTTAAGCGTGAGAAATGGTGTTTTGAAGCACTGAATGATTTTGATGAAGAGCTATGGACTGAAATTCGCTCAGAAGCTCGTGTTAAGAGTCGTCGTGGCGTTAAGAAAGTAGATACTCATTTCTACGGATTTGATCGTGATTACCGTGTTATTCAAACCGCTCGTGAAAATGCCCGTCGTGCTGGCGTTGAAGATTTAATTACGTTTGATGTTGGTGATGCAACTAAGATTGAGCGTCCAGAAGCATTTGAAAATGGCGTAGTGATTTGTAACCCACCATATGGTGAGCGTTTAAGTACTGAGCCTGCATTGATTGCGTTGTACAGTGAGTTTGGCCGCCAACTTAAAGAACAGTTTGGTGGTTGTACTGCATCAATCTATTCAAGTAATGATGATTTATTAGCATGTATACGTATGCGTGCTGATAAGCAATTTAAACTGAACAATGGTGCATTACCGTGTGTTCAGAAAAACTACTCAATTACTGAATCTGCTGAACGTAAAGAAGCCGCTAACGTTGAAGTTGCTCCTGAGTTTATGAACCGTCTTAAAAAGAATTTGTCTAAGATTGGTAAATGGGCACGTAAAGAGAAGTTAGATTGTTACCGTCTTTATGATGCAGATTTACCAGATTACAATGCAGCGATTGATGTTTATAAAGATTACATCATCATTCAAGAATACGCGGCACCAAAAACAATTTCTGAAGATAAAACACGTCGTCGTTTAACAGATATGATCCGAGCAACAGTTCTGGTTACTGGCGTAGAAACAAATAACGTGATTTTGAAAGTTCGTCAAAAGCAATCAGGTAAAAATCAATATCAAAAACTGGCTGAGAAATCTCGCTCTTTTGATGTTGATGAGTACGGCGTAAAACTGATCGTTAACCTACAAGATTACCTAGATACAGGCTTATTCTTAGATCATAAGTTAACTCGTAAAATGATTGGTGAAATGGCAGCAGGTAAAGATTTCTTAAACCTATTTGCTTACACCGGTTCAGCAACCGTTCATGCGGCTTGTGGTGGTGCAAAATCTACCATGACAATTGATATGTCTCGTACCTACCTAGAGTGGGCACAGAAGAACATGAATACCAATGATCAAACGGGTACTCAGCATCAGTTCTTACAAGCAGACTGTCTACAATGGCTACAACAAGCAGAAGGCGAGTTTGATTTAATCTTTATCGATCCACCTACGTTCTCTAACTCTAAGCGTATGGAACAGACGTTTGATGTTCAACGTGATCACATCATGTTACTTGAGAACCTAAAACGTATGCTACGTGAGAACGGAACGATCGTATTCTCAAACAATAAACGTAACTTCAAAATGGATGACGAAGCACTACAGAAAGCAGGCCTTAAAGCTAAGAATATTTCTAAGCAAACATTGCCGCTTGATTTTGCTCGTAATAAACACATTCATAACTGTTGGATTATTACTCACAAGGAAGACTAGAGACGAATGATTACTCTCTATAGCACGGAAGGCTGCCATCTTTGCGAGCAAGCATTTGACTTGCTTGTGGAGGTGGGTGTAGATATCGAAAAAGTAGACACGGTAGACATAGCGTTCAACGATGAGCTTTTCTCTCGTTACGGTGTCACAATACCTGTGGTGGCCAATGGCTTATCTGAGCTGAATTGGCCATTCAATATATCGCAATTAAAGAATTGGTTAGAAGACAATGGCATTACTTACAATTAATAACGGTCAATTAGCGTTTGGTGATCATCCGCTATTAGACAAATCTGATTTCGCTTTACAAGAAAATGAGCGTGTGTGTTTAGTTGGCCGTAACGGTGCGGGTAAATCAACGCTAATGAAAGTAATTGCTGGTGACATCATTATGGATGACGGCAAACTTCAAATTAATCAAGATGTGGTGGTTTCTCGTCTAGAACAAGATCCACCGCGTAATGAGAGCGGTACTGTATTTGATTACGTATCAGAAGGTTTAGCAGAGGCGGGTAAATACTTAAAAGAGTATCACCGTCTTCTTGATTTGCTAGAAACTGATCCAAGTGAATCAAATATTAATAAGCTATCTCGTGCTCAAGAAAAAATTGATCACCTTAATGCATGGCATTTTGATATGCGTATTCAATCGGTTCTTGAATCATTGAAACTGGATGGTCATACGCTACTAACTGATTTATCTGGTGGTTGGCAACGTAAAGCTGCATTGGCTCGTGCTTTGGTTTCTGATCCTGATGTATTACTTCTTGATGAACCAACCAACCACTTAGACGTAACGACGATTGAATGGCTTGAAACTTTCTTAAAAGATTTTAAAGGTTCAATTATCTTTATCTCGCATGACCGTGCGTTTATTCAATCAATGGCGACACGTATTGTAGATTTAGACCGTGGTAACTTATCGTCTTACCCTGGTAACTATGAAGAATACTTACTAGCAAAAGAAGAAGCACTACGTGTAGAAGCTGATCAAAACGCACAGTTTGATAAAGTTCTTGCTCAAGAAGAAGCGTGGATCCGTGAAGGTATTAAAGCACGTCGTACTCGTAATGAAGGTCGTGTTCGTGCATTAAAACAATTACGTCGTGAGCGTTCAGAACGTCGTGAAGTAATGGGTAAAGCCAATATCCAAGTGGATGAGTCAAATCGTTCAGGTAAAATTGTATTTGAAGCAGAAAACCTTCATTACTCAATTGATGGCAAAAACATTGTTAAGAACTTCAGCTTCAATGTTATGCGTGGCGACCGTATTGCACTAATTGGTGCGAATGGTTGTGGTAAGAGTACGTTACTTAAACTGATGCTTGACCAACTGCAGCCGGATTCAGGTAAATTGCATTGTGGTACGAAATTGGAAGTGGCTTACTTTGACCAATATCGTGAAGCATTAGATCCTGAAAAAACGGTTATTGATAACCTAGCAGATGGTAAACAGGAAGTAACTGTTGGTGGCCGTGAGCGTCATGCATTAAGTTATTTACAAGATTTCTTATTCTCGCCAAAACGTGCTCGTCAGCCTGTTAAAGCATTGTCTGGTGGTGAGAAAAACCGTCTATTACTTGCGCGTTTGTTCCTTCGTCCAAACAATTTATTGATTCTTGATGAACCAACCAATGATTTAGATATCGAAACATTGGAACTTTTAGAAGAATTACTTGCCAACTATCAGGGTACATTATTATTAGTAAGTCACGATCGTCAGTTCGTTGATAACACAGTAATGACCAGTTGGATCTTTGAAGGTGAGGGCCAGATCGAAGAATTCGTAGGTGGCTATCACGATGCACAGCGTCAACGTGCTAATGTACAGGCGACTCGTGATGCAATGGCTCCAACAGTAAAAGTAAAAGTGGAACCAGTTGCTGCTACAACTCAAAAAGTAGAGCAGGTAGCTAAGCCAAAGAAATTATCATATAAGTTACAGCGTGAGCTTGAACAGTTACCTGAAACATTAGAAAAATTAGAAAATGAAATTACTGAACTTCAAGAGAAAGTGAACAGCGCGACTTTCTTCCAACAAGACCCTAAAAAGACGGATGAAGTCTTAGGGCGTTTAGCAGAAGCTGAGCAAGAGTTGGAAGTGGCATTCGAGCGTTGGGAAGAACTTGAAGCTCTACAATAGGAAGTTAAATGAGTAGTAAATTACAATTAACCACATTAGCTGTTTTGGTGTCCGCTGCGCTTCCTGCGCAAGCGGCGCTTTATAAAGTGGTGGAAGTAACTCCAGCAGGTGTAACTGGATCTGAGTATTATGGAACAGCAATTCAGCCTTCAGCTGTAGGTGTGAACTGTTTTGATTCAGGAGCTTTACCTACTACACCAGCTACATGTGAAGATTATAAACTAGCTGGTGAAACTCGAAACTGGGCAGAGGGCGTTTCTTATCGCGAAGAAGTCGCTTTTGCTATAGATAATTCTTTTGATTATATTGAAGATGGCTATGATGGCTTTGAAGACTATTGCTTCTTTCAATTAGGTTATACTACTTGCGAGTCTTGGGCTTCGAATCAATGGAATGGTTGGAAAAGAGAATTAAATGGAGGCTCTACACCTCCAAACAATTCTTCTGCATTCATTGAAAACTCACCTATTAATAGCTCTAAAGTAAATGTAGTTATTAATAGTTTAGTGTCAGACACTGAAGCTATAGGTAATTACAATTCATCGACGACTCGAAACCAAGCATTTAATTCCGTTGAATTAGCTAATGGAACTGGCCAACAATCTAGAGCATGGGCTAAGAAAAAGTCATATACAGTAGGCAGCATTTCATCTAGTAGTAATTACTTAAATAATTTTTCTAAAGCAGCTATATGGGATGGGAGTAATGCTCCAATTGAATTAGATTGGAAAAACACCTCAGATAACGGTAGTGGAAATGATGTTTATGCTCAAGGTAGTGCTCGTGATTTAATTATCGATGCTAATGATTCAGATCGCATGTATATCGTTGGATATAATAGTACTGCAGATGGCGATTCACGTTTAATGCAAGCAACTATATTTAAACAAAAAATAGTTGCTAATGGTATCAGTGCTAACAACTGGGATTCCAATACTGTTGTAAATGCTCAAGCTGAGATTGGTGGTGATTTTATTCACTCTAACTCTGTTGTCACAAATATAAATGAAAACTTAGTTGCGGTTGGTCAAGCAAAGCGTTCGGGCAATTACCCTGAAAATGGTGCTGTCGCAAATCGTTTATTTGTTATTCCTAATGCGGCATCCCCAAGTGCTAGTTTCTTTTCTGGTGGGATCTTCTTTAATGGCGCTGGTGGACAAATGGGTGGAATTAACAATTTTAATGAGATTGTTGGTCGTATCGATATAGAAAATAACCGTGAATACGATGGTAAACAGCGTCGTCAACGTGCGTTTATTTACCCATATAACGGCAATGGAACAGATGTAGACAGAGCTAAGATCTTTAACAACAAAGCTTGGATAATTGATGACTTAACCAATGATGGTAAAGTCTCTGGAACAACGGATAACAACAACCAATTTCGTATCTACGATGCAACTGACATCAATGATGCCGGTGTTATCTCTGCTACGGCACTTAAATGTGTCGGCGGTTATGATTCTGTAGCGAGTGATTCTTATTGTGGTAACGGAAGTACAGCTGAAAAGATTGTTGCAGTTAAGTTAGTTCCAATTTCAGATCCTACACAACGTAGTATTCAGGCTCGTCCATTTGAGAACAGTACTATCGAACGTCAAGGTGGTTCACTTGGCTTTGGCGCTATAACATTGCTTGGTTTATTTGGTTTAATGCGAAAGCGAATTAAATAAAAGCAATTAATAAGACTAAGCCCGAAGTCACAAATTGAGACTTCGGGCTTTTTTTATACTTGAAAAAAGGCTCAAATTGTCCGATTCTTAATATTGTCATCATGAAATGTTCGTGATGAACCCTAACGGAATAAAAGGGTATCAGTAGTAAAGTAGTATATTTATTGAAGCATTATGCCTTCCATCTATGAGGACTGAACTATGAAGAGACAAAAGCGTGACCGTTTAGAGAGAGCACAATCACAAGGCTACAAGGCTGGTTTAAATGGCCGTTCATCAGAGAACTGCCCATATCAAGCAATGGATGCTCGTTCATGTTGGCTAGGGGGCTGGCGGGACGCAAGAGATGACAAACATTCCGGTTTGTTTAAATAACTAAATAGAATTCCAAATTAAAGCCTCTTTATGAGGCTTTAATTTTATCTAGGGTAAAAAAGTACAGAATAAACAAAGTAGGTAAGTGTTGAATATAAGCACGCATCTAGCGCACTATAACTAATATGGTTTATATAAAAATAAAGCCAGCACACGGCTAGCTTTATCAATCAATAAATTCTTTAATTAGAACTTTGATGTATCTTGGAAAAGACCTACTTTAAGATCTTTAGCAACGTAGATTTCTTTACCATCAACTAGAACGCGACCATCTGCTAGGCCCATTACTAATTTACGGTTGATAACACGTTTAAAATCAATTTCATACGTTACTTTTTTAGCAGTAGGTAGAACTTGACCTGTAAACTTAACTTCACCCACACCTAAAGCACGACCTTTACCTTCGCCGCCAATCCAGCCAAGGAAGAAACCAACAAGTTGCCACATTGCATCAAGGCCAAGACAGCCAGGCATTACTGGGTCACCAGGGAAATGACAATCGAAGAACCAAAGGTCTGGAGTAATATCTAGCTCAGCGATAACTTTACCTTTACCAAATAGACCTTCTGTTTCAGACATAAGAGGGATGCGATCCATCATTAACATGTTTGGTGCAGGTAGTTGTGGTCCGTTTGCGCCAAATAATTCGCCACGGCTTGATGCTAGTAAATCTTCACGATTGTATGAACTAGGTTTATTTTGCATTAAAGTATTACTCCTAAATAAGTTGCTGAGATTCTAGCTAACACTTGTACGCTTATCAAGTCTGATCAGCGCTGGTTAAACCAGTTCTTAATACGACAGAATAAAGCGGAACACTGATTCGGATTATGTTCAACATCTTCAATATGTTGAGCAATTAAAGAGAAAATCGATTCGTGTTCTTCAGATTGTAATGGCAACCCTGTTAATAATTCCACAGCTTGTTCAACATGACTAACAAGATGAATAGTAAACTGTTTTTCGTTAACGGCTTGAATTACCTCATCGGAAAGTACAAGATTAATTCCATTTGTTTCTGGGATAATAACACCTTGCTCACCAGTTAACCCGCGTTTTTCACACAGCTGGAAGAAGGCTTCAATTTTTTCATTTACACCGCCAATAGGTTGAATCATACCAAACTGATCGACAGAACCAGTAATAGCTAAACTTTGATTAATTGGCTTTATTGCAAGGGCACTTAAAAATGCACAGAGCTCTGCTAAGCTTGCACTGTCACCATCAACTTCACAGTAAGATTGCTCAAATACCATAGAGGCAGTAAAAGGCAGTGGTTCATGAGTTTTTAATTGGCTAAGTATATAAGCTTGCATTATCAACATTCCCTTAGCATGAAGATCGCCACCTAACTCTACTTTGCGTTCTACATCTGATAACTCACCATCACCCGCATGTACGACACATGTAATTCGAGAAGGTTCACCATAAGAAATAGGGTGCCCAGGTACAGATACTACGGTTAACCCATTGATTTGACCAACTTGCTCACCTTGAGTTTCAATGAAAATATTTTGTTCTAAAATATCATCGAGAGCTCGTGATGGTAAATAGGATTCAATATTATACTTGGTTTTAAATGATTGGTTAAAATCAACAGCAGTAATGTATTGCTTTGATAATGACGCTAAAGAGGCGTGTGCCAAAATCGAATTTAACCATAACAAGCATAAGTTAAGTCGAGTCTGGTCTTCACATTCTCTGGCACCAGCTTTGAGTAATGGTAATAAAGCAGACCCATTTTCTAGTGGTAAGTGTTTATGTTTAGTAGAGAGTGAGCTAATCAGTTTTACATAGTCAGTTACCGTGTCACTTTCCAGGGTGGTATCAAACTCATATTCTGCAAACATTGACATGCCAGCAAGTAAGTCGGGCTCTAATTGTTCGATTTCCCCAAGTAGAGCACGATCACTAACGATAACTAATTTAACATCAACCATTAAGCTGTGTGTGTGCGGCATTGGTGACTTAGAATCACTTGCTGAAATTGTTACAGGGTGACCTTGTAATAAACTTTTAAGCCTTGGCCAAAAGTGTGGATTTGCCAGCAGGAGACTTGGTGAAATAATTAGAAATCCACCATTGGTTTTTTGTAATAAGCCATGTTCAAGAACGTCACTTTTATTATGATAAACACCGAAAAGCTCTGCTTCAGTGGCACTTTCAATGACAACAACAGGAGCTGTTTCATCATTAGTTAAGCGATTTGATGTATTCAAGCATAACCAGTTCGCGATATATTCACGGTAGACGTGATTATCCAACGCATTGATTTGCAGTATATTAATGCCATTTATATGAGAGAAAACCTCTAAAGCTTGAATCAATCTTGGCTGCAGAGAATAGGGTGATTGTGCGTCGATTGAGTGAGATTGATCCAAGGCATCTTGAATATGATCGTACTGAGGTTCGATTAGAAATGGCGTGTCTAACTGCATGCTTACTTATTAATAAAAAATAAAACTGATTATACATGACATAACTACACACGTCTGATTTTTCAGTAGTTACATTATCAATTAGATCTTAATCTCATTATCCGCGAAGAATGTTGCTGATAATGCAAACTAGAGTTACACTGTCACCCAAATTTATTCTCTTTAATATGAGTGCTTTATATGAAATACCAACAACTTGAAAATCTAGAAGCCGGTTGGAAATGGATGTATTTATTTAATAAGCATCGTATGGGGGAATCAATTACGTGTTATATCGATTCTAGTGAGCAACAACAACAGGTTAATGAGTTCTTAAAGTTAGAGCATGAGCCGGTTAAATCACTCGAATGGATTCAAAAACATATGAATCCTGATTTAGAGAACAAGCTAAAGCAGGCTATCAGAGCAAAAAGAAAGCGTCACTTTAATGCAGAGCAAGAGCATACGCGTAAGAAATCAATCGACTTAGATTATCGTGTGTGGGAAAAACTGTCTCTTAGAGCACAAGACTTAGATTCAACACTGTCAGATACGATTGAGTATTTATTAAGTGAGGCCTCAAGAACAGAAAAGGCAAGCCAAACGGTGTCATCACTTAAAGCCGATCTACATGAGCTGTTAAAGTAACAACTCATGTATTAGCAGTGTAAAATTAATTAAGCACACCCTAGAGCACTATAACTAGAATGCTTATTATTAATCAAATAACTCAATCACAAGCTTATTGTTTTTTATTACCAAATTAGGTTCAGCTGACTTTATAAGAGATTCCTTCAGTTTATCTGAATTTAACTTATATGCCGGTTCATTAGATAACGCATAACCAATGATAGAAACGGCTGGTTTTAATAATGACGTCAGTTCTGGCGATAGTTGTTTATTCTTATCTTCAAATTTCTCTAATCGAAGAGACTTCAAATAAATCTCTCCAGTTTCTTTATCATATTCAGGGATAGCACTAAATTCCAAAGTGAGTGATAGGTTTTGTTTTAACTCATCCATCATTTGGATATCAGCAGTCGTGTTTGCGAAAACACTGATCCTATCAGTATCAATACGTCCAATTTGAACGTCAACGTTTTCTACATTAACTTGAGCATAGAGTAAGCCGGGGATCCCAACAGACTTTTCAACATGAATTTCATCGGACAGATAGTCAGTCATTTCTTTTTCTGTAATAGAATAACTAGCACAGCCAGAAAGCAGTAAACTGGAAAGTAACGCAAGGAGAGTCAGTTTATTATTTTTCATTTAAAACCTTAGGTAAACACTTGAGCACAAAGCAAAGTTGAAGCTGATTGTGACAAGGTAACAATCATATAATTAAGTTTAGTGTAACTGACTAAGCTAAGCAGATACAAATTCAAAAGAAAGAAATAACAGATAATTGACTAAAACTGATGGTTATCAGTAAATTACCTTCTATTATAACAATACACCTCAGTGCGCATTATGTATATTATGTTAAATGAGGTTAATGGTACTTGATATTCATATATTCCAGCTTCCCCATCACTATTGATTCTTTCAATAACAGCTAATTTAACCATAATCGTATTTACCATAAAATAGCTAATAATCACTAAATAATACTTCGTATCTATCTAATGATTATTAGCTTAGAGCATGTATCTAATCTTAATACTTTTTACAACACTAGTTACACTGTAACCGTTGGAATTAAATATAATAAACCAGTAAATACTCTCTAAGTTTAAATTAGAACTGTTGGTTCAATTACTTACTTTCCTTGTTACGTAGTAAACTTTAATCCAGCCAGTCGGTCCGCGAATATTACGATACTAAACTAAATTTGTTTAAAGCTACTGTGTAGAAAAACTCTATATAACCTTCATTTTCATATGCTAATGCTATCTTTCTTTATGAGTGCCTAGTTTTTAATCATATACTTTTTAACGCTATGAAATTATTTACTTTATTGAGTTAAAATTAACATTTATAGTCTCGTCTCCATTCGATATATTGATCATCCATTTCATCTCATTGTGTTTACATTTTGGTAAAAAAACAGAGTACTTATCTTCAGAGTTATCTGCATTTAAATGCAGAAATTTCAGTTTTCCCATATTCATGTTGATACCTTCAGCCTCTAAAGACCACTCGGTATCAAGACCTGAAATTGAAAGATTCATTTCAGTGTTCTGCATAATTGGACGCTCTTTCACATCAATAACGACCTGATTACTATCTATATTAAAGGTACAGGCTTGTTCTGTAATGTTACAAGCCTCTGATTTAATAATCTTAACCTTGGTATCATTTGGATCGACATAGGTAATTGTTCTCCAAGTAAATGCACTGATCAGTACGATTAATAAGAAAATAAGTTGATATAAACGAGGACCTGTTAACTTTTCTATAGCCATAGTTGAAAAAACCTGTGTTATCTAGTTCAAAAAAAATGAAAAAATGTTGCTTAACCGTAAAATTACTATGGGCATCAACTATGATTCATTTTTGAAGTGCAGTATCATTGACGCCGAAAATGCCATTTTTGCATTAAAAAGGAATATTTCAAAATAAAAGGGTCACAAATCCAATTATTTGAAGTTGAATTTTGGGTGGCATTGCGAACAATTTGTTCGCACTATGGAAAGTAAAGTGTAGTTATAATAAAAGTGGAAGCATGCAATTATGAGCCAAGTACAGCAGCATGAACAAAACTACAACTATACCGTTGTTCGTCAGTTCTCTTTAGTTACCATACTATGGGGTATTGTTGGCATGGGTGTGGGTGTACTAATTGCCGCTCAATTAGTTTGGCCGCAACTTAATTTCGACACACCGTGGCTTACGTATAGCCGTCTGCGTCCTCTGCATACAAATGCAGTAATTTTCGCATTCGGTACAAGTGCCCTGTTCGCAACATCTTATTATGTTGTTCAGCGCACTTGTCAAACACGTTTGTTCGGTGGTCCATTAGTTGCGTTCACCTTCTGGGGTTGGCAAGCAATTATCTTAGCAGCAGCGATTACGTTGCCTCTAGGTATGACATCAGGTAAAGAATATGCAGAATTAGAGTGGCCGATTGATATCGCAATCACTTTAGTTTGGGTTGCGTATGCTATCGTTTTCTTTGGAACTTTGTTTAAACGTAAGACATCACATATCTACGTTGCAAACTGGTTCTTTGGAGCCTTCATTTTAACCGTTGCAGTTCTTCATATTGTGAATAGCCTTGCTGTTCCAGTATCGATGACAAAATCGTATTCGATTTATTCTGGTGCTGTTGATGCGATGGTTCAATGGTGGTACGGCCATAATGCAGTAGGCTTCCTACTGACAGCCGGCTTCCTTGGCATGATGTATTACTTTGTACCAAAACAAGCAGAACGTCCTGTATATTCTTACCGTTTATCTATTGTTCACTTCTGGGCATTAGTATCACTTTATATCTGGGCCGGTCCTCACCACTTACATTACACAGCTTTACCTGACTGGACTCAGTCACTAGGTATGGTTATGTCATTGGTTCTATTCGCTCCATCTTGGGGCGGCATGATCAATGGTATAATGACGCTGTCTGGTGCTTGGCATAAACTTCGTTATGACCCTATTCTTCGATTCTTAATTGTGTCTCTGTCTTTCTATGGTATGTCTACCTTTGAAGGTCCGATGATGGCGATTAAATCTGTAAACGCCCTATCTCACTACACTGACTGGACTATCGGTCACGTGCATTCTGGTGCGTTAGGCTGGGTTGCAATGGTTTCAATTGGTTCTTTATACCACTTAATTCCTAAGCTATTTGGTCAAGAGCGTATGTACTCTGTATCACTAATCAATGTTCATTTCTGGTTAGCGACTATCGGTACAGTTCTTTACATCGTAGCAATGTGGATTTCAGGTGTTATGCAAGGTCTAATGTGGCGTGCAGTAAATGCAGATGGCACATTAACGTACAGCTTTGTGGAATCACTAGAAGCATCTTACCCATTCTACTTTGTTCGCTTCTTAGGCGGTCTAATCTTCTTATCAGGAATGTTCTTACTTGCGTACAATGCATACAAGACTATCTCTGCTCCGAAGAACAGCCTAAAAGCAATTCCACAGCCAGTGTTATAAGGAGACCATGTTATGAGTTCTAATCGTCATGAAATCATAGAAAAAAATGTGGGTCTTCTTGCCGTTTTAATCGTCGTTGCAATCAGTTTTGGTGCATTAGTTGAGATCACTCCTCTAATTTTCCAAAAACAAACGACTGAACCGGTAGAAAACTTACGAGTTTACACTCCACTAGAAATGGAAGGTCGTGATATTTACATCCGTGAAGGTTGTAATGTTTGTCATAGCCAAATGATCCGTCCATTCCGTGCAGAAACGGAACGTTACGGTCATTACTCTGTTGCTGGTGAAAGCGTTTGGGAACATCCATTCTTGTGGGGTTCTAAACGTACAGGTCCAGACCTAGCTCGTGTTGGTGATCGTTATTCTGATGAATGGCATCGTGTTCACCTAATCAACCCTCGTGATGTGGTTCCTGAATCCAACATGCCAGGCTTCCCTTGGTTGGAAGAAAACGTGTTAGATGGTGAATTAACATCGCAAAAAATTGCTATTTTCCGTAACAACTTTGGTGTTCCATACACAGAAGAAGACGTAAAAAATGCGGCTGATGCGGTTAAAGGCAAGACTGAGATGGATGCGATTATCGCTTATCTTCAATCTCTTGGTCATGCAATGAAGTAAGGAGGTCCACATGGACGCTGGAACTATTCATGCAATTTGGACTGTCATTCTGTTCTGCAGCATGATAGGTATTATTTTCTGGGCTTACAGTAAAAAACAGACAGCTCGTTTCGATGAAGCGGCTAACTTGGTTTTTGCTGATGAACAAGAAGATACTTCAAGCCAAAACAAGACAGGAGTTGATAAACAATGAGTACTTTTTGGAGTCTCTGGATAAGTATCATTAGTATTGGTACATTAATTGGTTGTGGTCTACTTCTTCGTTTCTGCTTGAAAAATACGACAGGAGTTGAAGAAGGTGAAGATATGGGTCATGAATACGATGGTATTCGTGAACTCAATAATCCACTGCCAAAATGGTGGACTTACATGTTCTGGGCTACCATCGTCTTTGCGGTTGTTTACTTAATTCTTTATCCTGGATTAGGTAACTTTAAAGGCGTTTTAGGTTGGACAAGTTCAGACCAAACCGTTCGTACTGTAGAAGAATCACGCGCATCGATTGAGCGTTCTCATAAAGAGAGAACACTTGATCAATTTGCTCGTGAATTAGATGACGCAAATACGAATTTTGGCGAAACTTTTTCAAAGCTTGCATATAAGCCAGGAACCTCTGAGTTCCGAGCTATTACTGATATTGCAAATGACGAAGAAGCATTAAAAGTAGGTCAACGTTTATTCCTACAAAACTGTTCTCAATGTCATAGCTCTGATGCAAGAGGCATGAAAGGCTTCCCTAACCTAACCGATAATGCATGGTTATATGGTGGTGAGCCTCAAGCAATCAAAACAACTATTATGAATGGTCGTATTGGGAACATGCCAGCTTGGGGAGATGCTTTAGGTGCTGATGGTGTTAAAGAAGTAGTAAGTTATACTCTTAGCCTATCTGGTCGTAAAGTAAACGTTAAAGAAGCCGCTGCAGGTAAACAACGATTTATCGTTTGTGCTGCCTGTCATGGTACAGATGGTAAAGGTAACCCTGCTCTGGGTGCACCAGATCTAACTGACAATGATTGGTTATTTGGCGATTCTCGTGCCGATGTTACTGAAACAGTAGCTAATGGCCGTCAAGGTGTAATGCCAGCTTGGAAAGACATATTAGGTGAAGAGAAGATTCAACTTCTTTCTGCCTATGTCTGGAGCTTAAGTAACAAATAATAAAAATAATAGCCCCTGCATGTACAGGGGCTTTTTTCCTTTTTATATTGAATCTCTAATATAAAATCATAATAACTAGATCTTTAATAGGAATCATTACTATGTCTCAACCTTGGTATAAGCAGTTCTGGCCTTGGTTTCTCATCATCCTTCCAGGTACCGTTGTCGTTGCATGTATATCAACTTACATTTTATTTGTAGAGCATGATGTCGATCTGGTCGCAGAAGACTATTACAAGAAAGGCAAAGCAATAAATGTCGATCTTTCAAAAATCAAAGTTGCTCAAGAACTTTCAATTTTTGCTAAGGTTCGTAGTGTAGGTAATACAATTGAAATTGAAATTGATAAAGGCAAGTTAGAGCATAACCCTGCAATTAACGCTACTTTCACCCATAGAACGTTACCAAACCACGATTTCTCGCAATTATTAACATCAGATGCGAAAAATATTTATCGTATTAACCTAGATGAACCATTAGCAGGCCCTTGGTTTATTGAATTATTACCTCATGATAGTTCATGGATGATTCAAGGCCGCACAAACTTTCCAACTGAAGATTTTTTCCCCTTAGGTAAATAGATAAGGTAAGTAAACCGTATGTCGAAGGATTGTTATCACTGCAGTGAGCCTGTACCTTCAGGCTCTAGTTTTCAAATCGATATTTTAGGTGAAACCCGTGATATGTGTTGCCCAGGCTGTGAATCAGTAGCGCAAACTATCGTTGAAAATGGCCTATCTTCTTATTATCAATATCGTACGGCCCCTGCCGATAAAGCAGATTTAGTCCCAGAACAACTAAAAGCCCTAGCTCATTATGATCATAATGAGATTCAAAAAGAGTTCATACGTACGAATAACAACTTCAAAGAAGTGACACTGTCACTCGATGGCGTTTCTTGTGCTGCATGTGCTTGGTTAATCGAAAAGCAACTTGCTAATGCACAAGGTATTCATCAAATAAAAGTGAACACCTCTACACATCGAGCATTGCTGAGTTGGAACCCAGAAGAAACTAAATTAAGTACCCTTCTTACTCTTATTCATCAACTGGGATATAAAGCAGCTCCATTTGAAGCAGACAAACAAGAAGAAGAATATCACCGTTCAATGAAGCAATACTTATATCGTTTAGGTGTTGCAGGTTTAGCTACGATGCAAGTCATGATGCTTGCCGTTGCTTTATATCTTGAAGTCTTTGGTGATCTTGATGCCGAGTTTAGAAATTACCTACGCTATGTTAGTTTAGTTTTTGCAACGCCGGTTATGCTCTACTCTGCACTGCCATTTTATATGAATGCATGGCGCAGTTTAAAAGCCAGAACCCTAGGAATGGATGTTCCCGTATCAATTGCTATGTTATTTGCTTATTTCGCAAGTGTCGTAGCAACCGTTACTGAATCTGGCGAAGTTTTCTTTGAATCTGTCGCCATGTTTACCTTCTTTTTATTGCTCGGTCGATTCCTTGAAATGCGCGCACGTCGAAAAGCAGCTGCAATTACAGGAAACCTGTTAAAGCTTATTCCAGTAATGGCAACATTAACATCAGGTAAGAAAGTTCCTGCTCGAACACTTGATGTTGATGATACGGTAATTGTTCCTCCTGGAGAGCACCTCCCTGCTGATGGTATTGTTATTTCAGGGTACAGTGCAATTGATGAGTCTATGTTTACTGGTGAATCAATGCCGGTAGCAAAAAAAGAAACCGATCCAGTTTACGCTGGTACCATCAATGGCGATGGTAACTTAACAATAAAAGTAACCAAAACTAAAGCCGATTCTTTGATATCAAACATTGTAAAACTTCAAGATGAAGCGCAAATGTCTAAACCTAAAGTTGCTGAAATTGCAGATCTGGTCGCTCGTTATTTTGTGGCTGGTATTCTAATCATCTCTGCATTTACTTGGTTTTACTGGCACGAAACAAAACCAGACGATGCTTTTTGGATCATGCTTTCAGTTCTTGTGGCTACTTGTCCTTGTGCGTTATCACTAGCAACACCGACAGCCATTACTTGTTCAACTTCTCGTTTAGCACAGCTTGGTTTAATGCTTCGTCGTGGCCATGTTTTAGAAACACTGTGTAAAGTTAACCGTTTAGTTATTGATAAAACAGGCACGTTAACCGAAGGGAATATTAGATTAACCCAAGTTCATTCCTTTACTGATATGTCAGAAGACACAACAAAAATGATAGCAGCTGAAATGGAATCTTTTGCTAATCACCCTATTGCTCGTGCTTTCTCACAATACAGAGACTCAACTCAAACTCACTTTGATAGCGTTGAAAATATCATTGGATCTGGTTTACAAGGGTTTATTGGCAATGATGAATGGAAAATTGGTCATAAAGCTTTTGCCGCGAAAGATTGTGAATTAGAAAACCATCAAGATTATCAAGTATGGTTGTCTAAAAATGGACAAGAAGTTGCCGCTTTTGTATTGGATGATCCTATTCGCCAAGAAAGCCAAGCCTTAATTCAATCATTACACCACTTAGGTATTAAAGTAACCATGCTCACTGGAGACAGCAGCTCTTCTGTGGAAAAAGTAGCTAAAGCTTTAGATATCGATGAAGTTATTTCCGGTGCAACTCCGCAAGGTAAACTGGATTATTTAAAATCGTTACCAAAACAAGAAGTGAGTTTAATGGTTGGTGATGGCATTAATGATGCCCCGACCCTCGCTGGTGCGCATCTATCAATAGCAATGGGCTCAGGAACCGATGTAGCAAAAGCTTCCGCAGATATGATCCTTCTTGGTGATAATCTTTCTCGACTTATTGAAGCGCGAGAACTTGCGATGAAAACACGAAAAATCATCCGTGAAAACTTAGCGTGGGCTTTAGGCTATAATGCCATTATATTACCGTTAGCGGTGATGGGCTTAGTTGCTCCTTATATTGCAGTTGTAGGAATGTCTGGTAGCTCTATTATTGTTGTTTCTAATTCTCTTAGGTTATTAAAAGAAAATGGCTAGTTTATATTTATTAATCCCAATCGCTATTATGTTGGTATGTGTCGCTGTTGCTGTTTTCATTTGGGCAGTAAAAAGTGACCAATTTGAAGATCTTGACCGTCAAGGAACAGAAATCTTATTTGATGAAGAAACACCAATAAAAAAGAAAAAAGATGAACATTGATTTTATCGGTGCGTTTGTTGTTGGATTAATGGGAGCCGGCCATTGCATTGGAATGTGCGGTGGTATTTCTGCTGTAATTTCAATGAATTCAGTAAAAACTGGCTACCCTCGCTGGCTATTTATTCTTCTATATAATGTTGGAAGAATTGTATCGTATACTATCTTTGGGTTTATCATTGGTGGGTTGTTCGTATCTATAGCCTCAACATCAGAAAGTTATAGTGCATTAGTTTACTTGCGTATCTTTGCCGGTTTACTAATGTGTCTACTTGCTCTTTATATTGCTAATTGGTGGAAAGGCCTTGTTTATATAGAAGTGATTGGTAAGAAACTTTGGCAATATATATCACCTCTTACTAAGCCGTTGCTTCCTTTAAAATCCCCATTTCATGCTATCCCTTTTGGATTTCTCTGGGGATGGTTACCATGTGGATTAGTTTATTCAACCTTAAGCTGGGCGGCGGTTTCAGGTAGCGCTCTCAACGGTTCTTTAGTCATGCTAGCGTTTGGACTTGGTACATTACCAGCCATGTTTTTAGTGGGTATTGGTGCACACACCTTTCATACACTAATAAATCATAAACTAACCAAAAACATAAGTGCTACTTTATTGCTCATCTATGGCATTCATACCGTTTATATTGCGTTACAACAATTAATTTAATTACAAATTTTTGCATACTTTTGTTTTTATGCTACCACTTTGGTACTGGTTAGTGCTAAAATTGACATATATCAATTATAAGAGCATTGAATCAGATGATGTCAGATAACTCAGCAAACAAACGAATCCAATCAGGCGGATGTGCTATTCACTGTCAAGATTGCAGTATCAGTCAATTATGTATTCCATTTACTTTGAATGAATCAGAATTAGATCAACTTGACGAAATTATTGAGCGTAAGAAGCCAATTCAAAAAGGCCAAGAGTTATTTAAAGCCGGTGATGAGTTACGTTCATTGTATGCGATTCGTTCAGGTACGATCAAAAGCTATACTATCACTGAGCAAGGTGACGAGCAGATTACTGCTTTCCATTTAGCTGGTGACCTTGTTGGGTTTGATGCTATTACTGATGCTGAACACCCAAGCTTTGCTCAAGCGCTAGAAACTTCAATGGTTTGTGAAATCCCATACGAAATTCTTGATGATTTATCAGGAAAAATGCCAAAGCTACGTCAACAAATCATGCGTTTAATGAGTAATGAAATTAAAGGCGATCAAGAAATGATTTTGTTACTGTCTAAGAAAAATGCTGAAGAACGTTTGGCTGCTTTCTTATACAACCTATCGACTCGTTTCCATCAACGTGGTTTTTCTCCAAGAGAGTTTCGTTTAACTATGACTCGTGGTGATATTGGTAACTACCTTGGTTTAACCGTTGAAACTATTAGCCGTTTACTTGGTCGTTTCCAAAAAACAGAGATGCTAACGGTTAAAGGCAAATACATTACGATCAATGATCATGATGCATTGGCTGAGCTTGCTGGCTCTGCTAAAGAAATCAAATAAGCCATCTTAATTAAACAATTAAAAGTGAGGTATATCTCTTGATGTACCTCACTTTTTTGTATTCTAAGCCAACAAACCTCCAACTAAACTGCTAAAGTAAATGTATCAGAACAGTTTTATGTATTTGGTTTTTACCAAGGGAGGTTAGTATGAACCGCTACCGTAAAATACTCGTTGCTGGGATCATTGAACAAAGTGAACAACCTGCTCTCGAGCGTGCATTAGAGATAGCTAAACGTAGCACCAAGCCATCTCAGATTACCCTATTCTGCACAACCTATGATTTCTCCTATGAAATGACATCAATGCTTTCTGCCGATGAAAGAACGGCAATGAGAAATGGTGTTGTTGCACAAAAAACCAAACTATTTGACGATATTGTTGAAAGCTATGATATTCCTGAGCACACCACTATTACGGTAAAAATGGTGTGGCACAATCGACCATATGAAGCGATCATCAATGAAATTTTCGATGGTGGTTATCAACTATTGGTTAAATCAACTCGCGAACATGCAAAATTAGAAACAGTCTTCTTTACTCCGACTGATTGGCATTTATTGCGTAAATCCCCTATTCCTGTTCTTTTAGTAAAAGAAAGATCTTGGCCTGATAATGGAAACATTCTTGCTTCTGTACATGTCGGCTCTGAAAACCCTGCACATCTACAGCTTAATGATAAAATGGTTGAAGAAGCGATTTACTTTGCTGACGTACTAAATTCAACACCACATTTAGTTAACGCCTATCCATCAACGCCGCCTTCTATACATGCAGAGCTTCCTGAGTTTGATGTTGTCCAATACAAAGACGCGATACGTGGACACCATTTAACTCAGATGAAAGCTCTTCGTCAAAAGCATAGTCTACCAGAAGAGCAAACTCATGTTTATGAAGGTCAAACAGAAGAAGTAATTTCCGAAGTTGAAGATGAATTGCACGCGGGACTTGTTATTCTAGGGACAACAGGACGAACTGGTTTATCAGCCATCTTTATTGGCAATACGGCTGAAAATACACTTAATTTATTAAACAGTGATATCTTAGCGCTAAAACCTGATGGCTACATAAGTCCATTAGACCCTAACCACATCTAATCAAATTGAGGGCTATTTATTAGCCCTCAACTTTCCTTCTTAAAATAATCTTTGTTGAAACTCGCATATTGACCTTGATTGGGTATAATACCCGCCTTATCGGTTCCATCATTAGGTTAGAGTAAATAAATGAGCGAATTAACCAAAGCGCAGCAATTCAATTTCAATAAACTTCAAAAGAAAATCCGTCGTAATACAGGTAATGCAATCGCTGATTACAATATGATTGAAGATGGCGACCGCATCATGGTTTGTCTATCTGGTGGTAAAGACAGCTTTACCATGCTTGATATTCTTATGGGCTTAAAGAAAAGTGCGCCTATCTCATTTGATCTAATCGCAGTGAACCTTGATCAAAAGCAACCAGGCTTTCCTTCGGAAATTTTACCAGAGTACCTAGAAAAACTAGGTGTTGAATACAAGATCGTAGAAGAAGATACCTACTCGATTGTTCAAGATAAACTGGTTGAAGGTAAAACGACTTGTTCTTTATGCTCACGTTTACGTCGTGGTATTTTATATCGTACAGCGAAAGAGCTAGGCGCAACTAAAATTGCACTTGGTCACCACCGCGATGATATTTTAGAAACGATGTTCTTAAACATGTTCTATGGCGGCAAGCTAAAAGGTATGCCACCAAAGTTAGTTTCTGATAATGGTGAGCACGTTGTTATCCGTCCGCTTGCTTACTGTCGTGAAAAAGACATTATCAAATACGCTGACATGGCTGACTACCCTATTATTCCTTGTAACCTTTGTGGTTCACAACCGAATATGCAACGTCAAAATATCAAGCAAATGCTAAATACTTGGGATACACAATTCCCAGGACGTATTGAATCTATGTTTACTGCGATGCAAAACGTAGTTCCAAGTCACCTTGCAGATTTTAACATGTTTGATTTCAAGAGCATTAACCGTGACTCAGGGATCATTAATGGTGGTGATATCGGTTTTGAT
This sequence comes from Aliivibrio sp. EL58, assembly GCF_900312675.1. Lineage (GTDB taxonomy): Bacteria > Pseudomonadota > Gammaproteobacteria > Enterobacterales > Vibrionaceae > Aliivibrio. The sequence continues at coordinate 519,492 of NZ_OMPC01000009.1, read as the reverse complement.
AAAGAAGAAATGCCAATTCAAACTATTGATAGTGACGATGCTGTTACCGAGTTTGACCCATCTCTTCAACTAGATGTCGTTAACGTTCAGTAATCTTGATAATATAAACTACAGACAATAAAAATGGCGCTACTTAATAATAAGTAGCGCCATTTTTTATGCATTTAAGAACTTAAAAGCTTGGTATTATTTCACAAGCCATGGGGTTACTTTCAATGCTGTTGCTGGTAACTCAAAAGAAACACTCTCATTAAACTTTCTAAGATCAATCGTCGCTTTTGCATTTTCAACAGGAATAACCGTACCATCAGAGACTTTTATTGACGACGTTACATTGTCACTAAAAACAAAGCGAACCCCTTCAACATCTGGCATGAAATATTTAGAGAACATACCACCAATATCAGAAAGCATTGCATCCATTTCAGTCGTTAATAAAGCCAGTTCATTAAAGCTGACAGAACCAGATAACGCTTTATCTGCTAATACTTCCATCGAAATATCGCATTGCTTACCTTCTTCTGTTTGAATATAAACCAATGGATTGGCTGATTTTAGATTGTCATCAATTGGAAGAGGCAATTCCTGACTACTTGGGATTGTAAATTCCTCGTAATGCTCTTCTTTTTCCATCCATGCTTTTGTTATATGACACGCTTTACCAGTTTGTGAGTCATTAAAAAACAGTGCCATACGAACGTTATCATGACCTTCTTTCTGATTCACTTTTAACTGGTAATACAGTTTCGAATATGTAAAACGATACTGCTCAGCTTTAACTGGTAACGCCAAACACAACAGTGACAACGTTGTCGCACCAATCCATTTTTTCATTTTATCTCCAATACTGACTATTATGTCGGATCATCGCTTGGATCTCTTCAACGTAAGCTTCGCCACGCTCAGAGTAACGAATAAGTCCATTTGCTAATGCATTCGCTTCTTGTTCTGGTGTTAACGCTTCAGGGGAGCTATGTAGCTTCGCTCGAATAATACGAAGTTCTGCATACGCATTATTACGATTTACATTCATAAAGTACGCATGAACTGCGCCTTGAGATGAATCAAACTTAGCGACTTCATGAGCAGCACCTTCATTACGCTTACTTGGTACTACACCACAACCTTTAGTGTAACACCATTGACCAAAGTAGTTATTGGCTTCACGAGCAAAACGAGAAGTCCCCCACGCTGATTCATTCGCACCTTGGCTTAATACAAGCGGTGCTGGAATATAGTCAACTTTAACAAGCATTGCATTGACCCAATCAGCTGTAATACCAGAATCAGTCAACGTCTCTTTATATAACGTTGATAACTCAGTTGCTCGTTCTAGCTCTTTAGAAGAAACGTCAGTGTCATTATCTAGTTTCATCACTAATGACTCTAAGAATTCACGTTCTTCTTTTACTCGGGCATTTTCAGCAATAACAGCTGGGTACATAAAGTTAAAGAAAGCCGCTTTTTTCTCTTTTACATCAGTAAAAGCTTTAAAATCAGGCACGTCTTCTTTTGGCGTACATGCAGCAATCATTAGTACTGTTGATAATATCAGAATTTTTTTAATCATTTTTAATACTCACGCGTTGAAAATATTATTGTTTACATCTTTATTTTGGCGGTGCTGAGCCTCACCATCGTTACTGCCACCATTACTATCGTTATCATGGTCGTTATCAGATACCATTACTTTCAATGTAATACCAAACATATTTCGATATAAGATCCCTTTTACATTAAAGATAAATGGCATAACCACGATTAAACCCACACCATATAATGCAATACCAAATACTAAAGCCAACATGATCACGATATGAATAAGCAGCATCGAGGTTAGTTTTTTATTTGTCGCTCTAAAAGAGAGTAATAATGCTTTTAATGGCGGAATTTTTTTCTCACACACTAATAATAGAGCAAAACCAAAGGCCATCGATAAATACAAGGCAATCATAGGCAAATAAATATTCACTAAACCCTGAAGGACTTCAGAAAGAATCGTCACTAACGCAACCATCCCTGCAGATGCAATACCCTTAAAAATATAGCTTGAACGACACTTCAACCCAGCAGCGTGACTCATCCCCATTAAGCTAGCACCAGCAGTTAATGGCGAAACGATGACTTGTGCACTCAAACCGGCAACGAATGCCGCATACGAAATTTGAGTCGTTAGCTCTGTTTCACCTAAAAAAGCACGAAATAACACAGCCGGATCACCGAGTTGTACTTGTAAGGCTATAAAAAATACCGCCATATAAGAAAAGGTTAATAATAAGATTGCTGGAGAAAACGTAAAAAAATGCGTAACGGTATTCTTCCAAGCTTCTTGGAGTACGCTCACAGGACTTAATTCTACTTGCCCTGAGATTGCTTTCTCAATACTTCCACCAAGAAGAAAGGTTTTTTCTTTTAGTTGATCGCTCATTTCTGTGTACCACAATAAAACATGCTGCGATTATACGGTGTTCATTCACTTAGTGCAGTAGACAAAAAAAAGAAATTTACGAATCCTTTAAAAGTAATGATTTTTAATTGTAACAAAATGGAGCAACTTACTGATTTTTGTCTATAATAAAGCTCAAGTTATGTACACTAAACCATTAAATGATGACATGTAATAAAAAAAATTGAATAATCAAATAAAAAACCCTTTTCATATCGTAACTTGGGGTCTATTATGCGCCCGAAATCCCATCTTACATTCATAACACTAAGCGCGGTATCACTACCCAAGGCGGAGATAAAAAGACATTGAACGTTACACAACAATCCGAAAAAGAAGCCGTTATTAAATTAACAGGCATTTCAAAAAGTTTTGATGGCAAAGAAGTGATCTCTAAATTTGATTTAGATGTAAATCACGGTGAATTCTTAACAATTCTTGGCCCGTCAGGTTGTGGTAAAACCACAGTGTTACGCATGATCGCAGGTTTTGAAACCGCAGATGCAGGAACAATTTTACTGGATTCGACAGATGTAACGTCAATACCCGCAGAACAGAGGCATGTGAATACCGTATTCCAAAGCTATGCCCTATTCCCACATATGACGGTATTTGAAAACGTTGCGTTTGGTCTACGTATGCAAAATGTGCCAAGTAATGAAATTGAACCTCGCGTAACTGAAGCGTTACAGATGGTTCGACTAGCACAAATGGCAAATCGTAAACCTCATCAGTTATCTGGTGGACAACAACAACGTATCGCTATTGCACGCGCAGTAGTAAATAAGCCTAAGGTTCTACTATTGGATGAATCTTTATCTGCTCTTGATTACAAATTACGTAAACAAATGCAAATTGAGCTTAAACAATTACAACGTCAGCTGGGTATTACTTTTATCTTTGTAACTCACGATCAGGAAGAAGCTCTTTCGATGTCAGACCGTATTATTGTTATGCGTGATGGTATTATCGAACAAGACGGAACGCCTCGTGAAATTTACGAAGAACCTAAGAACTTATTTGTTGCTCGCTTTATCGGTGAAATCAACGTGTTCGCAGCTACTGTACTAGAACGCCTTGATGAAAAACGCATTAAAGCTGAAATCGAAGATACGTCTGCAATTGTTTACTGTGAACTGGATGTTAATCCTGGTGACAAAGTAAAAGTATTGCTGCGTCCTGAAGATTTACGACTTGAAGAAATTAAAGAATCAGATACTAAAGGCATCACAGGTTACGTTCGTGAACGTACCTACAAAGGGATGACATTAGATTCTGTACTTGAATTAGATTCTGGTATGAGAGTAATGATCAGTGAGTTCTTTAATGAAGATGATCCAGATGTTGATCACTCTTTAGGTCAAAAAGTAGCAATTACTTGGGTTGAAAGCTGGGAAGTGGTGTTAGCAGATGAACAAGAAGTTTAATCTCCAAAATATCATCATCACAATTATCGTAACTTGGTTACTGCTGTTCGTTTTCATTCCAAATGTAATGATTATTGGCACCAGTTTCTTAACTCGTGATGAAGCAAATTTAATTGAAATGACGTTTACGATGGATAACTATCTACGTCTTTTTGATCCTCTATATGCAAAAGTACTGTGGCACTCATTTTATATGGCCATTGTTGCAACGCTAATATGTTTAGTTGTGGGTTACCCATTCGCTTACATTGTTGCAAAAATGCCTGAAAAATGGCGTCCATTTATGCTGTTTTTGATCATTGTTCCTTTTTGGACTAACTCATTGATCCGTACTTACGGGTTAAAAATAGTGTTAGGCACGCAAGGTATCTTGAATAAAAGCTTAATTGCTATGGATATCATCGATAAACCAATACGTATTATGTACACAGAAAGTGCAGTTATGATTGGTTTGGTCTATATCCTATTGCCTTTTATGATCTTGCCACTGTATTCCGCCATTGAAAAACTGGATGGTACATACTTAGAGGCTGCTCGTGATTTAGGTGCAAACAAACTTCAAACATTATGGAAGATTGTTTTGCCACTAACAATGCCAGGAATTATCGGTGGGTGTCTGTTAGTTCTTCTACCTGCATTAGGGATGTTCTACATTTCTGATCTACTAGGTGGCGCGAAAAACCTATTAATTGGTAACGTTATTAAGAGTCAGGTTCTTAATGCTCGTGACTGGCCATTTGGTGCAGCAACCAGTATTGCCCTAACCTTAGCAATGGCATTGATGCTGTACGCATACTATCGTGCAGGCAAGTTATTAAATAAAAAGGCGGATCTAGATTAATGGGACGCACAATAAAATTCAGTTTCATGAGTTTGGTATATATTTTCTTATACCTACCAATCATTGTTTTGATTGTGAACTCATTTAACGCAAGTAAATTTGGCATGAAATGGGGCGGCTTCACAACTAAATGGTATGAAGCGCTATTAAATAATGACAGTTTAATGCAAGCGGCTTGGCACTCAATCACTATTGCAGTGATTTCAGGTACAGCAGCAACCGTTATTGGTAGCTTAACGGCAGTAGCCCTATTCCGTTACCAATTTAAAGGCAAGAAATTCGTAAACGGTTTATTGTTTATCGTAATGATGTCACCTGATATCGTGATGGCTATTTCATTATTGGCTATCTTCTTGGTGATCGGCTTTGAACTTGGCTTTTTAACCCTGTTAATTGCTCACATTACTTTCTGTCTGCCATTTGTGGTTGTGACAGTATACAGCCGCTTAAAAGGCTTTGATGTGAAGATGCTTGAAGCGGCCCGTGATTTAGGGGCAAGTGAATGGGTAATTCTAAAACAGATTATCTTACCGCTTGCAAAACCAGCCGTTGCTGCAGGTTGGCTATTGAGCTTTACATTATCTCTTGATGACGTAATTATTAGTTCATTTGTAACGGGTCCAACTTATGAAATTTTACCTCTGAAGATATACTCAATGGTAAAAGTTGGTATTTCACCTGAGGTCAATGCCCTAGCAACAGTAATGTTAATTGTTTCACTTGCTTTAGTTGTACTATCTCAATTACTAGCAAGAGAAAAAATAAAGTAAATTACAAATTAATGTTAAAATCAATTGTTTAGTATAAACAATAGAATCTGGAAGACATGCCTTTTGTTCGACATGTCTTCTTTTTTATCACTCTAATGGAGAGTCAATCAATGAACAAAATGGCTGCGTTTTTTACTGGAACCGCCTGTGCTTTAGCACTAACAATGAATGTTGCTAACGCAAAAGAAAATGATGAATTGGTATTCATGAACTGGGGACCATACATCAACAGTGATATCTTAGAAGAATTTACTAAAGAAACTGGCATTAAAGTTATCTACTCTACTTATGAGTCTAACGAAACTTTATACGCAAAAATGAAGGCTCATAACAAGGGTTACGATCTTGTTGTTCCTTCAACTTATTTCGTTGCAAAAATGCGTGACGAAAAAATGCTACAACCAATTGATAAATCAAAAATTTCAAACTTTAATGGCTTAGATACAAACTACCTAGATAAAGCATTCGATCCAAAAAATGAATACTCTATCCCACACGTAGTTGCTATTACGGGTCTTGCCGTAAATACTGAAATGTATAATCCAGACGATTTTAATAGCTGGAGCGACCTTTGGAACCCAGAATTTGAAGGTCAATTAATGTTAATGGATGACACTCGTGAAGTGTTCCATATTGCATTACGTAAATTAGGCTACTCTGGTAACTCAACAAATCCAAAAGAAATTGATGAGGCTTACGCTGAACTGCAAAAACTAATGCCAAACGTATTAGTGTTTAACTCTGATAACCCTGCAGCACCATACATGGCTGGAGAAGTTGGTCTTGGTATGCTTTGGAATGGTTCAGCGGCGGCAGCACAAGCAGAAGGTCTACCAATCAAATTAATCTTCCCTAAAGAAGGTGGCATTGGTTGGGTTGATAACTTTGCTATTCCTTCTGGTGCAAAAAACGTAGAAGCATCACATAAGATGATCGACTTCCTACTTCGCCCAGAAATTGCAGCACGCATTTCAGGTGATACTGGTTACTTAACAGCAGTTAAAGCATCAAATGATAAATTTAAAGATGTAGCTCCACTGTTCCCATCTCAAGAAGATCTTGACCGTGTTGAATGGCAATCTGCCGTTGGTGATATGACAGTGAAATACGAAGAGTACTTCTTAAAACTGAAAGCCGGACAGTAACCTAACCCTTTACTGACCTTAATTAATGGCAGCGTTTACGCTGCCATTTTTATATTTATAGATAGCGTATATTCACTCTTTACTCCCCCTTCTTTCCTTAAAAACTAATCTATATCAAGCCCTTGATTTATAAACCCATGAAGTCTGTCTCAATTATTGCTATAATGTTCGGCTAATTAATGGAAATCCCTCTGATATAGGAGAAGGAAATGAAAAAGTGGACCACTCTCGTCTCTACAGGACTGTGCGCTGCAGCCTTAATCGCTGGTAATGCACAAGCTGCAGATAAAGAGCTCTATTTTTACAACTGGTCAGAATACATCCCTAATGAAGTACTAGAAGACTTCACCAAAGAAACTGGTATCAAAGTCTATTATTCAACTTATGAGTCTAACGAAAGCATGTATGCCAAGTTAAAAACTCAAGGTTCTGGGTATGATCTAATTGTTCCTTCAACTTACTTTGTGTCTAAAATGCGCAAAGAAGGTATGCTACAAAAAATTGATAAAACAAAACTGGCTCATTTTAAAGATTTGGATCCGAACTACTTAAATAAGCCGTTTGACCCAAATAATAACTACTCTATTCCTTATATTTGGGGCGCGACAGGTATCGGTGTTAATGCTGATATGATGAACCCGAATGAACTTCACTCTTGGAATGATTTCTGGGATGAAAAGTGGCAAGGTCAGTTAATGATGATGGATGACTCACGTGAAGTGTTCCACATCGCTTTAACAAAGCTTGGTTACTCAGCAAATACAACCAATCCAGATGAAATCAAAGCCGCTTATGAAGAACTTAAAAAACTGATGCCAAACGTATTAGTATTTAACTCTGATTTCCCTGCAAACCCATATCTAGCAGGTGAAACAAGCGTTGGTATGCTTTGGAATGGCTCAGCTTACATGGCTCGTGAAGAAGGCGCTGACATTCAAATCGTTTGGCCTGACAAAGGCACTATTTTCTGGATGGATAGCCTAGCAATTCCTGCTGGTGCTAAAAACGTAGATGCAGCTCATCAAATGATGGATTTCCTACTTCGTCCTGAAAATGCAGCAAAAATTGCATTAGAAATTGGTTACCCAACACCAGTTAAATCAGCATACCCTCTTCTTCCAAAAGAATTTGCTAATGATCCAAACATCTTCCCACCACAAGAAGTAATGGATTCAGGCGAATGGCAAGATGAAGTCGGTGAAGCAAGCGCACTTTATGATGAATACTTCCAACGTCTAAAAGTAGATATGTAATATAATTCGACTTAACTTCATCAAGATTGAAGTTACCTAATAAAAGCCAATGAATCACAGTATTCATTGGCTTTTTTAATGATAAGGCTTAGCTCTCTAATAACTCTGAGACTAACTCAGGAACTAACACCCCAGCCTTACCATAACGCTTCTCTTCAAACTCATCGTCAACTGCACTTGGCTCTAGATTGATTTCAATCGTATGCGCACCATGAAGTTTCGCTTCATGCACAAAACCCGCAGCCGGATACACAGAGCCAGACGTGCCTATTGAAATAAACAGATCAGCCTTACTTAGCGCATCGTGAATCTGTCCCATATCTAATGGCATTTCACCAAACCAAACTACATGAGGTCGTAATTGTGCGGGGATCTGGCAACAATGGCAGAGATCGCCAGTATGAATATCATCCGTACACGTAATCACTTGATTTGATTCTTCACAGCGTATTTTATTCAATTCACCATGCATATGAATCACATTTGAACTGCCACCACGTTCGTGCAAATTATCAATATTTTGCGTCACAATAGTAACCGTGCCATCGAGCTCTTTTTCAAGCTTAGCGAGCGCTTTATGAGCCGCATTGGGCTGTATAGCATCGCTTTTTAACAGAGCACGGCGCTTATTATAAAAGTCTTGAACTAAATCAGGATCCTTTAAAAAACCTTCAGGTGTCGCTACGTCTTCAATTCGATGATTTTCCCATAAGCCATCACTTGCACGAAACGTTTGAATTCCTGATTCAGCAGAGATCCCTGCTCCTGTTAAAATAACAATATTCTTATATGGAAATAGCATTTCATTATCCTTAGCCGCCGTCTTTTATCCCTAAACACTATCATGAAAAAACGATGCCTTTTCAATAGATAACTTAAAACAAAGACACAACTCACTTTATTCAATTCAATCGCTCTATTACAATAGAGATGTTCTTTTTACTGTTAAAGTTACCAATAGAGAAGCCTATGTTAAAGCAAGCCAAACAAATGATCGTGTTCAATGCGCTCACTCAGCAGAAAAGCTTTACCAAGGCCGCTCAGCTTCTGGATATTTCGAGAACGCAAGTTAGTCTTCAAATTCAGCTCCTTGAAGAGCGTTTAGGTGTTCAGTTAGTACAACGAACTACGCGCTCTTTTTCCCTTACTGAAGCAGGCCAATCGTTCGCAGTGCATTGTGCCAATATCGCCGATGAAATTAACGAAGCTGAAAATGAGCTGCTTTCTAATATCGATACACTAAATGGTAAGTTACGTGTCGGTATCGCACAGTCTTTTGCAACCAATCATATATTGCCGTATTTATCTGAGCTTCATCAGCGCTATCCACAGCTTAATATAGAGATAACTTTGTTTGATCATAAGATTGATGTGATTGCAGAGCAATTAGACTTATGGATAGGTGTGATGGATTCTCCTCCTGAAGGATTTGTCGCAAGGCATCTTATTGATTGTCATTTTGTGCTAGTCGCTAACTCTACCTATCTAGCTAAACATGGGATCCCTTATCATCCTTATGATCTTAAAAAGCATAACTGTCTAACTTACATGAGTCGTGAGCGTAAAGATAATGTGTGGGGTTTCCATAAAGGAGATGAGAATCTACAAATAAAAGTATCAGGGAATTATCGAATTGATTCTGCCGATGCGATTCGTAACGCGACCGTGTCAGGTAATGGTATAGGCTACATTGCGACTTATCTGCTTTCTGATGAATTACGAACTGGTAAGCTTGTGCAACTTCTTCCTGATTGGGAATTAAATCAATCAATGCCTCTTTATGCTGTTTATCCGCGTCGTAAATTCTTAGCCAAAAAAGTACAGATCTTTATGGAGTTTGTTCGCCACCACATTAATGCAGAGAAGATTGATAATGTGTAATGGTTACCTAATCAACTTTTCAATCTTTGTTAATTATATTAATCGGTAAAAAATCACCTCACTTTAGGGATAATAATCATAATTAACTCGCATTATTATCCCATATACTAACAACTGACTCTTTTATATGTGATAAAACTCTCAAATATGCTTTTATTGATGAAACTATAAACAAATCACCTTATTTTTGTTATGGCTATGTAGTTTCAATAACATTTTGATCCTTGTCACACTTTTATTTTTGACTAGAATACCCCCGCAATCATTAACTAAATACTATTGGAGTTTGACCTTGAACTTTTTGGTCAGTATTTTAGGCATTGTTTGCCTATTCGCGATTGCGTTTCTTTTTTCAGAAAACCGACAAGCCATCAAATGGCGCACTGTATTAGGCGCGTTCTTAATTCAGTTATTGTTCGCCGGGTTCATCCTCTACGTACCAATTGGCCAAACTATCCTTAATAGTATCTCCATGGCTGTTTCAGACATTATTGCTTATGGACGTGTAGGCACAGAATTCCTTTTTGGTGATTTAGCCCAATACAAATTAGGCTTTATTTTTGCTGTCAACGTTTTGCCTACCATCGTTTTCTTCTCTGCATTAATCTCTGTTCTTTACTACTTAGGTATCATGGGATGGATAATTAAAATTATTGGCGGCGGTTTACAGCGCTTCCTTGGTACAACTCGTACAGAATCAATGTCAGCAACCGCTAATATCTTTGTTGGTTCTGTTGAAGCACCGTTAGTTGTTCGCCCTTTCCTTGCTAAAATGTCTCGTTCTGAATTGTTTGCCGTAATGGTGGGTGGTTTAGCCTCTGTCGCTGGTGGAACAATGGTAGGTTATGCAGGTTTAGGCGTTGAATTACGTTACTTAATCGCAGCAAGCTTTATGTCGGCTCCTGCTGGATTAATGATGGCTAAACTTATTGTTCCACAAACTGAAGAAATTAATGAAGCGGTTCAATACGAAGAAGATACTGTTGATGATGCACCTGTAAATATTATTGATGCAGCCTCACAAGGTGCATTAAACGGATTACAAATTGTCTTCGCAGTAGGTGCAAGCTTACTGGCTATTATTAGCTTAATTGCCCTAGTAAATGGTGGATTACATAAAGTTGGCTTATTAGTTGGTTTTGATAACTTAAGCTTAGATCTTATTTTTGGTTACCTATTTGCCCCTGTTGCATGGTTAATCGGTGTTCCATGGTCAGAAGCAACCGTTGCTGCAAGTTTAATTGGTAAAAAAATCGCGATTAATGAATTTGTAGCCTTTGCAGATTTAATGGCAGTAAAAGACCAATTAAGTGAGCATTCTCAAGCTATCGTTACCTTTGCTTTATGTGGCTTTGCAAACTTAACTTCTATTGCCATGTTAATGGGTGGATTAGGTGGCGTAGTACCGAGTCGCCGTCCAGATATTGCACGCCTAGGGATGAAAGCTATCTTTGCCGCAACATTAGCAAACTTAATGAGCGCAACAGTTGCTGGTATCTTCCTTTCCTTCTAAGGGAGTCGATACTAAAAGATACATAACATATAAAAAAGCCACTCATGATGATACGTGAGTGGCTTTTTCTTATTCATGACTTACTAGCTATACAATAAGCTTGCTGCATCTAATAAATCGTCGGTGTTTAATCTGTACTAAAGCTTCGTCATGCGATTAAGTACAAATGAAGCGACTGAGCCGTCTACCGCTTTTACATACTCAGCAATATGAGCCGCATTTAAATGATCTTGTAAAAGCGCTTCGCTTTCCCATTGCTCATGGAACACAAATACACACGGGTTGTCATTGTCTTGATGTAAATCATACTGAATACAACCAACTTCTTTGCGTGTTGGTTCAAGTAACTTAAGCATTTCTGCTTTAACAAATTCCGCTTTACCTTCTTGTGCTTCAATTCTTGCAACAATAGTCAGTGTTTGAGTCATTATATTTGTTCCGTTCTATTAATAGAGAAGACAGAGTAAACGATTAAAAGCCCAAATGTAAGAACCTTCATTTACTCAATAGAAGACCGCTAACCAAATCGTTAAATTATCAGGATCTGTTTTACTCACTTTATGTTTTTGATGTGCAGGGATAGTTAAGTAATCTCCCTTACATAATGTTTTCTCTGTTCCATCTTCAAATACAATCGTACCAAAACCTTCAAGTACTAAAACCCATTCATTTTCATCTTGATCATACCAACCAGATTCAGGAGAGCTTTGGCCTGACGATACTATTCTCTCTATACGCACAGAATGACTTGTCACTAAATCAGTAAATACCTCATTGCTGAGATCATTAGGAAGGTTTGTAAATAAATTATCCATCCCACTCTCCTATTAATCAGGTAAAACGACTAAACCCAGTGGTTCTAATAATTGCTCTTGTTGCCAACCACAAATTTTAACGCCTGTTAAATCAACCCTACGAGGATCTAAGCCTTCTAATTCACAATGACACAAATTAGCATCTTGCATTTTAAATTGTCCCCATACGTCTTCAGAGAATGAACCACGAGATAAATCAGAGCCCTTAAATGAAGCCCCCTGTAAATTAGCACCGTTCCATTTATTCTCAAATAAATCACACTTTTCTATGCACAAACGTTCAAAGTTTGCATAAGACAAGTTACAACCCGTGATATAGGCAGAGCAGAAATACATTTGATGGCTAATTTGATTTACAAAACTGGCTTGAGAAAAATTAGCCCCTTTTAGATCGCAATCTCTGAACTCTACTCCGAATCCATTTGCGCCTTTAAAGTTAGCCATGGTTAAGCGACAATTTTTAAACGAAGCATCACGCAAGTCGCTGTAATCAAAATGGCAGCCTTCAATTGCACCTTGTTCAATGAAAGTACAATCAACAAATCGAGCGTCTCTAAGGTTTGCGCGGCTAAAATTACAACAATAAAACTTACACCCTTCATAATAAGAGTCACTTAAATCTTGGCGTGAGAAATCTATTTTGTCGAATACTTCATTATATATAGCCATGTTTAACCTCTCTAATTTGTGTCAGAGAAGACTATCAGTATCTCTAATAAATACCAATAAATATAAAACCTTTAAAAACAGCAAGTTAAAACCATGCTAAATCGCTAATTTAACCCACTAAATACACTCTGTCGGCAACAGTAATTAGATGGAAACCCGAGAATCTCAATAAAAAAGTTTTAGCTTGTAACGCGCATTAGAGAGAGATTCATATGAACTGATTTAATTGTTGAAACTAGATACGTATTTTTACTTTTTGAGCGAAGAAAGAATATCACTTGCTTACTACGGGGAAGATTTAACTTTAGGATACTATCGCAACAATACATAAGTAATTGTGTTGCCTTATTTTCCCACTCTTCTTTTGTGTCTTCTGTGGACATTGACGCATACAAATTCGTTTTTTGATCTAATCGTTCAGTCATCAAAATAGCTTTTGAATTAAAAATAACGTCTTCACATGCTTTGACCTGACTTTCAGCCAATAACCTTTTTACAAGAATGGCCTGTGCAGCACTGCTTAAAGTAATCGTACTGACAAAGTCATGCTCATTGAAGTAAAGATCAATAGCCCTATTTAATTGATGTAATGCGATTGCTACATTGTCCATAACTGCCTCCTTGGCTATGCAATCGATAGACTATATCCCAATAATAAGCCTACCAATTTATAGTCTAAGAGATTTTATAAACGCATAATGCAATCGCGATCACTAATAACATAAGTTGTTCAAAAAAAGACAATTGTTAATTCTATCTTTAATTATGTACATCAAACAATGGCAACCACATTTCATCTAATTCTTCATTTGTCGGCATTTTACTATGAGAAATTGACTTAATTACACGACAAGGATTACCAACAGCAACACAATCAGAAGGAATGTCTTTGGTGACAATACTCCCCGCTCCAATAATGCTTCTATTACCAATGGTTACCCCATCCAGAATAACACTATTAGCACCAATCCATACATTATCGCCAATAACAATAGGATTACCTGTAGCAATAGGAAGCACTCGTTCAGCAAGATCAAAAGGATGTCCGGCAGTGCTAATGACTACATTAGGACCAATTTGAACGTATTCACCAATAGTTACGGGAGCAAGGTCAAGAATAGTGACACCTGTGTTTAAAAAACCGCCTTGTTTAAAACAAATGTTTTTCCCCATATCACAATAAAAAGGAGGAATGATGGTAACTCCTTTATTGCCTCCTAAGAGATCATCCAATAGAGATTGTCTAAGTACGCCTTGTGACGGGCGGCTATGATTAAAATCATAGAGTTTTTCTTTTACTTGGTTTTGAAAATCCATCAATTCACGATCAATAGGAATATGCACACTAAAATCTGACAATTTATGACTCATTCTCACTCCTTGTTAAACGAGACTCCCTATTTAAATCCAACCAAATAAAACTATATTGTTACGTTCTCATTCTTTAACTGAGTTTTATGCTGTATAGGGAAAGCTTTATCATAAGCCAAGTTATAGATATAAGCATAAAACAGATAAAACACAACGAGACCAATATCTAAAATAAAGGCTTCAACTAGGCTGACATTTAAGAACCATGCTATTGCAGGAATAGTAAGAACCAATAACCCCCCTTCAAAACCTAAACTGTGCATAACACGATTCATCGTCGTTTTTACTGTGCTACCTGTTCTTCTTATCATGTAGTTATCAAATAAAATGTTATAGACATAGTTCCATCCCGTAGCCACCACAGAGAAAACAACTCCCATAATACCCACATGCCCCATTTCAAAGCCAAACTGACTTAGGACACCTACAATCAATACCAAACCAATTAATTCAAATAAAATAGCGTGACGAATACGATCTAGACGGCTTCTCATTATATAACTCCAAACGTTAATGTTGGATACATTATATCTACAGAATCGAATATAAATAGTTAGATACCATCTAAATATCAGATGAGTTAAGAGTGATAAGAATGTACTCTTGACTAATCAATAAACAATCAATAAGATGCATTTAAAATACAACTTAATAGTCATCAGGAGTTCTTATGACATTCTCACTTAAAAAGATTTTCAAAAAAGAAGAAACCAACAAAGAAACAAAAGCGGTAATTCAACAGCAGGCATCAACTAAAAGCACTGAAGACAATAAAGCAGAGAAAAAAGGAAAACACGGTGAACCTGGAGTTTGTTGCGGCTCGTGTTCATAATTTTCGCGTATGAAAACCTCGAGGTATACTTACCATCGAGGTTTCTTTATGACTCTTTTACAGATTCAATCGCGCCTTTAATAGAGTCAAAACCAACTTTAGCGGCGCAACATAAACCTAAAGAAGATTGATGCTCTTTAATTAGCTCAAGTAAAATATCCATCGTTATTGTTTTGTTGGTACTAATAATCTTAGTCATATTATTGATTGGGTCATTCAAACTAAATATAGCCCCCGTCGAATCAACCAAGATGTCTTTGTCTTGATAGCCTAAATAATGTAATTCCGATTCTATTTTCCATTCGCTTTCACTAGAAATGTAATCAAGTTCTGAATCACCTTCAAATTTTACAATTGCGGGCCAAACTACCATTTATTATCTTCCTATGTTGTATTAATTACTTTTCTTAAAGCCCCATTCTGAATCATTTAAAAAATCACCCTTTACACCTAAGACATAGCGGTAATACTCTTCAAACATTAGTATGTTTTTAACATAAACTCTTGTTTCTTTAAACGTTATAGATTCAATATAAACAAAAATATCCATCTCATCACTTGCTTGTTTTCGCCATACCCCAGCCATAGTAGGTCCTGCATTATAAGCTGAAAATGCCAGGGCTCTGTTTTGTTTATAACGTCTTAACAAGGAACTTAAATACTGACTGCCTATCGCTATGTTTTTCTCTGCATCGAACAAATCAGTAGGCTGCTTATACTTTGATTTGTATTTATCCGCCATATACTTAGCGGTACTTGGTAATACTTGCATCACACCCAACGCACCAACGGGTGATTGAGATAAAGAATTAAATCCACTCTCTTGTCTTGCTAGCGCCAATAAGGTAATTGGGTCTATCTTATGTTTTTTCCCATAATGCTTAAACAAAGAGTAATAACGAACGGGAAAACGTAAATCTATATAGTCCCATAGCTCTCCACGCAACGTACTTTCAAATGAGAAGTCATGCCAGCCCTCTTGCTTCGCATAAGCTGCCAGCTTGGCTCTATCGTCATGGCTAGCTCTCGCTATTAAGTATCTCCACTGACTTTTTGCCGGTGCCTCTTTACCTAAACGGAGTAATTCATTAACCCTTTGAAGATCTGGATGGTAATGAATTAGATCATCGAATTGAAAATCAACATTAGCAATTGGGTATTTAATTGCTCTATTTAATGTGATTGCTGCTGCAAAGCTATAAAAGTGTCGATACCCCATTATCCGTTTCAAACGAGCTTCACCTTTCTCTGTTTCTTTTAAGGCGATTTCACTCCTTGCTAACCAATACTGCCAACGATACGTTGCTTGTGCTTCATCTGATAAACGAGCAATCCAGAAGTAAGCCTCTTGCCACTTTGTTTTACTTATGGCTAAACGAACCCTTTGTTCTAATACATAATCGTTATCCGAATGTTTAAAAACGTCGTCTCTCCATGTTATTTCTTTATCATCTGTACTTTGTAAAAGTCGAACCGCAATAAATTCTGACGTATTTTGGATCTCATCGCCTTTATAAGAGTAATGGTCTGTTATATGAGTAAATGCTAAGTACGCTTTATCTATGTAATTCCGAGCCAAATGTTTTAATAGGACTTGAGCATAGTCTCGATTAAATGGCGTATCGTCTTTAGTTGTAAATGCCTTAGTTACTCTGATTGGGTTTTGATACAACATATACATTTCATTAAGGATCAAACGATCGGCTTTAGTTGAAACCAGTTTCGCAAGGTATTTTATTAACTTAGGATTTCGTTTTTCAATAGACAGCAAAGCTCGTTGCTTTATCACATCATCGGTTCTTAACCCGGCATTTACCCAATGTTGAAACAGCTCATCGCAGGCACTAGAAACACTCTTTCCATTTAGCCATAAAGATTTAGCGCCATCAAAGGCAATATCTTTTTTCCCTTGATGATAAAAGGCAGTGTAATAATAACATTGGTAGTTTTGGTCTTTAGGCAGCTCTTTCTGATAGTCTAATAGATTACCCCAGTTTCTCGTGGCTATCATGGCATTAAGATAATCAACACGTATAGATACAGAGAATGGATAATCAAAAAAATCTTGTGAGAATTGATTCACTTGTTGAGGGGTTTTGTTATTTATATCAAATAAGAAAGCGCGGTAATCAGTATAAGCTGCTAGCGGGTAGTCATCTATACTCGAACGCTTTCTATGATAAACAGAAATGTCTTTGTTATTAAACCCCTGTTGAATCGCATCATAAGCATAGCGATTTAGCCATAATTCAGATACCGCAACAGAGCTTGGGGAGCTAAACATCCCAATAAAAATAACAAACCAATTCACTTTAACTAACCGCATTGAAAATCCTTTTCCATAAATGCATAGATTGAGTTTGGTTCAGTTATATCAAATTATCTAGCCTACTGCGTTCCATTTTTTAAAAATATCATTTGTAATAAGATTTTCTTTTTCCCCTCCAACTATTAACAATATAATCAGCATTTCTTTTAGTTACACCTCATGGTGAATAACGTCGCAGATTTACACACGCCTATATAAAGTTCTTACTCATTATTTGTTTTGTAATCGGCATTTACTACACTCTTTTTTCATTTTGAAAAGGAATTTGTAAAGTGACAAAATGGCAAGTGCATAATGTTTATCAAAAAGGCAATACGGTCACTTACCAAGGAAAAATGTGGCAAGCTCAATGGTGGACACAGTTAGAAATCCCTGGGCTCTTAGAAAACTCGCCATGGGAAATAATTAAAACTTGTACACCCTTATAATGAAAATCCCCTTCTGTTTAGGAAGGGGATTTAAATTTCTATTCGTAAGTACGTCCGTTGTGCTTTAACCATCCATGAGTATGACGATTTCCTGGATCAAGATGGGTCCAATGTACGACACCGCCTTTATTTGAATATTCATACTCACCATAAAACTTAACAGTATCGCCTTTTCTTAAGTTTGGAATTCTCGGTGCTAAGTCAATATTATGTGCAATCAAAATGGTTAAGCGATTATCTAAACGAAGTATAAACTTTTGATGTCTTGAACCTTTATTATCATCCGGCAACACTCGAACAACCTCTCCAGCCCCCTCAACTTGAACATCACTACGTTGAGAATCAAAAGCACGCTTCACGTCAGCGTTACTTGCCCACGCTGAAGATGAAAACAGACCTAGAAAAAATAAGAAACTGACTAATATACGTTTGACCATAATGGACTCTATTACCTACTGCTTAATAAACATATTAAAAATTCGAGTTAATATATAAAAGAATTACACACCTAATGGGTTTGGAAATTGAACAACTTTAATATCATAACTTTTGGGAGTATAAAGGCTGCGTTCTTCTGCAAGATAGGCAACCTCTACATCACATTCTAATACTGATTTAATGTTTGATAAACAGATTAACTCGGCGTCTGAAAGGTATTCATCCTCTTTTTTTACCACCACAAACAATATAGAACCATCTGTTTTATATAAGAACAAATCAGGCTCTCCAGAAGTTACCCCTGTTCGTAATCCTTTAAAAAGAGATAACTTATTCGGATTTATATATTGTGCCAGTAAAATTCGTCCTTCAGTATACAAAGGGTTATCTGGTTCCCAATTGCCTAAAGCATAAAATGCCGTACCTAGCCAACCTTGTTTCATATATTGAGATAATCCAAAATACGCCCCAAAATACTCATTGAGTTGCTGCTCAACCACTGTTGGGGTAAATAAACTCAACGGTAACCACTCTCTCTTTCCCTTTATCCAATCATCAAGTAGTCGTTGATGATAGGTAAATACCGTTTCTTTAATCGTGTGAATCATCATAAATTCCTTTTCATAGATACAACAATACTTTTCACTTGGCATGAATCATTACAGAATAGATAGACTCATTTTTTTGAATCTTCGTACTCTTGATATTTCTTTTCTATCCAACGATGCAAATGCAGTCCCGTCTTCTTTCTCACCATGTAAGCGATAAGAGCCAGTAGTACTAAGCCTATTACTGTTCCCATTACATCCCCTTGATTTAAAACATTTAACATAGAGATAAATTACCATGAATTTAGGATGCAATTTGTGAACTTATTTAAATATCTAGAATGAAAAAAGAAGAGTTTGAGAAGAAGCACTCAGCACATTAGAATGCTGAGTGCTAAATAGCAGGTGATTTTGTTATTTTTTTCGAGCAGAAAAGAGAGCCACACAACCAATAATATTAATTTCCACATCAACAAAAGTATCGTTCAATACCGTTTCTAACGTGTGAACGTCATCGTCTTCATTAGTAAAAATCCCCTTCTTGTTATAGAAGTTCATTAATTTACTTGCAAACACATTTTTCGGAATGCCTTGGCCTAAAATAGTACTGCCAAATAACACCCCACCATCATTTAGCACCTCATGTAGATGCGTAAAAACAACGCTTTTTTCCGATAACTCTCCAGGTAAGCAATGCAGTAAATAATTGATGCTGATTGAATCAAATTTCTCACATTTAAGCTCTAGAGGATCCAGTATATTTCTACGATATACTTCTGGGTTAAAATGTTGAATAGCAGTTGCTGTTGATTCAAGGCTATTTTCATTAAGATCGACTAAAGCGACTCGTCTCTCTGTTAACGATAAATGGTTTTTTAAATAATACCCCGTACCAACCCCTACATCTAAATGGTTCTTTGATGCAAGCTCAATAAACTGTTGGCTAATTAACTTCGTTGGGCATTTCCATAAATAATGGTTTGAAAAACCTAATACCCATAAATCATAGATAGAGAGTACTTTTTTAGAATACACCGCCTGTCCAGCAAACGTTGCTGACTCTTTATTCATTACTTGTACCCGAAACTGTTTATATAAAGGAACTCGAATTTACCTGAAATACACCAGTTAGCACATCTTACCAGACTAGCTCACTGCATGAATAGTATGGTTCTTTATACCGTTATGACGACGAATAGCGATCATTAGGTGTATCAGTAACAATACCCCTGTTACTCCTAACCCAACACCAATACCAGCCCAGATCCCCGCTAGCCCAAATAAAGGCGTGAGTAACCACGCCGCAGGTAAACCAAATACCCAATAACCAATCGCCGTCATAACGGTTGGCATAGAGACTATCTTCATCCCACGCAATAGATTAATGGCTAACAACTGCCATGCATCCACAATAAAGCACAAAGCCACAACCCAAATAACAGAAGACAATAATGTGGACATGTTATTAGTACCATCATCAAGCTGGAACAAGTTTGCAATGCTGTCTGGCCAAATGATAAAAACAGCAGATAAAAAGACACTAATAGCAGTCACAAGCAAGAAGCTATGTAGTGACGTTTGCTTTATACCGGCGTAATTTTCCGAGCCAAAATCTCTTCCTATTAAAATGGCTGCCGCTTGTGAGAAACCAAAATTAAAATTCCACGTAAAACTTAAACACTGCAATAAAATTTGATGCAGTGCTAAAGAAGCAATACTGATGGTTCCCGCCATTAGCGTACCACCATAAATTAAGCCATGTTCAAGTAAGGCTCCGACTGCAATTGGTAATCCCATCACGAGTAGCGGAACCATTAATTTCAATGAATACTCTTCAAGATGTAACCAAGGAGCAAATTGTTGATACTCTGCTTGCTTAAATACCCATAAGCCATAACCAATCATCACAACAAAGGCTGATATTGCCGTTCCTAACCCTAAACCAGTAAGACCCATATCAAATTGAAACGTTAAGACATAGCTGATCGGAACATTAAGAATCACAGTAATAACTGACATCACCATAATCGATCTTACATTACCCAATGCACTGGTTAGTCCACGCAGTACAAGTAATATGAATGATGGGAACATAACCCATTTCAAAGCGTGAACATATTCCATCGCCAAAGTAATCATCTCTTCTGGTTGATTCGCTGCTCTTAATACTACTGGTGCATACGAAAAAAGAAACATAAGAACAATACTTAATAGCACAGACAGTAATACTGCCCCTTTAACCGCTAAACGGATCTGTTGATTTCCATAATCAGGTCTTGCTAAACGCTGCCCATAAGCAATCGCGATTAAGTTAGCGACACAGCCAACGGTGCTACTACCGATAATAAAAATAAAAAAGTAGATTGAAGCGCCCAGACCACCACCTGCCAATGCAGAAACACTTAACCGCGACATCATCCAAACATCAGTCAGCACCAATGCCATAGAAATAAGTTGTGAGATGATAAGTGGGAATGCGAGTGACAGTATTTTTTTCATAAAAAGAGAATTCTTATATTAATTAAACCAAGGTATCAATTAGCCAAAGTTAAAGGGTTAGAGACTGGTATTCAATTGATATATCCGTCACACTGACATTCCAAAAACTCATGTGAATAAATTATGACCCCTTATCCCAATTTACCGTACTCACATAATGGACTAAAAACCTTTGAATCCGTGGCGCGCCTAATGAGTTTTACCTCTGCCGCCAATGAATTGAATGTGACTCAAAGTGCAGTAAGTCGTCAAGTAAAGCAGCTTGAAGATGATCTCAGTGCATCCCTGATTATACGAAAGCATCGAGCCATTGAACTGACTTTACAAGGATTAGAGCTTTATCATGCGTTACAAGGTAACTATTCCACATTAGAATCAATCATTTCATCTTGGCAAGAGCCAAAACAGAAACGAATCGTTATCAAAGCAACGCTCAGCTTTGCTACTCGAGTACTCATCCCTAAAGTTCGAGAGCTTAATGAACGTTACCCTGATTACGAAATCGTAATTATCCCTTCTTTAGAAGAAGACGAATGTTTAGATAACCCAGATTATGATCTACTGATCTTCCATACACGCTTAAAAGATCATTACGACAACAAAGAAAATATGTTCCTTCTTCGAGAAGAGTTTATGGCCCCAGTGTGTGCCGCAAGTATCGCAACAGAGCATACGAATATAGATTCAATTTTAACTATGCCAAGATTGCACCCTACGCTTGATCACCACGATTGGAAGATGTGGTTAGCAGATGTCGCTATGCCCCCGTATCAACAGATAAGAAATACCAGTTTTCTTTCTCTAGATCTCGCATTAAGTGCCTGTTTATCAGGACAAGGTGTAACCGTTACCGATTTATTGTTAATACTTCAAGAATTAGAAAGAGGCTTCTTCTATTGCCCTGAAAATGTGAAAATTCAGCACAGTGCATGGACCTATTATGGACACCAACGAACCCATTCAGCCGTAATTGATGATCTAATAGAATGGTTAAAAGTGAGTTCAGAAAATGAAATTACATTATTGAAAAAACTGGCAAAAAAACATCATTGGTATGGTGTGATATAAAATGAGTACTTTTGCCGTTTTTAAGCGGTAATATTGATTACATTTTTGAGATAGATCACGTAAACTACGCGCTTATTTTCATGCCAACTATCAGGTGAATTATGATACGTATCAACCAAGTTAAATTACCGCTGGATCACAGTGAAGACGAACTGAAAAATGCAGTTTTAAGCACACTGTCTATTACTGAAGAACAGCTGGTTGATATCCATGTATTTAAACGTGGCTATGACGCACGTAAAAAGAATCAAATTTTCTTAATCTACACACTAGATATTGCCCTGCAAGACGTGAATGAAGAGCAGCTACTAGGCAACGTTGAAGACAACCATAATATTCGTGTTTCACCTGACACAGAATACAAATACGTTGCCACTGCTCCTGCTGATTTAACTGAGCGCCCTATCGTTATTGGTATGGGCCCATGTGGTTTATTTGTTGCACTTATCTTAGCGCAAATGGGATTCAAACCAATCGTATTAGAACGTGGTAAGTCAGTACATGAACGTGCAAAAGATACCTTCCGTTTTTGGCGTACCAGTGAATTAAACACAGAATCAAACGTTCAGTTTGGTGAAGGCGGCGCAGGCACGTTCTCTGATGGCAAGCTATACAGCCAAGTGAAAGATCCAGGCTTCCTAGGACTTAAAGTAAAAACAGAATTTGTTGCAGCCGGTGCTCCTGCTGAAATCATCTACGTAAGTAAGCCTCATATCGGTACTTATAAGTTAGTGACGATGGTTTCACAAATGCGCAGTAAAATCATTGAGCTAGGCGGTGACATTCGTTTTGAAACTCGCGTTGATGAAATCAATATCGAAGACGGACAAGTGACAGGCGTGACACTAAACGGTGGCGAAGTCATTAATAGTAAACACGTTGTTGCTGCGATTGGTCATAGTGCGCGTGATACATTCCAAATGCTACATGACAAAGGTGTTCGTATGGACGCTCAATCATTCTCAATTGGTTTCCGTGTTGAACACAAACAAGAGATGATTGACCAAGCTCGATTTGGTAAAAATGCAGGCCACCCACTTCTAGGCGCAGCTGATTACAAACTCGTGCACCACTGTAAAAATGGCCGCTCTGTATACAGCTTCTGTATGTGTCCGGGTGGTGTTGTTGTTGCTGCTACGTCAGAAGAACATGCAGTAGTAACTAACGGTATGAGCCAATATTCACGTAGTGAGCGTAATGCAAACAGTGCAATCGTTGTTGGTATCTCACCTGAAGACTTTAATAATGATCCGCTGCAAGGTATTGCTCTACAACGTAAGCTAGAACGCCATGCATACGTAATGGGCGGAAGTAACTATGATGCTCCAGCTCAAATGGTGGGTGACTTCCTTGCGGCTGGTAAAGGTAAGCCGTTTGAAAACGTTGAACCATCTTATAAGCCTAACGTTAAAATGACAGATCTTAGCGATGCACTTCCAGATTTTGCGATTGAAGCGATTCGTGAAGCTCTGCCTGCATTTGCTAAGAAAATCCGTGGATTTGACAGTAAAGATGCCATGCTAACTGGCGTAGAAACTCGTACCTCATCTCCGGTACAAATCAAACGTGGCGCAGACTTCCAAAGTCTAAACACGAAAGGATTATACCCAGGTGGTGAAGGCGCAGGTTATGCCGGTGGTATTTTATCTGCAGGTATTGATGGAATTAAAATCGCTGAGGCGGTTGCTCTAGATATGCTAAAAAACGCGTAATTAGCTGAATCCAAAAGCAGTATAGAAATATACTGCTTTTATTCTTCTTTATTATACTTCCAACTCTAATTGTATTAAAAATCCACGCATCACCAATGTTCTCTTATCCGCGTCTTTAACTGCTGATTTTGTTTACACAAAGAAAATTAATAATATTCCCCCCAAAATAATAATTGCATAATGTCTTGGACCACTGGACACATTAGTTAATAGCGAAAAATACACAAATGATACACACAGAGTTATCACACCCCATACCAACGACATAAAGAATGAAGAACCAGATAGCAAACTCATTAACACAAGAGGGACAGTATAAAGAAGTGCTGGAGAATAAGGGTTCATCCTAATACCATGTAGCGTTAGTGCAGCAAATAGAAAAATCAATTTAAACAACATGGCGCATCCTTAATTAGTATACCTGTAAATCTAATACCACATTATCATTAACTGGTATCATTTATCCCGATAGATCATACAAGTTGCGGTCGCATGGGCATATAAATTCCCTTTTTCATCTTTCAAACTTCCTTCCGATATCCCCAAAGAATAACCAGATTGAATCACCCGGCTTTCTGCAATCAATAACGTATTTTTAGGGATGGCTCTGAGCATCTTTACATGCAAATCAATCGTTCCATACCCAATATTCGGCTCTAATGTCGTATGAACAGCGCAACCTGTCACTAAATCCATCACCGTTGCGAAGAAACCACCATGTACGCCACCAAGTGGGTTTAAGTGTCGTTCGTCAGCCATCGCTTCAAACACCACGTTGCCATATTCTGCTGAGATAATTTTCATTGGAACAACATCAGCCATTGATGGATGAGGAAAATCCCCCGTCACCATTGCCTGCATTAATTCTAAGCCTGATAGCTTTTCAGTGAGCATCACATTTCCTTATGTATTTTATTAGTATTGTTATCTACATTAATAAAAATACCGCTTAAATAAAGAAACGCTATTATCCCTTAGTCATAGTGTGAGCCAGGTTCTATCTGGACCGACCACTAATCAAGTCAGATCATTCAGATTGCCTCTCCATCTTTAACTCTGCAGATACTTTAGTCACACGAACTGAAATTGCAATACAGATCAAATAAGGGCTCAAATACCAAAATAGCTCTTCTAATGGGTGTTTCTTTGTTTCTAATACCGTACTTTCATAGACATATTTTTGAGTCTGATAATTATCAAACATGCCTTGCAACCACATGACATCCGAATCGATCAAATCAGAACTAAATGTAATTTTTGGCAAACTATCAAACGTAACATTGGGTAACTCATTAAAATTTATTGATTGTAAATAGCGCGCAGATTCAGAAAGCCATAAGCAAGATTGTTGCGATGCAATCCCCCCATCAACTCTTGCATCATTCGCACATAAGAAACTGTTTAATTGATTCACTGTATAATCATTTATAGATTCTAGACTTAACACCGCTCGTGTATGTTCAGTATCAGCCCAATCACTCGCCACTCTTGATCTGACTTCAGAAACCGTCCCCATCAAACCAATACCAGCAACAATAGGCCAAAGATAATCAATTTTTTTCCATTGTATTTTAGACAAATTTTTACCGCACCAAAGCGGAATATGAAGAAAGCCAGTAAGTAATAACGTCATAAAGAAAAAGAAGGTCGAATTAGAGAGAATAATCTCACTACTAAAAAAGCTGTCCATAACTACCTATTTAAAAACAGAAATACAAAGGTGAAGCCATTAACCTTAACCCTTTTTATTTATAAATGACGCCTATATTATCAATTTACCTTTTATTGTTGTTACCGCAGAGCCAATTAACTTAATTCGACCCGTTGGTAATAATTCAGTACTAATATAACCACCACGAGATGAGGCTTGGTAACCATTCAAGAGCAGTTTATTTAATTTATTAGACCAATACACGGTTAATGCACAATGCGCAGAACCCGTAACAGGGTCTTCATTAATCCCTACCCACGGAGCAAAGTAACGAGAAACAAAATCTAACTCATCAGATAATGATTCTGCAGTAACAAGCACACCACGACCAGTCAGTTGCTTTAATCCATCAAAATTAGGCGAAAGATTACGTAACGCTGCTTCACTTTTAATCTCAATAAAATCTTTCGTATCGAATTGACCAAATGATACGACGTCTTTCTCTTCAATACCTAAATGTAGAAGTAAGTCTTTCTTTTTAATATCAGTAAATGTCAGCTCTGTAGCAGGAAAATCGAGCGCTATGCTTGAGTCTTGTAATTTTGCCGACAATACTCCTGACAAGGTATTAAAGATAATGGTGTCATCAATACTCGCTATTCCTATTTCTTTTAAGATATGCGCAACAGCCAAGGTTCCATGACCGCATAAAGCCACTTCCACTTCTGGAGTAAACCATCTTAACTTCATATCAAAAAGAGAAAGAAATGCCGTTTCTGAAACCGCCATTTCCTCAGCAATTGACAACATCAGTACTTCTGTTAATCCATGCTCTGTAATACACACTCCTGCAGGATTTCCTTTAAACGCTTCTGTAGTGAATGAATCCACTTGATAGATATCTAAATCCATTATCAACCCCTGATTTTTATTTAATTCTCATTAACTCTTTTTTAAGCTTTTCAATCTCTTGCTCTTTTTCTTTAATCTTACGTTGATATTTATCTACTTTATCTGATTTTTGATCTTGCTTCGCTTCAATCAAATCTGAATGGTCTTCCGCTATTTCTTCATTCAGCTCTTCAATTTCTTCTTTTAAATCGTTTTTAATGTTCTCATTAGTACAATAGGTACGCACTTCTTCAAGTGCAATATTTAATCCTTTTAATTTGTGTTCATTTCCATTCTCTTTAGCAAAAGAGATCTGTTTTTCAATTTCACAGCTTTTTTGGTCACAACCAACTTTAGTACTGCAATCAGTAAGAGATGACGTTTGAGCCATTACCGCTCCTGAAAAAAAGGCACCACAGCTCATTGTAGAAACTAAAAGTAAGCGTAATGTTTTCTGTCTCATGATCATTATCCTAATATTTATAATTCCATTAATTTACATCATGTTGGCTCTACTTATGTGAAATATAGGTAAGAGTTTCTGGTATAACGACAATTCTAGTTCATAGTTTAAGCAGTATCGTTTTGCTTTCATTTCTTTTTATTTAAAAATAAAACACCCAATAACCTAAGGCCACTGGGTGCATAATAAATACCGTTTTTTTATCGCTTAAATGGATTTGATCACCCGACAAGGGTTACCAACAGCAACACTATTATCTGGGATGTCACGGTTAACGACACTGCCCGCTCCAATTACGCAATTATTACCAATCTTAACACCTGGTAAAATAGAAACATTACCGCCAACCCAAACATCATTGCCGATAGAAATACTCACACCATATTCTGTTTTTTGGCGCTCAATCGGGTCTAAAGGATGAGTACCCGTTGAGATCATTACGTGCGGGCCAAATAATACGTTATTACCAATCGTCACTTTGCATACATCAACAATCGTCAGATTATGATTTGAGTAAAAGTTGCTGCCAATTTCAATATTATAGCCATAGTCACAAAAAAAGTTAGGTTCCATATGAGCTTGGTCTTTAATACATAAAAGCCCTTTTAGAATCGCCATTCTTTCATCTAGTTGAGTTGGATCTGCTAGGTTAAATTTATGGCAAACTGCCTTAGCATTCATACGATCATTTAATAATGTTTTATCCCAAGCATCGTACGGAAGACCGGCTAACATCTTTTCTTTTTCAGTCATTTAAAATCCCAGAAAGTTTAATAAAAACAGTTATCTTAGAATTATACTCAACATTAAAAGCACGGAACGTGACACACACTTATTAATCTGATTATTTTACTTTGCCATCACTTAGCACGAAACAGGCAGCGCGATAATTTAGCACCCAACATAAAGAAAACACTCGCAGCAATAAAAACCAGAACACAAGTTACAATGTAACTAATACTTACGGATAACCCGAGTCCAAAGGACAGAGAAAAGGCAATGCCTTGAAATGCTTCGTAAGGCCACTGATATATTGGAAAATGAGAACCAATAGACATCGCAGTAATAAGTCCAATTAAACCTAAAAATGAAATGAGCATTCCCATAGTTGTTGCTTTGTTCATATAATTCACACTTAACCTTAAATACTGATCTAATATCTTAAAAAACCGGGGGCTCTATCACGCATTAGCCTTCGTTATTCACCAGATGATTATACTCACTTGTTAATTACGATTAAATGACTTACTAATAGACTTAGCAGCCCAAGAAATAATGATATTAGGATAAATAGTCGTGAAATTAATCATGAATGCCGATGATTTTGGCTTATCAGAAAGTGTGAATAATGGCATCGTTGAATGCTTTAAGTCAGGTATCGTTACCTCAACCACAATAATGATGAATCAAAAAGGAGTTAAACACGCAACATTACTGTATAAACAAGGCTTAGTTCCTGAGATTGGTCTGCACTTTACCGTCACTGCAGGGCAACCATTGTCAGATCCTGCCACAGTTTCAAGCCTAGTTGATGCTAATGGGTACTTCCTCAATAGAAAAATACTAATGACTAAAAATGTCTGCGAAGAAGAGGTCTATATTGAGCTTAAGGCGCAGTATAATGCCGCAATTAAGGCAGGTTTTGACATTAATCATATTGATAGTCACCATTTCGCTGGTGTATACCCGCCATTAAAAAAAGCATTTATTCGATTTGCTAATGAAACTGGACTTCCTGTTCGTCGCATAGATAATATTGTAAGTGGCCAAGATGGACTAACAGTACCTACTCCAGATGCATTTGGCGCTCAATTTTTTGATGACGGAGTATCTCTTGAGCAGTTACAAGCCCTACTTTTAACCTATAAAGACACGCTTTCTTCTAATGGTATTTTAGAACTCATGTGCCATCCAAGTACAGAAGATAACTCTGACCTTACTGAACTAACAAGCTATCTAGCTATGCGTGTGGTAGAGAGAGATTTATTAACATCACCCGAGTTATTACATTGGCTTAAGGCTGAAGGAATTGAATGTGTAGGCTTTAATGCCTTAGCTTTTAGCTGCTAAATTCTTTTAAAGCAGTTAATGCGAGCTCGGCCTTCTCTTTTTGAATAAAAATATGATCATGGTAATAAGCGGCAATGACATTTGCACTAATGCCATATGATTTCAGTTTGTTTGCAACCGCAGCAGTTAAGCCTACTGCATCCAAACTAGAATGTACCATTAGAGTGATTAAACGATAAACACCGTCGAATTCAAACTTACCTCGACGTGCTTCCTCTAGGCTTAACACTAATGTTAGGCCCTCACGTTCTTGATATGTTGCTAGCGGGTTATATTGAACGTATTCACTCAATGCCCCCTTCACAGTACAAAAAACATAGTCGCCATCCATTAATTGTGGCGACATTGATGTTAATAGCATATCTAAATCCGTCATCCCTGACATCTTAACTCCTACTTATCTATCTTAAAATCGAATGAAAACGAACATTACTTAACAGCTGCCACGAATGCAATTTCAACTAAATACGCAGGATCTGCCAACTCAACTTTTAGGCACGCTCGACTTGGTGCGCACCCTTCTGGTAACCAGTTGATCCACGCTTCGTTTAAAATACTTAGGTTTGCAAAATCCGTTACATAGATAGTCACAGACACAAGGCGTGATTTGTCACTATTCACACTTGCTAGCATCTCTTCAGCTTGTGCAAATACTTGTTCTACTTGACCTAACATATCTGCCGTTTCATCAAATGGCACTTCAACAAAGTGTGCCATCTTATTAAAAACAGTTACATCAGACCATTTAGCGCTTGGATTAATACGTTGGATATCCATTGTTCAATAACACTCAGTTATAAATTATCGAGGCGCATTTTGCTCAACATTTGATCTTTTGTCACCATAATTTTATAAAAAATAATCACTATTTATGCCGCGTTAATGATGTCTATCACACTATGGTAGTAACATATTAATATCTGGGTCTTTATTGTATTCAAACCAAAAATCAAACGCATCACTAATAATGCGTTCATCCTCAGTGGAATTAAAATCAATCTCTATCTTTTGCTTAATTGAACTTATCGAAACCACGGTTGCTTGTAGATCTGTCGCGACAAGAGCTTTCATATCACGATGCTCAACACGCTTATAGGCATTCAGTAATTGATCTAGTTGGTATAGGACTGGATGCTTTCGTTTGATTCTTTCTAGAATAAGATTACGTTGGCTATCATTCCATCCTTGCGATTCTTTTTGCTCATGGAAGAAGTAGTCCAAAACAGTATTCATCGATTCCATAGCATTAAGAAGCAATCGAAGTCGATGATAGTTTGCTGTTAAATCGAAACTCTTCTGTTTTCTCTGTGATTCCACCAAACCAAAGTATTCAAAACAGTTTTCTAATGCAATGTAATTTAAGTAATTCTGATGACTGTCTAAAGGGCCATTTAAAAGAGACATAATCGCGCACCTCCTACTCCTTTATTAACTCTATTATAGTAGATTTTCTATTATCTACTTTTATGGTTCTTTTGATTGCAATATTAGTTATCACTTATAATAACCTTACTTATGCTATCTTAACCTATTATAAAATTGAGTTAATTTATCATGGTTCATATTTCCCAAATCGTACCACTTATCGAAAAACAACTTCGAGAGCTACAGCCAAAAGAAGCAATTCAATTCAAAACGTATAAAAAAGATCGCGGCTTTCTTATCTACTGTATCAATACAACTAAGTATCAATACAACTAAGTATCAAATCATAGAGAATGGATTTAAAAATGCATCATTTATTGGAGACGCTGCAAGCACTAAAAAACAAGCCAAGAAATCTCTAAAACGAGAGTTTCCACGAAGCAATAGTGTTTGGGTTGAATACTTTCAAAACCTAAGCTCACCATTAGATATCAAAACGCATCATTCAAATCAAATGACATTATTCTAATAACGTGCTCTCAAGCTTATCCGACATAGCATCAAACTGATCGATTATTTGTTTATAGCCGTATTGCGAAGGGAGTTCCCTATTCTCACAGCTCGATTTAGTAAGAACACCCGGTATTAATTGCAGTTGAAAACGAGCCTTATTATCTCGTGCCATTAATCGAAAATCATATTCAGAGTAACAATATAATTCGCTTGTTGGTGAGGTTTTCCAACCGATAACACCTTTACCTATCAAAGTACCATTTGTTTGGTTAGCTACTCGAATAACTGGTTGGCTTTGCCCGTACATTTTAAGAATGTGTTTACGAGCTTTTCCCCATAACACATTTTGCTTAGCATTAAGTTCATTATAAGTATAAGTCTGAGGTTGAATATCAGATGCTAAAATTGGCAGTTCTAATGGCGTTAAATGTGTACAGCCAACAAGTACAGAGCTCACGATTAGAGCGATAATAGATACTGTTTTCATTTAAACCAGTACTTGGCGTGTATTTCTATTAAAGTGATGCACTAACTTCTCAATGTTCTCATCAACCATTTCCTCTGGTCGACAACCATTAGGACAAGCCAGACGTGGTGTTGTACCAAACAAACGACAAATTAATGGACGCTCTCCATACACAGTGCAACCATGAGGTCCCAAATGCACGCAGTTAAATTCTTCTAATGCAGCTTCATGCTCGGCATCTGTTTTTACAGGCAAACGGCGCATTTCTTCCGCAGACGCAGTGACTGGCCCACAACAATCGTGACACCCTTTTGTGCATTCAAATGATGGAATATGGCTACGTAAGATTTCGATGACCTCTCCATTATTATTCATAACCGTTAGGCCTTTTTTACAAACTGAGCGGTAACCATCATTTCACCAACGCCATCCACTTTACAATCTAATTGATGATCTTTTCCATCAACGATGCGTTTAACAATGGCTTTTGTGCCAACTTTAATCACTAAAGAACTGCCTTTTACTTTTAGATCTTTCGCTACCGTAACTTTGTCGCCTTCTTCCAATAAGGTTCCATTTGCGTCTTTTACGATGACTCTTGCCTCCATTAACGCTTCTTCAGGGTTCCATTCATGAGCGCATTCAGGACAAATAAGATTATTTTGATCTTGGTAAACGAATTCTGAGTTACATACAGGGCAAGGAGGAAGAGACATGTTCATTACTTCTTATTGATTAAACTTATCCCTATAATAATAGGTCTATTTTATCATTGCGAGTAGATTCGAGTGTTTAAATAAACGCACTCATTATATAAAATGCGCTTAGTCGTGGTTTTTACTATCTAAATGATCTTGATATTTTTTAGTAATCCATTGGTGTAAATGTAGGCCCGTGTTCTTTTTTACTAAGAACGCAATGAATGCCAAAACACCTATTCCGATAACAGTACCCATGACACACTCCTTGTTAATAACTAAAAATCTTAGATGCAATCAGTATAAATCGCCTTTAGAAGACGATATATACATATCAATGTGTAAAACCTAGTTAGGCATACTAAAGCAGCGCAACACCTTCTATTTCGATCACTGAATTGGCATCAGCTCTCTCAATAATTTTCAACAATGTTGTTTGAACCAATTCATTTTCTCTTATTTCAGTCTCACAAGAGAAGCGTTCTTCTTGTGAGCTATCACCTTCTCCCATCGTAAATTGAACCACCACTTCAGTTGCACAATCTTTCGTTGCTCCGTAATAAGCCAACGTAATTTTAGGGTAGCCATGGAAACCTTTCTTAACCTGTTTAGCGATGCGTTTTTTAGCTTTATCCAAATTCATACTACTTCCTTTTTATTACCAAACCAGAGAAAAATCAGAGTGTGTCACTAAAATTAGAACACATTTATTGCTATAAAATTGCGTATGTATTTCTTAACCTGCACGAAGCGCTAAAATTTTCGCTATGTCTGTCGTTTCTCGATAAAGAGTTAACGACTCATCTTTAGATTCAATCGCTACAATCGACATTCTATCCGCCAATTCATTACCTTCAATGCCAACGTGACCGTTAACATGATAGATTTCCACTTTGTTCGCTATCTCTTGATACAACGCATACATTGGTTTAATAATGTCTAAGTTTTTGATTTCTCCACTTACTTTCGTCCAGCCTTTCTTTGACCAGCCTGCAGCCCATTGAGTTATACTTTGTATCGCATAAGTAGAGTCACAATAGATAGCAACTGAATGCCCTTTCGCCATTTTCTCTTTTGCCAATATAAAAGCCTGATGCAATCCGTTTAACTCAGCAGTATTGTTTGTACCTACCGCTTGATAAATACCATACCACAATTCACTTATCTTATTATTCTCATAGATCGCAATACCAGCACCCGCCTCACCAGGGTTAGGGACACTTGCCCCATCCGTGAAGATTTTAATATCAAATAGCATATCCGTTATTTGTTGTTGAGTAAGAGGCGTCTTTTTTGACTTACTTGGTGCTTTCGCCGTCTTAGCAGCAGATGATTGAATACTCGATTTATGGCCAAAAGCCGATTCAGCCTCAACTAATGAAGGAAATGATTTATACCTCGCTCCGGCAAATTTATCGACTTGAGCTTTACATTGAGCCCATGTTGTAAATATTCCAGTTTCGCGACCTTCCCAGACTACGTAGTATTTTTGAGCCAATCTATTTCCCTTACTTAAAATATGCAATTAAGCCTAAATTTACCACTTAATACGGTAAACCCAAAACCAATCTAAGAATATCGAATCAGTAAACCGTGTTGATATGATTATTACGCTCGATTATGTGCAAATTTCCAGCGACCGACCAGCACAGTTAAGATCCCACCAAGGACAAGTAAGCATGCTATAACTAGCCGAAAACTAATTGATTCTGAGACAAATATAACCCCACCGATTGCTGCTATAACGGGAACCGATAATTGAACAACGGCGGCCTCTATTTCTGATAAACCACCTAATGCGACATACCAAACTGTATAACCTAACGCTGACGCGAAAGCACCTGAAAGAATCGCTAATACCACCCCATAAAATGAAATCTCCATCATTGGGAAGGTAATGGCAATCAAACATAAAACTAAAGGAATTGTATATTTAAAATTAAGCGCACTATCTCCCATAGGATCAACCGACCCACGACCAGACAATGTGTATAATCCCCATGCAATACCTGACAATCCCATTAAAACAAAACCTGAGAAGCTAGGTGTCGTCAGTGTCGGATAAACTAAATAAGCAAGGCCACTAAAAGAGATAGCAATGCCTAGCCACTCCGAGACATGTAATTTATTTCCCTTCACTATACTGGTGATTATCATTGTAAGTTGAACAGCACCAAATAAAACAAGCGCGCCCATCCCTGTTTCCAATGATATATACGCAAATGAAAAGGTTATCGCATAGAGAAATAGCATAAAACCTGTTTTCCAGTGACTGCCTTTCTTTTCAGAAATACTGGGGAATGATTTAGCTTTGAAACGAAACAAAATGAAAAACATGAGAACGCCAGATAAAAGACGTATCGCAGTAAAGCTTGATGCATCAATGGCATCATCTTTCAGTGCTATTCTGCATAGTACCGAATTTGCAGCAAACGCCATTAATGCAGCAATGGTATATCCCATCGTTTGAATGTTTTTTATATTTATCACCTATCTTAATCTCTTTGGCATATCAAATTATGGTTAGACGATTTATTTAACGTCTGAAAACACACTAGCTAATACGTCTAAGTAAATAACTGACCGACTGTTTTCATTGATATAAACATTCTTACACGACCGTTGATTTCACAAAGAACCTCGAAACCATATTTTGCGTAGAATGACTCCGCTTGTTCAGTTAAACAATCAACCACAATGGCATAAGCTCTCATGTGAGAGTTAATTTCCCAAAGATATTCGAGAGCTTTGATTAAACTAACTTTACCTAGCCCACCTCCATGAAATTCTTTATGAACCGCCAGTTGAGCTAAAAGGAAAACAGGAACTGGATAGCGTGGTAATTTTTTAGCCATCGCTTGTGGCAACGTATCACGGCTAATCGAACTTGGCGCAATACTATAAAACGAACAAATTGGATATTTTTGATTTGGTAGAGGCAGAGAAGCAGGCAAAACCATAGTGCGGCTAATACCTGCTTGCATATGTTTAGCGGCTTGAGTTTGGATAAAATCGTTTAACTCTTTTTCCCCACAGTCAAATGATGTTCTATCGTGCTGTGATTTATCCAATTCTTTGAAAGTTTTGGAGTAACTCACTTAAACTCACCACTTTTAGTAAATGCAGCGGCTTCAAGTAATGCATTATTCGGAGCCTTAGCCTCGTCACAAGCTGCCATGAATTGGTCAAATACATTTGCTTCAACAGTGATGCTTTCATGCTCAGAAATTACCTGAGTTGAATCTTCATCCATTAGACGAACAACATATTCAGTTAAGCTTTTTAAACCAAGTAAAGCTGAAGCTTTCTCAGCCTTAGCTTTGATTTCTGCATCCAAACGGATATCAAGTCTTGCAGTAGCCATAAAACCTCCAATCGTACGGAGTAATTCCGTAATTAACCTGAGTATAAGATTTAAACAACCAAAGCGCAATTTGTACAGAGCTAGTACGGGATTTTTAATGCCACGTGTGCTGAATCAACCTTAAACAGATTGTTGAACTTTATGAACACCCTTAAGTTCTTGCTGCTCATCTTGCAGCATGTACTGCCTAAAAGCTTGCAACAAGTACTTATTCAATTACTCATGCTTGGCATTTTTTATCAAATGCCACCAAGCATTATTCCCATCCGAGCCAAAGCAATACGAACCTGCCCTCGTTGTCTGCATGACATGGAGTGCGTGGGCATAACGCGACCGAGATAGCCGAAAGGCAAACATAATAAGGATAATGGCTAAAGTTAAACCAGAGGAGAAACAACAAATAAGACGATTTTAAAAATAGCTAACCCATTGATAAAATTACTATCGTAATCTTATCTTGGCCTCACTCGCCTTGAGAAAAGACTCAAGGCGATGCACCTACCAAGCTAGATCGTACAATTTACTATAAAGAAGTGGCTACGGGCTTGTTCAACACCCGGAATTTAACGCTGGCTGCGCAGCGCTTAATCCTTATTT
Source organism: Aliivibrio sp. EL58 (assembly GCF_900312675.1). Lineage (GTDB taxonomy): Bacteria > Pseudomonadota > Gammaproteobacteria > Enterobacterales > Vibrionaceae > Aliivibrio. Next base: position 483,429 of record NZ_OMPC01000009.1, on the reverse strand, counting down.
GTTAGCCCTTTGACCTACGAGTTATAACATTTGGCATCTGAAAAGTGGTACCGTCACCTCGCGAATGATGGAAGAACCCCCAGCGCTGTGCAGGATCGAGAATGTCGACTTTACTAATATGATGATCATTTAGTTTAACAGAATCAGAATATAAATTAAAACCCAATTCATCTGTATTTATTTCAACAACCAAAGCGGAAAAGTCTAGATCGTAACAACTTTCCAAGATCTTGTGGTTAGCGTTAGGAAAATTGTCTTTGTAGATTGCATTGAATTTAGGTTGAAAGTATCTAATTAACCCTGCTTCTACTAAACATATTTGTTGATGTTCAGTTAGAGGGTTACTCATGATACTTCTAAATCGATCAATATCTCGGTGATCTGTAATTGCATCCTTAGCTCTTGGATCCATATGGCTGAGCACCCTATATGGCATATACTCAAACGTCAGTACGAACACTTCACTATCAGGGTCTTCGTACTGTGCTTGAGCGAGGATCTTTTGCAGTGTAGAGTGACTTTTGAGTCTATCAAAAGCACTTCTTGAACCATCACCAAATGCTTGCCCTACATACAAAACTTCAAGGTTACGCAACTCTTCATTTCGATAGTGTAATCCTAGCCCCATAGCAACTGTTGAAGCAGGCATATATCGAACTTCTTCACCAGAGTCATTGAAAGTAGAGAACTCTCGGTGAGGATATTTGCTTAAACCCACCTCTGTTGCGCCATCAAGCAATGGAAACGGTATTGAAAACTCTAGCTCACTTACGACCCCCTCGATTCTGTAATTTATATGTCCTGATACATTGCCATCTTCATAACAGAAAGTATGTTTTGAGAACGATAAGATTGGACGCTTACAAATAAGGTATATATGGGAATTATTTGCGACTTTTTGCTCTTCTGCTCCCATAGTACCACCAGACATCAACTGACTGACAGGAGTCATCAACCAACGTGAAGTGCATAAATTCACTGCAAATTCAGACAAATAAAACTTTTTGGGACTTGCCACTTAATAATCCTCGTAAACTTGGGGCTAACGCCTGCTTAAGGGGTGAGTGAATGTGTGCTATGTTTGAGCGAAGCGAGTTCGGCATGCGTTTACGAATCCCACTTAAAACACTTGTTATATTTCAAGTTTTACCTGAACTACATTTTAGCTTTCAACTGATTGATCGACTCATCAATCAATGTCTCCAAACGATCCCAATCTTCTTTGTGGAATGGAAAGCCAGAAGAAATGCCAACCAACAGATCTAAAGTAGTCGTTACTTTTGATTTAACTTTCCCATCAAGTTTTTCTGCTAACTCATGTAGCTTGTTAGCTTCTTGGTAAAGGTCGATATTTATCGCAATAGACTTCGCATTACTAGTGTCGTATTGGTATTGTGTGAAGCCATCTTGAACAATCTTTTGCACATTATAATAGCGATACTTTTTAACTACCAACTGCACTGTTTTCATACGATTATAAGTTCGTTCCACTGCCAATTCGCGCTCTATTCGGCTTCTGATGATTGGAGGGAAAACACCTAATCCTAACGCTACAAGAGCAGCGATAGCTGTCGATATAGCTGAGAGAGCATTCCAATTAATAGTCCATTCCACTCTAAATTTTGCTCCGAATCTGATTTGAAATATAACGCCCTGTTAAGGTGTGAGCAACGCAATACCGAAGCCACCGCATACCACCTTAAACACTAAACGCAACGCATAGTAAAAATGCCACGCGTTGCGAATCACTCTTAAACAGTTTGTTAGATTTTTTGTATTAGTTCGATATTTTCCTGACTGATGAAAAATGATTCACTTACATACCTAATCATTTCTTCGATTGAGCTAAATTCCTGTACTGCGATTGATATTTCCTCTACTTCACTATACAACACCGACTCAACGCTATTCACACGATAACTGCCTTCAGTTTCTTCAAAGTAAATAACACACTTTCTGTTTACCAAACGTTCTAGTATTGAGCGAGTCTGAATACTAGCCAAGTCTAGTTTTTCTTTCATATTTAACAATTCTGATGATGGGTATGATTCCATTCCATGCACAAGTCTATTTCGAAAAACTCGTGCTTCATGAATGTCTTCAATCAATGCAGTAGGCACTATTTTAGTTTTAGCCAAATATCTAAGCAACTCGACTGGTGGTTGCTTAAGCCCTTTTAAAAAATGATTCTTACTTGTTACTTTTTTAAACTTATCAAAGCTTGATAAAAAGCTGTAAATATCTTCTAAAAAACGTTCCAGCAAGTTCCACTCTAATATAAAGTTTGCAAAAGCATCGTTAATATTAGCCACAACATTTTCAGCTACAATATCTTGTTCATCTTCTGGAACATCTACACTATCTAGCTTATCGACTGCAGTTTGCAGAATTTTTTCTACTTCCTCAATTAACTCTACAATACGGGTAAACTTCGCTTTATTAACGATTGCATTGTGTGCAATCATACACCTTAAGTCATATAATTCTTGCCAGCGTTTGGACAGAAAAGTATCTTCACAATCAACCTCTGAGTAAAAATATCGCTGCCAATTTGATCGAGGAACGAATTCTTTCAAGTCATCAAGGTTTAAATCCTCAAGGACAGTAGCCTTACGAATCATCAAATGTAATTCACTATCCTTTTTTCTAGTGTATGGTTTGAATAAAAAGTCGGAGAGATGCTTAAAATCAACTTGGTACATCGCATTCATATAGCCATTTTTCTTTCTCTTACTATTATCAATAGCTACTTTAAACTCATTTGGAGACGCTTCTTGAACATAACTACTACCAATTTTCCTAATCATAAAATTAGTAATTAGCTTTCTAAGAAGATTCTCTACCCTGTGAATATATGGGTATGCTTTATTTGCGTAGTATGTTGACACGTCATCAACTAAGGTTTCAGGAGCTCCACCTGCCTTTGAGATAAGACTTCTTATCTCCCTTTGAAGCTCAACAAATAAATCTAATGACTCTTCTCCAGAGTTCATAATTAAGGAAATCTGAAAGAACCTCTGCTCTTTACCTTCAACATCATCACATATTAAGTTGTAAGATACTTCTAGTTCTTTTTTATACTTTAACTTTTTCGACGTGATTGTTATATCTGAATTAGATTGGAGCAGTTGGTTAAAAGATTTTGTGTTGTTACAAAATCCTCCATCCTTTTTAAGGACAATTAACTGCTCTACTTTAAACTCTTCCACTTATTTTCCTTCTAAATTAAAAACACCCAACTTGGGATAGAAATCTAACGCCCTGTTAAGGTGTGAGCAACGCAATACCGAAGCTTCCGCATACAGCCTTAAACACAAAACGCAACGCATAGCAAAAACACCAAGCGTTGCGAATCACTCTTAAACAGATTGTTAAGTGGCTATTCCGCATTTTGCAGAAAGCTACCTCAGAGAGTCATAATGATTAATCACTTTTACAATAGAGTTTAAAAGAGGCTTTAACCCATTAAAATCTATTTTCGTTTTGTTTTCTTTGACTATATGTGTAGCAAATGCATCTTTGCTCAAATCACTTTTTGAGTCCCGTTTCTTTACAGTGTTGAAACACTTACCATTAGGGTGTTTCATTAAACGCGTTTTATCATCAAAGAAATACTCTATATCTGTCTCTCCGCCATCTTTGGCTAACGGTGTAAAAACAACATATAGGTTTTTGATAACATGTATAAATTCAGACTTTCGAATATCCTCCTTCTTATCAAGAGAAGATGGAAACAATTCGATTTTTTTCTGAAAGTTTTTTAACTTCAACAAATTCACCACTTGTTGAGGTCCTTCATCGTTATCTAAAAAGACAATAACTGGATGTTTAGGTGTTATGGCCTCGTAGAGCTTCATGTTCTTTTCGAACGAATCCACAAAACCTCGGAGGTAATCAGCCCCTCCGAATAACTCTAACAAAAAACGGCTTCGCTTTGAGTACTCGACAAAACGTACTAAAAGCTCATACTTATCCCCTTTACGGTGTGCTAATTGAGGATAATCTTTACTTAACTCACTGATTGCAGACTTTAAGTAAACATTATCAGTCTTACCTTCACATAAGATAGTAGGTTTCTCGTTTCCACAGAAAAGTCGATAATATAAGAAACTACTAAAAGTTTTTTCCCGACCCGAAAGTATGGCCTTAGTATTTTTCCCAACTTTAGTATGTGTGTAATCGGTACTTAAAGGTGTTTTTTGTCTCATCCGGTTATAGTGATCAACTTGATCAATAAAGTTTAACTGCCCTTCAAGCTCATTGAGGTTACCGTCAATTTCACTCCCGTCTTTTATAGTTGTAAACTTACCTGTTTTAAATAGCTGATTGCATTTCGCCCGCGCTAATCGCCAATATTCTTGTTTCACATTAGGTTTTTTATTTACTACCAGGCCTGTTACATCTTGTCTGGAGTTCTTATATTGAATTCTAGTTTTACTAGAATTTATAGAAAACCCTGAACGTCTTATCTCACTCTTTAACAATCTACCTGGCACATAACCAATTTCATTTTGTTTCATTATTTGAGGAGGAAACTCAGATTTCCTAGTTGAAAATGTTATATCGTCAGCGTACCTCGTATAAGTACATTTATATTTCTTGGCTAACGAGGCTAACCGTATATCTAGGGTATGTGAAATAAGGTTAGTTATTACAGGAGAGCATGGGCTGCCTTGAGGCAGTTTGTTATCAAAGCAGGCTATTTGAGCTATTACTGTTGCAATATGTGGGTCAAGATTGAAGTTGGCATTTTTTATAAAAAAACCACGAACACGTCCAAAATTGAAACTATCAAAAAAACTTTCTAAATCAATATTTAGGACGTTCTTTTTTCCGACATGCATCATAGCATTCGTAAGGATTGAACGCTCTCTTACAAAACCGTGAGATAACGAAGGTTGCTTTACTTGCACATTGGGAATCTTTATCTTAAGAACTTCAGCAACATAGTCTGGATCACCATTTTTTCGAAGTTTCGGTTTAGACCATTGTGAATCTGGATATTTTTCCGCATTAATTTCATCAATGCAGTCTAATAGTAATATTGACAGATTTTTTTGAAGGCTCTTAAGTTCCTCAGAAGGTGCATTTATAAGTCTTTCACCGCCTGATTTCTTCGGAATAGAAAACTGGTGATATTGGTTCTCTGGCTTGTTGATATATAAGCAGCGAGTAAGAAAAGCTGTATCAATACCCAATACTTTGGCAAATTCAGGTTTTGTTGATGCTGACTTTAGACGCTTTAATCTTGACATTAATTACCCCTAATTAGTGGCTTATGGGCACTCCTACGCACTATATATCCTATATATACCTGTATGATATACTATATAAGGCAATCCGAACGGACCATTTCTTCACTGATCGCGAAACGCGAACTAAAAATCTGCCCATAAGCCGAACGGCATTCTAGATCAGTTATGAAACATAATCAATATAAAACTCCAGAAAAACTCAACTAGCCACTTAACGCTCTTTCTACGACACAATGTCTTATAGTTCACCTATAACATTTGTCACTAGTTATTCTACTAGGGCATCTAGCCTTTCTCTAAAACCCCCATAAATCAACACCATAAACTATGCCGTGTAGTCACTGTACTCATGTTATACGACAACATGTCGCTTTATGCCGTTAGTTCAGGCGTAAACCATTTATTTACCTTACGTACATCATACTCTTTCTGAGATAGGTTTCATGGGGGTTTTTCTTATTTTCGTTTAAGTTCTATTTTTTGCTAAAACTCAAATTATTGATAATATTAATTATTGGTGGTGGTTTTTCTCTTCTTCCAACCATTAGATACAAAAAAACCGATCAAATTACCCTGCTCGGTTTTTGAATATCGTATAAAAAAGAATAAATAGATATTGGCTAGACTTCAAAGCGGCTAATTCATTATCAACGTAAAGTATGGAGCATGATCTACCCGCTCCCAATATACGTCTAAGCTGCTTTTATTAAAGCTAAATTGACCGTTGTCATTTGGAGACCAGCCCATATATTCAGGCATATCATAAATATAATATGGGAACAGATTCTCAAGAATATGGCGAAATTCAGCGTTAATTTTTACTAGAAATACTTCCATTTAAGCCTCTAGAGTATATGGCGTTGTTTTCGCAACAAATTGAAAACCATACTTTTCTACAATTGGCTTACTCATATCAGACGCATCAATAATTAAATACTGGATATCACGCTTGATAGCATCATTCATTCGCTGATGCAAAAGAGTCGAATAATAGCCCTTGCCACGGTGCTCTTTAAGTGTACTGCCACCCCAGATCCCTGCAAATGGACTATTGGGCGTATAAACAATCCACCCAGACGCAACGGGTAAATCATTTTCATAAATGACATAGATTGTTAAATCATCAGGGGCTGATTTTTTCGCATTAATAAGTTGAGCTAATTGGCCACTAAAATCGCCGCCCCATACTTGCTCTTGGACAGAAATCGCATCCTTTATTCCTTGTTCGTCACTCACCTCGACACATGCATCGTTATCAACATCTATCATAGAGAGCTCATCTAAACTAAGCGCCATAAAGGATTCTGACTCACCCTTTTCAAACCCATGGGATATCAATTTTTTATCAATTGAAGATGGTAAATCTGTATCGTAAACCTTCCATTCAAAAGCTAGATCACGCTGTGCAAAATACGCTTTTTCTCTTTCGATAACACTGCCTACATTTTCATCATTTAGGTCAAAGAATGATATAAAACTGCCATATTGGTTATCAGAAACAAATTTAACTACCTCAGAAGTGACCACTTTTGTATAGCCACCGAGAGTGTTTCCTTTTCGTTCGTATTCATTATAAATACGAGTAACTTCCTGTATGTTCATATTTTCCTCGAAACAGTTAATTGCTCATTATCCTTGCTTTGTTAACTCTCAATTACGCCATACCAACGTACCCTGATGTTAATTGAATACGGCGACACCAATCTTGAATTGCTGGATAACGAGTTAAATTAAAACCACCCTCATCGGCAACATGGCTATAAGCATAAAGAGAAATATCAGCAATGGTCATTTCATTGCCAACTAAATACTTAGTTTGGGTTAATTGATTTTCCATTAATTGAAGCGCTTTATGTCCCCCCTTTTGAAGTGAAAGATACTCGTCTTCCCTTTCTTTAGGCATACCTAAGTATTTTTGAATAAAACGAGCGACCGCAATGAAAGGCTCATGGCTATATTGTTCGAAGAATAACCACTCATACATCTTGGCTTTCAAATAGGTATCTGTTGGTAGGAATACCGTGTTCTCAGAAAAATACCCTAAGATGGCATTCGATTCACACAGATAACGACCATCATCCAATTCTACTGCTGGGATTTTTCCATTGGGGTATTTAGATAGGAATTCAGCGGTTTTTGTTTCACCATCTAAAATATTCACATGAATCCACTCATGCTCAATATTTAAAAAGGATAATAACATCTTAACTTTTAAACAGTTTCCGGATTGTAGGTCACCATACACTTTCATTTACGTCCTCCTTGACGATTTTATTTAACGCCTGCAAACGCACTAGCCAGTATGCAGATTAGACCTAAACTTATCACTTAAACACGATAAACCCAAAGAAACCTTGAATCACGAATGTAGTAAATCGTGTTGATGAACAAGCAATTGTCTCTGCGACTTCAACTAGTAACCAAGTTTCAGGATAGAAGCCTCGGTATTATGAGTTAACAATCTCGGTAATATTTAGTGATCTTTAAGTCACCGTAAGCGAGTTGGTTATTAGCACCAAAATTACCAAAACTTCTTGAAATCATAACAAAGCATTGCTCCGTTCTCGATTTACTAAAATCGACATTCTCCCCCAAGCCAATCATTAGTAGTGGAATATTATTACCCATAAAATTTTCCATTGAATAGCCTGTCGTATTCATCGCATTTTTTACATTATCGGCTTTTAAACTGATATAACCACGGTTCACGTACACATCCGTTCCGGGTAATAAAACGTCACCATCGCTATCATCAACTCCCGTAATGGCCGCTTTGCTCACTGCTATGTTATCTGCCGTATGAAACTGTGCAATAAAACCATCCAATGCAGCGATACGTGCATCTGATTGTGAATTGAGAAATTTAGGTGCGGCAACGACTGAAAGAATACCAAGAAGAACGATTACGACGACGAGCTCTATTAGAGTAAAACCACTGCTTTTCATTATTTACCTAGCGAATAATTCTGACTTATTTATTATTTATAAAACATAACATATTTGATAAGTTCGATCAGGCACAGAAAGTAATAATTCACAAAATGAATGTTGATTGCCTTTTTATTCACCAGTAAATATAGAGATCTGAGAAAACAGCTATCATTGGTTGCATTAGAAAAGTGGTTGTAACTCTAAATTCGATGTGAGAGGTGAAGATATGCGGAATGAAAAGCACCAAGCGTTGTTATAATCACTTTTTACCAACCAATACATCGGTAATATACTGCTTATTTTCACTCAAATATTGGATATCTGCTAGATACGCTAAATGATGACCATCTCTGATATTTTCGATAAAAGCTTGATTGCCATTACTTACTTCATTATGCATATGGTCAACCAACGCTTGACCTCTCTCTGTCATTGCTTTAACTAAAGCCAAACGATCAACGTCAAGCAAACCATAAGCATCACAAAACTGCTTAGCTCGTATAGATTGAGATCCTAAATTCCCCATTGCATCGTATTCATTGGTTTTGAAAGGAGCCCAACAATACACGGCATAAGCGATATCCCAAACTCTCGGCGCTGGATGCGCAGTATCAAAATCGATAATACCCACGGCTTCTAAGCCAATCAGAGCAACATTGTATGGCGCGTAGTCTCCATGACAGATAACTTCCATGGGCTCTCTACTAGGGAGCATCCACTCTAGTGACTCAACCGAATGATTTAATAGAAACGAACTCGATGCATCGTGGTATAAACGAAGAAGTTTAGCAGCCGAAGTTAATGCTTCAGTCGTGGCAATATTACCTTTTAGCGGATAATTGAAAACGTCTCCTTCGACATAAGATAAGATTTCATTATCTTTGTCATCAAAACCGTAAGGCTTAGGGGCTGCATTAAAGCCATTCTCGGTAATATGGGACAACAAACTATGTATCGTTTTAGACCACTTACCACGTGGTCGATAAACCTTGTGTTCAGAGCGAAAAACCTGCCCTTCACGCCCACCTTGAAGTTCTTCCATGAATTTCCTTATGAGTGATTTATTTGTTAGGCTTTTATCGACTTAACCATTTGAAGGTCATTTAGAATAGTGCCATCAAGATGTTCTTTACCAACTCGATTATTGGTTATATTTTCAACGTTCTTAAATACTAAATCACAATCTTTCGACGTTAATTCAACTTGTAGCTTCCGAAATAATTTCCAATCTTTCTCTGAGACAGATGACATATTGAATTGCTCCCGAATACTGACGATTTCCTCTGGTGAGACATTTAGCTCACTGAGTCATTTACTTGGTGAGTTTTGAGAGTAACTTTACCCTCTGAATGCTCTTTAGCTTCAACAAGAGCTGAACTTAACGCTGAAAATAGATCACGATTGCTCATTACGCCATTCCTCCATAAAAGATTTTAATTGTTTATTAGTCAACATCTACCCGATAAAGCGCATTGACTGGCTTTTCTACAAAATACGACCACACATGCTTAAACACTGCGTGTTGATTTGGAAATGGGGCCAACTCTAGCGCGTCTTCTAAACTACACCACTTATATTCTGTATGTTCTTCATTTAGTGTCACCTTTTGCTCTGGTGGGCACATCACAACGAAAACAGGGATAAGCTGAATTACATTCACACTCGCTTCATAAAACTGCTCTAAAAACTGAGCGTTGTATAGATTTGAGACTTCAATTTGAGTCTCTTCCTTAAACTCACGAACGATAGCATCAATGCCGGTTTCATCTTCTTCAATTGAGCCTGCGACATGACACCAAAAGCCACCTTTTACTCTTTTCATGAGTAGCATTTTCACTTCGCCATCAATTTTAGATAATGCCACACCTGACACTATTGATGTATTTAATGGGATCATAATTACCCTCTTGAATTATTGTTATGTGGTTCTTGGAGCGAACATTATGATTGCCATTCCTAGTATCGCTACTGAAGCTCCTACAATATCCCATAAGCTAGGACGAATGCCATCTACGACCCACAACCATAAAATTGCGACAAAAATATAGACACCACCGTAAGCGGCATAAACCCTACCAGCAGCTGTCGGATGTAAAGACAATAACCATGCAAATAGAGCAAGACAGAAAGCTGCAGGCACCAATAACCAAATCGATTTATCTTCTTTTAACCAAAGGTATGGCAAATAGCAGCCCAATATTTCTGCAATAGCGGTTACAAAGAAAAGCCCTATTGTTTTGATTTCTAGCAACTTAAACTCCTATTTTTCTGCAACCGAACAACGCCTTCATAACACGTTTGCTACCATGTAGATTATCATTTAAATTGTTAGGTAGAGACTTCCGCTTCTACCCGATAACTTTCCAATTTACTACGAACCAAATTTGATAAGTTCAAATACCGGTCAGCTCCATTCTTTGGTGGTTTATCTGGTCTTTCAAATGAAGAAGGTTCTTTTAGTTCTTCACTTTCCCAGAATTGATCGCCAGTTGAATCAAGTAGAGTACCATCGGGTAACTCGTTTGAGTAATGAAAGCCAACTTGCTCTTCACGCAAAAATACCTTCCATAGAACTAGCTTTCCGCCAAAATAGTCGTTAATTATGAGCGCAGATATTCCACATTGCCCACGACTTGGATTAGATTGAGTCCAGTTTTCTGGTTCCTCAGTGCTTTCTAAAGACCAGCTATCCTGAAGAGCTTTTAATACATCACTTATACTTGGTTTCATATGCTCTACTTGAAACTCCTTAGTTACCTAACGCCTGCATAACACGTTTACTACTATACAATCATACTTGAAATTGACGCCTTAAAACGAGAAACCCTAGACAACCTGAGATGCCGAGTATAGTAAAACGTGTTGATGCATTTTTTAACTGCGTGCCAAAATGACACAAACCTTGTTAGCATAGAATAATTAAACTACAATTTACTTGTGCCACTTTGACACTGAATGGAGATTATTATGGCTACTGCATTACCTCGTATTACAGCACGTGTAGATATTGAGACACAAGAACTACTGTCTCAAGCTGCGGCTATTGCCGGTATGTCTAGCATTAACTCATTTGTGCTTAGTGCGGCTATAGAAAAAGCTAAAACTATTATGGAACGTGAACGTGCCTTACAACTAAGTCAGCAAGATGCTATGAGTTTAATGACTGCGTTAGACCAACCAGCCAACCCAAATAGCAAGTTACAAAAAGCTGCTTCACGTTATATGAATAAAACTCAATAATGAATACTGTCCAATTAGAAAAAGCTAAACATGACCGAAACCGTTTTGATTGTGGCATTACCGCACTCAACAATTACTTGAAAGTGATGGCTAGCCAACAATCTAAGAAAGACAATACGCGTACCTTTGTTCTTGAAGATAAACAATGTCCTAAGCACATTATTGGTTATTACACATTAACCATGACTCCGATTGATATTCAGGATTTACCACCTAAATTACAGAAGAAAAATTACAGTGTAACTTCTGGTGGTTTAATTGCTCGCTTAGCCGTTGACCATAGATACAAAGGCCAAGGTTTCGGTGAATGGCTTTTGATTGATGCGCTTAGAAAACTATTAATGGCAAGTGAAACCGTCGCCTTCCCTGTTGTCATAGTTGACGCAAAAGATGGAGCTGAATCTTTCTATGAAAAATACGGTTTTACTGCGTTCAAAGACGCTGATAACAAACTGTTTATTACAATTGCAGACATTAGAGCCAGTATCGGTGAATTAATTTAAACCGAGAACCAGTTAACGAGACTATAGGATTTATCCCTCGCCCATTCTCAACCAAGATCCTATCCACATTTCATCATAATAGAAGCTTGAATACACCAATAAGTAATCTCCCTGAGCTTGGAAGTATTCGTAATAAAAAAGCCTCAGCTTGAGGGGAAAATCCAAAACTGAGTTATTGACACCATAGTCGTTTGTTAGCTGCGTTTCAAAATTGGTAATACTTCAGCTGTTTCAGTATCTAGCATTTCCAAAACACTTTCAAAACCATGTATAGGTAACCAACCTAATTTCTCACGTGCGGACGATGAATCATATACGCGATCTAAACTTTGAGGTAACTGCCAATTTCTTTGTTTAAATGCTAACGCGATTTCTGGGCACCTACGCTTGATGACAGCTTCGGCATCAGTATATAGAGCTTCGCAATCAGAAATATGACAAGGTGTTGCCCCTGAGATTATAAAACGATTAAAACCGCTTAGCCGTTTTTCCACAGCACATAAATGAGCATTTGCTACATCGCGAGCATCAATACCACGGGTCAAACGAAATACTGCCATTAAATCCGCAGGCTCAGGAAAGCATCTCGACATTTGGAGCACAGTCACTGGAAGCTGAAACAGATTTGAAATTTCTTCTAGCTTAGTCTCAGCCGCAATTTTACTTTTATGATAAATCGACTTAGGTTGCGGGATAACTTCCTCATCAACCCAACCTGCAATACTTTTAGGCGTCGAAGCATAACCATATAACGCAGTTGTACTGGTAAAAATAAAGTGCTTAACACCTGCTTTTACACCAGCTAAAGCCAGTTTTTCAGTCGCATCTACGTTGATAGATTGAAACTCTGAATCAGGTACTAATCCAACATGAGGGGCATGAAGAGCCGCTGTATGAATGATGACATCGATATTTTCAAGAACCCCATCCATCATAGCACTATCACGAATATCACCAACGTAATCAGCTGTTGAGCAAGGCGTTTTATCAATGCCTACTACGTCATGTGTTCGCATTAATTTAATATAGATTGCACGCCCAACTCTACCCGCAGAGCCTGTTACCAAGATTCTCATTTAAGACACCTTACTAATTGTTGACCTCAAAGCAGCTAACGCCACCTTAAACACAAAACCCAACGATAGAATGAAAAAAGCCATGCGTTGGAAATCTGTCTTAACGCATTGGTTATAATTTGTGGTTAAGACAACACACATTCGTAGAAAATGACGCCATTGCCACTCTCTTGAGTTGCAACAAAACCAACTTTTTCAAGTAACTTTGCTGAAACTACATTTCCAATATCTACGCCACCAATAAGTTTTTCTACTAATTGGTTATCACGGCAACTTTTGAGCAAACCAAACAATAACTCACTACCGTAACCTTGATGCCAACTAGATTCAGCTAATAGATAACCTAAATGAGCTGTAGCATTATCTGATTCATAAAGGAAAACGAAACCAATAATCGGGGCAAAACCTTTACGTTTAACTGAAAACAAATGGCTTTCTGATACCATTTTAAAAAGCCAGACTTCAGCATCCGATTCAGTATTAATATCATGAAAATATGGAGGTAATGATTCAACAACTGAGGGAGAAAGTAAGTTAACAATTTCAGACAATAACTGTGATTTCAGCAACCCTGACGCCAAATAAGAGTCAACACTTTCAACCTCAAGTCTCGTTGTCGTAAATGCTATAGATTTCAACTTTGAGCTATTAATCATATTGTTCCCTTAAAAATTATAACGCCTTGCTAAGCGGAAAAGAAGAGTTGGATATAATCGCGAAGCGATGGCCAACTGTTATTTTTTCCGTTCAAGCAACTTGTTAGCTACCAAAAAAATTAAATGATTGGTACCACTTAAGAACGCTTTGCACGCTTTGCACGCTTATGTATTGTCCATTAATCAATAACCTACCATGAAAACCAATCTCATATGCAAAATTAATTATTAACATAACAATAGGTAAAATAATCACCCCAACAATCATACTTACAGCACGAGGGCACTGATACTTGACCAGTATACAAACCCAGTTAACACAAGGGGTAAGTAGCGACAATAAAAAAGGAACAACCCAAATAACTGGCTCAGTTTTTACATCTCCAACCAAACTAAAGGAAAAGATAAATATATATGTTATTAAAAGTATGATGCCAAAACCAATTGTTATTGACTGAGAGAGGCATCTGGCAGAATCGACTAAAGCAATAATTTTTGTTCGCTGAAATGGTACAACTAAATATATTCCATTATATACAGCAACACTTATTGCCGATGTCATTAAACTATATTTACCAAAGTGTTCCCCCATCAGAGCACCGACTAATTCATAGGATTTTCCATTAAAATCACCAAGAATGATCACCATTCCAAAAATGGGTAAAATCACCAACATTAACTTTATAGTTTCACAAATTGACAATGCAACAGATTCAGGAGTACCTGGTATTTTGGATAATTTTTCAAGACCTAAAGTCCAATCTGGTAGTTCTAATTTTTCAATAGTCATAATCTATCTTTATTCAATTTATAGGTGACATCTTTCAGAACCAAGGTATAGGCTCTTATAGCTAACGCCCTGTTAAGTGGGAAGCCAACGCAATACCGAAGCCGCCGCATACCACATTAATCACTTAAACCAACGCATAGCAAAAACGCCAGGCGTTGCGAATCACTCTTAAACAGTTTGTTAGGCATTTGCGTTCCACGTTTGAAGTTCCCACTCTTGAGCACTAGCAAAACCATTAACTTTCGCATGTTTAGATATGCTCAAACACCACGAGTTGTACGTTTCGATACAATCAAGATGTGTCCATAAGCAACCTTTTAAATTGGCTCCATTGAGAACAATGCTGTCTACTGGGCAATTCGGTGGGGTTATTTCCAAGCGCCCCAAGCACCATAAATATTTTAGGTACAAATTGAGAGCCTTTTGAGCTTGACCTATTCTTAATCTTCCGTTAACTAAGATATGCCCATGCTTTTGAGACAATACATTACTTATATTTACGATATTTATTTCATGTTTTGACTGAGAAACTGAAGTAGAGTATTCCTTTGAAAGATTGACAACCATTTCACGAAAATCATCTCTAAATTTTTTGCGGTCTCTTGGATTGTCACTACTGTATGTTTTACATCTTGATAATGCAGCACGAACTGAGTTTTTAGATGCTCTATCCTTATCATTCGTCTTAACTTTTTTAAGAAAATTCGACTTGAATTGATTCATTAATCCTCCTTTATTATGAAATGCTTAACGCCCTGTTAAGGTGTGAGCAACGTAATACTGAAGCTCCCGCATAACACCTTAAACACTAAACGCAACGCATAGCAAAAATGCCACGCGTTGCGAATCACTCTTAAACAGATTGTTATAAATAATTAGATCCCGAAATAACTGGCACTATACAAGTCAAAATGTTCTTTAAAATCAGTAAGTTCTGATTTACTCAAGTACCCTTCGGCTATGGACATAGCATACTTTTTATAGCGCTTTTCTAATTCAAGCTGATAAAAGTCACTGGCTCCATAGAATGGTACGCTAGGGTTATGGCTACCTCCTAGAAACTCTGACTCAAACTCACCGTAAGTCTTGCTGAGAGCATGTAATACAACGATTCGATACTTTATATCTAAAATCGACCCAACTAAACTACCATTTAAAATAGGATGTGCAGACAATTGGTATGACGAACCATTTGATTTGTATACTTCAATAATCACATCTTTCCTTCCACCGAAAGGAGAGTGCTTATTTCCGTCGATTAAACTAACTGGATCAATCTTTTGTGCAATGATTGGTGTAAAATCAGTACGAACAATTAATTGCCTTAATAATAATTGTAGTTTCATACTCAATACATCATGTGATGAAACAGGTGTCCCTTTCTCTTGAGAGAGTAAAAAAGCCATTCTATGATTTTGCTCAGATACATTTTGTATATGAGCAATATCCTTGCGAAACTCACTTAGAGCGACTGTATATTGAGCATTAAGTAAAGCAAGACTTTTTGAGTAAAACAATGTACGTTCAGTTTCCTTTTTAAAAGACTCTTGTGCCTTTTCCGTTTGCTTTGCAATTTTTGCATCAATATAAGTATTTAAACCAAGGTAGCCTAATATAGAAACTATAATAAGAATTGCACCTATTAGTGTCCAAACACGCTGTTTAGTTCTTTCCCAAAGCTGAG
Source organism: Aliivibrio sp. EL58 (assembly GCF_900312675.1). Taxonomy (GTDB): domain Bacteria; phylum Pseudomonadota; class Gammaproteobacteria; order Enterobacterales; family Vibrionaceae; genus Aliivibrio. Next base: position 467,294 of record NZ_OMPC01000009.1, on the reverse strand, counting down.
TTTCTAGTAAAGTTTTATACTCGTTGGAGTCAATAGTAACTTCTTCTACGTTTTTACTATTCTCTTCTTGTTTTTTATCTATGTCCGGATTTCCCATACTTGTCCTTATTTATAACGCCGCATTAAGGTGTGAGCAACACTACCACGAAACTCAACCTTACCACCGTAAACACTAAACCCAACGATGGAATGAAAAATGCCAAGCGTTGGGAATCACTCTTAAATACTTTGTTAAGTGGCTTTACTCGAACCAACTTGACGTATCAACTTCAATACTACTTGGGTCAACTGTGATATCACTAGGGTCATCAACAGATACTTCAAGAGAGATCGTAAACGGATAATTATTTGCCATTTCGGTGAAATCTTCACCTTTTCCATATTCTTGGCTAACATAAACCGTACCATTCACACTAACCTCAATATGTTCATCACTAACAACGACTATATCCAGTTCTTCTGGGTGAATTTCTTCAATGATTACATTGTTTGCCAAAATCATTAAGTCATCAGGGAAGTTATTGATAACCGACTGGAAAATCTGTTCATGGCAACGATTTTCAACCGCAGATACGACTATGCTATCCCATGACTCAAGTTGTTCCACAACTTCTTGAGAAAACTCAATAATAAACTTCATGTCTGTATAGAACTGTTTAGGATTGGGTTTTAAATGTTTTTCGGTTATGTGCGTGTACTTATTAAAGAAGTTGAACTTCTTTAAATAGAATTTGATATTTGAGTTTAGGTCTTCTAGATCAGCCTCTGTAAAGAACTGGTCAGACAAATATCCTTGAGCGCAAAATTTTAGTTGTTGTCGTCGAGTAACATCAAACTTCTCATGCTCTTTTTCGTACCAGTTAGTCTCCTTAACTTCTTCAATAGGCGCCCGCCTTGCAATTATGTGCAATACGAGTTCACGCATGGAAAACGCAAAATTATGGAATCTCAAAGGGTTCCCATGAGAACAATAATTCCTTAGGCTCGCTATAAATAACTCTTTTTCAAAAAGAGTAACTAACAAGCTTTCAAAAGCCTGTATAAAATCGTGTTGTAATAATTTTTTTAATTTCATTGATTTCTACCAATTTCAACTGCCAATTAACGCCGCGTTAAGTGGTGAACAACGCCAACCACCAAACCTAAATCATTGTACCTTAAACACTAAACCTGACTGGAACTGAAACCGCCAAGCGTTGTGAATCCGTCTTGAACGCTTTGTTAGGCTCGTTTTATGCGGATACCTGTTAAAGTAATTTCCACTTCAGACGCACTCAGGATATCCCAAATTTTTTGGCTGAATGATTTTTTCTCTTGGCACTTAGTACATCGAAGCTCTGCTTGAAATTCAAACTAAAGATCACCGCTTTTACTAAGTAAAGACGTATGATTTATGTCATTAACCGTCAGTTCGAGAGTATCTTTCTCTTTGCATTTTGGGCAGTTTAATGTCTTCACATGGATAGGAACAACACGCTCGACGGCTTCGTACATAGCAGCACAGTAAGGACATGTTGCCGTAACACCTCTAAGTTCACCGACACCATTTAAATTCCAAGAGCTTTGAGTCGATTTAACCTTAGTTACCATTACATGACTGTAATGACTTATTCCTGACGTACAACAGTCGCAAATACTGGGAGATACAACTCTCAATGCTTTGATTGATAGCATCTTTACCTACTATCACTCTTAAATGTTTTGTTAGCTATTTGTTACTTCGATGAACTCAGGGATTTCTCTAGTAGAAACATACGCAACAAATTCACTACTTACACTATCATCAGCGTCACTCACTTTACCAAACACTTCGTTTAACCAAAGCAGAACCCTTTCGATATCTGTTGTACCAGAAATACTTTCAATAAATGAATTAACTTCTTCAGTGCTAAAAATACTCTCAAAATGAGAACTTCCTGAGCCAATATGAATGAGTCTAGTGCCCTCTTCAGAGCGAGCAAATAAACGAGTATAATTATGAATTTCACTGAACAAGTAAAAATTAGAAAAGTATGTATCTGTCTTACCATCAAAAAAAGTGATAACGCCTTGATTCTCAGTAAGAGAGTTCATTTCTAGTAACTTTTCTCGATTATTTACATCTAAAAAAGACTCCATATGCTCTCGAATATTGCGTAATGCTAAATTAATATCCGCTGTAGATTCTAATATTTTCGCGTAGGAATGACTATCGGTAACACCAGCTATACCAGCAGCAAATGAATTAGACTCATTCGTATATATTTTCTTGTAGCCGTCAATTGTTGCGCCGTTTTCAGCATTAATAGTGATATTTCCCATCTTGATTGTTGTCGGTCCAGTTGTATTGGCTCGCTTATCAGAAGCAATCAATGAAAAATCTTTGTTCAAAATATTTACTACAAAAGTCATTATTTCCTCGTGATTTTTAAAATGGCTAACGCTCTCTCTACGACAAAATGTCTTATAGTTCACTACAACATTTGTCCCTAATTATTCTATTAAAGCATCTAGCCTTTATCTAAAACTCAAATAAATCAATATCATAAACTAATCGATATTGTTCGCTACATTCATCCTATACGACAACGTGTCGCTTTATGCGGTTAGCTCACAGGGTGCTTTGATAAACCATAAATAGCATGATTAATAATACGACCATTCAGATTTTCGCGATTAGAAATAATGCCTTCTAATGTCATTCCTAAACGCTCACAAACTTTACGGCTTGGTAGGTTGTTCTCGCCTGCTGCTATTTGAATTTTCTCAAGCTGTAAATCTGTGAATGCAATCTCGATTAACTTAGACACAGCACGAGTAATAATGCCCTTACCTTGATAAGACTCACTAAGCCAATAGCCAATCTCAGCCATTTTTAAATTATGATTAATCGTGTTGAAGCTGACATTACCGACTAATTCACCTTGGTAAATCATGCCGCAAACCATTCCTTTGCCTTCCGCATAATCAAGTAACGATTTACGCACAAAGCGTAGAAAGAAATCCTCTGATTTTGCATGTGGTGGCCAAGCTAGCCATTGAGATAAATAAGCTTCTTCCTTTGACACGATATCAAAATATTTTTTCGCAAAAGATGGCTCAATAAGTGCCAATTTCAATTCACTATCAATTTCCACTGTAAACATAATTCACCTTTTGCCAATATAACCCTTATACATACACCCAAAATCCTCAACGAACTTATTGATTTCGAATCTTGTCGTTAAAAATTAATGACGATGTATGTTTTTCATTCGTACATCATACCCTTTCATAAGTGGATTTCATTCTATTTCTTTTCATTTTGCTTTTAAACTCGTATTTTTTAATGATTCAAGCTATTGATAATATTAGTAATAGATTGAATGGTATTGATTTGGCTTTTGCTAAGTTAAAGTATCCCCCTTATTAGCTACGCTCTTCAGTTTCCAAGGTGGGTTCAAACGATTTTCACCAGCCCAATATAATTTTATTTTGTTTCCTGAAGGATCACTTAATGCCGCTTCTTTCCATAGGTAAGATTGCATTATCAGTTCTTGAGAAAAGACTATATCTTTACTTTTTAGCGACTCTACCAATTGTTCGAGTTCTTCATGCTCAAAGTAAATCACACCTCGACAATCGAGCCCCTTTTTATCAGTATCTAGATAAATAGAGAATGTTGCATCACCATCAGGAAACGAAAAACGGGCGTAGTGTTCATTACCAACAATTTGAGTTAATCCAAGAGCTTTATAGAAATCGACAGCCAAATTTATGTCATGAACCGCCAACGTAACTTGATTAAAATTCATTTACTTCCCTTATATAAATATTGATTACGTTCTTCCATGTGATTTTTCAAATACCATTTTTCGTTTAAATCAAAAAAAACCAACCAGAAACACCGCTGCAATTAGCCCAGAAACAAAGCTTGGATAATGAAATGTACGCTTTCTTGAATTGATATATTCTCTGGTTATCTCTTCCTGATAACTCTTAATTGCTAATTCTTTTATGTAGTTATTTTGCATAGCTTATCCCCTTCTTTTTATTTGGGATAAGCATAAAACCTCAAGCTAAGTTTAGATCAAGAGAATTTTTACTGGATTATTAAAATGGTAACGCATATCTATTTTAGTAAAGAGTTCGACTATTCTTTATTCGAAAAAATACCAAGACATCACATCTAAGTATGACCGATTAGGCATCATTTTCATTATAGGTAATCACCATTAATTCATCATTGATGTTGGTGGTAACCTGAACTCTAATCGGTTGGCAACAAACGCTGCAATCTTCAATATATTCTTGGTCAAGATCTTCAGAGCCAACGACAATTACAATCACTTCATTGCAATAAGGGCAACATATTTTTTCTTCATGTAATAGTTCCATTCCATCTCCCTTCTACACAAATCAACAGCGTTCTTAGCATTATTTATTCAAGATTAATCTTTGAGAACGTAATAAATATAGCAAAGATAAATAGGATCGACATCGTGACTAAGTGTGAGAAGACTGTTTTTAAACGTAAAAAAGCCGAGCAAGTTATCCTGCTCGGCTTTTAGTTTTACAAATTATCGCTATACGAATCTTAACTCGTTATTAGCTGTTTTTATCTTTTGGCTGATTCTCTGGTAAGTCTTTTACTTCTTCATACCATAAATCGTGGTGTTCTTTAGCCCATGTTTCGTCAACATCGCCTGTCACCATGCCTTCTAGTCCAGCTTCCATACCGAATAAACCGATGTAGATGTGGAAGATGAAACCACAAATCAAGATCAACGCTGCAAGCATATGGATTAAGCTCGATAATTCCATATCACGGCGTAATTGGCCGAAGATAGGGAAATCTAGTACAAACCCACTGATCGCTGCGATTGCACCAAACCAGATTAGAAGCCAGAAAATCGCTTTTTCACCACCGTTTGAGAAACCTGCTGATGGGTGCGAGCCTTTATGCTTACCAACCATACCGCCCATTTTCATGAACCATTGAATGTCAGTTTTGTTTACAATGGATTTTCTCCACCATTTCACTAAAACAGTCATTAATAGAATGCCAAAGATTGGGCCCATGTAGTTGTGATACTGCTTCGCGGCATAAATAATCATGCCCCAAATATCGGTTGGTAATACCGGTTTTAAAAAGTGCTTACCATAAATCAAACATAAACCACTGAACGCCAGTGTTAAAAACGTGAACGCCATGCTCCAATGCAATGCACGGTCCATTTTACTCCAACGCTGAATTCGACGTCCTGTTTTTGGTTTGCTTAATTTTAGGGGACCAATGGTAAAATACGCCAGTGTCACCATTGCTAAACTACCAAAGATCGCTAATGCACCTAATGGTGACATCCACTTCTCTTTTAACACATACCACGTTTCGCCAGCCGTACTGATAAGTACACCATGCTCTGGTGATTGTGAGGTCGTATAGCCTTCTTCGCCCGCTCTTACTTGACGCCAAAAATCAGCACCACCAAGTTGGGTCATCTCTTTCTCTGCACTTTTCGCGGCTACACTGTCATTTGCCATGCTAGGCATAGCAAATGTCAGTGTTAATGCTGCCAATACTGGCAGCAATAACGAAAGAGAAAGACGTTTTAGTTGTTTCAACATCGCTCTCTCCACCGGATTAGCTCTTAGTCGCATCGAACGATAAGTCTTCACCGTTTGTCCAACCTGCGTCTTTTGCGCCACGCTCTACAACACGTTGACGGAAGATGTCAGATACTTTCTCTGCATCACCAGCAAGCAGTGCTTTGGTTGAACATAATGAAGCACACATTGGCAATTTGCCTTCTGCGATACGGTTTGCGCCGTATTTTTCACGTTCTTCTTTTGAACCCGCTTCTGTTTCTGGTCCACCTGCACAGAATGTACATTTGTCCATTTTGCCACGCTCAGCAAACGCACCCTGTTTAGGGAACTGCGGCGCACCAAATGGGCAAGCAAATAGGCAGTAGCCACAACCGATACAAAGATCTTTGTTATGCAATACAATGCCATCTTCTGTGTGTTCAAAACAATCCGCAGGACAAACCGCCATACAAGGCGCATCAGTACAGTGCATACATGCAACAGAGATTGATGTTTCACCCGGCTCACCGTCGTTTAGTGTTACTACACGACGACGTTGGATGCCCCACTCTAGCGCATCATCATTTTCGTTTTTACATGCTGTGACACAGCCGTTACATTCAATACAACGCTTGGTGTCACATAAGAATTTCATTCTAGCCATTTTATATCACCCCTTACGCTTTCGTGATTTTACATAGTGTCACTTTGGTTTCCTGCATTTGTGTTACAGGATCATAACCATAAGTGGTTGCTGTGTTTGCTGCTTCGCCAATAACGTATGGAACCGTTCCTTCTGGGTACTTAGTCGTTAAGTCTTCACCTTGGAATTTACCGCCAAAGTGGAATGGTACGAACGCTAAGCCAGGTTTAACACGACGTGTCACCATTGCTTTAACGTGAATTCGACCTTTCTCTGCACCTTCAACCCAAACCATATCACCGTCTTTAAAGCCGATGTCGTTTGCGTCTTTCGGGTTAACTTCGACAAACATTTCTTGTTGAAGCTCTGCAAGCCATGGGTTTGAACGTGTTTCTTCACCACCACCTTCGTACTCAACCAGACGACCTGAAGTCAGAATAATTGGGTATTCTTTTGACTTATCTTGGTCTTGAATTGTTTTGTACAATGTTGGTATACGGAAGTTAGCCGCGCGGTCATCCCATGTTGGGTAATCAGCAACTAAATCACGACGTGGTGTGTATAACGGCTCACGGTGTTGTGGAACACGGTCAGGGAACGTCCATACAATCGCACGTGCTTTTGCATTACCAAAAGGCATACAACCGTGTTTAATGGCAACACGTTGAATACCGCCAGATAGATCGGTTTTCCAGTTTTTACCTTCTGCTGCTGCTTTTTCAGCTGGAGTCAGATCGTCCCACCAACCAAGTTGCTTAAGCAGTTTGTCAGTGAATTCTGGGTGACCATCTTCAATCTCACAACCTACTGGGTAGCTGTCTTCTGCTAGTAAGCTTTCGCCTTCAAATTCCACACCAAAACGAGTACGGAAGTTACCGCCGCCTTGCGCTACAGGTTTAGACGTATCATAAAGAATGTGCGTACCTGGGTGCTTCATTTCTGGCGTGCCCCAACAAGGCCAAGGAAGACCGTAGGTTTCACCATTAACTGGGCCGCCTTCTGCTTCTAGCGTTGTTTTGTGGAACGTGTGCCAGTTTTGTGTGTGCGCTTTAATACGCTCTGGGCTTTGACCTGTGTAGCCAATTGTCCACATACCTTTGTTGAATTCACGAGTAATGTCTTCAATTACAGGTTGATTGTTCTCATCAATTTTGATGTTTTTGAACAGTTGATCTGAGTAACCTAACTTTTTAGTCAGTAGGTACATGATCTCGTGGTCAGGTTTTGATTCAAACAACGGCTGAATTACTTGCTCACGCCATTGGAATGAACGGTTTGATGCGGTTACTGAACCGTGCGTTTCAAACTGCGTTGTTGCAGGAAGAAGGTATACGCCGTCAGTACGATCATTCATTACAGCAGCAACGGTTGGGTATGGATCAACGATGACCATCATATCCAGTTGTTTCATTGCTTTTCTGATCTCAGTACCACGTGTTTGTGAGTTTACTGCGTGACCCCAGTAGAACATTGCACGGATATTGTCGTTTTGTTCGATGTTTGCTTTGTCTTCTAAAACACCATCAACCCAACGAGAAACAGGAATACCAAAGTTGTTCATCGGCGTTTTGCCGTTGTATTTGCCTTGATCGAAGCGGCCTTTCACCCACTCAAAATCAAGATCCCATACTTTAGTCCAGTGTTTCCATGCGCCTTCACCAACACCGTAGTAGCCAGGAAGCGTATCTGAAAGAACACCTAAATCCGTTGCGCCTTGTACGTTATCGTGACCACGGAAGATGTTTGCGCCACCGCCTGATTTACCCATGTTACCAAGTGCAAGTTCTAGTACACAGTAAGCACGCGTGTTGTTGTTACCTGTTGTATGTTGAGTACCACCCATACACCAAACAACACAACCTGGACGGTTTTCTGAAAGCAGTTTTGCCGTTTCGTACACTTCAGCTTCTGTAATGCCTGTTACGCGCTCAACTTCTGCTGGATTCCATTTTGCTACTTCTGTGCGGATCTCATCCATACCAAACACACGTTGGTTAATGAATTCTTGATCTTCCCATTTGTTTGCAAAAACGTGGTACAAAACGCCCCAAATGAAGGCAACGTCTGAACCCGGACGCAATGAAACATAGTGATCCGCTTTTGCTGCTGTACGTGTACGACGTGGGTCGGCAACAACGATCTTACAACCATTCTTCTCTTTTGCGATCAGAATATGTTGCATTGCTACTGGGTGAGCTTCTGCAGGGTTTGAACCAATGAATAGCATAGATTTACAGTTATGCATGTCATTGAATGAGTTCGTCATTGCACCATAGCCCCATGTGTTTGCAACACCGGCTACTGTGGTTGAGTGACAAATACGCGCTTGGTGATCGACGTTGTTTGTACCCCATAGTGATGCCATTTTACGGTACAAATACGCTTGTTCGTTGTTGTGCTTCGCAGAACCTAACCAGTACACTGAATCTGGACCTGATTCTTTGCGGATCTCAAGTGCTTTGTTGCCGATCTCTTCGATCGCTTGATCCCAAGACAGTTTTACCCATTTGCCATTTTCTAGCTTCATTGGGTATTTTAGACGACGTTCGCCATGACCATGCTCACGCAATGCTGCGCCTTTTGCACAGTGACCGCCTGCGTTAAATGGGTGATCGAATGCTGGCTCTTGACCAGTCCATACGCCATTTTGTACTTCAGCGTAGATACCACAACCGACAGAACAGTGAGAACAAATTGTACGTTTCACTTCTGTTGGCGCATCAACTGGCACTTCTTTCGCTTGTGCTTTTTTCATCATGCTTGGAACAAACATGCTTGCACTTGCTACTGCACCCGCAGCAATCGTTGAAGTACGCATGAACATACGACGTGTAATGCCCAGCTGGTTCTCTTGCTTTTGTACCGAATCGGAACGTTTAGTCAATTTCATTATTAAGCTCCGTTATAGGCTATCGTAATAGTCACGAATGTGTTGAGTTTCGCGATATCCATCGCCTTTCTTCTCAACGTCTTTTTTATCCGTTACTGTGCTTGCACTTGCTGTTCCTGAAACGGCTGCGGCTACTGTTCCTGCGGCAGCTGCAGTTGCAAGACCCTTCAGTAACGTGCGGCGGTTTAGGTCCGTATTTTTATTGCTCATTCAATGCTCCTTTGCTTCCAATTCACTTGGAATGGGCGTCTGTTTTTATGGTTTTAATTCTTTTAAGTCACAACAACTTTTATACTTCTGTGACTTCAATTGCGTTTGGATTTTTTGCAAAGCGCGTTTGTTCTACAATGAAAAACGCCTCAACTAGTTGTGTCACTGATTTGTAGAAATCCGCATTTTCAGCGTTATTGATTTGCTCACACAGCGCGACATACCAAGGTTGGATATGGCGGTTAAAGAATCGTTGTTGCAGAACTTCTGCATCATTCGCTTCAATAAGCATAGCCATTACTTCACATAATGCTGAGATATGATCTTCAGGCTCTTTTACGTCATCTGCTCGCTCAAAACCTAATTGCATTAGATCTTGTCGAAGGGCAACTAACGGTTTTTCCATTAAAGCGCCCGCTATGTGCCATGAGCCAAACGGCATCACTTCACCACGGCCAACGCCAATGAATAGGTTTTGGTATTCGTCTGTTAGTGCTTCTTGATTTGATTCTTGAGCCGCTTTTGAAACCGCAACCCAGGCTTGACTCATCTCATGATTGTCATTGCCTTCAACTTCAAGGGTACTTAACCAATCAATCACCATTTGATCTGGTGCAATACGAAACAAATGCGCTAATAAACCATAGATTTCTTGTCTTACTTGTTGTTGTTCATTCATGGTCATTACACCTTTAATTGTTTTTCTGGGTTTGCAGACAGATCGGTAAAGATGTCTTTCACTCGACAATCTTCACACATGTATAGACGACTGATAGAAGCTTCATCACTAAAGTGAGGGTTACCCTGTAACTTAACTCTTAGCATTTCAATCATTGATGCAGGAGCGAAAGGCGTTCCACAAGTAATACAACAAGCGGCATCTTCTTTATGCATGATTTGTGTTTCTTGACGCTCTGCTTGGCTCCAGTTCATTTGCACTTTCATGCTCAATACTTTTTCTGGGCACGCGCTGACACAAAGGCCACATTGAACACAATCTTGCTCAATGAATTTTAATGTTGGTGAATCTGGATCACTGTGCAGTGCACGAGTCGGACAAACCGCCACACAACTCATACATAAAGTACAGTCTTTCGTTTCACAGCTCACACTGCCATAAGGCGCATGAGAAGGAAGAGATTGAATTTCGGTAATTTCGATATTGTTTGATGTCGCATCAGCAGCGAGGTGATCTAACGCGCCCATTAAGCGTGCACGTTTATTACCAGTTAAAGGTTGTTCAATTACTGCTAATGGCGTATCGACAAGCGTCATTTCGTGTAACGCTTCCATGTAAACCACTTGGATGCGTTGAGGGTCTAACCCTAATTGAGATAAGAAAACCTGTGCGATTTCAACTTCTTGCGTTAATACACGCTGAATGGTTTCAGGCATTCTACGGCTGGCAATGAAAAGGATTTGTGCTGCACCATTAACAAGTGCAGAGAACCATGTATCAATACCGACAGAAAGAAGCTCATCAAGAACTACTGGGATAACATGATCTGGCATGGTTTTTAGTGCCATCACATTAAAGTTTTCATGACGATCACTACAGAAAGCGATAATTGGTGTTTCACCACCCTCTTTCTTGTAGTTTGCTAATAGACGAGTTGCGAAGTTTTGTGTTTTTTCCGCTTCTGGTAATGCATAGCTAATAGCTTCAGTCGGACAAGCCGTTGCACAGGTACCAACACCTTGACAAAGGTATGGGTTAATTTGAATGTGGTGGCCTGTTTGATCAGAGCCTTCACTGGTTAGTGCGCCAGCAGGACAAGCATCAACACAACGCTCACACCCTTTTACACCACGTGAACTGTGTGCACATAACTCTGGATTTAAGCGAAAGTATTTTGGTTTATCAAACGTACCAACAAGCGCTGGTAATTCATCAAGCACTTGTGCAAGTGTTGGGTAGCCACGACCTACAGGATAGTAACCAGGTACTGGCACTTGCTCTGACATTACACTGTCTAGTTTCATGTCTAACACAAGATCGAATGCAGCGGCACCAATGGTTGCTTTTGCTAGATTAACGCGTTCACCATTTAGCGTACACTCAACATCAAATGCGCCTAAAAAGCCTTTGATGCTTAAATCTTTAGCATGGTAAACCGTTCTTTCAGTCTCTTTATCGTGTGCATCGGATTCGGTTGATACCAGTGTGATACTGTTCAACTCTGAGAACTGCTCGGCAACATCAACAATAATGCTGGTAGGTCCAATGATGATCAAGTTACCACGGCTTTCGTAACTAACCGTTGGTGGGATTAAGTTGTTTAACTCAACGGTTTGCGCAATAGCGAACTGACGCGCTTTGGCATTCGTTGTTTCAGATTGTGCTAAAAATTGGGTTAACATTGCTTCACCTATTCTTGACCCCATTTGGGCCTATTCAGTTCTGTGACTGGTTTCTAGGTGTTATATCGCAATAACCGTACCAACTTAATGGGTAATAATGAGAAATATTAATAGGATAAAATGCGCAATTTTTAGACTATTTGGCAGGCGGTGTTTTTTGTAGGGACATTTTGTCTCACCTTGGTTCAAAATGTCCCGATTGTTTAAGTGGTCTTTTTTGTCTCACTTGACGCTTTTTCGTTGCCAGCAACGTATTGATATTCATTATCATTACGGTTTATTGCTTCATTTTTATCGGTTAATTCTTGTTGTTGTTCTGATGCTTCTTTTGATAATGATTCTGATAATTGCTCTGCCACTGACTCTTGCTCACTCTCGCCTTCTTCTTCAACAGGCTCTACCATCCAATCTCGTAATTTGGCTGCAGTTTCACTATCCAATTTTGGTGGTGTTGAGTAGTTTGGCTCATCTTCCATTGCAAATTCAGGGTTCAAAAACATCTTACGCAATGCGGCTTTTTTCAGGTTTTTATCTACCCCTGCTGCCATAAATTGGCTGACATTGCTGGTTCCTGTGATTTCACCTAGATCGGCCTCGGTAGGCAGATCTATCTCAGGCGTTGATTCTTCCTCTTCTAGAATTGATGCTGTTTCAACATCATCGACAGAAGCGTCAATAACAGGTGTTGACGGTGCTTGAATCGGCTCATCACTGACCTCTTCACCTTGTTTTACCTTCTGTTTTCTCAGTGCCCATCTACTTAGGAAGTTGCTCACTTGCGCGCCCCGCACCTTTACGTTTCTTTCTACGAACTTCTATCAGCTCACCGTTTTTGCCAATAAAAGCTTCTAGCCATGCTTGTACAGGTAATGGCATTCCAATCGATAGCACAACGTAATCACCATCCATGTATTGCCCTATCAAGCTTTGTGAAGCCGTGATCATTACTGGGGTAAGTACGTCATTATCATTTTCAAAGGCAAAAAATAGCTTTGGATCTTGAGAGCTTAAATTAAAACGGTAATCGGTTCGTTCATCTAAGAATATTTCTAGCTCACGCTCAAACAAGATGCTGTTACTTTGCGCTGCTTGTGTTTTTTTCTCATAAAGATGAATGTCACCAATATGCCAAGATGGCGCACTCCAACGTCCTACTTGTTTGGTTTCTTCAATCACTTCAAACTGAAGTGGCCATTGGTTTTCTGTTTTTTGATCCACAAGTCACCCTTCTTTTTATGAGGCTTTTTTATCTCTATTCACACTATAAAGCAATCCTTATACCAACAACGGTTTATTTCTAATTTAACCACAACTCATCCTGTGGTATAAAATTTGCCTGTAATACATTTGCTACCTTAAATATCATTAATTACTTTAAATCTCATTAATTTGGAGCTTACTTTGAGCCAATCACCAAGAATAATAACTACTGGCGCTGTACCTAAACAAACTCTTACTGTGGATGTTTATGATGAATACGGTGAGAAGCTAACAAAAGAAGTCGCGTGTGAACAACCATTAACGGTTATGTTGAATTGGCAAGAAGTGGTGACTCTAATGACGTTAGGTGCACGCCCTGCTGAATTAGTCGTTGGCTATTTAAAGAATCAACATTTTATTAGCGATGTGACGTTATTAGAATCCATCATGATTGATTGGGAAACCAAAACAGCCGCGGTGAATACTAAAGAGACCACCGAACACGTTAAAGAGAATTTAAAGAAGAAGACGGTTACCTCTGGCTGCGGTCAAGGCACCATGTATGGCAACGTTATGAAGCAACTTGAGAATTACCAAGTGCCTCAAGTAACGATTAACCAATCAGATCTTTATGCATCATTAGAAGCGCTGACTTATCATAATGACACCTATAAAGCGGCTGGTGCGGTTCATGGCTGTGCGATTTGTGAAAACAACCAAGTGCTTTCTTTTGTGGAAGATGTAGGCCGTCATAATGCGGTTGATACACTTGCGGGTGAATTATGGTTAAACCGTGGTACGGGCGACAATAAGCTGTTTTACACCACAGGTCGTTTAACCTCTGAAATGGTGATCAAAGTTGCTCAAATGGGTATTCCCGTTTTACTATCTCGCTCAGGCGTAACGCAAATGGGTTTAGATTTGGCGCAGAAATTTGGCATTACGATTATTGCTCGCGCTAAAGGTAAACGCTTCCAAGTATTTGCTGGCCATGAAAAAATCAATTTTGACGTGAAAGGCGAAGCTGCACTTGGGGACTAGAAGCTAGGGACTAAGGACTAGAAAAAGCAGGGACGAGTAAGAGCCCAAAGCAGTTACTCGTCCCTAGAAACTAGTCCCTGCTCTTACTAATCCCTAACCCCTAAAAACTAGCCCCTGCTTCTACCTACTGATTATTCTCAAAAATAGCTCTAAACTCTTCATGATTATGTAAAAACAGATCAACAATCATAGGATCAAAAGAGACACCTCTTTCCTCGGCAATAATCTCTATTGCAACCTCATGAGTAAACCCTTCTTTATAAACCCGTTTTTGTCTTAGTGCATCATACACATCAACAATACTCACGATTCTTGCTTCAATTGGAATATCTTCACCAACTAAGTTTAAATACCCTTTTCCATTCCACTTTTCATGATGATAAAGCACGATATTTTTAGTTATTAGACTAAGATCAGTATTCTTTATAATCTCATAGCCAATGTTAACGTGTTGCTTCATCACATCGAATTCATCAGGGTCAAGCTTGCCTGGTTTCTTTAAAATGTAATGAGGGATACCAATTTTGCCGATATCATGCAGAGAAGCGATCATTCGGATATCCTCTACAAACTCTTTTGGCATCTTCAGAAGAGTCGACAAATACTCAGAGTAAATATTAATCCGTTTATTGTGCTCACTGGTCTCTTCATCACTGTACAAAGACGCCATCTCTAATGAACCAATCAAGGACTCATTCATAGTTAACAGTCGGTGCTGTGTTTTTTTCGCAAGAAAATCTCGTATAAGTAAAAGAACGATAATGAGTATGCAAACACTAAAAACCATGATTAATGCCCATAGATCATTTCTTTGGTACTTTTCATTTTCATTAATATAGATATTTTTAATTAGGCGTTCATTATCCGAGCTTATTGAAATAAGGTTAATCGCATCAAATAACGCCTTATGCTCTTTTTTTACCGCTATATAAACAGAGGATTTTTCTGTTAACGTGCCAGCTACTTTTAGATCGAACATATCATGATTAATAGTGTGATTAAGCAATAATCGTTGATCACCAAAAGCGTAATCGACGACCCCATCATCTACGGCTTTAATTATTTCTTCAAAAGTATCAAAAAATACCATTTCCACATTTAACGTATTATTTTTTACATAATCGTAGTAATACGCATTTTTCAACATTCCAACGGTTGAGTAGTTAACATCCCCAATTTCTGAAATAAAATTCCCTTCTAACTTATTAAAAACCGATAGCTCAAAGGTATAATATGGCTTGGTTAAGAAGTAGTTGTCTGTTATGCACTTATTATTATACACCGACAACAAAACATCATACTCGTTGCACTCTCCGATTACTGGTTCAATAAACGTCACAACATCTTTAAATATTAATTTAATACTATCAAAAAGTGTTGGGGCTATTCCATGATATTCATTATTAACATAGTAACTGGTAGGAAACTCATTAGCACCATACCCAACACTAACCGTTAAGCCTTTAAGCTCTTCGCTCTTTTTAAATAAATAGATGAAGTAATCTTCGCGAGATTTTATAACCATCTCTTTTACTTCTTTTGACTCTAGTTCAGTAAAATATTTGATTAAGATGCTGTTGAGTTCAATGTAATCCTTTGAGATTGCAAATGACGTATATAAATTCTGTAACCGAGGTAAATTAAGAGTCGGATACGCTTTGTCTGTGATCACCTGTGTATCAGCAACAAAAGCATCAATCTCTCCCGCATTTAGTGCTGCAACTAACTCACTTAACGTATTAAATTTAACCGGAATATAATCTATTTCATCAGCGTATTGATTTACAAAGTTAGTGGTGGAGTACCAATCATCAATAAGACCTACTTTCTTATTATTCAAACTAACTAGATCTTCAATAATTGAGGTATCTCTAAAGAATACTTTTGTACTCACTCGATATAGTGTAGGGACAAAAAAGTAGCTTTCACGTCTCTCTTTTGTATTCGCAAAATCAAAATACACACCAGAATCAAAATTATTAAACTTGTCATGTAATACATCAATATCTTCAATTTGCACGGTGAAATTTGTATTTAATTTCTTATTAATGTCCGCAACTAAATAGCTGTATAACCCTTTTTGAATGCCATTCTCAATAAAGAAAAGTCTTGAATCATAATTATCATTATAAAATGTAAAGTTTTTATTATTTTTAAGCCATTCACTTTCTTCTTTGGTCAATTCAAGTGACCATGAAAATGAAGAATATAAACACAGTAAACAAAAGAGAATCTGTTTCAACCTGTCGTTACCACCAACTAAATTAGAGTGAAGTTTTCATAGACCGAGAAGCTAACAAATTAAGCTATTAATGTATAATTCAATTTATTCATCCTCTCAATCAACATATTCTATCTACGCTTTTTCATTAAATTCTTTTTGAAACTTCAACACTTTTTCAAGGTATCGACGCGCTTCTGCTTTTGGGTGTTTATTGGTTAACGCCCAATATAACTGCTCCGGTTTTAAACTATTTATCTCGCTGATAGCTTTAGTTTTGCTTGTATCAAACGTAGAGAATACGCCTCCAGATCCCCCGTTATAGGCAGAAATCATGCTGTAATGTTTATTGGTTGCATGAGTGATATCTCGTAAGTATCTATTCTTTAAAATATAAAAGTAGGCTGTGCCTGTATCTATGTTGTTTGCTGGATTAAACAAATACTCTTTTGTTGGGATTCCTGATTTGTTTTTCACTAATTTAAATACATCTGCGCCTGCCGTTTTTGGGATCACCTGCATTAAACCATAGGCACCAGCATGACTTACTGCATAAGGGTTGAAGCTACTTTCCGTCTGGATAATGGCGTAAATTAAATCGATTGAAATATCGTATTCTTTCGATGCTTTTTTGATCAAGTCTGCATATTGGAATTCACGTTGCTCTAAATGGTCATCCACCATTGAGATCTCAACGTAATACGCTTTTCCATTTTTGATGGTTTTCGTTTTAAGTTTATTTTCAATTAAATAGTCCGCGTATTGCCCTGCACGCCAAGGCCATTCAATGTCTTTGTTTTCTTGATCTTTAATTTGACCGAGTAAAAAAGGACGGCCACGTAAAGGGATTGACTTATCACTGAATAAATCCACATGCGATGGATCTGCAGGCATTAAAACTGTACCTATAATGGCTTTTTTGAGTGCCTCTTTAGGTTGATATTGAGAAATAGTCGATACATAGATCTTACCTTTATCAAAATCAATATGTGCGCGAGTACGATAACCATCAAGATACTTTACGTAACGGTGCTTACCGGCTTCAAGAAACTCTTTGTCACCCCATTTATTATGAACTTGATTAGCAAGATTTTCTAATTGCTCTTCGACCGACTGGGTTGGTTTTGATGCGCTTGGCTTTGATGAACCGGGCTGCCATGTATTTGGTTTTGATACACCACCACTACAATCGCATGATTCTGAATTTGATTGATTGTAATTACCATCAAAAATTGGAGTACAAGAAGTCGTGACTAAAGAAATAACAAGGGCAAGTAATGCGTTTTTCATTTATATCCTAAAAAGTGTATTCGTCTTTATTTTCAATACACTGGAATAGTTCACACATAGTGTGTTAGCCGATAAGGAGGCGTATTCTACACCTTGTTTTACTTTTGGGAATAGTTAATGAAAGATGTTTATAAAATATTTTATAAGTTGTTCCTACCTCTTTCTTTTTGAAAGAAAATCACGGTTTTTTGACACAAAAAAACCGTCAAAAAATGACGGTTTTTATTAAGTTTTTACGTTTAAAGCTTATAACGTTTGATCTCTTCTTCTAATGAATCAGCTAACGATTTTAATGCCTCTGCTTGCTGTGCTGCAGTTTCTGCTTCACTCGCCATTTGGTTTGCAACTTCTTGCACTCCTTCTGTATTGCGACTGATCTCTGCGGTTACACTTGACTGCTCTTCTGCTGCCGAAGCGATCTGTGTCGCCATATCACTAATCACATTAATTTGAGCTGCTATATTCTCAATACTCATACCAGCGTCATCGACATCTTTCACACTGGTTTCTGCCAAGTGATGGCTGTCCGACATAACAGAGACGGCTTCTTGTGTTGTCGACTGCAATGTTTCAATCATTGATTGAATTTCTTCTGTTGAGGTATGAGTTCGTTGAGATAACACACGAACCTCATCAGCAACAACTGCAAACCCACGCCCTTGATCTCCAGCTCGTGCTGCTTCTATTGCGGCATTCAATGCCAGTAAATTCGTTTGTTCTGCAATTGAACGAATGGTGGCAAGAATTGAGCTGATCTTTTGTGCATGACCATTCAAATCTTCAATGATGCCTACCGCACTGTTTACTTCACGCGCAAGATTACCAATTGATGCTTGGCTTTGGTTTGCTTGATTATGCCCTTCTTGGGTTAAGCCTACCGCTTGCTCTGCAGATTTTGCTGTATTCTCTGCATTGCCTGCTATCTCTTGGGTTGCACTTGCCATTTCTGTTACCGCAGTCGCGACCATGGTAATTTCATCTTGTTGATGACGAATGTTTTGGCTACGTTGAAATGCTGAATCTGCTGAGTCCGCAGCTGAACGATTAAGCTCTAATGTGATTTCGCGTAAATTCGATGCCATTGTATGAAGACGAGAAACAAACTGGTTAAAGTTTTCAGCAAGCTTACCCACTTCATCATCTGATTTAACGTTAATACGAACGGTTAAATCCCCTTCACCATTTGCAATATCTGCTAATGCTTCTGATACGGTACCTAATTCACGCAGTTGACGTGTAACTAACCAGCCGGTAAATAATGAAACAAACAATAAAATTAAACCGCCAATAAATATTAGTTTAAATAGCATTGCATTTAACGGCGCTTCTAAGGTTTCTTTATCCATCACTAACGCAATTGCCCAATTCGTATGAGGCACTGCTGTTATCATTACCGCTTCTTCTCTACCGTTCTCTTCGGTGAAGAAAAAACCATCGGATGATATTTCTTTATTTAGGTTATTCGCATCAAAACCTTTACCAAGATCTGCAATCGGTTTTAAGGCAATTTTTTCATTAGGGTGAGCAACAACAATCTTATTACTGATATCAAGTAACATTGCGTAGCCTTTCCCTGGTACAGGAATGTCTAACACATCATCAATTAAAGCTCCAAGTGCTAAGTTTGATGCTGTTACACCTACAATTCGGCCATTTTCACGCACAGGCTCTGTTAGTGTAACCACGAGTGCTTGCATGGTATGGCTAACATAAGGCTTTGTGGTAATCGCTTTGTTGGCTGCTAGAGTTTCTTTATACCAACCACGAGTTCGTGGGTCATAACCTGCTTTATTCAATGATGGATCTTGACGTTGCATTACGCCCTCTGCATCACCATAGTAGCTCAGTCCAAAACCACCCGAAGTAAAGGTTTGTTTTAAGTGTGCCACCATATCTAAATTCGGATCTCGTTCTATGGCTTCTTTCATTGCCGTAATCGCATCTTGACGGCCTTTGAACCAATCCCCAACCCCTAAACTGTATGCTTTTGCAGTATTCCCACTCTCACTACGAATACCATCCCAGGCTTGTGTTTTCATCGTTTGATATGAAAAAGTACCCAACGAGATAATCGTTAAAACGATAAGAGCAACACTTGTTATTACAAGCTTTGTTTTTAATGTTAAATGCATAATATGTCTACTTTTTATAATTCTAAATAATATAAAGCAATGTAGAATTATCAGTGGAGCCTACACCCCCTACATTGCATAACTCACCAATGAAACAAGTGGTTACATTCTGAGTCATCTTAGCAGTCTTATTATTTAAAAATGTGCCCTTTTTCACAAACGGAACCCAAAAATAAGCGAAAATTTACTCTTGATTTTTTGAGCAAGAAAACACTTAGCATCATAAACACACACACTTAACGCTGCATTCACAACTCACTGAAATATAATAGTTATTTACATAGTTATCATTAAAAAACCCAACAATATAAATAATTGTTGGGTTCTAAAATAAAGATAGAATTATCTGTTTTTAAATCAACAAATAGTACCTGCCCCTTCTTGAATATCTTCACTATTATCAATGATAGCTTGTGCTGCAATAGCTAAGCCCTCTGCTATTTGCTCTAACTTCATTGTTGGTTGGGAGCCATCCACTGATTGCTCTGGCAATAATGGAATATGAATAAACCCATGACGAATATTGGTATCTTTTAAATAATGCTGTATCCCGTAGAACAGATGGTTGCATACAAAAGTACCTGCCGTATTTGATACTTGAGCTGGGATCCCTTTTTGTTGTATTTCACTCACCATCGCTTTGATTGGTAATGTTGTAAAATAAGCATCTGGGCCTCCCTCTATGACTGGTTCATCAATCACTTGAATACCGTCATTATCTGGGATCCGGAAGTCATCAACATTAATCGCAATTCGCTCTGGTGTTATTGCTGTGCGACCCGAAGCTTGACCAACAGTGATCACTGCATAGGGTTGTTGATCTTCAATCGCTTTTTTTACTGTTTCAATAGATTTATAGCGCACAACTGGCACTTGGCAAATACTAATCTCACCGCCATTAAGTTTACGGCCTGCAATTAGCTTTACGGCCTCTAGCGCAGGGTTAATTTTATCATTACCAAAAGGTTCGAAACCTGTAATTAGAATCTTTTTCATCGTTAACCCCTAAAAGGCAAAAAAGTACATAAAGGTAGTGTTAATTAGTAGCATAATAAAACCGGGAATAAACTGAGTGATAATCACTTGGTTTTTATTATCGAGCTCTAACAAAGCGGCAGGTACTACATTAAAATTAGCCGCCATTGGCGTCATTAAGGTTCCACAATAGCCAGAAACCATGCCTAGTACACCCACTACGATAGGATCTCCCCCCATTTCAACAATTAATAGTGGGATACCAATACCTGCGGTAATAACAGCAAAAGCGGCAAACGCGTTACCCATTACAATGGTGAAAATAGCCATACCAAACGTGTACGCAATCACATAGGCTAAAACGCTACCATGTGGCACGATCTCTTTTACTATTTGTGAAACCGTATCACCTACACCAGCCTGGCCAAATAAATAGCCTAATGCCGCTAAGAATTGCGATAAAATCGCTGCCCAACCAATAGTATCAATTAATCGACGTCCTTCATGGATACTTTGAACAGGCTTACACTTAGTCAGCCAATTAGCGACAAACAATGAAAGAACAGAGCTTATCCCTAAGCCAATAAGTGCACTTTCACCGGTTACTTGGCTCCATAAAATCGTACCAACAGGGACAATAATCGCGGGAAGAAACAGCATATTCTGTAAAGATTTGGCACTGCTTTTTCTAAACTCATTGTCACTTGAATTGTATGACCCAATACCCATTAAACCCACTGAAGCAATTAACGTCATAATAAGTACTAATACGCCAACAACCCAATCAGGTAATACGCTACCTAAACAGAAAGAAACACCATAGGCTAGCCAGAAAAGCCCTGTCCCTATTGCTTTCGGATTCTTTTTATCCATAAAACTTTGAAGAGAAAACGCAATAAGAAGTAAGCCTGTCGCTTGATAAATATACTCTAACATTCTTCTTGCTCCTGCTTACCAGCTTTTGCCAAGCGTGAATCTTCTATCCATGCTCGAACATAAAATACGACACACGAGGCTAAAGCTGTGGGGATCGCCCACATAAACATGTCATTTAAAGCAACACTGTAACCATGCTCTTCAAGCACACCTTTAATTAATAACAAACCGCCAGCACCAATAAAAATTAATTGGCTAAAGAAATTAGCAAAGTTTTCACTCATTGCAGCAAGTGCACGAAGGTGCTGTCTTTCTTTATTCGTTAATGGTTTTCTATTTTTCTCAGCAGCGGCTTCTGCCATTGGGGCAACTAAAGGACGGATCATGGATGGATGCCCTCCCAAGTTTAAACCTAATGCATTCGTTACTTTCCGTAGTAATAAATACGTAAACATAACTCGGCCAGCAGAAGCTTGTTTGATTGAGCCAATCAGTGTTTCTGCACGTTCTCTTAAGCCAAATCGTTCTAATACCCCAATCATAGGCAATACTAGAATAAATAAAGACATGTAACGGTTTTGAGTAAATGAAGCGCCTAGAATGGATAAAATCTCAATAAAATCAATCTTTGCAACTAACCCTGTCACTATCCCTGCGGTTAAAATAACCAATAGTGTATTTAAACGTAAAGCGAGCCCAAGAGTAATTATCACCACTCCAATCAACGGCCAGAAATCAATCATCATATATCCTTATTTGTTTTATCTCAGCCTTACATCATGATGGGCTGATACTTATAAATCTCACATTGCGTTAAAACCTATGAGGCCCTAACACGTCGGTAAACATATTAGGGCCTGCGATTTAGTATATTTAAAATCAAGCAGATAAAAAGCCATTATCTGAATAATAATTCTAAAATATAACTATATTCTCAATATCACTCGTCAACTTGATTAAAAAAACATCACATACAAGGTGTATATACTCATAAGAGCCATCATTGCAGTGATTAACCAGCCAAAGACTGACATCCAAACTGGGTGCTTATAGTCACCAACAATTGATGGTTTAGTTGCAGCAATCAACATAAGCCCTAGCGTTACTGGTAAGATAAATCCATTTAAAGCACCTGCTACAATCAATAACATGACAGGCTTACCAATAAAGCAAAATATAAATGTGGATACCACAATAAAGCCAATGATAAATCGACGTGAATGCAACTCAATCGTTGGGTGTAATGTTTTTAAGAATGATACTGACGTATATGCAGCACCAATAACAGAGGTGATCGCAGCGGCCCAAAGAACTAAGCCAAAGATCTTATAACCTACATTACCTGCGGCATGCTTAAACATCGATGCAGGAGGATTTGTTGGATCTAACGTGACCCCAGAACTAATCACCCCCAATGCTGCTAAAAATAAAATAACACGAACCACTGAAGCTAAACTGATTGCAGAGACAGAACCTCGGTTAACTTGTGGTAGTGCTTCTTGACCCGTGACACCCGCATCAATCAAACGGTGCGCACCCGCAAAAGTAATGTAACCACCAACCGTGCCACCAACTAATGTAATAATCGCAAGTACATTAAGCTTCTCTGGCCATACTGCACGATATAACGCCTCACCAACCGGAGGTGAAGTTGAAAATAGTACATATAATGTCATTGCTATTAACGCAGCCCCCATTACGATAGTAAAACGGTCCATAACTTTAGCAGCATCTTTCAACATGAAGATAGCAACGGCAACCACGGCACTAATAGCTGCGCCTACTATTGGTGTGATATCAGGAAATAAAACGTTCATCCCCATCCCTGCACCACCGATATTACCAATATTAAAAGCTAAACCACCAATGGCAACCATACCTGCAATCACGTAACCAAGACCGGGGAAAATATCATTCGCGATATCTTGCGCTCGTTTTTTAGACACAACAATGATTCGCCAAATATTAAGCTGAGCACCAATATCTAAAATGATAGAAATAAGGATAACAAAGGCAAAGCTTGCACCTAATGTTTGAGTAAACACAGTAGTTTGAGTTAAAAACCCCGGTCCTACCGCTGAGGTTGCCATTAAAAAAGCAGCCCCCATAATCAATGACCAACTAAAGCCCGAGCGTGCTGCTGGTTTTCCTTCATCTTGCGTCATGCTAGACGGCTGAGATTCAATTTTTTCTAATGACATACGATTTCCTTCTGTGGTCACTCTTCTGCATGTTGCTATTGCAGCGTATTCTCGTTAATCGAGATTTTTGTATTAATATTTTTATCTTAGATATTGAGGTAGCTGTTCGTTGTTCTAAGAGTTATACGAAGTAAAAAACTGGCGCTGTATCATCAATTCGGCTTCTGCACTGTAGAGTTCTTTTTCATAAAATTGCACTGTTGAACCCGGTAAACATTGCGCTAAACGACTAATATCAGCATGAACAACACACCCTATTTTTGGGTATCCTCCTATAGTTTGGCGATCTCGCATCAGCACAATTGGCTGACCATCACTCGGAATTTGAATTGCTCCAAGCGCGATCCCTTCCGAAATTAAATTATTACGCTGACAGTGAATAGCCTCACCAGATAAGCGATAACCCATTCGATCAATATTGGTTGAGACCGTATAAATTGATGAAAAAAATCGTTCACGATCAGCAATCAAAAAATCATCATATTGATAGCTTGGGATAACACCGATATTAATATGGCGTTCATAACTTGGGATAAATCGACTCGGTACTTGCTTACGTAATCTTGGCTCAGAAAAAGAGGTTGATAACTGTGATACATCAACTGAATAACGAATCAAACTATTTACCGTTAATGGAGTGCCTTTACCATCATAGCCACCTAATCCATCACGAATTACCGTCGCTGAACTTCCTAAAATTGTTTCAACTTTAAATCCACCACTCACAGCAAGATAAGCTCGTAACCCTGATTGAGCGATGCTCATTTCCAATTTATCACCGGAATTAATCGCGTAACTTTGCCAAGGCCTGATCGCTTCACCGTTAAGCTTCGCTCCCATGTCAGCACCAGTTAAAGCTATTGTGGTTGCGGCATAAAACGTACAACTAAACTGTCCTAGGGTAATTTCGATTTGAGTGGCATTTAAATCGTTATCGACTAATTTATTCGCCCAATCAAACGCATGTTCATCCATTGGTCCACCCGGTGTCACTCCTACAGATTGGTGACCATATCGGCCTTTATCTTGAAGCAGTGCTAATGGGCCCGTACTGTGAATTCGTAATGTCATGCTTTATCATCCTCTTCCACTAATGAGATCTCTGGTAATTCGCCTCCCATCTCTAGATACTCTTCTCGTGAAATAGGATTAAAAGTCACTTTTGCCCCCATCTCAAAAACCGTCAGGTTGTCGCGATTAAAATCAATCAAGTTAACAGGCGTTCGCCCTATCACTTGCCACCCTCCCGGTGACGATTTTGGGTAAATGGCGGTTTGTTGCTCCGCAATAGCTAAACTGCCAGCGGGCACTTTCAAGCGCGGTGTGCTTTTACGAGGAATATGAATACGAGGGTCCGTATTACCTAAATAAGCAAAACCCGGAGCAAAGCCAATAGCATACACTCGATATTCTTGGGATGAGTGAATAGAAATAATCTCATCAAATGACAACCCGGTATGGCGACTTATTTCTTCAGCATCAAGAGAGACTTCTGGTCCGTAATAAACCGGTAACTCAATAACCATAGAAGAGGATAATTGAGTTTCTTTGTTATCTTGCTGAAGGCATTGATTTAGTCGAGACATAAACGTTCGTAGTTCTATTCGAGTTAAATCATAAGTGATTAAAATAGAAGTATATGACGGCACCATATCAACAACGAACAAATCCGGATGTTGATTAATAACGCTAACAGATTGAGCAATAATATCTGCAGTTTCAGGGCTAACACTATCGGCAAATACCACTAAAACGGTCGATTCATTAACGGCTGATATTTTCATTATTATTGAGCCTTTTTCTGAAGCTTTTTATGCAAATATACGGCTGTCGGCACAGAAAAAGGACCATCACCATGAATGCATAATGTGTCGGCATGGATCGTTATTTTCTTTCCAGTTAGCGTTGTAACACAACCTTGATCAATCAATTGATCTGCTTGATGTTGAATTGCTGCATTCGTATGATGGCTTGAGTTAGGTACACTACGCGGAACTAATCGCCCTTCTTCGTCATAAGCCCGATCTACAAATGCTTCAAACCATAATGTAATGCCAAATTTATCGGCCAATGCTTGGTAACGAGCGTGATCAGGAACAGCCATAATAACCAATGGCAATGTGACATCGTAACGTTGAAGTGCTGATAACAAGGTCTCAAGAATAGCGTCATCCTTCATCATCATGTTATAAAGCGCGCCGTGAGGTTTTACATAGCTTAGTTTTGTATTCTGGCTTTGACATATTCCTTGTAGTGCACCTAGCTGATAGATAAACAACGACGCAAGATCAACAGAACTCATCGCTATGTCTCGTCGTCCAAAACCTTGTAAATCGTCATATCCAGGATGTGCTCCAATCATTACACTATGCTCTTTTGCTAACGCGACCGTTTTCATCATCACGCTGGGATCAGAAGCATGCATACCACAGGCAATGTTTGCCATATCTAACGCAGGCATGACAGCGGCATCATCGCCTAGCGTCCATAGCCCAAAACTTTCACCCATATCACAATTAATTTTCATTCCCTTTCCTTAATTATTTTTGGCGACTTAATAACAACGATGTAAAAAGAACGTTTACTGACTACAGCACTGCAAATTCGGAACTTAAACGATCTGTAATCAACATTTTTCCGGGCGCATGAGTGATGCAGAAAGGAGGACGACTTTGACGAATAACATTTTGAGGAGTCACGCCACACGCCCAAAACACAGGAACCTCCCCTGAATTGATCTGTACAGCATCGCCATAATTAGGGTTAGCAATATCAGAGATACCAATCGAATCAGGGTCACCAAAATGCACTGGTGCACCGTGAGATTTAGGAAAACGAGTCGTGATTTGAATCGCACGTATTGCATCTTTAGGAGTGAATGGACGCATAGAGACCACAAAGCTACCGTTAAACTTACCTGCTGGCTCGCAAGGAATGTTAGTGTCGTACATGGAGACATTTTTGCCTTCATCAATATTTCGAATAGACAAACCAGATTGAATTAGCGCTTCTTCAAATGAGAAAGAGCATCCTAAAACAAACGTAACTAAGTCGTCTTGCCATAATTCGGTAAGATCAGAGACTGAAGTTTCAAAATTACCCTCATAGAACACATGATATTCAGGAACATCCGTAGATAAATCAATATCAGCCCCAATAGAAGAAAGGTATCTCTCCCCCGCTTGAGTGACATCAATCAACGGGCATGCAACAGGATTCTTCTGGCAGAAAAGCAAAAAATCAGCCGCCCAAAGCGCAGGTAATATGACAAGATTGGCTTGTAAATAACCAGATGCATAGCCTGAAGTTGCACCAGTAAATTCGTTATTTCTGATTTTTTCACGCAGCTTTTTGAGTGATAAGTCCTTATCCATCCTACTCTCCCTTTGAGTTTGTAATGCTATCGTTAATCAAGAGTTACATTACTGCTTATTTTAATAATGTCTATTCGTATTTTTCTGCTATTCTTGATAAATATTTTTTATCACTCAGTAACAGAAAAAATCTAAGGGAGGGATATTGTGTTCAATTTAAAACAACTTGAAACCTTTGTGTGGATAGCCCATTTAGGCAGCTTTAGAAAGGCCGCAAAGCACTTATGTACAACACAACCTGCAATTTCAACACGCATTGCGAACCTTGAAGAAACCTTAAATGTACCCCTATTTTTTCGTGATACAGGTTCGATATCGTTAACCGCAAAAGGACGAGAACTGCTCCCTTTTGCTGAAAAACTGTTAAGTAATGCAGACCAATTTCATGCGCTAGCAAATAATTCAGAGGCTATTTCGGGGATATTACGAGTTGGAGTATCAGAAACAATCGTTCATACATGGTTGCCACAGTATCTTTCTTTAATTCACCAAAACTTGCCTCATTTAGAGGTTGAGCTAATCGTAGACGCGACCATTAATCTTAGAAAGGAACTGCTAGCTCGTAATATTGATATTGCAATTCTATTAGGGGATGTTGTTGAGCCTAATGTGGTTAGCCAATATATTTGTGATTATTCTTTGCACTGGGTAGCAAGCCCAACGATACAGCGAACGTCATTGCATGCAACGACCAACTTCTCTCATTGGCCAATCATTACCTACGCAAGAAATACGAGCCCTTATCATGAAGTAGAACGTTACTTTAAAAAGCATAACAATCAGCCTACACGGTTTTATTCCGCTAGCTCGCTCTCTGCAAGTATTCGCTTAGCCGAAAGTGGCGTCGGCATTGCAATGTTGCCTAAAGAAGTGATTGTCGAAGCACTTAAAAACAACACATTAAAGATAATTGAATCTGATTGGACTCCTAACCCTTTACAGTTTTCTATCGCTTATCTCGACACACCGATTAACCTAATGACAATTGAAGCCGCAAAACTTACCTTTGAGGCAGCAGAGCAATATCAAACGTTAAGTTAATCGATGACTCTATTTTCTTTTATTATTTACTTGATTGTATGTCTAACTCACTGAGCAAAGAAAGAAAGCCCCATCCGTTTTCATTCTTAATTACGGTTTCTTGAGTAAGGTATTCATATAATGTGGGAGCCAATGACCCGTTCGCATCGCTCTTCAATGGCGTAACATTCGAGCCGATAGGTGTCCCCCAAAATCCTAAAAAGGCGTCTTTTTCTAAGTAATGTTCTCCTGCATGTCTGCCGGGCACTTTAGTATTAAACCCAACCCCAAATTTAGGGAATAAGTTTATCGTTCCTGCTCGATCTTCTTCATACAATTTAGCTAATTGATTCACGGAATCTGGTCGCGCCGTGTAAGCCGTCAGGTTTCTCCACTCTTGCTCTGTACACCATGAATTCACATTGTCATTAACGGCAGAGACCATGCATCGTTGATATAACGCTTGGTATGATGCTAATTCAGCTTTATTTGGCTGCGATTTATAAGGATTCAGAACATCGAGTTCAAGTAATTGGGATGAACCAATAACAGGCTGATAAAGTAATCTGTCCCCTTTTTTAGTGATTAATTCATCAACTCTAACATCGTCTTTAAAACCAATAATTCGAACTGTACATTCATCTAACGTGCAGTTTGTTTCTCTAACAACGAGATAATCTAACGACTCTTTTAAACGTGATGCGATTTCATTAACCACATTAATAGAGCCACCTTTTTGGGCATTAACAGGCGTCCACGTTGTTAATTCTGCGTATGTAGGTTGCACTTTCCAGCCTTCGGATGAATTAAAGAAATCCATCATAAAGTTACCACCTGCTGTAGAGGCGACCACCACATCAACCTCTTTATTACTTTCATAATTAAGCGCGTTGGTAATTTTAGGTCCTTCACCTTCATCCGAAGAGATCTTCTTAACCACTAACGGATAACCAAGCTCTGTTTGAAGAGAATCGAACACCTGTTTTTCTGGATTAAGAGAGTAATACACGGGCGCTAAACCATGATCACCTGCCATACCCCAAAGCGTTCTGTCGTATACGCCCGCCTCTTTATATACGTTGGTAAATTGCGTTAACCAATAATCTAGTCGATTCAATTCCCCTGTAGGCATGAGGATTTCATCACTAAATGGACCAGTGAAATGGGCAAAATGATCAGGCCATGGGTTATAGATTAAGGCGTAGTCTGGCATGCCTTTTTGTTCTAGTTTAGAGAGGGATTTTAAGTTTTGTTGGATCTTCCATTTTTGAGTTAACTTGCTGTAAATATCCAAGACAAAGATATCGTCATAAATTCGAATATCGTCAATTAACTCTGATCGCATCTTAACAATCGTTTTTTCTACTTTGGCTCGTTGTGTTAACTCTCGTAAACAACGCTTTTCACCAAAGTCTCGTAAACTCTCACCGGCTCCTAGATTCACTAAGCCATCATAAGTCGTATGTGCATTCCAATCGTATTGGGCATTGCAGTTTAGAGTGACTAGATAATCCAAGCGATCGAACATGGTTTGAACTTTGTTCGCGTCCATTAGACGATCAAGTTGCAAAGCATCGTTACCGAAAAAGTAATATGCACGATCTTCTTTTCTATCAACAAAATGGAAATTCGGTATTCCTGTGCCTCCTTCACCAGACACTTTTGCACCCGTTTTTATTATCGGTAAATTGCGAACACTGATAGTCGGTGTTGATGAAATGCCCACATCGACAATACTTTTATCGTACTTTTGGTATAACTCAGTAAAAAATGGCAAGTAAGATGAGTCGTTATACTCTTTCTCTGTCAGCCTTTTTAAGAATGATAATTGCTGTTCATGCTCTGGCTGCGTGGTGATTTCATTCTGAGGCTTATAGGTTTCATGCTTAAGGTGATCTTGATATATCTGCCTAATAAATGGTTTTTCAAGCGGCGACATTAGTCCTTCAAGCAGACCTTGTTGCAAACCATCAACAGTGACCTGAACAGCTAGTCGACGTTGCTGACGAGATTCTAAATAAGCAATAACCGTCTCTGGGTTCTCTTTAAAGCTCTCTTGTAACCATTTATTCAGGACCTCTTGTCGCTGCTCTTGGTAAACAAACTGACGGTATGATTTCAATACATTAAGACGAACAAAATCAATAAGAGTAATAGTTAATGCTTCTGCTTTATTATTCACAGAGCCTTTATGCTCAGGCTTACCCTCTTCAATGATTTGTTCTAACGCCCCACGCATTTCTCCCTCATCCATACTTGTGACCGCTTTTGTCATTCCAGCAATGATGATTGGTTGAATTTTATCTATTATTTTCCGGTCTTCTGGAGTATCAGAGAGATAAGTATAGCGCTCGGGTAAGACCTCAAGATCCTTCCATTCACCAATTTGCACTAATTCATCATAAACAATCACCATGTTCGCAATGAATTTACGATCAATATTTAGCCCTTGATGATGGCTATCAGCTAACTCTGGTTTCTCTTCTTTTTTAACATCATTTAAAGTAAACAAAGAATGACTGAACCCATTAAGTGTTTCTTCATCATATTGAGTTTTTAAATAGGCTTTAAAAGCATCTTCATTATCCATATCTCCGTATTTATCAACAAAGGTATAAAGAAAATGACCTAAAGGGATCGCGTATGAGGGATTGGATAGTTTTGCAATGATGCTTTTTTTAACATCACTATCCAGTGGAAGAGATAAAATGTAAGCATCTAATGTGATGCCTGCAATAGTAAAAATAGCGGCATCACGAACCGTTTCCGTTGTATATATTACAGAAGAATGTATCTGATTTTTAAGTATTTCGGCTGAGTTAACAACTCCGCCAACGACAGGAATTGAGCTGACGTTGGCTAAACTGTTTACACTCAAAATCGAAAGAGACAACACACTGATCGTAAATATTGACGAAAACGGTCTGTATTTCACTTTAACTTCCTTTTATAGCGATTTAAATAAGTTATCGTTCAGAGCCGCTTAGTATACAGAATTATCAAATAGTTAATTCGAAGATGTTAGATAATATTGAATGATTTGCTTCATTGGCGGCATTCTTAAATAGTTATAATTACACATTTAAATATAATGAAGAGGTTAGAATAGCAAAGGAGGAGTGATGGATCTTGCTGTGAGATGATCAATGGAAGTCCTCTACAAAACTCATAATATGAATTTTATAGAATACTCCCATTGCAATTTAATTCTGGTTAGCTAACCAATATTACAATGCAGCTATAACTATCCTGTAATTGATAGTTTTAATCTATTACAGTCCGAAACCGATTTTAGGTTGACGACGAACAGAACGAACACCCCATGGACCTAGATCTGGTTTTGGTTGACCTTCAAAATCACCAAGACAAATATAGCCCTTAGAAAGGTAACGGAACAAGAAATCACCGCCATCTAATGAGCCTGTTTTATCATCACCAAAAGGTAAATGAATACGCTCAACACGAAGATCTTGTGCTTTCTTAAATGCTGGATAAGCCGTTGAGTTAATTTGGTATGCGTCTAAATTTTTCAGTAACGCTTTATCTGACATCTTTGCTTTCATACGAGCAAAGATCATTATTAGACGTTTCTGTTTTTCAGAAGAGACGATGATCATTTCCATTATAGGAATTCCTTTGAAACAAGAAAGTATATAGCAAGCCCTGCTTTAGAGCTATATCTCACTCTATACCACTGCCGACAACTGCTTAATTACACAGCGATATTCATAACAATCAATAATTTCACCGTCGACAATGGTAAACTCAGGTCTAAAACCCGCTTGTTTAAAACCATTTTTGGTTAACACTCTTTGGGATGCCAAATTATCCGTCGATGCCGTCGCCAATAATGACCCTAATGTTAATCTTTCTTTCGCAATTTCAATTAACGCTTTAGTCGCGTATGTTGCGATTCCTTTTCCTGTAAACTCTTCACCTATTCGATAACCAATATAGGCCGACTCTTTCTCTTGGTTAATATTATAAAGATTCGCACGACCACAAATAACACCTTGCTCGTCTTTTAATAGCATTGGATAGATCTTGCCATTTTTATATTCAGAAAGACAAAAAGCGATGTGTTCATTAATGCCTTTTTCGCTAAAAAAATCTTCTTCTCGTGCTTCAATAAAAGATTCAAACCATTCTTTATTGGTGAGTTCAAACTCTAGTAAACCTTTTGCATCTTCTATTTCGAGTAACTGTAATGTCACCATAACCAATCCCTCTTATTTTTATTCTAACCAAGACGTTTATACCTAGCTCTATCTGAATTATAGACAAAAAAAAGCCACGATGTGTGATCGCGGCTTCATCTTTTAAGCTATCGGTTAAATCTTACAAACCTTGTTGATATTGGTCGTTAGTATTAATCGGAACCATGGTATACAGCTCTTCTTTCACACTAGTATCGCCATTGATCAATTTCTCAAAGTGTTTAACTAACTCAACTTTATCGGCTTGCTCTTTAGAACCACCACCGATGTTTGTTAAATCAATGAAGAACTCATCAAACAGACCAGAGAAGTCATTCACAATATCCATATTTAGGAATTGTTCGTGGTTATAGATGCTTGGGTAGCCACCTTTTTGTTTATCTACCGCGAACGAAATGCCTTTCACGTTAGTAATTGTGGTGGCTTTCTCACACTTCAGCATACAACCCGCTTCAATCGCTGGTTTATTACACCCTACTGTTTGTTGGAAGAAACACTGACGGCTTGTCATCATTAAAATTGGGTGATAAATACTGTACGCCAATTTGAAGTTTTCAGGACGACGAATGTGCTTCATCTGACCTTTATTGATCTCATTTGAAATAAACGCACCTGCACAATTTAGTGTTTCTTTCATTGTCACTAAAGCGTGTGAGTTCGTTGTATTTAAGAATGGACCAGCAACCCACTCAATACCCATTTCAAAGGCTTTGTACGCTATACCCGTGTTATTGGTTACGATACGAGCCGGTTTTACTTCTTCAAGTACTTTAACGGCTTCGTCGTAGTCTTTACCAATAAGAACCGCTGGGAACCATGGGATCAAACGTGGGTTTTCTAAGAAAATATTGATGTACTTACGATCACGTTTTTTGAAGCTTTCTGGTAACTTGAAGTAAATATCGGCATCTGTTGCATCGCAGACATTTAAGTCAGCAACATCAGCAATCAGCATTGATAACTTAGGCTTCTCTTCCACTTTTGGGTAGACTGGCAATGCGTCAACTTCAGTATGTTTAATAACTTCTTTAGACCCATTCATCAGGAAAGCGACTTGATCTTTAATTTCTGTCAATTCTCGGAATGGAACCGCTAAGTTTTCACCTAACTCAGAGAAATCATAACCTAGTAATTCATAGTTAGGGTTAATCACGCCTTTAAAGCGTTTTTCTAGCTCTTTTTCTGTAATCGCTTTTTGACCAGCTTCGCTCAGTAGTGATGTTGATTTCACTTCAAACGTTTCTTGATCATCTTGGCTTGGCGTTACAACGACCGTTAATGGTTCGCCTAACGTTGCCTTGAAAGCAATAGTAACCGCAATTTTATCGATGCTTAATGACTTCACTTTTTCTTCAAGTGTCGCACCCAGTGCATTCTTAGCGCTGTAAAGATCTTGTTTAACTTCTTGAATTTGTACTACATCAATCGAGTTACTCTGCTCAACCGCGTAGTTTACGCTGTTATCACGAGGGTTATCGATGAACATGTCTTTAGTCAAATTGCCTTTCAAGAATTTGTTGGTTAAGCCACGGTTGAATACTTTATGAAGATTAGAGTCATCTTCATATAGCTCACCTGTCTCAACAAATTTATTGATATTTTTACGCCAGTTTTCAACCACGGTATATACGTAGTGAGCGCCTTTAATACGGCCTTCAATTTTCAATGAGTCGACTTTTGCATCAACTAATTCAGGAAGGTCAAAATACGCTGAGTTATCTTTTAAGTTCAGAGGGTACTTAGTGCCTACGTTTGTTACTTCGTATTCATCACGACACGCTTGACTACAACGGCCACGGTTACCTGAGTTACCCACACTTACTGAGCTTGAGTAACATTGACCAGAGAATGCAATACACAAAGAACCGTGAACAAATACTTCTGTTAGCATGTCATGTTCATGAGCAACCGCTGTCATCTCTTTAATTTCATCAATGTTCAATTCACGAGATAAGTTAACACGTGACGCGCCAACTTTTGAAAGGAAATGAAGTTGACCTTCATTGTGTGTCGTTAACTGAGTAGAAGCGTGAACATCTAATGTTGGGAAGTGCTTTTTGATTAGGTTAAAGACACCTAAATCTTGCACGATAATGCCATCAAGTGTTGTATTAACTAATTGATTTAGTAACTTAACTAATGATTTGATTTCGTGCTCTAAAATAACAACATTTAGGGTCAGAAATACTTCACAACCGTATTCATGAGCTAGTCGCAATACACCATTTAGCTCATCAAATGAAAGATTGGATGCGCGGTTACGGGCGTTAAAGATATCTAAACCACAGTACACGGCATTTGCCCCTGCAACGATGGCCGCTTTAATCGCTTCAACATCACCACCAGGTGCCAATAATTCAAGTTTTCTACTCATTATGAAATTGCTCGCTTCGGTTTTTATGTAATAATTTTTTTGAGGGGGCATTCTACTCGCCTCACGCTTTTATTACCACTCATTCGGCTTTTATTGATCTAGATCATAAAGAAATAAGGCTGGATCTAGCCATTTATTCCGTTAATATCGTTTTAATTGCTTTAACTTTTGAGTATTTCATCATGACAACGCCTATTCTTTACTCTCTTCGACAGTGTCCATATGCGATGCGTTCTCGTCTTGCTATTTTGCATGCACAACAGACTGTGGTGCTGCGCGATATTGATATGAACAATAAACCTGAAGAAATGTTGTCGATTTCATCAAAAGGCACAGTTCCTGTATTGCTACTGAGTGATGGCTCTGTAATAGATGAAAGTCTTGATGTGATGGTATGGGCGCTCACCCAATCAGATCCTAATAATTTGCTCTATTCACACGATGAGACAAAATTAACTCAGATGCTTGATATCATTAATCAAAGTGATAATGAGTTTGTGGATGCATTGCAAAAATATCGTGCAGCCTCTCGCTATCATGATACGAATGAAGTTGAATGCAGAGAACGGTGTTGTGAATGGTTAATGACTATCGAACTGGCGTTATCTCAGCATGCTTATATTATGGGAGAAACACCGAGTTTGGTGGATTACGCTATCTTACCCTTTATTCGTCAGTTTTCACGAGTCGATAAGAAGTGGTACGCTCAAGCTCCGCTCCCTTATTTAAGAGCGTGGTTGGTGAATCATTATAATGACCCTACTTTTTCAAAAGCGATGTTTACACACCCAAAATGGCAGAAAGGATCTGAGAAGATTATTTTTGGGGAATAACCGTCTTTGTTAACTCCCAAGTTGTCCAGAATAAAGCAGTGAATGTTCCATCTCGACAAAGTGTTCATCTTCTCCGACAATTTTATACCCTAATCCGTGATAAAACTGGATAGCTTTAGGGTTATTTTTAAATGAAGAAAGGCTTATCTTAGTGACCCTGTCACTGAAATGATGCTGATAACATCTCATGACAGAAGCACCTACTCCTTTGTTTTGGTATTTTTTAAAAATGATAAACAGATGAACATGTGCTTTGTTAAGATCCAAATGAGTACAAATTAACCCTAAACGCTCTCCGCTAAACATAACCCAATCAAACCACTCTTGAGGGTATGAATCGAAAAAACGTTGTTGTTGAAACATTTCATCCCAGCCAAGTGAGCCTTCAATTATAGAGTGAAAATACGTTTTATATATCCCAAACAATGAGGGATATTCACACGTTGTGACTTTTTTAAACGTAATTCTTTCCATTGAATCATCCTTTATTCTGAGCTTATTATTTCAAAGTATCATCTGTAATAACTTGGTTTACCTATTCTTTGATTGTAGACCATAAAGAGTGATTTTTTACTCTAGTTCAACCTAGCTCTTTACTATACGTTAGCTGATCATTCTTTTTATAAACATAATTTTACTTTTATCTGTTGTTCCTTTGTCTTCGTAACCAGAAACATGATAACCACTTGAAATCAGTAGCTGTAACATTGCTGGATAACGGTTCATCGATTTGACGCTAATCGCTGTATAACCCTGATTATGCGCCCAAGACTCCTGTGCTAAACGTAGTTGTGTCGCTATACCATTTTTGCGAGCTGTTGGAATAACGCCACCAAGCCAGCTGTAAAATTCAAAGTGTGATAATTCATAACCCATTTTATACGCCACAGGTTGCTCATTATGCGTCGCTATTAAAATCAAATGTGTTATATCACTTAACCGTTGTTCTAGTTTCTCTTTGGTATTTCGACCATCAAATTCTGGGATCTGAGCATCTACCTCGAGTACATCTTCTATTGTGCCTTGGCGAATTTCTATTTTCATTTATTGCCCATCTTGAATCATTGCTTTTATCTTAATTGCTTTTTCAAAGTGATCTAATTTATGGGTAGCAATCCACCACGTGGCCGCTTCCATTAATAACTCTGGTTCATCGTTTTTATTGGCAAAAAAAGCATAAAAAGATAAGCCTACATTATCCCCTTTTAGCTCTATTTTCTTATCACACACCGTGATGATTTTGGCTCTTAAAATGTCTCTCATAGATCACTCTTACTTTAATTACTCTATCGGCAACGAGTGATTAGTTCCCCAATCAGCCCATGAGCCATCGTATAAAACGACCTCTTTATAACCAATAGATACGGCTGCTAACATTAAGATGCATGCGGTAATACCTGAGCCACAACTGAAATAGGTTTTTGTATCTATTGAAGGTACTCTTTCTGCAAAAATAGCTCGTAATGTCTCTTCATCTTGATAGGTATAATTATCTAACAATATGGAAAATGGGATATTTTTCGAGCTTGGAATATGACCACTACGAACTCCCTCTCGTGGTTCTGGTGCCTTACCTAAAAAGCGCATTTCTCCACGCGCATCTAAAATTGCAACATCGGTATTTATTACGCTAAGTACTTCGTCCGAATCACATGCTAAGCCTTTCACCGCTTTCACAGTGGCATTGCCTAATATCGATGTTGTTGTGTATTCTGATGCCGTTTCTCTTCCCTCTTTTAGCCATTGAGGTAATCCACCATCCAGAACGTAAACATGTTCAAATCCCATCACTTTAAACGTCCACCACGCTCTAGGAGCAGAGTAAATACCTTGGTTATCGTATAAAACAACGATTGAATCTGAATTAATGCCTAGTTTCTGTATTGCTTGAGTAAACTGCGCTTCAGTCGGTAATGTATGAGTCTGAGCAGAGGCGTGATCACAAAATTCAACTTCTACATCAAGCTTGCGAGCGTTAGGTAAACAAGAGAATGCCTCATAAACTAAAGGCTCTTTACCAACGACATTCGCCATATAAGCATCGACGATGACCAGTTTTTCATCATTAAGGTGTTCAGCTAACCATGTGCTTGTTATTAATGGGCTTGTCACTGATGAGTTCTTCATTATTCTGTCCTTAGTTAGAATCGCGCTTTGGTGAATTAACATTCGTCGTAAGTAATTTTCATCACATCGGGATAAATAAACTCATACCCTAATGTGTCTTTAATCTTTTGATTACTGATGATTTTAAAAGTTTGTTCATCTGATTCGATAAAACAAGGCGGAGCAATGCCTATACGTTGCGAGGCTTGTGTATAAAACTCTCGTTTTGTTGGGTGCGTATCAGCACAGGCATTAAAGATAGTGTTCCATTTCTCTTGTTTTATGATCTGCTTAATTAACTCAACGCAATCATCTTGGTGGATCATATTAACTGGTGCGTCTGGGTTACTCACTGAGCGCCCACTTTTAGCAAAGAATCGTCCAGGATTTCGTGAATAACCTACCAAACCGCTAAAGCGAATAATAGTAGTACTAAAAGCCGTTGATTGGGTAAATAAAGACTCTATTTGATATAAGACTGAAGCGTTTAATGCCGATTGTTCTTCAGTGACTACCCCATTGTTATCAGCATAAACCGACGTTGAACTCACAAACACAAGGTGCTTAATTGAAGACTGCTCTATTAAAGCAATAAGAGAGGAAAAGCCCTCAATATTCTTCGATGGTATCGCGATAACAAGAATATCTGAATGTAAAAACGGCGCCCAATCTTGCTCTTGCTTATCAAGGTCTAAGACATAGGGAATAACAGAAATTTGCTTTAATGCTTCTGCTTTTTCCTCACTTCTCACAGAGCCTTTAACTTGAAAGAGATCATTCACTAAACCTTTAGCTAGAGGTAAACCTAACCAACCACAACCTAATACACTAATTGATGTCATTTTATTACCTTGCTAGAAAAGAGCCAATTGACTTGCATCGGATAAAACCCATGCACTATTGTGAGCTTCAAAGCCAATTTTGGGGTAATACCCTTCTGCCTTTGGTGCCGCGAGTAAGATTAATTTACAATCAGGCGTTAACTCTTCTTTGGTCACCAAAATAAGATACTTTCCAATCCCGACAGATTGAATACTTTCGTCTACTGCTAAGTCGGATAAATAACAACAAAAGTTAAAATCAGTAACTGAGCGAGCAATACCAATCAATTCCCCATCGCCCCATGCGGTCACAATTAGGTTTGAGTTATCAAGCATGGCTTGTATTTTTTCAACATCATCAATGGGACGACGGACACCTAAAGAGGTTTTCTTCAATAAAGTAATAAACTGCTCTGCAGTAATAGGTTCATTGACTTTGTAAACGATTTCCATGCTCTCTCCATCTTTAATGTTATCTATTTTTTATTCTTAAAAGATACAATAACAAGTTACTTTGCAATATCCAGAGCTAAAACAAGACGGCCTTCACCAATATCGAAATAGTCTTGCTCTTCTTCTAATAAATAAAAACCATACGATTGATACAAAGCATATGCACCTGTGTTTTTCGGGCATACCGTTAAGAGTAATCGTTTATATCCTTTGGCATTCTCAATCGCTGTTTCTAGTAATTGTTTACCAAGCCCAATACCTTGTGCTTTCTTTGCCACAGCCAATGATAGTACCCATGCATCTCCTTTTATTGCGCTTGATGGCACTTGTAAAAGATAGCCTACAATTTCCTTCTCTTTTTTGGCAACTAGCAGTCCATTAGTCCAGCAATCAAAAGCCTGTCTAATGAAAAAAGATGGATATCCATGATTACCAAACGCTTCTGTTTCTATTTCATAGATCTTTTTTAAATCGATTTTCTCTGCTGCCCTGATGCTTATCATTAATACATTTCCCTGACTGTAGTGCTAATCACATTGTGAATATGCTTTTACTTATAATTTATACTCTTTGAAACAACTCGCATAGTTAAAACTGATTCATATTTCTAGATAACCGAACTTTATAAAAACTTCTATAGTTATTCCAACTTATTTTTATTTTATAATTAACGACAAGGAAAGTTATCCATGTTCAAACTCGCTATACTCCCATCATTACTTGCCTGCAGTTTTGCAGCCAATAGTTTCACTATGAACCCTCAGCCTGATCCTGAAAACCCAACAGGTTATATTGTTTCTAAAGCAGAAATTAAAGCTGCCGAAGATGCGAAAACATTAGACCCTATGTATGACGTCTGGGCTAAAGCATTAGAAACATTACCAAATACCGCAGTAGAAGCGATTGATGCTGGTGTTGCAACAAATCCTGCGAACGTGAAACGTGTTGAGCGTGTTTTTCCTCAATCTGAATGGTTTTTCTTAACTCAAATGGCAGCGCCTGAATACACTTATACTCGTTTCTTACGTGCAATTGGCAAGTTCCCTGCTTTTTGTGGTGACTATACGGATGGGCGTGATGCTGATGCCATTTGTAAAAAATCCATCGTAACGGCATTTGCGCATTTCTCTCAAGAGACTGGCGGTCACATTGCCGTTGATAACGTATCTGACAACCCCCTTGCGCTTGAAGAGTGGCAACAAGCCTTAGTGCACGTTCGTGAAATGGGATGGTCTGAAGGTCAAGAAGGATACACTACTGGTTGTGGCCAAAATGATTGGCAAAATAAACGCTGGCCCTGTGCCGCAGGTGAAGGCTATTTCGGCCGTGGTGCTAAACAATTATCTTACCACTTTAACTACGGCGCTTTCTCTGAAGTTATGTACGATGGTGATGCGACAGTATTGCTAAATAATCCAGGGCTAGTCGCTGATTCTTGGTTAAATCTTGCCTCTGCTATTTGGTTCTTTTTAACACCCCAAGCACCAAAACCTGCCATGCTACATGTTATCGACCGTACTTGGACCCCTTCTCAACGAGAAACTGATGCAGGTATCGGCTACGGATTTGGTACAACGATTAACGTGATTAATGGCGGTATTGAATGTGGAGAGCAAAACAAAGATAAAGGCCAACCCGTTAACCGCATTCGCTATTGGGAGGGTTTAGCAAAACATTACCAAATTCCAGTAGAAGCGGATGAAGCAAATACCTGTTGGCAACAAACCCCTTATGGCAGTTTGAATTTAAATGGTGCAACCGATGTGCTTTATACTAACTGGGATGGTAATTGGAAATACTATTCTGATCGTCCAGAAGGTGCTTCTTTTGAATGTGAATTAGTGGGCTTCCAGACTGCATATTCTGCGCTTGTCCCTGGTGATTATGAGAAATGTGTTACTAACTTCTATGAGTCTCACGCTAATTGGCCTGTGACTCGTGTGGTTGATTCTTTACCAACAGACCCGACTGATCCCACCGATCCGGTAGATCCAACAAATACTTGGGATGCAAATAAGGTTTATAACACTGGCGATCAAGTAGTTGTAAGTGGTGTAACTTACCAAGCTAAATGGTGGAACCAAGGTGATAACCCAGCAACAAGTACAACTGGTGTTTGGGAAGTGATCAGCGGAACTACAACTGAAAATTCAGTAGAACCGGCTCCTATTGAACCAACTCCGCCTACTCCAGTAGAGCCAACACCTCCAACAGTAC
The DNA here is from genome assembly GCF_900312675.1 of Aliivibrio sp. EL58. GTDB lineage: Bacteria > Pseudomonadota > Gammaproteobacteria > Enterobacterales > Vibrionaceae > Aliivibrio. The sequence goes on along the minus strand of NZ_OMPC01000009.1, from coordinate 426,292 downwards.
CCGTAGATCCTGATTCAACATGGGATGTAACTGCAAGTTATAATAGCGGTGACCAAGTGACCGTTAACGGCGTAACTTATCAAGCTCAGTGGTGGACTCAAGGTAATAACCCTGAAGCTTCTGGTGAATGGGGAGTTTGGAAAAGAGTGTAATACTATCTAATTAAATAGATGTTTAGGTGTTTAAACGTAAAAAGCCCTTCAGCGTTAACTGAAGGGCTTTATCATATTTAGTGAACTAAGCAGTAACTGGTGTTAACGACTTAGCTTGTGTCTCTACATACCAAAATGCCAATAATGATACACCCCAAAATTGGAACAAATATTGAACATCTGAAGCCCCTGCTAATGTTTGAGAAACAGCCATTGATGCTGTAACAAACAAAGAAGACAACAAACCTGCTTTCAATAAAGTTTTAGGTCTATTTGGTAATATCTCTAGTTTCAAGAATGAAACAATTAGAAGAACAACAGGTAAAATCTGTAGAGCAATTAATACAGGAAACAAATAGTCATACATAGGTACCAATAATGTGTTTGTTAATGGCTTTTGCGACCATGTACCTGCTATATACTCTTTCCAGCCATCCCAACTGTCACCGTGTCGTGTTCCAAATAAAATGCCATAAAACTTATCAACCACCCCGTTTGAAAACCAAAATGGTGCAAACAACATATAGAATGGTAAATATTTAATAACATCAATCGCTTTTTCTAATTTTTTCATCATAATTTCCTAAGTAAAATAAAAATAATTCATTCATTTTTATACCAATATAATTAGTTAGATAACCTATTTATTACGCAGGAAAATTACTTAAACGAAGGCGAATATTTACTATGTAGTGATTCTACAATACGTATTTTTCGCGCAACTATTGAGTGATTTAACCAGCAATAATGATCAGATAACTATTGGAATTGGTATTACTTAAGTTTTTATTCCAGAAAGACACAAAATCGAAGATGCCGCCGTCGAACCTTTTGAACTTGCTGTTCTAGTGGCTCAAAAAGTAAGGGAGGGGCATGTAAAAGAGGAATAAGAAGTAGTGCAACACCAAGCAGCAGCCACGCACATAACAAAAGATCATTCATGCTATTTTCAAATGACAGTAAGTGTTCAACTAAATCACATTTCTGAGCAACTTGTTGAGACCCAGTATCAATAGTCGAATCAAGTTGGTGCACTCTCGCTTGCGCTTCAATTAAATGGTCTTGGCAGCTAGATGTAACTCCAACCAATTGACTAAAGCAAATGAACACACTTAAAAGAACAAAGCTTAATAATAGCTTTGCTCTAAAATGTTTATCTCTATTTGAAATAAGTGCGGTCATAATAATCATAATAGTAAATCGAACGACAATTAGACCAGTCTGAAAAAATAAACTCTATGATGCGTATCAGTTTTTACTTTATAAATAACAAATTACGTAAATTACAATAAATAAATTAACCTACACTCTCGTCTGAGCTAATTTAAGATAGGAATGCAACTCGTCATTTTTATATTCAATAGCAGAATGAATGTTAACGCTAGAGTTTGCGACAATTACAAAATCGTATTGGTTTTCACCTTTAAATATTGATACATACAATAAGCCATCATCTAATACCCAATGGCCCACCGTCTTTAATCTATCAAATAAAGTAAACTCAGTTAAGCTGCCATTTTTAGTGAAAATCAGCTCTGTTATATACCCTGCCGTACAACTTTTTACCCAATGAGCATCATAGATTTCTGGTAGCTGAAACTCTCTCTTTGTTGCTAACCATTTTTTATATTCATTATCTACAAATTCGCCACCATCAAGAGCTGACTTATCAATTATAGAAGTCTCTTTTATTTCACGGTAAAAAAGTTGCAGCAGTATTTGATCTTTGTCTAACATCTATTTACTCCTAATAATTGAAGAATGCCCCCTCCCTGACCTTGGAAAGAGTAACCATTACACTCAAATAGCAGGCAATAAAAAAGGCCTACCACAGATTATGTGATAAGCCTCTCATTCGTTCTATGTTTCTATCTTATACTGTCGCTGTTTTTTGATTAACTGCTTCAGATTGATTCTCTTGCTCGGCACTTTTCATTCGTAATACAGCAATAGGTGCTGAAATAAACGTAAAGCCAAGTAAGATTGAAACTGGAACCGCCGTGATCACAATGAAAGATTGTAGAGCGTTTAATCCACCATCCCCTGCAATCAATAGTACGCCAGCAACCACACCCATCATTAATGCCCAAAACAGACGTTGGAAACGTGACGGCTTATCCGTTCCTTCAACTGCCATTGCAATTGAGTACGCCATTGAATCACCCGTTGTAGCAACAAATGTCGTAGTCAGTACTAAGAATGCAGGAATTAACAACCAGCTTAATGGCAGTTGTTCTAATGACGCCAATAATACCGCAGGTAAGCCCGCTTCTTGCAATGGTCCAGAAATACTGCCCGGAGTTTGTAGCTCAAGGAAGATACCTGTGCCACCCAATGCAGAGAACCAGAAGTTTGTCGCGATAGGAGCAATAATTGCTACTGTAATCACAAGCTCACGGATACTACGACCTTTAGAAATACGCGCAATAAAGATAGCCATCATTGGAGCAAAACCAATAAACCAACCCCAGAAGAACCATGTCCACCACGAGTTCCATGCTGGATCTGCAGTACTTAAGCTCATTTCCGGTAGGTGTTGAATATAGTTACCAAATGCAAGACCAAACTCAGTAAAGATAAAGCTTGTTGGGCCTAGCACCAAAATTGCAACTAATAACGTAACAGCGCCAATAACATTCATTCGGCTTAACCACTGTAAGCCCTTGTCCATCCCTGTAAAGGCTGAAACTGAATAAATTGCTACAATCATAGATAAAAGACCGATTTGGCTCATCAGCGAGCTTTCAAGGCCTGTTAGCACGGTTAAACTATAACTAAGTTGCGTAGCTAAGAAACCAATTGGTCCAATCGTACCTGCGGCAACCGCAATAATTGAACAAGCATCAATCACTGAGCCTAACCAATGGTTTTCAAGTTTGTTACCTAAGATTGGGTATAGCAGCGCACGAGGACGTAATTTAACACCGCAGTTATAATGTGCGTACATTAGTACAATCGTACTTAATGTGCCCAATACAGCCCATGCTAGGAAACCCCAATGTAAAAAGCTTTGGCTTAATGCAGGAGTTACTGCTGAAAGAGTGCCGGTTTTAACATCAGAAAAAGTTGGAGAAGGAGTAATGAAGTGAAAGATAGGTTCAGCGGCTGACCAAAAAACGCCCCCGCCTGCAAGTAAGGTACACATGATCATTGCGACCCATTTGAACGTACCGAACGTTGGTTTCTCTTCGCCACCCATTTTGATTTTGCCATAACTGCTCATCGCAATGATAAGAGCTAAAACAAACGTGATGATCATTAACCACTGCCACCACAAACCAAACATTGTCGATGCCGACATAAACACGGTTTGAATCGTTGCAGTAAATGTTGATAAATCAACAAGAGCAAAGAGAAGAAATAAAAGGATAAATCCTATAGTAAGTGTTGGAACTAGTTTATCGCTATTTTCATTGCTATTTTTAAACATGGGTATCCCACTTGATGCGTGAGGGATGGGACTCTAGCAGCTTGAAAAACGTAAAACCAGTGAAATATTTTTAAAAAAGGCAAAAAAACAGTCATATAATTATGATTACCATCACACAAATTAAAAATTAAAATTTAAAATCAACAACTTATAAATAACACCATGAAATACTACAACAACCCAGAATAATTTACACATTTATCAAAATAACTCATTATGATTAGAGTAAATTGAGCTTTCCTTATTAAATTTTCTTCTGAATAAAATTCATGTTCTATTCATCTTCGCTGTTTTATACTTCTCCTATATTGACTTAATTAGGAAGCATCATGCTAAAAAAACCAGCCATATACCTTGCTGCCCTATTCACTTTTTTTCCATTATCACAAAGTGCTTTTGCTAATGATCACCCTGATGGGCATCAACTCATTCAAGATGTTCAGCAAAATGGCGCTAAAATAGATATAGATGAAGATCAAGATGAAGTTTATGAAGCAGTTCAAGCCGGTTTAGTAAAGCCATTTTCTGAGCTTTACGCTATGGTTGAGAAAGACTTTCATGGCCGAATTATCAAAGTAGAACTGGATGAAGACGACAATGAATGGACCTACGAATTAAAACTGGTTCATGAGAGTAATATAATCAAAGTTGAATATGATGCAGCAACCTTAGCTATCACAGAAATCAAAGGCCGCGATATTCGCGCAGCTCTTAAATAACAACAAAAAAGATAATTACTAAGAGAATAATAATGAAAATTTTAGTCGTAGAAGATGACCCACGTTTAGGCGAACAAATCATTGAAACCTTAGAAAGTGCTGACTGGGTTCCTGAGTTATCCCAAGACGGTATTGATGCCTTATATCGCGCAACAACTGAGGAGTGGGATGCGATTGTCTTAGATCTCGGGCTCCCTAAGTTAAATGGACTAACCGTATTGAAAAGTATTCGAGATGAAAACATCAATACACCCGTCATTATTCTAAGTGCTCGCGACACCCTATCTCAACGTGTTGAAGGACTTAATGCAGGGGCTGATGATTATTTGACCAAGCCTTTTGAAATGGTTGAATTGATCGCTCGTATTCGTGCTCAATTACGTCGCGCTTCTGGTAACGCTTCTCCTATTTTAAAAATTGGGGAATTAAGTTTAGACACGCGCAGCTCAAAAGTGTTGTGGCAAGAACAAGCAGTAAGCTTAACGGCATTAGAGTACAAAGTTGTTGCCTACTTTATGCATAATCCCGATAAGGTTATTTCAAGAACCACGCTTGTAGAGCATATTTATAAGCAAGATTTTGATCGTGATTCAAACACGGTGGAAGTATTTATCGGTCGTATTCGTAAAAAAATTGCGCCACAAATTATTAAAACGGTTCGTGGCCTTGGTTATCAATTAAATCCTTAAATATAAAGGTCTACTGTGAATACATCACCGAGACAATTTAAACATACCTTTAAAAAATTGAGCTTAAAAAGCCGCTTACTTCTTGCTGCAGCTTTTTGGCTGTCTGCCATGATATTTGCTGCGGGAATTGGTATCCCTAAATTAGTAAACGATTATCTAGTCCAAGATGTAAAAAGTCAGCTATTACTGTCAATGGATGAGATCACCGCTAATATCGAAGTGAATAGCAAAGGCAACCTCATCATGCCATCGCGTTTATCTGATCCTCGCTTTAGTCAACCTTACAGTGGTCTTTATTGGACGGCATCAACCAAAGGAGGTGAGCTACGTTCGCGTTCATTGTGGGATAAAAAGCTCACATTCAAAGAAGATGGCTTATCTATTAAACCAAAAGTGAAAGGCGCTAATAACGAAGAGCTTATTTACATACAAAAAAATATTTACCTTCCTGAAATTAAACAGCCAATAACCATCACTATTGGTCTTGATGAAGATCCATTAGAAAAAACCTTACATCAACTTACAGGCCAGCTCTGGATCATTCTTGGCTTATTATTTAGTGGGGTACTATTTCTTATCGGTATTCAAGTCAGTTGGTCACTTCGCCCTTTAGCTAAAATGCAATCTGAGTTAGTGATGCTGCGTAAAGGTGAACAACAGGCATTAAGTCAGCATTATCCTCAAGAGATCGCGCCATTGGTTTCTGATCTCAACGCACTATTATTTCATTACCAAGAGTTACTTGAACGTGCTCGTCATCATGCCGGTAATTTATCTCATTCATTAAAGACACCTCTATCGGTACTTAAAAATGAGTTAGAATATTTGAGCGTTGAAGATAAAAATCGGTTATCTGCTCCTATTGCTCAACTGCAAGCACATATTGATTATCACCTTAGTCGTGCTCGCATGGCAGGTTCAATGAATATCCTCTCAGTGGCTACCTCACCCTCTGAACGAGTAGATGCGATCTCAATGGCATTTGATAAAGTCTATGCTGAACGTGAGGTAATATTAATAAATGAGCTAGACAGTGAAGATCATATCGCCGTCGATAAAACCGATCTCGATGAGATGCTAGGAAACTTACTTGAGAATGGATATAAATGGGCACATTCAATGATCCGTGTTCATTCTAAGGAAGTTGAAGCAAATCAAATTCGTATAATGATTGAGGATGATGGTGAAGGTATTCCTGAATCAGAATTTGAACAAGTCATTAAACGTGGTATCCGTTTGGATGAAACGACTCCAGGAACAGGTCTTGGGCTAAATATTGTGAGTGAAATGGCGCACAGTTATCGCGGCTCGCTTGAGTTATCAAAGAGTGCAATGGGAGGACTAAAAGCCACCCTAACCTTCCCACTAGTAAAAGAGTGATCGTTTTTCTGCTTTATTAAACATCGTATTCTGACAATCTAAATTAGGGTCAAAACGACCCTAATTATTTGCGATGAGTAAACTCTGTGATGAACCAATGACCAGTATCTTTCCATCAGAATAGTAATCATGTTGTTCATCTTCAGTGATCGGTTCTGCATAAGCTATATTTAAGGTCGTTAAATCGAGAAAAAGAGTATCAATACTCGTTTTTAACCGTTCTCTTTCCTCATCTACATTCGGATCAATGCTATGTAACATAGTCACAATACCTCGGTAAGCGGTAATCGTTAACCCATCATCGTAACTTAGTGCTCCTAACCATACTTGTTCATTATTTCCGTTCTTACCTGCACTCCACCACCGAATATGACTTCTCTTTAATAAATCGCCCGGTAATTGAAATGCCATATCTTGTATCCGCCCGTTCCAAAATAGATCAGAAACCGGTGGTGTTTTATTCTTAATCAGTGAAAGATAATCAACAAATTCAATATCATCACGAGAAAATGTTTTATTCTCAATCCAACCTAATTGCACCATTATCGATTGAGGATGATGGCCAATAAGTGCGATATTAACCGCTTGCGCATCAAAAAACGAAGACACTCCAGGGAAAGCTTTGAAAGATGTTTTTGTTTCATCAAAATGCAATGGTGCAGGAATTGGCTTTTCTATTACATCATCAGCAACCCAAAAAAAATGACTATAATTCAAATAAATAATAGCACTCACAACTACTGCTACTGATTTCTTGCCAATATTTTTCCATTGAAACTTCTTTGCCATCATGAAAAAAATAACTATCAGTAACAAGGTCACTATTGATTGTTTATGCTCGGTGACAAATAGTGTCATATCACTCATCCACGGAAAGGCATCAATCCCATAAGAGAGTAAATACCCCCATAAGACAAATTGACCCACGCCAAGTAGTAATCCAATAGATGCAAACAATGAAAACCGTCGCCACTCGATATTATTTACACCAACGATAAAGGGAACGATCCAAGCCACTGGTCCTAATAAGCGAGCAAACAGTAAGACCGAATTACCTTTTCTTTGAAGTAACAAGCGACAGCGAGCAATGGGACGGCGAATTTTTGGTTGCCAGTTCATTAATCGTGTCTGAGCCTTTCGGCCAAAGCGACGTCCAATCCAATAACTGAGTTGATCACCAATAAGACCACCGAACAATACCGCAATAACGCCAGCCCAAACTCCTTGATGAAGCTGAAAACCGGCTGCAATTAAGAACGGCTCACCCGGCACAAATAAATTTGGCCCTATGAGCGCATCCAATAATGCGCCCGTAAATAATGCCATAGAATCATACATAAGCACGCTTACCTATGCTGGTTACTTTTGCTCAGAATAATGACCGAATTTATATTCCATCTCATTATTGCGCATCTCACCAAAGAAAAAGCGACGAATATTAGCTTTTAAATACGTAGCTCCCATCGTAAATAAACCATCTTGATCTAATCGACGTGGATCAAACTCAAACGTCATTGGTAAAAATCGAAAACGCCAGGTTTGACTTGCTCGTTTCACATAATCGCAGTCTTCACATAAGGTGATGTTTTCATCAAAACCTTGCAATTCATTGTGCGCACGCTTTGTTGAGAAAATACACGCACCAACGGCGGTTGGAAAAGTGAATTGAGTAGCAAATAAACCTAAGTTAAATAAGCCGTAGCCTACTCGATGAGCAATAGGAAGCCCTTTAGAGCCCATATACACACCAGCGACTTCTAATTTTTTCTCAGCTAATTGTGTTGCTGCTCTCTCAAGAAAATCCGCTTTTAGGCTTACGTCTGCATCTAAAAATAATAAGCGTTCATGCTTAGCGAGTGATGCGCCAGTATTACGACCTAGGCTAACACCACGTTTATCCATTTTGTGGATCGTTAAATCAGGAATGCTCGCGGCAAAGGCCTGAGCAACTTCACATGTGGCATCTTCGCTGTTTGAATCAACAATGATCACTTCAAAGTTTTGATTTGTTTGTTTTGTTAAATCTTCCAATAAACGACCGATTCGTTTTTCTTCATTTAATGTGATGATTACAATGCTTAATGGGCTCATAATTATTCTCCAAGTAGATTCATTCGTTAACTTAGGAGTAAGAATACAGGGTCGTATCTTAATGATTAGTGAGCACATTATTCATTTTGGGTTCATATATATAATTAAAGAGCTAAATCACTTCGATAGAAAAATAACGCCTTCTTTATTTTGTAAAACTAATGTTGCATTTTTAGCTGTAGCACATCATCTTCACTCAAACTATTGTTAACAAGCTCAATAGCTGTTCAATCTAAAAGGAGAATTAAAATGAAAGTGATTATTCAATATACTCAAACGGGCTTATATAGAGATTATGCTTGGGAAGCGTCATGTATTCGTATGAAAGGACAATTTCATGCAGTTACTCCCTCTCACGCAGTTCAACTTATCGAACAAAACAAAGCTCAATTACATACAGATCAGACTGATAATATCGTCATTATTGATTAGATTTTTTAATTAAAAAAAGAATGGATACATCTAGAAAAGAATAGATAAAACAAGAAGTAAAGGAGAAGAAAAAGGAAAGCCACACGTCTCAGAATGTGGCTTAATTTAGTACTGTTCGGGGTCATAACCGGACGTGCTAACTATCTTATATCGTCGTCTTAATATCAACGAATTTCGTAAACATTATGGCTATAAAAAGTACAAATTTTAAAGTTGTTCCATATTTTGTGAAGCGGATAACATTTTTCCTGTTTCTTTTTTATCCAACCAAATTATCGAATTGATGATGCTCTGATTTTATTGGTAAATAAATAATAAACGTAGAACCTTCACCAAGCTGTGAGCGCACTTTTATTTCTCCATCGGTTTGACTTAATAAACTTTGCGAAACAGAAAGACCAAGACCGGTACCGTCTCGTTTGGTGGTATAAAATGGGTCAAAGATCCGATTTAATTGTTCTGATGACATGCCACAACCAAAATCTTCAACTTCAATAATCGCACCTCGTTCTTTACCTTCTTCGCACCAAGTACGACTACGAATAATCAATTTCCCTTTACTGTTCATCGCATGAATACCGTTCATTTGCAGGTTAACTAAGATCTGCAACAAATGATGTCGATTAACCTCAACTCGCGGTGGCTGCTCAAAATCAAACTCTACCTCAATATCTCGCTTGTGTGCTCCTGTTCTCACGAGCGTCACACTCTCTTCGATAATTGGATTAATATACTGCCAAGTGACTTGATCTTGAATTCCACCTTGTCGACTATATTGCAACAGACTGCGCGTGATATTACGAATTCGATCTATCTGCTCCATTATCGCATCAAGCTCTTCTGAAATAACTTCAGCGCCCTCTCCCAACTCATATTTAATCAACTCCGCGTTACCTAAAATTACCGCGGTTGGATTATTTATTTCATGAGCGATCCCTGCAGTTAACTCACCAAGAGAGGCCAGTTTTTCACTCATAATGAGCTTATCTTGCGCTTGTTTTAATAACTTAATGTATTGCTCTAGTTCAATGGTTTTTTCATGCAAACTGGCGGTACGAGATTCAACTTTAGATTCCAAATTTTTTGATGCTCGTTGGATCTCTATATTTCTCTGTTGCAACTGATCGAGCATATTATCAAATTGTTGTGCCAGGCTCGCAAGTTCGTGACTATTATCTAACCCCAACTCACCAATACGAACATCTTTACCCATTTGCACTGACTTCACCACATAGTGAATTTTTTCAATTGGTTGAAAGAGATCTCTTGCTCCACGATGCACAAAAATAGTCGATAACAATAAAGTAATGAGTATGGTTACCCCAGCTTCCACTAAATTCTGTAAGTATTGCTTAAGTAACGGCCACTCTAAATAACCGGTATATAGCATTCCAATCACATTATTGTTCATGTCTTTTATCGGTTGATAAGCAGAGATATACCAATCGTTATATACATAAGCTCGATTAACCCAACGCTCTCCCTTTTCAATCACTCTCTTTTTTACGACAGTTGAGACACTTGTGCCTATTGCTCGTCCCTGATTAAGTGATTTATTCGCAAAGTCATTATGCAGTGGGACATTGGTACTAATACGTAAATCGTCTAGAAATAGAGTTACCGTTCCATAATTATCCGACGCTAAATCTCCCTCTGGATAGATAAGATCTCTGATTCGATCGACTAAAAATGTACTGTTATTTAGAAGAATACCGCTATCAACTATCCACGCTAAGTTACCGTCATCACTAAAAATAGGAATTAACGTTCTACTGACTAATCCACGCTTTTCTATGCTGCCATCATTCTTATTAATCACCTGAACTCGAGTACTCAATTGAGGACTAATGTTATATAAATCAACATTGCTCATTACTTGAAAAAAGGTACGCGATATTCCTAATGATAATGCTTTAACTGATGACTCTGGTAAATGTTCAATATAGTTAGCAGGATGAACAACAATAAAGTCAGAGTTATAATTATCTGCTTGGTTCTCTGCCCAATATTGAAGTTGTGGATCATTATTTTTTAATCTTATTTGGAATTGATAAGATTCAACAAAACTATGGAGTTCCGCGCCTTGTTCTTGCTGTAAAAAATCAATACTGTTGTTTGCTACGGATAATTTGCTTCCTACATCATTGAGTGCGTTTTGCCACGTATAATGCACCGACCAAAACGCAGTAATAATCACTAAAGCAAGCAATGTGAGAAATAAAGGAACAGAGTTTAACCACAATAAACGGTATCTCACCATGGTTTTGATTCTACGTTTCCATAAAAGAGGAGATAACATCATGCGATCTCTTCACTCCACTCTTTAAATTTTCTCTCTAGTGTTTTACGAGCAACACCTAGTTGCCTTGCTGCCGCTGACTTGTTCCCGTCATGCAAATCTACAACCGTAATTATGTGCTTCTTTTCAACTTCTTTTAATGTCCACTGATCTGGGTATTCATCCATTTCTGGCATACAAGTACATTCCGTTGGTTCTTGATTTAAAATCGGCTCTTGATTAGGTGATTGGTGCAGTGGCGTGTCACCTTGTAAACTAGACCAGTGCTCTACTGGCGGTTTACCGAGTAAAATACAACGCTCAATCATATTTTTAAGCTCACGAATATTCCCGGGCCAATCATAGTGAGCCATAGCAACGATGTCTTCATGTGCCCAGTGAATTGGTTTTAACCCCATTTCTTTCGCGATCATGTGGGAAAAATGCTCGGTTAAGCAGGCCAAGTCAGCTTTGCGCTCACGCAAGGCTGGCAGTGAAACAGTAAGGACATTCAAGCGATAGAAGAGATCTTTTCTAAAATTACCCTTTTCAACTTCTTCAAGAAGATTTCGGTTGGTTGCCGCTACGATACGAACATCAACAGGGATTTCTTTTTCAGAACCCACAGGTCGAATGGCTTTCTGCTCTAAGGCACGTAGAAGGGACGATTGCATTCCAATGGGCATTTCACCAATTTCATCTAAAAATAGAGTTCCACCGTTAGCGACTCTAAATAATCCTTCACGTCCTTTTTTAGCCCCAGTAAACGCCCCTGATGTATGACCAAACAGTTCACTTTCAAGAAGATCAGGTGCAATAGCACCACAGTTAAGAGGAACAAACGGGCCGTTACGGTGACTTAATTGGTGTAAACCACGAGCCACAAGCTCTTTACCTGTACCCGATTCACCTTCAATTAATACGGCGGCATTTGATGGTGCAAGTTGAGCAACCATTTGCTTTAATTCTATGGTTTTTTCAGCGTTACCGATCATTTCAATTGGGTTGTTTTTTTCCACTTCTCGCTGTAATGCAAAGTTGGTTCTCTCAACTAAACGACGATCCATACAGCGCTTCACCGCTTGCAGCATATTTTCAAGATTAAACGGTTTTAAAATAAAATCAGCAGCACCTAAACGCAACGCCTGAATTGCAGTATCTAACTCTGCGTACCCAGTCATAAATATAACGTCATAATTTCGCGAGTCACTGGCAATACTTTCCTGCCACTCTAATCCCGTTTGACCGGGTAAATTGATATCAAGAATGATCAAATCAAGATGGTGAGATTGACGAATAGCTTCGGCATCTTCAATAGTTCCAACGGTATGAACTTGTCCAAATTGTTTACTTAATGCTTTTTTTAGTATGGTTTGCATACCAACTTCATCATCAACAACAAGTACTGAAAATGCATTCCAATCTGATTTCGAGACCATAGAGCTTCCTAATTTATGCGCTTTAACGAGAGATGTGGGTCAAAATGTCCTACTTATTCTACCTTTAATTCTACAAAATGTATCCTTTCGTATGAGACATTTTGTCCTAGTCACATTTTTTGTAGGGTTTTTATGTCAAAATGCCTATTAATCGGTTAAATATCATTAAGTTAAAGATAATTTTATCAGTATGATTTCTGGCATAATGATTGCTTTAAAGCCGATGAGTCTATTCATTTATTGCATTTGCAGTAATTTTAATAACACTACATGGATATAACATGAACAATAAAATCAGTACGTTTACAGTGATGGCTACACTGGCTCTTGGTTCTTTTTCGGCAACTAACGTATATGCGGATGACGCAAGCATTGTACGCCTAGCGACAACAACAAGTACTTACCACTCTGGTTTACTTGATTACCTATTGCCTGAATTTAAAAAAGATTCTGGCTATGAAGTTCAAGTATTGGCAGCAGGTACAGGTAAAGCGCTAAAAATGGGCGAAAACGGTGATGTTGATTTAGTAATGACACACGCTCCTAAAGCGGAAGCAAGCTTTGTTGAAAAAGGCTATGGCGTTGATCCAAAAGCATTAATGTATAACGACTTTGTTCTTGTTGGCCCTAAAGCTGATCCTGCACACATCCACGGTATGAAAGACGTGACTACTGCATTTGAGAAGATGGCAGAATCAGACGTTACTTTCGTTTCTCGCGGTGACGACTCAGGTACAAACAAAAAAGAATTAATCTTATGGTCTCAAGCGAAAATTGAACCAAACTTCGGTGGCTACAAAGCCGTTGGCCAAGGTATGGGACCAACATTGAATATGACCTCTGAGCTACAAGCTTACACATTAACAGACCGTGGTACTTGGTTAGCTTACCAGAACAAACTTGACCTTAAGATCATGGTTGAAGGCGACAAGCGTCTATTTAACCCTTACCAGGTGATTCTTATTAACCCTGAGCGTTACAACAACCTAAATACAAAAGGTGCTCAAGCATTCAGTGATTGGTTAATAAGTGACAAAGGCCAAGCAATGATCGATAGCTTTACTCTTAGTGGTAAAAAATTGTTCACTGCGGACGCTAAATAATCCATGACTATCTTAGCCACCTCTCACGAAGCCATTCAATTACTGTTTAGCGGTGATGCTGCATTGTGGAGCATTGTTGGTGTTTCATTCTCTGTCTCATTGTTTGCAATGGCAGTTGTGTTATTACCTGCCCTCTTGCTGGCGTTTGCGCTTGCATATGGTTCATTTCCTGGGCGGTGGCTACTGCTCTCTATTATTAACACGTTACAATCTGTACCTACTGTTGTGATTGGTTTATTGCTGTATATGGTTCTTTCTCGATCTGGACCTCTTGGCGATTGGCAACTGCTTTTTACTCAAGAAGCAATGATCATCGGTCAAATGTTTATCTGTTTCCCTATTATGGTCGCGATGATGCACGGCGCATTTCAACACAGTGATCGACGAGTATGGGAAACTGCATTTACTCTAGGAGCTTCGTTACCACGAGCATTTGGTAGCTTAATTTGGGAAACACGGTTTCCTATTCTTGCCGCTATCATTGCTGGATTTTCTCGAATTATCACCGAAGTCGGCTGCTCTATGATGGTCGGCGGTAACATCTTTAATGCTACACGAAACATTCCAACCGCAATCGCTATGGAAAGCCAAAAAGGTGCGTTTGCTCAAGGGGTTGCTCTTGGTATGGTGCTATTAATTTTAGCTCTGGTGTTAAACTTTTTACTCTCTATCACTCGTGGTAAAGGGTATTTACGTACTTAGTAGGCATAAAAAATGACAATAAGAATTACTGCCGATAATCTATCGATGCGATTTAATGATCGTGTGCTTTTTCACATCCCACATTTATCATTAGGGCCAAAAGAATCTGTCTATTTACGTGGTGCTAATGGCGTAGGTAAAACAACATTACTTAAGATTTTATCTGGGTTACAAAACCCAACAACCGGTAAGCTTAACCTTAATCAACCACACTGGACTGCACGTTTGTTTGGTCGCTCAGGCAATAATCAAATTGTGTACCTGCATCAAAACCCATTTTTATTTGATGGGACTGTTTTCGATAACGTTATTTATGGCATGAAATACACCACCATGAATAAGCTTGAGAAGCGTCACATGGTAATCAATGCGTTACGCATGGTTGGGTTAGAAACCTTAGCCGATGAACATATCTCTGTTTTATCTGGTGGTGAAAAGCAACGTGTTGCTATGGCACGAGCTTGGGTACTAAAACCGTCTATTTTACTGATGGATGAACCAAGTGCGAGCGTTGACCAAGAATCTATCCTGTTACTGGTTATTATGGCCAAAGATCTACTCGAACGTGGCTCTAGTATTGTAGTAACCAGTCACCAAACCAATGCCTTAACTGAAATTTGTCATCGTCAATGGACCATTTCAGACGCAAAGCTGATAGAATCAACCCCATTAAAAGTGATTGTTAGCAAGGATAAGTATGCTCCAGCCAAAGCAAACTAGTTGGGTAATTTTAGCGGGCGGACAAGCTCGTCGTATGGGTGGTCAAGATAAAGGTTTTGTCGCTTTTAAAAATAAACCACTCATCGAACATGCAATAGACATATTAACGCCTCAAACCGATCAGATTGCCATCAACGCTAATCGCAGTATTGAACAATACACAAGTTACGGCGTCACGTTTTCTGACCAGTTTAGCGATTACCCAGGGCCATTGGCCGGAATGCATTCTGGTTTAATCAATATGAATTCTGATTGGGTTGGTTTTATTCCTTGTGATTCCCCCAACCTACCTGACAACCTTGTTGCTTTATTGTGTGATGCGGTAAAAGAAGATACTGACATTGTAGTCGCTCATGATGGCGAATACATGCAACCGGTTGTAACTTTAATGCACAAACGCATTATTCCTAAAATTGATGCTTTCTTAGCGCGCGGTGATAGAAAAATTATTCTATTATACAAAGAGTGTAATACCGTCTTTGCTGATTTCTCTAATTACCCAAATGCTTTTATCAATTTGAATAGCCCTCAAGAACTCGAACAATTTGGACCTTTATTATGAGCTTAACGACTGCGTCTATCCCTTTATTGGGTTTTGCTGCTTATAGCGGCACAGGTAAAACCACATTATTAGAAAAGCTATTACCAAAACTTAATGAAATGGGACTAAAAGTCGCAGTCATCAAACACGCACATCATAATTTTGATATCGACCAAGAAGGCAAAGACAGCTACCGTTTACGTAAAGCTGGTGCGAGCCAAATGTTGATCAGCTCTCGTTTTCGTAATGCATTAATTACTGAAACGCCTGATGAAGAAACTACCTGTCAGCAACTAATCAATAAGTTAGATCAAACTGAACTTGATTTGATTCTTATTGAAGGTTTTAAGCAACTGCCATACACCAAGATTGAATTACACCGTGATGAAGTCGGTAAGCCGTGGATCTTCCCAGAAGATGATAACATCATTGCGATTGCAGCAGACTCAAAAGCTGAATCAGAACTGCCTCAAATGGACATCAACAATACTGATGCTATCACTGCGTTCATTGTTGACTACGTTAAACAGCATCAACATAAACAACAAAGTGATCTATCCGCTAACTGCGATGAATTATCACCTGCGTTTTTATCTGTTAGTCAAGGTAGAGCTAAGATTTTAGAGGCCATCACACCACTAAACTCACAAAACAATGTCTCTTTAGTTGAATCCATTAATACATTAGCGGCTCAAGATATTTTATCGCCGATCAATGTTCCTCAGCATAATAATTCAGCGATGGATGGTTATGTGATTTGTGGTGATGATTTAGAGCGTGAAAGCTACACCGTAGTTGCCGAGATCATGGCTGGTCACAGTTACGATCGCCCTCTTCAACATGGTGAAGCGGCGAAAATCATGACGGGCGCACCAGTGCCTGAAAATGGTAATACCGTGATCATGCGTGAACAAGCAACTCAAGAAGGCAATCAAGTTCGTTTTGATACAGGAAAATCTGGCATTCGTAAAGGCCAAAACGTTCGTCTAGCAGGTGAAGATCTTGCTATCGACCAAACCTGTGTGGCTAAAGGCTCACGTATTACGGCTCCTGAAGTGGGTATGCTTGCGTCTTTAGGCATTGCTTCTGTCCCTGTTATCACAAAAACAAAAGTTGCTATATTCTCTACTGGTGATGAAGTTCAAGCACCGGGTGAAGCACAAAAAACCAATTCGATTTATGACTCAAATCGCTTCACGTTGACGGCGTTATTGCAGAAGATCGGCTGTGAAGTGATTGATTTTGGCATCATTGAAGACAGTGAAGTCGCTTTAGAGTCAACGCTTTCTCAAGCATCACAACAAGCGGATATGATTTTATCTTCTGGTGGTGTCTCGGTTGGTGATGCCGATTACATCAAAACGATCTTAGATAAATTGGGCAATATTAACTTTTGGCGTATAAATATGCGTCCTGGCCGCCCTCTTGCCTTTGGTCATATTGGTGATACTCCGTTCTTTGGTTTACCGGGTAACCCTGTAGCGGTAATGGTGGCGTTCTTACAGTTTGTTGAACCTGCATTACGTAAACTTCAAGGTGAAGATAACTGGAAACCTGAGACTTTTACGGCAATCGCTAAAGAGTTTATCCGCTCTCGCACTGGCCGAACTGAATACAGCCGTGGCATTTACTCGATTAACCAAAATGGTCAAATGGAAGTGGTAACCACTGGTAAACAAGGATCTGGTATCTTACGCTCAATGAGCGAAGCAAACTGCTTAATTGAGGTGCAACCTGCAGTTGAGTCGGTAGATATTGGTCAGAAGGTAACAATTATTCCGTTAAACTCACGGGTATAACACTGTGTATCTTTCTTAAACAATATCGAATCTAGCCTCACGTTTGTGGGGCTTTTTTATCATTCTATTTCTTATCTTTTCTGACTTCAGTCTCGTTTTTGCTTTGTTCTAAAACAATCAAAAGAGAAGCTTATATATTTTCAAGAGCAATCCTTCATTATCCCAATGTAATTAAATGATTTAATCAATATGAATGAGCCGATAATTACCAAAATTATTATTATTTCAAAGCTACGAGGACATTATGACTAAGCCATTAATACCACAATCAAACGTATTACTAGACAGTATTCGAGATGTATTAAACCGCAGCCATAAACACGTTGCTCAAGCTGTTAATTCAACGATGGTTCAAACATATTGGCGGATAGGACACTTGATCGTTGAAGATGAACAACAAGGACAAAGCCGAGCTGAATACGGCAAAGGGACTCTAAAAGCATTATCACTTTCTTTAACTAAAGAGTTTGGAAAAGGATTTGATGTTCGTAACCTACGTAATATGCGAAGTTTTTATCAGACGTTTCCAATTCGGAACGCAGTGCGTACCGAATTGAGTTGGACTCATTACCGTATCCTTATTCGCATCGAAAACAATAAAGCTCGTCAATGGTATATGCAAGAATCTATTGAACAATCTTGGTCTGCTCGAGCCCTAGAACGTCAAATTGGTACCCTCTATTATGAACGCTTATTGGCTAGCCAAGCTGATAATAAAGCGATTAAACCTGTTTTAAATGAAGCCAAGCAACACACTGATGCTCTTGCTGTATCAGCAAAAAACTATCTACGAGATCCTTACATTTTTGATTTTCTTGGTTTACCGACCGACTCTCTTCAAGAAAATGAACTAGAGCAAGGGCTCATTGATAACCTCAAAAAATTTCTACTTGAATTAGGAAAAGGTTTTGCTTTTGTTGAACGTCAACAACGCATTACAACAGATGATGGTGACTATTACATCGACCTCGTCTTCTATAATTTTCATCTAAAATGCTTTTTACTGATTGATCTAAAAATGCATAAATTGACTCATCAGGATGTAGGTCAGATGGATATGTATGTAAGAATGTATGAAGAAAAAAAGCGACGTAGTGATGACAACCCTACTATTGGCTTAATACTGTGTACTGAAAACAATAAAACGGTAGCAAAATATTCAGTCCTCAATGAGAGTGAACAACTCTTCGCTTCTAAATATATAACAGAACTACCAACTGAAGAAGAGTTACGCCAACAGTTAGAAAAGGATCGTCGACTAATCCTCGAACAGCAAGGAAAGTATGAATACTGACACCAGACTCTGTCTTAATTATATTTAGAGCTTTATTCTAGTTTATTGCTAGGCTCTTTGATGGTATAAAGTGCCTAAAATACTGTGTTCAAAAATTATAAGGCTCCAAGATGTCTAAAATGTTCTTCAAAGGTCGTATCGAAACTCGTCAAAACCACGTTCTTTCTGGTTTTAACACTAAACGTGACGTTAAGTTAGGTACTGAAGAAGCACCACTAACTTTAGTTGTTCAAACAGAAGAGCGTAAAGTTGAAATTGAAGCGCAGCTTACTGAGCACAGCTTATTCGCCAACATCGAAGTGAATGCTGAAAAAGAAGAAAATATTCTTGAGCTTGACGGTGTTTTAAATAAACCAAAAACAACTCGCTTTGAAAAAACACCTAATCGCAACGAACCTTGTTCTTGTGGTAGCGGTAAAAAATACAAAAAATGCTGTGCTTAATTAGTAGTTAACTTTAACTACTTAATCTTAGTTAAGCAGCACAACAAAAAAGAGCCTCTGTTTACTTGTTAGTAATAACAAACAACATGAGGCTCTTTTTAATAATAGTAACCGACAGCCAAGCCTACAAAATTTTGTCCTGCATTTTTATTCGTCAATGTTCCATTAGAGTAATGACGAAAGTACGCCTCTATATTCACTCTATTTACGTTAACACCAATAAACACTTTTTGTCCGAATGTTACCTTAGAGCTAATCCTTTCTGTCGATTTACTTTTAATGTAACCACCTAACCCTGCACCAGCATAAAGAAAAGGTGAATTTAATAAGTACAGATCTTGTGATAAACCAGCAATAAACTGATTATTTTCATCTAGATTTGATTCATGCTCACCAAAAGCAAAAAATCCAGCTTCAATGTTCCTACGCCCTGGGATTCTAAAAAACTCATTTGGCTGGCTATATTGCAATTTAACTGTATACAATTCTTCTAGACCTGAGCTTCTTGAGCTTTGGCCTGTATATATCATTAATTGATTATTAGATGCTCTAATATTATTGGAGTATATAATTATAAATATTAACAATAGCTTCTTCACATGATAATTCCTTAATAAAAAACGGATGGTATTATTCATAATAAGTAATTTCAACAATGAAAAAATATTTAGTAACATATAATAAAAATATTAATTGGAAAATTAAATTATGGAAGATTAACCTTATAATACAACCAATAAATATTAAGAACTACATATGAAAAATAAATACGCATATCTTTTATCAATATTAATACCTACATCTTTTAACTCAAACGCTGATGTATCAGACACATTAGTTAGGGATATAGGTACTGTTATTTCAATATTATCCGCAGATGCCCCATTTATTAAAGTCGGTGGGAATTATGGAAGCCCTATTGGAATTGACAATACAAATATAAAATTCAAACATGACTCATCACTTGATTTATCTCTTGGGCTATACATAAATAAGAGCAATAGAATATCTATGAATTACAAGCCAAGTACCGACTATGAAATAAAAGAAGAAGATTTAAGTATAACCTTAGAGACCCTTAATCTTAGCTACGACCATATAATATCTATCTCTACCTCAAACATAGTCTTAGGTGCTCAACTAGGCTACTCCTTCTTAAAGATTGATGATTATGACATCTCTAATGGTAGCTTAATGAAATATAGCTCTAATGGTGATTCATTGAGCTATGGATTAAGCCTTGCTAATGAGTTTAATCTCAATGATAACGTTCTAGTTGGGGCTAGCATCCATTATTATATGTACTCCGAATTCACAGATGATATAACTATCGATCCGAATGTATCACTTGGATTATATTTAGGTCTGGTATTTTAAAAAATAAATTTAATTTATTTCTGATTGTAATAATTAATTTCACTCAGCGAATAAAATATGAATAGATACATTGAAATAAATAAGCAAAATCAATACCACAGTCTAAATAAAGACAATAATTTAACAAATCATCAGTAATAATAGAAAACTATAAAGTAAATAAACTTAAAGTATGTATTTATAAAATATACGAATATTGAGTGAATTATAATTATAATTTAATCTATCTATGCCTTAATGTTAATTAAGGCATAACTATAAATAACATTATATATAAGGTTTACAATGAAAAATAATCTACTAATTTCAACTGCTGCTTTAAGTTTTATTTCATCTGCGGCTTTTGCTAATGATTTCCATGTTCAAGACCCTCGTTTTACCGGAAATAACGTTAGTATTTCAACAACCAAATCAATGGAAAGTAATGCACGAGATGCACGAATGGCTATTGATGGACAAATATCTCTTGGCGCTGCTGCGATAACTCTGGGGTATGCTGATAATCCGACTGCTGACTCAGATTTATCTATTGGTGGTAAGTTTAGTGGTAAAAACTTTAACGCTTATGGTTCATATAATATTCAGCCATTAGACGAGCAAGGTCTCACACTGGATAGAAGCACTCTTACCCTTGGTGGTAATTTTGTTATGGATACTGGTTTTGGTAGTAGCAACATTGGCTTAGCTTATAAGAGCTTTAATACCTCTTCAAATGAACCTTTACTTGAGACTGATAACTCTGGTTTGTCATTAAATGCTGGTAGCCTATTCTTATTTGGTGATATGTATTACCGTGGAGACATCATTCTAGATATGGTCTTCGAAGATTCAACAGGGTTAAACATTGAAAATAAACTGGGTTGGACTAACCAAGCACTGGATATTCACCTCTCTGCTGACTACGGTGATTATGGTTACCAATATTTAGGTAGTGTTGGTACTGATTTTGGCGATAAAGAAATTTTCTTCGGTTTACACCTAGGCTATAACTTCTAGTTCACTTCTCTTTTTAAGTTTAAACCGCACAAAAAAAGAGCCTTTGTTTACCTGTTAGTAATAACAAACAACATGAGGCTCTTTTTGTATCTGCATTTTCTATTCTAAATATTGAGTCAAGATTACTCTTTAATATTTAAGAACGCCGCACCACGTACACCGCCTGAATCGCCGTGTTTCGCTTTAATGATACGAGGCACACGACCTACAGATAATAAATGTTTTGGTAGACGCTTTGGTAACTCTTCATAAATCAATTCAAAGTTAGATAAGCCACCGCCAAGTGCAACCACGTGCGGATCAAAGCAAGTAAACAGGTTAGCAAAGCAAATTGCTAATAATTCCATAAAACGCTCAACATGCTCTACCGCTTTTTCATCACCAGCTTCATTCGCTTTGATGATATCAATCGCTTTCTTTTCTTCACCATAATAGTGAGCATAGAGCAGTTCAAAGCCTCGACCAGAAAGGTAATTATCAATACAACCTTTATTACCGCAACCACACTCTAATAATGGTGCTTTATCACCTAAGTGAAACCATGCATCGATTGGTAAGCGAGAGTGTCCTAATTCACCGGCTACATGGCTATAACCCGAAAATACTTTACCATCAAAGATCAAACCACCACCAAAACCTGTACCTAAGATTAGGCCCACTACTGATGGTGAATCTTTTAATTCTTCATCCCACGCTTCTGATAACGCAAAACAGTTAGCATCGTTGTCGATTTTTACTGAACGACCGATCTTTGCTTCTAAGTCTTTACGTAGAAATTGACCTTTAGCAGCAGGAACATTACTTGTTAATAAAGCGCCTGTCTCAGCATCTTCCATTCCTGGAATACCTAAACCGACTTTACCTTCAACACCAAATTCAGCGTCGTATTTTGCAATTAAACCTGCAATATCATCAACCAATAATGTGTAATCTTCCGTTTGTGTTGGAATTCGCTCAGTGACAACGCGCTCTAATTTTTCATTAAACGCACCAAATTCAATCTTTGTGCCACCTACATCAAAACCGTAGTACATAAGGTATCCTTGTCCTAATCTATTTAAATTTTTATGGTGTTATTTTACCTAATTTATATAAATACAGACTGTGACCTAGGCGGAATTACCTTTTATTTTGTGTGAAATGAACCTCAAAACCCCATTAGATTTGGTTGCTTTCTTTCAGTTCTGTACGAAATTCAATCAAATTCTTTAAGCCCATTCCTCGTTCAGCCCCTTTTACTGGTCGCTTACTGTAAAGATAATGCTCACGGAATAATTCAAACCAACATTCAAGGTGTCTTGCGTTCTCTTTTTCACCAAATAAATCCAACACCAAACTTGCCACTTCAACCGTTGATAGCTGGTGATCTTTTGAGGCCTTACGCATAATGTAGCTAGATAAATGCTCACGATTAAAAGACAGGACAGGCAATTTATGTAGGTAAGTACTTTTACGATACATACGGCCTGCTTCACGCCAACTTCCATCAAGTAAAATAAATAAAGGCATTTTGCCTTCTGTAATCACAATATCATTAGTGACTAGCGCTTTATTTTCAATTTGCTCTTCAGGGAAAATAACAAACGGTTGATATGATTCATCTTGCAATAACGCTAACATATCTGGATTTGGCTCTGTACGAGACCATAAATACGCATGGGTTTCAGGTACTAAATCTGCAATAAGTTTTCCAGTATTACTAGGTTTTAGAACTTCAGTATCAAACATAATAAGTAAGAAAGCAGCATTAGAGTTAACTGCAGGTTGATACTCACAAATACAGTAGTCTTGATGAACTTGGCAATACTCACAACGGTTCACATTAGCACCACGCGCATTAAAGGGTTTTGTTGAACGTGCTAATCTTTCTTTATGTAATTGATGGACTTTGTGAATACGCATTTGCAATAACCAAGCTATTTATATGGAAAAAAAAGCGCATTTTACTTACAGTATAAGTAATAACAAGTTCTATAAGAGAATTCCTAATGGAAATTAACTGGATTGAATACAGTAACCCCCTTCGGTTGGGGTGTTTTATCGTTGCATTCATCATTTTTGCCTTGGCTGAATACCGATGGCCGCGCAAAGCTTTGACTCAAAAAAAATCTACTCGCTGGTTTAATAACATTGGCTTAGTCTTTTTTAATAGCTTTATTTTACGCCTAGCTCTGCCTTTATTGGCGATTGATGCTGCTTTAATTGCAAATCAAGAACAGTGGGGACTATTTTATTACCTAAACACGCCACAGTTTCTCACAGGGCTTCTATCCATCTTACTGTTAGATTGGTTAATCTATTGGCAACATCGTGCTTTTCACCGTGTCCCTCTATTATGGCGCTTACACCGTATGCATCATTCTGATCAAGACATTGATGTCACGACTGGTACACGTTTCCACCCTATCGAAATCATTATTTCTATGCTGATTAAGATTGCGGCTATTGGTTTATTAGGGATCCCTGTTGAAGCGGTTATTCTGTTTGAGATCCTGTTAAACATCAGCGCTATGTTTAATCACAGTAATCTATTTATTCCAAAAGGGTTAGATCGCTACATACGCTCAATTATTGTTACGCCTGATTTCCATCGAGTTCACCACTCCATTCATGTTACTGAAATGAATAATAATTATGGCTTCTTTTTATCTATTTGGGATCGCTTTGGAAACACCTATTTAGTCAAGCCAAGAGATGGGCATGAAGAGATGAAAATTGGGCTCGGGTTATTTAGAAAAACAAGAGAACAACATTTAGATAAAATGCTGACTCAACCATTTAGAAAGAAATAATCATATCGCAATGAGGTACTCTCAGGGTATCTCATTGCTGTTTTCACGCTAACAGTACCATCTCTTCAAAGAGATATTTACTGTTTAAATGACGTCACTTCTGCATCTGTTAAATAGCGCCACTCTCCTACCTCAACATCCAGCATAACCTCACCAATTTTTTCTCGATGTAATGAAATCACTTTATTGCCAATAGCGGAAAACATGCGCTTTACTTGATGGAATTTACCCTCTGTAATCGTCAATAATACCTCTTTCTCGCTTACTATTTCTAATTTAGCAGGTCGAGTCAGCTGCGATTCTCCTTGTAGCTGAACACCAAAAGTAAAAATATCAACAGCATCTTCTGAGATTGGATTTCGTAAACCCACACGATAAACTTTCTCGCACTTCTTCGCTGGAGTAATAATATTGTAAGACCAACGGCCATCATCGGTTATTAGCACCAAGCCTGTTGTATCTGCATCTAAACGCCCAGCAATATGAAGCTCAGTATTATTGCCCTCATTGATGTAATTAAACAAAGAAGGATAAACTTCATCAATATTCGAACAAATAGTATCGGCTGGCTTATTCATTAGCAGATAACGGAAAGGTCG
Organism: Aliivibrio sp. EL58; assembly: GCF_900312675.1. GTDB lineage: Bacteria > Pseudomonadota > Gammaproteobacteria > Enterobacterales > Vibrionaceae > Aliivibrio. The sequence continues at coordinate 401,316 of NZ_OMPC01000009.1, read as the reverse complement.
AGCGACTAACTCTTTTCCATCAAGAGTAATGTCATTATTCTCATGAACTTGAGTTGATTCAAGTGTGACAGTGTCACCATTTACTTTTACTCTTCCCTCTAAAATCAACTCAACCGCTTGGGTTTTCGTTAATTCTGTACTTTTACAAATAAACTTATCAAGGCGCATAGAACCACACATTACCACTCATCATCCAGCCATTATCCTTGCTCTGCTCAAATAAGCAATCGCATTACAAAAACGAACGATCAAAAAAGGCGACCCGAAGATCGCCTTTAATTTATATATCTAGCTCTAATTATATACTCAGAACTAAGCGCTTATTCTATTACCAACTATGGCGTGTAGAATGTTGCTGCGCCTGGACCTACTGGTAGACCGAATACGAATACCCATAGGTAGAACAAGATACTCCAACCAAACATGAATACCATTGAATAAGGTAACATTGTTGCAATCAGTGTACCGATACCTAAATTCTTCATGTAACGTGTTGCTACAGCAAGAATAAGACCAAAGTAGCTCATCATTGGTGTGATGATGTTCGTTGTTGAATCACCAATACGGTAAGCCGCTTGAATTGTCTCTGGTGCGTAACCTACTAGCATTAACATTGGAACAAAGATTGGTGCTGTTACTGCCCACTGTGCAGATGCTGAACCGATCATTAAGTTAATGAAGCCACACATTAAGATGAATGCGAAGAATAGCATTGGGCCAGTAAGACCGATATCTTGTAGGAAGCTCGCACCACCAACCGCAATTACTTGACCAAAGTTAGTCCACTTAAAGAAAGCAACGAACTGTGCAGCAAAGAATACAAGAACAATGTACATGCCCATTGAAGACATTGATGTTGCCATTGCATTGATTACGTCACGATCATTCTTCATTGAACCAGTAACTTTACCGTAAACAAAGCCAGGAACCGCAAAGAATACAAAGATGAATGCCACAATACTTTTCAAGAATGGTGAGCCTGCAACCGTACCTGTTGCTGAACGTAATACACCATCTTCAGGAACTATCGTCCATGCAAGTAGTGCACTCACAACAAGAACAGCAACACCTGCAAATTTAAGACCTTTCTTCTCAATAGCAGTTAGCTTACCCATCTTATCATTTGATAAATCTTCTGACGCTTCTTCATCGTTATATTTACCAAGTTTTGGCTCAACAATTTTCTCTGTTACAAACGCACCAGTGATTGCGATAAAGAATGTAGAAACAAACATGAAGTACCAGTTTGCTTCAGGACCAACTGTATAAGTTGGGTCAATCATTTGTGCTGCTGTTTCTGTAATACCAGAAAGCAGTGGATCAACCGTACCGATTAGAAGGTTTGCAGAATAACCACCTGATACACCAGCAAACGCCGCAGCAAGACCTGCTAACGGGTGGCGACCTAGTGAGTGGAAAAGCATTGCAGCTAGTGGGATAAGTACTACGTAACCAAGCTCAGATGCCGTATTTGAAATAATACCTGCAAATACAACCGTTACTGTAACCATACGCTTAGACGCGCCCATTACCATGCCGCGCATTGCAGCAGATAACATGCCTGAATGCTCAGCGATTGCAACACCAAGCATTGCAACAAGAACGGTACCTAATGGTGCAAAACCGACAAAGTTTTTCACTAGGTTAGTAACGATAAGCTGTAAACCTTCAGCATTGAAAAGGCTAACCACGTGGATCATACCATCAGCGGCTCGGCCTTTTGCCCCTTCTGGGCGAGGGTCCATTACTGATAGTTCAAAGTAGCCAGCAATGCCTGATGAAACTAAAATTGCCACACAAAAGATTGCAAACAGAGTAATTGGGTGTGGTAATAGATTTCCTAAATATTCTACTGAATCAAGAAAACGTGTGAACAACGGCCTTTTTGGCTGCTGTTGATTATGTTGTTGCGATGCAGACGAACTCATCTGTAACTCCTTGTTTTTGTCTTTCTTTATAATTAAAAACACTCCATTCTGAAACAAATGGTTAAATTATGTGTCTTTTAGTTAAAAGTAAGTACTTCCAAAATTCACGCAAAGGTTACACGATTGTAAAAATCATTAAAAGCTCAAAATGTCACAAAATATTTCATTTGTAGTGTTTATAACCATAGTTTCACCAAAACATAAAACTTACAATTAACATTAGGCGATAATCATTTACAATATCAATGATTATATAGGCTTACTTTTATTAATATTGATTTTTTCTATAGAGATAAGTCAGAATAGTAAGGTTGGTTTTATTATCTAGGATTGAACATGACTCGCCATTTTATCTCTATTTTTGCTTTACTCACTTTATTTGGTTGTGCCTCCCCTTCTGAGCCACAGCTTACAAAACAAGAAATTAGCACTCAACACCCTCAATTATCGACGTCTGATGGGTATCAAGACTATTTTCAAGAATGGCAAGGTGTCCCATACAAATATGGTGGTACAAGCAAGCAAGGCGTGGATTGTTCGGCTTTCACACAAGATGCACTCGGTAGTTTGCATCAACAATGGCTTCCAAGAACGACACAGTATCAAGTTGAAACTGGCGTGAAGGTCTCTTTATCGAATGCTAAGAAAGGCGACCTTATTTTCTTTAAAACTAGCGTAAAAGTAAGGCATGTAGGCGTATATATTGGAAATCGAGAGTTTATGCATGCATCTACATCGAAAGGTGTGATCATTTCAAGCCTAGATAACCCTTATTGGAAAAAAGCATTCTGGCAAGTTAGACGAGTTCTGTAAGGCGTTATTGAAAAGATAGAAGTAAAAAACCAAATAAAATAATGACTATATTTAGTCGTATTTTATTTGGCTTCATAATCAATGCATTTATGCGATTAGACGTTATTTGAAAGCGCTATCAAATAGATTTTTAATCAGGCCGATGTAATCATCGAGAAACATCACTTGCTCATTAGTCGCTTTTTGAACCCAAGCACCAGCAAGTACTTCACCTAAATCTGCAACTACCGCATCAGCTTCACGTAACAACGTAAATCGAACATCTGCATCCAATTCTGGGTTTTGTGCAAATACCGTCATTAAATTAGAAGCAATTAAATCGGTTACAATATCTTCTACTGTCTCTTCACCAGTGTCACCTTGCTGATTTGCAAAAATCGCTAAGTGTTCTGTTAGATACTCAATAAGAGCATGGTAACCTTCTGTATTGACAATCATAGTCTGTCCGTTAGTAATAGTTCGTTATAATTATAAATGCTCATTTTTCACAAGCTCTTATTGGTAATTTATCAAAATAGAGAATAACTCTCAAATACTTTCCTTTTACATTGACAATTCAAACCACGCCCGCAGATTGTTCTCTTCTTGTAAATCTATTGATTTGTCTTATTACTATAATATTGAAAGTAATTTTTTGCCTTACTTCACAGATATTTATTAAGAATACACTATGCTTAGTTAGGTAATTTTCAGATATTCAAGAGAGGCAATTATGTGGCAAGCTATCGCTCAACAAATCTCTGATGTAACGGGTCGCCCTTTTATCATTTCTGAACGTGAAGCTGTAAATGGTGGGGAGATTAATGATTGTTACATGATCAGTGATGGTGCTCAGCGCTACTTTATTAAAGTCAATGAGCGTGCAGAACTCCCTATTTTTGAAACCGAAGCGGAAAGCCTCAATCAGCTTGACCAATCAGACCATATGTTTGTCCCATCGCCTCTTCATGTTGGAACGACTAAAGAGCACTCATTTTTAGTTCTCAATTTTCTACCAACAAAGCCTATGGACCAACTCACCTCATTTGATCTCGGTGTTAGCCTTGCTAACCATCATTTATGGGGAGATCAGCTTGAATACGGCTTTGATTGCGATAATTACCTAGGTAATGTATTACAGATTAATACCTGGCACCGTCGATGGGATTGTTTCTTCGCCGAGCAGCGCATTGGTTGGCAATTGCAACTTTTGCATGAAAAAGGCATGGAATTTGGTGATATAAAAACCTTAGTTAAAAATTCAAAACACATATTACGTAATCATCAGCCTAAACCAGCTCTATTACATGGTGACTTTTGGCACGGAAATATTGCACTGAGTGTTAAAGGCCCAATCAGCTATGATCCTGCTTCTTATTGGGGGGATCCTGAATGTGACCTTGCAATGGCAGAGTTATTTGGTGGATTTCAGGACAGCTTTTTCGAAGGATATCAATCGATCACCCCTATAGCAGAAGGCTTTGAAACTCGTCAGCATTTATATAGTCTTTATCATGTATTAAATCACTGCTCTATGTTCGGTGGAGAGTATATGCTCCATGCTCAGCAGCTAATTGATAAACTTGACCTAAATAAAAATAAATAATGTAATACATGAGATGGTACTCACCATCTCATTTTTTATTAATCTAGATTAAAAAAACGTCGATATCATCAATCTTTTCACTTAATTCACTTCAAAAACCAACTCTCTTTTCTACTATGAATGAAGATACACCAAAGTACATATTCGTAATTGCAGAACAATAATAAGGAGTTTGTTGTGAATAATTACACAAATCAAAATATACAGTGCCCAAACTGTCAACACGCTATTAATATGCTTATTGACCACAAGCAATCAAATAAAACCGTTTATGATGACTGTCCATCTTGTCATCGAGCAATTGAATTCACGATGGAGATAAACCCTCAAAACCAATCTGTAAATCTGACGACGAATAATGAGGAAGATGGACTATTTTAAGTCATTTCTTTAACTCATTATTGATTCGCTAACACTCGCTCTACCGTATCTACGATTGCTTGTGTTTGCGGATCAATTTCTAAGTTAATTTTATCGCCAATACCACGACCACTTAAATTGGTTCTTTCTAACGTTTCAGGGATCAAATTAACGTTAAAGCCTTTCTCATCAACATCACCAATGGTTAAGCTAATACCATCAACCCCAATGTAGCCTTTATGCAGTATGTACTTAGTCCATTGCTGCGCAACATCAAACCAAATTTGGCAATTTTCAGTCGTTTGATTAATCTCTCTCACCGTCATCACATCAACAATATGGCCAGACATTGAATGACCGCCAATTTCATCACCAAAGCGAGCTGCACGCTCAATATTAATAAATTGCCCTACTTCTAATAACCCAAGATTGGTTAAACGCAGTGTCTCTTCAATCAAATCAAAAGAAATAAGATGCCCATTAATATTAGTTACGGTTAAACAACACCCATTATGAGCAACAGACGCGCCAATCTCTAAACCTTGATGATACGGTGCAGGAATTTCTACTACATGGGTTTGAAATTTTTCTTTTTTAATTATTTCAATTACTTTTGCAGTTGTTGCAACAATCCCAGTAAACATCATTATCTCCTATCAATACCATTAAATACATTGAGTTGTTTTATTTGGTTTTAGCTATTTTAAAAATATCTACGATACGTTGAATATTTCATTTTGTGAAGTCTCTCTTAATCTATATACTGTCCACTTTCTGCTTACCTTTAACAGTTCTCTCTGTTCAAAGCACTCAATCAGACCCAATTTTCTTTTGCGATAGCTACTAGCGCAAAATGAACTCGCATTTATGCTCTTTAATACATTAATGCCCTTTTTATACTAAAAATTTGTACGGTGAATCAGTGCACAGATACCAAAAAGAAATCGTTCGATTAATTAAATTATCAACACCAGTCCTAATTGCGAGTGTCGCTCAGACAGGCATGGGGTTTGTTGATACCGTTATGGCTGGTGGCGTAAGCGCAACTGACATGGCAGCAGTGGCAATTGCAGCAAGTGTTTGGCTTCCATCAGTATTATTTGGTGTTGGCTTATTAATGGCGCTTGTACCTGTAGTTGCTCAATTGAATGGCTCAGGAAAATCTAAAAAAGTTCCATTTGAAATCCACCAAGGTATTTACTTAGCGTTAATCGTTTCTGTACCGATTATGCTTATCCTTTATAACGCAGGCTTTATTATTGCGGCTATGGATGTGGAACCTGAGTTATTTGAAAAGACTCAAGGGTATTTACATGCGGTACTATGGGCTGCTCCTGCGTTTTTATTATTCCAAGCGCTACGTAGCTTCTGTGAAGGTTTGTCTTTAACCACACCAGCAATGATCATCGGCTTTATCGGTCTTGCAGCTAACGTACCTTTAAACTGGATGTTTGTGTATGGCGAAATGGGCGCGCCGGCATTAGGTGGTGTGGGTTGTGGTGTTGCAACGGCAATCGTGTATTGGCTAATGTTTATCACCATGGTTATCTATACGTTTATTGCGCCTAAATTACGTCGTGTAAATTTATATGAAACATGGAATAAGCCACAAGCAAAAGAGATCTACCGTCTATTTAAACTCGGCCTTCCTGTTGCTCTTTCTATCTTCTTTGAAGTGACATTATTTGCAGCGGTTGCCCTACTTGTTTCACCATTAGGTTCAATCGTTGTTGCTGCGCACCAAGTCGCGATTAACTTCTCATCGTTGATCTTTATGGTGCCAATGAGTATCGCGATTGCCGTTAGTATTCGCGTTGGTCACAAGCTAGGTGAAAACGATCTTGAAGGGGCAAAGATTGCAAGCTTCTGTGGTCTCGCTTTTGGTCTGATGATGGCATGTTGTACCGCAGTATTAACCTTCATCTTCCGTGAAAATATTGCGTATTTATACTCAGATAATAAAGAAGTGGTTGAGCTGGCTGTAAGTCTGATGCTTTTAGCTGTGATTTACCAATGTACAGATGCTGTACAAGTTGTCGCCGCTGGTGCACTTCGTGGCTATAAAGACATGACGGCAATCTTTAAGTGTACGTTTGTCTCTTATTGGATTGTTGGTTTGCCTTCCGGTTATATCCTAGGTATGACGGATTGGATTATTGAACCTATGGGCGTATATGGCTTCTGGATTGGATTTATTGGTGGTTTAACTACCTCTGCTATTTTACTTAGTCTACGACTACGTTGGCTGCAGAAAAATCCATCTCGTATTGATATGGAAGTTGATGAATTGCAAATCATGCATTAATTCATAAAAGCATAAAAAAAAGCCCGAGGTACTATATACCTCGGGCTTTTTTATTATTAACATTCCTAATTATTTTTGTTTTTCTTTTAGTTGAGCAATTACATAATCAGGAGCAACTTTGGCAAGCTCTTCTAAACACGCCTCCGCCTTATCATTTCCATAGCGCACGTAAATATCACATACCGCATAAAGTTGTTCCGGTGAACCCGAGATCAAATACGCCTGCTCAAACGATTCTGTCGCGGTTTTTAAGTCAATATCTTCATGCAAAACGCCATTTAAATACCAATAATAGCTATTATTTTCGGCTAAATCAGCAGCAGCCTGTATTGATTGTGCTGCTTGGGTTTTCTGACTTAAACGTACCTGAGTTAACGCTTTTGAATAATATAGACTCGCCTCTTTTGGTAATTGAACAATCGCTTTATCTAATATTAATAGTGCCTGATCATCTTGGTTCTGTGCTCGATAATTATCCGATAAATTTAACCATATTTGCGAGTTATCAGGGGCTATTTTCACCAACTCTTGATAAATAATATCGGCATCACTCCACTCACCATGCCAACGATACACATCGGCTAATAGTAATTGAGACCCAGAGTCCTGTTGCTTTGTTAAATATGCCGTCATTTCCTGATATGGCGCTTCAATTTGAGCTTGCTGAGATGCCGACATCTGGTTGTATTCACGAAGTAAGTTTGCCGTTGCTGCCATACGAACGCTCAACTCAGAATCAGTTAATAACGGCGATACTATCTGCCAGCGATGTTTAAATTGGTATAAATCTGAACCTATTACTGCCGCCTCACGAATCATGGGGGCAGGATCTTTTAATCCTCTTGCTACGGCAACTAAACTGTTTTGATTAGGATAACGGGCCAATTGACGCAACGCCTCTGCGCGTTTCTCTTTACTCTCATTTTTATTTTGTGCCGTATAAGCCAATTGTTGCTCTGGTGTCATGCTCTGTAATGAATCTGTCGCATATACTGGTGTTGCAATGGCAAATAGACTAGCAAGCCCTAGTACGGCGCATTTTTTCAGTAATGGTTTCATTCTCCCCCCCCTCCATTAAAACTTAGTTGGAAACGCAGAAGATTGCGCTTGCTGTCGAGCCGCATCACTAAACTTTCCATGTTGAACTGGATTGCCTAGCATTCTTAAAATATACGCAATTGATTTATCCGCATGAGCAAAAAACTTCTTCCAACCAGCGCATAGGTAATTTAACCCCGGCTCACCGTCACGTGTTTTAATAAATCGATTTTTAGGGCACTCACCATGACAGGCAAATTTATAATCACATTGCTGGCATTGGGTAGTTAATGTTTTCGCTTTAGCAAAGCCGAACTCTTGCTGTTTACGACTGAACGCCAGCTCATCTAATTCTTGAGTATGGATATTGCCAATCTTGTATTCTGGGTAGACGTAATGGTCACATGCAAATACATCGCCGTTATACTCCATTGCTAGGCCTTTGCCGCAAATTTCGCCCAAGGTGCACAATGGGTTCTTACGCCCCATCCAGGTTTCGACACTGGCTTCAAAATATTGGACGAATACTTTACCTAGATCATTTTGTGCCCATTCATCAAAAACGGCGATTAAAAAGTTACCCCAGGCTTCATCTGAAACACACCAAGGTTCCATTATTGATTCTTTGTTTCCCGGAATAAGGCGTTTATCACCTTGACGCAATTGCGCTGCCAGTTGCTCTGTTTGTGGCGCTACCGTTCTAAAGGTTTTTTGTTCAACAATCGGAATAAACTGCATTTGTGGCGATTTCACCACATCACGTAAGAATCGATACACTTCTAATGGATTTCGGCTCGTTAAGTTATTTACACACGTTAAGGTCGCAAATTTCACCTGATGCTTATGCAGTAAATCCACCGCCTTCATTACTTGGTTAAAAGTCCCTCTGCCTGCTTTGTTAGTGCGATAGGCATTATGTAATAACTCAGGGCCATCAATACTTAAACCAACTAAAAAGTTATTTTCAACAAGAAACTCACACCATTTATCGGTTAGTAAAGTACCGTTAGTTTGTAAATCATTAGAAATTACGATCCCTTCTGGCTGATATTTCTTCTGAAACTCTACAATTTTCTTAAAGTAATCTAAACCTAGTAATGTTGGCTCTCCACCTTGCCAAGAGAAGATAATTTCAGGCGTATTTTGGCCTTCAATATATTGGCGAATATAGATTTCTAGGGTCTCGTCATCCATTTGTGGGGAGCAATCTTTTTTGTATTCAAGTAAGTCCTCTTTACTCAAATAATAACAATATGTGCAATCAATATTACACACAGCACCAATGGGTTTTGCCATGACGTGTAATCGTTTTGAAGCCTTACCCTGAAACTGAGGACCTTGAGTAATGATCATATTGATTCCTATTAATAATGAGTCTTTGATTTGAGAAAAAGAACTTACCTAACAAACATATTAGCCACCCTTTATAGCCAGTTGTTAAGCAAGTTCTAACTCCATAATAAGCAAAAAGAACATCGGTATTAGTTATACACGTTATTCCATTTTGGAAAGTGCTTTCACTGTATGATAAATACTCAATCATTACTGTTGAGAATGTCATGTTTAGAATCTCTTTTTTAACCAATTTTAAAACATTATTTACCTCCTTATTTCTTAGTTCAGTGCTAGCAGGATGTGCAACTGCACCACCACACCCTGTAACTCAAAAAATAGAAGAAACCATGGTCCATGTTGAGGGCGGTAAATATCAAATGGGTTCAGACTCTCCATATGCGAAGAAAGCTGAAAAGCCAGCTCATCTTGTTTCAGTTGATGATTTCTATATTTCAAAATTTGAAGTCACTCAGGAATTATTTGAATCGGTAATGGGATCATCTCTCAGTTATTTCCAATCTCCGAACATTCCGGTAAATAACTTAAGCTGGCAGCAAGCCAATTACTTTATTGAAAAACTCAATGAACTGACAGGTGAAACGTACCGTCTTCCAACAGAAGCAGAGTGGGAATATGCCGCTCGTGGAGGAAAACTAAGCCAAAACTACACTTACAGTGGCTCGAATAACATTGATGACGTCGCATGGTTTGCCAATAACGCCAATAATCAAGCTCATCCCGTTGGAATGAAGCAACCTAATGAACTAGGCTTATATGATATGACAGGCAATGTTGGAGAGTTTGTTAGTGATGCTTATGATGATACTTTTTACCGTTTCTCACCAACCGATAATCCAAACAATGCACGAGACGAAGCAAGTGGCTTAGCGCACAAGTCAGTACGAGGCAGCAGTTTTTCTTATAAGGCAAATGAATCAGAAAACTACCGTCGAGATTTCGCAAGCCAATCCATTATCATGGCTGATATGGGTTTGCGCTTAGTAAGAGATGCAAAGTAATCAATAATTAAGATTACTAATAACTATTACTCTTTTGGCAAGGAATAAAAACATGAAGAACAACGCATTACATTGTCTCGCACTCGCTGGGGTAATGATGGTACCAGGAACCGTTCTGGCAAATGATCATAACCCAAAATTAGTGTTACAAATCACTGTTGATGGCCTTCGTGGTGATTTACTAGAGCGTTACCAAGCGAACTTTGGCGAGGATGGCTTTCGCTACTTAATGGAAGATGGTACTTATTATACCAATGCCCATTACCAACACGGAAATACCGAGACCATTGTTGGACATGTCTCCCTTGCTACAGGAGCTCCACCAAGTGTTCATGGCATGGTTGGTAATGTGTGGTATGACAGAAATGAAGAGCGCTTGGTATATAACGTTGAAGATGGCAATTACAGCATGCTTACCTCAGGTGCTGGTGTAAATAAATCAACCGAGATCGACCCAACTCAAAAGGTCGCAACCCAAGATGGTCGCTCACCTGAGCCTATTTTATCCACCACCTTTAGCGACGAACTCGCGATAGCAAGCAATGGTGAATCAAAAATATTCTCGGTATCAGTAAAAGACCGTGGCGCTATTTCGTTAGGTGGTCATTCAGGGAAAACGTTTTGGTTCTCTAAAGCACAATCAGAATTTGTGACCAGTAATTACTATTATGATGAGTACCCTGCATGGGTAACCGCATGGAACCAACAAAAAGTACCTAACCAATACTCAGGAAAAAAATGGGCATTATCACTGCCTGAAAATAAATATACTTTAAAAGAAGGCAATCCCGATTACAAAGTTGACCTTGCAGGATTTAAACGTACCTTCCCTCACCCTTATGGTCCTGCAAGCTATAAATACTACAGTACAATGCTAACACTTAGCCCTGCTGGAGATGAAATCACTGGGAACTTTGCTGAAACACTCCTTAAAGAAGAAAATTTAGGCAAAGGAAAATTCACCGATTACCTTGCGGTTAGTTTCTCATCAAATGACTATGTGGTTCATATGTATGGTCCATCAAGTTTAGAAACAGAAGACAACTTAATTCGATTAGATAAAACCATTGCCAACTTACTTAAAAAAGTCGATAAGCAAGTTGGGTTGAAGAATACACTGATTGTGCTTTCTGCCGATCACGGTGTACCTGAAGCCCCTGCTACGATTAATGCATTAGGGGCAAATCAAGCCGCCTACTTCAATCAAAAAAGTTTAATCTCTCCAGAATTACTCACTCGTTTAAAAACAGAATTTGGCTTAGGTGAAGACGCAATTCGTTTATATGCCCAACCTTATGTGTATTTAAATCATGAAGTAATCAAGAAGAAAGGCATAGCGTTAGATAAGGTACAAAAGGCAGTCGCCGAAGAGTTACTAAAAGTAAAAGGCATTGCTTACGCGGTAACAAGCTCAGATATTGAGAAAAACCAAGTGCCGACTACTCACACAATGCAATTGGTGAAAAATAACTATCATCCAATGCGTTCTGGTGATGTTTATGTGGTTTACAATCCTAGAAACTACATTAATGACATGGATGGATTAACCATAGCATCCACTCATGGTTCACCTTGGCGTTATGATACTCATGTTCCGGTGATCTTTGCTGGTTATAACATTGATGATGAAAAAATCAGCCGTGAAATTACCCCTTACGACATTGCGCCAACCTTATCGAATGTTTTAGGTATTACACAACCGAGTGGGACGACTGGTGAGGTATTAACTGAAGTAACGCAAGATTAACCGAAGATAATACCAACAACAAAAAGCAGTGCTGAGAAATCAACACTGCTTTTTATATTCTATGTACTTATAAAACAAACTAAATAGATTATGGGATGGCTACTTTATTCGCCACTTTTTGAATTTGTTGTCTTAACCAACGGTGTCCACTTTCTGCCGTTCGGCTTGGATGCCAGATAATACACAAATCATGTTGTTGGCGATCAAAAGGTAAATCTAACGACTTCAAATTGTAATACGCACCTAAATCAGAAATTGCCGATTGTGGAAGCATCCCTATCATTTCTGTTGAACTAATAATTGGCATCATTTCGAATGCGCCAGCTGCTCTTATTACAATATTTCGAGCCTCAAGCTCTACTATATCATCCCCATTCAATAAGCTGCTTCGACTGTGCCAGCGCGATGCAGCAACATGTTCTTCACTTAAGAATTCTTCTAGTGATATTTCATCACCGATCCGAGGATGGTTTTGACTACAAACTACTTTTAATTTTTCAGTATAGATAACTTCTGATTTTAATAACGTTCGACCTCTTATCGCCATATCAATGACCAAATCATAACGTTGTAATCGTAGATCGGCTTCCAAATCTTCAGTAAATTGAGGGTGCACTTCTAGCGAAACATTAGGCGCACAAGCTCGAATTTGCTTAACTAATTTAGGAATAAGGGAATAACTAACCGTTGATACCACCGCTATAGAAAATATGCGGTTGGAGGTTTTAGGGTCAAACTCTCTGGATGCTGATAATGTCGATGTAAAATTCTTCAATGCTGCTGACATTGCGGGATAAATATCAGAAGAAAATACCGTCGGTTCTACCCCAGAGGTATTTCTATGAAACAAAGGATCGTCATAAATCTCACGTAATCTTTTCAACGCTTTACTTACTGCAGGTTGACTAATATTCATCCTTGCCGCGGCTTTAGAAAGGTTTTTTTCTTCATAAATTGCGACAAAAATAGGTATTAAATTAAGCTCTGTACTTTTCATTATTACTGACACTACTGATTGATCCCTACTTCCACTGTATATAACTAAAAGCTCGATACAACCTTTAATCTTTTCTTTTGTGTTGATTCTCTTGGTTTTTTACATATTTTCTTCGTAACTGATTGAACTGAGGAAATACCGCTTTTGGCTTCCACATTGAAAAGAGAGAAGATAATCTATTTGTTGGAGAAGATATTCTTTTCCATAAACGAGAGGATATCTTTTTAGTGATCTCTCTTGTTTGAAAGGTAGACGAATCTTGTTGCCAATCACTGGTTGAATGGCAGTATTTTAACTCCAAGGTTTTGTTTTTCATTCTCAGCGTTCGATAAAGAAGTACTCTTACTGTTCCCCACTCTTGTTTATTTACGGCTTTCGAATAGATAAGCCAAGCAGGTAATGGATGAGTTTGATAATAACGAATGGTTTTAATCACACTAAATAAGATAACAACGGCAGTGCTCATCAATATTACTAACCACTGCCAATATTGGTGCAACCAAGAACTCACTGTATGAGAAACAGAAAATGATTGGCCATCAAGCGCAATGGTTTTTAATTCTTGAGCATCGGTATCCCACCAGGTTAAGTTAATGGCTGGGAACGCTACCTCCCCCCCATTTTGAAGAACATAAACAACCGACTCTTTTCGTTCTGACAAATAATCGCCACGAGTCTGTGAATCATCTAATTGGTTAGGTTGTGAGTACGTTTGATAATTCGCTGTCGAAGTTTGCTTAATCAATTCAGGGATCAACATAGCTAATGTATCTGAGCCCTTGATGGTGATGGTACGAGTGATCGCATCACCCGCTTTTAAGTCATCATTTGATTTATCCCACTCTTGTTCAACTGAAAAATCACGACCAGATACCCATTCAGAGTCATCATTCAATAAACCTGATGGCGTAATTGCGGTAAACCGTTGTGGTTCTGTATATAAAACACCAGAAACGTTTCCCGAATTTTCTCGTGAAACTTGTACCTTAACAGCCGTTGGTGGGACAACAAAATTGCCTTCAACTTGTGGGTATAATGTCACCTCCCAACGTTGATGAGTCCAAGTTGCTCCATTGCGCCTTTCTGTAAAATTGGTGGCTAATTGGTTACGCTGTTTTGCTACTACATTCGGAATTTCTATAGGCGCTATTCGAGTACCTCCGGTAAACCACCTTGGCGTAACGACTTCTATATATAAAATGATTTGCTGATTTACGGCATAAGTTGGCGCTTTCTTATCCTTGTTTTCTTTAGTTTTATTCGGATCACTTAACCACGTTTTTATTGTTACCTGATCGGATTTATCGAGTGTTTCAACCGTATTGGCTCTAGAACCAAAACTCATCACCATTAATATAACGGCGACAAAAATGCAAAGGTGTATGACTCGACGTTTATCGTTATTTTGAGACATTATTTACCTTCTCCACTATTTTCTGATCCAGAAACCGATGATTGAGAACCAGATGACTGGGCTCGAAGTTGAAGCTGAAATTTCGCACGTAAGAAATACTTAGGGTCGGCCTCTACACGGCGTAGCCACTTATCAGCAAGCTCTTGGCTACCTAAAATTTCATTCGCATTCAGTTTCTCTTCTTTCATTAATGCAGAATCTACTTTCTCATCCGCGCCATCACCCGTTTTAGGTTTATCATCCCCTAATTCAAAAGACTCTTCAGGTCCATCTGTGCTGCCTTTCTGGCTTTCACTCATACGATTCACTTCATCGACAATGCCTTGCATGATCGATAAATTGTTTTCTACTTTTTCTTTTAACTCACTTTCAAGATCTCTTTCTAGCAATAACTGATAAACATCACGAGCAGCAAGATATTCTCTTTGTCTTGCCAACGAATTCGCCGCATTAAAAATACCTAGATTGGTTTTTACTTGTAGAAAAGCACTGTGAGCCAATTTATATTCGCCGGCATAATAATAAGCGATGCCTTTTTTAAGAGGATCTTGATAACGTTTTGCGGCCGTTAAATATTCGAATTTATCAAAATACCATTGCCCTTGTTGATCTGGTGTTAACCATAAATCCATCCACCATTGCGTCGTTCTATCCCATGCCGTCACTTCTTTTACTGGTTCATTCGTTTTGGCTTTTAGACTGACCGTTTCAGCATAAGTTGGAGTCGAATAAAAACTAGGGAAAACAATCAATGCCACCAAACACCATTTTACTAACCAGCCTTTTCTAAACCATGACAACATCAAAAGAGAGACAGGAAATAAAAGAAAATACCCCATGTCTTTCCACGGCATTGCCGATTCATTATTTAGCTGCATATGACGTTCTATTTTACTGTTTAGCGTCTTAATATCACTGTCGTCAATCGTCACTTCAACGACGCTGCCATTACTTTTACTGGCTAATGACTTAAGCGATGAAAGGTCCATCGGGTTATCACTGGCTCTGTCACCATTTCCTGCCGCCAATACTAATAATTGATGTCGACTTTTCTCAAAGTAACTCTTAAATGCCTCCGTCGTTGTAGGGTTAACACCGTCAGTAATTAACAGTACTGTTCCCACACTTTCAGCCCCCAATTGAGGGTCAATAAGTGGTAAGGCTGTTTCTGCGCTTTTACCTTCTACAGGCATAATATCGGGTTGAATTGCAGCTAAAAATGGCGCGAATACCGAATCATCTTTGGTTAATGGCATGGCTAAATGTGCTGAGCCAGAAAAGACGACTAACCCTGTTTTACCACCTTGTCGTTGCTTGATTAGGTCTCGTATTTTTTGCTTAGAACGCTCTAATCGGTTTGGCGCAAGATCTTTTTGCAACATCGATTCACTGTTATCCAGAACAATAAGTAACGCTGCTTTATCTTCACCAAATGGAGACGCTTCACGCTGCCAAGTTGGACCTGCACACACGATAATAGCGACAAACATAGAAACACCTAGCAACTTTAATGGCAGCTGTTTTTTCCATCCCGCATCATTAATGGTTAATGCATTACGTAAATGTTTTGGTAGTTGTTCTTGCCATTCATTTTTTGCATCTTGTTTCCAACGTAAATAAATCACAATACCAAACGGGATTAGGATCAATAACCATAACGGTCGAATAAAATGAAATTGTTCAGCAATTTGCTGCCACATCAGGGAATCAAACATGCTTTTCTCCCGATTTAACATGACGCTTAATTGTCGCAAAGCCAAAAGCGAATAAATACATCATGACGATCAACATCATTGGGTATTGATGAATTGACTGCTTTGGTCGATAAGTCGTGCTTTCATATAGTTGAGGCTCTAATTCACCAATGGCTTCATAAGCTTGCTCTAATTCATCACGATTAATGGCTTGAAACGCTTTCCCGCCAGAGGCTTCGGCGACTCGATTAATCACATCCATATCTAATGCTTGTTCCCCAACAGTTCTTGGATCACCCATTGCAATCATATGAATACGCACATTTTTAGCTGCCGCAACCTTGGCTGCATCAATCGGTTCAACATAACTGCCAGTATCATTACCATCCGTTAAAACGATGGCGACTTTCTCTCGTGGTTTTGTTTTATTGTCTTTGGTATCAGTCTTACTGCTTGTCTCTTCTTTTGAACTTTGCTCAAAGACTTTAATCGCAAGTCCAATAGCATCACCCAAGTGGGTACTTTGCCCTGCCATTGCCACGTCAGTTTGATTCAATAGCTCTAACCACACTTTTTGATCCGCAGTAAATGGAGTTTGTACAAACGCAGCATCACCAAAAAGAATTAACCCTAAACGATCCCCTTTTCGAGTTTTAACAAAATCGGCCAAGACTTCTTTTGTTGCTTCTAAACGAGAAATCTTTTGAATAGAACCTTTGTCTGAAGAACCTTTAGACACAAAGTCTTGCTCTGCCATCGAACCAGATAAGTCCACCACGACCATCACATCTCGCCCTAAGCTTTCACGAGTTTGAGGTTCACCTAAAATAGTCGGTTTGGTCAGTGCGAAAATTAATAAACACCATGAAATAATCAAAAATGCTTTTTGCCAATAACTTGCTTGTAACTGACTTGCTCCTTCTGATGGAGACTCATCTAACGCTTTTACTAACACATCAAAGAAAGGTACTTTAATGGCGGATTGGCGTGTACGGTAAGCTGGGATTAACCAATAAATAATGATCGGTAATGGCAGCATCCATAACCAATATGGGTTCGCTAATTCCAACTGATTAAACTGCATCTTCACCTCCATTTTGATTCAATGTAGGCATTACATGGTTAGATAACCATTGTTGACATAACACAGTTAAATCAGTGAGTTGCTGCTCTGATAATGCATATTGCTGTTGCACTAATGAACGCATCCACTGTTGTCCAAGTTCATTATTAAAATTACCTGTACCATCGAGTGAATAACTATCCAATGCGATAAGAAAATCGTCTTTAAAGAGTGTCGCATTCTTTGCGCTAATATGCGTAAGTACTGCTTTCATCACTTCAAATATTTCATAACTTAACGATGGATTATTCACAGAACTCGATATCAAATTTAATAAACTGCTTGCTTCACGACGATAGCGATTTGCCCACCACTTTTTAATCCATGCCACAATGCAGTAAACCGAAAAAACCAAAAGAATGATGGCGACAATTTTCCAACCTATCGTTTGCGGAAACCAGCTCACATGATCGGGAACGGTCACCTCACTCATTTTTCTCAGCATATAACTGCTTGGCGGCTCATGAATGCTCATCGTCTGCCTCCTATTGCGCGTTTCAGCTGCTCGATATGATGCCCTGACGTATCCGCTTCAATAAGAGGAAGGCCTTTTGCTGCCATCAGCTGAATTAGTTGCTCTTTCTTTAAATCTTGATGAACACTCAACCCTTTATTAGCTAGATCAAATTTCTTTGCGTCATTAAGGTTAATTTGAAATGCGCCATCACCCACCACCCATGAGCTGCTTTGTGATGGAAAATTGGACTCGAAAGGATCAGAGATTAATACCCCTAATACATCATTGTGTTTTTGAAGGTGTTTTAAATGAGTTATCTCATCAGAGGTAACGCCATGCCAATCACTTAGGATAATAATGGTTGCTTCTTTAAGCTTTAATCGACCTAATAGTGTCACAAACTGTGAAAAACCAACACCATCAACGTCTTTACTTTCGACGTCTAAAGACTTATTAATACTAGATAACAATTGCAGCCGATGGAGTAAATCACCTTGAGATCGTTTTGGCGTTAACCAGTGCATTTTCTCGCTTGAGCTGATGACAAAACCAACACGATCACTGTCTTGTAAAATACGCCACGCAGTGAGTGCTGCCAATTCAGCAGCCACAACCGATTTCATTGTCTCTACTGATGAAAAATACATACTGCTGCGTTGATCAACACAGATAATAAAATTGCGGTCTTTCTCTTCCGTGTACGATCTAACATGAGGCTTGCCAGTTCGCATCGTTACCTTCCAATCAAGATTACGAATATCATCACCGAGTTGATAATGTCTTAACTCCTCAAAATTTAAACCTCGCCCACGAAAAATAGACGAATGGCGACCAGACAACGCGGTGCCTGATTTTAAATTCGGTAATAAACTGAACGATCTCGCTTGAGATTGCAGTTTTACTAATTGGCTGTATTCACAATGAATACGTGTATCGGTGCTTTTTTCGTTCATAAAAAGCCCTACCCAATAACAACATGATCCAACAATTCATTGATGACTTGCTCTTGCGTCACGCCATCGGCTAAAGCGTCATAACTCAACGTTATACGGTGCCCCAACACTGAATGTGCCATTGCTCGAATATCATCCGGCTCTACGTAATCTCGACCTTGTAACCATGCATACGCACGAGCGCACTTATCTAATGAAATGGATGCTCGAGGACTCGAACCAATTTCTATCCAACGAGACAAGTTTGATTCAGAATAACGCTCAGGTTTACGTGTCGCCATAACCAAAGCAACGATGTAACGCTCACTGATCTCAGACACTTCGATTTGAGATAATTCAGAACGCGCTTGCATCACTACAGAAGGATCAAGTTGGATAGCCGTTTCTATTTCAAGATTATCTTCTTGTGTGTGTTTTTGTGGTGACTCTTCTCCACGAACAAGACGAATAATATCTAACTCAGCCTCATCATCAGGATAATCAACCGACACCTTCATGATGAATCGGTCCATTTGCGCTTCAGGTAATGGATATGTCCCTTCTTGCTCTACTGGGTTCTGTGTCGCAAGCACCATGAATAATTCAGGTAAGGTATGAGTTTGATCACCAACAGTTATCGTGCCCTCCGCCATGGCTTCTAATAGCGCCGCTTGTACTTTGGCTGGCGCTCGGTTGATTTCATCGGCTAAAACAATACTGTTAAAGATAGGGCCCGGTTGAAAATGCAATTGCGGTTTACCATTTTGCTCTTGGTATACTTCTGTACCCGTCACATCAGATGGCAATAGATCTGGCGTAAATTGAATACGCCCAAACGAGGTATGTAAATTATCAGCCAACGATTTAACCGAACGCGTTTTTGCGGTGCCTGGCAATCCCTCTAATAAAACATGCCCTTGAGTTAATAACCCAATAACCAGTGAACGCACGACATGGGATTGACCAATCACCGATTTCTCTACTTGAGAGATAAGCGATGTAATAGCCTTCTGAGTTTGATTCATGTTTTCTCCTTACGTTCACGAGTTAGACCAATAGATACTAAAATTTAGCTTTTACTATTCTAGTTAAGTCCATCATAACTATTGGTTATAGTGCTCATTAATAAAGCCGTTTTTTAAGTTCATTGATCACATTTTTAGGGGCATATTGTTCAAGTTGCGTAATACAGGATTGCGCTTGTGGTGATTTAGCTTTTAACAGTTGATCACACTGTGCAAATAAATACTGAGGATTACCGCTTAAACTAAAAGCTTTTGCCAATGCATTCGCACCTTGATTAAGGTTAATACCTTCAAGTGATAAGCCGTACACATACCAATATTGTGAATTTTGTGCTTCAATTTCAGTTGCTTGTTTAAAGTAATTAGCGGCTTCTGTTTTCTTACCTAAACGCAATAGTGCTAATCCTGCGCTGTAACGTAGTGCACCAGATTTAGGTTGTGCTTTGATCCCTTGTTGCATCAGCAGAAGGCCTTTCATTTCATTGCCTTGGGCTCGATATAAATCCGCAAGATTTACATAGCTATTAACAAAATACGGCTCTACATCAATCGCTCCTAAATAGGCTTCTTCTGCCTTTTCAAGTTGACCTTGTGAGCGATAAACATTACCCAAATTAGTACGTCCAAAACCTCTATCTGCATTAAAAAGTTGAATATTAATGTATTCATTTAATGCAGGAGATAACTGCTCGTGTTGTAATGGATTCCACTCTGGCCAGTACGCCGCTAATGCACCAGCGGCTTCGGCACGAATACCCAACACACTATCTGTTAATAACGGCGATAATATTTGCCAACGATCATGAGATGTATACCCTGCTGACCCTTGAATTGCGCCTAAGCGAATTAATTCGTCATCATGTTTTACCGCCCGTCCCAATGCCACTAAGGTATTCTTACTTGGAAACGCGCTTAAACGTTGCAATGCAGACCCACGAATAATCCCAGATTGCTTCGCATCTTGCGCGGTATATGAAAGGGCATCCCCAGCACCGCGATAATTAATGTCTGAGGCATAAAATGCCACCGCAAAGTGTTGTTGATTTCGATAAGCTGAATCAGGGAACCATTCACCGACTTTTTTATCTGCCCATACATCGTCTTTCTCTTCATGGCATTGAGTACACACGTTAGGTGTGCCGATGTTTTTACTTAAATCCGGCCTTGGGATCTGCCAACTATGATCACGTCTTGCATCTACGCCCATGTAAGTCGTTTCTGGCATGTGACATGTCGTACACTGCGATGCTTCGGTATTGGCTTCATGGAAGGTGTGTTTTTCTGGTGTATATTCTGAGGCAATATGACATTGGCTACACACGGCTTGCTCTGGAATATCTAACTTGGTTGAGTGCGGGTTATGGCAATTGCTACAAGTGACACCCTTTTCCGCCATTTTCGACTGCATGAAAGAACCATATACATAATCTTCATCGTAAATCTGACCATCGTTATGGTATAAACCAGAAGTAATTAAACTCGGTAAATAACTGTCTAATAAAGAACCTTCTACATGTGCTTGGTCTTCATTAATTTGAACTCGACGGCTATGGCATTGCGCACATACCGCGACTTGGTCGGTTTGTGCAATCTCTTTTGGTTGAAGCGTTGTATGGCCTTCTTTAAACACCCACTCTTTAACTGACTTACTCAAATCACGATCAAATCCATAGTGTGGATTTTTATTTTCTGTTTGGTTCTTACTCCAAGCAATATGCTCACTTGCTGGGCCATGACAGGCTTCACAACCAACATTAATTTCAAACCAGCTGGTGTTATAGGTATCAGTCTTCGCGTCGTAATTCTTCTTTACATCCGTTGAGTGACAATCAGCACACATGAAGTTCCAGTTCTGCCCAGTATTAGTCCAATAGAACTCATCCGTTTTTTCCATCTCAGGATAAAGGTGATACCAACGTTGACCACCCTCTTCCTCACTACGCGAATCCCAAGCGAATGGTATTAATTGAATACGCCCGTCTTCAAATTCCACCATGTATTGCTGTAATGGCTCAAAACCAAAGGTATAACTAATTTGATAATCGTTGAACTTCCCATCAGGCCCTTCGATATTGACCCAATATTCATCACCTTTCTTAAAAAAGCTATTTGGTTTTCCTTTAAACTCAAAAGTCGCGTCATTAAAATCACCAAACACGCTGTCTTTATCTGCGTGTTTCATTGCCATTTCATGATCAGACCCTTTCCAAGCCTCAGTTTCTTCTTTATGACAATCAATACATGCATCACTGCCAACAAAATCAGCAGAAAACACATTTGATGAAAAACTAACAATGCTCACCCATAAAACGAAAAAACCATAAACGATTTTTTTACTGCTCATATACATCCTTGTATTTATACATTTTTTATCTCTAATTCTAAAGATAACAATACAGTAGATATAGAGTATATTTACTGGTTTTTCCATTAGTATTCATGAATATGTGAATACTATCAGAAATAAAAAAGGGCTCCGAAGAGCCCTAGTATTATCTTATTTTCACTATTTATTGTGAGGTTGTTGCAGTTTTTCCATTACCTGGTCAAGGCCGAAACTTGCTGCTTTTTGACGAGGAGGAAATTCTTCAAAGGTCGCTAAATATTTTCCTACATACGCTTGTGCTGGAACGAACATATACGCATGATCTAATAACCAATCGTAATACGTATTTGACGTTACATCAGCCACTTCGTATGGGTCCATACGTAAGTTAAACAACTTAGGTACACGTAATGTTACAAACGGTTCAGCCCAAATTTGAAGCGTACCGTTAACACGTTGCTCCATAAATACCGCTTTCCACTTGTTATAACGAAGTGCAGCTAAATCACCATCATCAGTAAAGTAGAAGATCTCTTCACGACGGCCCTTATCCTCTTTACCCGTTAGGTAAGGTAAAAAGTTGTAGCCATCAAGATGGTTTTTGAAACTCTTGTTGCCAAGTTTTGTGCCTTTTTTCAACTCATCTTTAATCTTGTCATCACCCGCAGCGGCGGCAAACGTTGGTAGCCAATCCATGTGGTGCATGATTTCATTTGATACGACACCCGGTTCAATTTTACCCGGCCAACGAACCATCGCAGGAACACGGTATGCCCCTTCCCAGTTAGTATTCTTCTCACTACGGAATGGTGTGGTACCTGCATCAGGCCACGAGTTCATATGTGGACCATTATCGGTAGAATAGAACACGATGGTATTATCTTTAATGCCTAGATTATCAACGGCTTTTAAAATTTCACCTACGTGATTATCATGCTCAACCATTCCATCAGCATAATTACTGATACCGGTTGAACCTTGAAGTTCTGGTTTTACGTGAGTTCTAAAATGCATTCGTGTTGCGTTCCACCATACAAAAAATGGTTTCTCCGCTTTAACTGCTCGTCCCATGAAATCAATCGCAGCAGCCATGGTTTCATCATCAACGGTTTCCATACGCTTACGCGTTAGAGGGCCCGTATCTTCAATCTTGCCATCAGCATACGATTTAATAACTCCACGAGGTCCAAATTTCTTACGGAATTCAGGATCTTTAGGATAGTCAATATTCTCAGGTTCTTCCTCAGCGTTGAGATGGTAAAGGTTGCCAAAAAATTCGTCAAAACCATGCGCTGTCGGTAAAAATTCATCTTTATCACCAAGGTGGTTTTTACCAAATTGGCCAGTCATATAACCCATTGGTTTTAGCACTTCAGCAATAGTGGCATCTTCTGCTTGCAAACCAATATCTGCACCAGGCAAACCAACTTTACTCAAGCCTGTGCGTAAGACACTTTGCCCAGTAATGAAAGTAGAACGTCCTGCAGTACATGATTGCTCACCATAGTAATCAGTAAACATCATCCCTTCTTTGGCGATACTATCGATATTCGGTGTTTTATACCCCATTAAACCGAAGGTATAAGCACTGATATTTGATTGGCCGATATCATCCCCCCAAATAACCAAAATATTTGGCTTTTCAGCAGCAAGAGTATACCCAGAAGCACCCATTAATACGGCTCCAAGAATACTCAATCGACGTTGTGTTCCCTTTTTCATTTCCATATAAACTCCTGTTTCCCTTAAAAAAGCAGCATCGAGTAAATATATAGTATAGAAATAAGTCTCTTGCGAATTTATCCAATAAAAAAAATTATTTTTGATGTCTAGCTTCAACTTATGAACTAATAACCTTTGTAGGAATCATTTTTCAAGAAAAATAGAGTTTTTTCCAAGGTAACTCTCATTAAAACTCACTTTAAAAATTCATAAATAAAATAATAAAAAACAACCGTTTAAAATTATTTGAGAAAGATCTCATTCCTTCTTAAATCAAGACGGGACAGACAATCAAAAAACAACATTACAATCAACACCTTAAATAAAAATATAACCATTGGTTATAACCGCTATAAAGCGACGAAATATTATTTCTCACTTAGAGTACAGCCAATTAATCGCAACTAATTGGAGTTCTTCATGGGACATAATTTAAGTAAAATTGCTGTTGGCGTTGGTCTACTTGCCACTTCTGGTACAGTGATGGCCGCATCTCAACCAAACATACTCGCTATTTTTGGTGATGATGTGGGTTACTGGAACATTAGCGCCTATAACCAAGGCATGATGGGCTATCAAACCCCAAACATTGACCGTATCGCTAATGAAGGTGCCCTTTTTACTGATCACTATGGCCAACAATCGTGTACTGCTGGTCGTGCTGCCTTCATTACAGGTCAAGAACCTTTCCGTACAGGCCTCTTAACCATTGGTATGCCGGGTTCTGACCACGGTATTCCTGATTGGGCTCCTACTATTGCTGATCTTTTAAAAGAACAAGGTTACATGACCGCTCAATTTGGTAAAAACCACCTAGGCGATCAAGATAAACACCTGCCAACCGCTCATGGTTTTGATGAGTTTTTCGGAAATCTTTATCATTTAAATGCTGAAGAAGAGCCAGAAACGTATTACTACCCTAAAGATCCTGAATTCCGTAAAAACTACGGCCCTCGTGGTGTGATTAAGTCGTATGCCGATGGTAAGATCGAAGATACAGGCCCAATGACGCGCAAACGTATGGAGCATGCCGATGAGGAGTTCTTAGATTCTTCATTAGCGTTTATGGAAAAAGCAGTTAAAGCGGATAAGCCTTTCTTTATCTGGCATAACACCACCCGTATGCACGTTTGGACTCGTCTGCAAGAGAAATACCAAGGTGCATCAGGCATCAGTATATATGCTGATGGCATGCTTGAGCACGATGATCACGTCGGTATTTTACTGGATAAACTAGACGACCTAGGTGTAGCAGATAACACCATCGTTATCTACTCAACTGATAACGGTGCAGAAACAGCAACATGGCCTGATGGCGGTGCAACTCCATTCTATGGTGAAAAAGGCACAACATGGGAAGGCGGTATGCGTGTTCCACAACTTGTACGCTGGCCTGGCACAATCAAACCAGGAACTAAGATCAATGAAATGATGGCACACCAAGATTGGCTTCCAACCTTACTTGATGCGGCTGGTGTTCCTAATGTGAAAGAAAAGCTGGCTAAAGGCTACAAAGCCAATGGCAAAGAGTTCAAGGTTCATATTGATGGTTATGACTTCAAACCATTATTTGAAGGCAAAACAGATAAAGGACCTCGTGAATCCCTGCTTTACTTCACAGCAAATGGTGAGTTAAACGCAGTTCGCTGGCAGGATTGGAAATTAAACTTTGCAGTAATGGAAGGTAATATTTCTAACGCGGTTCGCCTAGAGCCAAACTGGCCTCAAATCATTCATCTACGTGCAGACCCATTTGAAAAAGCACCACACGAATCGGGTATGTACCTACGCTGGATGGCAGATAACATGTGGCTATTCGTACCGATGCAAGATGTATTAGGTGAGTTCTTTAACACTCTACCTGACTATCCAATGCAGTCTGGCCAATTAATGAATCCAGCTGCTATAAGCTCTCAATCTCTTCAAATGAAAGCAAAAATGCAGCAATTGGATAAACTACAACAACAAATGAATAGCTTAAACGTGAAGTAATTTATTTTTTAAAGCTAATAAACCAAAAGCCCTCAATGTTGATCATTGAGGGCTTTTTCTATTCATACTGTTTGTTAGAGCTACCGCCTAATACACGTAGTACAACCACTGCACGCTGAACGAGTATGGGGATCTAATCGCCCTCTTTGGATCTTACAATATGCATTTTTAATAGCGCGACGAGCCGAAAACCAATCATCAGGTTTAGAAAGCAGTAAGTAGCCATTACATCGTTTCATTAATGGCTCTCGATATTCATCAATAAACTTACTGTCAAAGCCAATATCAAAATGCTCAAGAAGCTGCTCTACTGAAGTAAAGCTAGCAATGATTTTTTGAATTTCAGCTTGGCTCATCGTAAATCCTAATGCTTAAACGTATTCATTTCAGTCGCACTGGTTGCAGTAAGATCGCCAGTAGGATTTAATAAATGCGGTAAGATCTTAGGTAGATTTAACGTAATGTCTTTATCTTCAACAGCATAAATTACTTCGTTATACCAACCTAATAATCCCATTGATGCATAACCAATTGCATCATTGTCTTCACGATGCTCAATGATGATTTGTAGAAAACGTAAAATTGCTTTGTCGTTTGATCCAGCTTGCTCACGAGTTGAGTGAAAAATCTTTGTTGCTTCAACTACCAACCCTGCATATTCAGTTTCAACAGAAACTTGAAAAGAACCACCATCAACAGAAATTTTCATAAGATTTATTGCCAATTCATTATTCTAATAAAGGCGCATAATATCGAATAAATATCACCTTGTCGTTAGTCACAATAAAAACCACTTGATCTAAATAAAGAAAATACTCTTCATGATTAGTTTTTAATCTTCCTGACACTAATTATTAGCATATGCCAAAAATAGTTATTGGCATATGCTAATAATAGGCTTATGCTTTGCTTGTATTTAATGGAGAGCATTATGGCTAGACCTAAAAAGTGTCGTCGTATTTGTAGTAGAGCACCATACAGTTGCTTTAAACCTAATGGCGTACCAACAACAGAACTACCGCAAGTACAACTACTTGCTGAAGAATTAGAGGCATTACGATTGGCTGATTTTGAAGGATTAAGTCAACAAGACGCTGCCGATCAGATGATGGTATCTAGACAAACCTTTGGTAACATCGTTAAACAAGCTAGATTTAAAGTAAGCAGTTGCTTGGTTAATGGTCAGGCTTTAATGCTCCAAACGGAGACTGAATAATGAAATTTGCTATTCCTTATCAAAATGGCCGTATTGCAGGACACTTTTCTAAAGCTGAATCGTTTCTTTTTACAGACCAAACACATTCAGAAACAATGCCAAACCCTGCACTTAATAGCGCTGGTTGTGGTGGCAAAAAATCACTACTCTCGCTATTAAAAAACCAACAAATTAATGCTCTTATTGTTCGTAATATTGGACAAAAAATGCTTGCTAACTTACTTGAATCAAATATTCGAGTATTTCACGCTCAAGGTAATATCGCGTTAAATAATGCTACATTTACTGAACTTCCTGAATTGACTCGTGCATCTCAAGGTCGGCATTGTAAAAATACAAAACAAGGTTGTTGTAATAAAAAGCACAGTATGACGGCTTCAAAGTTAAGTGCACCATCACAATTAAAACACAAATTGACTGTATTAGGATTTAAAGCATGAATACCGTTTTAATTACCTTTGGTGTTTTTGTATTAGTCATTCTTCTAATGGCTTTAGGGGTAATCTTTGGGCGTAAAGAAATTCAAGGAAGTTGCGGCGGATTAAACAATGTTGGTGTAGATAAAGTATGTAATTGTGAAACAACTTGCGATGAACATAAACTCTATCAAATATCAGAACCTACAGATAAATAAAAAGTGAAACCAGCTATCTAGTTTCACTCTGCAATTTTGGTAACGTTTTATTTTGTATTACACAAATAAGCGTTACCAAACATAGTTACTGAACTTGAGAAGTTTAAAGACTGATATAAATACAACGTATCCGCCCCTAAAGCCGCTGCTTTAATACGTATTTGGTTTAATGTGCCCCAAACCATATCTTTATCAGCGTGTAACCAGTAATCATAAAAGTGGCCTTCTGACCCAAATACAACACCCAGACGTTGACAGTCTTTAACGACTTCTACTTCATCCCAAATCACGGCTACTTTTTCTGATTCTTGAGTGGGGAAAGTTACACAGCCTGTTAATATCATTGACGATGCTAGCATAGTACTAGCTATTAGCGTTTTCATTAATTAATCACTAATCAAATAAATGTTGCGCGATTTTAGTGAAAATTTAGCCACTGGCAAGCAGAAAGTGAGGTCGATCTGAATTTAATAGGAACTAACCGATAATAGTTGACAGTCGTAACCTTAATATTAACTATTTCAATGTTGTATTATTCATCAGGATTAGCACTATACCAAGCATCCAGCAATTCTTTTCCATAAATAATTTCTATATTCATGTGCATAACCAAAAGAAAAGCAGCTAATAGTAAACAGATTATATTAAACCAAAAAGTCGCTTTCTTTCGAACAGGTTCATAATATACAATATTGATAACAACCAAAGCAAAAGGATAGCTAATTAATAATAAAAAGAACCATCCAAGATAACCGGATATCGCCATTTCTGTCATAACGCACCTCATTACACGAATAATACATAATATGATACTGAATCAATATCATCACACATTATTATTACCAATGATTGCGTTTTATAAATTAATGTCGTCGTTTTGTATTATCTTTCGCAATTTCAACAATATTAACCTGCCTTTCTTCAATTTAATTATAAAAGACTAAAGTAATATTTAATGATTTATATCAAAATAAATAGCATCGATAATTAGAGTTACATTATCGACACTATTTAATATGCGATTTATCGCCACTTATTCGCTTCAGCTTCGGCATTCGCACGACGAGCCGCCGCCGCTACTTCTTTATCTACAATTGTCTGACCAATAGGCGCAATTGAGATTACGGCCAGTTTTAAGTGTTGAATCGCAAATGGAATTCCAATGATTGTTACAAAACAAGCTACAGCAGACATCACATGACCGAGAGCCAACCAAAAACCTGCAAAAATAAACCACAGCACATTACCGATAAAACCAAGACTTCCTGTACCAATGTCTTCATTTAACGTCAATTCATCACGAGCAATGGCTTCTTTACCAAATGGGAAAAAAGAAAACCCAGCGATAACAAAACACGCTCTTCCCCATGGAATACCGATGATACTAATGAAGGCTAATAAGCCAAAAAAGCACCAAGCTAGACCCATGAATACACCACCAAAAAGAAACCAAATTAAATTACCAATTGCGCTCATTTTATTTCCTTACCTTACATACGATTGTTGATAGTCGATTACATCTTAAATAAGATCACAATAATTAGTCATCAGCGCCACACTTTACACAACGATCATAGGTTCTCTCACCTTCACTAATGACCGTGTATTGACCCACACAGTTTTCACACAGTGCAAGTACAGGATAAGCTTCTTTTTGTTTTTTGGAAGAAGTATTCCCTTCGGTTGTATAAAATTTTCTCATATTAACTCCTAATACCAATATAACTAATTAGATAATTACTGAAATTTGTATAAGCTCAATACATAGAAAAACACTCAACAAGTTTAATTGTCGAGTGTTTTTAATTATATCAATTCAATAAACTTGCTGTGTTTTTTACCAGTTATCTGGGTATTTTCTTTTATTCTTCTTACCAGTACCTTCTGGTTTTGCTACTGGTTTAATCGCTTCTAATAAAGCTTCTGTGATCTCTTCATCTACTTCAAAACCCTCTACTTGTTCACGCTCAAGTCGGATCTTGTTTTTCTTTTCAATAATTTTAAAGTGATGGTAATCTTCAAAATCGATTAATGATAACGCTAGACCCACTTCACCAGCACGCCCACTTCGACCAATACGGTGCATGTAATCTGCTGGGCTTCTTGGTAAGTCAAAGTTAATTACTACAGGCAGTTTTTCAATATCTAAACCACGAGCCGCAATATCAGTCGCGATGAGTACATCAATCTCACCCGCTTTGAAGCCTTCAAGCACTCGACTACGAGCGCCCTGACCTTTATCACCATGAAATACTTCAGCGGTAATTCCACGTTTAGATAACTTATCCGCTAAGTGATTACAGCTGTTTTTAGCATTAACGAAAATAAGCGCTTGGCGCCACTGCTGCTGATGGATCAAATGCGCTAATACGGCTGTTTTTTCACCTTTATTAACGGTAAATACGCGCTGTACTAACGTACTTGCATCTGCACTTTGTAATTGAAGTTCTACAGGGTTATTAAGTAATGCTTGAGTTAACCCCTCTACTTCTTCAGGAAACGTTGCTGAGAATAATAATGTTTGCTTCTGTTTTGGTGCTAACGCAAGTAATTCATTAAGCTCATCAGTAAATCCAAGGCTTAGCATTCTATCTGCTTCATCAAGCACTAAGGTTTTTACTTTATCAAGCTTAATCGCGTTACTTGAGATCAAATCTAATAATCGACCTGGTGTTGCCACTAAAATGTCTGCACCGCCACGTAGAGTCAACATTTGTTTATTGACGGATACACCACCAAATACTGAGACCGTTTTAATCGCACCATTGAAATGCGCAGAATATGATTTAATACTATCAGCAACTTGCTGTGCCAATTCACGAGTAGGAACCAACACTAAACCCGTAACATAGTTACCTTTATTGCTCTGTGGTTTGCCTGATTGTTGCTCAAAAATTTGCTGCAACATAGGTAATGCAAAAGTGGCTGTTTTACCAGAACCAGTATTCGCCCCAGCAATTAGATCACGGCCAGCTAATACACTTGGGATAGCTTGTGCTTGAATAGGCGTTGGTTGTTGATATTCCAACTCTGTTAATCGTGCTAACAACGGAGAAATAAGACCAAGTTCTGAAAAATTGGCTGGTGCTGTAGTAGTGGTCATGAATATAAATGGCTCAAAGCTAAAATAATAGTCGACTATTTTATCCTATTTTTGCTTTTTAAAGTGAATTAAATCAGCCCTACGGCACTCTCTATTGATAATAAATAGTGCTCTGAATACAACAACGCCCCATTTAAAACGGGGCGCTTCGATAATAAGACAACAAATCAGATCTAAAGTAACTGTCTAAGCTTATGCTCAACTAAAGGATCATTTGGCACTAATTGCTGAGCCATTTCTAACAATTTGATCGCATCTTTAGGATGATCATCTTGATGTCTAAGTGCGATTTCAATAAGCGGCTGCACATCAATTTGCGCTTGATGCTCTTGCACATGCGCCTCTTTCTCATCAATCAAGATATTATGTGCTTTGCTCAACAAACCTAGACGGTGTTCAGAGCTCGCATTCACTTTACTAAGACGTGTGTAATAGTCTTCTTTAAAACGCAATGTTCTCGTTTGTTGACGGAACTGTGCAATATCAATCTGTTGATTACGAATGAAATCTACTGCTACTTGCTTATAAAAGCCAAATTTATTCAAGTACGTTGCATGAGTTCCATGTCCCATACCAAAAACTCGTAAATGGGTTAGTTCTGGATAACGTTTAGCATGCAAACGGTCGATACGATTGGTTGGGTCATAAATGATATACCCTTTCGCTTTACCTAAATCGAGATCGTGATAATCCCCTTCCCAATCAAACTGCTGTGCAATTTCGGTACTCGACCTATCATCCCAAGGGGCTGTTTGTTGGTTTTTAGTACTAACAGGATGAAACAGCAATACTTGGTCAAGCTGCAATAAATTTGCAAAAGCACCAACAGCAAAGCCACCGCGACTTAAACCATAGCCTAAACGATAAGTAAAAGGTTCAAGTAATGTAGATAATTGTTCTAAAAAGAAAATTAAATTACGACTACGGAACCAATTGCTTTTTCCTAAGTGCTGGAAAGAGATAACATTCACTTGTTGTTTTTGCGCTAAGTGGTAACCCCAAGGTGCAAAATCTTCATGTAGATCTTGTTCTTGTACGTTAGTCCCAGCAGGAGAAAAAGTGAATAATAGCGGCTTGTTCACATCAACAAAGTTATATTTAACATACACATTGTCTAGTAAGTCTCCACCAGACATTGGCAGTTGTGCTTGTTGCTCTGAACGTGAGTTGGTTAACCACTCATCTAACCAATATAATAATTTCATTTAATCTTCCATCAAAAACAGGCGCGAGATTGTATCAAAGATGGACGTTAAACGAAAATATTAGTTTGAACACTAATAATTACAGTTGGAATGATTTCGGTACAAAAATGCCAAGCTATACACATAACTTGGCATTCTGTTTTGTTTGATGGTTATAACACAGTGAATGTAGACTGTTATGAACCAATGATATTAATCCACCACCGGATTATCAATTCTTACTGTTTTTCCAATATAAATACAAACCAGAAATATCTGATGAACACATTAAATTCATCGCTCCTTTGATTTGCTCATCGCTCCACTGCCACCACTTCATTTCTAGCAATTGTGATATTTCAGTCTCAGTAAAACGATAACGAATATGTTTTGCAGGGTTTGAACCAACAATAGAGTAAGGAGCGACATCTTTTGTAACTACAGCACGACTTGCAATGACTGCCCCATCACCTACAGTTACACCACTCATGATCATTGCTTCTGTACCAATCCAAACATCATTACCAATAACGGTATCACCAGCACGCTCAAAGCCATCTTTAGCATCAGTAAAGTTATCATTATCTTGATAGAAAAAAGGAAAGGTACTCACCCACTTATTTTGATGCCCTTGGTTTCCTGCCATCATAAAGACAGCTCCCGAACCAATGGAACAATAGCTACCAATAATAAGCTTATCAATGTCTGTTCTATCTGGCAGTAAATAGCGAGCACAATCATCAAAGCTGTGATTATGATAATAACCAGAATAGTAGCTGTGCTCACCAACGATAATATTCGGGTTAGTTACTTGTTCTTTTAATGATTTCCCAACAAATGGGCTTTCAAAGTAATTGTTCACTATGCATTCTCTTTTAAGCTTATAACATTACCATCATAACATTTGATTAATTCCATTAGTTAGTTTGATTTTTCCAACTCCTCTATGCCTTTCTTGATGGTCACCATCAAAATTTGACCAAGATCTCTTATTTAGTCTTTCATCAATTAGATTTCTGCGTTTGATCACACTTAGTTACATTCTTGGGTGCAAAGTGTCATTTATTGCTCTAAATTCACCATCGAAACGTTTACGCAAACGTTTCGATGAGCATTAAATAAGCAGTATGTGTTCATAATTAATTAACTAAAGGTATTCTCATGAAGAAAAATACACTACTAAACGCAGAATTATCATATGTAATCGCCACTCTTGGCCATACTGATGAAGTCACCATTTGCGATGCTGGTCTGCCGATTTTTGAAGAATCACAACGCATCGATTTAGCGGTAGTTCAGGGAATACCAACCTTTATTGATACCGTAAAAGCGACACTGTCTGAAATGCAAATTGAAGGCGCTATCGTTGCTGAAGAATTCAAAACCGTTAGCCCACAACTACACGATGAGCTAATGACGCTTATTGCTGCTGAAGAAGCACTATGTGGAAAATCAATTACCGTTTCTTATGTGCCTCACGAAGCATTCAAAGTACACACACAACAAAGTAAAGCCGTCGTTCGTACTGGTGAATGTACTCCTTACGCTAACGTGATTTTCCAATCTGGCGTTGTATTTTAAATAGGACACGTTATGACTCAAGCTATCTTAGAATTAAACGGCATTGAGAAAGCCTTCCCCGGTGTAAAAGCACTGGATGGCGCTTGTCTTAATGTCTATTCCGGCAAAGTTATGGCCCTAATGGGCGAGAATGGCGCGGGTAAATCAACCTTAATGAAGTCATTAACTGGCATCTACGCAATGGATGCAGGTGAAATCCGTTACGAAGGCAAAGCGGTTAACTTTAATGGCCCTAAGCACTCTCAAGAATCTGGTATCAGTATTATTCACCAAGAGCTGAACCTTATTCCTGAACTAACCATTGCTGAAAACATCTTCTTAGGCCGTGAGAAAACCAATGCATTTGGTGGTATCAAATGGGCTGAAATGTATAAAGACGCTGATGCTCTACTTAAACGTTTGAATGTAAAACACCACTCTCGCCAGCTATTAGGTGAACTGAGTTTAGGTGAACAGCAAATGGTTGAGATTGCCAAAGCACTGTCGTTTAAATCTAAAGTTATCATCATGGATGAGCCGACAGATGCCTTAACAGATACTGAGACTGAATCTCTATTTAAAGTGATTAATGAGCTTCGCGATGAAGGCTGCGGCATTGTTTATATCTCACACCGTCTAAAAGAGATCTTCGAGATCTGTGATGACATTACTATCCTTCGAGATGGAAAATTCATTGGCGAACGTGTGGTTGCAGAGATTAATGAAGATACCCTAATTGAAATGATGGTTGGCCGTCGTTTAGATGAGCAATACCCTCGCATTGACGTTCAACACAATGAAAAATCATTAGAGCTGTTCGATGTTTCAGGGCCTGGTGTTCATAATGTTAGCTTCTCATTAGATCGCGGCGAGATCCTTGGCGTATCAGGTTTGATGGGTGCAGGTCGTACTGAGTTAATGAAAATTATCTACGGTGCAGCACCAATGACGTGTGGCGCAATTAAACTAAACAATAAGATGATTAACCCTATTTCTCCTCGTGATGGTTTGGCAAATGGTATCGCTTATATCTCTGAAGACCGTAAAGGTGATGGCCTAGTACTTGGTTTATCAGTGAAAGAGAACATGTCTTTATGCTCGCTAGATCAGTTATCAAAAGGCGTTCAGATTGATCATTACGCTGAAGTCACCGCAGTAGAAGATTTTATTCGCTTATTCAACATTAAAACCCCGACTCGCGACCAAATTATCGGTAACTTGTCTGGCGGAAATCAACAAAAAGTAGCGATAGCTAAAGGCTTAATGACTCGCCCTAAAGTCTTGATTTTAGATGAGCCTACTCGTGGCGTTGATGTTGGTGCGAAAAAAGAGATCTACCAATTAATAAACCAATTTAAAGCCGAAGGCATGAGCATTATTTTAGTCTCATCAGAAATGCCTGAAGTGTTAGGAATGAGTGACCGCATCTTGGTTATGCATGAAGGCCGTATCAGTGGCGAATTCATGGCAAAAGATGCAGATCAAGAAAAATTATTGGCTTGTGCAGTAGGTAAAACTGTTGAGCAAAACGTCGAGGTAATAGCATGAGCACTAAATCAATGACTTCATCTGAAACGCAACAAAAGAAAGGCGGCATGTTCTCTAAAGAATGGCTGATTGAACAAAAATCGTTAATCGCGCTTTTACTGTTAATTGTCGTGGTTTCCTTTTTAAACGACAACTTTTTTACTGTCGACAATATCTTAAATATTTTACGCCAAACCTCGGTTAACGCGATTATCGCAGTGGGTATGACACTGGTTATCTTAACTGCTGGTATTGATTTGAGTGTAGGCTCAGTACTCGCGCTTTGTGGTGCTTTTGCTGCCACCATGATTGGTCTTGAAATTCCGGTAATGATTGCGGTTCCTACTGCGCTACTTGCAGGTGCTGCACTGGGTGCAATAAGCGGTATTATTATCGCTAAAGGTAAGGTTCAAGCCTTTATTGCAACCCTAGTAACAATGACGCTGCTACGTGGTGTGACAATGGTTTACACCGAAGGTCGCCCTATCTCAACAGGCTTTACTGATGTTGCTGATAGCTTCTCATGGCTTGGTACAGGTTACGCACTTGGCATCCCTGTTCCAATCTGGTTAATGGTTATTGTATTTGCATCGGTATGGTACTTACTAAATCACACACGCTTTGGTCGTTACGTTTACGCACTTGGCGGCAATGAATCAGCAACTCGCTTATCTGGTATCAATGTAGATCGCGTTAAGATCGGTGTTTACGCTATCTGTGGTCTACTTGCGGCACTGGCAGGCTTAATCGTAACCTCTCGTCTTTCTTCAGCTCAGCCTACTGCTGGTATGGGTTATGAGCTAGATGCTATCGCCGCAGTAGTACTTGGCGGTACAAGTCTAGCGGGCGGTAAAGGTCGCATCATGGGTACACTCGTTGGTGCTCTGATTATCGGCTTCTTAAACAACGCACTGAACTTATTAGATGTTTCTTCTTATTACCAAATGATCGCCAAAGCGGTGGTTATCCTACTGGCAGTATTAGTAGACAACAAAAACAAGTAATACCCATTATTTATAACACTTAATAATTTATACGAATAAGAGTCACCCCTATAAATTCGTTTGCTATTTAAAACAAGAAATAGGCACAACCAGACGTACCATGTTTGATTTGTGCCGCCCTACACTCTACAAGGAATATAGAATGAAAAAGTTAGCAACCCTAATCTCTGCAGCCCTACTTTCTGCTTCTTTCACATCGACAGCTGCGGCTCAAGATACAATGGCAATGGTCGTTTCTACGTTGAACAACCCATTTTTTGTGACCATGAAAGAAGGGGCTGAAGCAAAAGCAAAAGACCTAGGCTACAAACTGATTGTTCTGGATTCTCAAAACGATCCAAGTAAAGAGCTTTCAAACATTGAAGATCTTACGGTTCGTGGCGTAAAAGCAATCCTAATTAACCCAACAGATTCTGATGCGGTTTCAAATGCGATTCGCATGGCTAACCGCTCTGGCATCCCTGTATTAACTCTTGACCGTGGTGCAAGCCGTGGTGATGTTGTAAGTCACATTGCATCAGATAACGTTGCCGGTGGTGAAATGGCGGGTAAATACATCATGGAAAAAGTGGGCGAGAAAGCGCGCGTTATCCAACTTGAAGGTATTGCAGGGACATCAGCTGCCCGTGAGCGTGGTGAAGGCTTCATGAAAACAGTAAACAGCGGTGGTCTTACTCTACTTGGTAGCCAACCAGCTGATTTTGACCGTACTAAAGGTCTTAACGTAATGGAAAACATGATTGCAGCAAACCCTGATGTTCAAGCGGTATTTGCTCAAAATGATGAAATGGCGTTAGGTGCTCTACGTGCTGTTCAAGCATCAGGTAAAGACGTTCTAATCGTCGGTTTTGATGGCACTGAAGATGGTATCGCTGCCGTTAACCGTGGCCTACTTGGTGCAACTATCGCACAACAGCCTGACCTAATTGGTGCTCTTGGTGTTGAAACTGCCGTTAAAGTACTAAAAGGGGAAACAGTAGAAAAATACATTCCTGTTGACCTAAAAGTTATCGCTAAGTAATTGAATAAATAGTTTAGTAAGTAAAAATAGAGCATCGGTGCGCTCACAACTAAATTGCACTGATGCTCTACTCTTCTCCAACATAGAAATACAAAAACATATCGTTAAATGAATGAAACTATAAATAAGTTAGTCACCCATTTACCCATATGTTTTAAGACCGATAACTTCAAGGTCATTTCCAGATAAGAAACAAAGGCGCATTATGAATAAATTAGTTGTTTTAGGTAGCGTAAACGCAGATCACGTTCTTCAAGTTGCTTCTTTCCCACGTCCAGGTGAGACGTTACACGGTCACAGCTACTCTGTTATCCCTGGCGGAAAAGGCGCAAACCAAGCTGTTGCTGCGGCACGTTTAGGCGCTGATATTGCTTTTATTGCAAGCGTAGGTGACGACAGCTTTGGTCACCAAATGATTGAAGCATTTAAGTTCGATGGTATTAATACTGACGGTGTGATGATTGAAGAAAACACACCAACCGGCATTGCGATGATCCAAGTTGCAGCAACCGGTGAAAACAGCATCTGTATTTCTGCTGAAGCAAACGCATGCTTAACCGCGGAACGCATTGCACCTCATCACGGCTTAATTGAAGCGGCTGATACCTTGTTAATGCAGCTTGAGACACCGATTGAAACCATCGAAAAAGCAGCACAAATTGCAAAAGCAGCAGGCACTAAAGTCGTTCTAAACCCTGCTCCTGCTCACCAATTAAGTGATGACTTATTACAACTTGTTGATATGATTACGCCTAATGAAACAGAAGCTGAATTACTAACGGGCATTGAAGTGACAGACATGGCAAGCGCTCAACAGGCTGCTGACGCACTTCATGCGAAAGGCATTGAAACCGTGATGATCACTCTGGGTAGCAAAGGCGTGTGGATTAGCCAAGATGGTAAAGGCCGTCAAGTTGAAGGCTTTAGAGTTCAAGCAACCGACACAACAGGCGCCGGTGATACCTTTAACGGTGCGTTCTTAACAGGCTTACAATCTGGCCGTAAATTGGATGATGCGATTAAATTTGCTCATGCTGCGGCGGCAATATCAGTAACTCGAATGGGTGCTCAAACCTCTATCCCTTCTATCACAGAAGTCGAGCGTTTTTTACTAGAGCACTAATACCGACTTTCGTGTCTTTATGAGCTAAACACCTTAGTGATTTACTCATAAAGACATAAACAAAGGATTGAATTTATGGCAACAATCAAAGATGTAGCCAAACACGCGTGTGTCTCTACCTCTACGGTGAGTCATGTTCTAAATAAAACACGCTTTGTCAGTGATGATATTTCTGAACGTGTCATGACCGCGGTATCTGAGCTGAATTATGCGCCCTCTGCGCTCGCTCGCAGTTTAAAAGTCAACCACACAAAAACCTTTGGTATGCTAGTTACTACCTCTACCAATCCATTTTTTGGCGAAGTAGTAAAAGGCGTTGAACGACGTTGTTATGAGATGGGTTACAACCTGATTTTATGCAATACCGAAGGCGATGCAAAACGTGTCCATTCAAGTTTAGATACCCTACTGCAAAAGCGCGTTGATGGCTTATTGCTGATGTGCACTGAAATTGAAAACCAAGTGCTTGAGCTATTTTCTCGCTACCAAGCCGTCCCAACGGTTGTAATGGACTGGGGCTTAATTGATTTTCCAAGCGATAAAATCCAAGATAACTCCCACCACGGCGGTTACTTAGCAACAAAACATCTAATTGAACAAGGTCATACTGAAATTGGTTGTTTAACGGGCCCTCTGAACAAACTGCAAGCACAGCAACGTTTAAGTGGTTTTGTACAAGCGATGGAAGAGTCTGGATTAGAGATTAATAAACAGTGGATCGCCTCTGGTG
This sequence comes from Aliivibrio sp. EL58, assembly GCF_900312675.1. Taxonomy (GTDB): domain Bacteria; phylum Pseudomonadota; class Gammaproteobacteria; order Enterobacterales; family Vibrionaceae; genus Aliivibrio. Next base: position 362,402 of record NZ_OMPC01000009.1, on the reverse strand, counting down.
ACTTTGAATGTGAAGGTGGAGAAACTGCATTTAATGAACTGCATGCAAGAGGTAAATTACCTACCGCTCTGTTTGTATCAAATGACATGATGGCAATGGGTGTGATCAATTGCGCGAGTAAGAAAGGAATTTCAGTACCAAATGATCTTTCTATCGTAGGTTATGATGATATCAAGATGGCAAAATACATTACGCCATCGTTAACCACTATTCACCAACCAAAACATCGATTAGGGCAACAAGCCGTTGATTCATTATTGGAAAAAATCCAAACTAAATCACAAACAAATCATGTGATACAGTTAGAACCGACATTAATGGTTCGAGACAGCGTTAAAACGCTAAGCACTTGTGAATAATCAAACTATATAATATGGAGTTTATGCTAAATATAAGCTCCATTGCTCTCTTCAAATAATCTCTATTAATAACCTTCACGAACCGCAAGATAACGAGCAAACTTTGGAATACCACTATCAGTGTAACCATTGTAACGATACGTCACTTTTTGGCCCAACTTAGGCGGGTCTTCTCTTTCAGCAACACTCAAACCACTGCCCACTTTAAACTCTTTCCCATTTGGCATTTGTAAGATTAACGCCCCAACCATTCCTGTGTATTTTCCCTTTCCATCGGTATAACCCACCACTATCGCTTCGTTATCTTGATGCTTCTTCAATTTAATCAAATCATCACTTCGACCTGGTCGATAAATGCTATCGAGCTTTCTTAGCATGAGTCCTTCACCATTTCTGATTGAGATATCTTCTAATGTTTCAAACAGCATTTCATCAGTACTGATTGGATATTGCTCGACTAATTTGACATGGCGTTTATCCAACTTTTTAACCAATACTTCCAATTCGTAATAACGCTTAGGAAACATGCCTGTAGAGAAAGGTAAATCAAACGCCATGAACGTAATCTCTCGCCATTGCTCTTCATCTGGCTGGCCATCTAAAACGGTTCTTGCTACTTGTTGAAATCCCCCTCTTCCCGCCCATAACTCACCATCCATTGCGTATTTAGGCAGAGGATCAGTAAACCAATCTGGGGCAGCGATTTTGTGGCCCGTTCGCGTTAATAACTCAGAGCCAGTCCAATATGCTCTAATCCCATCCAGCTTTTCACTTAGCCAGTACCCATCAATATCGAGATCGTTGTGATATTCTTTGGCTAATAATACGTCTATTGATGCCGTATTAGGCTCATCGTGAGAGTGCACATTCGTGGACATCAGGCCTAAGGTTATTAGCGCCGACAAAGATAACGTTTTCATTCATGCCACCTATTCATTCTCTGTATTTAACTCATCATGACGTTTACAAATTGGCATTACGAACGCTTTATATTTTAAATTCATTCAATTACGATTCATATCGATTATCTATGTAATAATCAGTTTTAATATTTTCAACTCACAATCTATTTCTAATAACACTGTGTAAATACCCACTATTACTATTTTTGTTATTAAATTGATTTCTGCCAAATTTATAGCGTTACAGCACTGCTCAATCTCACATTATTCATGCAAATATAATGTTTATGACATATCAATATGAGAGCTTTAATTTATAGACTCATCGAATGAGTCATCTCAATTCATATAACATGACTACGGAAAGCAGTGAAATGAAAAAAACTCAATTGAAAACCTCTCTAGCAATGGCGGTAGGATTAGCCCTCTCTGGTAATGCATACGCTGATATTATTATTTCTCAGTATGTAGAAGGCGGAAGTTACAATAAATCATTAGAAATCAGTAACACAGGCGACAGCTCGGTATCACTTTCTGGCTACGTTCTTAAATATAAATACAATGGATTAAACGAGTGGAAAAATGATCTCGACCTATCTGCCATTACCTTAGATGCAAAAAGTGTCTACGTTATTTCAAACAGCCGTGCCTCTGATGCAATTAAAGGCGTGACAGATAGCATTGAAAGTATCGTTAACCATAATGGTGATGAGACTTACATGTTATTCAAAGATGGTGCAGAGCATGATCGCATTGGCGTTGACGGCGATGTTGATTGGGGTAAAGACAAAAGCTTTGTTCGAGCTGATTTAACTCCTAGCACAACGTTTGATTCTGCTATGTGGCTTGAAAAATCAAAGGATAATATTGAAGGGCTTGGGGAATATAAAGAAGGCGTAACGCCACCCCCTGCGTTTGCTTGTGAAACAGATTCAGGTACGCCTCCAACCTTTACCGAAATTAACCAAATTCAAGGCACAGGTGATAAATCGCCTCTGATCACGAGTGGATTTACATCAACAGAAGAGTACTTTGTTCAAGGTATTGTCACTGCGCGTGGCGAAAGCTTATTAAAAGGTTTTTACCTACAAGGCCTTAATGATGACTTTGATCCAAATAGCTCAGAAGGTATTTTTGTAAGTACAGGCAGCGCGCCATCTCAACAGATCCAACCTGGTGCAGTTGTGTGTGTAAAAGCCAAAGTTCAAGAGTACTACAACCAAACACAATTAAAGCCTGATACTAATAACTATATAGTTCAAAGGACTGAATCCCCTGCACAAGTGAATGAATTAGTCATTAATGAAGGTGAAACACTAGCAGATGCATTAGAGCGCCACGAAGGGATGAAGGTACAGATAACATCGCATTCAGATCTACGTATTACTCGTAATTTCAGCTTTGATTACGGTAGTAAACGTAACAACATGGTGCTGTCTCATGGAGAGCCACTATTTAAACCAACTCAACTTTTTGCGGCAGAGAGTCCAGAAGCGATTGCCTTAGCTGAAGATAATGCAAAACGCCAAATTACGATTGAATCAGACAACAAAGCCGCGAACGGAAAAGTCCCTTATTTCCCTGATTTTGCAGCGGATATTAATCAAGATGGCAGTGCTGATTCCTACCTACGTTTAGGGGCGCGTATTGAAGGTCTAGAAGGTGTTGTTGCTTATTCTTACGGTCAATACCGTTTAGTTGTCTCAAACACCATCACTCAAGACAATATTATTACTCAAGTGCTTAATGATGATGGTTCAACCCTATTTAATGTTGAGCGAACAGATGAGCCAAGCATTGATGATGAAGACTTAACCATCACAAGTTTTAACGTATTAAACTACTTCACATCCGTCGCTACTGGTGGTGATGCTAATCCAACAGGTCAAAACCGTGGTGCTGAAAATGCCGATGACTTTGCTATTCAACAAGCTAAAATCCTATCTGCATTAGTCGCCATTGATGCTGATATTATTGGTTTAATGGAAGTTGAAAATAATGGCTTTGGTGAAAACAGCGCCATTAGTGACTTAACAACGGCTTTAAATGCTAAATTTGACGATGAAGAGGATCACTACAAATACGTAGAGATTAAAAACAAAGACAAATATCAAGGTGAATATCTAGGTTCAGATGCCATCATGGTTGCCCTACTGTATCGCCCAAGTGAAGTGAAACTCAAAGGCAAAGCGCGTGTTATCAAAACACCAGAACAACACGTGGCTGAAAATACAGTCACTCGTGATAATAATGGCACCATTGAATTCAATCCAGCCTATGACAAATATCAACGTCACAGTCTAGTTCAAGAATTTATGGTTAAAGAAGCTAATGAGCCATTAACTGTCGTGGTTAATCATCTAAAATCAAAAGGCTCTGAGTGTATTGAGCAATGGCAAAACTTTGAAGAAAACAGTGATCCTGCCGATCTACAAGGAAACTGTAACCGCTTCAGAGTTTCTGCAGCCAAAGCTCTCGGTGATGATCTAGAAACGGTTAAAGGCGATATTCTCATCTTAGGTGACATGAACGCCTATGGAATGGAAGATCCCCTACTAACACTAACTGACTATAGCCCAGAAAAATACGACCGTGATATTTTCACCGCGGCTTATACAACGCTAGGTACAGATAAAAATGGTAATCCACTTCCTTATGAAGAAACTGGCAGCCAAATTACACAAGGTTATGGTTATATTAACCTAAACACTCACCTACATGGCACTGAGACCTTCTCTTATACCTACTCTGGTGAACTAGGTAATCTTGACCATGCATTAGCCAATGAGTCACTGGCTGAGCGTGTGACTGAAATTGAAGATTGGCACATCAATGCCGCAGAAAGTAACTTATTTGAATACAGCTCAAAATACACGGGTGATATGGTGAAATACCACGACATGTATTCCGCATCCGATCATGATCCTATCGTGATTTCACTTGATTATGAGAAAGCCGCATCATTTAACTTTTTTGCGCTGGCTTCATTGTTTGGATTTGGTTTTTTACGTAGAAAATTAACTAAACAAAAATAATACGAAAATCTAAAACAAAAAATGGTGGCCTTGTATTTATACAGTGCCACCATTTTTTATTAGTTCAATAAGATCAATGTCAACGCTTATCCAGACAAAGATGGGTTCTCTAATGTATCTTCTTTTTTAGCTCCACTTTGCATAATTACTGCATCGTTATTACAAAATGGCGTCATGGTTACAGAAATATCCGCCAATGTGTCATCAGATGAAAGCGTTTGGCAATGCTCTTTCACCATACTCACAACATGAACTCTTAATACTATAATACTGATAATACCAAACACAATATTACCTAGGGCTTGGCCATAAAGCACCCCAATCCCGCCGTACCATTGTGCGCCAAAATACACAAAAGGCAGTGTACCAATAGTCGCTTTACTTAAGTTCAACGCTGTCGAATAGAGAGGTTTGCCTAAATTATTAAACGACGTATTTGCTACAAACATTGCTCCATTAAAAATGAAAGTAATAGCAACCACGGTACAGAATGTACTCATGATCAGCGCCGCATCACCAACAAGACTGAAGCTTTGTATAATAAGATCTTGAAGAACATATAAAATTAGCGAAACAAAGACACAATAAATAGCGGTAAAAAATAGAGAGTTTCGCAACGTCTCACGCACCCTATCTACCCGTTTAGCCCCATAGTTTTGCCCGATAATAGGACCAACCGCCCCTGACATAGCAAAGATCACAGCAAACGTCACTGGGATCAATCGCCCAACTACCGCAAAACCTGCAACAAAATCTTCTCCAAATGGCGCTAAGGTAGATGTCACAATCGCATTGCCAATCGGTGTCGCTGTATTGGTCACAATGGCAGGAACCGCGATGGTAAAAATAGCCGGAGAATGACGTTTCACCTCATCCCATTTTGGAAACTCAATAAGTTTATGCGTCACAATGAGAGGGTAAAGTGAGAATACAAGGACGGTAATTCTTGAAATAACCGAGGCAATCGCTGCACCTTCGACATTCATATTAAAACCAAAGATAAAGATAGGATCTAAAATAGCGTTAACGATACCACCGTACAAAGTGGCTAACATCGAGCGCTTTGCATCACCTACCGCTCTTAGCCCAGCACCTGCTGCCATAGCAAGAGCAATAATTGGCGTACTTGGCAAAAGAATAGAAAGATACGCTTGCGCGCGCTCTGCCACCACTCCTTTCGCGCCTATCATGGCAAGTAATTCAGGAATAAAGTAAAACATTGTGATGGTAATAATGCTGTTTACAATAAAAGCGATAACCAATGTACTGGACGCTAACTGTTTAGCGGTATCATTCTCTTTCGCCCCTAATGCTTTAGACACTAAGGCGCCCATAGCAATCGATGAGCCGATAGATACCGACGTAGAAAAGAAGATAATTGTTCCAGCAAAACCAATTGCCGCGGCCAGTTCAACTTGTCCCAACATACTAATGAAAAACATATCGAGAAGATCAACAACAAACAGTGCCATTAACCCAATAGAGGCTGTTCCAGACATCACTAAAATATGACGCATAGTCGAACCTTGAACAAATTTAGCTGATTGATTACTCACTCATCTTCTCCAAATACATTTTGTTACAGGATGATATATCTTTGATTAATCACAAACAACTCAAATGTAAATAATTCTCAATACAAATCAAGCGTATAAAAAAACCACAACAATGTGTGGCTTCTTTTATTGAATATGGAAATTTACATTCCTAAATCTTCGCTAATACGATCAATTTCTTTAATATCCATTTGCAGAAGTTGCAGTTCATCGTTGTATTGAGTTATGAGGTTCTTCGCTTCTTCTTGACGCTTACATACGTCTGACTTCACATCCCAACTTTTACCCTCAAGATATACTTTACACTCTTTTGCTAATTGCTTTTCATTTGCCGTTGTCACTTCAACTTTTACTTCAAGAGCGCTTGCTTCTTCTTTTAACTGTAGTTGACGTTGAAATAATTGCTTAGCACGAGATAACATAGTTAGCTGTAGATCAACTTGATTAGTCAATTGAGTGATTTGTTTATCTTGCTCTTCTACTTGCATACCCAATGAAGCGTTATGAGATTTTAATGCCCCTACTTCTTTGGTTATTGATGTGCGTTTTTTAGCTTCAGCGGCAACCGCTTGTGCCTTATCTTCAGCATTTACTTTCTTTTGCTCTTCTAACGCTTGTTCTTTTTCTGTCGCAATCAACACATCAAGCTCTGCACTTTTTACGTCAGCTTGTTTCAACTCCGCTTGGTATTGCTTAGTTTTTACTTCAAGTTGAGCATAAGCCTCAGACCATTTATTGTCAGACACACTCGAACCAATTAGCCCACCAGCAATGGCGCCAATAATTAACGTAACTCCGGCAACCCAGTGATTCGTTTTTGATTTTTCTTCAATAATGATGACATCTTCATCATGATCGTCTGTCGTTCTGGTTTGATTTTCTACACTCACGCATTAACCTCAAGCATTCATATATAAGCAATAAACAGTATAGAACTATTATCTACACGTTTTGTTCGTAAAAAGATAATTTATCGTATCAGTTCTGAAATCATGATGTATGACACATAAATAACAACACCAATGACTGATGTATAAATCACTGACTTTTGGATTTTTTCATTTGCTCTGTATTTAAACAATAAGGCAGATAGAGCAAACAATAAAATAATGACTGCAATTCGTAACATAGTACACCTCGCTTTTCTTATACTTTAGCACACTTTTAGCTTCTAAATACTTGAGTTGTCGTTGTTATTTTGAACAAAGAAACCGTTTTCGATCAATTTTTATCTATTTTGTAAATAAAAGGCATGACAAAAAAATGTGACTTGTCTAACATATGCCCCATAGCTATTTCATAGCTTAAAATTTGTTGATCCGATGAAGACTGCAGGAGAGTGGCAACAACCAGTAATTGGTTACGCCCGCCGAAGAAGTAAATCTTTCAGGCGCCTAATTCAAACCATGAATAAGGTGAGGACTGTAGTTGGAGGAATCTCTGGAGAGAGCCGTTAAATCGGCCGCCGAAGGAGCAAGCCCTTATCTGAAAAATGATAAAGGTGAAACTCTCAGGCAAAAGGACAGAGGAGAAAGTGATCCGATTAATCTCGGCTCTATACTATTGCCTATTTTTTGGTTTTGGTACACCACTCTCTCTTCTCCTTACTATATGCTTTATTAAGGGGAAACCATGAACACCTTTCACAACACGCTTGTTACTATCGATAACTTCATCTGGGGTCCACCTCTATTGATCTTATTAGTGGGTACAGGTATCTACTTTACATTCCGACTTCGTATTTTCCAATTACGTCATTTACCAACTGCGCTGAAAATGGTCTTCTCAAAAGAAGAAAATGAAAGCAAAGGCAAAGGTGATGTCTCTAGTTTTGCTGCTTTATGTACAGCTCTATCAGCCACCATTGGTACTGGTAATATCGTCGGTGTTGCTACCGCGATTAAAATGGGTGGCCCTGGTGCCCTATTTTGGATGTGGCTTGCAGCCGTATTTGGAATGGCAACAAAATACGCAGAATGTTTATTGGCGGTAAAATACAGAAAAACCGATAGCAATGGCCAAATGATTGGTGGCCCAATGTATTACATTGAATATGGCATGGGTAATAAATGGCTTGCTAAGCTGTTTGCTCTATTTGCCTTGGGCGTTGCTTGTTTTGGTATTGGTACGTTTCCACAAATCAACGCCATTGTTGATTCAGCCCAACTGACAATGAATGCCCCTGCTTGGTTAACCGGTGGAATTTTAACGGTTCTTGTTGCTGTTGTTACCTTAGGTGGTATTAAATCCATTGCTAAAGTAGCAGAAAAAGTGGTTCCAACCATGGCTGTCGTTTATGTGGTTTCATGCCTTTCGGTATTAATCATGCAAGCTGAAGCTCTTCCTTCTGCTATCCAACTGGTTATTACATCAGCCTTTACAGGAAGCGCAGCAACGGGAGGCTTTGTTGGTGCCTCTATCATGCTAGCGATTCAATCGGGTGTTGCGCGTGGTGTGTTCTCAAACGAATCAGGTCTTGGTAGCGCCCCTATTGCTGCCGCTGCCGCAAAAACAGATTCTTGCGTAAAACAAGGCTTAGTCTCTATGACGGGTACATTTTTTGATACCGTGATTATCTGTACTATGACAGGCTTAACCTTAGTGGTTACCGGTGTTTGGCAAGGTGATGCCGCAGGTGCATTAATGACAACCCAAGCGTTTGCGATTGGTTTAGGCTCTGACCAATTTGGCCCTTATTTAGTTTCTATTGGCTTGATGTTCTTCGCTTTCACTACCATTCTAGGCTGGAACTATTATGGTGAACGTTGTGTAACCTATCTCTTTGGTACTAAAGGCGTACTACCATACAAAATCATATTTATTGCATTAGTTGCATCAGGCGCTTATATGCACTTGGATACCATTTGGGTAATCGCTGATATTGTTAATGGCTTAATGGCAATTCCAAACTTAATTGGTTTAATCGCATTACGTCATATCATCATAGAAGAGACTCACCTTTTCTTTAGTAAACAAGAGAATAGAAACAAAGAATCCGTTTACAGTTAAATGAAATATTGAGGTGTATGCTCGTTTAGATACACCTTATTTCATTTTTATCTATGAATTCAAATAAATAAATTTATAAATCTACTATACTCACTTTGTACTCTTTTACGAGGTGATATATGGAAATATTAACTCTGATATTTGGTTCAGTATTATTAGTGATTGTAGCTGGATTTTTAATCTCTTTTTTTAAAGCTCTGTTTGATGAGTTCAAAAAACTTAACTAATCAACATTACACACCAAATAAAAAAGCGGCTTTCACAGCTGCTTTTTCATTTTTGGGACATCTCCTAAAAAATTTCTTGTGCCACTTTCCTTTATATTTCACTACAATACATAAAAGGCATCACCTAACTTCCTTCACCGCAATAGAGGCATTATGCGCAATTTTATTTGGCTCCTTCTCTTTTTTAGCTCTATCTCCTTTGCTAATGAAGCTCAAGATCTAGAAGCCTTAGACAAAATAAATAATGAAGTCGCACGATTAAAAAAAGAAGCAGCTTCGTTTACAGGAAGCGATCTTGCCGTGATCCGAGTTCAGCAGCTTGGTAAAAATAACGAGCTTAGGATCGTCTTAGCTGATTTAATCAAACGTCATGATAAGACAACCACGCCACTGTTAATCCAAGAAGTAGAAAGCCAAGTCGCTTATGCTGATCGCTCTATTGACTATCTAGACAAAGACATTAAACAAAAACAAGCGAAATTAGACAAAGCAGATATAGAACACAAACTTGCACTGCAAAATACGCTTAAAGAATCTAGAGATTACTACTACCTATCTCTAAATGACCAACTTGAAAACTACCAATGGCTTGCGAAACTAGGAAAACCAGAGGAATCAAAATTAACCGCCTTTAAGTTATTTATTGATCAAAAAATTAAGTTTCTCTCTGCATCATTAAGTTTTGATACTAGCCGTGAACAGCTGCTGTCCGATCAACTGGCTCATTCATCCGATTCAGAGAAATCGTCCCTCACCCTCGATCACCTATTTTTTGAACGCAAAGTCACTAACTCAACCAAAGGGTTAGAAAAACTGATTAGTATTGCTGACCAACTAAATATCAATACCACCGATTACAAACGACAGCTTTTTTCTACCACAGGTAATTTAACCGAAGATATTCTTAACTTCCCTGTTATTACCGCTATTTTAAGTAACTGGATTTCATCTGGCAGTAATTGGCTGTTAAAGCACGCTCCAGATCAATTACTCAAATTCTTAGTTTTCGTATTGATACTGTTTGCGACTCGCATGGTTGCAAAACTCACCAGCCGTGTTGTTTTAAAAGCCGTAGTACAGCCGCATTTGCGCATGAGTAAGTTGATGCAAGATTTCTTTGTATCGATGTCGAGTAAGCTCATTTACTTTATTGGTATCTTGATCGCTTTCTCTAAAATAGGCTTAGATCTCGCGCCTGTTCTCACAGGTTTTGGTGTCGCCGGTATTATTATTGGTTTCGCATTACAAGATACCCTATCTAACTTTGCATCGGGCATGATGTTACTTATTTACCGTCCATTTGATGTTGGTGATCTTGTTGAGGCCGGTGGCGTATCTGGCAAGGTAAGCTCCATGAGCCTTGTTAACACCACGATCAAAACCTTTGATAACCAAATCATCATTTTGCCCAATAGTAAGATTTGGGGAGACGTAATAAAGAACGTAACCCATGAACGATTACGCCGTGTCGATATGGTGTTTGGCATTGGATATGAAGACAGTATCGAAAAAGCTGAGAAGATTTTAGCAGAAATTGTTGATGCTCACCCTGCAGCATTGAAAAAGCCAGAACCAAATATTCGTGTTCACGTGCTAGGTGCATCTTCTGTTGATTTTATTGTTCGTCCTTGGGTTAAAACAGACGATTATTGGGATGTGTATTGGGATGTTACTCGTGAAGTGAAATTACGTTTTGATAAAGAAGGGATTTCGATTCCCTTTGCTCAGCAAGATGTACATGTTCACTTTGCAAAAAAAGACAAAAAACCAAAAAAGCCAAACCCAATAACCGAAAAGATTGGTAATGTGATTGACTCAGTTCGCTCTAAAGACAGTTAATAACACTTATCGACTAACAATAAGAATGCTATACCTATGATTGAAAAATTTATGTATAGCATTCTTAATTTAATAGATAGAACACTCACTTAGAAACTAGCAAATTACCACCTAATACAATCAGTACCATGCCTGTTATTCTCTCTATTCTCTTCGTCACTTTTTCGCTAGCCATCATCTCTTGAGCTTTCTCAACCAATAATGCAATTCCACCCTGCCAAAGCATCGCAATAATAAAATGAATACTCGCCATCAATAGTGATTGAATAAACGCACTATATTCAGGGTTAATAAATTGGGGTAATAACGCCAGATAAAACACCGCGGTTTTAGGATTTAAGATATTAGATAAAAAACCTTCTTTAAATGAAACAGCTAAAGGCTTACTATCTTTACCTTTCTCGCTTGTCGTATTCATCGCTTGATGCTTATTAAACGTACTTCTAATTGATTGTATTCCTAAATAAATCAGATAAATAGCACCCACAGTTTTTACTACAGTAAACAGCTCAGCAGAGCCAACAAGCAACACGGACAACCCCACCGCAGATAAGGTTGCATGCACAAACAGACCACAGCAAATACCAAGACTGCAAGTAATGCCATCTTTCCAACCACCACGCGTGGTATTGCGAATAACTAAGGCGGTGTCTAACCCTGGAGTCATCGTTAAAAGTAATATCGCAATAAAGAATGCCCAAAAATCCGTTATCATGCTATATCCATATTTTACTGAAGGTTATATTAATATATCGATTAAATAAATAATTACTATCTTTTCCTTTCAGTCTATAAATTTGAATAAATACTCTACATATATTTATACATTTCATTTATTTTGCACGTTTATATAAAATAAGCCATATATCGATCTATTTGACCCTGATATGAAAGTTATCTCTAATGAAGAGCGATAAAGTACACGCATTCATATCTGGGGGGGAATAATTATGAATCATGTAACATTAGAATATCAAGTAATGGGTTTTGGCAAATGGGTTTCAGCAACTGTATCTACTGAGATCGCGAACAAGCTAGCTGAAGAGTACAAATCTTACGGCTGGCCTGTAAAAATTAGCTAAACCACTTTCACTATTTGTGAAAATGTATGCCTCGCTTAATGCGGGGTATTTTTTTGTCTGTTTAATGTCATTGATTACTGTAAATATTTTACCTAGCGATAAACATAGAGTTACAATCATTAAAAGTTAGAATAATTAAAATGAAGGAATATCTATGAGCCATTACCAAAAACTCGTTCAACACCATTTAAAAATCTCTCGCTTTGAACATCTATCTGCCATTTGTGGGTGGGACCAAGCTGCCGTAATGCCATCTGGTGGTAATGAAGCGAGATCAGAAGCCATGGCTGAGCTGTCTGTTCATCTACATCAACTTGGTAATGCCCCGCACCTAGCAGAATGGTTTGATAAAGCAGAATCAGAATCTTTATCGACTAATGAGCAAGCAAGCCTTCGTGAAATGAAATCTCAATGGCAACAAACCACTGCCCTACCAGAAGCTTTAGTCGAAGCACAATCTCTTGCCGGTTCTAAATGTGAACATGCATGGCGTACTCAGCGTGGTGAGAATGATTGGGCGGGATTCAGTAAGAACTTTGCAGAAGTTGTCGCGCTATCAAAAGAAGAAGCTCAAATCCGCGCAGACATCACAGGATTAACGCCTTACGATGCCATGCTTGATTTATACGAACCAGGAACCACCACAGCCAAACTTGATGTGGTTTTTGATAACGTAAAAACATGGCTGCCAACACTTATCCAGCAGATCCAAGAGAAACAAGCGACAGAATCTATTCATTTACCTGAAGGCCACTACCCGACAGAGCAACAGCGCCAGCTGAGCTTAGATGTAATGAAGTTTCTAAATTTTGACTTTGACCATGGCCGTCTTGATGTCAGCATGCACCCTTTCTGTGGCGGCGTTCCTACCGATGTTCGTATTACCACGCGTTACGATGACAGTGATTTTGTGCAATCATTAATGGGCACGGTACATGAAACGGGTCATGCACGTTATGAACAAGGTTTACCAAAAGCGTTTGCAGGGCTACCAGTAGGACAAGCTCGTTCGATGGGCATTCATGAATCTCAAAGCCTGTTTTTTGAAATGCAATTAGGCCGTAGCCAAGAGTTTATTGCTCAATTATCTCCTTTAGTTGCTAAACACTTTACTCAGGCTGATCCAAAAATCATTGAATCAAGTAACCTGCAAAAAATCTACACACGAGTAAACCCAGATTTTATCCGTGTAGATGCTGATGAAGCCACTTACCCTGCTCACGTTATCCTTCGTTATGAAATTGAACGTGACTTAATGAACGGTAAAATCGAATACACAGATATCCCTGAATTATGGGATACAAAAATGCAGCAGTACTTAGGTTTATCAACTAAAGACAATTACAAAAACGGTTGTATGCAAGACATTCACTGGACAGATGGCAGCTTTGGTTACTTCCCAAGTTACACATTAGGTGCAATGTACGCAGCACAGTTTATGGCAGCAATGAAAAAAGAAGTAAACGTTGCAGAGCAGATCTCACAAGGTAATCTAGAACCAATTTTTGCATGGTTAGATAAGAACATTTGGAAGAAAGCATCCCTACTCTCAACAGATGAGTTGGTTAAACAGGCGACAGGTGATGTGTTGAATCCTGAATTCTTTAAAGCGCATTTAGAGAATCGCTATCTTTAACGAATTAAGGAGCAGTCTATAGCTGCTCCTTTTTTATTGATACTCTAAGTTATCTCGTAAAGGCTCTACCGCTATCTATTTAACTGCTTTTACTGTCGGTAAGATACGAATTTCACCGCTACGTACTTTATCAGAAGCTTGATAATGACGGACGCCTATATTGAATTCCGCGGTTTCATTCGCAGTTACCAAGTTATTTATCGCACCATTACCACAGCCGAAGCTTACTGTAAAAGTACCATCATTATTCATATCAGCATTGTAAGAATTGATGTTTGCTTTCTCATTAAACATAAAACCTTTGCCGTTATAAACAGTGACTGACCAGAACGCTTTATTTTCTGGATTTTTAAATGTTGCTTGATAGCACGTACTGCTTGGGTAGTTATCTGATACTTCATACACGTTATCAATTTTTTGAGCACCAGCCCAACCGATAGCCGCCCCAACGGTGTACTTCTCAAGGGTATAATCTTTAGCTGAAGCATCAAGTGGATCTGTGAACATACCCGTAATTGCTTCAGCTCCATCACGGTTACTAATAGCCCCCATTTGTGCCTTCAGTTTATTCTCGACTTCTATGAATTTCTCCATATCAAAATTGATAGGTGTAACGAGTTCAGCACTGTTAGCATCAATGCGCATTTTATCTTGGATCTCTTTCGCTTCTGCTTCCGTGAAACTAGAGTCTAAGCGTACAAATACAATCGCGTGTGTTTGTGAATCATCATGAGTAGAAATCTCATACGTACCAGCTCCGTACTTCATTGCTTGTATACGGTGATCTTCAGTAATCACTTGAGCTGAAATGTACTTATCGCCCACATCAGGCAATGTATATGTAGCACCTTTAGAAATATCTACAATGCCCCATGAGTAATAGGTATCACGGTTAAGACGTACCACTTTTTGTTCATCTAATTGCGTTAACTGACGACGGTGCGCAAACTTATTCATACCACCCGCTTCAATCGTCTTGTTAACCATTTGGCGATTCGTCTCAAGTGTAGGGTAATTATCAGCAGTTACTGTCACCTTAGTTGTTTGCTCAGCAAAGGATTCAGTTGCAAATAAGATTGTGCTAGCAGAAATGGTCAAAACAAGTAGTGATTTTTTAAACATAAGTTCGCCTTAAATTATTCAGTTCAGAAGATATGTTGGCGATTATAAGGTATCCTAAATGAACTTCATCTATAATCATATTTTCCAAAACGGAAACCATTATGAATCTTAACTTTCTTCGCACCTTCATAAGCATGATGGAATTTAAAAGCCTTAATGCTACTTCTCAGGTTCGTGGCATAAATAAAAGTGCCGTAAGTAAGCAGTTAACAAAACTATCTGAAGAGATGGGATACAGTTTATTCGAGAGAGGAGAAAATGGCTTAGAAGCAACACCAGAGGCCATTAAACTCTATCCTTTAGCTCGCCAGCTTATTACTCAGTTTGATCAAATGATGGTCTTAGATGAATTCGATAGTGCAAACTATGATAAGCCAATTAAGGTATCAATCGCTTCTTCTCTTATAGAAAAATATGGCTGCAATCTGTTTGAAAAATTACAAGCTGCATTTCCAAATGCCTCAATAGATATCAACACATGGCGTCAAACTACCTCGCAAGACTTGCTAAACAATGAGACTCATTTAGGTATCCATTATTCAAACCCGACGGTATCTGCATCTCTATATCAAAAAAGGATGTTTGATGATGAATACGCATTTATAGTCAGTAAAAATCAGCCTATCCCTACTTTTGAAGAGGTCCTTTCATGGCCATTTTTAGCGATAACAAGTACTGGTTGGAATGACAACCGTTACCGTTTTATTGAGAACTTGAGCAGCAAAGGGATTGATCTTTCATTTATAGGAAGCATTGCAAGTGTTGGTGTGGCATTAGAGTACTGTCGAAAACCTGGATTTGCTTGTGTTATTCAAGCTTCAAATCAATCATCAGAACATACTAAAATCAAAGTACCAGATAGATATAATATGCCATTAAATGTCGTTTCGTATGTAAAAACATCAGACCGACACAGTCCATTTACTAAGCTGTTATTAAATATCGTTCATTCATCTTTATCGGCAAGTAAATAATCCATGCGAACTACACACTGAGTGCAATGAGACAAACCGTAGATGTAGAGAAGCAAGTTTCTTTAAAGCGCACTTAGAGAAACTCTATTTAGGGTAAAAACTAGATGTTAATTCGCCGCTTTACTTTAAGTAATTAAAAAATAGATGCAGATATTGGCTGCATCCATTTTTTTTTCATAACCAATTAATAATTGCGTCTACCTATTCCATTCAGGAATAGAACAAATACCGATCTTTCCTTTATAAAATAAAAAAATCGCCCGTAGAATATTTCTTCTAATTCATCAAACGTAGAAGTGATCATCCATGAAATACATCTGCATGGCGTGTAATAAAGAATACGCACCTAAACCTGAACTCATAAAATGTGAATGTGGCTTTGCCTTATGGGTTAAACCTCAAACGTCATTTAGTAAAAAAGATCTCATAGAAAATGAATTCACACCTAGACGCTATTCTAGTGCTTTCCCAATAAAAAAAGACGATATCGACATCACTTTCAATGAAACCATCACACCTCTTTGCCAAGCTGAAATATCAGGAACTCCAGTACTGGTTAAACTTGATTCGCTACAACCAACAGGCTCATTTAAAGATCGAGGAGCCTCTCTTGTAATCAACTACCTTAACAACCATGGAATAACGAGCATTGCTGAAGACTCAAGCGGTAATGGAGGAAGTGCTTATGCCGGTTATGCCGCTAAAGGAAACATGCAATGCAACATATTTGTGCCTGCTGGTACATCCAAAGGAAAAACAACACAAACGCGATTATATGGCGCTAACTGTATTGAAATAAAAGGAACAAGAGAAGATGTTGCCCTAGCCGCAATAGAGAGCAGCGTCACTCATGGAAGTCATTATGTTGGGCATAACTGGCATCCCCTATTTATCGAAGGCGTCAAATCCATCGCTTATGAAATATGGGAACAATGTGGGTATAAAGCCCCTGATAATTTTGTTGTTCCCGCAGGGAATGGAAGTTTACTCGCCGGGGCATATATCGGTTTCTCTGAATTATTAAAAGGCGGAGAAATAAGCAAACTCCCTCGCCTTTTTGGTATTCAAAGTGAAAGCATTCAGCCGTTCGTTCAAACCTTTAACAATAAAGAAATCAACATTACATCAGAAAATACCATTGCTGAGGGTATTAAGATTAAGCGTTCATCACGAATGAATGAGATCGTTCAATTTGTCAAAGAAACGAATGGGAATTTTATTAGTGTTAATGAACAACAAATCCAATCAGCATTAAAAGAAATGGGAGCACAAGGATTCTTTATCGAACCAACATCGGCGACGGCATTTGCAGGAATCGCTCAGCTTATAAAAACGCAAGAAATCAAACCTGACGAGCTCACCGTTGGAGTCGTCACCGGAAATGGACTCAAAGCAATAAACTCAATTGAACATTTAATCAATGATACGAGAGGTTAATAATGAAATATATTCAAACTAAAAATTCATTAAAAACAGCAGGTCATTACTCTCAAGCAATAGTACATAATGGATTAATTTACGTATCTGGCCAATTACCAATTAACCCAAATACAGGGGAAAAAATAAACGGTGATATAAACCAACAAACCCGTCGTGTATTAGATAATTTGAACACCATTCTTGAAGACGCAGGAACCGAACTTCAACAAGTATTAAAACTGGTTATCTACATTTCAGACATTGATATGTGGGACACGGTTAATGAGATTTGCAAAAAGTACTTTATGGAGCATAAACCGGTGCGAACCATAGTACCAACCAGAGAACTGCACTTTGGATTAAAGATTGAAGTCGATTGCATCGCTATATGTGAATAACGCCTCATAGCTTAATATTGACGTGCTCAGAAAGTGCGGTAATGACTTTCTGAACTCGCTCTAATCGATAATTATTTTGTCTGGTGCATATATAGATGGGTCTAAAAAGCGGTTTGAGTTCGCTATATTGATATAAATAACGCTCTTCTATATTTAATGCTTTTATTACCGAAAAAGGAATCAGTGCCGGAGCAGTCCCTTGTAATGCTAAATGGGCTGCTGCGGTATATGAATCTAGCTCCATTATAGGGTTCACTTTTAAGGCTTCTAAAATAACCGACTGATGAGTATTCGCACTGTTTGTCAGATCCGTTGTTATCAATTCATTAGGTAGCTTATCCAAATATTTGTTGCTAACAACATAAAATGGTTCATCGAAAAGATGGAAGCTTAATAACCCATGTCCAGATGGTAAATACCCGGCACAAAGGCCTAATGTCGCTTTTCCTGACTTAACATTTTCGACAATTCGTGGCGTGTGATTCGTTGTGACGGTCAAATTTGGATCATCATGGAAACATATTGATAGCGCTTGGCTGAAATACCCTGCCACAAGCGTTTCAGAGCAATCAATTCTAAGCAAAGAATCATTCGCTAAGGCTTGTTGTTCATATATGCGCCCGCAAAGTTCGCTAAACGTTGGAGCGATATTGTCAATTAGCGATTTAGCATCAGCCGTGAGCGTGACATAACGGCCATTAGGCTCTATCAATTTTTTTCCTAAACGCTTTTCTAGTTTTGTAATACGCTTACTAACCGCAGATTGACTAAGGTACAGTACGCTGCCTGTACGACTCATTGTCTTCTCTTTACTTAAAACTAAAAGCGTTTCAATACCTTCAAGTAACATCGCATTATCTTATGAAAATCAGGAATAGTTAACTCAGTTTATCTATGTTTTATGATGCTTGCAAAAAAGTTAGTAAAGAGTGATTTGTTTATCAAACTCAATCATTAAATAACGCAACCATCCAGCACGCAAAATCATTTTTAACATAAATATCAATAACTTAAAAGCCTCAAATTGAAGATATAAAGTGATTATTTTTCTTTTATATATATACTAAGTGAATGAGTGAAAATCTCATGTAAACCAATAATTAATAATAAGGATTTAACATGAATAAGGTGTTAGTTGCTAGCGGTGTATCATTAGCTTTATTAGGTGGAGCTTTTGCTGCCAATAACTACATGATTGAAAAAATTGGTCAAGAAATTCCAACTCAAGTATTAAACGGCTTAGAAAAAATTGATCCACAATTACTGCAAGTTCAGCGTGTTTCTAGCCAAATTAATGGGAAAGAAATAAAAGAAGAATACTCTTTCTACTTTATTATTGACGGTAAACGCCAACAAAAACTTCCCCTCCTCATGACTCATTATGCTGAAATTGGTCTTTTTGGTTTAAATGTTAATGGCAACTTTGCATTAACCAAAGATAAAGGTTTTGCAGCTGAATTTATAAAGGAAGTAACTACCTTTAATGAGAATATTACATATACGTTCTCAACAACTACTCAGCAACTTGATTTGAATGGTGATATTCAATTAGGTGCAATTCAATCACGTAGAGAAAAGGTTAACATTGGTAAGCTTTCATTTAACTTAGTTGCAGACCACAAAGAACAAGTTCTTAAAGCCAACTTACCAACAATAAGTTTAGGAGATAATTCTTTTGCACTAAATATGAAAGATATAGATCTTACACTTTTAGATAACATTGAAACTAATAACAGCTCTATCAATTTTAATCTTGGTGATTTTAACTTTCAAAGTACTCGCTCAAAAGAAGGTATAAGATTGTCAGATAGCAATTGGACAATAAATCTTGCTGAAAATGAAACCGGATCAAAATTTTCAACTAACATAGATATACAAAAAGCTTCACTTCAAGCTAAGCAATTTTCCATACCTAACTTAAATTTTAATTTCAAGACAGCAGTAGAAGGCATCCAATTAGATCTTCTAGAAGAATTAGGAGACATTGCTTTACACTCAACAAGCATCAATTCAAATAAACAACAGCAAGAGATTATGCAACAATTTTTTGAAGCTGGTATTAATGCAAAAGAGCTTTCATTATCAATTAACGAATCAAGTATAAATGGAAACATTCAACTTAAGCCAGATAACTATAGTAATATGCCTAAATATAAAGTAGGCGATGCTGTAATCCGCAACATTCATTCTAAGATTGATATTATTGTAGATCCAAATACCATTGCAAATATTTCACCACTGAAAAACGTTGTAGATAGATATTTTAATGCTGAACCAAGTGGTAATTTCAGTGCAACCTTTGAATTATCTAATGGCCAACCAATGCTTAACGGTATGCCTCTTTAATTCTATTCACTATCAACGGGATAACTATATCCCGTTGAATTTTAATTAACTTATATCTTATGATGTTAGTCAGATAACTTAGTGAAGCAAGTAACAGGTAATTAATAAGTGTGACTTCGACTAGCAAAGGACAATCTTAGATGATAATTATAAATAGGATGCGCTCAATTACATCCTTTTTAATTTATGTACTTCAAACAAAACTGTAATATAAAAACTAATATAAATATCTTTGTATAACACCTAATTGTTTTTCATTTAAATTAGATAAGTTGCCAACAAATTTAATTTCATTTTCATTAACATATTCTACATATTCACAAATCCATTCGGTGTCCTCAGGATCAAACCCATATTTTAATAACCATATCTGAACTTCATCATTCGTTCCATACCTAATTAAATTTTTAAAAACCTTTGCCCTAACATCTGTTGTTTCTTGATAGTACATAGTTAAAGCAGCACACAATGGATCAGATAAAGATAAACTAATAACTTTGTCTAAATAATCATATGTATCATATACCAATAGATCATAATCAAACTGATTAACTGTAGCTCCTCGAGTAAATAAACTAATCGCTCTAACATTTTTATTTGGAAGAGTTTCGGCTCTCGCTGAATATTCAATTTTTATCTCTTTAAAGGCTATATTGTATTCTTTTTGTGAAATTGATTTTTCTCTCAATTTTCTAAGTAAAGAGCGCCTTTCATCTCGTTTTGTTAAATAAGAATGCCTTAGAGATAATGTTTCGCTAAATGATTTCCCTTGAACTCGCCACAACAATAGAGGTATAGACGCACTCAAAATTGTTTGTTCTGATTTTGTTAATGAATCTCTTTTCAAATGAGTTATATATATCTTCTTTATTTTTTCTTTTAATTTTTTTCTATCAGATGGCTTAATTTCATAATATTTATGTCCACTAATGGCAGTGTCACCTACAACAAGTTTATCTAAAACAAATCGAATATCTGATTTTAAGTTTGAATTACTTAGTCTTTCAATTTGCGAATCTGTTAAATGGAGCTCATCATTAAATGTATCTGTCTTGATTGCTGTAATTAAATCAGAATAATCTTCATCGACATCTTTAGGGTCATCATCAAGCTTTGATGTTGGTTTAATCTCATACTGAGAAGCTATTCGGGAGCTAAAAGTATTAACATTGGCTCTATTAATTATTGTATAACCAAAATCAAAATAATTACGCTTTGATGTTGTTCTTCCTGCTCTCCCTATCAAATTTTTTAACGTCAAATCTCCCATTTTATGAAAATTATCAATCCATACGCAATCGAATGGCATGTTAATACCCTGAATTAAAGTTGCAGTAGCAAAACAAATTTTAGCATAACCATCTCTTACAAACTGTTCTATCAATAACCTAGCCTTTAAAGGCATAGAGCCATGATGAACAACTACCCCTCTCTCCATTAAATTTAAAAATGAGGAGTGTTTACCAAACTGCCCTTCCGAAGCTCCTATATATTTTTTCAGGTCCTCAATTATTTTGAGAGCTTCCATATCTTTTAAAATAGGACATATTTCAATATATTTATTAAAATTCTCTATATGTCCACCATTGAAAATTCTATTTTTAGCAATGAAAATTAATACGGTTCCATTGTTTAAAAGAATTTTTTCAATAATATCTACATTACAATCAATTTTGTCATTATTACTAAAAGGAGAGAAAAACTCTAAGCTTCCATCTTCATTTCTAGATAAGTAAACTTTACCAACATTACTTTGCTTAAAGTTCTTAGCTTCAAAATTTTCTGTAAAATGATGCTTAGACAATTGCGCTTCAGGGTTAGATACAAATGGATGAGCAAATACTTTTTTTGCCGTTGGAAATAATTTTTCAGTTCGCCTAACAAAAGCGTCAAATGTAATTCCCCTAATAGGCTCTTCAGAAATTTGAGCTTCATCAAATAGAAACAATCTAATATCAAAATCATCAATATACTTAAAAAGTTCAACGCCTCTTTCCGGCGTAATGATAAAAATCCTTCTAATTGTATGATGTTGATTAATATTCTCTACAAATTGAAGTACCAATACATTTTTATCTACTAAGTTAACTACTGATGAATAAAACTCAGCAATTAGTGCTCTAGATGGTACAACAATAACAATATCCCCTTCTTCCTTTTCTATTAAGTCGCGAAAAAGATGTGACTTGCCTGTACTTGTTGGTGCTGAAAAAGAATAAAACTTCTTTGTAGAAATAGATTTAAAAGCACTGGCCTGCATCGGAGTAAATTGCTTCCCATATTGCTCTTTAATCGTATCACCTAAATTTTGATACACCGATTCAATAAAAGACTTTGGTTTCTCTATCTTATAAAACAAACCCATAACACTCAATATTTTAGGTTCATATTCATTAAAAATATCAGGATGATAGAGTTTTATTAAACTAAGTCTTTCTAAAGTAGCCATAGATATTGGACCAATTTCATGAAATTCTTTAATTGCTTTTTCAAGAATTTCACGAATATTAATCCCTTGAATAAGATCTTTAAGCACTTATTTTTACTCCAAGTAAGTATATTGCATCATAATTTAAAAGGGTTTTCATATGAAT
This sequence comes from Aliivibrio sp. EL58, assembly GCF_900312675.1. Lineage (GTDB taxonomy): Bacteria > Pseudomonadota > Gammaproteobacteria > Enterobacterales > Vibrionaceae > Aliivibrio. Next base: position 339,904 of record NZ_OMPC01000009.1, on the reverse strand, counting down.
TGACCTAATGGCGTTATCCATAATATGCTCTACATCATCAGAAGTAATCGAAAAAGCGGCACTATAAGATTTATTGCCAGAAACTGCATTTTGTATAGCAGCTTCGCTTACAAATCTACGCAGATCTGGTAATTCCTGAATATCTTTCTGAGCTTTAATAAATTCATTTATCTGCTTTAATGCTCGTCCATGAGCACTTTGAACACCGCTGTATTTGGCTTCACCAAAAGAAACTAAAGCACTTGGAGACTCCGTATGAAAGTCAAAACCTGGATTTCCCGATATTTTCTCTTTTATAAACTCGGCCAAAGGCAATCTGATATGTGACAAATAATCTTTCAGCGCTGTTTGAGCTACATCTGATACCATGTATTCCCCGAAATCTTCAGAAATATCAGTTTCGACATTATTTAAGATTTCATGCATAATTTTTTCAACAGTTCCTTTAGACCTTGCTTCATAACCAAGCCTATCTATTACATCTAATTCATCTAACCAACTCGTATCTAATACAACCTTCTGCATATCTTTCACACGCTGCTCAAGATCACTAACGTCAATAGCTATAGAGTATATTTTTCCTTTTGCTTTTTTAGCATAAATAGACATATTGGTTTCATTTAAAAATAATAACTTCAAGGTTACATCCCACGGTAAAATATTTTAATAAAGCCTGCCATTAGTTTATATAAGAAAAAGATTCTCTCTTATATAAACTAATATTTTGCTTTTCCGCTCGTTATATATGCATTAGAGATTCTTTGATCCCATAAATGCCCACTTCATACGGTCTCCAAACTAAGCCATGTTACCGCACGACCGCAGATTCCTTCTACAAATAACAGAGCAAATCCACCACCATTTTTCAAAACTGCTTATAAATTCACAAAAGTTAACTTGGCTCAAATACAGTCCGTTATTTATTACGCTAGACTACAGCTAATTTTCGAGTCACTTCACACTTTATCTGGCCGTACATAATGACTTCATGGATTCTTTCAACAAACCCGATAGCTCGTCTCTTTAAAAAAGAAGCGGTTATAACAATAGATAATGATGGAATACGTGTTGTTCAGGCCGAAAATGAAACCATCATCAAGTGGGATCAACTCGATTCCCCACCCAATCTTTCACTTTCTATTGATGGCGGCTGTTTAACCTTTATCTCTCAAGGAAAAAACCATCGCTACCGAATGTTGGGATATTTCACGCCTTTTAAATATGCCAAGCGTTTCTTTCCCTTCTGGGCGAATCAAAATGCAGAGCGATTACAAGATTTTCTCAGTGATGCTTACATTCAGTGCACATCAACGTTTCTTAGAGACTCTTCGATAGAAAATATCCGCACAGTAGTACGTAATGAAATTAAGCGTTGGAAAGGTTGGGATAAGGTTGAGGGCTTATCAGAGCTTGCGCATAAAACAGCGACACAACTTACTAATATTCATCATTGGTCGTCAGCAGATATTGAAAAGATTCGCCAACGCTATATAAACAAGCAATTAGCTCAATACCAAACCTTTTTTGATAGCGTTGAATCTAACCCTTTAACCAATAGACAAAGAATCGCTTGTGTTACTGATAATGACAACAACCTCTTACTTGCTGGCGCAGGAACAGGTAAAACAAGCGTCATGATTGGTAAAGCTGGGTATTTGGTTAATAGCGGTAAAGCGAGTCCAAAGCAGATATTAATGCTCGCTTATGGCCGAATTGCTGCTCAAGAAATGAATGAACGAATTAAAGAAAAACTGGGCTTTGATGATGTAAAAGCAAGTACCTTCCACAGTCTTGGTGTAAAAATAATCTCTGAGGTCGAAGGCAAAGCCCCTAGCCTATCTAAGCTTGAAGATAATCCAAAAGTAAAAGCCAAATGGATGCACGATGAGATTGAAATTCTTATGCGTGATAATAACTATAGAAAGGCATTACTTGATTATTTTAGCTCTTATTATTTCGTTGATAAAAACCCGTGGGAATTTGAATCTCAAGGCGCTTATCTTAAATACCTAAATGATAATGAAGTTCAAACCATGAATGGCGAGAAAGTAAAAAGCTACGGTGAGCTTGTTGTTGCCAATTGGTTATTTAGAAAAGGAATTAAGTATCAATATGAAGCCAAATACCGCTTTGATGTAGCTACAGAGAAATACCGTCAATACGAGCCTGATTTCTATCTCCCTGACTACGATATCTATATTGAATATTACGGTACTGATGAAAATGGGGATACTGCACCATACATAAATAGAGAGCGCTATCAGCAAGGTATTGAATGGAAACGCAAGACACATAAACAATATGGCACAGGTTATGTTGAAGTTTTTTACCATCAGCATAAAAAAAGAAAACTGCCACAAGCACTTGAGAAAGAGTTACTCGCTCGAGGCGTAAAATTAGAACCTGTCTCTGATAACGCCTTACTTGATAATTTAGAACAACTGGGACAAGTAACAGAGTTAGCAAAATTATTAGGTGCATTGGTTGATATGTACAAAGCGGCGTGTCTTGATGAAAGCGGTGTCGATAAAATCATTAACGAATCCGTTGATCCAATGCAAACAACAAAGGCGTTGGAGTTATTAATGCCGCTTTATCAACGTTATGCTAAGTATTTAAACGATAATCAAGTTATCGACTTTAACGATATGATAGGTAAAGCCTTAGAATACGTTCAAAACCGTCAGTTTCACTCTCCATGGAAGTTTCTGTTGGTGGATGAATTCCAAGATATTTCAGAACCAAGAGCAAGATTAGTTAAGGCTTTGCGTGATAATACGGTTAAATCATCACTATTTTGTGTGGGTGATGATTGGCAAGCAATATATCGTTTTAGTGGTGCAGATGTACGCCTAACGACGGAGTTCTCTAACTACTTTGGTGCAACCTCTGAAACGACTTTAGACATGACTTTTCGATTTAACAGCTCTATTGGTGATGTCGCCACTCGTTTTGTTACGCAGAATCCTGTTCAATTGAAAAAAGACATTAAATCACTTGTGCAAGTTGACCGCCCTGCCGTCAGTATTGTTCGTCAAGGTATTGAAGATTCTGGTATATCAGCATTAGATAAAGCACTCACGACAATATCTAATCAAGTCATTGCTTCTAAAACACCGAGTAAAAATAAAGTCTATTTACTTGCTCGGTATTGGTATCAACTTCCCGATTTAAACCTTTTAAGAAGAATAAAACACCAGTACTCATCATTGGATATTGAGCTTCAATCTTTTCATGCATCAAAAGGTAAAGAAGCGGAGTATGTCGTTGTTATGGGGTTAGCCACAGGTAAACACGGTTTCCCTTCTGAAAAACAGACCCCACCACTGGTAGATGCGTTGTTACCGCAAGGAGATAAATTTGAATATGCAGAAGAGCGACGCTTATTTTATGTTGCTTTAACTCGTGCAAAACATCGTGTTTATCTTCTGGTTGATATGATGGATGCGAGTGAGTTTGTCACTGAGCTTATTAAAGCCAAATACCCTGTAGAGACCAATGAATTTGATGTATCTCTTATTCAAAAAGAAGCAGAGAAGATCACTTGCCATCAATGTGGTTCTGGGGTGCTAAGACCAAAAACGGGTCAATATGGGAAATTCATGTCTTGCTCTCTTTATCCACGCTGCAAGCACAAAGAAACGCCATGTACTAAATGTGGAAGCCCAATGGCACACGATGCCACAAACAGTTATCAAGTTTGTATTGATGTCAGTTGTGGCGATAAACGTCCACTTTGCCAAAACTGCGGAAGTGAAATGAAGCTTAGACAAGGCAAATATGGCGCTTTTTGGGGATGCTCTACCTATCGTAAAAACTTTGAGAGTAACTGTTCATATAAGCAGAATTGTTAAACAAATGAAGGACAAGCATCTATAGTTTCTCAAGATCAGACAGCAGTTTTTCTGCTTTATCTAATATCACTTGCTGCTGTTTTTCTGATTTTTTCTGCCAATTTGCATAAACCATTCTGGTGCGTGGATTGTTATTAAACTGCTCAATATGTGTATGCATAAAGTGCCAATACAGTGCATTTAGTGGGCATGCCTTTGGTTCAATTATTTGCTTCACGTTATAGTGACAATCAGAGCAATAATCACTCATTTTATTCACGTAGTTGCCACTGGCTGCATAAGCCTTAGAAGCAACAATACCACCATCTGCAAACTGACTCATGCCACGAGTATTTGGCATTTCAACCCACTCGATTGCGTCGATATAAATCCCTAAATACCACTCATCTACTTCGTCAGGTTTAATACCTGTTAATAGGCAAAAGTTACCCGTGATCATCAAACGTTGAATATGGTGTGCGTAGGCGAAATCAAGAGACTGCTGTATCGCATGATGCATACAATTCATTTTTGTTTTCCCTGCCCAAAACCAACTTGGTAATGATAATGACGCTTCAAGTTTATTTAGGTTTTGATAATCAGGCATATTGCGCCAGTAGATCCCACGCACAAACTCTCTCCACCCTAGAATTTGACGAACAAAACCTTCTATCTGAGCAATATCTATGGCATCTGGGCGTTGATTAAATTCCGTAATAGCAGCATCAATCACTTGCATAGGACTGAGTATTTTTGCATTAAGAGCAAAGGATAAACGGCTATGAAACAAGCTCCATTGTTTCTGCGTGAGCATATCATCAAGTTTACATGCCATAGCATCTTGAAACTTCCCAAACAACGGTAGGCAATAGCGACAAAAAAACATTAATAACTCATTCGCTTGCTGCCGATTTACTGGCCACAACAGTTGATTATTCGCTTGTCCAATCATCGTCACATTATGACGTTCTAAGCGCTCAAGAATATCAGTGACATCGTTAGCGAATAATAAAGGCGTGGGCACACTTTCAAACTCACTTACCTTTAATTTGTTTTGATTTGCACTGTCAAAGTTCCACTTGCCTGCAACAGGTTCTCCCTCTTCCATCAGTATATTAAAGCGCTTTCTCATCTTACGGTAAAAAGGTTCCATGCGATGATGATGGTTCGGCTTAAACTCTTTTTCAATGTGCGCTTCAGATAGAAAGAAGTGTTCACTTTCATAAACTTGAGAAGATATTGATAATGACAAGCAATAGCGCTCTAGCGTGCTGCGTAAACGGTATTCGTCAGGGAGTTGATACTCAAAATGGGTAATATGGTGCTCAGCAATAAGGTGATTTAATAGATCCTCTATTCTTTCAAATGGCTTTGTATCGTCCAAGGTTAAATGCATCACTCGATGCCCTGCACTTTCTAATGCGGTTGCAAATTGGGTCATCGCAGCAAAAAAAGCACACACTTTTTGAACATGGTGTTTTACATAGGCGGTTTCTTGATGCATTTCTGCAATCACGTAAATCGTTTGTGGATCGGTGTGTTGAAACCATGAATGACTGGCATTTAATTGGTCACCTAAAATGAGTCGTAAGCGGTCAGCTGTGGCATTCATAATCATCCTCTATCTTAAATTTTCATGGGTGGATTTGTTATTCACTTTGATGTCGTGAAGACCGACAACGCTTGGAGCAATATTTAACCATTGGCCTGTCTCGCTCCCATTTCTTTCGCCAACGAAATGGTCTCTGGCAAACAGCGCATATCTTTTCTGGCAACTGAGATTTTTTCATGTTGCTCTCCATAACGTCATCGCTCGATACTAAGAACCGAATCATTACCGACCTACAGAGAAATTACGCAGGAAAGCACTTTGTGGTTCACAAAAAGATCAACTAATTCAAACTAGTTAATCGACATGGTGATCTAGGTATAGGGCAAACTCGTAGTTAGTTTAGTAATAAAAAAGTACTTTTATTTGTATACGAACGAGGAGTTACATATGGATAACAGACTGACGATTAAAGAATTTCTTAGAGTATTTGATTGCGTTCGTTCATCTGGAAAGTTGCTGGATAATAGATATGTATTAGACGAGATATCCGCATGGCATGATTACGATGGATATACCTGTTGGCTGGGCTATAAAGATGTGACCGTCACCTTGATGTTTCATGGTTCACTTAAAATCGAATTCGACAAGTCATCAAACTACTCTGATTTCACCAACCAATGTTTAGCAATGATCACGGAAAATCATAGTGTTAAGGAAAGTTAGGATGAGTGAACAACAATTTGAAATTATTGATTTTACAAACCCCGACGAGTATCAACGGTGGTCTGCGGTAAATGACAACGTAATGGGTGGCATTTCAATTGGCCAGCTTTACTACGATGGGAAAACATGCCGATTTCTAGGTGCATTATCACTAGAAAACAATGGAGGCTTTAGCTCTATAAAGCGCTATATTGAGTCTCTATCTAAAGAAGTAAACACAATAGAATTTATGTTCACGGGCGATGGGCATACCTATCAATTAAGACTTACCACGTGGAAGAATGGTGAGCGTATTCAATACAAACACGATTTCACCACCATCAAAGGTAAACAGCAGACAAAGACATTTCACTTACACAATTTTCAAGCTGTTTTTAGAGGGCAATTACTTAATCACGCTCCCGATCTTGTGGCGGAAGACATCAAGCAAGTTGGCTTTCTCATTACAAATAAACAAACATCACCCTTTAATCTAAACTTGGCTCAAATTCTGTTTAAAACACTCAAAAACCATCCCACTCCTCAATCCACTCCAGAATAAGCCCAAACACTTCTACCTCTGCCTTGCCGTAACAATAAAAGGCATTGAGGCCAAAAGACACATTACTTCCTAACTCTTTTAGCTTCAATTCAACCACCTCTCCTCGCTCTACGTATGACGTCATGTAATGCCTTGGCATAATTGTCCAGCCATGCTGTTTTACTAACTCACTTAGGAGATCGTTATTACTAACGGTGTGCATTTTTGGTGAAACTTGAATCGAGGTAAAATTCAATTTTAAGGTCACGAAGTTCTCTGTGACGTATTGAGTATCTAGCATTAAGTTTTCGATCTTTAAATCATCAATTAATGCCAAAGGTGAGTTGACGCCTGCATAGCACCCAACTTGGATCGGTTTTATCGCCTTCCATGTGACTTCTTTCTCTGCAAACAACTGCCCACGATATGGCATGATAGCTATATCGCATTCACCTTCTTGCAATTTATCCATTGCTTCTTGCCGAGTGCGATGCTTCCAATTTATAACGATGTCTGAGTTGTAATCCATCACACGTTTTTCAATGTGCGTAATTAAACTGAGAGGCGTGATCACATCATAATAGATCGTAACGGTATGAACGTTAGATTCGTACAAGGCTTGGCTTTGCACAAACAGAGAGCGATTTTGTTTTTCAACTAACTTAGCACGGTGATACAAATGATCAGCTTTCTCTGTTGGAATGGCTTTTCTGCCTTCAATCACAAACAGCGAATAACCTAACAAATCCTCATAGGCCACCACATGTTCACGTACTGTAGTTCGAGATTTTTTAAGCTTTCTTGCTGCGCTACTGTATGAGCCTTGTTCATATACGGCAACAAAAGCGCTCACTTGTTCTAATGTATGCATTCAATCACTCCTTCGATTTTATATCTCCACCCAGCTTGTTAGGTATACCCTATCATAACTGACTTTTTTGTTTTGGTATTACATGAAAAGATATTACTTAATTTTAGTTATGGCAAAAACAGAGAGGACATTATGAAGACGTTCCCATTGAGTTTACTTGCAGGCTTTCTTGTTTCACCTTTTGTATTGGCTTCACCTGATCTGATTTTTACCAATGGTGGCATAATCACGGTGACGGGTGAATCTGATCGCGCAGAGGCTATCGCCATTAAAGATGGCATTATTGTGGCGGTAGGCAATAACCAAGAGATCCTTAAACAAAAAAGCACCACTACCCAAGTAAGAGATTTAAAAGGCAAAATCCTTGCACCGGGATTTATCGACAGTCACGGCCATTTTGCTCAATATCTGCCTTTAATTGAAAGTCCGTTTCTTTACCCTGCACCAATGGGAAAGGTGAACTCGTTTGATGAGATTGAACAGATAATAACAGCCTATTTTAATCAACCAAATCTTGATAAAAATAGCCTTCATGTGGCTTTTGGTTATGATGATGCCGAGCTAAAAGAGAAGCAACACCCAACGAAGCAGTTCTTTGATACGTTCAGTAAAGAGTACCCTTTCTGTGCCATACATATATCAGGACACCTTGCGACCTGTAACAGCAAAGGGCTTGATTTTATTGGATTCACTAAGCAAAGCACGAACCCTGATGGTGGCGTATTGCGCCGTGATAATAATGGTGAGCTGACTGGTGTATTAGAAGAATCTGCCATTTATCCGATTTTAGGAAACCTACCTGAAATGACGCAAGAAGATGCGGTTCGTCGTTTTGGTAAGGTTCAGGATTTATACGCAGGTTATGGCATTACGACCACACAAGAAGGCTTAGCGACGCTTCCTGCACTTAACGCAATGAAAACCATGGCAGAGAATGATTTGCTAAAAATAGATCTGCTTGCTTATGCGAAATGGGTCGATTTAAAAGAAGCAGTAAAAGTCATGCCGATGAAATCATCCATTAATGGTTTAACGTTAGCAGGCGTGAAAATGGTGGGTGACGGCTCTCCACAAGGTAAAACCGCTTATCTCTCAACGCCATATTTTGTACCCCCACACAGCCACGCTTATGATTACCACGGCTACCCTGTATTAACTCAAGATGAGATGAATCAATGGGTAGATACCGCGTATCAAATGAATGCTCAGATCCTAAGCCACAGTAACGGCGATGCGTCGGCAGATATCCTATTAAATGCGGTTGAGCTTGCTGATGCCAAATATGGCAAAGAAGATCGTCGAACAGTGGTGATCCACGCTCAAACCACACGTTTAGACCAAATAAAGCGAATGAAGAAAAATGAGATGACCCCTTCTTTCTTCCCGGCTCACACCTTCTTTTGGGGAGATTGGCATCGTGATTCAGTGTTAGGCCCTTGGCGTGCATCTAACATCTCGCCTATGGGGTGGGCAAATTCAAATGAGTTGATGTTTACGATTCACATGGACGCCCCTGTGTTATTCCCAGACATGATGACTAATATGTGGAGCGCAGTAAATCGTGTAACACGCAGTAATCAAACCTTAGGTGAGCACCATAAAATCACGCCATATCAAGCGTTAGAAGCGATAACCATTAATGCGGCGTATCAGAACTTTGAAGAGAAAAGCAAAGGATCTATTGAGGTTGGAAAACGTGCCGACTTGGTGATTTTAAATGAGAACCTACTTGAGATTGACCCAATGAAGATAAAAGACATCGCTATTTTAGAAACGATTAAAGATGGGAAAACGGTCTATCTAAATAGTGACGACTAGTCCGAGGTAAATCATCGCCACCTCTATTATTAAAGGTGGCGAATTAAAAAAACCTATTTAATTGTTTTCTTTATTGCCATTTCAGCCAGTTTTGGTGCGGCGGCTTTTAGGGCACTTGGCGCGACCTTCTTACCGACGTTAACTGCGCGTCCCAGTTGTTTTTTCAATGATGCTCCTCTCTCCATCGCTTCTTTACGCTGACGATTTCGCTGTACGTTATAAGCTTCGGTGATTTTGTCTACTAACGTCTGTTTTAACTCTTCAACACCAAAATGCGTCTTATCTATTGAGATTGATAGCGGTAAAACAAGATCGGAACACAACAGCTTTTTGTTGTATTCCATCGCTTGTTTAATCACTTTTGCTTTTGCTGCTGTTGGATGTTCTAGATCGTAAGGTGGCTCCCACTCCCAAGCGGGGTTTAGTCTATCGACTTGGTTTACCACTGAAATAACCGTTGGTTTTTTACGAGAGATATTTTTTGGATCGGCATAATAGCGCTCGAATTTTTCATTCAATTGCTTATCAAGATCACGAGCCGATTGATTGGCTTTTAAGACCCATAACACTAAATCTGCTTGGGTCATCTCTTTTAGCATCTGCTTTTCAGTTTTTTCGTTACCGTCTAGTCCTTGTAAATCAACTACATTCACTTCGGCTTCATTGACGAGTGCGCTATAAACCGTCACGTTATCGGTAGATGGCAGTACATCTACTTCTGCAACAAATTCCTCTTTTAATGTATTTATAATCGATGATTTACCAGAGCTGGTTTGTCCGACCATCACAATTCGGATCGGCTCTAGCTCTGTCGCTACTCTCTTTTCATCTTGCTTTGAAATCGTCGATGCTTGTAAATCGCCCTCTTCCAAACTAAATCGACCACTGTATAAATCAATGGCAACCGCAGCGACTTCATCTAATAACGCTTCTTTGGCTGTTTGCTGCATATCAGACACAACCCCTCTGGTCATTGATGAGGTAGCTTGCTCTCGACTGAGATCAGATACGACTTTTAACGGATTATAATAAAGATTTTTTGCATGATTCGCCCAGATCGCGGCTTTTACTATCTTTTGACCCACATCGCCATATTTATCATAAGCGTCATATCCAGCTTTAATGTACGAGAGCTTTAAATACTCAATACCAGGAATGTGTTTTTGCACCACAACTTTGTATCGCTGACTGATCTCTTCAAACAGTTTTAAACCTTCAGGAATTGAGAAATCTAACGCTTTTTTATCAAACTCCGTTGCCACAAATTCAAGAACATCTAACCCTATTTCATCAAGGTTTCTCCACTCGACATTATCTTTGAGTAACTCTCTCGAATAGTGCTGTGATTGCTTCCATATGGCGACTTCATTATGAGACCACTCTTCAGAGGCTTTAACCAGACCCTCTTTAATCTCAATTTTGGTTTCTTCTGTTACGGCTTTAACTGGTTTATCTGCGGTGCGGCTTAGAATAAATAAAGGAATACTAACCGCTAACGTACTGACAGCAATGGTAATAGACAGCTCTAATAGGTAGCCATACTTAATTGCAAGAAACAGAGCGAAACCCATCATAATGATGACAGGAAGCACTGAGGAGATAATGACGATCCCCCAGCGTCCACCAGAGAGATCCGACAATAAACGATATAGGCGTTTAATCTTGTGCATAACCTGACACTTCCTTACCTTTTTTCAAAGAGTCTTTATAGAGATCTTGCATGTCCAGAGTTGATACTTCTTCGCCTTTACTCTTATGGTAAAAGTAGAAACAAGCGGCTCTGCCTAATCCGTAAGTGGTTCCAAAACTCATTGCAGCAGCGGCAACCGCACCCACGGTTTGACCATAAACGGGGATAAATTTAACCAATTGCCTTGCGCCTAGTTTTACTCCATATTGCAAAGCAAAACTACTGCCAAGCGTACCTATCAACTCACTAAAGGTTTTCTTGTTCCACTCAACGCCGTACTGATTGGCTAAGCTGTGTAACATTTTGGCTTGAATGGCTGGAACAGAAACCAATCCTACCCCAGGAATTAAATCACTTGCTGACGCACTGCCGGAATACCAAAGTACTTCCTTCTCAACTTTATCAAAGTTTGCTTCTTCAACAGTGGCGTGATCTTTATTCTCGACCATCATCCCAATGACCGGTAATAGCTTGGTGAGTTTCTCGATCAGCGCATCATAGTTATATATTGAACCGTCGCTGGTTTCGAAATCAACCGAGATTGCCTCAACATTTTTACCCCATACCTCTTTAACCTGCTGTTCATTAAAGGTCGTTTGACGATCACGATTTGCCTTTTCACTAAGAAGTACCGCGGTATGAATCAGCAATAAATGCTTAATTTTCTTTTTCTTCTTGATCTGTTTTAGTGCCGCTATGACTGAAGATTGTTCTGGTTCATCGGCCTTCATTACAACAACGAGGGCATGACCTGATTGACCAATTTCTTCAAGATCGTCTTTTGGATCGTAATCTGCCTCACCTAACCCTCTGGTATCTAAAAAGCGCATAATTGGCTTATCTTTCGGAAACTCATACGCCTCGGCGGTCATGGTGCAAGGAGCAAAGCCATTACCCACTTCAACCGATGATAATCCAGTTAAGGCTTGAATGAATGAAGATTTACCCGCACCTGTTTTACCGAGTAGCCATAAGGTAGGTAAATGCTTGCGCTGAAACTCGTGAGCTTGAGTTAAGTCTGGGTTTTTACTTGGGTTTATGAATGCTTTGATTTGATCGAACATATCATTCCAACTAATGGAAGAGAATAAAGTATCTCTCGATTATAACACCTAAAAGATCAATCATCATTGAAAGCGAATATCTGCATTAAAAATACAAACCAAAAATAATCATTAAATTTTCTAATCAAAGTATTGACACCAAAGTTTCGGAAGCATATATTGATTACATGAATTGCCATTTGGAGTTCATTGATAACTGGTTCGCCTTATTATAGGGAACAGAACGTTATCAAAATGAAGCGGCTCTACTGATTACTTATTTAAGAATAGTAGCGTTGTTTCTAACATTTAATCCTGAACCATATGTCATTAATGAGTCTATGTTGGCTCTGAATATGTGTTCTTTCTCCTCGCTTAGTGCGTCGAGAACTATTGCTTATTTTAAAGGATAGTATTATGCGTAATATCGATTTCTCTCCCCTATACCGTCATGCCATTGGTTTTGATCGCCTGTTTAATCTTGTAGAAAACAGCGCTAACAAACCATCTCAAAATGGTTACCCACCATATAACATCGAACAGAAAGACGAGAACAACTACCGTATAACCATGGCTGTTGCTGGTTTCTCTGAAGATTCGTTAACAATTTCTCAAGACGAACATATGCTGATTGTGTCAGGTGACATTACTTCATCTGAAATAAAACCAACTTACGTCTATCAAGGCATTGCAGAGCGCAACTTTGAACGAAAATTTCAACTTGCTGATTATGTAACCGTATCTGCAGCAAGCATGGAAAATGGATTGCTTCATATTGATCTTGTTCGAGAAGTACCAGAAGCCGTGCAAGCACGTAAGATTTTAATCAATCAATAACACATATTGTCGTTACTCATCGGTGATAACAAGACATTGTATTTAGTATAAAAATACAGCCCTCACCTATTGATTAACGTGAATATAAATCATCATATTTCATTGAGAATAGCGTAGACCCGTAAGTAAACATTAGGTTTACGCTTATTAAACAACATCAAATTTAAATTATTTGCATTAAAATAACTAATGCGAATTCAAAGGAAAAATTATTATGGGTAAAATCATTGGTATCGACCTAGGTACAACGAATTCTTGTGTTGCTGTTTTAGATGGCGACACACCACGTATCTTAGAAAATGCGGAAGGCGAACGTACAACTGCATCGGTAATTGCTTACACAGATGGCGAAACACTTGTTGGTCAGCCAGCTAAACGTCAAGCGATTACTAATCCACAAAATACATTGTTTGCAATTAAGCGCCTGATCGGTCGTCGTTTTGAAGACGAAGAAGTTCAACGTGATATCGAAATCATGCCGTACAAAATCGTTAAAGCTGACAACGGTGATGCTTGGGTTGAAGCGCAAGGCCAAAAAATGGCTGCTCCTCAAGTGTCTGCTGAAATTCTTAAGAAAATGAAGAAAACAGCAGAAGATTTCCTAGGCGAAGAAGTAACTGGTGCAGTAATTACGGTTCCTGCTTACTTTAATGATGCTCAACGTCAAGCAACGAAAGATGCAGGTCGTATCGCAGGTCTTGATGTTAAACGTATTATCAACGAACCAACAGCAGCAGCACTGGCTTACGGTTTAGATAAAAAAGGCGACGAGCGCACTATCGCAGTATACGATCTTGGTGGTGGTACCTTCGATATCTCTATCATTGAAATCGATAACGTTGATGGCGAGCAAACGTTCGAAGTGCTTGCAACAAACGGCGACACTCACCTAGGTGGTGAAGATTTCGATAACCGTATGATCAATTTCTTAGTTGACGAGTTCAAAAAAGAACAAGGTATTGATTTAAAAAATGATCCACTGGCTATGCAACGTGTTAAAGAAGCAGCTGAAAAAGCGAAGATTGAACTGTCTTCAGCTCAACAAACTGACGTAAACCTTCCTTACGTTACTGCTGATGCGACTGGTCCTAAGCACATGAACGTTAAAGTGACTCGTGCAAAACTAGAATCTCTAGTTGAAGACTTAGTCATTCGTACGCTTGAACCGCTAAAAGTGGCTCTGGCAGATGCTGATCTAACTATTGATGCCATCACTGATGTTATCCTAGTTGGTGGTCAAACACGTATGCCTATGGTTCAGGCTAAAGTTGCTGATTTCTTTGGTAAAGAAGCTCGCCGTGACGTAAACCCTGATGAAGCAGTAGCAATGGGTGCTGCCGTTCAAGGTGGCGTACTAGCGGGTGACGTTAAAGATGTCCTTCTTCTAGATGTTACTCCTCTCTCTTTCGGTATCGAAACGATGGGTGGCGTAATGACTAAGCTAATCGAGAAGAACACAACGATCCCAACTAAAGCGGACCAAACGTTCTCAACTGCTGAAGATAACCAAAGTGCGGTAACAATCCACGTACTTCAAGGTGAGCGTAAGCAAGCGACATACAACAAATCTCTAGGTCAATTTAACCTAGAAGGTATCCAAGCAGCACCACGTGGTATGCCACAAATCGAAGTAACATTCGACCTAGATGCTGATGGTATCCTAAACGTATCTGCAAAAGATAAATCGACTGGTAAAGAGCAGAAGATCACAATCCAAGCTTCTGGTGGTCTAACAGACGAAGAAATCGAAGCAATGGTACAAGAAGCTGAAGCTAACAAAGACGCGGACAAAAAGTTCGAAGAGCTAGTAACAGCACGTAACCAAGCGGATCAAATGATCCACGGTACGAAAAAACAAATCGAAGAAGCAGGCGATGCACTTCCAGCTGACGAGAAAGAAAAAATCGAAGCAGCAATCAAAGCTCTAGAAGACGTTAAGTCAGGCGATGATAAAGAAGCAATCGATGCGAAAACTCAAGAGCTAATGCAAGCAGCACAAAAGCTAATGGAAATCGCTCAACAGAAAGCTCAAGCACAACAAGGTGCTGAAGCGGGTGAGCAACCTAAGCAAGAAGATGATGTTGTTGACGCTGAGTTCGAAGAAGTAAAAGACAAGTAATTTCTTGTCGCTAGAAGGGTTAATTCCTGCGTTAAAAGTACTCATTTACTAACGTAAACTCCGTGCTTTTGCCTTGAACTTAACACTTCTAGCTTAAAGAAATCATTGCCTTAGTCATTTAAGAAAAGAGCAAAAGCCCTATATCTTGAATGCTTCGAATGAAAAAATATATTGCGGGCGTTGGAGTTTTCTCTACCGCCCGCAAGTTTGTAATATCAACCTGAATAAGTAACTATTCAGATATTGCGTAGGAAAAATTGATTAGAACAAGGCATAAATTGTGTTAATTAGTATTCTAATCACATAATTTATAACGAAGTTATAATTAATTTTCACAAGCAAGAATGAGTCGGTACTTGTTTAGGTTGATATATTATTAAGGTCAATCTAGATAATCATTCTCGAACGTTGAACCTGATTATCTAGATTGAACTCATACTGATGGTGTCACTGCCGGCAGTATCAAAAGAATTGGTGACCAAAGCATGTCTAAACGTGATTTCTATGAAGTATTGGGCGTAAGCCGTGATGCTTCAGAGCGTGATATTAAGAAAGCCTATAAGCGTCTAGCGATGAAATTCCACCCTGATCGTAATCAGGGCGATGAAACAGCGCCAGAAAAGTTTAAAGAAGTAAAAGTTGCGTATGAGATCTTAACGGATGCTCAAAAGCGTTCAGCTTACGATCAATACGGTCATGCAGCCTTTGAACAAGGTGGTATGGGCGGTGGCGGCGGCTTTGGCGGCGGTCAAGGTGACTTTGGCGATATCTTTGGTGATGTGTTTGGTGACATCTTTGGTGGCGGCCGTCGTGGCGGTGGTCAACAACGTGCACAACGCGGCTCAGATTTACGTTACAACATGGAACTTACGCTAGAAGAAGCGGTTCGTGGTTGTGATAAAGAGATTGAAGTACCAACATTAGTCTCTTGTGATCCATGTGAAGGTACTGGTGCTAAGAAAGGTACCTCTTCATCAACTTGTAGCACTTGTCACGGTCATGGCCAAGTTCAAATGCGTCAAGGTTTCTTTGCTGTACAGCAGGCTTGTCCTACTTGTCATGGTAAAGGTAAGATCATTAAAGACCCATGTAACTCTTGTCATGGTGAAGGTCGAGTTCAAAAGACTAAAACGCTTAATGTTAAGATCCCAGCAGGTGTTGATACTGGTGATCGCATTCGTTTATCTAATGAAGGTGAAGCGGGAGAGCACGGCGCTCCGGCAGGCGATCTATACGTACAAGTACATGTAAAAGAGCATAATATTTTTGAGCGTGACGGTAACAACCTATACTGTGAAGTGCCTGTAAGCTTTACTATGGCTGCACTAGGCGGTGAAGTTGAAGTTCCTACTCTTGATGGTCGTGTAAGCTTGAAAGTGCCTCTAGAAACTCAAACGGGCCGTATGTTCCGTATGCGTGGCAAAGGTGTTAAAGGCGTTCGTACACACAGCACTGGCGACTTAATCGTTAAACTGATTGTTGAAACTCCAGTTAAATTAACCAAACGCCAAAGAGAGTTGCTTAAAGAATTCCAAGAATCATTTGATGGGAAAGATGCGATGAAGCACAACCCTAAATCAGAAGGTTTCTTATCTGGCGTTAAGAACTTCTTTGATGATTTAACTAAATAAGTTAATCCATCAACCAATAAATTTAAGCCTAATGATATTCATTTTATATCATTAGGCTTTTTTTATGCCGCCAACAAATGATCAGATGCCGTTTATTTACATATTGCTGACCATTTCCTATTCTTCTCGTTTATTATGTAACCAATTGTGTTTTTAGTTTCTTAATGTAGAAGAGAGTGAGTATGGGGTTATTTAAACGGACGTTATCGCTATTTATTGTTTTACTGCTTAGTTCAACTACTGCCAATGCCGAAATAATGGAGGGTGGGAGAACGGTCCCGAGCTTTAAGCAAGATGCCGCCTCAATTCGTCATACCTATGAAACCCAGCTCTATACACTGTCGGCATTTAAAGCGGGTCATTACGGATTACGTATGTATCGCCAAACTATGGATCCTAAATACTCAGCAGCCGTTTGGTCTGATATGGCACGAGTGGCAAGTCGACTTAATCAATTCTCTTCTGAAGTTTATACACCAAAACAGATTGAAGCGTATTCCAATAAACGGCTAAGCACCTACGTAGATGATACTGATACCCGTAGTATTTTACGTTATCAAGCCACTAAAACTATGCCGGAGTATCTCTATCTTGGTGTTGATTTACTTGGCTCAATGGCTCGTGCAAATGAATACGGTTTAAAGCATCGTAATGACAAACAGCTGCGAGAAATTATCCGTCGTTATGATTTTAAAAAATACGCGACAGATGAGGCGATGATTAAAGCATGGGCAGCTCAACTAGCTAATCAAGTTTATTGGTTACGTCAATTGGGTGAGCAAGATGTGGTTGATGACTTTGTAGAAGCGTTTAAATTAGCCTACCCAGATGAAAAAGATGCAGAGCTTACTAAGCAGCAATATGGCAATAAGATCTACGGATTAACGCATATTTTATTGGCTGATTCTCAATATTATCAATACCCATTAAAAGAGTCTGATCATCAATGGATATACGATTACCTGCGTAATAACATTGATACTATTTTAGAAAGAGCCAAAGAAGACATTATTTCAGAAGTAGGAATTACCTTCTTACTGGCAGGATTAGAAAACGATTCCGTGGTATATAAAACGCAAAAACATATTCAAGATGCGATTAACCGTGAGAAGAATATGGTGCCATCAACATCAAACAGTACTGATTTAACTGAGGGTGAGCACCGTAATGTATTAGCGATTATGTTACTTGATTGGCAAACACCGCATGCCGCACCAACGATTCAAAATGAACCAAAGGTATTTAAAAGTAAGCCCTATGGTCTTGTGACAAAATAAGCAAGTATCTTTGCATTGTTAGCTACTTACTTTGTAAATCAGATACAAAAACGCCCAGAGATAGTGATATCACTGGGCGTTTTTATTTGAATCAGATCAGGTGATTAGAGATTATTACGCTAGGCCTTGAAGCTTAACGAATTTTTCTAATAACTCTTCTTCTGTTTCTACGTTGTTTGGATCCGAAATGACACAATTGTTGATTGGGCAAACCGACTGACAAGTAGGAACATCGTAATGGCCTTTACATTCAGTACAGAGATCTGGATTAATTTCGTAGATCTTGTCGCCCATGGTGATCGCTTCGTTTGGACACTCAGGATCACACATATCACAGTTGATGCATTTTTTATTGATCAATAACGCCATTACTTACTGCCATGTGGGTTACGAGTATCTTCACCCGTATGTAAGTTACGCATTAGAAGTCCATATTCTAAATCAACGTTTGCAGGAACAGGGATGAATACAAAGTGGCCGTTGCCTTTTGCTGCATCTACTGCTTCACTCTTACGGTTTTCCATCACTTCTAGCGTCAGTGTTAAGTTGCCTTGTGGTGTCATGATCTCAACTGAATCACCCACAAGGAATTTGTTTTTAACATCAACTTCCGCTAAATCACCACGACGTTTACCTGTGAATTCACCAACAAACTGTTGAGAGTCAGAGATAGAGTAGCCGTAATCGTAGTTTTGGTACGTATCATGTGTATGACGACGTAGGAAACCTTCAGTGTAACCACGGTGAGCTAGGCTCTCTAGCGTCCCCATTAGGCTTTCATCAAATGGTTTACCAGCAACAGCATCATCAATCGCTTTACGATAAACTTGAGCAGTACGAGCACAGTAGTAGAAAGACTTAGTACGACCTTCGATTTTAAGAGAGTGAACGCCCATTTTCGTTAGGCGCTCTACGTGTTGGATAGCACGAAGATCTTTAGAGTTCATGATGTAAGTACCATGCTCGTCTTCAAATGCTGCCATTTTCTCTTCAGGGCGGTGTGCTTCAGAAAGAAGAACCACTTCATCCGTTGGTTTGCCTAAACCTAGTGTGTTGTCTGGGCGCTCGTTTTGAACTTCCACATCTTGGATCTCAACACCCGTTGGATTAGCTTCAACGATTTGACCGTTTTCGTCTTCTTTTGCTTCTTCAGCTTTGTATTCCCAACGACATGCATTAGTACATGTACCTTGGTTTGGATCACGCTTGTTCATGTAACCAGAAAGCAAGCAGCGACCAGAGTACGCCATGCATAATGCACCGTGTACAAAAATTTCTAGTTCTGTATCAGGACAGTGTTCACGGATCTCTTCAATTTCTTCTAGTGATAATTCACGAGATAAGATCACACGCTCAACACCTTGAGTAGACCAGAATTTAACTGTCGCCCAGTTAACGGCGTTAGCTTGAACTGACAGGTGAATAACTACTTCTGGGAAAGCTTCACGAACCATCATGATTAAACCAGGATCTGACATGATTAATGCGTCAGGGCCCATAGCAACGATTGGCTCTAAATCACGAATAAAGGTTTTTAACTTTGAGTTATGTGGTTGGATATTACATACCACATACAGTTTTTTACCTTGCGCGTGCGCTTCGTTAATGCCGATTTCTAGGTTTTCATGGTTGAATTCGTTGTTACGAACACGAAGGCTGTAACGTGGCTGGCCTGCATAAACTGCATCTGCACCGTAGGCAAACGCATAACGCATATTTTTAAGGCTGCCCGCAGGCGAAAGTAGTTCTGGCTTAAACATGATTGCTTCCCAATGTTGTATTCTGATCTCAGGTCAGGTCATATCACGTGGATATGAAGGAGGCCGGATTTTACATGGAAAGTGAGGGAAGTGCTAGGGATTAGCAAGATTGAACTTGTATTTTATAGGGGTATTGGCCTAGGAGCTATACGCTACGCTAACTAGAAACTATAAGAGCAGGTAAGTATATTGCTTTTATAGTATCTAGACGCGAAGCGTATCGTCTTATTCTTTCTCTTCAATGCCACCAAGTGCTTTGAATAGATCAGGAAGCAGTGCATCAAGCTCAGAGCTCATTAGAGAAAAATCAGCATCAAAACGTGCTGCTTTATCTTCAAAACCAATATCTTCGTTTTGGTCTTTAATTTCGTCGCTGAATTTTAGGCGTTTTAGCGATAGGTCATCCGCAAGGATAAACTCTAAACGGTCTTGCCAAGTTAGAGCTAACTTAGTGACCACTTTGTTTGCATCAATATGAGCATGGATTTCATCACACACTAATTCTTGCTGCTTACAACGGATCACGCCGCCATCTTCTAAAATTGCTTTTAGTTCCGCTTCTTCACCCATATCAAAACCTTGAGGAGTCGTGCCTGTTTTAACCCATTCTGTTAATGCGTTTTCAATAGGTTGCGTTGAAGTTAGAGGAACTACAGGCAAGCTGCCGATAGATTTACGAAGCAGCGCTAATACGTCTTCCGCTTTTTTGTAACTGCCCGCATCAACAATAATAAAGCCTGCTTCTGGAAGAATTAGTGCGTAGGTTTGTTGATGCTTGCTGAATGCTCGTGGAAGAAGATCAATCACGATGTCATCTTTGATAGAGTCTTTCTCTTTTTTCTTAAGAGGGCGACCTTGCTCAAGTTCCATGGCATCAATTTTTGCGTTCATTGATTCTTTAATCACTGACGCTGGCAACATTTTTTCTTCTTTCTTGGCACAGATAAGAATATTTTTGCTTGCTACGTGAGTCAGCATGTCACCATGACGGCCCATTGCAGTTACCCAGCCAAATTTTTGCATATCTTGGCTGCCACAAGGTGTGAAACGAAAATCGTTCAGTTGTTTTTCAAGTTGCTCAGGATTGAGATCAATCTCTTTGGTAAAACGGTAAATTAAACAATTTTTAAACCACATCATGCTGCTGAATTCCTATCTTTTTTAAGTGCGCTTATGATAGGAGATTTTATTGAATATTGCTTGTATAGATTTCAGGATCTTGGATAAATGACACTCAGGTAGAAATATCAATAAGAAGAATATGAAGTTTTCTTTTCAATGGTCACAAAAGTGTCATAATTAACTTTAATAATAGCGTCATAAATTTTGTTGGTTAATTTAGGTAGAAGAGAATGTCTAGAAGGATCCTTGTTGTAGAAGATGAAGCCCCAATCCGTGAAATGCTGTGCTTTGTACTAGAGCAAAAAGGCTATGAACCGATTGAAGCTGAAGATTATGATACAGCTCTTGAGTTACTCTGCGAACCTTACCCAGATTTAATTTTGTTGGATTGGATGTTGCCAGGTGGCTCAGGCATCAATTTGATTAAACACCTTAAACGTGATGAGTTTACTAAAAAAATTCCAGTAGTAATGCTAACGGCTCGCGGTGAAGAAGAAGATAAAGTACGTGGGCTAGAAGTTGGAGCTGACGATTACATTACTAAACCGTTCTCACCAAAAGAATTAATGGCACGTTTAAAAGCGGTAATTCGTCGTGTATCTCCGACATCAGTAGAAGAATTAATTGATGTTCAAGGATTAAAACTTGATCCTGTTTCACATCGAGTGACGGCGAACGATAAGCCACTTGATATGGGTCCTACTGAATTTAAGATGCTGCACTTTTTTATGACACATCAAGAGAGAGTGTATAGCCGCGAACAGTTATTGAATAATGTTTGGGGTACGAATGTCTATGTAGAAGATCGTACGGTGGATGTTCATATTCGTCGTTTACGTAAAGCGTTAGAGACAGAAGGCCATGATCGTTTAGTTCAAACGGTTCGTGGAGCAGGCTACCGTTTCTCGATTCAAGCGTCGTAATTGATAACTAAATAAAAATTAAGGGTAAGATACATGGTTGAACGTTTGTCATGGAAAAAGCTCGTTGGAGAATTGGCTTTTTTCTACGTACCTTGGGTTATCGTTGGGTATTTATTTGATGCGTTATGGCCATTGTTGTTTCTTGCCTCGTTTATATTATTGATTTGGCATTTGCATAACCAAATTAAAATGTCTCGCTGGTTACATGAAGGGCGTAAAGCGACGCCACCCTCTGCTTCTGGTAGCTGGGAACCGATTTTTGATGAAACTTACCGTCTGCAAAAAAGGCATAAAAAGCGTCGTAAAGAACTATCCACGTTAATTCGTCGTTTTAGACAAGGGGCTGAAGCTCTGCCTGATGCTGTGGTGGTTTTTCGTCATGAAGGCAACATTGTTTGGTGTAATACCTTGGCCCAATCATTACTTGGCTTTCGCTGGCCTAGTGATTCAGGACAACCTATTACTAATTTGATCCGAACGCCTGATTTTGTGCAATATTTAATGACTCAACACTTTGATATTCCATTAGATATGCCATCACCGATTAACACAGATAAGACACTTGAGATACGTATTGTGCCGTATAGTGATGGTGAATATTTGATGGTGGTACGTGACGTTACGCAAATTAAACAACTAGAAGGTATGCGTCGTAATTTCTTTGCTAATGTTTCTCATGAATTACGAACGCCAATGACGGTACTTCGTGGTTATTTAGAAATGTCAGAAGATCCTGAGATGCTTGTTGGACCAATGTGGAATAGAGCACATGGTGTGATGACTGAGCAGTTATCTCGAATGGAAGGCTTAGTTGAGCAATTACTTACATTATCAAAAATAGAAGCCGCAGCAACATCAATGCTAGAAGATCGTGTTGATGTACCATCCATGTTAGATATTTTAGAAAAAGAAGCGATCGCATTAAGTGGAAATAGAAACCACAAAGTAACCTTTAATATAGATCATGATCTTAAAGTGTTAGGCGATGAAGACCAATTACGTAGTGCAATTTCAAATCTAGTCTATAACGCAGTTAAGCATACTACGGATGGCGCAGAGATTATTGTTGAATGGAAAAAGGCACGATCTGGGGCTGTATTAACAGTAACAGATAGTGGACAAGGAATTGAACCTCAACATATTCCTCGTTTAACAGAGCGTTTTTATCGGGTAGATAAGGCGCGTTCAAGAGATACTGGCGGCAGTGGTTTAGGACTCGCGATAGTAAAGCATGCACTTAGTCACCACGATTCACAATTAGAAATACAAAGCCAATTGGGTAAAGGAAGTACTTTCTCATTTGTTCTGCCAAAAAAACTAATATTAAAATAAGGACATCATGAAGGTTATGTATAGCAAGCAGCAAAGATGGATCCGGGGTTTAATCTCTGTGGGATTGCTTTGGCTGGGGTTTATACAAAATGCCTTTTCTTATGATGGAAAGTTAGAACCTTATGAGCGCGTTGCTGGGATCTCGGGTAATTTATCGTCGATTGGCTCTGATACGTTAGCGAACATGATGACCTTATGGGCTGAAGATTTTCAACGTATTTATCCAAATGTAAATATTCAAATCCAAGCATCAGGCTCTTCTACTGCACCTCCTGCACTAATAGAAAGCACTGCTCAATTTGGCCCAATGAGCCGACGGATGCGGCAAAGTGAAAAAGCCGCTTTTGAACGACAATTTGGTTATCCACCAACTGAACTCCGAGTCGCTATTGATGCTCTCGGAATTTTTGTTCATCAGGATAACCCAATTAAAGGGCTTAACTTTACTCAGATTGATTCTATCTTTTCCGCTACGTTGCGTTGTGGTGCATTAAAGCCGGTAAACAATTGGCAAGATTTAGGAATAAATAGCCGTTGGGCAACGCATCGCATTCAACTGTTTGGCCGTAATTCAGTCTCTGGTACATATGGCTACTTTAAACAGCATGCATTATGTGATGGTGACTTTAAAGTTAATGTCAATGAACAGCCGGGCTCAGCCTCTGTAGTTCAAGGTGTTTCAGCATCATTAAATGGCATTGGTTATTCTGGTGTTGGTTATCAAATGTCTGGAGTGAAATTATTGCCAATCAGTGTAGAAGGGACAGATTATATTGAGCCCTCGACAAGTAATATAACGTCAGGGAAATACCCATTAGCACGATTCTTATATATCTACCTTAACAAGCCCCCGACGGCTAAACTGAAACCGCTTGAAGCTGAATTTATTCGTTATATGCTTTCATCGAATGGTCAAAAGAGAGTAGAACAAGATGGTTATATTGCCCTGTCTGAACGATTTGTTTTACAAGAATTATCTAAATTAGAGTTATATTAAACTCTTGTTTACGCAGTAAAATACAAAGAAAACCAATTACTATTAATTTAAGAGCAGAGGTTACCCCATCATGGCATACGCCAAACCTAATCAGAGACTTCGAGACAGACAACGCTATGTTGTAGATCTGATTATGCGTATTTGGGTGAAATCCAGCGGCGTAGGGATCATTGCGGCTCTTATGCTTATCTGCTTCTATTTATTAGCGGTCATTGCTCCTATTTTCACCTCAGTAACGGTTGAGCCTTTATCTCAATATCTTACATCATATAAGAATGTCACATTGGCAATAGGATCTGATGAACAAGGAAAGATGGCTTATCGTATTGATGATAAAGGTCAGGTTCAGTTCATTGATTTACAAAGCAAGAAACAAGTCAGTGAAACTCAAATAATAGATAACCCAACTGCATTTGCTGCAACCATTGAAAGCCAAGATTGGTTTGCTTTTGGTGATTCAAAAGGGCAAGTTCAATTTGCTCAAATAGGCTTTCAAACCAACTATTCACAAGGAAAGCGTCAACTTATCCCTTATGTTGAAAGCTTTACGCCATTTCCTCTTATTCAAATTGATGAAAAACAACAAGCCTTAACTCAAGTTGCTCTAAGTCTTACTCCTGTCGAAGGGGTTGTTTTAACGCAAACACAAGATGAGAGAATACTCGGTGTTGAACTTGATAGTGTAATTAACCAAATGACTGGTGAATCAGTTTGGAAAGCGATCCCGATTGAATTTGAAACGGTTTCGTTAGATAAGACAAAAAAATTGTTATCGATGGTTATTACGCCAAATAATGATTTTCTGTATTTCTTGTATCAACATGAACTGCAAGTTTGGACATTAAAAGATCATAAAGCCAACTTACGAGAACGCATTGAATTAAAAGAATCAGCTCAAAAATTGACGTTATTATCTGGTGCACATTCGGTATTAGTACAGAGTGAGAATGGCAGTTTATCGCAGTGGTTTGATACGATTAAAAATGAGAAACGTAGTTTAACTTTAATCCGTACATTTAATGTTGATGGCCAGATTAAACAAGTGGCACCAGAGGTGTATCGTAAAGGCGTGGCGATTGTTGATGCTAAAGGTGACTTATCTTTAGTTCACACAACAACAGAGAAAGCGCTTTATAGTCAGCATCTGTTTGATGAAGAGGTATTGGCAGTAACTCAACCACCAAATGCTGAAAAGCTTATCGTGCTAACGAAAAAAGGTTGGCAATGTTTTGAGGTCACCAATCCTCACCCTGAAGTGAGTGTGCAGTCTGTCTTTGGTAAAATATGGTATGAAGGGTATCCTGATCCTGCATATATTTGGCAATCAACTGCAGCCAATGATGACTTTGAATCCAAATTTAGCCTAATACCCTTGGCGTTTGGTACCTTAAAGGCAGCTTTTTATGCGCTTATATTTGCGGGGCCAATTGCAATCGGCAGTGCGATTTATACCGCTTACTTTATGTCTTCCAATGTTCGTCGATATGTAAAACCAACCATTGAAATAATGGAGGCGTTACCCACGGTGATTATTGGTTTGTTAGCGGGTATTTGGTTAGCTCCTATTGTTGAAAATAATTTAGTCGCCGTATTTAGCCTATTTGTACTCTTTCCACTAAGTATGATTATTATTGCGTTTATCTGGCACATATTACCTGCACATATCATGCGAAAATTACCGCGCGGGCAACACGCAATATTACTGATCCCTGCTTTGATTGGGATTGGCTACCTTACTTTTCAATACGGGTACATTATTGAAAGTTGGTTGTTTCATGGCGATTTACGCAGCTATCTTGGTGACAAAGGCGTTGGTTACGATCAACGTAATGCTTTAGTGGTGGGTATTGCCATGGGCGCGGCGATTATTCCGACAATTTACACCATCGCTGAAGACGCCATTTTTTCAGTGCCAAAGCATTTATCTGAAGGCTCATTAGCATTAGGAGCAACGCAATGGCAAACCTTAACCAAAGTTGTGTTGCTGACGGCAAGCCCTGGTATTTTTTCAGCGGTAATGATGGGCTTAGGTCGTGCGGTTGGTGAAACCATGATTGTATTGATGGCAACCGGAAATACCCCAATTATGGATGGCAATATTTTAGAGGGAATGAGAACCCTTGCGGCAAATATTGCCATTGAAATGCCAGAATCAGAAATGGGCAGCTCTCACTTTAGGATGCTTTTCCTAGCGGCATTCTTACTGTTCGTATTTACTTTTTTTGTGAACTCATTGGCCGAGTGGATACGGCAAGGGTTACGTGAAAAGTATCGTAGTTTGTAGGTTTGATCTTAATGAAGGTAGATAAATGAAACATTGGATTAAATCAGGTTCACCTTGGATATGGCTCACAGCTGGTTCTGTGAGTATTAGCATGATTGCGGTTCTTGGTATTCTATTATTGATTGGCTGGAAAGGATTATCTTATTTTTGGCCAACGGCGTTACAAGAGTGGCACACGACAGACGGAAAAGTGATTATTGGACAGTTGTATGATGTTGAAAAGTTGCATGATACTAATACTGAAAAATTAGAACGGTTAGTGATTAAGGTTGGGAATCGAGACATTAATGGTTTTGATTTTATTAATATAGATAAAAACAAAATTAAATCAGTAAGCAAGCCCAAAGCTCTTGTGGTGGTGGATAGACTTCAACATGGTAAATATTTTGGAACGATTATTGAAACCTCTAATGGTCTTGAACTTAATCGACAGCAAGTTGAATCATGGGTTCGAAGTGAAAAAGCTAAGATTGATTTATTAGAGCAAGAACAATATAAACTGTATCGTCAGCTTGATGCATTACTAAACTCAGAACTGACTGATGGTGAGTTTAAAAAACAAGAAGAAAGCCTTAATGAACAAGTTAAGGAGATTTCGAGCCAGTTGAACTATAGCTATTTAATTTTAAAAGATAGTCAGGGTGAGATTTATAAATTAAGCAGTGATAATGTCGTTGATATATGGTTTCCCAATGCGATGTCATTACAAGAGAAAACACAACATTGGTTTGAAGAATTGTATGGCTTTATTTCTGATAACCCACGAGAAGCAAACTCTGAAGGCGGTGTTTTTCCAGCTATTTTCGGAACGATTTTATTAGTACTTTTGATGTCTGTTATTGTGATGCCATTAGGTGTCATTGCTGCGATTTATCTACATGAATATGCAAAGCCTAATATGTTAACAAGGTTAGTTCGAATTGCGGTGATAAATCTCGCGGGTGTACCATCCATTGTCTATGGTGTTTTTGGTTTAGGCTTCTTTGTTTATGTGGTGGGCGGAACGCTTGATCAACTTTTTTATTCAAATGAATTACCAACACCAACGTTTGGAACACCAGGGTTGTTATGGTCAGCGTTAACTCTCGCTATTTTAACTCTTCCTGTTGTGATTGTTGCAACCGAAGAGGGGTTAAGTCGTATTCCTAATTCAGTACGTCATGGCTCGTTAGCATTAGGTGCAACTCAGTTTGAAACCTTATGGAAGATTGTTTTGCCTATGGCAAGCCCTGCGATTATGACGGGGTTAATTTTAGCGGTGGCAAGAGCCGCAGGTGAGGTTGCTCCTCTCATGTTAGTTGGGGTGGTAAAATTAGCGCCTTCTTTACCGGTGGATGCTGTTGCTCCTTATTTGCATTTAGATAGAAAATTTATGCACCTTGGTTATCATATTTATGATGTTGGATTTCAAAGCCCTAATGTTGAAGCTGCCAGACCTATTGTGTATGCAACGGCCTTTTTATTAGTAACCGTTATCATTGGATTAAATTTAACGGCCATCGCAATTCGTAATAATTTACGAGAGAAATATCGAACATTGGAGTTATAACTATATGTATTCATTATCACCGGATCTCTCTTTTCTATCGCCAATAGACGTAAATAATTTATCGGATGAAAATACCGCAATAGAGATTAATAATCTTTGTTTAAAATACGATAAAACATTCGCATTATCCAATATAGAGATGCGTATCCCTAAAGGACAAGTAACGGCGTTTATTGGACCATCTGGTTGTGGTAAATCTACGTTGCTACGTTGTATTAATCGTATGAATGATCTTGTTGATAATTGCAAAATCCAAGGATCTATTAAATTATTTGGTGATGATATTTATCAGCCAAATACGGACATACCTTCACTACGTCGTCGTGTGGGAATGGTGTTTCAACGGCCAAATCCGTTTCCTAAGTCAATATATGAGAATGTTGTTTACGGTTTACGTTTACAGGGCGTAAAAGAAGCGCGAGTATTAGATGAAGCAGTAGAAGAAGCCTTAAAAGCAGCAGCGCTATGGGACGAAGTGAAACATAGATTGCATGAAAATGCTTTTGGATTATCTGGTGGTCAGCAACAGCGTTTAGTTATCGCTAGAGCAATTGCTATTGAGCCAGAAGTATTATTACTAGATGAACCAACGTCAGCCTTGGATCCTATTTCTACTCTGACGATTGAAGAGCTTATCTATGAGCTAAAAAGTAAATATACCGTTGTTATTGTGACGCATAATATGCAACAAGCTGCACGAGTGAGCGATCACACCGCTTTTATCAACCAAGGTAAATTGGTTGAATACGGTAATGCAAATACGATTTTTACATCACCAATACATAAGCAAACTGAAGATTACATTACAGGCCGCTATGGATAATTCCTATAATAGGCCAACGATAAAATAAGGACATACCATGCAACTTGGTCGACATATTTCAGGCCAATTTAACACCGAACTTGAAGCTATTCGCACTCATGTATTAACCATGGGGGGGATGGTTGAGCAGCAGCTTACCTATGCATTAGAAGCATTACATAATCACGATGCCGATTTGGCAAAACGTGTTATGCATGAAGACCATAAAGTGAACGCCATGGAAGTGGCAATAGATGAAGCGTGCACCCGTATCATTGCAAAGCGTCAGCCTACCGCTAGTGACTTACGCCTAGTCATGGCGATCATTAAAACGATTACTGATTTAGAACGTATTGGTGATGTCGCTTCTCAAATAGCGAAAGTATCGCTAGAAAACTTTTCGAATAAACATCATTCTTTATTAGTTTCTCTTGAATCTCTTGGACGTCAATCAGTAAAAATGATGCATTCAGTACTAGATGCGTATGCACGTATGGATGTAAAAGCGGCCACCGAAGCTTATAAGTTTGACGATAAAATAGATGCAGAATATGACGCGGTTATTCGTCAATTAATGAACTACATGATGGAAGACCCTAGCTCAATCCCAAGTGTTATGAAGGTAATGTGGGCGGCTCGTGCTATTGAGCGAGTCGGCGATCGTTGCCAGAATATTTGTGAATATATTATCTATTTTGTCAAAGGAAAGGATGTACGTCATATCGGCGATCAAAATATTGATGATGTGATTAAATAAGTTGAGTGATACTTCACTCGAAATAAGCCTTTGACTTAAAAATAATAATCAAACAAATAAAATTTGAGCTATGCTGTATTTATCGCAACTAACGAGTATATTATGAGCTATTGCATTCATAATGCGATTGATAATACAAAAATAGATTCATTTAATAATCATAAATTATAGTAATAAAGGAATATATTATGAAGAAGATTTTAGTTGGTACTTGCGCGGCGTTATCTATGGTTTCATCATTCGCTATGGCGGATAGTACACCAGTGATGTTTTCATCTCTGAATGGTTTTAATGCACCAGCGGCAAGTGAAGTAAAAGGCGTTCGTTTAGCAGCTCTTCATGGTAAAACTGGCGATGTAACTGGTGTCGATTTTGCGCTTGGTATGTCTGAGAGTGATAACCTAACAGGTGTTAACTTCCCACTGTTTATCGGTGCGAACAAAGTTAATGGCAACATGACAGGTGCATCTTTTGGTCTGTTTAACTGGCATATGGGTGATGATTTAGGTGCGAACCTAGGTTTTGTAAACATCACTAATAATGTTAAAGGTGCTAACGTATCTGCAGTGAACTACTCTGAAGGTTACACCATGGTTGATGTAGGTGTTGCTAACCTTTCAAATGATTCACACGTTCAAGTTGGTTTCTTCAACATGACATCTGAAATCAAAGGTGTTCAAGTTGGTCTGATCAACTGTGCGGAAAATGGTTTCCTACCTTGTTTCCCAATCGTAAACTTTGCGATGTAATTTGATTCAATTCAATATTAAATAAAAATGGCGCTGTTTAAATAAACAGCGCCATTTTTGTATCTGATCACTTACTGTGATTGGTTCACTTAAAAAGTGAACGTCATACCGATATTAAAGTTAGTTGATAGCTCATAAGGAATATAAGTATCGCTCATTGGGAAGTAGTTTAAATCAACACCGGCTCTTAGTCCTAAATGGTTCGTTGCTTGGAAAACATAAGATGCGCCAATGCTTGAACCTAATGCACTTTCTTTTGTAGTTTCACCACTTTTAGTTTTCTTACCATCATAATCTGCAAGACCGACCTCAAGCTGCATGCCATGCATTTTTGATGCGCCAAACATCTGTTGAATACCAAAGCGGTATGAATCGATAGTTTCGTCATACATAGAACTGCTATAAACAGTACGTCCATAACTGATAAATGCCGCATCAAAGCCTAAAGCATCGGTAACACCAGCTTGAATACCAAAGCCGCCGTAAGGACCGATTTTAATTTCAGGAGAAAGGTGGAAGTCATTAGCAAAAGTGTTTGCGCTAAATAGGGTTGCAATAGCAAGAACTAGGTGTGATTTTTTCATAATGGATACTCTCTCATAATAGTTTTAAAAAGCATCCGTGCTTTGTTTTATCTTTAATTGTTTTGATGGAGCTATAGTAAGAAATCCTTGCATACATCACTAATCACTAGTGTTTATCTTAATCATAACTAAAGCTTATTAATGGGTATGGATTTGAATTGTAAGGAATACACAAAAAAGCCTCTGCATGGGAGAACAGAGGCGATACTACCGGTATGGTGAGTTGTCAAAGACAGAAATAGAGTTGCAGTAGAATTCTATTATTTATTTAGCATAAGCATTAAATAAAAGTGCCCTACCAATCCTTAGCGGGGCGAGAGTTATTTATTTGAAGCTGTATTGAACACCAACACCACCAGCGACATCGGATGATGAGTAACTACCTGATGATTCGTAGTGGAAGGTACCAGAAACACTTAATTGTTCATTAATACCGTAAGCCCCACCTAGAGCTAATGCTTCTTTTGAGCCGGAAAAACCAACACCGGCACCAATAGCAAATTCACCACTTGTTACAAATGGACGAGCATTGGCTACAGCATGCAAACCTGCTCTAACCCCATCAATCTTTTCGTCTTGCTCATTGAAGCGACGATTATTCTCTTCAGCCATGGCTTTGAATTCATTTTCTAATGAAGTAATGCGTTGACCATCAGTGACGTGTGGGATCCCCCATTCAGGAGAGTCATCCATTGGCGGTTGCACTGGAACTTGAGGTTGAGGACGTTCTGGTGAATTGTCATCAACTGGCGGTTGCGTTGGTTTCTGAGGTTGTGGTCTTTCTGGAGTATTATCCATTGGTGGTTGCTCAGGAACCGCTTGTCCAAAATCAGGGTCTACAGGTTCTGGACGATCGACAGGTTTATCTGGACCAATTCCCCAGTGAGGTGTATCACCATAGTCAGGAGTTGGACGGTTTGGTGTATTGTCATCAAGTGGTGGTTGAGTTGGAACTGAAATACCAAAATCTGGGTCTGTCGGTTGTGGTCGATCTACAGGAGCATCTGGCAGCGGACGTTCAACTGGTGTTGAAGGAACTTGCCATTCAGGCTCTGTTACCATTGGTGGTTGAGTAGGGCCTAATCCCCAATTGGGAGTGTTTCCAAAATCAGGGCTTGGTCGGTCTGATACAGATGGAATAGAGTTGTCAATTCCTGGAAGCTCTGCTGGGTTCTGAATGGTTTCAGCCATAACAGAAGAAGAAAAGATGGCAGTTAGGGATAGTGCTAAGATAGATTTTTTCATTTTATAACTCTCAATATTAATCATAAGTTAGATCAGTAATGAGCATCCTTGCTTACCGATAAATCTGTTTCCGTTTGATGGAATGAATAATATTGAGTTTGGTGGTTACTTTCTAATCACCTATAATTATTTTGATTATAAGTAAGTCTTATCACACCTGTTTTATTTTGCGTTATTGATAAGTTAAGTGTCGCTTTTTAGCAGGAGTTCTTTAATCAATTTATTGAGCCAAACGTAGAGAGGATTCTTTTTATGTCTTTGATGATAAAAGCTATAGATAGGGTAATTTAAAACAATATCACCAAGAATTAGGTCTATACGTCTAAGTGATGAATATTGATGAGTAGGAAAAAGAGAGGTGGATGGGAAGTACATATCCGTATGTTGGACAACATCAATTAATGCCATTGGTAATTCAGAACGAAAACCCACTTTATAATCTATATTAAGTTCATCTAAAACATCAGCAGCAAGGCTTTTATTACTGTTCCAACCAGGAATAATTAAAGAAGCGATTTCATAACCTTCAAAATCATAAGGGGTAGCGAGTGTTTTGGTTATTGGGTGATCTTGACGCACAATAACGCAACCCTTGATTTCCAATAATTTGTGCGAAATAAGCTCTTTTTGAACGGCATTAAATTCGTAATTGACGGCGATATCTATTTTACCTTTGATAAGATCATCAAAAGTCGATTCAGACCAATTAACTAGCTGCAAGTTAACATTAGGGGCTTCTTCACGAATTTGGTGAAATAGAGAGCCTGACAGGCAACTCAATACTTGAGGTGCTAAGGCTATTGTCAGTGTTTTTTCTAATTTATATGGTTCAAAATTTTGAGATGAATTTAAGATAGAAGATAAACCATCAAGGTAGGGTTGAATGTTTTCGGCTAGCTCTTCAGAAAAAGGAGTTGGTTTCAGGCCATGACGGACTTTAATGAATAACTCATCATCAAAATGGTTACGAAGTTTTTGTAACGCTTGGCTGATTGCTGGCTGAGAAACAAATAATCGCTCAGAGGCTTTACGCATATTTAACTCTTGAGAAAGAATTAAAAAAGTTCTCAATAAGTTTAAATCTAATGTGGCGAATAGATCTTTTGCCATGGTAAATTATTTCCTTATAAAATCTGAATTATTTAATAACTCTTCACGCTTCCTTCACGAACTACCCTCTATAGTACCTACATAACGAATTAAGACCAAGCTTAACCCCATGACTATAGGATTGAATTTATAATGAAAAAGTATTTATTTTTGCTAATGGCTGCAACTTCTACAGCAACGGTTGCTGCTCCATACGTTGGCTTAGAATATGGTGTCACAAACATGAGTCATGATTATTCATCTACTTTTTCACAAGATAACGTCACATTAACACCTGATGATTCAAGCTCTGCGTTTGGTGGTTTTGTCGGCTATCGTTTTAATGAGTTTGGCTTAGAGTTGGGCTATAAGACATTTGAGAGTGATGATTCCCGTAGTCAAATGTTAAAATCAGATAAAGTTGGTTATACAAAAGAACGTGAGTGGGATGCTGATTTAGATGCAACTCAAGTTACTTTAAAACCAGTATATTTCTATAACATCAATGAAAAGCTACAGTTAAAAACGGGTTTCGGTTTAACTTATACTCAATATAAATTTGATTCATCAGCAAATACTGAATATGAAAATGATTTTACTGATCACGAATATACACAAGATTATGTTGCGGGAAGCTCAAAATCAGAAAGTGTCTTCGGTGGTATTGCAAGCGTAGGTATTGAATACATGGTGATCCCAAACCTAGCGCTAGGGGCTTCAGCAAGTTATCAAGCAGATAGCGTAGCTAATTCAACATCGTTCATGTTGAGTTCAGCTTACTACTTCTAATATAGCGTTATCAGTATTTAATTATAAATTTAGGGCACAATAAAATGAAAAAAATTATCTTAGCAAGCGCATTAGTATTCGCATCTTCAACAGCTTTCGCTGCTCAAAATACTCAAGTGGTAAAAGGTGGCTTTACTGGCCCTAGTTCAGTGTCAGTGAGTACAGTTAGAGCTGCTTTAGATTCAGATGATGATGCAGCAGTTACATTGACAGGTTACATCACGTCTTCATTAGGTAATGAAGAGTACCAATTTAAAGATGAAACAGGTGAAGTGAGAATAGAGATCGATCATAAAGATTGGAATGGTATTGAAGCAACACCTGAAACTAAAATTGTAATTCATGGTGAAGTTGATAAAGAATGGACTGAAACAATGATTG
Source organism: Aliivibrio sp. EL58 (assembly GCF_900312675.1). Classification (GTDB taxonomy): domain Bacteria; phylum Pseudomonadota; class Gammaproteobacteria; order Enterobacterales; family Vibrionaceae; genus Aliivibrio. The sequence goes on along the minus strand of NZ_OMPC01000009.1, from coordinate 305,627 downwards.
ACGTTAATTCTATTCAATTAGCAAAATAATAACCATTTCAATAATAAATCGTTATTTATAGTGAAAATGCCAGAGTGATGAGCTCTGGCATTTTTGTCATGACAGTAAAGCGTATTAACTAATTTGTTGTCTTACTGCGTCTATTTTTTTAGGGTCAGTCACTGGGACAATAAAATCATCTAAATCTCCAGTGCCCATTTTAACGCCATCTAATACTAACTTCATTTTACTTGGACGAGTTGATTTTCCGGATAAGTGGATCTCAGTTATACCCGTCTTTTCAATGATCTCTTTCGCATTTTCAGCGGTGACACCAGCACCTGCTAATATTTCAAATCGCCCATTTGCTAGTTTTACCATGTCAGATAGAACATCAATACCATCATAAGCATTCGCTGCCAGACCAGAGGTAAGTATGCGCTCACAACCGAGCTCTGCAATGTTTTCAATGGCTTTTTTATAATTAGAACATTGGTCAACAGCGCGGTGAAAAGTTACACCTAAATCATTGTCATTAGCGATTTTCATTAATCGTGCAGACAGCGGCATATCAATATCGCCATTAGCTTTTAATACGCCAAAAACTACCCCTTGTAAGCCGGCTAATTTTGCTGCATGAATATCCTCAATCATGGCCGAGATATCGTCGTTGTCATACAGAAAATCTCCTTGGCGAGGACGGATCATTGCATAAACAGGAATAGAAGAGATAGTCGCTGCTTTTTTCATGAAACCAAAGCTTGGTGTTAATCCCCCCAACGCCAGTGAAGAGCAGAGTTCAATGCGATCTGCGCCACCATTAATAGCATTATGCAGAGATTCTAAGTTATCGATACAGACTTCAATTTTAATAGACATGATATGTAGATAGAAATAATGGAGAATTAGTCAGTATAAAGAATATTTATCTTTAGATGTGTGAAGAAGGCGTCAGAATTACGCTCTATGAAGAAAGAAAAAAGCCCTGAAGAAAACTTCAGGGCTTTTAGTATTAGGCAAACTTTCTGATTTTAGGCTACTGCGTTTATACGCTTTTAATATTCTAGCCACATGCACCGTTGAGCTTAGGTGCAGTCGAGTATTTGATGTAAATACCCTAGGTCAGCAATTACTTGCTTAGGTCGTCAGCGTGTTCAGATAGGAATGCTGCAACGCCTTTTGGAGATGCGTCCATACCTGCTTTGCCTTCTTCCCATTGTGCTGGACAAACTTCACCATTCTTCTCGTGGAAGTTTAGTGCGTCAACCATACGTAGCATTTCGTCGATGTTACGACCTAGTGGAAGATCGTTAACTACTTGGTGACGAACAAGGCCGTCAGCATCGATTAGGAAAGAACCACGGAAAGCAACGCCAGCTTCTGGGTGCTCAACATCGTATGCTTTACAGATTTCGTGCTTAACGTCAGCAACTAGTGGGTACTTAACTTGGCCAATACCGCCATCTTCGATAGCAGTGTTACGCCATGCGTTGTGAGAGAATTGTGAATCGATAGAGATACCGATTACTTCTGCGCCTTTAGCTTGGAAATCAGCTAGACGGTTGTCAAAAGCGATTAGCTCTGAAGGACAAACAAAAGTGAAGTCTAGTGGGTAGAAAAATACTACCGCTTTCTTACCTTTAGTGAATTCTTTGAAGTTGAAGTTATCAACGATTTCGCCATTACCTAGAACAGCTGCAGCAGTAAAGTCTGGTGCTTGACGACCTACTAGTACCATTTTTGAATCTCCTAAAAATTAGATTTCCCAAACTTCGTGTTTGGCTTTGTTTTTGAAAACAATAAATTGTTTCAACAGGACAAACTATAGTACAAAAGGTATGATAGAAAAAAGCGAATTAAATAGATTAATGTAATCGAGAAAAGCGATGAACAAGTGGCCATCATTAAAACAGTTACACTACTTTATTACCCTACATGAAACCCGTCACTTTGGTGATGCAGCAGAAAAATGTTTTGTTAGCCAGTCAACCTTAAGTAAAGGGATACAAAATCTTGAAGAGTTAATTGGTTGTCCTTTATACGAGCGTGATAAAAAAACATTAGTTTTTACTCCAATAGGAGAGAAAGTAGTTGCTCAAGGACGCGAGTTGCTAGCCAAAGGTCAAGATTTAATCGAACTCGGCTCTTTATGCCAAGGCGATGCTATGCAAGGGCAGCTTCGAGTTGGCTGTATTCCTACTATTGCGCCTTTTTTATTGTGTGATTTAGTACAAGAGGTCAATAAAAACTACCCACAACTGACCTTGTTACTAAGAGAAGATACAACGACCAATTTATTAGCCGCTTTACGTCAGGGACAGTTAGATGTTCTTATTCTTGCCTTGCCTGTTGATATTGGAGGTATGGACAGTCTGGTTGTTGGTAATGATCCGTTTAAGATGGTGATCAGTAAAGATCAGGCGGGTTCTATCTCTACACCTATTCGTTATGATGACCTACCGGATGAATATGTTTTTTTACTAGAGAAGGAGCATTGTTTGACTGATCATGCGGTATCAGCGTGTAAATTAACTAAAAAAGAAAAAATAAATCCGTTTACTGCAACTAGTTTGCACACTTTAGTACAAATGGTGGCTAATGGGCTAGGGACGACATTTATTCCTCAAATGGCTATTAAGCACGGTTTGTTGGATAACCAAAATCTTGTTGTCGTTGAGCCACCGGGTCAAGAAGCGTCACGAGAAATTGGGCTAGTTTGGCGTCCAAGTTCATCTCGTTTACAAGCTTTTCACCAGCTGGCAGACGTTGTTAAACAGATTTTATAATTTTATTTTCATATTTAAGGCGCTTATTTATTGTTTAAATAAGCGCTTTTCTACTTTTGAATAATAGAGCAATTAGTGACCGCATTCTCACTTCTTTATATTTATCATCAAACAGATCTGACCAGTTTATTTCTTTTCTTCTTGTTGTATACCGCCACTTTCTTTTTATTCCTCTCTAAACAAGCTTACTTATCACCCCTTTTTTATTCTATCCCGCTGTTTTCTTTGTGAAATTAAAACTGTGAATTTTACATGTTCAATTTTACAAGTTTAATTTGTGTAATTTTATAACGTAATTTTCAGATCATAGTGACCTTCCCGTGTTAAATAAATGTAAAAATTAATCTTTGACAATTATCTTTATAGAGCATTTACTCATAACTCAACTTTCTGTTTTATGTCGACATCTCATTGAAAATTCAAGGTGATATTAGCCTTTGGTAGGGGTTGTAATTCATTCGCTCTTTCGAGAATGTAATAGACGTAAACAGAAAGAACGATGAATAGGATGAAACATGAATACTAAATCGTAGTGTTTTAGTTACAAATGTAATTTTGCCGGAGGCGCAAACCATGACAGATACAATGACGACGAAAGAACAAGAGATATCCATTATTGGACCTAGTCTTCCTCAAGTAGACGAAGTATTAAGTGCTGGAGCCGTTCGCTTTCTTACTCATCTTGTCGATAAATTTGCGCATCGAGTGCCTGAGCTTTTAGAAACTCGTCAAGCTAGACAGCGAAAAATAGACGCAGGAGAGCTACCTGACTTTTTGACAGAGACGCGATCTATTCGAGAGTCTGAGTGGAGTATTCAAGGTATTCCAAGTGATCTTCAAGATAGACGCGTTGAGATCACTGGGCCTACGGACAGAAAAATGGTGATTAATGCATTAAATGCCAATGTGAAAGTATTCATGGCAGATTTTGAAGATTCACTAGCACCATCATGGGAAGCGGTATTAAACGGACAGATTAACCTTAGAGATGCAATGAATGGCACGATCCAATACACCAACCCTCAAACTCAAAAGGTATATCAACTAAAACAAGATCCAGCGGTATTGATTTGTCGAGTTCGAGGTTTGCATCTTCCAGAAAAGCACGTGCTTTTTAATGGTGTTGCTATTCCCGGAGCTTTGTTTGATTTCGCGCTTTATTTCTATCACAACTACCAGACGTCATTAAAAAAAGGCAGTGGTCCGTATTTCTATCTTCCTAAACTACAAGCCTACCAAGAAGCGGCGTGGTGGAGTGATGTATTTACTTTTGCGGAACGTGAGTTTGGTTTAAAACAAGGCACTATTAAAGCAACAGTATTAATAGAGACGCTGCCTGCTGTATTTGAAATGGATGAAATTTTATACAGCTTAAAAGAACATATTGTTGGATTGAATTGTGGCCGATGGGATTACATTTTTAGCTACATTAAAACCTTAAAAAATCACCCAGATCGCGTGCTACCTGATCGCCAAGTAGTGACAATGGAAAAACCGTTTTTAAATGCCTATTCACGATTACTGATCAGAACGTGTCACCGAAGAGGAGCGTTTGCGATGGGAGGAATGGCCGCCTTTATCCCATCGAAAGATCCGGTAAAAAATGATTGGGTGTTGAATAAAATTCAAACTGATAAATCACTGGAAGCCAATAATGGACATGATGGCACTTGGGTTGCTCATCCAGGATTAGCTGACACCGCGAGAGCAGAGTTCGACAAGGTATTAGGCGATCGAACCAATCAGCTAGATATCAGTCGAGAAAATGACAACCCCATTACCGCCGAAGAATTATTAGCACCTTGTGAAGGTGAAAGAACAGAAGAGGGAATGCGTCATAACATTCGTGTCGCGGTTCAATACATTGAAGCGTGGATCACTGGCAATGGATGTGTCCCTATTTATGGGTTAATGGAAGATGCTGCAACGGCTGAAATATCACGAACGTCTATTTGGCAATGGATACAACATGGGAAATCACTTGATAACGGAGAAACCGTAACGGCTGATTTGTTTAGAACCATGTTATTGGAAGAAATAAAAGTAATAGAGGATGAATTGGGAACTGAGCGTTTTGATTCAGGACAATTTACCCAAGCTGCAAAACTGATGGAGCAACTAACCACCAGTGATCAACTAACGGACTTTTTAACACTACCTGGCTATGAATATTTATAAGAGAGGGAACTATTATGACTACATTTAAACCGCAAACTCGCCAACAACAAATTGATGCACTAGAAAAAGATTGGGCAGAAAACCCACGTTGGGATGGCGTAACTCGTCCTTACACAGCTGAAGAGGTGATCAACCTTCGAGGTTCATTTGCACCAGAAAATACGATTGCTCAAAAAGGGGCAGATAGATTATGGGAACTAGTGAATGGCACATCTAAAAAAGGCTATGTGAACTGTCTTGGTGCGCTAACGGGTGGGCAAGCAGTCCAACAAGCAAAAGCCGGAATTGAAGCTATTTATCTTTCTGGTTGGCAGGTTGCCGCAGATAACAATACCGCATCGACCATGTATCCTGATCAATCTCTTTATCCTGTAGATTCAGTACCTTCGGTAGTTAAACGTATTAATAATGCTTTTCGCCGAGCAGATCAGATTCAATGGTCAAATGGTACAACGCCAGAAGAGGGCATTGATTACTTCCTACCGATTGTTGCCGATGCAGAAGCCGGTTTTGGTGGCGTGTTAAATGGTTATGAGTTGATGCGTAATATGATTGAATCAGGTGCGGCAGGGGTTCACTTTGAAGATCAGCTAGCGTCAGTGAAAAAATGTGGTCACATGGGGGGGAAAGTATTAGTTCCAACTCAAGAAGCGGTTCAAAAACTGGTAGCAGCACGACTTGCTGCCGATGTAGCAGGCACAACAACATTGGTTATTGCAAGAACCGATGCTAATGCCGCAGATCTGCTGACCTCTGATTGTGATCCGTATGATCAAGAATTTATTGAAGGCGAGCGCTCTGCTGAAGGTTTCTACAAAGTAACCGCAGGTATTGACCAAGCTATCTCTCGTGGTCTGGCGTATTCACCTTATGCTGATTTGGTATGGTGTGAAACCGCAACGCCATGTTTAGAAGAAGCTCGTAAGTTTGCAGAGGCTATTCATGCAGAATACCCGGATCAGCTATTAGCCTATAACTGTTCACCATCGTTTAACTGGGAAAAAAACCTAGATTCAGAAACCATTGCTAAGTTCCAACAAGAGCTGGCAGACATGGGGTATAAATACCAGTTCATTACGCTTGCGGGTATTCATAACATGTGGTTTAACATGTTTGAACTAGCGCACTCTTATGCACAAGGTGAGGGAATGCGTCATTATGTTGAAATGGTTCAACGTAAAGAGTTTGAAGCGGCATCGAAGGGCTATACTTTTGTGGCGCACCAACAAGAAGTAGGTACGGGGTATTTTGATATTATGACCAATACCATTCAAGGTGGAAATTCATCAGTGACCGCACTAACAGGCTCAACAGAAGAAGAGCAATTTAAAACCAACGCTTAATTAATACTAACCCCATATCCACATAATAAAAAAGAGTCGTATTATCACGTTTTAGGGAGAATGGAGTCTCCCTTTCTTTTTGTCTGTTAATTATTGCTATTCATCGATCTCCATCGGATCGACTTCCTCTTGCAACTCTAATAGATTAATCGCAATGGTAACAAAATCTGAGTCTGTAATTATTCCTACCAACTTCCCATGATCAACAACTGGCAAGCAACCTACTTTGTGTTTTTGCATGAATACTGCCGCTGATTTTAATCCTCCGTGTGGAGAAATACTCATGATATTTTCATGCATGATTGCATTGAGTGGAATATCGAGAGTGGAGATATCTTCGAAGGTGGGCTTTTCTAAACATGATGTCTGAGCTGCTAATAAATCTCGTTGAGTGACTAATCCAATCAATGAGTGATCTGTATCTACAATAGGTACGTGCCTAATACCGTGCTCGTCCATTAATGCTTTGGCATCTTCTAAAGAATTAGAACGAAGCAGAGTATGAGGATGAGTTGTCATCAAGTCGCTAATGGTGAACATAATTGCTCCTGCTGATTTATGTATCCTTTAGTAAATATAGAGGCAGATGAAAGAAAAAAGTGCGAGCTGGCTAGATTTTTTGAAGAGACAAAAATATTGATGGGACTTTCTCTGTTTAAAGTCAATTTCAATCTGCAAAGTGTATATTTATTGAAAATTTGAGAGGTATATTGCTTCATCCCTTGCTATTGCTCTTCGCGTGAATATACTACTCTGTCTGCCATTTTTGATGAAGAAGTAAACCATGCAAGTATCCGATTTCCATTTTGAATTACCCGATGAACTTATTGCGCGTTACCCTCAACCTGAGCGTACGGCAAGTCGCCTATTACAAATGAATGGTAATAGTGGTGAATTACATGATGGTCAGTTTACTGATGTACTGGATTTAGTACAGAGTGGTGATCTTGTTGTATTCAACAATACGCGTGTTATTCCTGCTCGTATGTTTGGTGTTAAAGCCTCTGGCGGTAAACTAGAAGTGTTGGTTGAGCGTGTTCTAGATGAGCATTCAGTGTTAGCCCACGTACGTTGCTCTAAATCACCAAAGCCAGGTAATCAACTGTGGTTAGGCGAGAATCAAGAGTATGAAGCAGAAATGGTTGCCCGCCATGATACTTTATTTGAAATTCGTTTTACTTCTGAAAAGAAAGTATTAGATATTTTAGATGAAATTGGTCACATGCCATTACCGCCTTATATCGACCGTCCAGATGAAGATGCAGATAAAGAGCGTTACCAAACGGTTTATAACGAAAAACCGGGAGCTGTTGCAGCCCCAACCGCTGGTTTACACTTTGATACAGAGATTCTAGAAAAAATGAACGCAAAAGGCGTAGAATTTGCCTACGTTACGCTTCATGTTGGCGCGGGTACATTCCAACCTGTTCGTGTTGATAATATTTTAGAACATCACATGCATTCTGAATATGCGGAAGTTTCTCAAGAAGTAGTTGATGCCATTAAAGCAACCAAAGCTCGTGGTGGTCGTGTTATTTCTGTTGGTACGACTTCGGTTCGCTCACTTGAAAGTGCGGCGCAACATGCGTTAAAACAAGGTACAGAGTTAGCGCCATTTTTTGATGACACTGAAATTTTTATCTACCCAGGTTACGAATTCCAAGTTGTGGATGCATTGGTAACAAACTTCCATCTACCTGAGTCTACTTTGATTATGCTTGTAAGTGCTTTTGCGGGTTATGAAAATACCATGAAGGCGTATGATCAAGCGGTAAATAATCAATACCGTTTCTTTAGTTACGGTGATGCGATGTTCATTACGAAGAAAACGGCGTAATTAAGACACGTTAAACGCAAAGATAAATTTAGATTTCGCTCACGGAGCCAGTGAAATAGAAAACAGGACGTTTTCGACTGTGTTATCACCATTATTTATAATCGAAAGGTGGTAATACAGAGGTGCTACATTACCCTTTTAATGTGAGCAAATTAAACAAATTGTCAGATTGTTTCTCTGGCTTATTGGAGGTTTCGTGAAATACGAACTACTTAAAAAACAAGGTCGCGCACGTCGTGGTCAATTACAATTTGACCGTGGTACGGTTGAGACTCCAGCATTTATGCCAGTAGGTACTTACGGTACTGTTAAAGGCATGACACCTGAAGAAGTAAAAGGCACTGGTGCTGAGATCTTACTGGGTAACACATTCCATTTATGGTTGCGTCCTGGTCAAGAGATCATGAAACTACACGGTGATTTACATGACTTCATGAACTGGAAAGGCCCAATCTTAACCGATTCAGGCGGTTTCCAAGTATTCAGTCTTGGTAAAACACGTAAAATCACTGAAGAAGGTGTACATTTCCGTAGTCCTGTAAATGGTGATAAGATCTTTATGGATGCAGAGAAATCAATGCAAATCCAGTACGATCTTGGTTCTGACGTCGTTATGATTTTTGATGAATGTACGCCATATCCTGCAACGCATGATGAAGCGCGTATTTCAATGGAACGTTCAATCCGTTGGGCTGATCGTAGCCGTAATGAATTTGATCGCCAAGAAAACCCGAATGCACTATTTGGTATTGTTCAAGGTGGTGTATACGAAGATTTACGTGATGTGTCTGTTGAAGCGCTGACGAAAATTGGTTTTGATGGTTATGCTGTTGGTGGCCTAGCAGTAGGTGAACCAAAAGAAGACATGCATCGCATTTTAGAGCACACATGTCCACAATTGCCAGAAGATAAGCCACGATACCTAATGGGTGTCGGTAAACCTGAAGACTTGGTTGAAGGCGTTCGTCGCGGTATTGATATGTTTGACTGCGTTATGCCAACGCGAAATGCACGTAATGGTCACCTATTTGTGACTGGCGGTGTGATCAAGATCCGTAATGCGAAACATAAAACAGATACAACACCACTAGATCCTGAGTGTGATTGTTATACTTGTCAGAATTACAGCAAGTCTTACTTACATCACTTAGATCGTTGTAATGAAATTTTAGGTGCGCGTCTAAATACGATTCATAACTTACGTTATTACCAACGTATTATGGCGAGCATCCGTAAGGCACTGGAAGAAGAACGTTTTGAGCAGTTCGTAGAAGAGTTCTATGCACGCCGTGATCGTGAAGTTCCACCATTAAAAGACCTTTAAAAACAGAGTTATCACCCATATATCTAAAGGGATATGTGTATGGTCACATTTTAGAAACCGGAAATTAGAAACTAGATTAACGAGGACGTTATTAAATGAATTTTTTCTCTCAGGCTCATGCAGCTGGTGAAGCAGCGCCACAAGGCGGTGGTATGCAAATGTTTATCATGCTTGGTATGTTTGCAGTTATCTTCTACTTTATGATTTATCGCCCACAAGCGAAACGTCAAAAAGAACACAAAAACTTAATGTCTTCTATGGGCAAAGGTGATGAAGTTCTTACTGCAGGCGGTTTAGTAGGTAAAATTACTAAAGCATCTGAAGAAAATGATTACATCGTGATTGAGCTTAACGCAAATAACGAAGTAACTATTAAGAAGGATTTTGTTTCAGCGGTTCTGCCAAAAGGCACTCTGAAATCACTATAAAAACTGTACCCTCTAATTTCGGTTAGGGGGTATTTTTCATTAAGGACATCGCTGTGTTAAACCGTTCCCCTTTATGGAAGTACTTGATGGTAGTCTCAGTACTACTTATTGCCGCGTTATACGCACTTCCAAACCTCTATGGTGAAGATCCAGCCGTTCAAATCACGGGTAGCCGTGGTACTGAGGTTCAGACCTCTACGCTGGATGTTGTCGCTGAAAATTTAAAAAACAATAATATTGCCTATAAGTCTATTGCATTTGAAAACGGCAGTGTACTTGTTCGATTTAGTGATACTGATTCTCAAATCAGTGCTCGAGATATTATCAATCAATCACTAGGTAAAGATTACGTAGTGGCACTAAACCTTGCAGCATTAACTCCTGATTGGCTAACTTCTATTGGTGCAGCTCCAATGAAGCTAGGTCTTGATTTACGTGGTGGTGTTCACTTCTTAATGGAAGTGGATATGGACGCGGCAATGAGTAAGCTTATTGGTCAACAGCAAGAGTCCTTCCGCACTGATTTACGTGAAGCAAAAGTTCGTTACCGTGCTATTCGTGAGTCAGGTAAAGATGCAGTTGAAGTCGTTCTTCGTAACGAAGAGCAGTTAGCTGAAGCTAAAAAAGTATTGTCTGATATCCATCGTGATATGACATTTGTTGAATCTGAATCAAATGGCCAATACAAATTAGTTGCTAAGTACACAGAACAACGTTTACAAGAAATTCGTAACTACGCGGTTGAGCAAAACATTACAATTATTCGTAACCGTGTTAATGAACTTGGTGTTGCTGAACCTCTTGTTCAACGTCAAGGCGCTAGTCGTATTGTAGTTGAATTACCGGGTGTTCAAGATACGGCTCGTGCGAAAGAAATTTTAGGCGCGACGGCAACTCTTGAATTCCGTGAAGTGGATGATCGAGCTGATTTAGCCGCGGCTGCAAATGGTCGAGCACCAGCAGGTAGCGAAATTAAAGAAGATCGTAATGGTCGTCCAGTTGTCCTGAAGAAACGTATTATTCTTGGCGGTGCGAGCATCACAGATGCAAGCTCAAGTGCTGATGAATACGGTCGTCCACAAGTTAACATCTCACTAGACAGTGAAGGTGGTAGTAAGATGACTGCGTTCTCTCGTAAAAATATCGGCAAGCTAATGGCAACGGTATTTACAGAGTATAAAGACAGCGGTCGTCGTACACCTGAAGGTCGAGTAATTCTTTCTAAAACAGAAGAAGTAATTAACCAAGCAACGATTCAGTCTGCATTGGGTCGTAGTTTCCGTATTACGGGAATTGACTCTCAAGCAGAAGCTCATAACCTTGCTTTACTACTTCGTGCAGGTGCACTAATTGCGCCAATCTCGATTGTTGAAGAGCGTACGATTGGTCCATCTATGGGTCAACAAAATATCGATATGGGTATTCAAGCGTGTATCTGGGGTATGATTGCAGTAATGCTGTTTACTCTTGTCTACTACCGTGGCTTTGGTCTGGTTGCTAATTTAGCACTTGCTGCTAACTTAGTATTAATTATTGGTGTTATGTCGATGATTCCAGGTGCCACAATGACGTTACCGGGTATTGCTGGTATCGTATTAACCGTAGGTATGGCGGTAGATGCAAACGTACTTATCTTTGAACGTATTCGTGAAGAGTTAAAAGACGGACGTAATCCACAGCAAGCCATTCATCAAGGTTACGCGAATGCATTCAGTACGATTGCCGATGCAAACATTACAACGTTAATTACCGCGATTATTCTATTTGCTGTTGGTACTGGTGCAATCAAAGGCTTCGCGGTAACGCTGTCTATTGGTATTTTGACTTCAATGTTTACTGCGATTGTAGGTACTCGTTGTATTATTAACTTAGTTTACGGCGGCAAGCGCGTAGACAAACTGTCGATCTAAGGGAATATTTGTCATGTTTCAAATAATGAAAGCAGAGAAAACCATCGACTTCATGCGTTGGTCTAAGCCTGCCTTTTTCTTCTCTATGCTGATGATTGTAGCGTCAATTGCTACTCTATCAACAAAGTGGTTGAACTGGGGCTTAGATTTTACGGGTGGTACATTAATTGAAGTGGGTTTTGAACAACCTGCTCAATTAACAGATATTCGTGGTGCACTAGAAGCAAAAGGCTTTGGTGATGCAACAGTACAAAACTTCGGTACTGCACGTGATGTTATTGTTCGTCTTCAACCTCGTGAAGGGATTAAAGGGGAAGAATTAGGTAACCAGATTATCAGTGCAATTAAAGAAGGCACAGGTGATCAAGTTGAAATGCGTCGTATTGAGTTTGTTGGCCCTAATGTAGGGGATGAACTAACTGAAGCAGGTGGTTTAGCTATTCTTGTTTCTTTATTGTGTATCTTGGCTTACGTTTCGATACGTTTCCAATGGCGTCTTGCAGCAGGTGCAGTATTAGCACTGGCTCACGATATTATCATTACACTAGGTATTTTTTCATTCCTACAAATTGAAGTAGATTTGACGATTATCGCGGCACTATTAACGGTAGTTGGTTATTCATTGAATGATACTATTGTTGTATTTGACCGGATCCGTGAAAACTTTTTGAAGATGCGTAAGGGTGAACCTGAAGATATTATGAATGATTCAATTACTCAGACATTAAGTCGTACGCTGATCACTTCAGCTACAACCTTATTTGTTGTAATTGCATTGTTTACCCAAGGTGGAGCAATGATCCACGGTTTTGCTCTTGCATTACTACTGGGTATTACCGTTGGTACGTATTCTTCTATTTACGTAGCATCAGCATTAGCTCTTAAATTAGGCATCACTCGCGAACACCTAATGCCAACACCTGTCGATAAAGAAGGTGAAGAAGAATTTGAGCAAATGCCTTAATAGGTAATGTATATATTCTACTTATAAAAAATGGACCTTAATTGGTCCATTTTTTTATTACATAAAAAGCGGTTTTAAAGTTTATCTAGATCACGCTCGATTTCTTCAATTTTACTTGCCACTACTTTTTCTAAGTGACGAAGATCTTTAAGGATTTTCTTTTTCACGTCCGCTGGTGTTTCTTTTTCTGGACGTGTGATTTTATTAAGCTCATCAATGATTAGTGTTAGGTTACGATTAATTTCAGTGGTTTCTTTATAACGATGACTACCACTATCAACTAAGACATTTTTTACTTGGCGCGGATATTTAAATTTTACACTTTTAGCGAATAATTCGCCTTTTTGTTTGCCAAAGTAAATTTTTAATACATCTTTTTGGGCTTCTTGTCGTAGAGAGTAACGGTCTATTTTTTCAGGTTCTGTAATTCCAAGACTAACTAGGTGTGGGTACATTATTTACTCCATTATTATTATGTTGTCGCTTCAATCTTTATCTAAGATAAGGATGAGTACAAATAGTGAACGGAAAACTTGTGGAGTGGATCGGTTTAGTTGACCCACTCACTTTCATTTATAAATATCAATTAATTAGATTATCGACATTCTCAATTAATGCGGCCTTTAGTTCAGCTTGTTTTTCATCATCTAATCGACCACCTATGTCAGAGGTAAGAATAAATAAATCCTCCGCTCTTTCTCCGATAGTCGTAATTTTTGCGGCATGAAGATTCACGCCTAGCTGTGCAAAAGTCGCTCCAACGGTTGCCAATAATCCTGGTGTGTCTAAGGCAACAAATTCCATCAAGGTACGCTTACCAGTTTTTGTTGGTAAGAACTCCATGCGAGTTTTTACCGTAAAATGTTGTAATTGACGTGGTGGGCGACGGGTTTTAATGTGACTTTCTTGGGTTTCAAGCTCAACCGCATACAATTGCTCAATTAAGCGCTGTTGTCTCTCTTCATCTATTGGTTCATCGTTCTGATCCAGAACCATGAAGGTATCTAGAGCATAGCCATCTTTACTCGACATGATCTGAGCGTCATAGATGGTAATACTACGTCTATCGAGTTCTGCTGCAACGGTTGCAAATAAGTGAGCTTTGTCTTTACTGTAAATGAAAATTTCAGTACCACCACGAGCTGCATTTTTACTGACTAATATTAGTGATGACTTTTTATCTAAGTGGCGAAGCAGATTACTGCTGTGCCACGCAATTTGTTGGTGAGTATGACGTAAAAAATAATCAGCTTTAAAGCGACGCCATAAATCTTCAATTTCCCATTGAGTAAACCCTTCACTGCGTAATTGCGCTGAAGCCATGTATTGATTATGGCGGATACGATCACGCATGTCGGGTGGATTCTCTAATCCTCGACGTAATGCTCTTTGAGTAGCGTTGTATAAATCGGCAATGAGAGAGCGTTTCCAACTGTTCCAAAGATCAGGGTTAGTTGCACAAATATCAGCAACAGTCAGACAGACTAAGTAATCTAATCGCTCTTCATCTCGAACCTGTTTAGCAAACTCTGTAATAACGTCGGGATCATAAATATCGCGGCGTTGAGCGGTAACAGACATCAGTAAGTGACTCTTAACTAACCAAGAGACTAAATTAGCTTCAGGTTTCGATAACCCATGAGTAATACAGAATTCATAAGCATCAATAGCACCTAATTCAGAGTGATCTCCTCCTCGCCCTTTTGCTATATCATGAAAAATGGCGGCAATAATCAATAATTCTTTTTTGATTATCTTTGGATAAACTTCACAGCAAATGGGGTGTTTTTGTCTATTTTCTGAATCCAAAAATGTATTAATATGCTTTAGCAAACGGATACTGTGTTCATCAACAGTATAAGCATGGAACAAATCAAATTGCATCTGTCCTACAATGTGACTCCATTGAGGTAAGTAGGCTGAAAGTACACCTAACTTATGCATAGAGCTAAAGGCTTTATGAAGAGCGTTAGGGTGCTGTGTTAGTTGAATGAATTTGTCACGAGCTTCAGGTATATCACATAAAAAACGATTTAATCGTCGGCGAGCCGTACGTAGTTGTCGCATTGTTGGTGGAGCAACGCCTTCAATAGATGAGTCATTTGCCATGAGCAAGAACATATCAAGAATAGTGTCAGGACGAGCTTGAAATAAGGCTGGTTTTCTTGCTTCAATGAACCGACCACGCCGTTGAAAATCATCATTAATAATAATGGCTTTTTCTTGCTCGCCTTGGTTAATAATAGCAAGGTCAAAAATTTTCAGAAGCATACTATTGAGCTCCGCGACACGACGTAGGGTTCGATAAAACTCCTTCATCATGCGCTCAACACCACGATTTCCCTCACCAATAAAGCCTAAATGCTCAGCAACTTGTGGTTGATGGCCAAAAGTCAGGCGATTGTCATACCGTTTTAGTTCTATATGCAGAGCAAACCTTACCCGCCATAAAAATTCTTGGCATTCTAATAGTTCTCGGTATTCAGCATCGGTTAAAAAACCAGCTTGGCTCATCTCAAGTAAAGAAGTTGCCCCAAAATGACGTCGAGCAATCCAACTTAGGGTATGAATATCTCGTAATCCACCCGGACTTGATTTTATGTCTGGTTCTAAATTATAGGTCGTATCGTGATAGCGTCGGTGGCGTTTTTTTTGTTCTTCAATTTTGGCTTGATAAAAAGATTCACTTGGCCAAAAGCTATCAGAATGAATGTTTAATTTTAATTGATGAGCCAGTTCTTCATTGCCACAGATTAAACGAGCTTCCTGCAGGTTGGTTGCTACGGTTAAATCATTTTTTCCAATCTCTATGCATTCTGATAATGAACGAACGCTATGGCCAATTTCTAGTTTTAAATCCCACAGTAACGTGACGAAGTTACTGACTTTTTGACAAAAATCATCGCTAGTGGCATCGCTGGTTAAGATAAGGATATCAATATCAGATAGAGGATGAAGCTCACTACGGCCATAACCACCAACAGCAATCAGTGAGGAGTTAGGTGAATCATTAAATTTAAAAAATAGCCATAAACGTGAAAGTAACTGATCGAAATAGGTGGCACGCTGAAGAACCAACTCTGAAACAAGTAGGCTTTGGTGAAAGCAATCCGTTTGATGTTGAGAGAAAAGAGTGAGTTGCTGTTTTAATTCAGTAATTGTGAGTTGCTGATCAGATAAAGCAAGAGGCGATGTGTATTTCATAGCAATCCCTGCTGATAAAAAAAACAGAAGACCGAAGCCTTCTGTTTATGTTTATTATTTGTTTTTCATATGGCGAGGAATAGTTTCCTCTGCGCGAAGGGTTAATACTTCGCAACCAGTTTCAGTGACTAAAATGGTATGTTCCCACTGAGCGGTATTTTTACCGTCACCAGTATAAACAGTCCAACCATCGTTATCATCTTGAAGACAACCAAATTTACCTAGGTTAATCATTGGTTCGATAGTGAAGGTCATGCCTGCTTTTAATACAGTACGATCGCTGTTTTTGTAGTGAACAACTTGTGGTTCTTCATGGAATTTTGCACCAATGCCGTGACCACAGTAATCACGAACGATAGAGCATTTTGGTGTTGTTCCCTTGATGTATTTTTGAATAGCAGTACCAATTTCACCCAGTTTTACACCAGGTTTTACTTTACGCATACCTACATACAGGCTTTCTTGTGCAATTAAGCATAGACGCTTATCTGTAGAGCTAACGTCACCAATCAAAAACATTTTTGAAGTATCGCCGTGGTAACCATCTTTGATTACTGTGATGTCGATATTAAGAATATCGCCATCTTTTAGTACTGCTGGTTTAGTAAAACCATTGTATTGCTCATCTTGTGTTGCTGGAATACCGTGACACACAATGTGATTGATTGAGGTACAAATAGATTTAGGAAAACCATGGTAGTTCAGTGGTGCAGGAATAGCACCTTGTACTTCAGTAATATGCTTGTGGCAAATTTGATCAAGTTCTTCTGTTGTTACCCCTGCTTTTACGAAGGGTTCAATCATTTCAAGTACTTCTGCGGCTAATTGGCCGGCAACGCGCATTTTTTCAATTTCTGCAGCGTTTTTAATATTTACTGACATGGGCTTTTCTCTATCTAGAAATAAATCGTTCTGGTTAAACGATAATTGTTCTTAGTTTACCTAGGCTGTGTTTATCTTTCAATATGAAGAAGAATGAAAAATAATTCTTCTTTCAAAGGAATTAAGAATGATTTTTTTGAAAATAGTAGATTTTAGCGGCGTTTTTATGGTATAAAGCGCGCCGGATTGATGAACAATTTGTTCTCAATACCGACTATACTTTAATTTTAAATCACACACATACCGTCACGCTGTCCGGGGTGCTCAATTTTTTGATTGTTTCAATCAAATGGTTAGGGTCGGATTACAAGCGGGGTATGTGGAGGCTTAACCCCATTTAATAGAGGAATTCTCAAATGGCAACTGTATCAATGCGCGATA
Organism: Aliivibrio sp. EL58; assembly: GCF_900312675.1. Taxonomy (GTDB): domain Bacteria; phylum Pseudomonadota; class Gammaproteobacteria; order Enterobacterales; family Vibrionaceae; genus Aliivibrio. The sequence goes on along the minus strand of NZ_OMPC01000009.1, from coordinate 288,411 downwards.
TGCTTAAAGCTGGTGTTCACTTCGGTCACCAAACTCGTTACTGGAACCCAAAAATGAAGCCATTCATCTTTGGTGCTCGTAACAAAGTTCATATCATCAACTTAGAAAAAACTGTACCTATGTTCAACGAAGCTTTAGCTGAACTTGCTAAAATCGGTAGCAAAAAAGGTAAGGTTCTTTTCGTTGGTACTAAGCGCGCTGCATCTGAAGCTGTTAAAGAAGCTGCAATCAACAGTGACCAGTACTACGTGAACAACCGTTGGTTAGGCGGCATGCTTACTAACTTTAAAACTGTTCGTCAGTCTATCAAGCGTTTAAAAGAGTTTGAAGTTCAAGCTCAAGACGGTACTTTCGAGCAAATCACTAAGAAAGAAGCGCTTATGCGTACACGTAGCATGGAAAAACTAGAGAAATCTCTAGGTGGTATCAAAAACATGAACGGTCTTCCAGACGCGTTATTTGTTATCGATGCTGACCATGAGCACATTGCAGTTAAAGAAGCAAACAACCTAGGTATCCCAGTATTTGCTGTTGTTGATACTAACTCAAACCCAGATGGCGTTGACTACATTATCCCAGGTAACGATGACGCAATCCGCGCTATCCAACTTTACCTGAACGCTGCTGCTGATTCTGTAAAGTCTGGTCGTAACCAAGACGTTGCAGCTGTAGCTGAAAAAGACGGTTTCGTAGAAGCTGAGTAATTTTTCGACTCGTCGAATTATTATTTGCTCCTAGTGAGTCTTTTAGTTTCGTAGTAAACTAAATATAGTTAGCAGGGGCCCAATTTGGCCCCTGATTTTTAACTTTTATACCTATTTATATTGAGGAATTGAGAATGGCAACTGTAACTGCTGCTCTAGTTAAAGAACTTCGTGAACGTACTGCTGCTGGTATGATGGAATGTAAGAAAGCACTTGTTGAAGCTGAAGGCGACATCGAGCTAGCAATCGAAAACATGCGTAAATCTGGCGCAGCAAAAGCGGCTAAAAAAGCAGGCAACATCGCTGCTGAAGGCACAATCATTATTAAAGAAGAAGCTGGCGTTGCCGTTCTTCTTGAAGTTAACTGTCAAACTGACTTCGTTGCTAAAGATTCAGGTTTCCTAGCATTTGCTAACGAAGTTGCTGAAGCAGCTTTAGCTGAGCGTCTAGAAATCGAAGCTCTTCAAGCTAAATTTGAAGATACTCGTATCGCTCTAGTTACTAAAATTGGCGAAAACATCAGCATCCGTCGCGTTCAACTTGTTGAAGGTGCTGCACTAGCTTCTTACCGTCACGGCGAGAAAATCGGTGTTGTTGTTGCTGGTGAAGGCGAAGTTGAAACACTTAAGCACATCGCTATGCACGTTGCTGCTTCTAAGCCTGAGTACGTTAACCCATCTGACGTACCTGCTGAAGTAGTAGAAAAAGAGCAAGCTGTTCAAGTTGAAATCGCTATGAACGAAGGCAAACCTCAAGAAATCGCTGAGAAAATGGTTATCGGCCGTATGAAGAAATTCACGGGCGAAGTTTCTCTAACAGGTCAAGCTTTCATCATGGAACCTAAGAAAACTGTTGCTGAAGTTCTTAAAGAAAAAGGCGCATCAGTATCTAACTTCGTACGTCTAGAAGTTGGTGAAGGTATCGAGAAAGCGGCTGAAATGAGCTTTGCTGACGAAGTAGCTGCAGTACAAAAAGGTTAATCCTTTCGTATTGTTGATAAAAAAGACCGTGGCCATGCTGCGGTCTTTTTGTGAATAAAGAATCAACTTAGTTTTAATGCCTCTTGTATTACATTAAACGATAGTTGTAGCCATTTGCTTTTACAGAAATACATTTAATATCAAATGGCTACAGTTATTTCGACAACTCTTAGTGAAAAGGTAAGAACCATGACGACGAACCCGAAACCAGTATATCAGCGTATTCTATTGAAACTTAGTGGTGAAGCACTTCAAGGCGAAGAGGGTTTTGGTATTGACCCTGCAACACTTGAGCGTATGGCTCAAGAAGTAAAAGAACTGATTGAACTTGGCGTACAAGTTGGTGTTGTAATCGGTGGTGGTAACCTTTTCCGTGGCGCAGGTCTTGCTGAAGCTGGCATGAACCGCGTTGTAGGTGATCACATGGGTATGCTAGCAACCGTAATGAATGGTTTGGCAATGCGTGATGCGCTTCACCGTGCTTACGTTAATGCTCGTGTAATGTCTGCAATTCCTCTTAAAGGTGTGTGTGACGATTACAACTGGGCTGATGCTATTGCTCAGCTTCGTCAAGGCCGTGTAGTGATTTTCTCTGCAGGTACTGGTAATCCATTCTTTACGACAGATTCAGCTGCGTGTTTACGTGGTATTGAAATCGAAGCAGACGTAGTATTAAAAGCAACCAAAGTAGATGGTGTGTTTACTGCAGATCCAGTATCTAACCCTGATGCAGAATTATATGATAAACTGGATTACAACACTGTTCTTGAAAAAGAATTAAAAGTTATGGACTTAGCTGCATTTACTCTGGCACGTGACCATGAAATGCCTATTCGTGTGTTCAATATGAACAAACCTGGTGCATTACGTCGTGTTGTTATGGGTGAAACTGAAGGTACTTTAATCAGTAGCGCTAAATAATCGTCCGAAATAAAAATAACAATTAAGGTGAAGTTGTGATTAACGAAATCAAAAAAGACGCTCAAGAGCGTATGGAAAAAAGTGTTGAAGCACTTAAAAATAACCTGTTAAAAATTCGTACAGGCCGTGCTCACCCAAGCCTACTATCTGGCCTTAGTGTTGAGTATTACGGTGCAAGAACACCAATCAATCAAGTAGCTAACATTATTGCTGAAGATTCACGTACTCTTGCAATTACTGTTTTTGATAAAGAACTTGCTGGTCTTGTTGAAAAAGCGATCATGATGTCAGACCTTGGTTTAAACCCAATGTCTGCTGGTACTGTGATTCGTGTGCCACTTCCACCGCTAACAGAAGAGCGTCGTAAAGATCTTGTTAAGATCGTACGTGGCGAAGCTGAAGGTGCTCGTGTTGCTGTTCGTAATATTCGTCGTGATGCAAACGGTGATGTTAAAGGTCTTCTTAAAGATAAAGAAATCTCTGAAGATGACGATCGCAGAACACAAGACGACATTCAAAAGCTAACTGATATTGCAGTGAAGAGCATTGATGAAGTACTTGCAGTTAAAGAAAAAGAGTTAATGGAAGTATAATTTACTTTTATTACTCATTGTTCAGACTGATTTTTTCATTTAATTAATGATATGATATCGGCGATGAACACGATAAGAAGCGCTGTGTGTAGACATCAGCGCTTTTATTTTTAAGGGAGTTATATGACCAGTCCAACTAACAGCGAGTTTTTATCATTTGATGTATTACCAAAACATATTGCGGTAATTATGGATGGTAATGGACGTTGGGCGAAAGCTCAGGGAAAACCTCGTGTATTTGGTCATAAAGCCGGTGTTGACGCGGTGAGAAAAACCATATCAGCGGCGAGTAAATTAGGCATCAATGCGATTACACTTTTTGCTTTTAGCAGTGAAAATTGGCGCCGTCCCGAAGAAGAAGTTAGCGTTCTTATGGAGTTGTTTATCACGGTACTTTCTCGTGAGGTAAAACGTCTTCATAAAAATAATATTCAATTACGTGTGATAGGTGATACTTCTCAATTTAGCTCTCGTCTTCAAAAGAAGATTGTGGATGCTGAAGCATTAACCTGTGAAAATTCAGGTTTAGTGTTAAATGTTGCTGCAAACTATGGCGGCAAGTGGGATATTACCCAAGCAGTTAAACGTCTTGCTTATCAAGTAGAGCAAGGTAATTTACAGGCAGATAATATAGATGAAGCAATGATTGCTTCTAAGCTGACAATGTCAGATTTGCCTGATGTGGATTTGATGATAAGAACCAGTGGTGAATGTCGTATTAGCAACTTTATGTTGTGGCAAATGGCGTATGCTGAGTTCTATTTCACCGACCAATATTGGCCTGACTTTAATGAACAAAGCTTAGCAGATGCTGTTGCTTGGTTTGTAAGTCGAGAAAGACGATTTGGTTGTACGGGTGAACAAATCCAAGCTCTAATGAACGAAAAGGATCGATAAAGTTTGAAACAGCGCATTATTACTGCTCTTATCTTAGCCCCTCTAGTCATTGCTGGCATTTTCATGTTGCCAATGCAAGGCTTCTTAATTGCGATTACTGCAATTACTCTGGTTGGTTTTTGGGAGTGGACTCAGTTTACTGAATCAAAATCACGTTATGTTGCTTTAATCCCTTCAGTAGCAGCCCTTGCTGCCTCTTTATTTTTACTTCCTACATCAACACTTGAATTGATGATTCCAAGTGATGGACACCAAGCGATACTATTGATTGGTACTATTTGGTGGTTAGTTGCGTCAGGACTCGTACTTACGTTTCCAAGCAGTAAGAAATTATGGCAAAACAACCTCCTTTTAAAGCACCTTTTTGGTTGGTTAACCATGATCCCATTTTTGTGGAGTATTCTATTACTTCGCGCAGACAGTTATGCACTAGATAACTTTTATGGTGCGAAATTAGTCTTATTAGTTTGTTTACTAGTGTGGGCTGCTGATAGTGGCGCTTACTTTGCGGGTAAAACTTTTGGTAAACGTAAAATGTCACCAGCGGTAAGCCCAAACAAAACGATTGAAGGTTTAATTGGTGGCATTATCACCGCAATTATTATTGGCTGGGCTGCAGCAAGTGCCTTTGATATTCGTTTTGAAAGCACAGCAACAATGATGGGAATATTTATAGCGACTATAATCATCTCAGTATTAGGTGATTTAGTAGAAAGCATGTTTAAGCGTGCATCTGATATTAAAGATAGCGGCACCATCATTCCTGGTCATGGTGGTATTTTAGATCGTATCGATAGCTTAACTGCGGCATTCCCTGTTTTTGCTTTCTTATATTTCTTTTAATACCAATGTAACTAATTAGATGTTCTATTTATTACGCAGGAAAATCACTTAAGAGTAAGGCAAAAATTCTTATAAGTAGTTATTCTACAATAATAATTTTTAACGCAACTATTGAGTGATTTAACTAGTAATAATGTTCAGATAATTAATGGAATTGGTATACGCTGGCATTAGATATTCGGCAATGAATATCACCTAATTCATTTTAAGTTATACGGTAGATATTATTATCTACCGTTTTTCTATCTTTTACTCATCATGGCAATTTTATTATGCGCAAGTTAACTATTTTAGGCGCTACGGGCTCAATTGGCAGTAGTACACTTTCAGTCGCAAAACAGAACGTGGATCAATTTGAAATTGTGGCTCTGGGTGCGGGTTCTAATGTTGATAAGATGCTAGAACTTTGCAGTGAATGGCAGCCTAAATACGTTGCGATGGCATGTAAGACTGCTGCTGATAATCTAAAAGTGCTGCTAAAAGAGCGTAAAATAACGACTGAAGTATTCTCTGGTGAAGAGGGCCTGTGTCATATAGCTCAGCTTGATGAAGTTGATACAGTGATGGCCGCTATTGTTGGTGCTGCAGGTCTATTACCAACAATGTCAGCAGTAAAAGCGGGTAAACGTATTCTGCTGGCAAATAAAGAAGCTTTAGTTATGTCTGGTCAACTGTTTATTGATGCCGTTGAACAGTATGGTGCTGAATTACTTCCGGTCGATAGTGAGCATAATGCGATATTCCAATGCCTCCCTCAATCAATTCAAGCAAAGCTAGGTCGTTGTGATTTAGATGCTAATGGTATTAGCTCTATTTTATTAACAGGCTCTGGTGGTCCTTTTCGTTATACCGATGTAAGTGAACTTGAAACGGTCACTCCTGAGATGGCAATTGCCCATCCAAACTGGTCGATGGGACCTAAAATTTCAGTTGATTCAGCAACAATGATGAATAAAGGCTTAGAGTATATTGAAGCTCGCTGGCTATTTAATGCGAGCAAAGAGCAGTTGAAAGTGGTTATTCATCCACAATCTGTCATTCATTCTATGGTGCAATACAAAGATGGCTCTGTGCTTGCTCAGATGGGGCTGCCAGATATGAGAACACCAATTGCGTGTACCATGTCTTATCCTGAAAGAGTGAATGCGGGTGTTGAGCCGCTAGACTTTACTAAAGTCGGTGAGTTTAGTTTTATTACTCCTGACTTCTCTCGTTATCCATGTCTAAAGTTAGCTATTGATGCATGTTACTTAGGTCAGCATGCGACGACTGGTTTGAATGCGGCAAACGAACAGTCTGTTGCTGCTTTTTTGAACGGTGAAATTAAATTTACCGATATCGCTCGAATTAATGAGCTGGTTTTGAACAAAGTCTGTGCAAACTTCCAAAACCTTGAGCTAGATAGCTTGGAAAGCCTGATTGACCTAGATAGAATGGCGCGTCATTATGCCGATGAGGCAATTAAAAAGGTTTAACTATGTCAGAACTTCTATGGAATTTAGCATCATTTATTATTGCACTAGGCATTCTTGTTGCTGTGCATGAATACGGCCACTTTTGGGTTGCGCGCCGTTGTGGTGTAATTGTTGAGAAGTTTTCAATCGGTTTCGGTAAAGCACTTTGGAGTAAAAAAGGCAAAGATGGCACTGAATACAGTATTTCAATGATCCCGCTTGGTGGTTATGTGAAAATGCTGGATGAGCGTGTTGATGATGTGCCTGAAGAGCTAAAAAAACACGCCTTTAATAACCGCCCTCTATGGCAAAGAAGCGCTATTGTTGCAGCGGGCCCAATCGCAAACTTTATTTTTGCCGTGATTGCATGCTGGCTTGCTTTTATGATCGGAGTAACAGCCCTTAAACCTGTTGTCGGTCATATTGATGATAACTCTATTTTTTCTCAAGCAGGAATTGAATCAGGAGTGGAACTAAAAGCCATTTCAGGAATCAAAACTTCCGATTGGGAAGCGGTAAACATGGCGATTGTTTCTCATATCGGTGATGAATCAATGACGGTAACCTACAGCGATAAAAATAATATTGGTGTAGATATTACTAAATATCTTGATTTATCGGAGTGGGCATTTGACCCAGAAAAAGATTCACCGATGGTGTCATTAGGTTTTTTACCTTACCGTCCTGAATTGACGCTTGATATCGCGAATGTTAGTGCGAACAGTGCCGCTGAAAAATCAGGGTTACTTGTTGGAGATAGCTTAGTTTCGATTAATGGAACTCAGTTAACGAAGTGGCAAGAGATGGTGAATGCTATTCAAGCCAACCCAAATAAAACGATTGAATTAACCGTTCTTCGTGATGGGGTTGAAACTACTTTGGCATTAACACCAGATAGTAAAGAAAATGCTAAAGGCGATGTGATCGGCTTTGCTGGCGTTTCACCAGTCTTTGAGCAATGGCCTGAAGGCTATCGTTATGAAAAACAGTACGGCCCATTTGTTGCGTTTGGAAAAGCGATTGAAAAAACAGGCAGTATTATTGATTTAACATTAACCATGACTAAAAAATTATTCACGGGTGATGTTGCTTTAAATAACTTAAGTGGCCCTATCTCTATCGCAAAAGGAGCAGGAACCACCGCTGAGTATGGTTTAGTATCATTTTTAGGATTTTTAGCTTTAATTAGTGTTAATTTAGGTATTATTAATCTATTACCTCTTCCGGTATTGGATGGCGGACATTTACTCTTTTTTGCTATTGAAGGCATTACACGTAAACCCGTATCGGAAAGAGTTCAGGAAATTGGTTATAAAGTAGGTACAGCAATGATCATGTCATTAATGGCTGTCGCTTTATTTAACGACTTTATGCGCCTTTAAGTAGTAGCAAGGGAATTATAAAACGTATTATGGCGATGAAAAAATTGTTGATTGCTACATTGCTCTTTAGCAGTGTAGCAGCGCAGAGCGCAGAAACTTTTGTGGTTGATGACATACGCTTTGAGGGATTACAGCGTGTAGCATTAGGTGCTGCATTACTTAAAACTCCAGTTCGAGTTGGCGATTCAATGAGCCAGCAGGATGTATCACAAGTCATTCAAGCACTATTTGCTTCTGGTAACTTTGAAGATGTAAAAGTATACCGTGATGGTAATGCTTTATTGATCAAAGTTACTGAACGACCAACGATCGCAAACATCTCTTTTTCTGGTAACAAAGCCATTAAAGAAGAGCAGATGCAGCAGAACTTAGAAGCTTCTTCTATTCGTGTCGGTGAAGCTTTAGATAGAACGACACTAAGCAATATTGAAAAAGGCTTAGAGGACTTCTATTACAGTGTTGGTAAATACAATGCGACGGTACACGCGGTAGTGACTCCACTTCCTCGAAACCGTGCCGATTTGAAATTTGTATTTACAGAAGGTGTATCAGCTAAAATTCAACAGATTAACTTTATTGGTAATGAAGTTTTTACGGATGAGCAATTGCTTGGTCGCTTTAATCTAAGTGTTGATGTTGCTTGGTGGAACTTCTTAGCGGATGAAAAATACCAAAAACAAGTATTAGCAGGTGATATTGAAGCTTTACGTTCATATTACTTAGATCGCGGTTATTTGAAGTTCCAAGTTGATTCAACTCAAGTATCAATATCGCCAGATAAGAAAGGCGTTTATATTGCATTGACGGTTGAAGAAGGCGCTCCTTATACGGTTAGTGGTGTAAAATTTCAAGGCGAGCTAATCGGTAAAGAAGAAGAGTTTAAAAAGCTAGTTACTTTTGAAGACGGTGATATTTATAACGGCTCTGCAGTTACTCGCTTAGAAGAAAATGTAAAACGAATCTTAGGTGAAGCGGGTTACGCTTACCCTCAAGTTCGTACCATGCCTGAATTTGATGATGAAAACCAAACGGTATCATTAGTCATTAACGTAGAAGCGGGTAACCGTATTTACGTTCGTGATATCAAGTTTGTTGGTAATACATCGACTAAAGATGAAGTGTTACGTCGTGAAATGCGTCAGATGGAAAGCGCTTGGTTAAACTCAAAATCAATTGAAACCGGTAAAAATCGTCTTAATCGTCTTGGTTTCTTTGAAACGGTAGATGTACAGACGATTCGTGTTCCTGGCTCGGATGATCAAGTTGATCTGGTTTATTCTGTAAAAGAAGCAAACTCAGGCAGCGTTAACTTCGGTGTTGGTTACGGTACTGAATCAGGCGTAAGTTTCCAAGTTGGCCTTCAGCAAGATAACTTCATTGGTTCTGGTAACCGTGTTGGTATCAATGCAATGATGAACGATTACCAAAAGAACATCAGTTTAGATTACCGAGACCCTTACTGGAACCTTGATGGTGTCAGTTTAGGTGGTAAGATTTTCTATAACGAATTTGAAGCATCAGATGCAGGTATTGTTGACTATACCAACCAAAGTTATGGTACTAGTTTAACCTGGGGTTTCCCATTTGATGAGCTGAATTATTTTGAGATTGGTGTTGGCTATACTCATAATAAGATCGGTAACTTGGATGAGAACGAACAAGTAAGTAAGTTTAAACAATCAGTTGGTGATGCTTATGATGACAAAAACAATGAGCTAAACTTAAACGACTTTGATATTACTTTATCGTGGACGCGTAATAACCTGAATAAAGGGTACTTCCCAACAGCAGGTAACTATCAGCGTGCATCATATAAAATATCAACGCCAAACTCAGATGCTAAGTACTTTAAAGCACAATATGAAGTGCGCCAATACTTCCCATTAACTAAAAAGCATGAATTTGCTTTATTGATGCGTGGTAAGGCTGGCTATGGTAACGGTTACGGTCAAACCGATGGTAATGATAACCTGTATCCATTCTATGAGAACTTTTATGCAGGTGGTTTTACAACCTTACGTGGTTTTGGTTCAAACTCAGTAGGTCCTAGAGCGGTATACGCCCAAGGTTCAGGTTCTGCTGGAGGTAATAACCCTGAATATATCGTAACGGATGATTCGACCGGTGGTAATGCGACAGCGCTAGCCAGTGTTGAATTGATTGTACCAACTCCGTTTGCCGGTGAAGAAACTCAAAGTCAGATCCGAACCAGTGTGTTCTTTGATATGGCAAGTGTGTGGGATACCGAAGCTCAGTACAGTGACAGTCAAATAGCAAGTGGTAGTCAGTACTACTATGATTATTCTGACCCAAGTAACTTCCGTTCTTCATACGGTGCCGCGCTTCAATGGATGTCTCCGATGGGGCCATTGGTATTCTCAGTGGCGAAACCTGTGAAAATTTATGAAGGTGATGATGATGAATTCTTTAGTTTCACCATTGGTCGAACTTTCTAAGTATTGATAGCTCTAATAGAAAAGTGTTAATGTAAAACAAACCTATTTAGGTCAATAATAATCAAGTAAGGATATGATTTTGAAAAAATTAGTAAAAGTAGCCGCTTTAGGCGCAGTAATGTTAAGTGGTTCTTTTTTTGCTAATGCAGCAGAAGCAGCAACTAAAATTGGTTATGTGAACATGGCTCAAATCGTTCAACAGATGCCACAGCGTGAAGCTATTTCAGAAAAACTTCGTGCTGAATTTAAAGATCGTATTGATGAACTACGCAGCTTAGAATCAAAAATCAAAGATAAAGTAGAAACAATCAAACGTGACGGTGAGCTACTAGGTGCATCTGGTAAGACTAAACTAGAACGTGAGATCGCTTCTCTACAATCAGATTACAAATTAAAAGCACAAGCATTAGATGAAGATAACCGTCGTCGTCAAGGTGAAGAGCGTCAGAAATTGATTATGCAAGTGCAGCAAACTGTTGAAAAAGTAGCAAATAAAGAAGGTTACGATATGGTTGTTGATGCAGCGACACTTCTTTGGGCAAAACCAGAAGACAACCTATCTGAAAAAGTAATTAAAGCAATTAAATAAGGTTGAACATGACTCGTATTACGCTTGCTGAATTGGCAAAAAAACTAGGTGCAACAGTCCACGGAAATGGTGATGTTGTTGTTCATTCTATCGCTTCGATGAGCAAAGCTGGTGAAGGGGACATTACGTTTCTTTCTGATGCTAAATATCGTAAGCAAATGGGTGATTGCCAAGCCACTGCTGTGATAGTTAAAGAAGCAGATGTGGAATTTTGCCAATCAAACGCATTGATAATGAAAGATCCGTATTTGGGTTTCGCATTAGCAGCGCAAGCGTTAGATACAACACCTGCACCAGCAAAAGACATTGCAGCGTCAGCATTCATTGCTGATGATGCCGTGATTGGTGAAGGTGTTGCTATTGGTCATAATGCAGTTATTGAATCAAAAGCTGTTATTGCAGATGGTGCGATTATTGGCGCTGGCTGTTTTATCGGTCAAGAAGCTAAAATTGGTAAAAATACTAAGTTATGGGCTAACGTATCTGTTTATCATCGTGTCGAAATTGGTGAATCTTGTCTTGTTCAAGCAGGTACAGTCATTGGTTCTGATGGCTTTGGTTATGCAAATGATCGTGGCACATGGGTGAAAATCCCACAGCTAGGTTCTGTGATTATTGGTGATAATGTTGAGATCGGCGCTAATACGGCAATTGACCGTGGTGCGATTGATAATACTGTTATTGAAAGCAATGTAATCATTGATAACCACATTCAGATAGCACATAACGTACAAATCGGATCAGGTTCTGCGATGGCTGGTGGTACAATTGTTGCTGGCAGTACCAAAATTGGTAAGCATTGCATTATTGGTGGTGGTTCAGTGATCAACGGTCATATTGAAATTACCGACGGTGTTACCATTACTGGTATGGGTATGGTTATGAGAGGCATTGCTGAGAAGGGCATGTATTCTTCAGGTATCCCACTGCAAACCAACAAAGAATGGCGTAAAACCGCAACGCGTGTGCATAAGATTGACGATATGAACAAGCGCTTAAAGGCAGTAGAGAGAAAACTGGTCGATTAGTTATCCCTTTGTCACATTCTAATTAATAAGTATTGGTCTGCATTTTGCAGACCTTTGTCTATCTATTATTACTCTATTTGAGCTACACTAAGACTCAGATACGATATTGTTTTACAGGAATATTATTTTGACTCGTGAAAATAAAACATTAAATATTACAGAAATCCAAGCGCTTTTACCTCACCGTTACCCTTTTTTATTGATTGATCGTGTAACCGATTTCGAAGAAGAAAAATACCTACACGCGATCAAAAATGTGTCTGTAAATGAACCTCAATTTACTGGCCACTTTCCACAGATGCCAATCTTTCCTGGTGTATTGATTCTTGAAGCGATGGCTCAAGCGACAGGTTTGCTAGCATTTAAATCATTTGGCGCACCCGCTGAAAATGAACTGTATTACTTTGCTAGTATTGATAAAGCAAAATTCCGTAAGCCAGTAGTTCCTGGTGACCAATTAATGATTGAAGTGGAATTCATTAAAGACCGTCGTGGTATCGCACTATTTAATGGTGTGGCTAAAGTTGATGGTGCAGTAGTGTGTTCTGCAGAGCTTAAGTGTGCGAGACGAGAGTTTTAATTATGATTCATGAAACGGCTAAAATTCATCCATCAGCTGTGATTGAAGGAAACGTAACCATTGGGGCTAATGCTTCTGTTGGTCCGTTTACTTATATCTCAGGTAATGTGACGATTGGTGAAGATACGGAAGTAATGTCGCACGTAGTTATCAAAGGTGATACGACGATAGGTAAAGGAAACCGTATTTTTGCATTCGCTATTCTTGGTGAAGAAAGCCAAGATAAAAAATACAGTGGTGAAGCTACGACCGTCGTTATTGGCGATCGTAACGTTATCCGTGAAAGTGTTCAGATTCACCGTGGTACGATTCAAGACCGTGGTGTGACTACTGTTGGTAGTGATAATCTACTTTGTGTAAATGTTCATATCGCACACGATTGTATCCTTGGTGACAATATCATCATGGGTAATAATGCCACGTTAGCAGGGCATGTAACGGTTGAAGATTATGCGATTGTTTCTGCATTATCACCTGTTCATCAGTTCTGTACAGTTGGTGCTCATAGCTTTATTGGTGGCGCATCTGTTGTTGTTCAAGACGTGCCTCCATTTGTGATGGCGCAAGGTAACCACTGTAAACCTTTCGGCATCAACATCGAAGGATTAAAACGTCGTGGTTTTGAAAGACCAGAAATCCATGCAATTCGCCGTGCTTATAAAGCGCTTTATCGTAACGGTAATACGCTAGAAGAGGCAAAAGCAGAAATAAATAAAGAAATTGATGAATTTCCAGTGCTTCAAGGCTTCTTAGATTTGTTTGAGAAATCAACGCGCGGTATTATTCGTTAATAACGGCGTTTAGAAAATATATAAGCATATTATAAAGGCCTCTTGATGTAGGCCTTTTTTATTTTGGAGCAAAAATGACCAAACCATTACGAATCGGCATTGTGGCTGGCGAACTTTCAGGTGACACCCTAGGTGAAGGCTTTATTAAGTCAGTTAAAGCGCAATATCCTGATGCAGAGTTTGTTGGGATCGGTGGACCAAAAATGATAGCTCAAGGTTGTGAGTCATTATTTGATATGGAAGAACTGGCGGTAATGGGGTTGGTGGAAGTATTGGGTCGTTTACCGCGCTTATTAAAAGTTAAAGCTGAGCTTGTACGTTATTTTACGCAAAATCCACCGGATGTTTTTATTGGTATTGATGCTCCAGATTTTAATTTACGCTTAGAAAAAACATTAAAAGAAAAAGGCATTAAAACGGTTCATTATGTGAGCCCTTCTGTATGGGCTTGGCGCCCAAAACGTATCTTTAAAATTGATGCTGCCACTGATTTAGTATTAGCGTTCTTGCCTTTTGAAAAAGCATTTTATGATAAATATAATGTGGCCTGTGAATTTATTGGTCATACGCTTGCTGATGCTATTCCAATGCAAAGTGATAAAGCAGCGGCAAGAGAACTGCTTGGATTAGAGCAAGAGCGTCAATGGCTTGCTGTCTTACCGGGCAGTCGTGGTGGTGAAGTAGCATTAATCGCTAAACCGTTCATTGAGACCTGCCAGCGCATTCATAAACAACATCCAGAGATGGGCTTTGTCGTTGCTGCAGTTAATGAAAAACGACGTGAACAATTTGAAACAATCTGGAAAGAAACCGCACCGGAATTAGAATTTACTATTATTCAGGATACGGCTCGTAATGTAATGACAGCAGCTGATGCCGTATTGCTTGCTTCTGGTACAGTTGCTCTAGAATGTATGCTAGTTAAGCGACCAATGGTTGTTGGTTATCAAGTAAATAAACTAACGGGTTGGATCGCTCAAAAGTTGTCTATTACAGAATTCGTTTCTTTGCCTAACGTATTAGCTGGAAAAGAATTGGTTCAAGAGTTTATTCAAGAAGAGTGTCATCCTGACTTTCTTTATCCCGCAATGGAAAAAGTGTTAAGTAACGATAACCACGAACTCATTGAAAAATTCACTGAAATGCATCAGTGGATAAAAAAAGACGCGGATAAGCAAGCTGCTCAGGCCGTATTACGTCTAATCAATAAAGAAACAGCAGAATAATCACATGACAAAAAAAACAGACGCTAAAGAATTACCACCATTTGAATATCCTGAAGGTTACCAGTTATTTGCAGGGGTTGATGAAGTAGGCCGAGGTCCGCTTGTCGGTGCAGTTGTGACTGCTGCCGTTATTTTAGACCCTAATAACCCAATTGAAGGATTAACGGATTCTAAAAAATTAACAGATAAAAAACGTGATTTACTGTTTCCTGAAATCCAAGAAAAAGCACTAGCATGGTCATTAGGTCGCTGTGAAGCGCATGAAATTGATGAACTAAATATTCTTCAAGCTACAATGGTTGCGATGCAAAGAGCCATTGCTGGATTAAAGATAACTCCAGACTTTGCCTTAATAGATGGAAATAAAGTTCCTGAACTGCCTATGGATGGCTTAGCGGTTGTTAAAGGTGATTTACGAGTTCAAGAGATCAGTGCTGCATCTATTATTGCAAAAGTAACTCGTGACAGAGAAATGGAAGTGCTAGATAAAGAATTTCCTCAATATGGCTTTGCTAAACATAAAGGCTATCCGACAAAAGCGCATTTTGCTGCGATTGAGGAGCATGGAGTTATTTCAGAGCATCGACGTAGCTTTAAGCCAGTGAAACGTGTATTAGGAATTGAGTAATGTCAGAACCTAAATTCGTACACCTAAGAGTACACAGTGACTTTTCATTAGTAGATGGACTTTCTAAAGTTCCACCATTAGTGAAGAAAGTGGCTGAAATGAACATGCCAGCCATGGGCTTGACGGACTTTACTAACCTATGTGGTTTAGTTAAGTATTACTACGCAGCGCATGGAGCAGGGGTTAAGCCGATCATTGGTGCTGACTTTAAAGTTCAGTCAGCAGAGTTTGGTAATGAGCTGTTTAATTTAACTGTTTTAGCTAAAAATAATGAAGGGTATAAAAATCTTACATTATTAATATCTAAAGCTTATTTACGAGGCCATGTTCAACATACTCCCGTTATGGATAAAGAGTGGTTAGTTGAGCATAAAGAAGGGTTAATACTTCTTTCTGGTGGTAAAAGTGGTGATGTAGGTAAAGCCTTACTTAAAGGTAACAAAGAGTTAGCGACTGAGTGTGTTGATTTTTATCAAACTCATTTTCCTGAACATTATTATTTAGAGTTAACTCGAACGGGTCGTCCTGATGAAGAGAGTTATCTTCACTTTGCTGTAGATCTCGCAGAAAAAGAAGGGTTGCCTGTTGTTGCAACCAATGATGTTCGTTTTATTAAAGCAGAAGATTTTGATGCCCATGAAATTCGTGTAGCGATTCATGACGGCTTTACTCTTGTCGATCCTCGTAGACCAAGGCTTTATAGTGAACAGCAATATTTACGCTCAGAAGAAGAGATGTGTGAGCTTTTTGCTGACATTCCTGAAGCGTTAGAAAACAGTGTTGAAATAGCGAAGCGCTGTAATGTTACCGTTCGCTTGGGAGAGTATTTCTTACCGAACTTCCCAACCGAAGGGATGACGATTGAAGACTTTTTAGTTAAGAAGTCTCAAGAAGGTCTAGAAAGACGTTTAGCCTTTTTATTTCCAGATGAAAAAGTACGCTTAGAGCGCCGTCCAGAATATGATGAACGTCTACAAATAGAATTAGACGTTGTTAACCAAATGGGTTTTCCTGGTTATTTCTTAATCGTAATGGAATTTATCCAATGGTCTAAAGATAATGATATTCCGGTAGGTCCAGGTCGAGGGTCAGGTGCGGGTTCATTAGTTGCTTATGCACTAGATATTACCGATCTCGACCCTCTTGAATATGATCTTCTGTTTGAACGATTCTTGAACCCAGAACGTGTATCTATGCCCGATTTCGATATCGATTTCTGTATGGATAAACGTGATCAGGTTATTGAGCACGTGGCTGAAATGTATGGCCGTGATGCGGTATCTCAGATCATTACCTTTGGTACCATGGCTGCAAAAGCGGTAATTCGTGATGTTGGCCGTGTTCTTGGTCACCCTTATGGTTTTGTTGATCGCCTATCTAAATTAATACCACCAGATCCTGGGATGACGCTGACTAAGGCGTTTGAAGCGGAGCCGCAACTTCCAGAATTATACGAGGCCGATGAAGAAGTTAAAGCCTTGATTGATATGTGTCGTATCTTGGAAGGTTGTACTCGAAATGCCGGTAAGCATGCCGGTGGTGTTGTTATATCACCCACGACGATTACTGATTTCGCACCATTGTATTGTGATGCTGATGGTAATTTTCCAGTAACACAATTTGATAAAAATGACGTTGAAACTGCGGGGCTAGTTAAGTTCGACTTCTTGGGGTTAAGAACATTAACCATTATTGATTGGGCGTTGGGTCTTGTTAACCCACGCTTGAAAAAAGAAGGTAAAGACCCAATACGCATCGAGTCGATCCCGTTGGATGATCACGCGTCATTTAAGCTACTTCAAAATTCAGAAACAACGGCGGTATTCCAGCTGGAATCTCGTGGTATGAAAGATCTTATCAAACGACTGCAACCGGACAGCTTTGAAGATATTATCGCACTCGTAGCACTCTTCCGTCCGGGTCCTTTGCAATCAGGCATGGTAGATAACTTTATTGACCGTAAACATGGTCGAGAAGAGGTATCTTACCCTGATGCAACATGGCAACATGAATCATTAAAAGAAACACTAGAGCCAACTTACGGCATTATTTTGTATCAAGAACAAGTAATGCAAATCGCACAGATCTTAGCGGGTTACACGCTAGGTGGCGCAGATATGCTTCGTCGTGCGATGGGTAAGAAAAAACCTGAAGAGATGGCAAAGCAGCGTGGTACTTTTAAAGAAGGTGCGATTGCCAATGGTGTAGATGGTGAGTTGTCGATGAAAATCTTCGACTTGGTGGAAAAGTTTGCCGGCTACGGTTTTAACAAATCTCACTCAGCCGCTTATGCCTTAGTTTCTTACCAGACATTATGGTTAAAAACCCATTATCCTGCCGAGTTTATGGCAGCGGTAATGACGGCAGATATGGATAACACCGATAAGATCATTGGTCTTGTTGATGAATGTTTCCGTATGAAACTAAAAGTGTTACCACCTGATGTTAATGCGGGCCTTTACCGTTTTAATGTCGATGAGAGTGGCGCGATTGTTTATGGTATCGGTGCAATCAAAGGAGTGGGTGAAGGCCCAATTGAAAGCATTATAGAGGCGCGAAATAAAAGCGGGCATTTCCGTGATTTATTTGATTTCTGTGCTCGAATTGATACCAAGAAAGCCAATAAACGAGTGGTTGAAAAACTGATCCGTTCTGGAGCATTAGATCGATTAGGTCCACACCGTGCTGCATTAATGGCCTCTTTAGATGATGCAATGAAAGCGGCAGGGCAACATCATCAAGCGGAATCGTTTGGTCAATCGGATATGTTTGGGGTATTAACTCAAGCACCAGAAGAGGTAGAGCAAGCGTATATTCATGTTCCAAGATGGCCTGAAAAAGTCTGGCTTGAAGGGGAAAGAGAAACGTTAGGGCTTTACTTAACTGGACACCCCGTTAATGCGTACATTAAAGAACTGTCTCGATATACCACGTGGCGTTTGAATGATGCTCACGTTACGAGGCGCGATCAAACGGTAACGGTTGCAGGTTTAGTTATTGCTGCTAGAGTAATGACAACAAAACGAGGCAGTCGTATTGGTTTGATGACTTTGGATGACAGATCGGGTCGAATGGAGGTCATGTTATTCTCTGATGCGCTTGATCGATACGCCGATTTGCTAGAAACTGACAAAATAGTGCTCGTTTCTGGACAGGTCAGCTTTGATGATTTCAATGGGGGGCTTAAAATGTCTGCCCGTGAAGTGATGTCATTGGGAGATGCACGAGAAAAATACGCTCGTGGATTGTCCGTTTCTGTTACTGAAGCACAAATTAATAACCAATTTTTTGAGCGCTTTAGTCAAATACTAGAGCCTAATCGGGCAGGGACTGTTCCGGTAAATGTATATTATCAGCGAGCAGATGCTCGTGTTAAGTTGGTCTTAGGGACAGAGTGGCGAGTTACGCCAACAGACCAACTGATGGATGATTTGAAGTCGTTGCTTGGCGAACAGCAAGTCGAGCTTGAATTTAACTAGAATAACTAAGGCTGCTAATTTGAGCGGCCTTGAACTAACAAGGATTCTTTGATGAGCCTAAATTTTCTTGAATTTGAAAAACCAATTGCAGAACTAGAAGCTAAAATTGAAGCACTGCGTGATATTTCTCGTCGTGGTGGAGATAATACGCTTGATCTAGAAAAAGAAATTAAGCAATTAGAAGATAAATGTTTAGAGCTTAAAAAGAAAACATTTAGTGACTTAGGCGCATGGGAAGTGGCACAGCTTGCTCGTCACCCAGAGCGTCCATATGTACTAGACTATATCGAACATATGTTTACAGAGTTTGATGAATTAGCGGGTGATCGTGCTTTTGCTGATGATAAAGCATTAGTCGGTGGTATGGCGCGTTTAGATGGCCGTCCTGTGATGATCATTGGTCACCAAAAAGGCCGTGGTACAAAAGAAAAAGTACTGCGTAATTTTGGCATGCCAAAACCTGAAGGTTACCGTAAAGCAAAACGTTTAATGCAAATGGCAGAGCGTTTTAAAATGCCTATCATTACTTTTATCGATACAGCTGGTGCTTACCCAGGTGTTGGTGCAGAAGAGCGTGGACAATCTGAAGCTATCGCAACAAACCTAAAAATCATGTCAGAGCTAAGTGTTCCAGTGATCTGTAATGTGGTTGGTGAAGGTGGTTCTGGTGGTGCATTGGCTATTGGTGTAGGTGACTACGTTAACATGCTTCAATATTCTACTTACTCAGTAATTTCTCCAGAAGGTTGTGCTTCAATCTTATGGCGTGATTCAGATAAAGCGCCACAAGCTGCTGAAGCGATGGGTCTTGTTGCTCCTCGTCTAAAAGAGCTTGAGTTGATTGATACGATCATTGATGAGCCACTAGGTGGTGCACATCGTAACCATAAAGCAACTGCTGAAAATATTAAGGCTCGTTTGATTGAACAATTGAATGAACTTGAAGGTTTTGATGAAGAAGCCTTGCTTGATCGCCGTTACCAACGCCTAATGAGCTACGGTTACTGCTGATAATTTCTGTCAGATAGAGTAAAGTGAAAGCGAGCCTAAGTGCTCGCTTTTTTATTATCTGGACATACTGTTATGCTTAACTCTCAATTCTCATCCCAATTGAATTCTTACCCTGTAGCCAAACCACATCTAGTAATCGCTTTAAGTGGTGGTATTGATTCTATGGTCTTGCTTCGTCTTGCCTCAATTTATGCTAAAGAGAAACAATTGGAATGCATTGCTGTTCATGTAAATCATGGATTGAGTAAGCATGCCTTTGATTGGGAAGCCGTATGCCAAGCACATTGTGATTTATTGTCTATTCCGCTCTATATTGAACGAGTGCAGCTGGTTGTTAGTGCGCAAGACAGTTTAGAAGAGGTTGCAAGAAGAGCCCGTTATCAAGCCTTAGAAAAGCACATGCAAGCCAATAGTTTATTACTCACTGGCCAGCACCAAGATGATCAAGTTGAAACCTTATTTCTGGCATTAAAAAGAGGCAGTGGACCAGCAGGCTTATCTTCTATGCCTGCGGTAATTCCTTTATCTAATGGCTATAAGTGCCGACCATTACTCACGATTTCTCGATCTGAAATTGAGCAATACGCACAAGATAATGAACTTGAATGGGTTGAAGATGAAAGTAATAAGGACACTCGATTTGATCGTAATTTTTTGCGTCATGAGATTGTTCCTAACTTGGTACAACGTTGGCCAAGTTTTGCATCTGCTGTGTCACGCAGTGCTCAATTATGTGCGGAACAAGAAAGTCTGCTAAGTGAATTACTTCAACCTAAATTAATCGCGTTTCAAAATGTGTATCAAGGCATTTCTATTTCACAGCTAAATAGTGAATCGGAATTAGCTCGTAATATGTTATTAAGACTTTGGTTAAAGCAGTTTGCTATCCCTTTACCAAGCCAAGTGCAATTACAAATATTGTGGAATGAAGTAGCAAAAGCCAAAGAAGACGCTAATCCACAATTAGAGCTAGGCGCTATTCAGCTAAGGCGTTTTCAAGATAATCTATATTGTTTACCTCAATACCAAGATCTTTCGACTTGGAAGAAAGAGCTGAGTGATGTTTTAGACCTGCCAGATGAGCTTGGTAGATTAATTTTTTCTACGGGAGTGGAAGAGAGAGGTTTAAACAATAAAAATGATGAGCAAAGCTTATTGTTAAGAGCACCAAATCAAGATGAAAAAATAGAAGTACGCTTCAATGTTTTAGGGCTGACAGCTCACCCTGAGGTACGGGAACGCAGTCGTAAAATGAAAAAGCTATATCAAGAGTATGGTATCCCGAGTTGGCAAAGAAGCAGACTACCGATGATTTTTTATAATGAAGAGCTTGCCGCTATTGCTGGATTGTTTGTCTGTCGCACCTTTTCAGGGAAAGAGTGTGAGCTGATCTGGAAGAAATCAGGCTCGAAATAGACATTTTAGACCAACTTGTCAAAATAACTGAAAATATAAATGGAGCAATATAATGAAAAAAACAATTGGATTAGCAGTTATCGCATTACTGGCCTCAGCACCGACATTTGCAGCGGGAGACGCCGCAGCAGGCCAAGCAAAGTCGGCTATTTGTGCATCATGCCATGGTGTTGATGGTATTGCTGTTATCCCAGGTTACCCAAATCTAAAAGGGCAAAATGCTCAATATATTGAATCATCATTAAAAGCGTATAAAAACAAACAACGTAGTGGTGGTAATTCAGCAGTAATGCAACCGATGGCTGCAATGTTGAATGATGCTGATATGGCGAATTTAGCGGCGTATTACTCGACAATGAAGTAAACATCAATTAAGTAATGCTATTCCTAGGTTGTATGTTCGCTTTGGCTCAACGATAATAGGCTGATATTAAATATGAATGTTAAGGGACTAATATGAAAAAGATCGAAGCCATTATTAAGCCATTTAAACTTGATGATGTACGAGAAAGCCTTGCTGATGTTGGTATCACAGGTATGACGGTATCTGAAGTGAAAGGGTTTGGTCGTCAAAAAGGCCATACTGAACTATACCGCGGTGCAGAGTACATGGTTGATTTTTTACCTAAAGTGAAATTAGAAATCGTCGTTACTGATGATGTCGTTGATCAATGTGTGGATGCGATTATTGAAACGGCACAAACGGGTAAAATTGGTGATGGTAAAATTTTTATCACAGATGTTAGTCGAGTTATCCGTATCCGTACGGGTGAAGAAGACGAAGATGCCATTTAATCGTAATTTCAATGGTCAAAAGTATCTGCTAGTCTAGTTAGCATTATTACTATTTAAGGAAGGAGTGATTATTCACTCCTTTTTTGTTTATGAAAAAGAAAACACTCTTATTATCATGTGCGGCAGTTGTTGTTGGTTTAACATTAGCAGCAAAGTCTATTATTTTCACAGTGCCAGTAGAGCCTGAGTTTATAGAGCTTTCTAATACCTCATCACAAACACCTCTTCAATATAAATCAGGCTGCGCTCAGTTTGATGTTTCTGCCCCAATTGATCGTGATGGTCAATTGAATGTATTGGTGTGGAATATTTATAAACAGCAAGAAGATAATTGGAAAACAGCACTAAATAAATTATCAGTTCAATCAGACTTGGTGTTATTACAAGAAGCCAGTTTACTGCCGGAACTAAAGCAATTTGTTATTGATAAATCGTATTCAGCAGAGCTAGTACGAGCGTTTGATATTTTTGATACCAGCGCAGGGGTATTAACGTTAGCAAAAGTGCCAGCGACCAAAGTGTGTGCGCATACCGCCATAGAGCCTTGGCTTCGTTTACCTAAATCGGCGTTGCTGTCTGAATATCGGCTATCAAATGGTGAAGAACTGATGGTAATCAATATTCACGCGATTAACTTTACGTTAGGAACCGAAGATTATAAAAATCAAATTGAAGGACTTTCTAAAGAAGTGAAAGGACATAAAGGTTCTTTAATTGTCGCTGGAGATTTTAATTCTTGGAGTGATGCTCGCTTAACTGAATTAACAAAACAAGTGCAGTCGCTGGACTTACAAGAAGTGGTATTTACACCAGATGAAAGAATGCGCTTTATTACTGGGTTGCCTTTGGATCATATTTTTTATCGTGGCTTAGAAATAAAAGAAGCGCACTCAATAAAGAGTAACGCTTCTGATCATAATCCACTACTGGTAAGTTTTAGCCTGAAAAAGCAGTAACAAAGCCCCAAAGAGTAAAGCAAGTAACCCAAGGAAGGATTGCTATGATAAGCGCTTTTGAACGCTCTAAGTCTGTCCATGCACCTAATGCGGCATAACTTAAAGCGATATACCAAGGCATAAGCAGTGGGAAAGAGCTCGCATAAGCTGACCAATGATCAGTCATTGGTAGCTTTATTAACCCATTTAAGCTGTTTAAATCGGCAGCGTAAGGCATGATGTTAGCATGATTAAGTAGCAGGCTAGCATAACTTGCAATATCGCCAATTAACGCAGGGAACATCACGATAGTGCTGGCTGCAACCCATTTGAAGTAACCGTGCTGATATTGGCTCTGTTTGGTTGCAAGCTTAAACCATAGTGCTAATAATAAAATAGTTGCCGTTCGGCCCATCACATCATTAATCACTTCACCGGCTAATAAAATTTCTTTGGTTAGCCATTCGCCTTGAACTTGTCCGCCAATGCTTTCGATTTGTGCGGTTAAGTTAGTGGTAACCCATTCAAAATTGACGAGGTCAAAATAGGTTCCCCAAAACATGAATGGTGCGAAGATCAATAAAACATAAGGTAGCCAAGCCCATTTTCCACGTTCATATAATGCAGCAAAGCAATCGGCTGGAGAGCGGAAAATATCGACCAATAAAATTAATGGATTTGAAGAAGGTGTCATACGTTTACCTTAGTAACATCAACGTAAAGTTTTAATTTTTGTCCTGGCTTAATATAAGAGCCACGTTCGATGTTATTCCATTTCATAATATCTGTCACAGAGACACTGAATTTCTGTGCGATAGAGCTTAGGTTGTCACCTTGTCTGATTTGATAATGTACAGTTCGGATGATTGCGCCATCGGAGCTGTTTTTCCAAATCACTAAGTTTTGACCAACACGTAAAGAATCTTTTGGTGCCATGCCATTCCATTTAGCTAAATCACGGTATGAAATAGAGTTATCTCGCGCGATACTCCACAAACTTTCGCCATCTTTTACTTTATGGCTCAGCTTATATTTACCCTTCGCTTTTTCTTGTGTTTTCTTTAAGCGTTGCGGTGCACTTAGTGCGTACGTTTTGTTGCCTTGAGAAGCGGTAGGGATTAATAGATATTGCCCGACACGAATACTCGAACCATTTAAATCATTGGTTTGTTCGATGATGTTTGATGTTGTGTTATGTTTTACTGCTAACTGGCTAATGGTGTCACCTGGTTGTACTTTGTAACGTACAACTTTCATGGTTTTATCGCCATTTTTCTTTAAATTTTCCTTAAATTGCGCGACGTGCTCAATTGGTAAAAGTAAATGATACGGGCCATCAGGAGAGGTTGCCCATTGATTATAAGCTGGGTTATAGCCTTGTAGCTCTGTAATGGTGATTCCTGCAAACTCAGCCGCGATAGCAAGATCGAGTTGTTGTGCTGGGTTAACCATTTCTAATACTGGTTTATTTGCAATTGGCGGTAGTTCAACACCATATTTTTCATGGTTTTTAATTACATCAGCCAAAGCCAGTAACTTCGGTACATAACCGCTGGTTTCTTTTGGTAAATCTAATGAGAAAAAGTCAGTTGGTTTACCTAGTTTTTTGTTCTTTGTGATTGAGCGAGATACTCGACCTGCGCCACTGTTGTACGAGGCAATTGAATGCTGCCAGTTACCATCAAAACGGCGGTCAAAATATTCCATATAATCTAATGCCGCGTTTGTTGCTGCAGGAACATCACGTCGACCGTCATACCACCAGTTGCGTTCTAATTTAAAACGATCGGCAGTACCCGGAACAAATTGCCATAAACCAGCAGCACTGCCATGAGAGTAAGCAAATGGGTCAAACGCACTTTCTACAATTGGAAGTAGAACGAGTTCCATTGGTAAACCGCGCTTTTCGATTTCAACCGTAATCATGTATAGAAAAGGTTTTGCACGCTTTGCCACTGTACGCAAATGACTTGGATGCTTGATGTACCAGTTACGGTAGTAATCAACCGATTCATGATCAGGAATTGGCATATCCAATTGCATAGCGATTCGTTGCCAAACATCTTCCTGCTCTTGAGGGGTTGGTGCTGGTTTTTCAACTGGGGCTACTTTAGCAGGAGTGGTATCCGTTTTTGAAGGGGCAACTACTGCTGATGAATTCCCTGAATTATTGTCAGATGGACTCTCTTCAGGTGGGGGAGCTGTTTGACAGCCAGCGAGTAATGCTAATCCAATCCAATGGAGTTTAAATTTCATTGTGTAGTGCCTTCAGTGTGCTTATGCCAACATCAATTGATGATATTGGCATTCATATTTTTTATTTGGACACGGATAATACGTTGCAACCACACTTCAGACAAGTTTCCTACTTAAAACTCATCTTTCCATCTTCTTAATGCGGCAAAGGTCTCAACTTCTGTATTGTTAAGTACCTTACCTGCAACAGCCTGTTTCACACTGGCTTCATTGGTTCTTAAAAATGGGTTGATTAGTTTTTCACGTTGCATTGTTGATGGAATTGTTGATTTACCATTAGCGCGAAGCTTAAGAACTTTTTCTCGGTATTGCTGTAAATAGTCATTATCAGGCTCAACAGTGAGAGCAAATGCTAAGTTTGAAGCGGTATATTCATGAGCACAGTACACTTCTGTCTCATCGGGTAGTGCCGCTAATTTTTGTAGGGAATGAAACATCTGTTCTGCGGTGCCTTCAAATAAACGACCACAACCAGCAGAAAATAGGGTATCTCCACAAAAAAGTTTTTCATCGCCGACATAAGCAATATGGCCATTGGTGTGACCTTCAACACCAAGTACCATGAACTTTTCGTCAAATATTTCAACGAAGTCACCGTCACGAACAGGATGAGTTAAGGTTGGAATCGGTTCATTTTCTGGGCCAACCACATTAATATTAGGAAACTGACGTACGAGTTCAGGAACACCGCCAATATGATCGTGGTGGTGGTGAGTAATCAAAATAGCATCTAAAATAAAATTATGTGCTTTAATACATGCTAATACTGGGGCTGCATCTCCTGGGTCAACCACAACACAATGATTATCAGTGTTGTGAATTAGCCAAATGTAATTATCATTAAATGCAGGTATGCTTTTTATTGATAGCATTAACCTTATCTCCAAATTTTGTATCATAAATAGTTATAGGTAACGATATTGATTAAGCCAGCACTGCTTGATAAAAAAATTGAAAGGCCGCATTCATGGTCAGACATCCCTCACGGTGAGTGGATCGGTGAGCTAATTCAGTCTCGTCTTGATGAATGGTGCCCTAAACTGTTTGGTTACCACATGCTTAAAATTGGTGGGTTAAGTGCTGAGCTTGATAGTCGCTTTTGTAATATTAAACACCAAGTTAACCTAGATAACAAAAATTCATTAAAGAATATTAGTTCTGAGCTCCCTCAATTGCCTTTTTTAGAAAAAAGTATTGATGCGTGTGTGCTTGCTCATCAGCTTGATTATTCATCTGATCCACACCAGTTATTAAGGGAAGTCGATCGAGTTTTAATTAATGACGGCTATATTATTTTAACGGGCTTTAATCCTATGAGTGCCATAGGTATTGCGAGTTTATTCCCTTGGCGAAAAAATAATTTACCGTGGAGTGGGCGTATGTTTACCCCTCACCGAATTAAAGATTGGCTTAGCGTATTAAATTTTGAGGTAGTGTATAGCGACTGTTTTGCTTTAGCGCCTTTGACTCGCTATCGCACAATATGGACGTGGTTTGAAAACTTAGGTGGAGATTCTGTTAAGCCAATCAGCGGTATCTATTTTATCGTAGCAAGAAAACGTACTTACCCATTGAGACCGATTAAATCTGCTTGGAAAAAGAAGCCGAAATTGGCTCCTATTTCAGTCGCTCAAACACGTCAAAGTAAGGTTAAATCAGATTAACCCGGATAACCCGCATCATCTTGAGTCGGATTTTCAGCTGCTGTTCTTGCTAGGTCATCACACATTTCATTTTCACGATGGCCGGCATGACCTTTAACCCAGCGCCAGTCAATCGTGTGTCGTTCTGCTTCTGCGTCTAATTGTTTCCAAAGATCAGCATTAACTACTGGTTTTTTATCTGCTTTTATCCAACCGCGTTTTTTCCACCCATGGATCCATTGGGTGATCCCTTGACGAACGTATTGGCTGTCTGTCGTTAATATTACAGAGCATGGCTCTTTTAAATTACGTAGAGCAATTACGGCCGCTAACATTTCCATGCGATTATTGGTGGTTTGATTAAACCCTTCGGCAAAGGTTTTTTCTGTGCCTTTATAGCGCATCACAATACCGTAACCACCAGGACCTGGATTGCCTAAGCAAGAACCATCTGTGAAAATTTCAACCTGCTTCATTATCTCTGTTATCATTAGAAGAATTTAGAAATAGTCTGACACAAATGAGCCTATGAATACTAGCGACAATTCCCCGAATCGAATTATTGTTCTCGATACAGAAACCACCGGTATGAACTTTGCTGGCGGCCCAGTCTATGAAGGCCACCGTATTGTTGAAATTGGTGCGGTCGAGATCATCAACCGAAAGTTAACTGGTAACCACTTCCATGTGTATATCAAGCCTGATCGATTAATTGATCTTGAAGCGATTGATGTACATGGTATTACCGATGAATTTTTGTATGACAAACCTGAATATAAAGACGTCCATGATGAGTTTTTAGCGTTCATCAAAGGGGCTGAGTTAGTCGCTCATAACGCGCCCTTCGATGTCGGCTTTATGGATTATGAGTTCAGTAAATTAAACAAGCTGATAGGTACAACTGACCAGTATTGTAAAATTACCGATACCTTGGCCATGGCGAAGAAAATCTTCCCAGGCAAGCGTAATAATCTGGATATTCTTTGTGACCGATACGGAATAGACAACTCACACCGAACACTTCACGGCGCTTTACTCGATGCTGAGATTTTGGCTGATGTTTATCTGCTAATGACCGGTGGGCAAACCAGCTTGAGTTTTAATGCAGAAAACCAATCAGATTCTTCTGAAGAAAGCATTAAAAGATTGAATTCAGGAAGAAAAGGATTAAAGGTTTTACGTGCAACGGCCGATGAAATAGAAGCGCATGAAAAGCGTTTGGATATAGTTGGTGATGCCTGTTTGTGGCGTAGTTAGGAGTGTAATATGTGGCGGTTATTGATGATAGTGCTGTTTGTCCCAATGGTTTCTTGGGCAAAGAGTACTGAAATGTCGTGGTTGGATAACCGTTTTCGAGTTGATCCAACCATAAAACAAGTTTCTTTTTTAGTTTATAGAGAAAAAGCATCTCAAGCTGTAACGCTCGTTCGTCCGGATGGCACTAAGTATTATGCGTGGGAGCACCCTGAGCATGTTGCTTGGTATGAAGAAAGTGGTATGGACATCATTTCTATTGAAAACCCTATGCCCGGTCCATGGCAAGCGATAGGTAAGATCACTCCAGATAATAAAATAAAAATATTATCTAATTTGACTCTTAATGTAGATACGCTACCGAAAAAACTGTACCAATCTGAAAGTTTAAAGTTTACCGCTCGCTTGCTACAAGACGGTAAACCACTTGTATTGCGTGATTTTTTAAATCGGATTAAGTTGAATGTCACGTTTACACCTTATCTTGCAAATGAAAAAGAGTTAGTGAAAGAGGCACGCCCTTTAGCTGAGGTTCTAGGGACTTTTGAAGATGATGGTCAAGATCTTGATGAAGTTGCTGCCGATGGTATTTTTACCGTTAATCTTCCAATAAACATTAAACCGGGTAAATATTGGGTTCGAATTCAATCTCGTAACGGTGTTTTTCTTAGAACAGTAGAGCAAGATGTATTAGTTTATCCTGCGCCTATTCGTGCAAGTTTTACTCAGGCTCGTAATGAAAATCGCAGTCATTCGATGAGTATTGATACTGAGGGGGGATTGATTAAAGCGGGCTCACTTGCCGCTCATATTGAACAAATTGATCCAAATAAAGCTGTAACAGTGACTCAATCTCAAGCTGAGAAAGAAGAGAGTAAACTTTATTTTGATTTACCTAATAGCTATTTACCAGGCAAAAATACGTGGTCTGGCTGGGTATATGCAACGGACTTAGCGACAAATCGTCCGCTTCAATTTTACCTTGGAAAGCATAATTATGGTGTTACTGAGCCGATTGATTTAAAAGCGGCTTATGAAGCAAGAATTAAAGAAGAAGCGGCGCAACGTAAAATTGAAGAGCAGAAAAAATTAGAAATCGAGCGAGCTGAGGCTCGTAAATGGTTTTGGATTTATATTGCTGTTGGTAATTTACTTATTATCCTTCTTACTTTTGCGGGGATTTTTGGCTGGAAAAAGATAAAGGCAGTTAAAGCACAAAAAGCAGCATCGCCTAAATCAGAAAAGCTATCAATGCCACCGCCACCTAAAGTCTAATGTAAGCCTCTCATTCTAATTACATTGGTATAAAAAGCCGCATAAGTGCGGTTTTTATTGTTAATTATTTATTTTGTTACATTTTTTACATAGATAACGATTGCTTTTTTATAAAGTTTGTATTCTATCTTTTTATTAAATATAATCCTGTCAATTATTGATAGGGGGACTATTTTGGATAAGTATAGACTGGCGTTAGAAGAAACGTTTAATGATCTACTGATGAAGAATAAGAAAGTAACACTAAGCCAGTTGATTGGTTGTGGCTTACTAGGTGTTGATAATAACAGCGTTGATTACTTATCCATCGAAGAAATTATTTACTTAAAGTTAGTGGTAAACTTAAATAGATAGTTTCCCTAATCGCTAAATTAAAAAAGGCCAGAGCATTTGCTCTGGCCTTTTACTATCTATTTTTATTGATATTAAGCTATTTTACTGTGCTCAAAGTTATTAGTTTGTGGCTTTACGATAAGTTCACTTGGGTCAAAGTCCTCTACACTGATGGTTGCTAAGCGGCTCTTCTCTGCTTTGCGAAGTAGTAGAGCTTCTTTATCAGAGATGATATTTAGTTCTAACCCTATTTTAGCGACACGATCTAATTGCATGAAAGGTAAGCGTTGTTTTGACTCTTTACATACTCGATCATAAATTGGCTCGGCAGTTAAGATATCAATTAGCGCTTCTTCCATTTTTCCAACTGGATTAAATCGACTTGCTTCTAAGAATAATCCACGACCAATTCGGCTACGTGCACCTGATGGCTCTTGAAGGATACGAGCCAGTTTATGATCAAGTTTATCACTTGGGCGTTGGCGACGAAGACCTGTTGGTAATAGGATAAAGCGCATAGCACCTGCAACAAATCGATTTGGGAAGTTTGCTAGTAACCCATCAATCGCTTGTTCTGCTTGATGTAGTGAATCTTGAACACTCCAATGCACTAATGCTAAATCTTCTTTCTGGCGACCTTCATCATCAAAACGCTTTAGGACCGATGTAGTTAAGTAAAGTTGACTTAAAATATCACCAAGGCGAGCTGACATACGTTCGCGACGTTTTAAGCTACCACCTAGAACTGCCATTGAAATATCAGATAACAATGCAAGGTTGGTACTGTAGCGGTTTACTTGTTGGTAATAACGTTTTGTTTCATCACTGAATGGCGTTTTAGAACCACGGCCATCGGTTAAACCAAACCATAGTGAGCGTACAAAGTTACTGATACCAAAGCCAATGTGACCAAAGACGGCGGCATCAAATTTCTCAAGAGACGCTTGTTTATCTTCTAAATAAGCCGCATCCATCTCTTCAAGAACATAAGGATGACAACGGATAGCCCCTTGACCATAAATGATCATTGAACGAGTCAGTATGTTTGCCCCTTCCACGGTAATCGCAATCGGTGATCCTTGGTAACTACGTGCTAAGAAGTTTGAGCTACCTAAGCAGATGCCTTTACCACCAGCGATATCCATGCCATCAATAGCAATGCGTTGTGCTCGGTGAGTACAGTGGTATTTCACGATAGCAGAGATAACTGATGGTTTTTCACCTTGAACGATACCAGCAACCGTCAGTGCACTTGCTGCATCCATCATGTAAGCATTACCTGCCATACGTGCTAATGGCTCTTCAATCCCTTCCATTTTACCAATTGGAAGTTTGAACTGACGACGAATTCGAGCATAAGCACCAGTTGCAAGCGCGGCCATTTTAGCACCACCAGTTGCATTTGATGGTAGAGTGATACCACGACCAACAGACAGACATTCAACCAACATACGCCAGCCGTGTCCCGCCATTTCTTGCCCACCAATGATGTAATCTAACGGTACAAAAAGATCGTCACCTTGTGTTGGACCATTTTGGAATGGCACATTTAATGGGAAATGACGACGGCCAATTTTAACGCCTTCTAAATCGGTAGGGATAAGAGCACAAGTAATACCTAGGTTTTTCTTATCACCTAGTAAGCCATCAGGATCTTGTAATTTAAACGCTAAGCCTAAAACGGTAGCAACAGGAGCTAAGGTAATGTAACGCTTATTCCATGTAAGGCGCATACCAATCACTTCTTCGCCTTGCCACATCCCTTTAGTTACGATACCAAAGTCAGGAATTGATCCTGCATCTGAACCGGCTTCTGGGCTTGTTAACGCAAAACATGGGATCTCTTTACCTTCAGCTAGACGAGGTAAGTAGTGGTTTTTTTGTTCTTCAGTACCGTAGTGTTGAAGAAGTTCGCCAGGGCCCAATGAGTTAGGAACACCAACAGTAATAGAAAGAACACCTGATACACTAGTTAGTTTTTGTAGAACAGAAGATTGTGCATACGCTGAAAACTCTAAACCGCCATATTTTTTCTTAATGATCATGGCGAAGAATTTATGGTCTTTTAAATATTGCCATACTTCTGGTGGTAAATCGGCAAGTTCATGCGTCACTTCATAGTCGTTTACCATGCGACACACTTCAGCGACTGGACCATCCATAAAGGCTTGTTCTTCCGCTGATAACGTATTTTTTGGAATGTTATGCAGAAATTTCCAATCTGGATTTCCTTTAAATAACTCCGCTTCCCACCATACTGTACCGGCTTCAATCGCGTCTTTTTCAGTTTGCGACATTTCAGGCATCACGCCTTTAAACATAGCGAGTGCTTTATTACTGAAAATAGATTGTCGAATTGAAGGGATATTCAATGGCACAGCAATGACTAAGAAGGCACCCCAAGTAATTAGGCCTGCATAACCTAGCCCTGAACTAACCGCTAGAATACCTGCGGTGACCAGTGTTGCGGTTCGCAGGGATTGTCTATGATAACTTAATGCAGCAAGTGCAATGAATGTCGCTAAAAATGTCAGGGCCATGTGATTCTCCTTTTCCGGCGCTGCTCTGTTTGTAGGAACAGAGGTGGTTACGATACTCGGTCGTAATGTTATTTTTTAATTTAACCTGATAAGAGGTCTAACCAGTTATGTTAAGTGTAGATCTAATGTTAATAAAAAGTAAATAAGCTTAATGCTTAAAAAGTGATCTAGCTTGAGTAATTAATAAACAATATTTGTTTTTGAGTGCGCGATATCTAATTTAATCCGGGATGAATCGCAGAATTTATGCGCTAGAAAGAAGAAATATAAGGTGAATCTCTTTTAAAGATTTAGCGGGATAGGTACACTGAGATTAACCCCAGTTAGGGAAAATAATAAAAGAGAGTATCCTATGTCTTATCAAGATCTGATCCGTTCTGAATTAACAGAAGCCGCTCAAGTACTGAATGACTTTTTAGCTGACGATAAAAACCTTGCTCAAATTGAGTTAGCTGCCAAAACTATTGCAGATTCATTTAAACAAGGCGGTAAAGTATTGTCTTGTGGCAACGGTGGATCACACTGTGATGCGATGCATTTTGCTGAAGAGCTAACAGGCCGTTACCGTGAAAACCGTCCAGGTTACCCAGGTATTGCGATTTCTGATCCTAGCCATTTATCTTGTGTGAGTAACGACTTTGGTTATGACCATGTTTTTTCTCGTTACACTCAAGCTGTCGGCTCTAAAGGGGATGTGTTGTTTGGTTTATCGACTTCAGGTAACTCAGGTAACATTTTAAAAGCTATTGAAGCGGCAAAAGAGAAAGGCATGAAAACCATCGCTCTAACGGGTAAAGATGGTGGTAAAATGGCGGGTCTTGCTGATGTTGAGATCCGTGTACCTCATTTCGGATATGCTGACCGTATTCAAGAGATCCACATTAAAATTATCCATATTGTTATTCAATTAATTGAAAAAGAAATGGAAAAATAATTCATCTGAAACGGTTCGTAATGATTTTTAGTTGTTGTGAACCGTTTGATTGCGAATAAAGGAGTTGCGCAAGTATGTGTGAATTGCTCGGAATGAGTGCAAATGTACCAACCGATATTTGTTTTAGTTTTAAAGGCTTAGTTCAACGTGGTGGCAATACTGGCCCTCATCGTGATGGCTGGGGAATAACTTTTTATGAAGGGAAAGGATTTCGCACATTTAAAGACCCAAAGCCAAGTTGTCACTCAAAAATAGCTGAGTTAGTTCAAGATTACCCAATAAAAAGTAAAGCTGTGATAAGCCATATCCGCCAAGCAAACCGTGGTGATGTTAATCTCGAGAATACCCATCCATTTACACGAGAGTTATGGGGGAGGTATTGGACGTTTGCTCACAACGGCCAATTAACGGGTTTTAATGAATTATCGACAGGGCGTTTTCGACCTGTTGGAGAAACAGACAGTGAACGTGCTTTTTGTTGGTTGCTGAATCAGCTAGAAGATAAATATCCTGAGCCACCTCAAGATATGATGCTGATGTTTAAATTTGTCTCTGAGTGTAGTGATCACCTGCGAAGCTTAGGGGTGTTTAATATGCTTTTGAGTGACGGTGAGTATCTGATGACTTACTGTTCGAATAATTTACATTGGATCACAAGGCGTGCGCCATTTGGTCAAGCTTCATTGATTGATGAAGATGTGACGATAGATTTCCATAAAGAAACGACACCGAATGATGTGGTTTCAGTCGTGGTAACTCGACCATTAACCGATAATGAAGAGTGGCATAAAATGAAAGTCGGCGAATATGCGCTGTTTCATTTTGGTGAATTAACCGCAGGTAATCATGATACGGTGCCTGATATGGCTCCACCGCCATCAGAATGCCCAATTAATGCGTAAGCACTATGCATAAAAAAAATGCCCATCAATATCATCTTGATGGGCATTTTTATTATTCAGTTTCTAACCCTGATTGGCCTAAGCTATTACCATCAAGTACGGCTTTACCATCCTGCATGATTAATCGCTCTTCAACTAACCAATTGGCAACCATAGGGTAGATAACGTGCTCTTGAGCTTGCACGCGTGATGCGACTTCTTCTGCGCTATCATTATCAAAAATAGGTACTTTTGCTTGAAGGATCACCGGACCACCATCTAATTCAGGAGTGACAAAGTGAACGCTTGTGCCGTGCTCTTTATCTCCAGCATCAATAGCACGTTGGTGCGTATGCAACCCGGTGTATTTTGGTAAAAGAGAAGGGTGAATATTCAGCATCTTACCTTGATAACGTAAAACAAAGTCTTCACTTAAAATACGCATGAATCCAGCGAGAATAATCACATCTGGCTGATGGATATCAATGAGTGTCGCTAAGGCTTCATCATACTGTTCACGACTTTCATAACCAACAGCACTTAGACAGTGAGCATTAATTCCTGCATTTAGTGCTCGCTGTAATCCATAAGCGTCACTTTTATTTGAAATGACCGCAGCAATACGGGCATTTGGAATATTATTACCACAGGCATCAATAAACGCTTGTAGATTACTGCCACTTCCAGAGACTAATACAACAATGTTCTTCATTATAATGATCTTATTTTGTTTAATATTAAGTAATGATAACCATTCGAGCACAAATGGCAGATATAAAAAAGGTGATCGAATAATTGATCACCTTTCTATTTATGCTTTATGAACTAGTTCAAAGTTTGTGGAAATCGATTAACGGATCTCTACTTGCTCTTCACCTTGTTCAGCCGCCGCGACTTCACCAATTACCCAAGCGTTTTCGCCTTCGGCATTTAGTAGAGCAACAGCTTGTTCAGCTTGTTCTTTTGGGAGTGCAATAACAAGGCCTACACCACAGTTAAAGGTACGGTACATTTCGTAGGTATCTACGTTACCTTTTTCTTGTAACCAGTTAAAGATAGCAGGCCATTCCCAGCTCTTACCATCAACAACTGCTTTTGTGCCTTCAGGAAGTACACGTGGGATATTTTCCCAGAAACCACCACCTGTAATATGAGAGATAGCATGAATATCATGCTCTGCAATCATTTTAAGTGCTGATTTAATGTAGATCTTTGTTGGTTCAATAAGATGGTCAGCAACGGTTTTTCCGTTTAGCTCTTCGCTAAGATCCGCGTTTGAAACTTCAAGGATTTTACGGATTAATGAATAACCATTTGAGTGTGGGCCACTTGAACCAACTGCAATTAGTGCATCACCAGCAGCGACTTTTGTGCCATCGATGATATCTTCTTTTTCAACAACACCAACACAGAAGCCAGCAACGTCGTAGTCTTCGCCTTCGTACATGCCAGGCATCTCAGCAGTTTCACCACCGATTAATGCACAACCTGCTTGAATACAACCTTCACCGATACCTGTTACTACTTCAGCAGCCACATCGATATCAAGTTTGCCCGTTGCATAATAGTCAAGGAAGAACAGAGGTTCGCCACCTTGTACAATTAGGTCATTAACACACATTGCCACTAAGTCGATACCGATAGTATCGTGCTTATTTAGGTCAAGCGCTAAACGTAACTTAGTACCAACGCCGTCAGTACCAGAAACTAAAACAGGTTGTTTATATTTAGTTGGAAGCTCACATAACGCACCAAAACCACCAATGCCACCCATTACTTCAGGGCGACGAGTACGTTTTACTACGCCTTTAATTCGATCAACAAGTGCATTACCAGCATCAATGTCTACACCAGCATCTTTGTAGCTAAGAGAAGTTTTGTTGTCGCTCACGGAGGTGTCCTCGCCATAGGTTGGATTTCAAAAATCCGCGCCATTCTAACAGCACAATGTAAAAAGGGAAACGTTTGCGTAAGGAAATTTGAAGAAATTTTGTAATTAAAAATAAGCAAGTAAGTTATTTTAGTCAGATGACCACATTTTTTGTTATTAGAAATTATTTTTAATGAAAAAAGCATGTATAATTGAAAGGTTTGATTAATATATCTGGAGTCAGAAATGAAAGTTGTTGAAGTAAAACATCCGCTAATAAAACATAAAATCGGTTTAATGCGTGAAGGTGAGATCAGTACTAAGCGTTTTCGTGAATTAGCAACTGAAGTAGGTAGCCTACTGACTTATGAAGCAACATCAGATTTTGAAACAGAAAAAGTAACTATCAACGGCTGGAACGGCCCTGTTGAAGTTGACCAAATTAAAGGTAAAAAAGTAACAGTAGTGCCAATTCTTCGTGCAGGTCTTGGCATGATGGATGGTGTTCTTGAGCATATCCCAAGTGCACGTATTAGTGTTGTTGGTGTTTATCGTGATGAAGAAACACTAGAGCCTGTACCATACTTTAACAAGTTAGCGTCTAACATCGATGAGCGTATTGCTCTTGTTGTTGATCCAATGCTTGCGACGGGTGGTTCTATGATCGCAACACTAGATCTTCTAAAAGAGAACGGTTGTAAGCACTTTAAAGTACTTGTACTTGTTGCTGCACCAGAAGGTATTGAAGCGCTAGAAAAAGCACATCCTGATGTTGAGCTTTATACTGCCGCTATCGATGAAAAGCTAAATGATAAGGGCTATATTGTTCCGGGTCTTGGCGATGCTGGTGATAAGATCTTCGGTACTAAATAATCGGTACCATTAAGTAATTATATATTTACTTAATGCTTTAAGAATTAAAAAAGGATTGATGGGTAATCATCAATCCTTTTTATTTACCCTAGACCCTAGACCCTAGACCCTAGACCCTAGAACTATTTATCTTCTTCCATCTGTGCATTGTCGACAACATGGCTTTCACCTAGGTCATCAGGAAGAATTAAATTAAGTGCAATAGCAACGATCCCGCAAAGACTTACGCCTTGTAGG
The DNA here is from genome assembly GCF_900312675.1 of Aliivibrio sp. EL58. GTDB lineage: Bacteria > Pseudomonadota > Gammaproteobacteria > Enterobacterales > Vibrionaceae > Aliivibrio. The sequence goes on along the minus strand of NZ_OMPC01000009.1, from coordinate 251,607 downwards.
TTAAAGTCACCAATACCTACCGCCATACCACCAATACCAAAGACTAAAGTCACACCTACAATCGTTAGGTTACGTGCTTTATGTAAATCAACTTGGTTTTTAATCAGTGTATTTAGGCCAACCGTTGCGATAGAACCAAACAACAAGATCATAATGCCACCCATAACAGGAACTGGGATTGTTTGTAGTATCGCACCAAGCTTACCAACCAGAGCAAGAACAATGGCACACACAGCAGCCCATGTCATGATAACTGGGTTAAATGCTTTGGTTAGCATTACTGCACCGGTCACTTCACTGTAAGTCGTATTTGGTGGCGCGCCGATAAGAGAGGCTGCCATTGTCGCAATACCATCACCAGTGATCGTGCGGTGTAAACCAGGCTTTTTAAGATAGTCTTTACCAGTTACGTTTGAAATCGCTAACATATCACCCACGTGCTCAACTGCTGGCGCAATAGCCACAGGGATCATAAATAAGATCGCATTGATATTAAATTCAGGGTAAGTAAAGTTAGGTAGAGCAAACCAAGCGGCTTGATGAACAGGGGTGAAATCGACGATACCGCAAAGTAAGCTCAATGAATAGCCAACAATGATACCTGAAAGGATTGGCAGTAATTTAAAGAACCCTTTAGAGAAAACACTGACGCCAATCGTGGTAAATAACGACGCTGCAGCAATCCAAAATGCAATTTGCCCATCAACAAGCTGGAATCCACCATCACCTGTCTTACCTAGTGCCATGTTAACGGCGGTTGGGGCTAAACCTAGACCAATCACCATGATCACAGGACCAACGACCACTGGAGGTAATAATTTATGAATAAACGCCACCCCTCGAACTTTAATGACCGCGCCTAATGCAACGTACACTAAACCGGCAACCATTAGTCCGCCCATCGTAGCGGGAATGCCCCATGTTTGGGTGCCATAAATAATTGGAGCGATAAAAGCGAAAGAAGAAGCAAGAAAGATAGGGACAGAGCGACGAGTAACTAATTGAAAGAGAAGGGTACCAACACCGGCACCAAATAGAGCAACATTAGGATCTAAGCCTGTCAGGAGGGGGACAAGAACGAGTGCACCAAATGCAACGAACAACATTTGAAAGCCTTGGAACAAATTGTATAGCATTTCCATTTCCAGTAATGAATTTGAGGGATTCTATCACTATTTTATTAATAAATATCTTGATTTAGCTCGTGAAAAAATAAAACTTTTTACGAAAGTATCACTCTAATAGCTTGAAAATTAGATCTGAGTCAATTCGAATCCTTGCTGAATAATGGGATAGCCCTTATTATCAGCGGTAATTATAAAAGTATTTATAGGTTGTTTGATGTTACGTATTTTATGTTTAGTTGTTTGTCTGATTGCAGGACCTGTTTTTGCACAGCAGCAAAGTGATCTTTATCATACCGAAGTACAATTAACTGGCTCTGAAAAAGCAGAAAGCTTAGCGAAAAAAGAAGGCCTAGTTAATGTATTAGTTAAAGTATCAGGGCAACCAACGATTGCTGATAATGAAGTGATAAAAAAAGCATTAACGCAGAGTGATCGCTACGTAACGCAAATGAGCTTTGTTGATTATGATGATGCCCCACGTGCGATGAAGCTAGGGTACAACTCTAAAATGGTATTGAGTTTGTTAACTCAAGCTGAAGTCGGTATTTGGGAGACGCCACGTAAATCGGTATTGGTTTGGATTGTGAATGAATACAATTACCAAAGAAGTATTATTTGGGAGCAATCAAACAACAGTTTAATCACTCGAATTAAAGATGCAGCGAATGAAAGAGGCTTACCTGTCATGTTCCCTGTAGGGGATTTTGATGATGTGACCTCAATCGAGATCCCAGATTTATGGGGTAACTTTAAAAAACCAATTGCAGATGCGAGTGAGCGCTATAATCCACAAGCTATTTTAGTCGTAAAAGTACGTGGTAATAGCTCTACATGGACTCTATTTGACTCTACGCCTCAATATCTAGTGACGACATCGAAAAAGTCGATTGAAGGTCGAGCATCGGGCTCTGTTCAGTTAGCTGATATGGTTAATGAAGTGAGTGATTACTTTGCTAAAACGTACACTAAGAACTTAGCTGCAGTGGCTAGTGAGTCAGAAACAGTATCGATTAAAGGCGTTCATACAACACGTTCTTTTTTCACTATTGAGAAGCAATTACAGCAAATGAACTCAGTAGCTAGTGTGCAGGTAAATACAATCCAAGGTGATAAAGTCACTTACACATTAAGCTTGCTAGGTGATTATCAACAGTTTAATGATGAACTTTTAAGTAAGAACTCACGTATTTCACTCATTCCAGAAGAGCCAATTGCTGTTGCTGTAGATGATGATATTAAAACTGATGTTATTACAGAGGAAGTGGCGCAAGAAGCTGAACTACCATTAGACGACGGTATGCCTGTCGTGAGCGAAGAGATGCAAACTGAAGCTGAAGAAGTTCAGCCAGTCGTTCATGAGTATCAATTGAGCGCAAGTTAAGACATTTCTACCCTTAATAAGTATAAATAAAAAAGGTGACTACATAATGAATGTAATCACCTTTTTTGTGTCTGTAAGCTTACTATTTCTCGGTATATTTGGCTTTTTCTATTTTCTCTACTTCAGACAAACGTTTTAGTTTTAATCCTAATTCTTTGCCTCGTAAGCGAGCATAGTAAATGTTACCAATAAACGCCCCTGAGGTAAGGATGACTTCAACTAGCGCGAAATAACGCCCCCCCTCATCAAGCCAAAGTATGGTTAAACCATGCAAAAAGTAGAACATTAAAATAAAGTTTGCCCATGCGTGCGTGTAGGGCTTACCTTGAATGATCCCCTTTAGTGGAAAAAGCATTGGAATAATCCATGCCACCATAATGCCATATGGATTGATCAACGGATGAGGAGAGAGAGTACTATGCCAAAGAGCGACAAAGACAAGTAGTGCTAAGTTGCAAAATAGTGCAAGAAAACGATAGCGCTTTGTTTCTGCGCTCATTTCAACTGGATCCATGTTTAGCTTCCTGCTTAATGCTATAAAATCTCTAAAACTTGCTCTGGTGGACGACCTATTTTTGCTTGGTTGTTGTTAACCACAATAGGGCGCTCAATCAATTTTGGTGTTTGTACCATCGCTTCAAAGAGCTGCTCGTCCGTTACTGAGTTATCTCCTAGATTTTGTTCTTTATATTCAGCTTCTTTTACTCTCATCATGTCACGAACAGAATCGAACCCTAATTGAGAGAATAGCGTTTTTAAGGCATCAACACTTGGTGTTTCTTCTAGGTACTTCACAACGCTTGGGGTCACGCCTTGAGCCTCTAATAGCGCTAATGTTTCACGGCTTTTTGAGCAACGAGGGTTATGATAAATAATAACAGACATACTTTTTCCTTTTGATTATAAAGCGCTGAAACGCTCTCTTGATAGACGAAGCTGATCGATTCTTGCGTCGTACCTTGCTTGATCTAAACTTCCATACTCAACCAGTTGACTGGCTTGAGTGTAATTATTTAATGCTTTGTTCCACATACCTTTAAGGGCGTAGACTTCTGCTCTTGCTGCTAATTCACCATTAGCGCTGCCATTATCATGGTAAGCCTTAGCCAATAATTGCCACCCTGTCGGATCGTCTGGATTATCATGGGTATAGCGCTGTAATACACGAACCGCTTCTGCGGGTTTATTGCTTTCAGATAAGGCGTGAGCGTAGTTAATGGTTAATACCGGATTATTTGGCAGTTGAACTAAGCCGTTTTCTAAGCGCGTAATGGCTTGCTCATTCTTTTTTGTATAGAGATCTAAATCGGTTGCCGCATCAATATAAAAAACATTGAGAGGGTCATTTTTTAATAAATCACTAAGCAAGGGTTGTGCTTTCGCGTATTGCTTTGAATCTATATAGACTAATGCTTTACCGTAATTTAAGGCATTTTTAATCTCGCTATTATGCGTTTTCGATTTACGTGAAAACCAATCTAAAGCGGCACTACTATCAATTCCAGCGTAACGAGCCACAATACGTGAACGGGCAAGTTGATAGTGTAATGAAGTGCTCACTCTACGCATTGGGTATTGTTGCGCTCTTTCTCGGCTATCTGTGATACGAGAAGTTGGTAATGGGTGAGTCAGCAGCATGGGTGGTGGTGTGCTTGCATAGCGATATTGATCCGCTAAGCGAGAGAAAAAACGCGGCATTGCTGAGACATCAAAACCAGACTTTGCCAAGGTATCGATACCAAACCGGTCTGCTTCTTTTTCATTACTACGGGTGTAGTTAATCGAACTTTGCATTGCACCAGCGGTAGTGGCATGAATCGCGGCTATCCCTGCTTCTGGGGCTGCAATAGCGAGCAGTAATGATCCAATAAGAGCCGCCATGGTTGCTGGTGAACGTTTTGCCTGATCTTCCATACTTCGAGCAAGGTGACGTTGAGTTATGTGGGCGATTTCGTGAGCAACCACCGACGCAAGTTCACTTTCTGATTGCGCGTGCAAAAATAAGCCAGAATGAAGTGCAACATAACCACCAAAGAAAGCAAAGGCGTTGATATTTCTGTTATTAATTAGGAAAAAATGAAAAGGTGTTTTGACATCACTGGCATTTGCAACTAATCGATGACCAAGATCTTGGACATACTCCGCTAAAACAGGGTCATTAATAACAGGTTGGCTTGCGCGAAGCATACGCATATACGCATCGCCATAGATAAGCTCTTGGTCTATGGTCAGCGTTGATGCTGCCGTCGTACCAATATCAGGGAGATTAAGGTCGTTATTTGCATAAACAGGAAGCGTGCTTGTCAGTATTGATGTGATCAATAAAGCGCTGGCCATTTTTTTTAGTTTGAACATGTTGTTTTTGCAAATCCTTTTAACAATACTAATCTGGATAAGTCGTAGAAAAAATAATAGCGTAATTGAGCTATATAAGAGTATCACATTTGGAATTGGTTTCTTTTTTGTTTTAATTATGTGATTTATACTCTTTTAATTGGAATCTATCATATCTATAGAGTCGTAGAATGAAAACCAGAAGCGTAGATTTATCACAACATCGTTGCCCAATGTCATTACTATTAGCAAAACGAGAGAGTCACTCTTTGGGTAAAGATGAACAATTACAACTCAAAGTCGTCGACAAAACATCGTTAGCCGATATCATGAGGTACTTTGAACAACACTCATTTGATATTCATTTAGAACAAACAGACTCATGTTCGTTTTTAACTGTTACTAGGAAGTAGAACTTAATATGTTAGATATGGTTACAAAGTGGTATAAACGCCGCTTTTCAGATCCACACGCCGTTAGCCTTGTTGCCATTCTTATCGTTGGTTTTATTACGATTTATTTCTTTGGCCATCTTATCGCCCCTCTTTTAGTTGCCATCGTTTTGGCGTATTTACTTGAATGGCCAGTGGTTAAGCTCACTAAACTTGGCATACCAAGAACCCTCTCTGTAATGTTAGTGATTATTCTGTTTATCAGTGTGATGTTAATGGCTGTTTTTGGATTGGTGCCAAATATTTGGAATCAAATAGGTAATTTAATTAATGATATGCCATCAATGTTTAATGGGTTGCATAATTTCTTATCAAGCCTTCCTGAACGTTATCCAGAGTTCATTCAGCCTCAATCGATTGATACTTTATTAGATACATTACGTGGCAAAGTACTTGGCATGGGTGAAACCATGGTTAAAGGCTCATTGGCATCATTAGTTAGTATTGCTGCATTAGGGGTATATTTGATCCTTGTTCCGCTGCTGGTTTTCTTCTTATTAAAAGATAAAGAAGAGATGGTGGCAACCATGAGTAACATCCTTCCTCAAAACCGTCGTTTAGCGACCAAAGTATGGGTTGAGATGAATGAGCAGATTAGTAATTATATTCGCGGGAAAGTGGTTGAAATTATCATTGTCGGCGGGGTGAGCTACATTACTTTCTTCATCATGGATTTGCGCTATTCACTGCTATTAGCCGTAATGGTCGGATTCTCAGTACTTATCCCATATATAGGTGCTGCTGCAGTTACTGTGCCGATTGCGATTGTGGCGTTATTCCAATGGGGATTAACCCCTGATTTCTATTGGTTAGTACTTGCTTATGGGATCATTCAGGCATTAGATGGCAATGTATTAGTGCCAGTCCTATTCTCAGAGGCCGTTAATCTGCACCCAGTGGCGATCATTGTATCGGTGCTTGTATTTGGTGGTTTGTGGGGGTTCTGGGGCGTCTTCTTTGCTATTCCGTTAGCGACATTGGTTAAAGCGGTTTGGAAAGCGTTACCTGCAACGGATGAAGTATTTAATAAAGCATCATAAAGTAAATAAATAAAAGAAAGGCGGTGCTTTTGATGAGCACCGCCTTTCTTGTTTTGAGCTTTTAAAAACGATTACTTTTCGTTTAGCTTATTTATTGTTTAAATAATCCAAAACGACTTCATGATGAGTCTTAGTTTTGAATTTATTGAACACGTGTTCAATCACGCCTTCTTCGTTAATTAGAAAGCTAATACGATGTAATCCATCGTACACTTTACCCATAAACTTCTTCTCACCCCATACGCCAAAGGCATCTGCAGCAGTATGATCTTCATCTGATAACAACGTAAAGTTCAGCTCATCACGTTCGATGAATTTTCCTAAACGTTTAACAGGATCAATACTTACCCCAAGTGTAACGACGTTATGGGCATCTAACTCCGCTTTAATGTCACGAAGACCTTGAGCTTGAACGGTACATCCTGGCGTCATTGCTTTTGGGTAGAAATAAAATAGAACTTTCTTTCCTTGTAAATCAGAAAGAGAAATTGATTCTCCATTTTGATCAAGAAGTGATACGTCGGGTGCAGGTGAGCCTGCTGCTAATGGCGTTATCATGATATTTCCTTTTGACTGTGTTTTCTAATTAGTTTTATAAAAGTTTATCTTACCGCTTACATTGAGTGAGGCACATAGCGCTTCAAACTGCTCTTGTATCTCAATGATGTGGCACTCTTTAAAAATTTCTGCGGTAATTTGAATTTGAAATGTATTTTGGTTCTCGCCTTTTTTAAGTGTTTGAGCACTTAAGGTTTTTAAATCGATATCGCGATTGGCTAAAAAATCAGTAAATTTCTCAGTGAGGCCTGGGCGATCTTCTGATTCAACAAAGGCATCAATGGTATAAAAAATATCTCTATCTTGATGAGGAGAGGTTCGCTTCATCATAGTGATTAAATCGTGTTTTTGCCCAAGTAAAGGCAAGGTATTTTCAATACGAGAAATCGCATTTGCTGTACCAGACAACAACATGATTAATGTAAACTCACTACCAAATGATGCAATACGGCTATCAACAATATTACAGCTTGAGTCGGTGACAAGACGAGTCACCTTATTAGAGATACCTGGTCTGTCAGTGCCGACAGCGGTAATTACAAGGTGTTGAGGCATAAAAAACTCGTTATTGAAAAAGATAACCTAATACTAACACGCAAGTGATTGTGTGATAAGCAAGCAATAGTGGACAATCGTCAAAAAAAAGACTCTACAACAGAGGCTCTTATGTAATATCCTTGAGGAATATTGATTGAATGATTCTGCTTATTGCATAGAAGACGAAAACCATATGGCTTTATATGGTCAAGGATGATGACTCTTTGCAATGATATTAATGAATAACAGAATCTATTCGCACATTCAGGCTAAGAAAAAAGGGAGAAGGATATGTTCTCAGGTAGCATTGTCGCATTAGTTACACCACTCGATACCGATGGTGAAGTCGATTACACTAGTTTAAAAAACCTTGTTGATTATCATATTGATGCTGGTACAAATGGCATCGTTGCTGTTGGTACAACAGGTGAGTCAGCGACATTAAGTGTAGAAGAGCATGTCAAGCTTGTAATGAAGACTCTTGAGTTTGCTGATGGGCGCATTCCTGTTATTGCAGGAACTGGCGCAAATGCAACACATGAAGCAGTAACGTTTAGTAAACTTTTTCATGACTCAGGCGTTGCTGGCTGTTTAAGTGTGACACCTTATTATAATAAGCCAACACAAGAAGGGTTATTCCTACATTATAAAGCGATCTCTGAAGCAACAGATATTCCTCAAATTCTTTATAATGTTCCAGGTCGTACCGCGGTTGATTTATTACCTGAAACCGTTGCTCGTCTGTCAGAGTTTGAAAACATTGTTGCGTTAAAAGATGCGACCGCAGATTTAGACCGAATTGCACTTACTCGTGAACTTTGTGGTGAAAACTTTATCCAACTGAGTGGCGATGATGCTACGGCGCTTGATTTTGTAAAATTAGGTGGCCACGGTGTTATTTCAGTGACCTCAAATATTGCTGCAAAAGAGATGGCAACCATGTTCGCGTTAGCAGCTCAAGGTAAGTTTGAAGAAGCTGAAGTAATTAACCAACGCTTAATGCCATTACACAAAGATTTATTCATTGAAGCGAATCCAATGCCTGTAAAATGGGCTACGCATCGTTTAGGTATGATTACTCACCCAGATATTCGTTTACCACTTACGGAATTAAGCCTGTCAGCACAACCAATTGTTGAACAAGCTTTGATTCGTTCAGGTGTGTTGAAGTAATAGGATTGAAAATGAAAGTGAACACTCGCTTTGTTGTTGGATCATTGATGATTGCGGTTTTATCAGCATGTTCAAGCAGTCCAACAGAGCGTCGCCAAGCTAAGCAAGATTTTAAGTACTTGGAAACACCACCTTTAAAAGAGTGGCAGCAACCAGCAGAGGCAAAACCTGAATTTTATCCTCAATATGATATCCCTAAAGGGGAGTATGTTGGTGGTATTGGTAAGGATGTCGATATTAGACCGCCTCAGCAAGTGCTTGAATTGATCCCTGGCGCTCGCATTGAAGAGCAAAAGGGTGAGGTGACAGTATGGCTTGTTAAAAAAGAAGATGTCGATAAGCTTTGGCAAACGGTGTTAACTTTAATTGAGAAGCGTGATATTGGTTTAATCACACAAAATGACTCTGAATTAGAAACCGATTGGCTAAAATGGAATTCAGAAGATGAAGACCATGAGTTTGGTGCGCGCTATAAAATTGTTAAATTAAAACAGAATAACCGTTTTGGTTTCCAAATTTCTCTGATTGATTGGCAAGTAGATGGCAAGAAAATGGATGTTACTCAAGCCAATAAAGCTCGTTATAACATTCTAATTACCAATTTAGTGACGTCAGCTTATGATGAGCAGTTACGTGAAGAAGCCCGTATTCGTGCGGAAGAGCTAGTGAAGCGCATTCCTATCTCTATGGGGCAAGATAGAAGTGGTTTACCAATCATTATTGCTCGTGCACCATATAATATCTTCTGGGAGCGTCTTGGTGAGTTATTGCCAATGATGGGACTAACGATTGAAGACAGAAACCGTTCTCAAGGAACAATTGAAGTTAAATATAAAGAACCTGATGATGAGTTCTGGCAAGAGATAGGAACTAAACCCCTCTCTTTTGAAGGCAGCACTTATAATCTTCTATTGGGTGACTTAGGCAACCGTACTTCAATTAATGTGACCGATGCTGGAGGGAAACCTGTAGATGAAGCCACGCTTGATTCAGTGGTTCCTGTTCTAGCGGCGATGATCGAAAAATCAAATAATATGCCGAAAGAAGAAAAGTCTGAAGAGTAAACTTACCCGTTAATTTATCAGCAAAAGGCGCTCATTTTACTGAGCGTCTTTTTTTTCATCTTCTTTTTGCTGTATTGTTGTTTCTTGCTCTGATTTATCCTCTTTCTCTTGAGGAGAGACCGTTTTTTTTGTGTGCTTAAATTTCATATTCGCAGTGGCTTTTAAAGCGGCAAGATTACCAATGACAACACTTAAAACAATAACGATGATAACCCAAGGGTTCATTAACCATTCCATATTCACTCCTTATTGATATTAGTTACGTAGCGTACAAATATTGTATCAATATGTTTAATGATAGTGTCTTTTCCTGCCAAGTCGACGTCTTTCCAAACATTTAAAAGTACATCAGGCGTTAGCATTGTCATTAGCTCAGCACTTTTCTCTCTATGACTGATATGCCAAGGTTCAATAGCCACTCCTTTTCGGTCAGTATTGTAAGGGAAGAAGAAACCGTGCGTTGGTGCGTTTTCTTTTAGCCAGAAACTGAAGGTTGCTTGATGACCGGTATCGTACTCCCAAGGTTCAAGTTGAAGGTTTACTCCTTCTGGAAGTGTATTTGAGGCATAAACATCAAGATCGGTCCCCCAGTGATGACGGCTAGAACCTGGAAGTGCTGACCAACGCATAATGGCGTGAATCTTTTCAATATCACTCATTTTACTGCTATCAATGGGTTGACCATCTTCACCTGAAATTGGACGAATACCATTGAACTTATTATTCCAAATCATCAACTGGCGTTCAAAATCACGGAAACTACTCGCGATAGTGAGGGTAAAACCAGCCTCTAATGCTGCTTTTTCTAAAGATTGGAAAGATAAAATACAATCATGGTGAAGTTGACGGTGCGGCACAACAAAGGAGAGGTGTTGGCTAGATAAGCCGGTAAGTTCTTGATTATTCATAAATCACCAAACAATGATAAGAGGAGTTACCCTCTTATCATATACCCAAATTGATTAGGCAAGTAGATTATTAAGCACTTCTTGATACATATCCGTTAGCTTTTCTAAATCATCTACTTTTACACATTCATTTACTTTATGAATCGTAGCATTAACTGGACCAAGCTCAATAACCTGAGAGCCCATTTGTGCAATGAAACGGCCATCAGATGTGCCACCAGTGGTTAATAGTTGAGGTTTTTGCTGATTAACCGTATCAACAGCATCAACAACAGCAGTGAGTAGATCGCCAGTATCGGTTAAGAATGGCAGGCCATTGATGATCCAATTTAAGTCATACTCTAAATCGTGTTTATTTAATGTATCAATAACACGTTGTTGCAAACTTTCCACTGTTGACTCTGTGCTAAAGCGAAAGTTAAACATTACTTCGACATCGCCAGGGATCACATTTGATGCCCCAGTTCCCCCATTTATATTTGGTATTTGGAAACTGGTTGGAGGGAAGTAATCATTGCCTTTATCCCACTCCGTCATTGCTAATTCAGTTAATACTGGCATTGCTTGATGAATAGGATTTCGAGCAATATGCGGATAAGCAACGTGCCCTTGAATTCCCTTAACCGTTAGATTACCAGTTAGAGATCCGCGACGGCCATTTTTCACAACATCACCCACATGATCTGTGCTTGATGGCTCACCAACAATACACATATCAATAATTTCATTACGCTCTTTTAGCGTATCAACCACACGAGTTGTGCCATTAATAAATGGACCTTCTTCATCTGAAGTGATCAAAAAAGAAATTGAACCTTTATGGTCTGGGTGCTCAGCAACAAAACGCTCAACGGCAACAATCATACAAGCCAGTGAGCCCTTCATATCTGCTGCGCCACGTGCGTATAGCATGCCATCAATAATCGTTGGTTCAAACGGGTCAGTATTCCAATGATCTAACGATCCAGTAGGAACGACATCAGTGTGACCTGCAAAAGTAAACAAGGGTGCTTCTGTACCACGGCGGGCCCAAAAGTTAGTTGTATCTTCAAAAACCATGATTTCAATAGTAAAGCCAAGTGCTTCTAAGCGTTTAATCATTAGCTCTTGGCAGCCGGCATCTTCAGGAGTGATGGATTGACGGCTTAATAGATCTTTAGCAAGTGCTAATGTTGGGGTATCTGACATTATGTATTCCTTTACTTCTTTTAAATTGGCCATAGAGTTAAATGGCACAGTAAACTAAACGTTAAATAGCGCTTCGTATTGAGCTGGCTTAAAGCCTAAATGGTATGCATCATTATGAATAAGAACAGGACGTTTGATCATTGCTGGCATTTCCAGTAATAGTTCAATCGCATTCTCTTCATTTAACGTGTTTTTTTGTTCGTCACTCAGTTGACGATAAGTGGTACCACGTTTATTAACTACGTTCTCCCACCCTAATTGTTGAACAAAAGTGGTAACCATTTCTTTATCAATACCGTCAGTGCGGTAATCATGATAAGTAAAATCGATGTCGTTTGCTTCTAACCATTTTTTGCATTTTTTAATGGTGTCGCAGTTTTTAATTCCGTAAATTGCAGTCATGACTTTCTTCATTATGTTATTAATTATGGTCTATTTATAACTAGATTTGATCAAATACGCCAGAGGCTAGGCGTTATTTAGTATTTTACTGGTTAATATTGGATGATTATAGGGTGATGAGTAATGATAGTTATGAAAATTAATTACAAGAAATGCAGATTTATGTGTTTATTAGTGAAATTGTAAGTATATTTTCGTAATTAGTTGATCAACCTCAACATCATTAATACTGAATGATTAATAATTACTCTTATTAAATCAGGAGGTATCAATGGAGTTGAATCCAGTGTTTGCCAGGCGCTTATATTTAGCGTTGTTGGTACATAATTTAGAAAGGCCAAATGTGCCTAAGCTTGTCGAGTTAACAGGTTGGCCTCGTCGTACGATTCAAGATGTATTGAAAGCTTTGCCTGGGATTGGTATCGAGTTAATGTTTGTGCAAGATGGTCGTCGTCATAATGACGGTTATTATCGTCTTTCAGATTGGGGGCCGTATGATCCAGATTGGGTATGCTCACGAGAAGATGAGATCGCATCAACTTTATATCATTAGCACAGTGCTTTTAACTGTGCTGAGGATTGAATAAAAACGCCAACATAATTGTTGGCGTTTTTATTTTTTATGAATGAGGTTTAGTTAGAACTAAAAATACCTATGGGCAAGTATAAGCAGAGCCAAGTAAGGTTACTGATGTATTAAATGCCATTGGGTCTTGAAGGACTACGGTGTTGGCTCCTAATGTTTGAGCCTCGTTTTTTACGTCATTAACGGCGGCAATCATTAAGTCTTTATTTGATATAAAGAAGAAGGTATACCAATGACCTTCACTTCCTGTCACTGTTCCCACTTCCGTGCAGCCTTTAGCCGCATTATCATTGTAATGAAGTGCAATGGTTTCGGATTCATCACTCATTGGTTGCGTTGTTAGTTGGCAGCCACTAAGTAAAAAGAGACTTAACAGTCCTGTTATCAGTAATTTCATATTATGAGTCTAAGTAAATTAATGTCGCGGCAACTCGTGATTTTACATTCAGTTTTTTTAATAAACTTTTCATGTGAACTTTAACGGTAGCTTCAGAGATAAAGAGTTTGTCTGCAACTTGTTTGTTACGCATCCCTTTTGCTACATTTTGTAAGATCTCTAATTCACGAGCGGTTAAGTGAGCTAATTTATCATCACCGTTATTTTCTTGTTCCAAACATGCTTTTACTTGTTCAGAGTAAGCTTTTCCGCCTTTCATCGCTTCTTTTAATAATGAAATCAGCTCATCAGGCTCACTGTCTTTCAATAAGTAGCCATCAGCACCGGCTTTAACTAAGGTTTTGATATCTTGTTTATTGTCTGAAACCGTTAATATAACGACTGGACAAGTAACGCCTTCATTTCTTAAGGCATGAAGAGTATCTAAACCTGACATTCCCTTCATATTTAAATCAAGTAAAACTAAGTCAGGTTCATCTTGAGAAATTAGAGCTACGGCATCGGTACCATTACTTGCTTCACCTATTAAGGTAAATTCTTCTTCAAAAGAGAGTAGTTGACCAATACCACGACGCATTAACGGGTGATCATCAACGATTACAACATTCCACATAATTTGTACCTTCTATTGCTTTATTGGTTAAGTGGAAACGTAACGTTCACTGTACAACCGTGTTCTAATTCAGAGGATATGGATAAATTGCCACGAACACAGGTAGCGCGCTCTTGCATTATTCTTAATCCATAATGATTTATTTTTTCTTTACTAGGGTCAAATCCTACCCCATCGTCTTCAATGTTAATGTAGCCTTGCTCACCTTCTTGAAAACACGTAATGATAATATTATCAGCTTTTGAGTGTTTGATGGCATTTAATGTAGCTTCACGAATTAATTGTAATAAATGAACATGCTGTTGAGCATTTATGGGTAAAGATGGTAGCTCATTATTTACTCTAATATTTATTTCGGTTTGTGCTGATAATGTGGTGGTTATTTCTTGTAAAGCCTCACCAAAATGGGCTTTATTAATCGTTAGCCTAAAGGTATTAAGCAATTCTCTTAATTGAGTATAGGCACTTTTAAGCCCTTCATCTAATTCTATTAATGTATTGCCTGTATTTTTACAATCGCATGCTGATAATCGTCGTTTCAACAAGGTGGTTTGAATCTTTAAATAAGATAAAGATTGTGCTAATGAATCATGCAGTTCACGAGCAATGGCTGAGCGCTCTTCTAAAAGAATTAATTGGTGGGTTTGTTTTTGAACTTGGTTATAAAAAACGCCACGAGCAAGAATATTTGCGATATTAATGATCAATTTTTGATCTGGACAAGGAAGAGAAAATTGCCACAGTAAATAACCAAGTTGTTCTCCATCAATAGATAGCTCTTGCAAGCTCCAAGGTGAAGTGTTTGATTCTCCACTCGTAATTTCCCAATCTCCACCAGACTCTTCTTCAACAATTAATCGAGCACTGGTAATCCCTTCGATATTAACAAAGGTATCTAAAATATTTTTAAAGACCTGTTCGTCAAGTTGAGAAGCGGATAGCTGTTGGGAGCACTGATAGAGTGTTGTTAATGAACGGTTGGCTTGGCTCAGTTTTTTTGTTTTATCTTCAACTCTGCTTTCTAGCTCTTTATAGCTAAGGTCAACTTGCTTTGCCATATGATTGAATGAATCACTTAGTTGACCTAATTCATTGTCACTTTTTAAATTGACCTGAACAGAGTAGTTGCCGCTGGTCATAGCTTTACTTGCAGCAACTAAATGATGAAGTGGGCTTACGATTTTTCGTTGGGTAAAGAAGATAATAAAAACACTTAAAAAGACGATTAACGATAAACCAAGCGCACCTATAAATGATAAAAGCTGCAATTTTCGTTCTGAGAATTCTTGCAGACGAAATACAAAGCGATCAATTTCATCAACAAAGTTAGAGACTTTATTAAGGTAGATCTGTTTATTATCACTAAGTAGCGAGGGATGCAACGAATGCCACTGTAATCGAATATCTTCGTAATAGCCTTCAATATCATCAGGAACAAACCATTGATCTAGTGTTTTAAAAGAAGGGGATTCTATCGATTCAGAAAATTTCTCTAAATGCGCTATAAGTTCTGGTGAGTTGGTTTCAATATCAAAAGCCAATCGGTAGCTTTGCATACGTAAAGACCCCGCAATATTAACGGCCTCAGCATCTTTTATACTGGAGGATAGCGTCATCAAAGCTAGGCTAGTTGTCACAATTGATATTATTACAATCCATAACATCACTTGAGCAATGGTTTTTGTTAAAATTGAGGTCTTCTTGTGTTTCATATTTGTTATGTGTGACCTATGATTAATAAAAGGCAAATTAGGCCTATTCTGTTGTTTTTAATTGTTTTAAAAATTGATCCAGAACAAGTATACCCACTGTTTAACCATTATGAGGTATATCAATAAATATGACAAAACTTAATATGCCACATATAAAAATATGAATAGACGAAAGGAGATGTGAATAGATGAGTCAAAAAAATACAATTGACCATTCTAAACGTGGTCTTTTCAGTCGTTTCTCTAATAAGAAAAAGATACATCCTTTAATACAGCAGCGGCTACCTTGGGTAGGCAATGAAGCAAGTTTTGTTTCTCAATGTACTCAATGTGAAAAATGTATTGCTGCCTGTGAAGAAAACATAATTGTTAAAGGTGATGGTGGTTTTCCCATTGTCGACTTTACCAAGGGTGAATGTACCTTCTGTGAAGGATGTGCTCAAAGTTGCCCTGAAAACTTATTTGATTTAACTGTTGCTACAGCTTTCTCTCATAAAGTATCTATAAATGAAAGTTGTTTAGCGAAACAATCGGTTGAATGTCGTAGTTGTAGCGATATGTGTGAAACACAAGCTATACGTTTTCAATTGGTGCTGGGAAATGTCGCTCAGCCTCAAATTAACTTAGATGTGTGTAATGGTTGTGGGGGGTGCATTGCTGCTTGCCCTACTTCTGCTATTAGCATGACACTGGAAGAGCAAACATAATGTTAGAAAATTTGCCTGAAAATGAAGTTCATATTTCAAGTTTAGTGGTTCATGTTAAACCTGAATTTTTAGAACAAACAAAAGAAAAAATACTGGCACTACCGAATACAGAGATCCATGGAGAAAGTGAAGAGGGCAAATTGATTGTTGTTCTTGAAACTGAAAACCAAGGATACATTACAGATTCAATAGATAAAATAAATGACTTCGAAGGGATTCTAAATGTCGCTTTAGTTTTCCACCAAATCGAGCACTTTGATTCGCAATGTGAGGATGAATCATGAAAATGACAAGACGTGCGTTTGTTAAAGCAAACGCCGCAGCATCAGCTGCAGCTGTAGCAGGTATTACTTTACCAGCATCAGCAACTAATTTAATCGTTAGTTCTGACCAAACAAAAATTAAATGGGATAAAGCGCCTTGTCGTTTTTGTGGTACTGGTTGTTCTGTTCTTGTGGGCACTCAAAACGGTCGCGTTGTTGCGACTCAAGGTGATCCAGAAGCACCTGTAAACAAAGGTCTTAACTGTATCAAAGGTTACTTCCTATCTAAAATTATGTACGGAAAAGATCGCCTTCAAACGCCAATGTTGCGTATGACTGATGGTCAATACGACAAAGAAGGTGACTTTGCTCCTGTTTCTTGGGACGTTGCTTTTGACACAATGGCTGAGAAGTGGAAAGCCGCTCTGAAAAAGCATGGTCCAACAGGTGTTGGTATGTTTGGTTCAGGTCAGTGGACGGTAATGGAAGGCTACGCAGCCGTTAAATTGATGAAAGCAGGCTTCCGTTCAAATAACATCGATCCAAATGCTCGTCACTGTATGGCTTCAGCGGTAGGTGCGTTTATGCGTACATTCGGTATTGATGAACCAATGGGTTGTTACGATGACTTTGAACACGCAGACTCTTTTGTTCTGTGGGGCTCAAACATGGCAGAAATGCACCCAGTACTATGGACTCGTATTTCAGATCGTCGTTTAAGTAATCCACACGTTAAAGTGAACGTATTATCTACTTACTACCACCGTTCATTTGAGTTAGCAGATAAAGGGTATATTTTTGAACCTCAATCTGACCTTGCCATTGCTAACTTCATTGCTAACTACATCATTCAAAACGATGCAGTAAACTGGGACTTCGTAAATAAACACACGAACTTCAAGCAAGCAACAACAGATATTGGCTATGGTCTTCGTGATACTGATCCGCTACAAATGAAAGCGGAAAATCCTAATTCTGGAGCGATGAGCTCAATCAGTTTTGAGGAATATAAAGCATCAGTTGCACCATACACAGCGAAAAAAGCATCTGAAATGTCAGGTGTATCAGAAGACGATCTGATCACTCTAGCTAAGCAGTATGCGGATCCAAAAACAAAAGTAATGTCTTTATGGACAATGGGTATGAACCAACACACTCGTGGTGTTTGGATGAACAGCCTTGTTTATAACATTCACTTGTTAACGGGTAAAATTTCAACGCCGGGTAATAGCCCATTCTCATTGACTGGTCAACCTTCAGCATGTGGTACAGCTCGTGAAGTAGGTACATTCTCACATCGTCTACCTGCAGACATGGTTGTTGCTAATCCTAAGCACCGTGCAATTTCAGAAAAAATCTGGAAACTACCTGAAGGTACATTGAATGGCAAGCCAGGCGCACACGCCGTTGTTCAAGACCGCATGCTTAAAGACGGCAAGATTAACGCTTATTGGGTAATGTGTAATAACAACATGCAAGCGGGCCCAAACATTAACACTGAACGTTTACCAGGTTACCGTAACCCAGAAAACTTCATTGTATGTTCTGACCCATACCCAACTGCAACAGCTCAAGCATCGGATCTTATTCTTCCAACAGCAATGTGGGTAGAAAAAGAAGGTGCTTATGGTAATGCTGAACGTCGTACTCAAGCTTGGTACCAACAAGTACAAGCAAAAGGCGAAGCTAAATCTGATTTATGGCAAATCATGGAATTCTCAAAACGCTTCACAGTAGAAGAAGTGTGGGGCGAAGAGCTATTAGCTAAAGCACCTGAATTCCGTGGTAAAACTATGTATGACGTACTTTACAAAAACGGTAATGTTGATGCCTTCCCATTGTCAGAAGCTCAAGAGCTAAACGATGATGCGAAAGATCAAGGTTTCTACGTACAAAAAGGTCTATTTGAAGAATACGCTACGTTTGGTCGTGGCCATGGTCACGATTTAGCACCATATGATACATACCATAATGTACGTGGTTTACGTTGGCCTGTAGTTGATGGCAAAGAAACATTATGGCGCTTTAAAGAGGGGTCAGATCCATACGCGAAAAAAGGGTCTGATTGGGACTTCTATGGAAAGCCTGATGGTAAAGCATTAATTATCTCTGCACCATATGAAGCGCCACCAGAAGTTCCTGGTGATGAGTTTGATATGTGGTTATGTACTGGTCGTGTTCTTGAGCATTGGCATACAGGTACTATGACACGTCGTGTTCCTGAGCTTTATAAAGCTGTTCCTGATGCGCTTTGTTATATTCATCCTGCTGATGCGAAGGAGCGTAATTTGCGTCGTGGCGATGAAGTATTAATTTCTAATAAACGTGGTGAAGTTCGAGTTCGTGTTGAAACACGAGGTCGTAACCGTCCGCCTAAAGGATTGGTATTTGTACCATTCTTTGATGCTCGCATCTTAATTAACAAATTGATTTTGGATGCTACCGATCCTCTGTCTAAACAGACAGATTATAAGAAGTGCCCAGTTAAGATCACTAAAATTGCTTAATTACTAATAGGTAGGTTACTGACTAAGACGTGAGTAGCCTATTTCAAAGAGTTTGCCTTAAGGCGGAGAAATTAGAATGAAAAAATTCATTATAGCGCTTATGTCAGTTGGACTTTTGTTTGCTGGCGCAGTACAAGCGGAAACTGAACAAACTACGGAGTTAAACAATCCGGGTGGCATCGGTGGCGTAGAGTCACTGCGTGGTGCGTCTGAGTTAGAAACAACGCGTCCAGCAGATGATTTTAAACGTTTTCCTCGTGATCATGCATTAGAAAGCGATTATGTATACCAGCCACCATTAGTTCCTCATACGATTCGTAACTATGAAGTGTCATTAAACGCGAACAAATGTTTATCATGTCATAGCTGGAAAAATGCAAAAGAAATGGGTGCAACGAAGATCAGTGTTACGCACTATGTGAATCGTGAAGATGCTGTACTTTCAGATGTATCGCCTCGTCGTTACTTCTGTCTACAATGTCACGTCCCTCAAGCTGATGCAAAACCATTAGTTGAGAATGAATTTGAACGTGTGGACTCATTGCGCTAGTTGATAGCCAATAAAGTTAAGAGAGGCTATACATGAAATTATTAAAAGCATTTTGGAAGCGTTTTTCATCTCCAAGTAAAGCGGCAGTAGGTATTGTCCTATTTATGGGCTTTATGGGTGGTTTACTTTTCTGGGGCGCATTTAACACTGGTATGGAAGCAACCAACACAGAAGAATTCTGTTCTGGCTGTCACGCACCAATCGTTAAAGAGATCCAAGAAACGATTCACTACTCAAACCGTTCAGGAGTTCGTGCTATCTGTTCTGATTGTCACGTACCTCATAACTGGACAGATAAAATCGTACGTAAAGTTCAAGCATCAAAAGAATTGTTTGCGCATTACGTAACTAAAACGATTGATACTGAAGAGAAATTCAAAGAACGTCGTGGTCATCTAGCTGAACGAGAATGGCACCGAATGAAAGAGAATAACTCCCAAGAGTGTCGTAACTGCCATGAATTTAACTACATGGATTTCTCAGAGCAAGGACCTCGTAGTGCGAAGCAACACTCAACGGCATTAGCATCAGGCGATAAAACCTGTGTAGATTGTCATAAAGGTATTGCTCATAAACTGCCTGACATGTCTGGCGTTGAAGGTTGGTAAGGAGATAGCATGAGTACATTAGAGTCTGTTATTTGGCATACGTTAGGTTACATTGCAATGCCTAGTATTATCCTTGGTGGGTTTGTTGCTGTTGCTGTGTTATCTATTTGGGTGTTATCACTTAAAGCCGATAAAGAATAGTTAATTTACTTACGTATTAGTAAAATAAAAAAGAGATGAGCTTATTGTTCATCTCTTTTTTTATTGTTTTTTAGTGGGTTAAATGCCAAGTACAGTATAATAAATAAAGCCTGCCCAGCTTACAGCCAATAGAATCCAAGGTAAGGTTTTATTCGTTTCTGTCGTGATATTTTCCTGCTGGATTTTCTTCTCTTCTAGTGTTGCAGAGGCTGAATTATTTTGCTTTTGACGCTGTGTTTTTTTCTTTAACTTATCCGCTTCTCTTGCTCTCTCTTTTTGCTGCTTCTTATAAAGAGTAATTCCTTTTTCTATTCCTTGAGCAATCAATTTGGTTTGTTCTTTTGTTTGTGCCGGTTTTTGTGTAGCTTTAGCTATCTTCATCGCTTCTTGTTGGGATTCAACTGAAACGGTCTCATTGGTTTTTTTATTATTTGTCATAATTATTCTTTATTTTAAACAATTTGGAGTATGTGCATATATACATAAACAGTAAGCGATGCAAAGTGTGATGGCAACATTGCTTTTGATCTTTGAACCGTTGTGAGCTCAAAGTTTTAATTTTATCTAATCGTTATTTTTAATCATTTTAGTAAGCTGAACAAGTCTACTAAGAAGATAGTTATTTTTAAGGTAGAAAAATGCAGTATTCATTTGATGCATATGACGAACATGGCTGGTTAAAACCACCGATCTGGTTATGGTTCGGTTGGGCACTATTAATCCGCTCTGTTGTTGTTTTTGTAATGGCAGGAGCGAGTCGAGAACAAGGCGCAGATTTACTTTCACTGTTTTATCCAAGCCATTCAAGTCTGTATACAAGTTTATATCTAAGCTTACCGATTGTCTTTTTTATGTGGTTAAGCAGCTTTAAAAAGCCCACACGCCCTTTTATGCTCACCCTTTGGAAGCAAGGTCGATGGCTAACTATTATGATGGTACTTATCGATCTCATAATGTTAATTAAATCGGTTGTGATTAATCGAGGAGAGTTTCAATTAAGCAGTGCAGTTCTTATCTTGCTTCTTAGTTGGTTTTTAATTTTTTTACTTCGTAGTAAGAGAGTAAAAATATGCTTTAGTTTGACTTAAAGAGGAGTCGACAATGGATTTATCAACAAGTGCGCTATTATTTAGTGCTTTATTAAGTCCGTTAGCAATGGCGGATTGGCAATTAGATGTTGGGTTAGAGATTAATCGCCCTAATTTACAATATATGACAAATTCATCATCTTCATTGGTATTGGGTGAAGAAACATTGGTGTTTAATTCAATTGATAAACAGTCTCAAGTTAAAGCATGGGCTGAGATTAAGAACATCGACGCAGAGAATGTAGAAATAGCTTTTCGTGTGGTAGAAGAAGAGAGTGAAGGTCGGGTGAGAGTGTTATGTGCACCCACTATAATTACTAAACTTAACAATCAAGAATCCTATATGGTTTCTGATTCTTCAGCAAAAGAAACCGTAAAATTATCAGTAGAAGTGATTTCTTCATAAACTCTTATTAATTATCAAACAATCCCATGATTTATTACATATAATGGACTCAGTTAATTCAAAATAGAAAGGAACTGAGTTCATGTCTTACACCCCTCAAACGGCACTACTGCCAGAACCAGATCGCTTTGCATTATATGTAACGATAAATATTAACAGTAATCCTCAGCTTGTTCTTGAGCAGTTACAATCACTGCCATCTTTAATCTCTGAATTAAACGAAGAGCAACCAGGCGCAAATTTAAGTAGCGCGATCTCTTTTGGCGCAGATTTCTGGTCTACATTATCCGCACCTATGCCTTCTGAATTGGCTAAATTTAAGCAATTGGGTAAAGGCGATATAATTGCTCCCGCAACCCATGGTGATGTTTATATTCATATCCACTCAAACCGCCACGATTTACACTTCTATATTTTACGTAAACTGATGAATGTTATTTCTGAGCATGTTGAAATCAAAGAAGAAGTGTCTGGTTATCGTTTTTTAGATTCTCGTGATATGACCGACTTTATTGATGGCACTGAAAATCCAAAAAATGAAGCGCGTGCAGAAGTGGCATTAATTGCTGATGGTGAATTTGCGGGTGGCAGTTACATGATGTGCCAACGATTCATTCACAAGATCCCGGCATGGAATCGTTTATCTGTATCTGCACAAGAAAAAGTTATTGGTCGTACTAAGCCTGATTCAATAGAGCTAGAGGACGTTCCAGCAGCCTCTCACGTAGGTCGAGTAGATATTAAAGAAGATGGTAAAGGCGTTAAGATTTTACGTCATAGCTTGCCATACGGCTCAGTTTCTGGCGATCATGGTTTATTGTTCATCGCATACTGTCATTCTGTTCATAACTTCCAGGTTATGTTAGATAGCATGTACGGTGAAATCGATGGTAAAACAGATCAACTATTACGCTTTACAGATGCTGTTACTGGTGGTTATTTCTTCGCACCATCACAAG
Organism: Aliivibrio sp. EL58; assembly: GCF_900312675.1. Lineage (GTDB taxonomy): Bacteria > Pseudomonadota > Gammaproteobacteria > Enterobacterales > Vibrionaceae > Aliivibrio. The sequence goes on along the minus strand of NZ_OMPC01000009.1, from coordinate 228,906 downwards.
AAATGTTCGCTGAGCTAAAAGTTAAATAATTTTGCTCTAAAGTTTAATACCAATCACAGTAAGTAAGTGATCAGAAATAGCGCAGGAAAAATGCTTGAGAACAAGACGAATTTTTTTGATAAGTAGTTATTCTACAATCAAAAAATTCAACGCAGTTATCGAGCATTTTAACCAGCTAGGGTGATCAGTTATTTACTACGATTGGTATAAGTAGGTACCATTAGAAATAATGGTATTTGCTTGATTATTTATATTAGGGCAGATACAAAAAGGCCGCTGTTTTCTCTAAGAGATAACAGCGGCCTTTTTAATGTCTTGTGTAAACTAAATCAATCGATTAGGAAAGGTTATTTAGTTACTTTAAGAACTGGAGATTCACCAACAGTAACAGCACCAGAAAGCTTAGTAAGCTCTTTGATTTCGTCCATGTTAGAGATAACAACTGGAGTAAGCGTTGATTTAGCGTGCTCTTCTAGGTACGCAAGATCAAATTCGATTACAGTGTCGCCAGCTTTAACTTCTTGGCCTTCTTCAGCGATACGAGTAAAGCCTTGACCTTTAAGTTCAACAGTATCGATACCGAAGTGAACGAAAAGCTCGATGCCGTCGTTAGATTCGATAGAGAAAGCGTGGTTAGTTTCGAAGATTTTACCGATTGTACCGTTTACTGGAGCAACCATTTTGTTGCCAGCAGGTTTGATAGCAATACCGTCACCAACGATTTTTTCAGCGAACACTACGTCTGGCACATCTTCGATGTTTACAATTTCACCAGAAAGAGGTGCGATGATGTCGATAGCACCAGCGTCAGCGCTTTCAGAAGAAAATGCGCTTTTAATTTTGTCAAACAGACCCATTGTGTAGCTCCCTAAAGTTTATATTAAATAGCCACTAAAACTTAGTGGCTATATTTAATTCTTTGCAACTATACTATTACTTAGTATTTTCTGCGATAAATTTTTCAACGTGTGCTTCAATTTCTGCTGCTGTAGGCATTTGAAGAGCTTCATCTGCCATTGCTTTTACTGCCGCAAAGTTTGTGTTACGAACGATTTTCTTAACAAGAGGGATAGAGATACCGCTCATGCTGAATTCGTCTAAACCCATACCTAGAAGAAGTAAACTTGCACGCTCATCACCCGCTAGCTCGCCACACATACCAGTCCACTTGCCTTCTTTGTGAGAAGCGTCGATTACTTGCTTAATTACAAGCAGAACCGCTGGAGATAGTGGGTTGTATAGGTGAGAAATCATTTCGTTACCACGGTCAACAGCAAGAGTATATTGTGTTAAATCGTTAGTACCGATAGAGAAGAAGCTAACTTCTTTCGCTAAGTGATGTGCAATTGCAGCAGCTGCTGGCGTTTCAACCATTACACCGATTTCGATGCTTTCGTCAAATGCTAGGCCTTCAGCTCGAAGTTCTACTTTGTATTCTTCGATTGCTTTTTTCAGCTCACGGATTTCTTCAACAGAAATGATCATTGGGAACATTATACGCAGTTTACCGTGTGCAGATGCACGTAAAATACCACGTAATTGGTCACGTAGAATTTCACGACGGTCTAAACTGATACGGATTGCACGCCATCCTAAGAATGGGTTCATCTCTTCAGGAAGATCCATGTATGGTAGATCTTTATCACCACCGATATCCATAGTACGGATGATCACTGGCTCACCATGCATCGCTTCTGCTACTTCTTTATAAGCAACATATTGCTCTTCTTCAGTAGGAAGTGCATCACGATCCATGAATAGGAATTCTGTACGATACAGACCAACACCTTCGCCGCCGTTACGGATGATACCGTCACAGTCTTTAACTGTACCGATGTTACCGCAAACTTCAACTTGGTGGCCATCTAGAGTGATAGCTGGTAGGTCTTTAAGTTTTGCTAGTTCTTCTTTTTCTGCAACTAAAGTGTCACGGATTTTTTTAGATTCAGCTAGCTCTGCTTCTGATGGGTTGATAACAATTTTGTTGTTAACCGCATCAAGAATTAGCATGTCGCCGTTTTTCACTTGCTTAGTGATATCGTTAGTACCAACGATAGCAGGAAGTTCAAGAGAACGCGCCATGATAGAAGTATGAGATGTACGACCGCCGATGTCACAAGCAAAACCAAGAACGTAGTCTAGGTTGATTTGCGCTGTTTCAGAAGGCGTTAAATCGTTAGCAACTAGGATAACTTCTTCATTGATATCACTTAGTGAAACAATGTTGATGCCTAGTGCATTTTTAACAAAGCGGCTACCGATATCACGGATATCTGTAGCGCGCTCTTTTAGATAATCATCATCTAAAGATTCAAGAGCACAAGCTTGTTCTTCAATTACAGAGTAAATTGCAAAATCAGCAGCAAGCTTGTCGTCTTTGATAAGGGCTAAGATTTCTTCTTCTAGCTCTTCATCTTCAAGAAGCATTATATGCCCCTCAAAAATTGCTTCTTTTTCTTCGCCGAATGTTGCTAGCGCTTTCGCTTTAACCGCTTCTAATTGCTCAGAAGACTTAGCTCTAGCGTCAAAGAAACATTTAACTTCTGCTTCTACTTGAGATTCAGAGATTGGAGTTTTGTTTAGGACAATTTCATCTTCCTGAAGTAATAATGCTTTACCAAAAGCAATACCTGGAGATGCTAGAATGCCTGAAATCATAGCTTTACCTTAACATTGATCAAATTAGAGAATGAGAATAATAAAGAAAAAGCTGATTAGTGCAGCTCATCCATTAGTTTAACTAGGTGGTCTACTGCAGCTTTCTCTTGAGCGCCTTCAGCAGAGATAGTTACGTTAGTACCTTTAGTTAGACCTAAAGTTTGAAGTTTGAAAAGGCTAGTAGCACTTGCACTTTTGCCGTTAGAAGTAACAGTGATTTTTGCATCAAAACCTTTCGCTTCTTTAACGAACTGAGCCGCTGGACGAGTGTGAAGGCCGTTTTCTGCAGTGATTACTACGTCTTGTGAATACATTGTGTATACCCCGATTTATATTTTATGTTGAATTAATGTCGTTAACCAATTCTGTTTATGACTGTACTTTCGCACATCACAGCCTCAGAAACAATCCGTCTAAGAGTAAATAGGTTAACGACAGTAATTTATATATTCTTTCTTATTTTGTAACATTAAACGAGTCTAATGTTGATACTTTATCTTGGATTGTAATTATTTTACACCTAAAAATAAAGTGGCTAGATTATTACTAAGGAGTGAAATGAAATCAACAAAAAAACCCCATAAGGGGCTTTTTTGGAGGAAAAATTGATTTGAACACGTGAAAAACGTAGATTTATTGTTCGTTTTCTTGTTCTGTAAACAAACCAGCAAAAAGTGCAGTACTTAGGTAGCGCTCTCCTGAACTCGGTAGTACCACTACAATTTGTTTGTCTGCAAACTCTGGAAGCTCAGCAATACGGTTCGCTGCAACCACAGCAGCACCAGAAGAGATACCAGCTAAAATGCCTTCTTCTTCCATTAGTCGACGCGCCATTTCAATAGCATCTTCTGAAGTTACGGCTTCAACGCGATCGATTAATGCTAAATCTAGGTTTCCAGGAATAAAGCCAGCACCAATACCTTGGATCTTATGTGGAGCAGGTTTGATTTCTTCACCAGCAAGCGCTTGAGCAATCACTGGAGACTCAGCTGGTTCAACCGCAACTGAAAGTACCGCTTTATTCTTAGTGTGTTTAAGGAAGCGACTTGTACCTGTTAATGTACCACCAGTACCAACACCAGCAACGAATACATCAACATTACCTTCTGTTGCTTCCCAGATCTCAGGTCCTGTCGTTTTTTCGTGGATCTCAGGGTTTGCAGGGTTATTAAACTGTTGAAGAAGAAGGTACTTACTTGGATCGCTTGCTACAATTTCTTCTGCTTTTGCGATCGCGCCACCCATACCTTTAGGTGCTTCTGTTAATACTAGGTTTGCGCCTAGTGCTTTAAGCAGTTTACGGCGCTCAAGACTCATTGATGCAGGCATTGTTAGTGTTAGTTTATAACCACGAGCGGCAGCAACAAAAGCAAGAGCAACACCCGTATTACCTGACGTCGGCTCAACAAGCTCAATCCCTTCTTTTAACGTACCTGCTTTTTCTGCTTCCCAAATCATGTTGGCGCCAATACGACACTTAACACTAAAGCTTGGGTTACGAGCTTCAACTTTTGCTAATACGTTACCTTTACTTACACGATTAAGGCGAACTAGCGGTGTATTACCAATCGTTTGAGAATTATCTTCGTAAATCTTTGTCATGATCTGTTCCTTCATTTTACGGTAAGCGTGATTATATGGGTTATGATTTTTGTACTCTTTTGAGTAACTCTACCTATTTAGAATACGAAGAGTTACTTAAATGAGAAAGGATCAAAAGGTTATAAGTTATGGATTAACGGTTTGTATGTTCATTACGATACACATCGACCCACATAGCGGTCGCGCCACAAACCGCAATCGGCATCACAAATAGGTTTAAAATTGGAGTCATAGTAAACAGGGTAACTAAAGCACCAAAAGATAAGCATTTCCCACGCTTAGTCTTTAAATCGTCTCGCATAGTTTCAAATGGCACTTTGTGATTATCAAATGGGTAATCGCAATATTGAATTGCCATCATCCAAGCGGTAAACAAAAACCATAAAACAGGGGCGATACTTTGACCAATAGCAGGAATAAAAAATAGAATAAATAATCCTAATGCTTTTGGTAGATAATATTTTAGTTTTTGCCATTCTCTTGTAAAGATCCGTGGCAAATCTTTCAGAGCATCAAGAACTCCACCATCAGGAGCGGGTTGATTGGTTAACTTTGCTTCTAAGTGTTCCGCTAATAAACCATTGAATGGTGCAGCTATCCAGTTTGCAATGGTACTAAAGAAATAAGAGAAGACGGCAAGAATACTGATAACAATAAGGGGCCACAATATATAAGATAGCCAATTTAACCAACTTGGAATTTGAGCTAAGATCTGTTCAATCCAGCCACCAATTTGATTAAATAGATAAAAAAACGATCCCCCTAAAAGTACAAAATTTATCAGTAGTGGGATAAACACAAAGCGACGAATACCTGGTGTCATTGCGAGTGATATGCCAGTAAAAAAGTACTGAACACCAGATTGAGTTTGTTTCAATGAATTCATAATCAAAATTTACGGTTGTGTATCATGTATTCACTATACTCAAAAATAAGCACAAATAAATGGAATTACCGTAAATAAAGTCGGTCCAAATTGTTCAAATGTAAGATTTATGTCACCACTTTCATTTTGTTATTCAACAATGGGGCTATTATTTGGTACATTATCAAGAAGTAGTGGTAGATTAACGTGATTAGTTAAACTACTTTAATATAGTAGTTAAAGTTAGCTTCTTTCTTTTTATCGATAAAAGAGGGGAGTTCAATAAAGCAGAAGAGCAGAGAGTTAGCGATGCAAGAATTGCGATTAGTGTTGATACTTGTTGGGGCATTGGCCATTGCGGCGTTATTGTTTCATGGCTTATGGACAAGTCGAAAAGAAACAAACTCAAAATTTGGGAAAAAAGTAGACATCGATTTTGATTCAGACATTGATGAAGAAGAAGTCGCTCCTATGCGTGGTTTTGATCAAGCAAAAGAAGAGGCTAATACGCCAAAAGAAAGAAAAGAGCCTGCATTTACACGCGAAGAACCGGCTTTTTCAAAGGATCCTCTTTTTGATTTTGAGCATAAAGACAATACGGTTGAAGAGCCTATTGCAGTGATTAAAGAGCAGCCTGTTGAAAGACAGGAGGCAGTAGTTAATGAGATACCGGTAAAAGAAGAAATAATCATCGAAGAAGAGCCAATGATCTCCTTTTCGGCAATTGATGATACCGCTATCGTTCAAGAAAAACAGCCTCAGCCAGAGCTACATATTGAAAAACCAATAATAGTAGAAGAGCCGGTGGTTGCGCCGATTATAGAAACAAAACCAGAGCCAGAATCTGAGCCTGAGCCGGAAGAAGACGTTATTGTAATTAATGTCCATGGTATGGGAACAGAACGCTTTAACGGAAATCGTTTGTTCAATAGTCTTGAGCAAAATGGATTAGTGTTTGGTGATATGGGGATCTATCATCGCCATTCGGATCTCTCTGGATCTGGAAAAGTATTATTTAGTACTGCGAATATGGTTTCGCCAGGGCATTTTCAAGTCCCAGAAGGTGAAGAGTTTTCAACACCAGGTATTTCATTCTTCTTACCATTACCTTGTTTTGGTGATGCTGAACATAACTTTAAACTGATGTTACAGACGGCTCAGTTAGTAAGCTCAGAGCTTGGTGGTAATGTTCTCGATGAAAAAAGAGCCATGCTGACACCAAATAAAATAGATGAATATAAGGGAAGAGCGAAAGTTTTTTGCCGTAAATAGATTATCTACTATAGAATTAGTATTAATGAGAAAGGCTCTTTTTGAGCCTTTTTTTTATTTTTAGAAAACAGAACAAGAAGTTGATGAATCATGAGTATTGAACAGACCTTAGATGAGCTAAAACAACAACTGAATTACCACGCTTATCGTTATTATGTAGAAGATAGCCCTGAGCTACCTGATGCAGAATATGACCGAATGATGCAACAATTGCTATCTATAGAGTCTGAACATCCAGAGTTAGTGAGCGTTGACTCACCTAGCCAACGTGTGGGTGGTGAAGCGTTGGATGGTTTTACTCAAGTTCAGCATGAGATCCCAATGCTTTCTCTTGATAATGCGTTCAGTGACGAAGAGTTAGAAGCCTTTGAAAAAAGAATGAACGATCGTCTTATTGCTAAATCTGTTTCTCTATTCTGTTGTGAGCCTAAGTTGGATGGTCTTGCGGTTAGTCTACTCTATGTAAATGGTAAATTAGTACAAGCAGGAACTCGTGGTGATGGTTCAACGGGGGAGAATATTACTGAAAACGTAAGAACGATTCGTTGCATTCCATTAACACTGCAAGGTGAAGGTTGGCCAACACGATTAGAAGTGCGTGGTGAAGTCTTTATGCCAAAAGCGGGTTTTGATGCTTTAAATGAGCGAGCGTTAAAGCGCGGTGAAAAACCATTCGCTAACCCACGAAATGCCGCAGCAGGCAGTTTACGTCAATTAGATTCTAAGATCACAGCAACACGTCCACTGAGTTTTTATGCTTATAGCGTTGGTGTGATTGATGGTGGTGAATTAGAGGCAAGTCATTATCAGCGTTTTGTTCAGCTTAAAGGCTGGGGCTTACCTATGTGTGAAGAGACCAAGCAATGCGGCTCTTTAGCAGAAGTAAAAGCCTACTATAAAGACATTCTTGAGCGTCGAGATGCATTGAAATACGAAATCGACGGCGTGGTGATTAAAGTTGATGATATTGAACTTCAAGAACAACTAGGCTTTGTAGCTAGAGCTCCTCGCTGGGCGATTGCTTATAAGTTTCCAGCACAAGAAGAACTGACGGTTCTTAATGATGTTGAGTTCCAAGTTGGACGTACTGGAGCTATTACTCCTGTCGCGAAACTTGAACCTGTATTTGTGGGTGGTGTCACCGTAAGTAATGCCACACTGCATAATGCCGATGAAATTGCACGTTTAGGCGTTCATATTGGCGATACTGTGATTATTCGTCGTGCAGGTGATGTGATCCCACAAATTGTTTCAGTTGTTGAAGCTCGTCGTCCAGAAGACAGTAAAGCCATTATTTATCCTACAACCTGCCCAGCCTGTGATTCTAAGCTTGAAAGAGTGGAAGGCGAAGTAGTCACTCGTTGTGGAGCTGGTTTAGTCTGTCCAGCTCAACGTAAAGAAGCACTAAAGCATTTTGTCTCTCGTAAAGCGCTTGATGTCGATGGTTTAGGTGACAAGGTCGTCGAACAGCTAGTTGATAAAGAAATGGTAGAAACCCCTGCTGATTTATTTAAGCTTTCAGCCGGAATATTAACTGTACTAGAGCGTATGGGGCCTAAATCAGCTCAAAATGTGGTTGATGCATTAAACAAAGCTAAAGCAACAACCTTACCTCGATTTTTATATTCTTTAGGTATCAGAGAAGTGGGTGAAGCTACTGCAGCAAACTTAGCTTTGCATTTCTCAACATTAGAAGCGGTTCAAGCAGCGACACTTGAGCAATTAATCGAAGTAAGTGATGTTGGTGATATCGTTGCTAAACACGTTTTAAATTTCTTTGCTGAACCTCATAACCAAGCAGTTATCGAAGATTTGCAAGTGATGGGTATTCACTGGCCTGCAATTAAAGCGCTTGATGAATCTGTACCACAACCATTAGCTGGTAAAGTAGTAGTGCTTACAGGGACACTACATAAACTTAAACGTAATGAAGCCAAAGCTGCATTGCAAGAATTAGGAGCTAAGGTAACCGGTAGTGTATCTAAAAAGACCGATATCCTTTTTGCTGGCGAAGCCGCTGGATCGAAATTAACCAAAGCGGAAGAGCTTGGCGTTGAAATAATGAATGAAGAGCAGTTAATTGAATTACTAAATTAACAATTACACAGTCATTAATTAAATAAAGAAGGAGCTTAGAGCTCCTTTTTTTATGCTTGAAATTCATCTTTTAATTTATAGGTAGTGGTTTTGATAGTTAACAATACTCTATTTATTCAACCCTAAAGGAACAGATACAGAGTGGTCTACTATTTACAATATAATGAGACCTGCATCGCATTGAGGCTTTTTTTATATTTATAACCTGCTGTTTTAGCTTTAAAAGATGTTTTTTGATGATTATTGATCTGTTTAATTTGATCTTAATCACTAACGCGAAAGAAGTTTGCGCTCGCTCATATTTTTTTTATAGAAAATTAAGTTTTTGTTTTATGTTTTTTTTGATCGGTTTAGTATTTATTTCATGGATGCACAGCGTGTATGCAGGAAAAAATATAAGGTAATTACAATTTTTAAATTTTCCTTTTCTTATTTAAAAATTGTGTGAATTAGGAGAGTTATTTATTGCTTTCGGCGGCCAACTTAAAGCCAGTAAATAACGAACACAGCTATATCCATTTTTAGGAGCTTTATTCCATGGAAAACAAATTTTTTAAAACAACATTGTTAGGTGCTGCTGTTGCCTTAGCATCTTCAGGTGTAACAGCAAAAGAAGTAGGTGTTAACTCTGACTTTAATGTTGAAGTGTATGGTGTTGCAGCAATCTCTACGGTTAACTACAACACAACAGACAATAATGATAAAAGTTCAGGTTATGTAGTAGAAAATGAATCTCGTATTGGTTTCCGTGCCCATAAAGAGATGTTCGAAAACGTTTTAATTACGATGCAGATTGAATCGGGTTATGTTGATAGTACTGATTGGTCACATGGTGGTGTGTCAGGTGGTGTGTTAGGTTTCCGCGATACATTTATCGGTGCATCTGGCGATTGGGGTAATGTACGTGTTGGTCGTGTCTTAACACCATTATATGAAATTGTTGACTGGCCTTTCTCTAACCCTGGTTTAGGTTCTGTATTTGATTGGGGTGGTATTAATAGTCACTACGATCGTCAATCAAACCAAGTACGTTATGATTCACCTAAGTTTGGTGGTTTCTCATTTGCAGCATCTGCAGGACGAGATGATAATGCTAACGGTGGTGGTGCAGCTACTCGTGACGCAAGCTTCTTTGGAGCTAATGCAAAATATAGCTTCGAAAAAATTACATTTATGGGTGGTGTTGAGTCAGGCACTCGTGTAACAGCAGGTACAGATAAATCTTGTGTGTTTGATCCTGATGCTCCTGCTACACCAGATTGTACAGATGCAGTTGCTGGCTATGATGATGATACTTTTGCATACATAGTAGGTTTTGAAGCAAGTTTACCTGCTGGTTTTGGTATTGCCGCAGCGTATAAGGGGGAGGAGTTAGATAATGGTGCTCGTAAATATACTCAAGACTCTTACTCTGTAATAGGTCAATACTGGAATGGCCCAATTGGTTTTAAGTTAGGCTATGCAGCTAATCTAAAAGCTGATTTATCTGGCACAACAACATCAGCATCAGCGATGAATTTAAATCAAACAGAAGAAAGTAATACTATTTCGGCGCAGTTAATGGCTGTTCATAATGGTTTTGTTCCTTATCTTCGTGTTGCTGGTCGTACTTTTACAGATAAAGATTCTGGTGTAGAAGATACAGATATTGTAACTCGCGTAGGTTTAGAGTACGGCTTCTAAGAAAGTGGTTACTTAGCTAACTTTAAAAGCGCTGGCAATTATGTTGCCAGCGCTTTTTATTTTAAGAGCATTTAAAATTTAAGGTGTATAAGATGTATAAAAGAATTTTAGGACTAAGCGCTGTATTACTTAGTGGGTGCTCTACATTATCAAGTGATGATGAGTTTACAGATGCTATTAATGAGGTAACACGAAAGTCTAATTATATTTCGATAGAAGCACAGAGCATAACACCAATTGAAAATAGAAATATCGGGGCTAATGCATTACGCAATACGTCACAATTGACTGCAAACTACCCTATATCAAAAAAAGAACCTCCAGAATCTTATGTTGCTGTAGAGTTGAGTTATTTCAAATCAAGTTATGAGTACAGCTCTGTACTATTTAATGGCACTGAAATAGAAATAACAGCATATTCGCCTTCAACAGAGTCTTGTTCTGAGCATTGTACAGCAACGCAGTATTTTACTTTTCCTATAGATAATGATGATATCTCATCAGCTGCAAAGAATGGTTTAACTTACGTAGTTAAAACAAAAAATGAACAGTCTAAATTATCTTTCATGATTCCTGCTGGTTATTTCCAAGCTGTGTTAGATGAAAAAGCACTTCAATTGCAAAATGTACCAGTAGTAATTACGCAACAACCAGTTGCAGAAATAAAATCAGCAGATACGAAACCAGTAGAAATGACCAAATATTGGTTTGATGAAGCGACAGCTGCAGAGCAAGAGCAATTTACTGAGTGGGCGTTCATAAATAGAAAATCAATTAGCGTACAATTAAACTCTGATTCTAAATCATTAGAGATGTTGAGTTATTGGTATGAGAAATCCTCTACAGAAGATAAAGCTCAGATTTTGACTTGGTTATTGAATCGAGCATAGTTTTCAATAGTTTATTAATTTGCGTAAAATATCAAGTGCGACTTAGTTCGCACTTTTTTTTAAATTAAAATAAATAGTTCTAATTACTACTAAAAATGATGTGATCTAAGTTCTGGTATTTTAGTGTTGCGTGTGCTTTTTTTGAGATTTCGATCTCTTTTGTTTTATTTTTAATCAGTGAATCTTATTATGTGCTTTTGCTAAGTTGTTGATTTTTATGTCTTATGTTTTTTTATAAATTCTGAGTTTTGAAGTTCGTCACTCAAAAAACATAACTATATTTTCTTTGTGAAAAAACATTGTCATAGTCTGCTCCAGACAACAAATCTAGTGCATGGTTCATTTCGGCGACCAACTTAAATATCCATGTATTACTTATATTAGTTAAATGAAGGAATTATGACTATGTTCAAAAAAACACTTTTAGGTGCAGCAATTGCATTAGTTGCAACTGGTGTTACAGCTAAAGAAGTTGGTATTAACTCTGACTTTAATGTTGATGTTTACGGTGTGGCTGCTATCTCTGTAGTAAACTACAATACAACAGATAACAGAGATGCTAGCTCTGGTTATGTTGTTGAAAACGAATCTCGTATTGGTTTCCGTGCTCATAAAGAAATGTTCGAAAACGTATTGATTACAATGCAAATCGAATCTGGTTATGTAGATAGTACTGACTGGGGTCACGGTGGGGTATCTGGTGGTGTGCTAGGTTTCCGTGATACATTCGTAGGTGCATCTGGTGATTGGGGTAATGTACGTGTTGGTCGTGTTCTTACACCACTATACGAAATCGTTGACTGGCCTTTCTCTAACCCTGGCCTAGGTTCTGTATTCGATTGGGGCGGTATCAATAGTCACTACGATCGTCAATCAAACCAAGTGCGTTACGATTCTCCTAAGTTTGGTGGATTCTCATTTGCAGCTTCTGTTGGCCGTGATGATAATGCTAACGGCGGCGGTGCTGCGACTCGTGATTCTAACTTTGTTGGCGCAAGTGCAAAATACAGCTTCGAAAAAATCACATTCATGGGTGGTGTTGAGTCTGGAACTCGTATAACTGCGGCGACTGCTGAATCTTGTGCGTTTGACCCTGATGCTCCTGCTACTCCAGATTGTACTGCAGCTGTTGCTGGTTTTGAAGATGATACTTTTGCTTACATCGTTGGTTTTGAGGCAAGTCTTCCTGCTGGTTTTGGTTTAGCTGCTGCCTATAAAGGCGAAGAGTTAGATAATGGTTCTCGTCAATATACACAAGATTCATTCTCTGTTGTTGGTCAATACTGGAATGGCCCAATTGGATTGAAAATTGGTTATTCAGCTAACTTAGAAGCTGATCTATCTGGAACAACAACATCAGCATCTGCTATGAATTTAAATCAAACAGAAGCAAGCGATACTATTTCGGCGCAGTTAATGGCTTCGCATAATGGTTTTGTTCCTTACCTTCGTGTAGCTGCTCGTACTTCTACTGATAAAGATTCTGGTGTAGAAGATACTGATATCGTTACACGTATCGGTTTAGAGTACGGCTTCTAAGAAAGTTGTGACTTAGCTAACTTTAAAAGCGCTGGCAATCATGTTGTTAGCGCTTTTTACTTTAAGAGCATTTAAAATTTAAGGTGTAATAAGATGTATAAAAGAATTTTAGGACTAAGCATTGTATTACTTAGTGGGTGTACCACATTAGCAAGTGATGATGACTTTAGTGATGCGATTAAAGAAACATCTCGAAAGCTAAATTATATTTCTATAGAAGCAAAGAGTATTAACCCAATTGAAAGTGAGAGTGTAGGTGCTAATGCGTTGAGAAATACATCGCAAGTGACTGCAAATTATCCGACATCAAATAAAGTGATTCCTGAGTCATATGTAGCTGTTGAATTAAGTTATTTTAAAGCTAACTATGAATACAGCTCTGTGAGTATCAATGGCGAAAAACGTGGTATTAGTGCATATTCACCATCAACAGAGACCTGCTCTGAGCATTGTACTGCGACACAATACTTTACATTCCCTATTAATAATCAAGAAATTAAGCAATCAGCACAAAGTGGCTTAACTTACGTCGTTAGTACAACAAATAATATGTCACAGTTGTCTTTTTCTATTCCTTCTGGATATTTTCAAGCAATTCTTAATGAAAAAGAAGCGAACTCTACAGTTGAAACAATTAAAGAACCTATAGCCTCTGTAGCTGTAATAACAGAACAGTCTAAACCAGTCGAAATGACTAAATATTGGTTTGATGAAGCGACAGCTGCTGAGCAAGAGCAATTCACTGAGTGGGCTTTTGCTAACCGTAAAACGGTAAACAGTAAATTAACTACCTCGTCTAAATCGTTAGAGATGTTGAGTTACTGGTATGAGAAAGCTTCAACAGAAGATAAAGCTCAAATCTTAACTTGGTTATTAAATAAATAATTTTTTGAATTTTAAAAGTGGTTAAGTGAGTTACTTCACCACTTTTTCTATTTTTTAAATTAGGTACTCTCCCTCTTTCCCATTGTAGATTTACCTTATGGTGCTAAAATAGCGCATAAATTATGTGGTGCTGACAGATTCAGCGCAACCTCTTCAAAAGGTAATAACAATGACGGTTAAAACTCGTTTTGCTCCAAGCCCAACAGGCTACCTTCACGTTGGTGGTGCACGTACTGCACTTTACTCATGGCTTTTTGCTAAAAACCAAGGCGGCGAATTTGTTCTTCGTATCGAAGATACTGACCTTGAGCGTAACTCTCAGGAAGCGGTTGATGCGATCCTAGAAGGTATGCAATGGATGGGTATGGAATGGGATGAAGGTCCTTATTACCAATCTAAGCGTTTTGACCGTTACAACGAAGTTGTAGATCAACTGCTTGCAGAAGATAAAGCATACAAATGCTACGCATCAAAAGATCTGCTTGATGAAATTCGTGCAGAGCAAGAAGAAAACAAAGAGATGGCTCGCTATGACGCAAACCATCCTAAAATTGTTGCCGCTAATGCTGCAGCAAAAGAAGGTGATGCGTGCGTTATCCGCTTCCGTAACCCTAAAGAAGGCTCGGTAGTATTTGATGATCAGATCCGTGGTCGTATCGAAATCTCAAACAGCCAATTAGATGATTTGATTATCCGTCGTACTGATGGCGCACCAACATACAACTTCGTAGTTGTGGTTGATGACTGGGATATGGGTATTACTCAAGTTATCCGTGGTGAAGATCATATCAACAACACACCTCGTCAAATTAACATCTATGAAGCATTAGGTGCTCCAGTACCAATGTTTGCACACTGTGCAATGATCTTAGGTGATGATGGTGCAAAACTGTCTAAGCGTCATGGCGCTGTTTCTGTTATGCAGTACCGTGATGAAGGTTATCTACCAAATGCACTAAACAACTACCTAGTTCGTTTAGGTTGGTCTCATGGTGATCAAGAGATCTTCTCTCAAGAAGAGATGATTAACTTATTTAGTTTAAATGCAGTAAGCAAATCAGCATCAGCTTTCAATACTGATAAGCTTCTATGGTTAAACAACCATTACATTAAAACATCAGAACCTGAGTACGTAGCAAAATACCTACAATGGCACCTAGATCAAAAAGAGATCTCTCTTGAAAATGGTCCAGCAATTACTGATGTAATCACTTTAGTTGGTGAGCGTTGTAATACGCTAATCGAATTAGCAGAGCAATCTCGCTACTTCTACCAAGATTTTGAAGAGTTCGAAGCGGGTGCAGCGAAGAAACACCTACGTGGCGTTGCTAAAGGCCCACTAGAGCTTGCTCTTACTAAAGTTGAAGCTCTAGAAGAGTGGACAACTGAAAACCTTCACAATGTGATTGAAGAAGTATGTGCAGAGCTTGAAATTGGTATGGGCAAGATTGGTATGCCTTTACGTGTAGCTGTTACTGGTGGTGGTCAATCTCCATCTGTTGACGCGGTAATGCAATTCATTGGTAAAGAGCGTGTTGTTGCTCGTATCAAGATGGCATTAGCATTTATTGCTGAACGTGAAGCTAACGCTCAGTAATATCTAGTCATTATGAAATACAAGGGCCGCTGAATAAGTGATTATTCAGCGGCTTTTTTAATACCAGTTTAATATTACTTTAGATAGTAATTTACTACGGTTGGTATTAGAAGAGGGTTAGGTGATCTCGTCTTCTAACGCATTAACGATACAGTTTTTACCGTTCTGCTTAGCTTGATATAGCCCTTCATCTAAGATGAAATAAAGTTGATCAATATTATCCATATTTTTATCTAGGTATATCCAAGAAAAACTTGCTGTAATAGAGAGCTTTTTCCCATCAAGCGTATCAAAACTTGAGCTCTCTAGTGCTTGACGAGCTTGCTCAATAAGGGTGAGGCAGTGATCTTTCCCTTCCTCTTGAAGTAACAGAAGAAATTCTTCTCCACCAACGCGTCCAATCTGATGTGGCAGCGGTATTACTCTTTCAAGTGTTTTATATAAATGCTTCAAGCCCAGATCACCATTTGGGTGGCCATATTTATCATTCAATTGTTTAAAATTATCAATATCAAGCATAACAAGAGCGGTATGTTGGTGGTATCCACTAAGGCGTTTTCTTATTAGTTCAAACATATGATGTCTGCTGTTTGCTCCTGTGAGTACATCCTTACAGGCCAATGTATTTAGTTTCTGGCGAGAGCGAAGAATGAAAATAAGAAAAACAACCAGAACGATAATAATTACCTGAGAATAAACACGATTGCGTTGAGAGGTAATGAGCTCTTTTTGCTGTTCTTGTTGCTCTTTAAGACTTTCAATGAGTTCTCTTTCCGTTTGAATTACAGTATTTCTCAGCTTTAATGCAGCGTAAGCCTTGGCTGTATCTTGAGCATGAATTTTATTTTTTGCTGCTTGATGTTTTTTTTGTGTGCTGAGAGCTAATTGATATTGTTGAGTAAACTCATATACATCAGTCAATATCAAAAGAGAATCAGAGAGTTCTTGAAGGCTTTGTGAGGTCTCTGATTTAGAAATGGCAATTAAAATGTATTCAATCGCTTTGTTTGGATTTTTATACTGCAAATAAATCTGACTAAGCACTTGATAGGTATTTATTACAAAAATCGAATTTGATTCTTTTTCTTGTGAATTCAATGTAATCAATAAGTATTCAATGGCCTCATCATGAAAGCCTTTTTTGTGCAGAATAGAACCAAGAGTAAAGTAGGCTATATTGCGTGTATAGCTGTTATTTGACTCTTTTAAGTTTTCAATTGCAGTGCGAGCAAGAATTTCAGCGTCATCATATTGTGATAACTGAAGATGAATTCTCGCTAGTAATATATTTGCCTGAGCTATTTTCTGTGGGATGTTTCTTTGAATACGAAGGGCTAATGCTTTTTGAGCGAATTCTTTAGCGCTATGTAATCGACCCATACTAAGCAATAAATGACTAATGTTTGAGTAAGTCGTGTCATTTATGTCATAAGGTTTGCTGTGACGAAGTGCTTCCTCATTTGCTAGTAATGCGGCTTCATAGTTACTGCTGCCTTGGTAACTCATTGCAAGTAAGCGATACAGCCACTTTTTATCAATATAATGGCTGCTTGTTTTTTCAAGATATTTAATGATTGATTGGCAATAAAACTCAGCTACATAATAATTACCTAAATCTAAATTAAGTCGGCATTGCTGAATAGATAATACGGCATCCAATTCAGGGTCATGCAGTGATTTCGAAATGTGTAGTGCGGCTTCTATTGATTCTATTACTTTCTGGTATTCCCCTCTATCATCATGATCCATTGCCATTAATGAAAAGTATTCGACTTGTTCGTAGGGGGTTAGGCTTTTATTAGACGTTTTATGACGATAATTATTACCGCGTCGGGTAACAAAGCCATGGATACGACTTGCGATATAGATACGTTCAGCACTAGGGTCTATAGTGTCATAGGCCCTTTGCAGCATAGCGAGTGCTTTTTCTGGGGAAGAAACCCTATTGTGATGATATTTTTGTTGCCACTCCTCATCCTCCATAACCGAAGCTGCGGATAGATAAGTACTGATCAGTAGCAAAAAAGCGCCGACAAGTAGTCGAAAGTGTCCTAGCATGATGACTCAATAAGTATAGTATTCTAATTATTAGTAAAGGGTATCGTAAGAGGAGAAGGAAAACGAGGGCAAGGCTCATAAAAAAAAGAGAAACTACCTTCATTGATAGTTTCTCTTAGATATTAATGATCTACATCTATTTTTATTGAATGACAGTTTTATGCATTACATCGCCAATTTGAACACTATTAATGAGTTGAGGCTGATCAATAGTTAGTTCTGAATTCTGCTCATAAACACGATCAACGGTAAGTGTTATATTTGTTTTGGCCACCTTATTTCGAGGTAAGCCACTTTGATCAATGAAAGATCCAGTGTGCCATAAATCCAGTTTATCGCCTTTTTTAACTCCATGAATACGACCAAGATCCATCGTGATACGGTTGTTATGAATACTAACAACTTGCGGAAGAGTGATTTTACAAGCAAATTGGTTTTCTAAGTCAAGCATCATATCGCGATTAACTCGCAATACCATCTCGCCATAAGCGGATGTCCAGAAACGAGCACTTTGAGTGTCCACTTCACTGGTTTTTGGGAAGTCCCACTGAGCCACTTCACGATAATTATTGTTATAAACAGTTTGGCCTGTTTTACCATCCAGTACAGCAACTTCAATAGCAAATTGACGATTAATGGTATCTTTCAGCAGTAAGTTTTGTTCGATAGTTGCACTTAAATCTGTGATGTTTCCAGAGAAAATATATTGAGCACCATGATCTTCTGCAATCATTTTAACGACTTCAGGTTGGCGTTTATCAATACGCAAATGAGACGTTCCTACAGAGATAAAACTTTGTGACTCTTTATCTAGCTGACGAGAAAATACGGTACTAAGGCTTTCACCCATTTTGTACACTTTACCCATGACAGCTTGTTGAGGAGAGTCGATGGTGATCTCACTGGTCATGACGGTTTTTTTGTATTGACCAATATGGCAACTGTTTGCCGAAGGATAGATATCAATACGGGCAGTAAGATACAGTTTGCCGTTTTTCTTTTTCTCTTTTACTACTTCAATACTGCGAATTTCACTGCCGCTGAATTGATAACGCTTTTCATCATTTTCTAAAAAGGTTTTAAGATCTTTTAAGCGGCTAATGTCAGCCCCTGAAAATAACATAGCTTGGTAAGCGGCATCTTCTAGTGCATGAGATCTTGCCGCATTTTTACTGGTAAGCACACTCGCTGACCCTGTTACCTCAAACCATTCAGCACTTGCTGATGGTGCGTAACTTATTGTTAATAATGATGTAAGTAAAAAAAATATTCTTTTCATTGCTGCTGTCTGCCAAATGGGTATGAAATTTGCTAACTATTATTTGTTGATTGATAAAAGTACTTACAAATTGCGTTTCATAAACTACTGCAATTTTTGTTCCTAGTTTAAATTTGACGCTTAAATCAAGCGAGTAAGTACATTAAAACATTATCTGGAGATAATAGAATGAGAGTATTAGTTGTAATTTTGCTGTCAATGGTGGTTAGTGCATGCGCTTACTCACCAATTTATAATGGTAAAGAACCTTATAATGGCAGCCCATTTATGTTGGCGGACACTCCTCGACACACAATGGATTACTTTATTGAAAGTTTAACAGAGCAGTTGGTTACATCGAACACGACATTGTCGGCACGTTCTCCAATTGCGATTACGTCTTTTGTTGATTTACAGCAAATGGATCAAACAAACTGGTTAGGCAACTCTGTTACTGAAGGGTTTATCTTTCAGCTGCAACGTCGTGGCTTTAAAGTTATTGACTATAAAACGACAGGTAACATTCGAGTAACTCAACAAGGTGATTTTGCCTTTAGTCGAGACTGGAAAGAGTTAGTACAAGAGCAGCAAGTTGATTATGTATTAACAGGTACCATGCTTCGTCAAGATGGTGGTGTGTTAGTTAATGCTCGTGTTATTGGTATGCAAACACGAGTTGTTGTGGCATCGGCACAAGGTTTCCTACCTGCGGATCGAATTGGCCGTGATTTAGATACCTTAAATACTATGCGTATGGAAGATGGTGTTCTTATTCGTTCTGATGTGAAAAAAGCAGAGCGTAATACTATTATTCTACGTCCATAAGGAGAATTGCGATGAAACATTGGTTTCTATTAGCACTACTTGTTCTAGTCGGTTGTCAGCCTCTTGGAACAATGCGACAAGATGATCATCTAAATGCTGTTGGTTATGCCAGTATTAGCGAGCAAGCCGGAAAAAATATAGATGAGCAGAGAATTCGAGCAATGCGCGCTTCAAAAGTTGACGCTTATAGAGAATTGGCTGAGCAAGTTTATGGCATGCGTATTAGCGGTAAAGTTGAAATGAACGATCAACAGCTAGGAGAAGAAACAACTAGTGCTGGTGTTGATGGTATCATTCGCGGAGCTGAAGTCGTGAGGACTTACCCAGTTGGTGACAGCTACGTAACTGAATTGAAATTAGATTTGAAAAAAATGGAACGAATGAAAAACCAAGGCCAGGTTTACGACGTACCATCAACACAAAGAAAAACCACGCTGTTCTAAATAGCGGATAGACTGTTATTTAATAACCGTTTATTAATACACTCTCATTCAACATATTTGCCCTTGGTGTTTTTAGCTCCGGGGGCTTTTTTATTGAGCAGAGAAAGAGAAAGAGAAAGAGAAAGAGAAAGAGAAAGAGAAAGAGAAAGAGTAAAAGGGACTAGATGTTAGGGACGAGTAAGAAATGGGTAGAGCAGAAATTAGAGTTTAGAGGACAGTAAGGATAGATAGAGCTAGGCCTAGAGTTTAGGCGGGGGGGAGTAAGAAATAGGAATGGCAGGGGCTAGATATTTAGACAAAGACAAAAGTTCAGATAGCACTGTGCCGTATATCGATAGAAATTATCGATACTTAAGATTTTTTGGCGTTGGGGAGATTAGGCTTTTACGTTAGTACCTAATGTCGTGATATTACGAGTTTGACCTTCAGCGGTGTAAGTCATGCCATTTTTACCACGACTTTGTTGCATCAGGTTATTTAGTTTATTAAAACTAAGTTGTGCGCGTTGAAGTGCTTCACCGTTAACGGCGTTTTCTTCTTTGCAATCATGAATAATAGATTTTATTTCAGTGACTTTTTCTGTTAATGCACTATCTTCAGAAAGAAGCTGTCTTTCTGCGTGGCTACCTAATAACTGGTCATATTGGCGTAGTTGGTTTAGCAAGCCAAGTTTATCATGTGCAACGCTTTCCATTTCAGCCGGTTTTCTACTGGCGATAGCAACCTTCTCACGACTAAGAACAGTCGAAAGAGAGAGGGCAACGCTACGCTGTAGATCTAATAATTCAGTTAATGTTTGAGCCATAGTGTCTCTTTATTAAATAGATATGATGAGAAAAATCACCAGCCTAAGATTATAGGCCGGCTAATTCATCTTCAAATTTAATCATGTTGTCTGCTAGGCGCTCAGGATCAACAGAGTAAGAGCCATTTGCGATAGCTGCTTTAATTGCAGCAACTTTATCTTCGTTAAACGAAGGTTCTGTTGCTAATTGTTGGTGCATTTGGCCAATTTCTTTACCTTGATTACTCAAAGAAACGGCATCCATTTTCGCAGACATAGCAGGTGTTGAACTTGCAGGTGACTTATCACCAGAATCAACACGAGCTTGATTACGTAATGTCGCCATAGCTTGGCTAGCACGTAGTTGGTCAATACTTGTCATATATTCAAGCCTTTTTAGCCGGTTAATACATTCTCTTAATCTATCTATCGGCTGTCAAAAAAATAACTTAAGTAAATAATGAAATTTTTTGACGCTTTTTTCATTATTTTTAAACTGTGGATAATATAAGCATAATTAGTGCCACAAAAATCATATCGGCAGTAAACAGGGATAGTTTAGAAAAAATAATTTTGATTGGTCTAAATTCGGTATTATTAGAAGCGAATACTAATCACACCTACATTAGTTACTATCCCACTGACTATACGGTTGGATTTATCATTTTTCACATTGACCTTATCACCAAGCGCACCATCACCTAAAGCGGTTCCTTTTGTGATGATACTTAATTCTCCTTTTACTGCCTTAATTATAACGCTGTCATTACGGCATACCATGCAGATATCGTTTTTTTCAACAACATTACCGGCCCTGACACTGCGTTTAATACGAGAACCAATAAGGTCGTTTACATTAAC
Source organism: Aliivibrio sp. EL58 (assembly GCF_900312675.1). Taxonomy (GTDB): domain Bacteria; phylum Pseudomonadota; class Gammaproteobacteria; order Enterobacterales; family Vibrionaceae; genus Aliivibrio. Next base: position 207,589 of record NZ_OMPC01000009.1, on the reverse strand, counting down.
ATACCCACCTCTGCGGTAGACTCGACTCGTAACTAAGGTCAGTGTTATATCTCTATTCGAGATTGTATGTCCTTTTGATAACGAGGTTACAGCGGTAGCTAAAGGCATCATAAGTTCTGATTTTACAGGAACATACACTTTCCAATTATCAGTTGGGCATTCAACAAGTACAGAAGTATTTCCGCTAGTATTGAGCTTTCCTGGCAAGGTGGTGGTTAGTGGGGTTGGGCAATCAGTCGCATAAATACGGCTATCAATACGCACAGCTTCCACTTGTAAGGTTCCATTTTTTGGTGTATCAATTTTCTGTTCAATAAATGATTCTGCTGCCTGTTTAATTGCCTTTAATTGCTCATCTGTGGCAGCATGGACATTCAAGCTAAAGAAACTTATAAATATGCCGATAACGCTTATAAGTCGATAAATGGTGATATTCATACTATGTTTTTCTATTATCATCATAATTTTAATATAAAATGCCATGTGGTATATCGTGTTCTTAATAGGTTTATGTTAGGCTCGCGATTCATTTATAATGGCACAAGATGGAGTCACATATGACAGGCATACTGGATTCGGTGAATCAGCGCACACAACTTGTAGGGCAGAACCGTTTAGAATTACTTACTTTTCGTCTTATGGGACGCCAACGTTATGGTATTAACGTATTTAAGGTAAAAGAAGTATTACAGTGTCCGAGATTGACTTCAATGCCTAATTTGAATCCTTTAGTAAAAGGCGTAGCTCATATTCGTGGCCAAACGATCTCGGTAATTGATTTAAGCCTTGCTACTGGCGGTCGTCCGACCACAGAAATAGATAAATGCTTTATTATTATTTCGGAATTTAACCGTACTATTCAAGGTTTTTTAGTTAAATCTGTTGAGCGTATTGTTAATATGCATTGGGAGGCGATTTTACCGCCGCCTCAAGGTACTGGACGTGCAAACTATTTAACTGCTGTGACAAATATTGACGATGAACTCGTTGAAATTTTGGATGTAGAAAAAATCTTAGCGGAAATTGCGCCTATTGATGAAACCATGAATGAAACATTGGTTGAAGAAATGGCAGCAATCAGCCCTGAAATTGTGCGAAAAGTACTGATTGCAGATGATTCAAGTGTTGCTCGTAAGCAAGTTCAACGTGCAGTACAATCTATCGGTTTTGAAACTATCATGGTAAAAGATGGTAAAGAAGCACTAGATAAACTCGTTGATATGGCTAATGAAGGCAGTATTTATGAGCAAATTGGCCTAGTAATCTCTGATGTTGAAATGCCAGAAATGGATGGTTATACATTAACAGCAGAAATTCGTCGTGAACCAGCATTAAAAGACTTACATGTTATATTGCATACTTCTTTAAGTGGTGTATTTAACCAAGCAATGGTTGAGCGTGTAGGTGCAAATCAGTTTATTGCAAAGTTTAACCCAGATGAATTGGGTGCTGCAGTTAAGAGAGCGGTAGAAAAGTAACTCCCGCTTTTTACAATAAGTTAATATATTAGCCATGGCTTTGGTAAGACATGGCAATTCATTTTTATTTGGAAGTAAAATCGTTAATGACAACTATAACTATCAACGAACAAGAGTATCGTGATTTTAGCCGTTTTCTTGAATCTCAATGTGGCATTGTCCTTGGTGACAGTAAGCAATATTTAGTAAGAAGTCGACTGAGTCCTTTAGTTGCTAAGTTTTCATTAGCTTCATTATCTGATCTATTAAAACAAGTAATTTCTGGTCGTAACCGTGAATTACGTGTTGCCGCGGTTGATGCGATGACAACCAATGAAACGCTATGGTTTAGAGACGGCTACCCATTTACCGTTTTATCTGAAAAATTATTGCCGGAGTTAGCGGCAAACCGTCGACCTCTTAAAATTTGGTCTGCGGCAAGTTCATCAGGTCAAGAAGCGTATTCTATGGGGATGATTATTTCAGAAATCCAAGCGCGTAAGCCTGGTTTTCTTCCAAATATTAGTATTACTGGAACGGACATTTCACCGACAATGCTAGATACATGTAAAGCCGGTGTTTATGATAATTTAGCATTAAGCCGAGGACTGTCTCCTGAGCGTCGTCGTGCGTTCTTTGAAGATGCTGGTGATGGCAAAATGAAGATTAATGATAAAATTAAACGTATGGTTAACTTCCGTCCGCAAAACTTGATGGATAGCTACAGCTTATTAGGCAAGTTCGATATCATTTTTTGCCGTAATGTATTGATTTACTTTTCACCAGATATGAAAGCCAAAGTGTTAAATCAGATGGCGGCAAGTCTTAACCCCGGCGGATATTTACTACTGGGTGCTTCTGAATCACTAACCGGTTTAACTGATAAGTTTGAAATGGTTCGTTGTAATCCAGGTATCATTTATAAGCTAAAATAATTAAAATTGATTAATTAGTATACAAAAGGCGGCTTAGGTCGCTTTTTTTGTGCTTGTTATTTAGAGTCGGCATAAATATTGCTAATTTTATGCAAGTAGTATCGTCAATCTGTTCTGTGAATTGAAAAGTTGGCATACAGGTTGCAATATGAAATATATATACTGCTAGTCAGTTCTTGTGGAGGGTTTGAAATGGCAATTTCTTTTGATAATGCACTAGGTATTCACCAGTATACGGTTGGAGTTCGCTCTGAACGTGCTGAAATGCTAGCGACGAACATCGCTCAAGCGAATACTCCAGGCTATAAAGCAAAAGGAATGGACTTTCAAAAAGCAATGCAGTCGGCAACATCTAAGGCAAGCATGGGTCTTAGCCGTACAGATGGTCGGCACATCAATGCCTCAACACGAGTGGCAGGGGAAATTCAATACCGCGTACCAACTCAACCTGATACGGGAGATGGCAATACGGTAGATGTGGATTTGGAGCGTAATTTATTTATGCAAAACCAACTTCGTCATCAAGCATCATTGGAATTTTTAGGTAGCAAATTCAAAAACCTAACCAAAGCAATTAAAGGGGAATAGAGATGAGCTTATTTAATGTTTTTAACGTTACAGGTTCTGCGATGAGTGCAGAGTCAGTTCGTCTTAACACCACTTCAAGTAACATGGCAAATGCTGACAGTGTAAGTAGCTCTGCTGCTGAAACTTATAAGGCTCGCCAAGCTGTCTTTGGTGCGGAATTGAGTAAAGCAAAATACAAACAAGATCATACAGTTCCTGTAAAAGTTCTTGGTATTGTTGAAAGCCAAAAACCATTACGTGCTGAATATAATCCTGATCACCCTATGGCAAATGACGATGGCTATATTTTTAAGCCAAACGTTAATGTGATGGAAGAAATGGCAAACATGATTTCTGCTTCTCGTTCATACCAAACGAATGTTCAAGTAGCAGATGCGAGTAAACAAATGTTGCAGAGTACTCTGCGAATGGGTCAATAAGGATAGGAGGTAGCTATGACTGGAATCAATAACGTTGGTCAAAACGGCTTGTCCTACATCGACCAGCTTAAAAGTCTTCAAGAGGCAAATAAGCCTGAAAAGGCTACTGGTGGCAAAAATGAACTGAAGCAAGAAGACTTCCTTTCATTATTAACCAAACAGTTGTCTCAGCAAGACCCGTTTAAGCCGGTTGAAAACGATCAAATGATTGCGCAAATGGCATCATTTGCAACCGTTGATGGTATTGGCAAGATGAATACACAGTTTGATAGCTTGAATTCATCAATGACATCTAACCAAGCATTACAAGCATCATCGCTTGTTGGCCGTGATGTTCTAGTACCTGGCGCTAAAGGGCTAAAAGAAGCAGATAAAAGTATGGCGGCAATGGTTAAATTGCCACAGGCAATTAATAACCTAATGGTTCGTGTTGAAAACGAGCAAGGCCAATTAATTCGTACTTTGAATGTGGGCGCTAAACCTGCTGGCGATACTCGTGTTGAGTGGGACGGCAAGGATGAAAAAGGCAATGTAATGCCTGCTGGTAGCTATAATATCAAAGCTGCTGGTGTGCTTGATGGAGAAAACAAAGAGTTTGGTGTATCAACATACGCTAACGTAAATAGTGTTCTTCTAGGCAAAGGCGATGGCAATGTTCTGCTTAATCTTGCTGGTTTTGCTTCACCTATGAAACTGGCAGAAGTGCTAGAAGTAGGTAAGGCATAAAAGGCGAATATTCAGTGCAGCAGTTTATCGCTGCCTGAATACTCCCATTTACTGTAACAAATTCATTAAAACATAGAGCTATGCCAATTCCTTTAACATTCCCAATTGACTGTGATCGTTAATGGAATTGGAAATCATCAGCGTAGCTAGATAGGAGATATCAAATGTCATACGTAGCATTAAGTGGTCTAGCCGCTGCTCAAAAAGATCTAAACACAACATCAAACAACTTGGCGAATGCCAATACGTTTGGTTTTAAAGAGTCTCGTGCAGAGTTTGGTGATGTTTATTCATCATCGTTGTTTTCAAATGCTAAAACCACAACAGGTGGTGGTGCACAAACAACGAAAATTGCTCAGCAATTCCATGAAGGCTCAAGTATTTATACTAACAACCCAATGGATTTACGTATTTCTGGTCAAGGTTTCTTTGCGGTAGCAAAAGATCGCCTACAGCCAGCAACGAATGAATTAAGCCGTAACGGTGCATTTCACTTAGATAATGAAAACTATGTAACTACATCAAATGATGAATTCTTATTAGGTTACGAAGTTGATCCTGAGTCAGGCAATGTATCTTCTTATGAGCCAAAAGCACTGAAGATCCCAGACCAATTTGGTAAACCAAAACCAACAGAAAACGTTGAGATTGGCATGAACTTGCCTGCGACTGAAGTACCAAAAGATCCTGCTCTTTTTGATATGAACGATCCTGATACTTATAATAAGTCGACATCGGTAACGACGTACGATTCATTAGGTCAACCATATAAAATGACCACTTATTATGTGAAAGATGCAACGCAACCAAACCGCTGGAATGTGTTCTACTCATCAACAGATATTGATGGTGAAAAACCCGTAAATATCAATGCAGGTGATGCGACAAATGCGGCAGGTCAAACTGGTCATTCGATTATATTTAATAATGATGGTACAACTCAAAGTATCAATGCTGGTCAACCGGTTGCAACAACAACGCTAGGTGAGAATGGTTTAAACTTAAATGGTGCTGATCCTTCTCAGACATTAACGATGAAGTTTGATAACCCAACGCAGTTCTCAGCACCGTTTGAAATGCGTCGTTTCAGTGAAGATGGCGCAACAACAGGTTACTTATCAAAAGTAGATATTGATAAGAGTGGTAACATTGTTGGTTCTTATTCAAATGGTAAAGATGTGACATTAGGTCGCGTAGCAATGGTTCGTGTAACTAACCAACAAGGCCTTGCTCAAAACGGTGGCACTCAATGGTCAACGACACAAGCATCTGGAGCTGCAATTTGGGGTGAAGCAAACCAAGGTTCATTTGGTGATATTCAAAGTGGTACGTTAGAGCAATCAAACATCGATATGACTCAAGAGTTGGTTGATTTGATTTCTGCACAACGTAACTTCCAAGCGAACTCTCGTTCATTGGATGTACATAACCAACTGCAACAAAATATCCTACAAATTCGTTAATTTAAACGAGTATCTATTTATCAAATTGCCGTCGACATTGACGGCAATTTTTTACCCAGAATTGTTGCCTCTTGGTTTCAATCTTTTTCCTCCCCGGTACCATGCCTCTTCTTTTTCTTCACTGTTACACTTCTAACCTTTTGATATGAAACATTAAAAAAACTTGGCACACTCATTGCTATTATAACTTCAGATAGATTATTGGAGTTCATTATGGATCGCGCATTATTTTTAGCCATGAGTGGCGCAAAGCAAAACATGCAAGCTATGCAGCTGCGTTCAAACAACCTTGCCAACGTAAGTACAACGGGTTTCCGTGCTGATTTAGAGCAAGCACGTTCAATGCAAGCGTATGGTGAAGGTTTGCCTACTCGTGTGTTCAATATGACAGAGCGTCCAGGAAGTAGCTTTTCTCAAGGTTCAGTAATTACAACTGGCCGTGATTTAGATTTAACAATTGAAGGCGATGGCTGGATTTCAGTGATGGACAACACCGGTCGTGAAGGTTTGACTCGTGCTGGTAATCTAAAAATAGATGAGACAGGTTTATTAATGAATGGCAGCGGCCACCTAGTATTAGGTGAGAATGACGCGCCAATTACGTTGCCGCTTCCGATCTCAAAGATTCAAATTGCAAAGGACGGCACTATCTCTGTTCTTGAGCAAGGTGCTCCAGCTGAAGCGATGGCAGAAGTTGACCGCATTAAATTAGTTCGTACCGATAATCGCGATTTATTTAAAGACACGAATGGTTTGTTCCGTTCGAAAAATCCTAATAATGCATTTCAAGCAGACGCGGGTGTAACCGTACTAAAAGGTGCATTAGAAGGCAGTAACGTTAATGCCGTAGGTGAGATGACCAATTTAATTGATTTGCAGCGTCAGTTTGAAATGCAAGTCAAGATGATGAGTACCGCTGAAGAGATGGATAAAGCTTCAGACTCATTATTACGTATGGGTTAATTGAACAATTAACTTGATTAACTTAATACATTAAAGAATTTAGAGGAATACACAATGAATCCAGCATTATGGGTAAGTAAAACAGGCTTAGACGCACAGCAAACTAACATTGCGACTATCTCAAACAACTTGGCGAATGCCTCAACGGTTGGTTTTAAAAAGAGCCGTGCCGTATTTGAAGATCTGTTTTACCAAAACGTAAACCAAGCCGGTGCTCAGTCAACACAAAACACAGAGTTACCAACTGGCTTAATGCTAGGTGCGGGTTCTAAAGTTGTGGCAACACAAAAAGTATTTACTAACGGTAATGCTCAAACCACGTCTAACGGCATGGATATGATGATCGAAGGCAAAGGCTTTTTCCAAGTGACTATGCCTGATGGCAACATTGGTTATTCTCGTAATGGTCAATTTACGTTAAATGATGAAGGCGCAATCGTAACAACAGGTGCTGGTTATCGTTTAGAACCTGAAATTATCGTTCCTGAAGATGCAATTAATGTAACTGTTGGTACGGATGGTGAAGTGTCTGTTCGTCTACGTGGCCAACAAGATAACCAAGTGATTGGTCAAATCACAACGGTTGATTTCATTAACCCAGGTGGTTTAGAGCCTGTAGGTCAAAACCTTTACTTACCAACAGGTGCTAGTGGTGACCCACAGGAAGGGGTTCCTGGTCTAGAAGGCTTAGGTGCTATTCGTCAATCTATGCTTGAAGCATCAAACGTAAACGTAACTGAAGAGCTAGTGAACATGATCGAAGCACAACGTGTTTATGAAATGAACTCAAAAGTAATTTCTGCTGTTGATAAAATGGCAAGCTTTGTTAACCAACAACTGTAATTGGTGATTAGGATGAAACGTCTTCTTTGTTTACTAATGCTAACGACTCTAACCGGTTGTGAAGCGCTATTAGTTCAAAACCCGAACTTACAAGATAGCGAAGTGACTTCTGCTACCACCAATGTTGATGCAGTAGAAGGTGATAAAGCGAAAGAAGAGGGAGGGGGCATTATTGATACACTTCGTGGTCGTAATGATCCTATTTCAGGCGATCCAGCTTGGGCTCCTATTCATCCTAAAGAGAAACCAGAGCATTACGCTGCGGCAACAGGTTCATTGTTCAATATGGATCATGCTCAAGACATGTATGACGATACCAAGCCTCGTGGTTTAGGTGACATTGTTACTGTGACTTTAGCTGAGAATACCAAAGCGGCAAAAAGTGCCGATGCTGAATTATCAAAATCAAATGATTCAAGCATGGACCCATTGCAAGTCGGTGGTCAAGAGTTACAGATGGGTGGCCAATATAATTTCTCTTACGAGCTATCTAACGATAATAACTTCACCGGAAACACCTCAGCTAACCAAAGTAACAGTTTAAGTGGTTCGATCACGGTAGAAGTAGTAGAAGTTTTAGCTAACGGTAACTTATTGATCCGTGGCGAGAAGTGGCTAACACTTAATACTGGGGATGAATATATCCGATTGAGTGGCACTATTCGTCCTGATGACATTAGTTTTGATAACACCATTGCATCAACCCGAATTTCAAACGCACGTATCCAGTATTCAGGTACGGGTGATCAACAAGATATGCAAGAACCTGGATTCTTGGCACGATTCTTTAATGTAGCACTATAATAATGACGAATCGTTGGAGTTTTGACGTGAATAAAAGCCTAGTTACTTTAATCTTTACTTGGTTATGCCTAAGTATCTCTACAGCACAAGCAGCACGTATTAAAGACGTGGCAGAAGTTGCTGGGGTTCGTAGTAACCAATTAATTGGTTATGGCTTGGTTTCAGGCTTACCAGGTACTGGTGAATCAACACCATTTACCGATCAAAGCTTTAATGCCATGCTGCAAAACTTTGGTATTCAATTACCACCAGGTACAAAGCCAAAAACAAAAAACGTGGCGGCAGTGATGGTTACCGCAACCTTGCCTGCATTTTCAAAACAAGGTCAAGTAGTTGATGTGACGGTTTCTTCTGTAGGTTCCGCAAAAAGCTTACGTGGTGGTACTTTGCTACAAACCTTCCTGAAAGGTCTGGACGGTAAGACCTACGCTATTGCACAAGGTAACTTAATTGTAAGTGGCTTTAGTGCTACGGGGGCTGACGGTTCTAAAATTGTTGGTAATAACCCAACCGTAGGTCGTATCTCTGGTGGCGCAATGGTTGAACGTGAGATCCCATCTCCATTTGGCCGTGGTGATTTCATCACCTTTAATTTATTAGAGTCTGATTTTACTACTGCTCAACGTATGGCTGATGCAGTAAACAACTTCCTAGGTCCAAACATGGCGTCAGCGGTTGATGCAACTTCTGTTCGTGTGCGTGCACCTCGTGATATCAGCCAACGAGTGGCTTTCTTATCAGCCGTCGAGAATGTTGATTTTGATCCAGCAGATGGTTCTGCAAAAATTATTGTTAACTCTCGTACTGGTACTATTGTTGTCGGTAAGCACGTGAAATTAAAAGCTGCCGCAGTGACTCACGGTGGTATGACGGTTGCGATTAAAGAAAATTTACAAGTAAGCCAACCGGGTCCATTTAGTGATGGTCAAACGGTTGTTGTACCTGACTCTGATATTGAAGTGACAGAAGAGCAAGGCAAAATGTTTAAGTTTGAGCCGGGACTAACCCTTGATGATTTAGTCCGAGCTGTAAATGAAGTAGGTGCAGCACCATCGGATTTGATGGCGATTCTACAAGCATTGAAGCAAGCTGGTGCAATTGAAGGTCAATTGATCATTATTTAATGTTCCTTGATAAACAGAAAAATAATTACAGGAAACGCACTTCTTCGGAAGTGCGTTTTTTTTGGCATTAAACTTGCTCTGTTAGTAATGTAGAGACAGTCGATTTATTACCCTGATTAAAAAGAGTAAGCGTAAAAATGAATAATTCAGTAAATATGACAGACGTAGGTTTTATCCATGATGTGGGTGGCCTAGATAACTTACGTAAAAGTGCGGTTAATGGCGATCAAGAAAGCCAAGACAAAGCGCTGCGTGCGGCGGCTGAACAATTTGAATCTATTTTTACGCAAATGCTTTTTAAATCAATGCGTAATGCTAATGATTCATTCAAATCAGATATGATGAGCAGTGATAATCAGCAGTTCTTTGAGCAAATGCGTGATGATCAAATGGCGACAGAATTGTCGAAAAAAGGCTCATTAGGCTTAGCTGATATGATTGTTGCACAACTTGGCGCATCAATGAATCAAGAGCCACCAGTGCATAACGGCAAAAACTTAGAGCAAGATGCTCGCATGGCAATGCGCAAAGCGGCAACCGATGAAACGTTACGCTTGCCGGTTGATTACTCATATCCTAAGGGATCTGAAGCTAAACAAGCATCACAGACAGAATCCCCAAGTATTGCACAGCTAGAAAAAGCATTGGCAGCAAGACCGGTACAGCAACCCGAGAAATTTGATTCTCCTCAGCAATTTGTAGAAACCATGAAGCCGTATGCTGAAAAAGCCGCAAAAGCATTAGGCATTGACTCAAATGTATTAATTGCTCAAGCCGCGCTAGAAACTGGTTGGGGTAAAAAAGTTATTCAAAATTCAGTGGATTCTAGCCATAACTTATTCAACATTAAAGCCGATAGAAGCTGGCAGGGCGATAAGATAGCTAAGAATACGTTGGAATATCACGATAATGTCGCAGTGACAGAGAATGCTGCCTTCCGTTCATACGATAACTATGAAGAGAGCTTTAGTGATTTTGTTCGATTCTTAAATCAAAACCCACGTTATGAGCGCGCATTACAACAAACAGAAAGTTCAGAAAGTTTTATTAAAGGGATCCACAGTGCTGGTTATGCAACTGATCCAAACTATACTAATAAAGTCATGAGTGTAATGAAGACCGTAGAAAGCTTAACTAAATAAACCTTACTGAATTAGTAAATATCTAAAATCCTGCTGCTTAGTGTTGTCATATCACTGAGCGGCAGGATTTTTTGCTTTATTGCCGCTTAAAAACCAAAAGAGGCAAAGAAAGGCGATAAATACAGAAATCTAGTGGCAAAGAGAGACTTTAAGGTTGTGGGTTTATCTATCTCATTGAAAATGCTGAGTTTAAAAGTTGGCACACTGATTGCTATATTAGTTTTGTTAGGAAATTTTTTATCGCATCTTTTATAGAGTTTTTGGAGGCAACATGGGACTTGATCTGCTACATCTAGGTACACAAGGTGTGCTTACGGCGCAGCGTCAACTGAATACGACCAGTCACAATATTAACAACGTTAATACTGAAGGCTTTAGTCGTCAATCGGTAGTTCAAGACACAAATATGCCTCATTGGGTGTCAGGTGCAAACCTCGGCGCAGGCGTGCACGTTGCCGCTGTGCGACGTTCGTTTGATCAGTTCGCAACTAACGAATTGAACCTTTCTACAACCAACCTAAGCTACTCTATGGATACAGAAGCTAACCTTGATGTTCTAACGAATATGATGTCATCTATTGGTGCTAAGCGTATTCCAGAAAACATCAATGATTGGTTTGATGCCGTAAAAACTCTTGCCGACAGCCCTAACGAAATCGGTGCACGTAAAGTAGTCCTAGAAAAATCACGTCTTGTTTCACAAAGCTTAAATGACTTTTATGAGAACGTACGTCAGCAAAACTCAGACGTAAATAAAAAGATGGATCTAACGGTAGAGCGTATGAATGGTATTGCTCTAGAGTTAAAAGAAATTAACCAAATGATGGTCAAGACCCCAGGTCCGCACAATGACCTAATGGATCGTCATGAAAAGTTAATTAAAGAACTGTCTCAATACACAAAAGTTACCATTACTAAGCGTGATAACGAGAATGCATTCAATGTCTTAATTGGTGGTGGACACATGCTAGTGTCTGGTACTCATTCAAGTGAATTGAAAATGATAGCAGGGACTCCTGACCCATTACAGCGCCGACTAGCTATGGTTGAAGGTAAGGGAATGAAAGCGATTCAACATGATAGCATTGGCGGTAAAATGTCAGCGTTATTTGAATTGCGTGATAGCACAATTCCTACCATCATGGATGAATTAGGCCGCGTGGCAGTTGGTTTCAGCAGTGAAGTTAACCGTTTACAAAGCCAAGCAATAGATCTGCGTGGACAGATTGGTGCAAACATTTTCTCTGATGTTAACTCAGAGCAAGCAGCTCGTAGCCGCGCCATTATTCCTGGGGACTCTTCTGCTGAAGTTGGTGTATTCATTGATGATATTAGCCAACTAAAAGCAGGCGATTATGCCCTAAAGTATGATGGCAGCCAATATACGGTGACCCGACCTACAGGTGAAGTACAGCGTTTAGACCCAACCGGTAACCCATCGACCTTTTTCCTAGACGGTATGCGAGTTGAAATTCGTGAACCACTAGGCGCCGGTGAACGTGTATTACTTCGTCCAACGCGTATAGCGGCTGGCGAAATGAAGCTTGAAATGAATGAAGCTGAGAAAATAGCCGCACAAAGCTATGCAAGCTCAGCGACATTCGCAACAGGTAATGCAAAATTTAAAGTATTACAAGCGGGTGAATTAAAAGAGTTTCAAGTTGTTATTTCTCCTGCTGCAAATCAATTTGCCGTTTTGGATATGAAAGGAAAAATGTTGCTTGAACCACAAACTTACCCGGCAAAAGGCGCAGTAACTGTGGGTGGTACAACATTTGAACTTACTGGTGGTGCCGCAGCAAATGATAAATTTGCAGCTAACTTAGTTCCATCTGAAGGTGATAATGGTAACTTGCTATTAATGCAAGGCTTGCAAACACGTAAAGTGATGGACGAAGGTCGCTCAACCGTTATTGATTTATACCAGAACGTAAATACAGAGATTGGCCTTAAAAAAGCGACAGCCTCTCGTTTATCTGAAGTTTCACGTGTAGAGAATGAAGCTGCACAAAGTCGTGTTGCTTCTGTTGCTGGCGTAAACTTAGATGAAGAAGCGGCAAACATGATGAAGTTTCAACAAGCATACATGGCTTCTTCTCGAATCATGAAAGCGGCAGATGAGACGTTTAATTCAATTTTGCAATTATCGTAATTAGGAGGCAATAGAGTATGTTAAATCGTATTTCAAGCTTTCATAACTACCAATCAGTTCAAAATGATATTTCTCGTCAAGAAGCGAAAGTTCATCAAAACAGCGCGCAATTGGCGTCAGGTAAAAAGCTATTAACTGCAGGTGACGACCCCGTTGCTGCGTTATATGCACAAAACTTAACGCAAAAGAAAGAAGAGTTACGTCAATACAGCGATACTATTGTTTTAGCGCGTAACCGTTTAGAGCGTCATGAAGTAGCCATCGCTAATGCTGAACAGTTTGCTGATGATGCTAAACGTAGTGTTATGGAAATGATTAACGGTTCTCTTGCACCAGAAGATCGTTATGCTCATGCACAAGACATTAAAGGCATTGCAGATAATTTTTTAAATCTAACTAACATGTTAGATGAATCAGGGAATTATTTATTCTCTGGTACCAAGTCAAAAACACAACCATTCTTCCGATCGAATGATGGAACTGTTGCTTATGCTGGTGATGAATATCAGCGTAGTTTGAAAGTATCAGGTTCAATAGAAGTGGCTGTAAATGACTCGGGTAGTAAATTATTTACAGAAATTAAAAACCCATTTGGTGATTACGACCCGCAATATTCACTAAAAGAAGGGTCTGAATTACTACTGTCCAAAGCGACAAATACAAATTATACCGATCCTGCAACGTATGAAGTCAGTTTTAATGCAGGTGCTGATGGTAAATATAATTACCAATTATCAAAAGATGGTAGTGCAGTAAAAACTGCCCTGTTTGATCCTGCTGAAGGGATTAAATATGAAGGGGTAGATATACAGATCCGTGGCCAGCTAAAAGCAGGCGATACGATTACTCTTGAACCAAAGAAAACGATTAGCGTTTTTGATTCTTTCAAAAAAGCACAAGAACTGGCACTAAACCATGTATCTGATGCGTCAAGTACAGCTGAGTTACATCAAGTGACTGATGAGTTTCATGCCGCATTTATTCACTTAAGCCAAGCTCAGGCTGAAGTAGGAACAAGACAAAATACGCTTGATCAACAAGAAATGCAGCACCAAGATTTTGATTTAACAATCTCTAAATCGTTAAGCTCAATTGAAGATTTGGATTATGCTCAAGCCGTGATTGAATTTAGTGAGAATACACGTGCACTTCAGGCTTCTCAGCAAGCCTTTGGTAAAGTAAAAGACATAACATTATTTAATTACGTATAGAGATTAAATAATATTGAAAGCTCAACAGACATGTTGGGCTTTTTTTTATGCCTGCTATTTATCGTTACCATCGGTGTGGGAAGATGAATGTGGTGATTTATGGAAATCTCTATAACTATATGAACTATAAAATAAAACCCTAATAGGAATAGCTTTGCCGCTTCACTTGAATATTGTAAATATTTGCCGCCTATTATTGAAAACCACAGTTATTTTCCTATTTTATTCTTATTGGTTGTACTTAAGCCATAGATAGACGTTTTAGTAAAATGTAATCTACTGGTTAGTTCTTAAATATTGACTGAGAGACAATGCGGCAATGTTTATAAAAAAGCGGCAAGAAGGTTGGTTTTCAAGTATTTAGAGTATGGTGGGTGAGTATTGATTGGTCACTTAAGTCTTTGATTTTAATTGGTTGTATTTTATTTTTTGATATTTCCCTTTCAATTTTGAAAACTGGCACACCTTATGCTAATTAATAACTATGACTGAGACGTTCACAGTTTGCCAATGGTAAATAGTGACATAGCAGTTGCAAAGTAGAGTTAATCATTTTGCTTTTGCATGTCAGTCATTAATGTATGTGTTTCTCTCATCTTGGCATGAGATTTGATATGTAAATTACATGACATTGAAAAACATTGGCCAATTGTGGCTGATATTTAACTATGAATTTTAAATATTTCTGAATAGAGCAGAAAGTAGATTTCGTGAAAACGAAACTCAAGGAGAGCAACGATGGCTGTAAATGTAAATACTAACGTATCTGCGATGACTGCGCAGCGTTACCTAAATAACGCAACGAACGATCTAAACAACTCAATGGAGCGTTTGTCTTCAGGTACTAAAATCAACAGCGCAAAAGATGACGCTGCTGGTCTACAAATTTCTAACCGCTTAACAGCTCAGACTCGTGGTCTTGATGTTGCTATGCGTAATGCGAACGATGGTATTTCTATCGCTCAAACAGCTGAAGGTGCGATGAACGAATCGACAAACATCCTTCAACGTATGCGTGATTTATCACTACAAGCGGCAAACGGTTCTAACTCAGATCAAGATCGCTCTTCTATCCAAGAAGAAGTACATGCACTGTCTGATGAATTAAACCGTATTGCTGAAACAACCTCTTTTGGTGGTCGTCGTCTACTTAACGGTACGTTCGGTGAGTCAGCATTCCAAATCGGCGCAAATGCTGGTGAAGCTATCCTTATTGAATTAACGTCTGTACGTGCTGATGACAGCCGCATGGGTGGTCAACGTTTTGTTTCTGAAAACGGTAAAGGCGCATCTTGGAATGTAGAAGCTGGCAAAAATGACCTAAAATTAGAGTTTACAACTCAAAAAGGTGAAGCTGTTTCTATCGATATCAACGCTAAAGCTGGTGACGATATTGAAGAGTTAGCGACATACATTAACGGTCAATCAGACAAGATCTCTGCATCTGTTGGTGATGAAGGTAAACTTCAACTGTTTGTTGCTGAACCATCTATCGAAGGTGAGTTAGCAGTATCAGGTAACCTTGCGTCTGAGTTAGGTTTAGCTGGCGGTGCTGGTATCAAAGCAACAGTTGATAAACTAGACGTAACATCAGTGGGTGATGCTCAAGTTTCTATCGGTGTTATCGATTCTGCACTTGCTTATATCGACCGTGAGCGTGCTGACTTAGGTGCTAAACAAAACCGTTTAGGCCACAGCATCAACAACTTGTCTAACATTCAAGAGAATGTGTCTGCTTCTAACAGCCGAATCAAAGATACTGATTTTGCTAAAGAAACAACAAACATGACAAAAGCACAAATCCTTCAGCAGTCTAGTACGTCTATTCTTGCTCAAGCGAAACAGTTACCAAACGCTGCACTAACTTTACTGCAGTAATTGAGTAACTAACAACAGTCATCTTAGTGAACAAGAGGTGCTCTCATCTCTCATCATCCTCTTGTTCATTTGATTGTTGGCAAGCTTCAGGTAACTGGTTTTTTGTGTTCTTCTCACAGATCTCCTCATAAAAAACCAGCCTAGCTTTATGCCCCTTAATTGGGGCTACCCTTCTAAAAATACTCTTTTTAATTTAGAAAACCTTATTTCGGTCGATGACTTACTGTCTATTCTATAAGTAAGGTCATGCTATGAGTTCATTCTTACGATTTTTATTATTAACTTCTTTATCTTTTTCTACGCTTAGTGCCCAGCTGCACAATAATGATGTTGTATCCTATGTGAAATATAATTCATTCATTTTAGCTAAATCATGCATCGATCCAGATGTTGAGCGCTACTTTGAAGAAAAAGGCATCACTTCTAGAAATAGCCATATTAAAGGCTATGGAGAATGCTTTAATTCTCCTATTCATAAAGTAAAACGTAAGGCCATAAAAGATCTAAAACATTATTTAGGAGAAGAATGCTCAAGTCCTGCTTTTATTAACTTATTGAAGTCGGAAGGTATTGATCCTAATCATTATCAAATAGAAAGCAGCAGCCGCTGCCATCATCAAAATATCAGTTAAGCTTTGAGTAATTTGGCCGCTATAACTATTAAGATTAAATATATTAAGAGATTGTTATGTCTGTAACGGTAAACACCAATGTGTCTGCAATGACGGCACAGCGATATTTAAATCAAGCGACAGAGCAGTTAAATCAATCGATGGAACGTCTTTCTTCTGGTAAGCGAATTAATAGCGCTAAAGATGATGCTGCAGGACTGCAAATTTCCAATCGACTACAAGCTCAAATGAGCGGATTAGATGTTGCCGTGCGTAATGCCAATGATGGTATTTCTATTGCCCAAACTGCAGAAGGGGCAATGAATGAAAGCACTAACATTCTTCAGCGTATGCGTGACTTAGCACTGCAGTCATCAAATGGCTCTAACTCTCAACAAGATCGCCAGGCAATACAAGAAGAAGCGGATGCCTTAAATGATGAATTGAACCGTATTGCAGAGACCACCTCTTTTGGCGGTCGTCGTTTATTGAATGGTCAATTTGGAACATCAACTTTCCAGATTGGTGCTAATGCGGGTGAGGCTGTTCAACTAACGCTAGGCAGTATGCGATCTGATACTTTAGCTATGGGGGGATTTCATTACACCTCTCAAAACCAGTTAAACAAAGGTTGGACAGTTCCTGAGGGCGGCCAAACGTTAACAATGTCATTTGCTGATGAAAATGGTAAAGCTCAAGAAATCACGATAGAAGCGAAAGCGGGTGATGATATTGAGGAGTTGGCAACTTACATCAATGGGCAAAATGATACCGTTCAAGCGTCAGTGGATGAGAACGGCCAATTGCAATTATTTACCGCGGGTGATTTAGTCTCAAGTGCGGTGACCTTTGGCGGTTCATTATCTGCTGAATTAGCCATTGGTGGTGCTGTATTTGATACCGTGAATGACTTAGATTTAACGACAGTAGGTGGTTCTCAAAAAGCGATTGCAACGTTAGATGCAGCCATGGGATTTGTCGATAAAGAGCGTGCGACATTAGGTGCGTTTCAGAACCGTTTTGATCATGCAATTAATAATTTAAATAATATTAATGAAAATATCTCGGCATCAAACAGTCGTATTGAAGATACCGACTTTGCAAAAGAAACGGTTGAGATGATGAAAGCGCAAATCTTACAACAAGTAAGTTCCACTGTACTTGCTCAAGCCAAACAAGCGCCTGATATTGCACTGAAGTTGCTTGGTTAATACATCAGTTAGTTTATATAGTAAGAAGCCAGCGAAAGCTGGTTTTTTTTTGCCTAAAGAAAAGGAGAAGGTGCTTTTCTCGGACAGAATAGTAAAAACTTTAGTTGTTTTTTTGTCAAAGATTTAAAAAATTGAAGCGTGGTCATAGTTCATAAAGCAATCAATGATTTTATAAGAAAATCGATAAAGGTTTATTTTTAACCGTCGCTAAATTAAGTATCAGGCACTAATAGCAACTAATTTAGTGTCGAATAATAAAGCTCAGTTTTCCGAACTACGGAAAACAATCGGAAAACTAAACGGAGATACCACTATGTCGATTACAGTAAATACTAACGTATCAGCAATGACTGCTCAGCGTTACTTAAACAATGCAACGGATGGCGTTAATCAATCAATGGAACGCCTATCTTCTGGCTTTAAAATTAATAGCGCAAAAGACGATGCAGCAGGCCTACAGATTTCTAATCGTTTAACGTCTCAATCTCGTGGGTTAGAAGTTGCTGTTCGTAATGCAAATGATGGTATTTCAATTGCACAAACGGCTGAAGGTGCGATGAATGAATCGACAAACATCTTACAACGTATGCGTGATTTATCTCTTCAATCTTCTAATGGTTCAAATACTTCTGCTGATCGTGAAGCGATTCAGCAAGAAGTTGGTGCGCTTAATGACGAGTTAAACCGAATTGCAGAAACAACTTCATTTGGTGGTTCACGTCTTCTTAACGGTCAGTTTGGTACTAAATCATTCCAAATCGGTGCTGATTCTGGTGAAGCAGTAATGCTTAGCTTAAATAACATGCGTTCTGATTCAGCCTCAATGGGTGGAACAAGTTATAAAGCAGAAACTAAGCTTGATGCTGGCTGGGCTGCTAATGCTGAAAATTCAGAATTAACCGTGTCATTTTTAAATAAAGCAGGCGAAGAGAAAGAACTGACAATCAACGCAAAATCAGGCGATGATATTGAACAAGTGGCAACTTATATTAATGGCCAGACAGATTCAATTAATGCATCAGTATCTGAAGATGGTGAACTACAAATTGTTACCTCTAATGATAAGGTGCAAGGTGAGGTGAGCTTTGGTGGTTCTCTGGCTGGCGAACTAAATATGGGTGCAGCACAAGCTGAAACTGTTAAGAGCATCGACGTAACGACGGTTGGTGGCTCACAAAAGGCAGTCGCAGTTCTTGATGCAGCAATGCAATTTGTTGATGAGAATCGAGCTGATTTAGGTGCATTCCAAAACCGCTTTAGTCATGCTATTTCTAACTTAGATAACATTAATGAAAATGTATCTGCATCAAATAGTCGTATCAAAGATGTCGATTTTGCAAAAGAAACCACAGAGATGACAAAAGCTCAGATCCTTCAACAAGCAAGTTCGTCTATTCTAGCTCAAGCTAAGCAAGCGCCTAATGCTGCACTTGGCTTATTAAGATAGGTAATATATAAACTTCTAAGGTAGTAGTGCTCTCACACTATGCCAAAGCCGAGGCTTGCCTCGGCTTTTTTTATATAAGTAATTAAAATGAAGTTCCGTATATTGGGTTAACTTTGATTTTGGCTGTGCAAAAATCAAGCGATATCATTGTATTTATGTCTATTTATAGCGATCTTCCTCCCGTTTTACCTTTCATTTAAATTTATTTCATTTTTTTTATCTTTTTTCCTAAAGAGTTTCCGATCGCGAGCGATAACTTAATTACAAGGCATTACGACTGAGGTTTTTTAAAATGCTTACAAAAGAAAAACTTAAAAAAATAAAAAGTTTTTCTAAAGTAATTTAAAACAAGGTCGTTAAGTTAAGTATCAAACGATGATTAATACGGTTTCCGGTCCAGGAGCGGAGTGATTCGGAACCAAAGTGGAGAAATAAATTATGGCTATCAATGTAAACACAAACGTATCAGCAATGACTGCACAGCGTTACTTAAACAACGCAACTAGCGACCTAAACAGCTCAATGGAGCGTTTGTCTTCAGGTCTTAAAATTAACAGTGCAAAAGACGATGCGGCTGGCCTACAAATTTCAAACCGTCTTACTTCTCAAACTCGCGGCTTAGATGTTGCAGTTCGAAATGCAAACGATGGTATCTCAATGGCGCAAACTGCTGAAGGTGCGATGAACGAAACAACGAACATCCTTCAACGTATGCGTGATTTATCACTTCAATCTTCTAACGGTTCAAACACAACAGCTGACCGTACTGCGATTCAAGAAGAAGTGGTTGCTTTGAATGACGAATTAAACCGTATTGCAGAAACAACCTCGTTTGGTGGCTCTCGTCTACTAAATGGCCAGTTTGGAACTAAGTCTTTCCAAATTGGATCGGATTCAGGCGAAGCGGTAATGCTAACACTGAATAACATGCGTTCTGATACAACAGCGATGGGTGGTCACACTTATTCTGCGACGGAAGGCAAAGATGCAAACTGGTCAGTAAGTGCAGAAAACACTGAATTAACAATGAATTTTGTTGATAAAGATGGCCAAGAACAAAACATCACAATCAATGCAAAAGCTGGTGATGACATTGAAGAAGTAGCTACTTACATCAATGGTCAAAGCGATGCCGTAAACGCCTCTGTTACAGAAGAAGGTAAACTGCAAGTATTTGCAGCAGCTGAAGCAACTGATATTGCATTCAGTGGCGCATTAAGCAGCGAGTTAGGTATGGGTAATAAGGTTACTGATACAGTAAAAAGCATTGATGTAACAACGGTTGGTGGTTCACAAAAAGCGGTAGCAATTCTTGACTCAGCAATGCAATACGTAGATTCAAATCGTGCTGATTTAGGTGCTTTCCAAAACCGTTTTGGTCATGCCATTAACAACTTAGAAAATATTAATGAGAACGTGAATGCGTCTAACAGCCAAATCAAAGATGTTGATTTTGCTAAAGAAACGACAGCTATGACGAAATCTCAAATCCTGCAACAAGCGAGCTCGTCTATTCTTGCTCAAGCTAAGCAGGCACCAAATGCAGCATTAGGCCTGTTGGGCTAATCAGCATAGTAAACACTTGTGAGAATGAGAGCTAAGCTATCTGCAAAGTTCTATCCCAACAGGTTATAAGTGAGTTTGACTTACTTTATAAAATTAAACTTAGGCTATCTCGCGATGTATTTTGTAGAGGTGAGAGTCTACTTAATACATAGAGATATGCTTTTAAATATATGTGAGAAACGATGGTTGGTGCGGAGGATGAGACCACACCGCCATTGCATTATCCCTTAGGAGATCTATTTATGTCTATTACAGTAAATACTAACGTATCAGCAATGACAGCTCAGCGTTACTTAAACAGCGCAACATCTGACGTTAACCAATCAATGGAACGTCTATCTTCTGGCAACAAGATCAACAGTGCTAAAGATGATGCTGCTGGCCTACAAATCTCTAACCGTTTAAACACGCAAACTCGTGGTCTAGACGTAGCGGTTCGTAACGCAAACGACGGCATCTCTATGATGCAAACAGCTGAAGGCGCAATGAAAGAGACTTCAAACATCCTTTCTCGTGTACGTGATCTTGCACTGCAATCGTCAAATGGTTCAAACACTGACGCTGACCGTAGCGCAATCCAACAAGAAGTAACGGCTCTTTCTGATGAAATGAACCGTATCGCTGAAACAACTTCTTTTGGTGGCACTCGTCTACTAAACGGTAGCTTCGGTACTAAATCTTTCCAAGTTGGTGCTGATTCTGGTGAAGCAGTAATGCTTACTCTGAACAACCTACGTGCAGATGAGTCAAACATGGGTGGCCAATCTTTCACTGCGAAAGAAGGTGTTGCTGCTGGTTGGACTGCTGGTAAAGATGCAAACATGACAATCTCTTTCACAGATAAGTCTGGTGAAGAGCAATCTGTTTCAATCAACGCTAAAGCTGGCGATGATATTGAAGAAGTTGCAACGTACATCAACGGCCAAACTGACAAAGTTAGTGCTTCTGTTGGTGAAGACGGTAAACTGCAAGTATTCGCAGCAAAAGGCACTATTGAAGGCGAAATCGAATTCTCTGGCGCTCTAGCTAACGAAACTGGTATGTCTGATGCAATTCAAGCTCAAAAAACTGTTGGTAACATCGATGTTACTTCAGTAGCTGGTTCTCAAGACGCAATCGCAGTTGTTGATGCAGCAATGAAATTTGTTGATAGCCACCGTTCTGAGCTAGGTGCAGCTCAAAACCGTATGGGTCACACAATCAACAACTTAGACAACATTAACGAAAACGTTTCTGCTGCTAAGAGCCAAATCAAAGACGTTGATTTCGCGAAAGAAACAACTGAAATGACTAAAGCACAAATCCTACAGCAAGCAAGCTCTTCTATCTTAGCTCAAGCTAAGCAAGCGCCAAACGCTGCTCTAGGTCTATTACGTTAATCCACTCTGATTAATTGATAATACTTAAATAGGTAGGTGGGCGGCTTCATCGTCAACCCACTTACTGAAATATGACAGCCGGACCGCTCTCCAGCTGTCTTTTTTCGTATTAGGAGGAAAATACTATGAATCCATCATCTGTATCTTCATCAATCCTGTCCTCTCTATCCCCAAATAACGGCACGCAAATTGCTAGATCTAATGTGCAGCCAACATTATCTGTGAATACCGTAAATAAAACAGCAAACACTGAACCGTCAGAAACAATGACGCAAAGCCAAGCTATAGTGGTAGAAGCAGAACAAAAGCTTGAAACGAAAAAGAAAGAAGAACTTCATAAAGCAGTAAAAGAGCTGAATGAATACGTTAAAAGCATGGTTCGAGGATTATCATTTCACCTAGATGAAGAATCAGGGCGGCAGGTTATTACCGTCATTGAGGTTAGCTCAGGTGATATCATCCGTCAGATCCCTGATGAAAAAATGTTGGAAGTTGCTAGAGAATTAGCTGCCAGTGCTTCTGGATTGATAGCTGAGAGGATATAAAACGTTAATTGAGGAAAGAGCTTCATGAGTATGAGCCCGATGGGGATGGGTGGTGGCCTAGATATTAATTCTATGGTGAGCAAAATAGTTGAAAGCGAGCGCTTACCAAAGCAGCAGCGCATTGACCGTGAGCGCTCAGATATAGATATGAATATCAGTGGTTACGGCCGTCTGCAAGAATCGTTAGATACCATGAAAAACTTAATGTCGACGTTTCGTCAAGAAGATACGTTTGCATCACGAACGATTTCAAGTAGTGATGATGCAGTGGTGAGTGCTACAGCAACACCTGAAGCCTTGGCCGGTCGATACACAATTGATGTTTTACAATTAGCTCAAGCACAAAAATTAGCATCATCGCCAATTCGTGATGATGCTAAATTTGGTCCTGGCAAGCTTGATATTTCATTAGGTGATAAAGAGTTCACTATTGAAATTATTGGTAAAAATAACAAAATTACCGATTTGTTAAAGCAGATCAACGGTGCGCCATCAAATCCTGGCGTACAAGCCTCTATCGTTAAAGACGATGGCGGATCACGTCTTATTCTCGCCTCAGATAAGCCTGGCGAAAGTCATAAAGTTAAAATTGAAGTTGATGCAGAATATAATGATCAGCTACATCGTCTCGCGTTCAATCCAAATTTTGATTCATCAGTGTCAACAAAGTTTGATATACCAACACTTCTTAATTATCAAAATACGCCTGAGATTGCCGCTCAACAAGTTGGAGCTCCTCTAACTCAAGAACAAATTCCAGAATTAAGTGATGAAGAAAAATACGCTTACTTTAAACCTTTAATTGATGTTGCTAATAGAGAACTTGCGCGTGAAGAAAAAGCGGCAAAAGAGATTTTAGTTCAACAAGAGGCAACGGCTGCATTATCTACACTTGAAGATCCAACAGACCCAACATCAGGCATGTCTGGCTGGAGTGAGCGTACCGCTGGTACATTACAAGCAGCGCTACCAAGCGAAGATGAAAAAGTAGAATTAGCTAAAGCGGCAAAACAGGGTGATCAATCGGCGGCAGAAGCGTTAGCTGAAATAGGTCAAACTCCAGATACTGTATTTCAATCTGCAGGTATCACTTATGAAGCCCCTCAAGTTGCACCTAAAAAAGAACTTGTTGATATAGCAAAAGAAAAGATTGAACAGCTGCCGCCAACGATCAAAGAAATAGCGAAAGAAAAATTAGAACCGATAGAAAAAGTCGTAGAAGCGATTAAGCCTGAAGCTCCACGTAAGCCTTTGTATTCAGGTCTTCAAGAGGTCCAAACCGCGAGCAGTGCAAAAGTAGTATTAGATGGCGTTGCTAGAATAAGCAGTGACACCAATGTCATTCAAGATGCGGTTCATGGCGTTGATATCACGCTAAAAGGCACAACAACTGAGAACAGTAAGCGTATTGATTTAGATGTGCAGTTTGATAGGGATGGTGTAAAAGCTGCGATTGAACAATTTGTTGCTACCTATAATCAGTTTTATGAAACGACTCAAGCACTGAGTGGTTTTGATCCTGCGACAGGGCAAAGTGGCCCATTAGCTGGAGATAGTGTCGTTCGTTCAGCTGAATCCCGGTTGAAATCCGCTTTTGTGGCACCTGTGGAATCCGCTCCAAAAGATGTTAAAACGCTTATAGAATTAGGTATTTCGACGACTCGCCAGGGAACGTTAGAAATAAACCACACAATGCTCGATCGTCAATTGAATGAAAACTTTGGTCAATTGCACACTTTTTTTGGCGGTTCGAAAGGGTTTGCTAAAAAAATAGAAGATGTTATTCAAAGTATGACAGGAGTGACTGGTCCTATTCGTACTCGAATGAATACTATGCGAGATCAAAATTATCGTTTAAATGATCAGCAAGTGGATTTAGATCGCCGAATGGACAGCATGCAAGAGCGTACTCGTAATAAATTTGCCAATATGCAAGACGTCACAGGAAAAATGAAAGCTCAGTTATCTGGCATGATGAACGCATTAGGCTAAAAGAATAGTAAAACCATATATTAGGTGTTTTCGATGATGTTATTACAACAATTAGAAAAATTAGACCGTGAGTTACAAAGTCTATATCAAATCGATGATATTAATTTTGAACTGTTGGCGACTTTTTTATCAAATCGGGAACAACTCTTGCATCAGTGTATGCAGGTGTCAGAAATAGTGCATTCCACTGAATGGCAAGCCGCAATTGCTAGAACCAAATTAATTGTTGATGACATGAATCAATTAGGGCAGCAATTTGCTTTAGATTATCAAAAGTTGAACCATGCAAAAAAATCGGTTCAGCTATATAGAAAATTTCAATAAAACTGAGGAAATACGATGAGAGGTTCACTACAAGCATATAAGAAGGTATCAATTGATAGCCAATTAAGTGCTGCATCACCTCATAAGGTAATTCAAATGCTAATGGCTGGTGCTATTGAGCGATTAATCCAAGGTAAAGCAGCTATGCAGCAAGGAAATACAGCTGTAAAGGGCGAACGTCTTGGTAAAGCATTAGATATCGTGATTAGTCTACGTACTTGCCTTTCAATGGATGATGGTGGTGATATCGCAAGCAATCTTGATTCTTTGTATGACTTTATGATCCGTCAAATTTCACACGCAAATCAAAACAATGAACCTCAACCGATTGATGATGTGGTTGATATGTTACGTGAAATTAAATCGGCATGGGATCAAATCCCAGCGGAGTTTCACAACCTTACCGCTGATCAAGTTGGTATTTAATCAAATAGTTTTATAAATCAAGTTACTTTTTCTGATTTTTATACTAACCTCTCATTTACGGTATGGCTGTCGTTTTATTGGCAGTCATGGTTGCCTTATTTTTCTTATGCTATAAAATAGGCCTATAATTTCGTTGTTGTTCAATGAATTGGCCAATTAAATCAAAGAATTAAGGCACATATCACCTCTATGCACGGTTTAGCAAAGACACTAATTATTGAAGATGATGAGCAGAATCGACATAATCTTAAGGTAATTCTTGAGTTTATCGGTGAGCATTGTCATGCCATTTCAAGTTCAGAATTGTCTACTTTTGAGTGGAGTGATCCTTGGAGTGCATGTTTTTTAGGGCAGATTTCTAGTGGATCAAATAAAGACCTTATTAAACAATCGTTAGTTAATAATAATCACATCCCAGTGATTATGCTTGCGGGGGCAAAGCATGATCTTGACGATCTGACGAATTACGTAGGGGAATTAAGCCAGCCGGTTAATTATCCTCAATTAACGGATGCATTACGTCACTGTCAAGAATTTATGGGGCGCCGTGGTCTTGGTATTCCACACCTTGGTCGAAAAAACACCTTATTTCGCAGTATGGTTGGGCAAAGTTCAGCTATCAGCACAGTACGTCACTTAATTGAACAAGTTTCAGGCACTGAAGCCAGTGTTCTTGTATTAGGCGAGTCAGGTACAGGTAAAGAAGTTGTTGCTCGAAACCTTCACTATCATTCACCTCGTCGTAAAGGTCCGTTTGTTCCTGTTAACTGTGGTGCTATTCCTCCTGATCTTCTTGAAAGTGAGCTTTTTGGTCATGAAAAAGGGGCTTTTACCGGTGCAATTACGGCACGTAAAGGTCGATTTGAATTGGCACAGGGTGGTACGCTTTTCTTAGATGAAATTGGTGATATGCCAATGTCAATGCAGGTGAAGTTATTACGCGTATTACAAGAACGTTGTTTTGAACGTGTTGGTGGAAATCAAAGCATTAAAGCAGACGTTCGTATCGTAGCGGCAACACACCGTAATCTTGATGACATGATTGACAAATCAACATTCCGTGAAGATTTATATTATCGTTTGAATGTGTTCCCAATCGAAATGCCAGCGTTGCGTGAACGTAAACAAGATATTCCTCTATTATTGCAAGAACTACTAGCAAGAATGGAAGCGGAAGGCAGTGCCCGTGTTCGTTTAACTCCTCGTGCGGTTAATTCGTTAATGGAGCATCATTGGCCTGGTAATGTTCGTGAGTTAGCGAATCTTATTGAGCGCTTGATGATTTTGTTCCCTGGAGAGTCTGTGGATGTGAATCATCTGCCAACGAAATATCGTTACAGTGATATTCCTGAATTTCAACCAGAGAACAATAATCAACAGACAATTGAAGAGCAAGAGCAAGCAGCGTTGGCTGATATGTTCTCTAATTTCAATGATGGTGGTGTGCCTCAGCAATCAGCACAAAGCTTTGGTCCGTCAGCAAATGATTTACCTGAAGATGGTTTAAACCTTAAAGAAATGCTGGCTGATGTTGAAGTGAATATGATTTGCCAAGCACTGGAAGCTCAAAATGGTGTCGTTGCACGTGCCGCAGATATGCTGGGAATGCGCAGAACCACATTAGTAGAGAAAATGCGTAAATATAATCTGAATAAAGATGATATTCGTTAATTCTAGAATGACAAATAATTGACTCGTCAAACTTGAATGTAACTTGTAAGTTATTGAAAGTAAGAAATAAAAGGGCTGGCATGTAAAATGCATTAGCCCTTTTGTTGTTTTGGCGGGAATAAAATTATGCATGGTAATTCTGAGGATGAAATTAATTCACCTCTTGGTACAGTAGAAGAACAGAATACGCGTTATAAGCAAGTGCTCGATGTAATGCCTGCAGGTGTGATATTACTGGATACCCAAGGCGTGGTGTGTGAAGTCAATCCAGAAGCGATAAAATTACTAGGGCCACCATTACTTGGCGAGCGTTGGTTTGAGGTGATTCAACGTTCATTTGATCCTAGAGAAGATGACGGGCATGAGATCTCATTGCGTAACGGTCGTAAAGTCCGTTTAGCTATCTCAGCCTCTGAAACGGGTCAATTGATTCTTATTACCGATCTTACAGAGACCCGCTTATTACAGGCTCGAGTGAGTGGATTACAGCGCTTATCCTCATTAGGAAAAATGGTGGCCTCCCTTGCCCATCAAGTAAGAACTCCTCTATCAAGTGCCATGTTGTACGCTTCTAATTTGGGGTCACCTAACCTTCCTGCTGCAACACATAAACGTTTTCAAACTAAATTAGTAGATCGCCTTCATGATCTTGAAAAACAAGTGAATGATATGCTGCTTTTTGCGAAAGGTGGTGATAATAAAGTCGTTAAACCGTTTACGATCAGTGATCTTGTTGCTGAATATCGACCTATGGTTGAAACCGCTTTGCAGTCGAATCAAGTTGACTATCACTTAGAGATCGAAGATGAAAATACTATCCTAATGGGTAACGCAAATGCTATTGCCAGTGCGATTAGCAACTTGATTATGAATGCGATTCAGGCAGTAGGAAAAGAGTGTCAAATTGATGTATTTTTCAGGCCTGTAAATGGATTCTTAAAAATATCGGTGCAAGATAACGGCCCCGGTATTCCGTTGGAACTGCAAGATAAAATAATGGAACCATTTTTTACAACGCGCTCTCAAGGTACAGGCCTTGGTTTAGCGGTTGTACAAATGGTATGCCGAGCACATAAAGGGCAACTTGAATTGTATTCAGAACCGGATGATGGTGCGTGCTTCACCATGTCGATCCCGCTAACAACAACTTATGCTGAATCCGCAACTCAAACAGAATCTGGAGAATAACCATGGCGCAAAGTAAAGTATTGATCGTAGAAGATGATGAAGGCCTACGCGAAGCGTTGATCGACACCTTAGAATTAGCTGGTTATGAATGGGTTGAAGCAGATAGTGCAGAAACTGCTTTGTTAATTTTGAAAAAAGAATCTGTTGATATTGTAGTTTCAGATGTTCAAATGGCTGGAATGGGCGGTTTAGCATTACTGCGTAGTATCAAATTAAATTGGCCAAATTTACCGGTTCTTCTAATGACAGCGTATGCCAATATTGAAGATGCGGTTTCTGCAATGAAAGAAGGCGCAATAGATTACATGGCTAAGCCTTTTGCGCCAGAAGTGCTGTTAAATATGGTAAGTCGCTATGCTCCAGTAAAAAATGAACAAACCGGCGATGCCATTGTTGCTGATGAAAAAAGTCTCAAATTACTTAAATTGGCAGATAAAGTGGCTCGAACTGACGCAAACGTGATGGTGCTTGGTCCTAGTGGTTCAGGCAAAGAAGTGATGTCTCGTTATATTCATAACAATTCACAGCGTAGTGAAGGCCCTTTTGTTGCAATTAACTGTGCAGCGATCCCTGATAATATGCTAGAAGCAACTCTATTTGGTTATGAAAAAGGCGCATTTACGGGTGCCGTTCAAGCGTGTCCGGGTAAATTTGAACAAGCGCAAGGCGGCACTATTTTACTGGATGAAATCAGTGAAATGGATCTTAACCTACAAGCGAAACTATTGCGTGTATTACAAGAGCGTGAAGTTGAGCGCTTAGGTGGCCGCAAGAGCATCAAATTAGATGTTCGTATTTTGGCGACAAGTAACCGTGATTTGAAAAAATACGTAGAAGAAGGCAATTTCAGAGAAGATTTATATTATCGTTTAAACGTATTCCCAATTGCGTGGCCAGCGTTAAAAGAGCGTAAAGGAGACATTGCTCCAATTGCCCAGCACTTAATTGAACGTCACTGTCAAAAACAAGGCCTGCCTGTGCCAAAGATCAGTGAGGAAGCAACGATAAAATTAGAAAGCTATTCTTGGCCTGGTAACGTTCGTGAATTGGATAATGTTGTGCAACGAGCGCTTATTTTAGCGGAATCAAATTTGATTACGGCTGACGACGTTTTACTTGAAGGTGTCGATTGGGCTGATGCAAGCAGTTTGCAACGAGTTGTCAGTGGTGAAGCTCCAATGATCAAACCAGAACAACAGGTACCGTCAATAAATGAACCATTAATCGCTGGCACAGAAAGTGTCAATATAGAGAGTCCTAGCTCATCAACAGGTCTAGGCGGTGAATTACGTGAGCAAGAGTACATAATTATTCTTGAAACGATAAAAGCGTGTGACGGAAAGCGTAAAGATGTGGCAGAGAAATTAGGTATTAGTCCTAGAACACTCCGCTATAAGCTTGCAAAAATGCGAGATGCTGGAATTGATATCCCAAGTTAAAACAGTGACTTATAGTTATTGATATTTTGGTATGTAAATTGCTTTATATACTTCGGGTCGTAAAATTAAGTCAATTAGTTGACTGGGTCGGAGAATAGAAATGAAGATTGGTGGTTTACAAGACGAAATGCAAGCAATGATGCTTGACGCGTCAAATACAACGCGTCCAGCAACAGGCAAAGAGGTCGGTGCGGACTTCAGTGCAATGTTTGCAAAAGCAGTAAATAACGTAAATGGCTTACAACAAGCATCAAGTGATTTGGCTGTACGTTTTGACCGAGGTGATGAAGGGGTTTCATTATCTGACGTTATGATAGCGCGCAATAAATCAAGTGTTGCATTTGATGCCACAATTCAAGTGCGTAATAAGCTTGTTGATGCTTATAAAGCGCTCATGAATATGCCTGTATAATTTCTAGGAATTAAAGCGTGTCAGAAGATAACAAAAATACAGACTTAACGGTATCTGATGGGATGTCAGCAGGAAGTGCAATGGCACTGGATAATTCTGTTGATAGTCAAAATTTAGATGTTGATGAGCAAAGTTCGTCAAAGTTAGATTCAGCTCTTGGTAATCTTGATTTATTACGTCAAGTGATTTTAGTGTTATCTGTGTCTATCTGTGTAGCATTAATTGTTATGCTTTTCTTTTGGGTTCAAGAACCTGAAATGCGACCTCTTGGTGTGTATGAAACCGACGAGCTTATCCAAGTTCTCGATCATCTTGATGCGCAGAAATCAGAATATAAACTGGATGGTAATACCATTTTAGTTCCAGCGTCTGAATTCAGTAAAATGAAACTTAATCTTTCTCGAGCTGGTTTAAATCGAACAGAAGCTGAAGGCGATGATATCTTACTGCAAGATATGGGATTTGGGGTTTCACAACGTTTAGAGCAAGAACGTCTAAAACTAAGTCGCGAACGTCAATTAGCCAGTACGTTTGAACAAATGCGTCCAATACGCAAAGCTCAAGTATTATTAGCGATGCCAAAACAAAGTGTTTTTGTACGTCATAACCAAGAAGCATCGGCAACGGTATTCTTAACAATGCGTATGGGAGCAAATCTAAAGCAAGAAGAAGTGGATTCAATTGTTGATATGGTAGCAAGTGCGGTTCCAGGAATGAAACCAACGCGTGTTACGGTGACAGATCAACATGGTCGCTTATTGAGCTCTGGTACACAAGATCCAATGGCAACAGCTCATCGTAAAGAGCAAGAATTAGAGCGTAAGCAAGAACAATCACTACGCGATAAAATTGATGCAATTCTTATCCCTATTTTAGGGCTAGGTAATTACACAGCTCAAGTTGATGTATCTATGGATTTTAGTGCGGTTGAGCAAACACGTAAGCAATTTGATCCACAGACACCATCAACACGAAGTGAGTACACATTAGAAGATTATAATAACGGTAATGTGATTGCGGGTGTTCCTGGTGCATTAAGTAATCAGCCTCCTGTAGATTCAGCTATCCCTCAAGATATTGCTGAACTTAAAGATGGCTCGGTACTAGGTCAAGGCTCTGTTCATAAAGAAGCGACACGTAACTTTGAGCTAGATACTACAATTAGTCATGAGCGTAAACAAACGGGAACGGTTGCTCGTCAAACAGTTTCAGTTGCAGTAAAAGAGCGTCAAAGTGTGAATCCTGAAACTGGTGAAGTAACTTATACGCCTGTATCAGCAGAACAAATTGAAACAATTCGTCAAATAATTATTGGTAGTGTTGGCTTAAACGAGCAACGTGGTGATTTATTAAACGTACTAGGCGTTAAGTTTGCCATTGAAGAACAACCAATAATGATTGATGTGCCAATTTGGGAACATCCAAACTTTAACGATTGGATTAAGTGGTTAGCCGGAGCGATTGTAATTATTGCCGTACTGCTTATCCTTGTTCGACCAGCAATGAATAAATTGCTGTTCCCTAATCAAGCTGAAGATGATGCCATTGCCAAAGGTGAAGGTGCTGAAGGTGAGATGGGCTTAATCGGTAGTGATTTGGATGGTGATGGATTTGAATTTGGTTCAGGTATCGATCTTCCTAATTTACATAAAGACGAAGACTTATTGAAAGCAGTTCGAGCGCTGGTAGCAAATGAACCAGAATTGGCAGCACAAGTAGTTCAAAATTGGGTATCTGAAAATGGCTAATGACATCGTAGAAGCAGAAAAGAAAGATGAAGAAGCTCCAGAGTTTGATCTTTCTTCGTTATCAGGATCTGAACGTGCCGCTATATTATTACTGAGTTTAAGTGAAGAGGATGCTGCAAGTATTATTCGTCATTTAGAGCCTAAACAGGTTCAAAAAGTCGGTGCAGCAATGGCAACTGTATCGGATTTAAATCAGATAAAAGTGTCAGCGATTCACCGTGCTTTCTTAGAAGATATTCAGAAGTACACTAGTATTGGTATGGGCAGTGAAGACTTTATGCGTAATGCATTAGTCGCAGCGCTTGGTGAAGATAAAGCAAACAATCTAGTAGATCAAATTCTACTAGGAAGCGGTTCTAAAGGTTTAGATTCATTGAAATGGATGGACCCACGTCAAGTGGCAAGCATCATCATGAATGAGCACCCACAGATCCAAACCATTGTATTATCTTATCTAGACCCTGACCAATCAGCGGAAATTTTATCTCAGTTCCCTGAGCGTGTACGTCTTGATCTTATGATGCGTATTGCACACCTTGAAGAAGTACAGCCATCAGCACTTGCTGAACTGAATGAAATCATGGAGAAACAATTTGCGGGTCAATCTGGTGCGCAAGCGGCGAAAATTGGTGGCTTGAAAGCGGCGGCTGAAATCATGAACTACCTAGATAACAGTATCGAAGGTATGTTGATGGATCAAATTCGCGACCAAGATGAAGAGACTGCAACTCAAATCCAAGATCTTATGTTCGTGTTTGAAAACCTTATCGATGTACAAGACCAAGGTATTCAAATGCTATTGCGTGATGTTCCGCAAGAAGTGTTGCAAAAAGCACTTAAAGGCGCAGATGATGCACTTAAAGAGAAAATGTTTAAGTGTATGTCAAAACGTGCTGCGGAACTTATGCGTGATGATCTTGAAGCAATGGGCCCAGTACGAGTTGCTGATGTTGAAGCTGCACAGAAAGAAATTCTGGCAGTGGCACGTCGAATGGCAGATTCTGGTGATCTAATGCTTTCGGGTGGCGCAGACGAATTCGTATAATACGTTGTCAGTTCTTTAAGTTATAATTAAACGGCTATTTCAATGATTGGAATGGCCGTTATGCATTCTAATCATCTTATTTTTACGGGTTATCATCATGAGTATCAGCAAAAAACGTGGCTTTATTCGCATTACCGATGAGAGCGAACTACAAAAAACCAATATTTGGGAGTCGCCTGATTATTCTGACCCAGATAAACCAGCCCGTGAAACTGCTTTAAATTATGATCCTAGCTGGACCCCATCAATCCCCAAAGAAGAAGAGCCTGAAGAGTTTGTTCTTACCGATGAAATTATCGAGCAGATCAAACAAGGTGCTTATAATGAAGGCTTGATGCAAGGGCAAGAGTTTGGCTACAAAGAAGGATTAGAAAAAGGTCAAACAGAAGGCTTTGATGCGGGTAAACCTGAAGGCTATCAAGCCGGTTATGATGAAGGTATTGCTTCAGGACAAGCTGAAATAGAAGAGCGAATTAAACAGTTAATTGAAATGGCAGATAAGTTTGCTGCCCCATTAGAATTAATGGATTCACAAGTTGAAAAACAATTGATTGATATGGTATTAGCTCTGACAAAAGAAGTGATCCATGTAGAGGTTAAAACCAACCCACAAGTATTACTTGATACAGTTAGAGAGTCTGTTGAAACGTTACCGATTACCGAGCGTGAAATCAGTATTTCACTTCACCCAGATGATCACCAGCGTGTCGTTGAAGCTTATGGTGAAGAAACGTTAGCGCAGAAACAGTGGATATTAACCTCTGAACCATCAATGAATATTGGTGATATTACAATTCAAGCGTCTGATTCTAAAGTGAGTTACTTACTTGAAGAGCGTATTAAAAGCGTATTAGCTAAGTTTTGTGGTGTAAATCGTCATCAAGGAAATCAGTAAATGCTTTCATTGTCTGAACGCCTTTCTCAATATAAGACAACGGGACTAACAACGCGAGCAATTGCTTCTGGCAAGTTAGTGCGAGTTGTTGGCTTAACCTTAGAAGCAACAGGTTGTCGAGCACCTATTGGCAGCTCATGTTTAGTGGAAACCATTAACGGTGAGATTGAAGCAGAAGTCGTTGGTTTCTCTGGTGAAAACCTATTCTTAATGCCTAATGAGCAAGTTTCAGGTGTGCTTCCTGGGGCGAAAGTGACGCCTATCGTTGGTGGCAGCGGTATTCCTGTTGGTATGGAATTGTTAGGACGAGTCGTTGATGGGGTGGGTAATCCGATTGATGGACTTGGCGAGTTATATACTGAAAAAACCGCCTCCTTTACTTCTGAGCCAATCAATCCATTAGCACGAAAGCCAATTACAGAACCGCTTGATGTTGGCTTAAAAGCGATCAATGGACTACTCACTGTCGGTAAAGGGCAGCGTTTAGGTTTATTTGCTGGTTCAGGTGTAGGTAAATCAGTAACACTAGGGATGATGACTCGTGGTACCACCGCTCAAGTCGTTGTGGTTGGGCTGATTGGTGAGCGTGGCCGAGAAGTAAAAGAGTTCATTGAAGAAATCTTAGGCCCTGAAGGTCGCCAACGTTCTGTTGTTGTTGCCGCTCCTGCCGATTCATCAGCATTAATGCGTTTAAAAGGGTGTCAAACGGCACTGACGATTGCTGAGTACTTCCGTGATCAAGGCTTAGATGTTTTATTATTAATGGATTCATTAACGCGTTTTGCTCAGGCTCAACGTGAAATTGCACTATCTGTTGGTGAACCACCTGCGACAAAAGGTTATCCGCCTTCTGTATTTGCAAAGCTTCCAGCCTTAGTTGAACGTGCCGGTAACGGTAACGAAAATCAAGGCTCTATTACGGCTTTCTTTACAGTATTAACCGAAGGGGATGACTTACAAGATCCAATCGCTGATGCATCACGAGCAATTTTGGATGGGCATATTGTTCTATCACGTGAAATGGCAGATGCGGGGCATTACCCAGCAATTGATGTTGAAAAATCGGTCAGTCGTGTGATGCCACAAATTACCGACGAAGAGCATATGTTAATGTCGAAAGCGGTAAGACAGGTTCTTTCAATTTGTAGAAAGAATCAAGATCTTGTTTCCATTGGGGCTTATAAACCAGGAACAGATCCTGCAATAGATCAAGCCTTTACTTTAAAACCACGCTTAGATGAGTATCTACAACAGCGCATGAAAGAAACAGTACCGTATGACATGTGTAAGAATATGCTTAAGATGTTGTTAGGTGGCTAATGAATATACAAAGGACGAAAAAAAGGAAAACTCATGAGTAGTACCTTTGATTTTTTATTAGAGCAATCTCAAGAAAGAGAGAATCAAGCGGTGATGGCATTAAACAGCGCTAAAGCAGAGCTTGATAACTTCTATGAACAAGTAAAGCAGATTGAAAAATATCGTCTTGATTACTGTAATCAGTTGTTGCAGCGTGGCCAGCAAGGGTTAACTGCCAGCCAATACAGTCATTTGAATAAATTTTTAGTTCAATTAGATGAAACCCTAACGAAGCAAAAAAGTGCAGAGTCGCATTTCACATCTCAAGTGGATAATTGTCAAACCTATTGGCAAGAAACGCGAAAACAGCGCCGATCGTATGAGTGGATGATTGATAAAAAGAAAACAGAACGTCAAAAAATGCTCGATAAACAAGAGCAAAATATGATGGATGAATTTTCGACCCTACAATTTGCTCGTCGCTCTAAACCTTAGTGATCATCTTATCTGCTCATCATCTATAAATACGGACTATTTTTAAAAGTGGCTTAATATTTGCTTTAAAATATCAAACGTTGAGCTACTATTGCTCTTGTCAAAAAATCCACACTCAATGTAGAGAATATACTATGAGCAGTCATGACCTATCATTAAACAGTATCAATAAAAATGTGCCTGTAAAGCCTGATACCAAAACGGCTGCCGCAGACAAAACTGAATCTGAAGGCTTTGTTGAAGAGCTAAAAGAGTTGATGGGATTGAGTGAAAAAGAAGACGCCAAAAAAGTAGCGGCAGAAGAGAAAACTGCAGCAAATGAGGCCGTTTTAACTGGAAAAAAAGAAAAATCAGACGCTGAAGTAACAAAAGAAGATACGGTCGAAGATAAAGTAGGTGAAGGCTCTGAGTTATTATCTCGCCTTGACCAAGCTAATGGCACGTTAAAGAAAGAGAGTGATAAGTCAGCCGAAAATACTGGCGAAGAAACAGAGCAACAAGAATCAGAGTTGGTAATGACTCAAGCAAGTGTTGCTGTAGTTACAGGAAAGGAAAGCAGTAAAACAACAGGAGATGAATCAGATCCTGTAAAAGAGATCCAATGGGGGCAACAATCCAAAGTAGCTAATGGGGAAACTCAAACCAAAGGTGAAGCCTCAGGAAATAAAGAATCAACTAAAGAGTTGTTAACAGCAACGGCTCTTATTGGCAAGGCAGAAGCCGAATCAGGTAAATTAGCCGATGCACAAAAAGCCAAAATGGATATATCAGCATTGGGTATGACTGCCGTTACTAATGGTGAAACGGTAAGTTTAACGGAATCAAAAACAGCAGACTCTTTTGCTCAACAACTAGCAACAGCATCAGGAACCACGGCGACACAGCAAGCGGCAGCCGCTCAGAAAACGGATCCAGCAACGGCGCCATTGAACATTCGCCAAGAACAAGTTAGCGATGAAGTGGCTGAACGAATCAATATGATGATGGCGAAAAACTTAAAGCATGTTGATATTCGTCTTGATCCGCCAGAAATGGGACGCATGCATATTCGCCTAAACATGGGCGCTGATAGTGCAGGGGTTCAATTTACCGTGTCAAACCAACAAGCTCGTGATGCGATAGAACAAAGTTTACCTCGTCTACGAGAAATGTTTGCTCAACAAGGTATTCAATTAGCCGATACTTCAGTACAGCAGCAAAGTTCAGGTGATTCTTCACAGTATGGTTATCAAAAAGAAGAGTCTTCTCGTCAAGGTTCTGGTTTTAGTGAAGCGTCTTCTGAAGAGCATGAAGTCAGTGTGCAAGTATCAAAACCTAATGATGGCATCAGTTTTTACGCATAAACTTTATGCTACGCCATTATCGGCCGTGATTTTAGAATAATAATTAACGATTTACCTAAGAGGAAGTACAATGGCAGAGCAAGGTGACGCGCCTAAAAATAAGAAGAAACTGATCATTATCATCGCATTGATTGTATTATTACTGAGTGGCGGTGGTGCAGCAGCTTGGTTCTTTTTATCTGGTGAGCCAGCAGCAGAACCTACAGAGCAAGATATTGCTGCATTAGAAGCGAAAATGCCGGCGCTATATTTAAACCTGCCTCAACCTTTTATTTTTAATGTCACGGGTGATAAACGTGACCGATTAGTTCAATTGAAAGTACAAGTGATGATGCGAGGTACTGATAATGAAGCCATTGCACAGCAACATACGCCTTTAGTTGAAAGCGCTTTACTGTCAACATTTGCTGCTGCGACTGTTGAGCAATTAAGAGAGCCTCGTGGACGAATAGAACTACGTGAACAGGCGACACGAGATATTCAAGATGCCTTTACTAAAATTACAGCGAAACCTGTAATAGAAAAAGTATTATTTACTGACTTTGTAATGCAATAGGTTAAATGTGACAGATCTATTATCCCAAGATGAAATTGATGCTCTACTCCACGGTGTAGATGACGTTGAAGATGAAGTTGTCGGTAGTGATGAAAATGTAGGTTCAATGAAGAACTTTGATTTCTCATCACAAGACCGAATCGTTCGTGGTCGAATGCCAACACTGGAATTGATCAACGAACGCTTTGCGCGCCATATGCGTATTAGCCTGTTTAATATGCTAAGAAAAACCGCTGAAGTATCAATTAATGGCGTATCAATGGTGAAGTTTGGTGAATATCAAAATACACTATATGTACCTACCAGTTTGAATATGGTGCGTTTTCGTCCATTGAAAGGAACGGCTTTAGTTACGATGGAAGCGCGTTTAGTCTTTATTTTGGTTGAAAACTTCTTCGGTGGTGACGGACGCTTCCACGCTAAGATTGAAGGTAGAGAATTTACGCCAACAGAGCGTCGAATTATTCAGCTACTATTAAAAGTAATCTTCGAAGATTATAAAGAAGCATGGTCACCAGTAATGGGGGTTGAATTTGAGTATTTAGACTCAGAAGTTAACCCAACCATGGCGAATATAGTGAGCCCAACAGAAGTGATTGTTGTGAGCTCATTCCATATTGAAGTTGATGGCGGCGGCGGTGATTTCCACGTTGTTTTCCCATACTCAATGGTTGAACCTATCCGTGAATTACTTGATGCAGGTGTTCAAAGTGACAAGATGGACACTGATGTTCGTTGGAGTAAAGCACTTCGCGATGAGATCATGGATATTCCAGTTGAAATGAAAGTTAATCTATTAGAAAGCAAAATTTCATTGCGCGATCTAATGGATTTAGAAGCAGGTGATATTATTCCGGTTGAAATGCCTGAAGCTGCGACTGTATTTGTCGAGGAATTACCAACTTACCGCGGTAAAGTTGGAAAATCTAACGACAAATTAGCAGTACAGATCACTGAAAAAATTAAACGTCCAGATATGGTGAAGACGGATTTAGCCTTCTTAGGTAAAGACGTATTATTTGATCTAGATGACGACGAATAAGAAATAGAGAAGGTAATGGATCATGGATTCAAATGAACAACAGATGGCTGACGAATGGGCAGCTGCACTAAGTGAAAGTGCTGATGCTCAGGCAGTAGCAGCACCTTTGGATGATTTAGAAGCGAAAGAACCATCGTTCAATGAAGATGAACGTCGTAAGCTTGATACTATTTTAGATATTCCAGTGACTATCTCTATGGAAGTAGGGCGTTCACATATTAGTATTCGTAATTTATTACAACTTAACCAAGGTTCTGTGGTTGAACTTGACCGTATCGCTGGTGAATCACTAGATGTTATGGTTAATGGCACACTTATCGCTCATGGTGAAGTGGTTGTCGTAAATGACAAGTTTGGTATTCGTTTAACTGACGTTATCAGCCAAACTGAGCGCATTAAAAAACTACGCTAATTAAGCAATATTAAATAAAAGGAAGGGTATGAAACAGCTATGGTTATTGGCATTGATGCCCTTTCCTTTATTTGCCGCAGGTTCAGCTAATGTAGATTTAGCGGCCACTTTAGGGTCACTTGTTTTTGTCATCGCATTAATTCTATTTTTTGCATGGCTATTAAAGCGAATGAGAGTACCTGGTGTGGTTGGTGGTTCAGGCAGTGCGATGAGTATTGTTAAACAACTGCCAGTAGGAACTAAAGAGCGTATTGCTGTAGTTCAAGTTGGAGAAGAGCAATTCCTTATCGGGATTACTTCTCAAAATA
Organism: Aliivibrio sp. EL58; assembly: GCF_900312675.1. GTDB lineage: Bacteria > Pseudomonadota > Gammaproteobacteria > Enterobacterales > Vibrionaceae > Aliivibrio. The sequence continues at coordinate 168,530 of NZ_OMPC01000009.1, read as the reverse complement.
TCAATATGCTGAGTAAGCTCGAGAAACCGCTGGAAATCAGCGAGAGCAAACTAGCGCCATTCTCTGCACAACTAAGCCAACTGATGAAAAAAGATGCTAAAAACTAATTTAATTGCCGCCACTTTGGCGGTTTTTTCACTCTTATTCATGGCATCTTCTGCGTGGGCGGTAGATGATTTAGCAAGCGCCATCCCAGCTACCGCAGCCAGTGGTGAAAGCATGACTGTGACGGCGATGGAAAAAGATTCGGGTGCAGCTAAAACTATTGCTCAAGGTAGCAGCTCTGGTGGTGGTATTCCTGCGTTTACTATGACAAGCAATGCCAGTGGCGGTGAAGATTATTCAGTAAACCTTCAAATACTGGCGTTAATGACCATGTTGGGCTTTTTGCCAGCAATGGTTATTTTGATGACCTCATTTACTCGTATTGTTGTAGTCATGTCGATATTACGACAAGCCATGGGGTTACAACAAACGCCTTCAAACCAAGTGATTATTGGTATTGCGATGTTTTTAACCTTTTTTATCATGGCTCCCGTGTTTGATAAGGTGAACGAAACGGCAATTCAACCTTATATCAATGAAGACATTACCGCTCGTGAAGCGTTTGATAGCGCTCAAATCCCAATGAAAGAGTTTATGCTGGCACAAACGCGAGTGAAAGACCTAGAAACCTTTGTAAATATGTCTGGAGTAGAAGTTGATAACCCAGAAGATGTGCCTATTACAGTGGTTATTCCCGCGTTCATTACCTCTGAATTGAAAACAGCGTTCCAGATTGGTTTTATGCTTTTCTTGCCTTTCCTCATTATTGACTTGGTTGTGGCATCTGTTTTGATGGCCATGGGTATGATGATGCTTTCACCAATGATTGTTTCATTGCCATTTAAGCTGATGTTGTTTGTATTGGTTGATGGTTGGAATTTAATACTTTCAACACTTGCTGGCAGTTTTAGTACGTAGGAGCACGAATATGACCCCTGAAATGGCGATTGAGATATTTCGTGGTGCACTCTACATGGTACTTATCATGGTGTGTGCCATTATCATACCGAGTCTATTAATTGGTTTAGTGGTTGCCGTTTTTCAAGCCGCAACTTCTATCAATGAACAAACGTTAAGCTTTTTACCGCGTTTAATCGTAACACTATTGGCATTGATGCTGTTCGGGCATTGGATGACTCGAATGTTAATGGAATATTTTTATGAGATTATCGCTCGAATGCCGACAATACTTTATTAAAACCCATGAATTGACATTATGGAATACCCAACTCAAATAGTATTAGATTTTATTGCGACCTATTTTTGGCCTTATACGCGCATCTCCGCCATGCTAATGGTGATGTCAGTATTTGGGGCTCGATTTGTTTCGCCTAGAATTCGGCTCTATTTAGGACTAAGTATCACTTTTGCTGTGATGCCTATGATCCCAGCAATGCCCCCAGAAATTAAGCTAATGTCATTTCAAGGTTTTATGACTACAGCAGAGCAGATAATTATTGGTGTTGCAATGGGAATGGTAACTGTCTTTGTTACTCAAACTTTTGTATTACTAGGTCAAATTATTGGTATGCAATCGAGCTTAGGCTTTGCCTCCATGGTTGACCCCGCGAATGGTCAGAATACACCGCTATTAGGCCAGTTATTCATGTTTTTATCGATTCTATTTTTTTTAGCAACCGATGGACACTTAAAAATGATTAACTTTGCAGTGATAAGTTTTACTACGCTACCGGTTGGTGCTGGAAAACTCACAAGTGTAGATTATCAATCTCTGGCTAGTTGGCTTGGGATCATGATGAAAGCGGGCCTCAGTATGTCTTTATCTGCCATTATTGCCCTATTAACCGTAAACTTATCCTTTGGTGTAATGACTCGTGCCGCGCCGCAACTAAATATATTTTCATTAGGTTTTGCTTTTGCACTACTCGTCGGTTTATTACTAACGTCTTACATTATACTTGGCTTATTTAATCATTATGAATTGCACTGGATCCGTGCTGAAGAGCAGATCTGTAGTTTGATTAGGCTAGACTGTTAATGGTTATAATTAAGAGTATGGAGGTCAGCTATGGCTGAAAGTGACGGTCAAGAACGCACGGAAGACGCCACGGCCAAACGCTTGCAACAGGCCAAAGACAAAGGGCAGGTTGCAAGGTCAAAAGAGTTGGCGTCGGTATCAGTATTGGTATGTGGTTCAGTTGCATTAATGTGGTTTGGTGAAGATGTAGCCAAAGCATTATTTTCTATAATGGAACGTTTCTTTTCTATTTCACGAGAAGAGATTTATGACACCAATAAATTATTAGAAATTGTTGGCGGTGCCTTAATTGCACTTGTATTCCCTGTTTTCTTAATCCTTATTACGCTATTTGTTGCTGCTTTGCTTGGAGCTGCAGGGCTTGGTGGGATCAGTTTTTCGGCAGAAGCTGCGATGCCAAAACCCTCAAAAATGAACCCTATGTCTGGTATTAAACGTATGTTTGGTATGCAAAGTTGGGTTGAGCTTTTAAAGTCGATATTAAAAGTCTCTTTAGTAGGGGGAACAGCGTTTTATCTGATAGATAAAAGTAAAGCGGATCTTTTCCAGTTAAGTCTAGATACTTATCCAGCCAATATTTTTCACTCTTTGGATATTCTATTAAACTTTATCTTATTGATCAGTTGTACATTATTGATAGTGGTGGCGATTGATATTCCATTTCAAATTTGGCAACACGCCAATCAATTGAAAATGACTAAACAAGAAATTAAAGACGAATATAAAGAAACAGAGGGTAAGCCTGAAGTAAAAGGGCGTATCCGTATGCTTCAACGAGAAATGACACAACGAAGAATGATGGCAGATGTTCCATCAGCTGACGTTATTGTTACCAACCCTGAGCACTATTCTGTGGCATTACGTTATGATCAAAGCAAAGACTCAGCGCCAATTGTGGTTGCAAAAGGGGTGGATCATATCGCAATGAAGATCCGAGAAATTGCTCGTGAGCATAATATTGATATCTTACCTGCGCCACCGCTTGCTCGTGCACTTTATCACTCGACGGAAGTGGAGCAGCAAATTCCTGATGGGTTGTTTGCTGCAGTAGCACAAATTTTAGCGTATATATTTCAGATGAAGCAATACAAGAAGAAGGGCGGAACACGACCTGAGCTTGATAAAGATACGCTAACAATACCTGATGAACTAAAGAAGTAGTGATTTTCTTTTTATACAGACCAGCTTTTAAGAATGCATTGGTGATGAAGGGTTTGTAACTCGGATTCACTAAGGCTATTTAGCTCAAACATTACTCCCAGTTTTGATTGGTTCTCTTTTGCTTCGACATTTTTTATCTCTCCTTTTACCGAGATTGGCTCTACCCCGTCAAGCTCAATTGAGATTATAACCTTTTGATTAATAAGGTTGTTGGCGTTGAGTTTTGCAGGCAGTGAAACCGCACACCCGCCAGCAGAAAAGTCGACCATTCGCCCAGTCAGATTATGATTTCCTACCGCTAAGTTACATGAAAACTCTGTATCAAGTCGCTGATGAGTTCGGATCTGTCTCATTGAGATACTGCTTGGCGCATGAAGGCAGATCATCTCCATAGGACGGTAAATCACCGAGTGGATTTGAGTTCTAAATGCAATAACATCTCGATGTGTCGTATTAGTCACAGCCCTAAAAGTAACTTCAGCCCCTTCTAAGTAGATTTTGTTGAACTCTAATGGGGGAGATGCAGGATAATCAATAAATATATATTGGCCTTTTTTAAACCCAACTAATATTGAACTTGCTTGAGCTGATTGCCCATTTGGACATGTAACTTCGATAATGACCCTACCGCCGATATCCATTTTATTCAGTACATTTTGATTAGTACTAAGAGATACATCAGCCATGCTACTACCAGATAAAGAAATAATTAATATAATTATACAAATGACGCGATAATATTCAATCTAGATTGATCTTTTTCCTTAAAAATTAAGTGCTTAATTTAAGTTTTGTGATTACTGTTATATCTGTCAGAAAAGTGATACGACAAAGCCAAAAAAGTGACATTAATCTGGCTCGAAATTTGCTTTGTAGGGATCGAGTTCATGTGATTAGTTATTTATTGTTAGAACACTGACAGTAGAATCGAGTATAAGAAGCGGAATTAATGAAATTTCAAATGCCACTCCCAAATAAGTTATCTTTCTTACAAGGTAAGCGTTTACCACCAATAGGTGCTCCAATATTGGTGCTATCCACCTTAGCTATGGTGATCTTACCAATACCTGCATTCTTACTCGATTTGATGTTTACTTTTAATATTGCTCTCGCAATGGTTGTTTTATTAGTAACTATCTATACCCGACGTCCACTAGATTTTGCAGCCTTTCCAACAATTCTTCTAGTGTCAACGTTACTCCGTTTAGCCTTAAACGTTGCATCTACGCGTGTGGTATTGCTGCATGGTCATGAAGGGCCTGGAGCTGCGGGTAACGTAATCGATGCGTTTGGTAATGTAGTTATTGGCGGTAACTATGCCGTGGGCTTGATCGTATTTATTATCTTGATGATTATTAACTTTATGGTTGTAACCAAAGGTGCGGGTCGTATTTCAGAAGTAAGCGCACGTTTTACCTTGGATGCATTACCAGGTAAACAAATGGCGATTGATGCGGATTTGAACGCTGGATTAATCGATCAAGAACAAGCAAGAACGCGTCGTTTTGAAGTTACGAAAGAAGCTGATTTCTACGGTTCAATGGATGGTGCTTCAAAATTTGTAAAAGGGGACGCAATTGCAGGTATCCTTATTCTATTTATCAACATTATTGGTGGCCTTGCTATTGGTATGGCGCAATTTGATTTAGGTTTTGGTGAAGCAATCCAAATCTACACATTGTTAACCATAGGTGATGGTCTAGTTGCTCAAATCCCATCGTTACTACTGTCTATCGGTGCGGCGATCATGGTTACTCGCCAGAACACAGATGAAGATATGGGTGAACAATTAGTATTCCAACTCGTTGATAACCCTAAAGCACTAATGGTAACCGCAGGTATTATGTTTGTAATGGGTATTGTCCCTGGGATGCCGCATTTTCCATTTATCTTACTTGCACTTCTTGCTGGTGGTTGGGCGTATTATCTAACGAAGAAGAAAACACAAGAAAGTGAAGATAAAAAAGCCGCTCCGCCAATGGAAATATCATCATCAAAACCAAAAGAGCTATCATGGGATGATGTTCAACCTGTTGATGTTATTGGGCTTGAAGTGGGCTATCGCTTAATTCCAATGGTAGATAAAGAGCAAGGTGGTGAATTACTTGATCGCGTTAAAGGGGTTCGTAAAAAATTATCCCAAGACTTTGGTTTCTTAGTACCAGCTGTACATATTCGAGATAACTTAGAGCTACCACCAAACGTATACCGTATAACCTTAATGGGGGTTGCGGGAGGTGAGGCTGAAATTAGACCAGACAAAGAATTAGCGATTAACCCTGGCCAAGTGTATGGTGCTATTGAAGGTGAACCAACATTTGATCCTGCTTTTGGTTTAGAAGCAGTGTGGATTAATGCTGAGCAAAGAGAACACGCTCAAGCACTAGGGTATACGGTAGTTGATGCTGCAACTGTATTAGCTACACACTTAAGCCAGTTATTAACCAATAATGCAGCACAACTGCTTGGGCATGAAGAAGTTCAGAATTTATTAGAGCTGCTTTCACAAAGTTCACCTAAACTGGTAGAAGGATTAGTTCCTGAACAATTACCATTAGGTGCTGTGGTGAAAGTGCTTCAGAATTTATTGAATGAAGCAATTCCAGTTCGTGATATTCGAACCATTGTCCAAACTTTGTCGGAATATGCGCCAAAAAGTCAAGAACCTGACATTTTGACGGCAGCAGTTCGAATTTCATTGAAACGACTAATTGTTCAAGAAATCAATGGTATAGAGGCAGAAATGCCTGTTATAACCTTAATTCCTGAGTTGGAACAAATATTGCATCAAACCATGCAGGCATCAGGCGGTGAAAGCACTGGTATTGAGCCTGGATTAGCTGAGCGTTTACAAACTTCTTTAACACTTGCGACTCAAGAGCAAGAGTTAAAAGGAGAAGCCGCGGTCTTATTGACTTCAGGGGTGTTACGTTCGACGCTAGCCAAGTTTGTTAAAAATACTATTCCTAATTTACGAGTTCTTTCTTATCAAGAAATTCCAGATGAGAAGCAAATAAGAATAGTTCAAGCCGTTGGTAATTAATTGTGTCGACTTATTTAGCGCAGGAATACGATATTGAAAATTAAACGATTTTTTGCAAAAGACATGCGTTCAGCTCTGGTTCAAGTAAAAGAAGAGCTTGGCGTCGATGCTGTCATTATGTCAAATAAAAAAGTAACTGGTGGTATTGAGATCGTTGCAGCGATTGATCCTAGTGTAGAGCAAGGATCGTTATCAACACAAGCCCCTCGCCGTATTGAAGAGGATAAAGTGAGTGTTGGCAAAGGGTCAATGACACGTCGTTTTGCAAATATGATCAAACAATATGGTTCAAATGCGGGGTCTAATTCGGACTCAAATGTATCTGAGCCTAAAAATGCTGAGCGAGAAGAAGACAGCTTAGCGGCTTTGTTAAAGCGTCAGTCTAAATTTCAAAATAAACCGACAGAATCTTATTCATCAGCAAAGCCCCAAATTTCTAAATTAGATACATCAGGAATGACTCGTGCGATTCAAAATAATCCAAATTTAGCGCACCTTATTTCAGATGATCCAATGGGGCAAAAAAACACGCGCTCACAACCTAAATTAGACCCTTCTCGTTATGAGAAAGGTCGACGCTCTATGCATGACTCTAATGAAGATTTAGAAAACATGCGTTCAGAAATGTCGTCTATTCGTCGTTTATTAGAGCATCAAGTTTCAGGCTTAATGTGGCAAGAAGTTGAAAGACGTGAGCCATTGCGTGCGATGCTAATTAAACGTTTAGAGAAAATGGGTTTATCAGCAGAGCTAGCCGATCAGCTTGCGTGCTATATTCCAGAAGATACCGACCCTAAAGATGCATGGTCAGCTTTACTTAAATTACTTGCAGAGCAGATCCCAACCTCTAAAGTAGATACCTTATCTCGTGGAGGCATTGTTGCGTTATTAGGCCCAACAGGTGTCGGTAAAACAACGACAATTGCAAAACTAGCAGCAAGAGCTGCAATGGAATATGGTTCAGACCAAGTTGCGCTAGTTACAACAGATACTTTCAGAATCGGTGCTCAAGAGCAATTAGCTATTTATGGTCGTATTATGGGGTGCCCAGTACGTATCGCAAAAGATGCCGATGAATTAGCTGCAGTATTATATCAACTGCGTAATCGCCGACTAATTCTTGTTGATACAGCAGGAATGGGTCAACGAGATGTTCGATTGACTGAGCAGTTAGATACTTTAATGGAACACAGTGGCTCACAGATCAGCAGCTATTTAGTTATGCCTGCGACAGCGCAGCGACGAGTTTTACAAGAAACGATAGATCATTTTAAACGTATTCCATTATCGGGATGCATTTTAAGTAAGATTGATGAATCACTAAGTTTAGGTGAGCTGATTAGTGTAACTATTGAAAACGGATTGCCTATTGCCTACATTGCTAATGGACAACGAGTGCCGGAAGATATTGTACTTGCACAACCAAAATACTTAGTAGCAAAAGCAAATGAATTACTAGAAAAGACGACGGAAAAGGACCCTCATTTCTGGAATAGTGACACGCCAGAGGCAGACAACTTATGATTGATAATAATATATACGATCAGGCTAGTGGATTACGACGATTGACTAAACCTACGTTGACCAAAGTGGTTGCCGTAACGGGTGGTAAAGGCGGCGTAGGTAAAACAAACGTAACATTGAATTTAGCATTATCACTTGCTCAGCAAGGAAAGAAAGTGATGGTACTTGATGGTGATCTTGGTTTAGCAAATATTGATATTATGCTCGGTGTACGAGCACATAAAAACCTAGGCCATGTACTTGATGGCGAATGTGATTTACAAGATATTATCGTTGAAGGGCCATACGGAGTTAAATTAATTCCTGCTACTTCAGGTTCAAAATCGATGGCAGAGCTAACACCAGCGCAGCATGCAGGACTTATTCGTGCTTTTAGTAGTTTAGAAGAAGAAATTGATATATTACTAATCGATACGGCTGCTGGTATCTCTGATATGGTAACAAGTTTTTCACGCGCAGCTCAAGATGTACTTGTGGTTGTTTGTGATGAGCCGACATCTATTACTGATGCTTATGCATTGATCAAATTGCTAAACCGAGAACATAATGTTCAACGTTTTAAAATTGTTTCGAATATGGTAAGAAGCTATCGAGAAGGTCGAGAATTGTTTGCTAAGTTAACCTTAGTTACGGATCGCTTCTTGTCTGCAAATATGGAACTTGTCGCTTGTATTCCTTTGGATGAGAAAGTACGCTTATCTGTTAGAAAACAAAAAGTTGTTGTAGATGCTTATCCTCGCTCTCCAGCAGCGTTAGCGATGAAATCGTTAGCAAATAAAGTGGTGACTTGGCCAGTACCAAAGGTTCCAAGTGGCCATTTGGAGTTTTTCGTAGAGAAATTATTACGAAATGAAAAATCAAGTGAAGTAGAGGACGATTATGTCTGATGGCTTAACATACGATCATAAAGGCAATGTAAACAGTCAGAAAGCATTTTTAGAAAGATATTCTGATTTAGTGAAACGCATTGCCCATCATTTAATGGCCAGATTACCTGCGAGTGTATTGGTTGATGATCTTATTCAGTCTGGCATGATCGGTCTGTTAGAAGCCCAGAAAAATTATGATGGCAGTAAGGGCGCAAGTTTTGAAACTTACGCCGGTATCCGAATTCGTGGCTCAATGTTGGATGAAATTCGACGTGGAGACTGGGTTCCTCGCTCTGTTCATAAAAATAGTCGAATGGTAAATGCAGCAATTAAAGCTCTTGAAGCTAAACTTTCTCGTGAACCGACCGATAAAGAGATAGCTGAGCATTTAGAATTACCCTTAGATCAGTATTATCAGATACTTAATGATGTAAATTGCGGTAAACTGGTCGGCATGGAAGATTTAGGTGTTTCTGATGATGTAATAACAACAGAAGAACAAGCCGACGATAATATTCCATTTCAAGGTGTTGCCGACGAACACTTTAGAGTGGCTCTTGTGGAAGCGATTAAAACACTTCCAGAAAGAGAAGCTTTGGTTTTATCTCTTTACTACGATGAAGAGTTAAACCTAAAAGAAATTGGTGCCGTTATTGGTGTAAGCGAATCTCGTGTTAGCCAAATACATAGCCAATCAATGCAACGACTACGGGCCAAGTTATCAACTTGGACAGTAGAATAATTAAATCCCGTTACTTTGCCCTCACTGGAGGCGATTTTGAATAAAAACATGAAGATCCTTATTGTTGACGATTTCTCAACAATGCGCCGTATTGTAAAAAACTTATTACGTGACTTAGGTTTTAATAACACTCAAGAAGCGGATGATGGTTTAACAGCATTACCACTGCTTAAAAAAGGTGGTTTCGATTTTGTAGTAACAGATTGGAACATGCCTGGGATGCAAGGGATCGACTTGCTAAAAACAATTCGTGCCGATGACGAATTAAAGCATTTACCTGTATTAATGATCACAGCAGAAGCAAAACGCGAACAGATCATTGAAGCGGCTCAAGCTGGCGTAAATGGCTACATTGTTAAACCATTTACAGCGGCAACATTGAAAGAAAAATTAGACAAGATTTTTGAACGTTTATAAGTCAATGTTGCTCGGTAAGGATTAACTAATAAGATGATTTCATTAACTGATGCCAAAGAGCTTGTTGCTTTATTAGAAGCAGGCAAGCAAGAAGAAGCGGATCAATTTGTCGCTTCATTCGCCGTTTCTAGTGAACCTCCAATGTTGCAAGAGATAGGGTCTTTAACTCGTGATCTTCATGAGTCATTAAAGAACTTTAAGCTTGATCATCGTGTGGTTGCTATTGCGAATGATGAGATACCTGATGCACGTGATCGTTTGCAATATGTGATTGATAAAACGGAGATGGCCGCCAATAAAACTATGGATGCTGTGGACCGTTCATTACCTATTGCTGACGAGTTGCATGAAGGCTTGTTGCAGGTTCGCCCACAGTGGAACAGTTTAATGAAAGGCCGTATTGAGCTCGCTCAATTTAAAGCCTTATGTCACAACATTGATGGATTATTGACTCAAGTTGAAGGTAATAGTTCAGAGTTACGTAATGAATTGACTAATATCTTAATGGCACAAGACTTTCAAGATCTTACCGGACAAATTATTAAACGAGTTATTACGCTAGTTCAAGAAGTTGAAGACCGACTGGTTGATATTTTGACTTTATTTAAAGTTGAAGAGCAGCTTGGTAAGGAAGAAGGGAAAGAAAAACCTTCTAAAGCCGAAGGCCCTATCTTAAACCCGCATGAACGTGAAGATGCTGTTGCGTCACAAGATGATGTTGATGACCTATTAGCCAGTCTAGGATTTTAGAGGAATATTATGAGCTTTGAAATGGATGAAGACATCCTGCAAGATTTCTTAATTGAAGCAGGAGAAATTCTTGAGCTTCTTTCTGAACAATTAGTTGAATTAGAGCAGCGTCCTGATGACTCTGAGCTATTAAATGCTATTTTTCGTGGTTTCCATACAGTAAAGGGCGGCGCAGGCTTTCTTTCATTAACTGAGTTAGTTGATGCGTGTCATGGTGCGGAAAATGTGTTCGATATTCTTAGAACTGGTAAGCGTAAAGTTACTTCTGAGTTAATGGATACTATTCTTGAAACCTTAGATAACGTTAATGTTATGTTTGTTTCGGTTCAGAATGGCGAAGCATTACAACCTGCAGAGCAGCGACTTCTTGATGAGTTACATCGACTAAGTAAGCCTACATCAGAAGATGAAGCGGCATTAGCCGTTGAAGAAGCTATTGCAGTTCCTGTTGTTGAAGATGTGGTTGTTGAAAGTCCAGCTAATAATTTGCACGATTCCGTGGATGACATTACTGAAGACGAATTCGAAAAGTTATTAGACGAATTACATGGAAAAGGTACTGCGCCATCAGCTGTCGTAGCAACACCAGCTCCAGCCGCACCTACGGTATCAATCTCAAATAGTAGTATGTCAGATGGCGATATTACTGATGATGAATTTGAACGTTTACTTGATGAGCTTCATGGTTCAGGCCAAAGCCCAAGTAAGTCGCCAGTAGCACCAGCTGCAGATGTAAAATCTGTTGATGAAGTGTTAGCCGGTGATTCAGATCTCATGAGCGATGATGAATTTGAAAAACTGTTAGATCAGCTACATGGTTCAGGTAAGGGACCAACAGATGAAGAGCTTGAACAAGCAGTAAAACCAGCGGCAGCAATGGCTTCGGTAGCACCAGCTTCTGTCGCACAAGAAGCGCCAACACGAACAACGGCTCCTGTAGCAACAAGAACTCAAGCTCCTGAAGTCAAGCCTGTAGCTAAAGCGCCGGCTAAACCACAGTCTAAGCCACAGGCTGAGAGTACAGTTCGTGTTGATACATCTACACTAGATAACATCATGAATATGGTGGGTGAGCTTGTATTAGTACGTAACCGTTTGGTTAGTTTAGGTTTGAATAGCAATGACGAAGAAATGTCAAAAGCGGTTTCAAATTTAGATGTCGTTACTGCCGATCTACAAGGTGCAGTAATGAAAACACGTATGCAACCAATTAAGAAAGTATTTGGTCGATTCCCTCGAGTTGTACGTGATTTAGCTCGAGCATTGAAAAAAGACATCGTGCTAGAAATGCGCGGTGAAGAAACAGATTTAGATAAAAACTTGGTTGAAGCGCTTGCTGATCCATTGATTCACTTAGTACGTAACTCTGTGGACCATGGTATTGAAATGCCAGACGTGCGAGCTAAAACAGGTAAAGATCGCACCGGTAAAGTGATCTTATCTGCTTCTCAAGAAGGTGATCACATTCTATTAAGCATCATTGATGATGGTGGTGGTATGGATGCGGATAAACTTCGTGGCATTGCCGTAACACGTGGTTTAATGGATACAGATGCAGCATCTCGATTAACCAATAAAGAGTGTTATAACTTAATTTTTGCTCCTGGTTTCTCAACTAAGACTGAAATTTCAGATATCTCAGGTCGTGGTGTAGGCATGGATGTAGTTAAAACTGCAATCAACCAACTAAACGGTTCTATTGATATTGATTCAAGTATGGGTGAAGGCACAAAGATCGTAATCAAAGTGCCACTAACACTAGCGATTCTTCCTACTCTAATGGTAGGTGTTGCGAATCAACCATTCGCATTACCTTTAGCTAGTGTAAACGAAATTTTCCATCTTGATTTATCGAAAACAAACATGGTTGATGGTCAGTTAACGACGATTGTCCGTGAAAAATCGATTCCACTGTTCTTCTTACAAGACTGGTTAGTTAAAGGTTCTCGCCAAACAGAACGTAAAGGACTAGGTCATGTGGTTATTATTCAATTAGGAGCACAACGAGTTGGTTTTGTTGTGGATACGCTGATTGGTCAAGAAGAAGTGGTCATTAAACCTCTTGATGAACTACTGCAAGGTACGCCAGGAATGGCAGGTGCGACCATCACATCTGATGGACATATTGCATTGATCCTTGATGTTCCAAATTTGCTAAAACGTTACGCAGTTCGTATGTGTTAATGAACAAGGATTAACATGGCAATAAAAGTATTAGTTGTTGATGATTCAAGTTTTTTTCGTCGTAGAGTTAGTGAAATCATTAATGCCGATCCTCGTCTTGAGGTGATCGATGTTGCGGTTAACGGTAAAGAAGCGGTAGAAAAAGCGAAATTACTAAAGCCAGATGTTATCACCATGGATATTGAGATGCCGGTAATGGATGGCATCTCTGCGGTGAAAGAAATCATGAAGGTCTGTCCAACGCCGACGTTGATGTTTTCTTCTCTTACTCATGATGGCGCTAAGGCAACACTTGATGCTTTAGATGCTGGAGCTTTGGATTTCTTACCTAAGAAATTTGAAGATATAGCACGCAATAGAGACGAAGCAGTAAGCTTATTGCAAAAACGTATTGCTGAAATTGCACGTAAAAAGTCATTTATGCGTCGTCCTTTATTGGCATCGCAGACAGCAACAGCAGCAATAGCACCAACAACACGAGCAACAACGACTCGTTCTGCGGCTTTAACATCAGCAGCGCCAGTCAAAAATACACCAGTAGCTCCTGTAGGTCAGCGTTTTAAAGCGACAGGCAAAAAGTATCAATTAACGGCTATCGGGACTTCAACGGGAGGTCCTGTTGCATTACAAAAGATACTAACCGCTATTCCTGCTAATTATCCGCATCCGATTATTTTGGTTCAGCATATGCCTGCAACCTTTACCGCGGCCTTTGCAGCACGATTAAATAACTTGTGTAAAATCCAAGTGAAAGAAGCCCAAGATGGGGATGTTCTTAAACCTGGTTGTGCTTATCTTGCTCCCGGTGGCTTGCAGATGATGGTTGATGGTCGTCCAGGATCTTCTCGTTTGAAGATCTTAGATGGTGGTGAACGCATAAACTACAAGCCTTGCGTGGATGTTACTTTTGGGTCTGCTGCTAAAGTGTATGGCGATAAAGTACTTTCTATGATCCTGACAGGAATGGGTGCCGATGGTCGTGAAGCCTGTCGAATGCTAAAAGCGGCAGGTGCGACTATCTGGTCTCAAGATGAGCAAAGTTGTGTTGTTTATGGTATGCCTCAAGCGATAGATAAAGCAGGCTTATCATCAGAAAGTTTACCACTTGAACGTGTAGCAGAAAGAATGCTCATTGAAGTGGGATTAAAGTAGGAAATAGTAATGATTGTCTGGAGCATAGCAAACCAGAAAGGTGGTGTTGGTAAAACAACAACAACGATTACCCTCGCTGGTTTACTTTCTCAGCGTGGTAAGCGTGTGCTTATGGTAGATACAGATCCTCACGGTTCGTTAACTACGTATTTAGGTTATGATTCAGACGATTTACCTTGCAGCTTATTTGAGTTGTTTCAATTGCCAGCGATCAATAAAACAAGCGTTATGCCGTTTGTTTTAAAAAGTGACATTCCAGGGTTAGATATCATCCCTGCACATATGTCTCTTGCAACATTAGATCGTGTTATGGGTAACCGTAACGGCATGGGGTTAGTACTTAAACGTGCCTTAAAAGCATTAGAAGATGAGTACGATTATGTATTGATCGATTGCCCTCCTATTTTAGGAGTAATGATGGTTAATGCATTAGCGGCAAGTACGCGTATTTTGATCCCAGTACAGACTGAGTTTCTAGCGATGAAAGGGCTAGAAAGAATGATGAGAACACTAAACATCATGCAGAGAAATAAACCGTCTTTGTTCGATGTTACCATTATTCCAACCATGTACGATAAACGAACTAATGCGTCATTACAGACATTAATGGAGCTGAAATCGACGTATTCAGATCAAGTATGGGCATCAGCAGTACCGATTGATACTAAGTTTAGAGATGCCAGTTTAAAAAGAATGCCGCCATCATTTGTCTCGCCAAATAGTCGTGGTGTTTTTGCTTATAAAACATTATTAAATTATTTGGAGAGATTAGCTTAATGGCTGATTTTAAAACATTTACCAGTGAAGAAGCACTTGATGACTACTTTTCATCACTGTTAGATGAAGAGACCATTGAGCTGGTTCCAGAAACAGTAAACACTGTTCTGCCAGAGCCAGAGCCAGAGCCAGAGCCAGAGCCAGAGCTAGAAATTACTTGGCATTCAGAGTCAGTGGTAATGGCATCACCAGAACCACAATATCAGCCACAATTTTCAACAAAAACGGATGATTTTGAAGACTATCCGTTTGAGCTACCTCAATTAGAAGATGTTCAGCGTTTATTGAGTCAGCTAGAAAACTCACAACTTGATGCTCAAATTGAAATTGATGCTTTAGTATCAAACAATATTGAAACTGAGCAAGCTGTTGTTGACGTTGAACCAGTTATTCAGACAACCGTTGAAACCGAAACGGTTGTTGAAGCGTTAGTTGCTGAAGAACCAGAAGAAGAGCCCGATTTATCTGCGTGGGATATCTCAGATAAAATAACAGTGACTCCTCCATCTGAGCTCAATACTGATAGTTCAGAAGTGATACCGAATAATGAAAAAGAGACCAGTGATGAGACTGAAATCCAACTTGAAACGCAAACGGGTAAAGCACCGCCGTTAAGCGGACTAGATTGGGAAAACTCAGAGCATGATGATGAATTTCAAGTTCTCTTTTTTGAAGTAATGGGCGTGACATTTGCGGTTCCATTGGCACAATTAGGCGGTATTCACCAGATAACGGAATTAAACCATTTAATTGGTCGTCCTGATTGGTATCTTGGTTTGCAAAATAACCGTGATACAAAAATAGATGCGCTGGATACAGCAAAGTGGGTCATGCCACAAAGCATTAAAGATGACAGTTATAAAGAAGATTACCAATACCTTGTTATGCTTGGAGAAAGCAAATGGGGATTAGCGTGTAATGCGTTAGCCGGAACTGAAACCCTTACGAGCGATCGAATTCGTTGGCGAGAAACCGCTGGAAAGCGTCCATGGCTATCAGGAATGGTAAAAGAGAAGATGTGTGCCTTAATTCACGTTGAGGCGATGATTACGATGCTTAATGCCGGTCTGGACATTAAGGGAATAGAGTAAAAATAACTCTAAGAGTACGAGGAAATAGAATGTCTCAGATTAATGAAGTAGAGATCCGCAAGGATCAAGTGAATGATGAAGTATTACAGTGGGTAACGTTTCAACTAGAAGAAGAAACTTACGGCATCAATGTAATGCAAGTACGTGAAGTATTACGTCACACAGAAATCGCACCAGTACCAGGCGCGCCAGACTACGTTCTAGGGATTATCAACCTTCGTGGTAATGTAGTAACCGTGATTGACACTCGTTCACGCTTTGGCTTAATGCAAGGTGAAATCACAGATAATACACGTATCATCGTTATAGAATCTGAGCGTCAGGTTATTGGTATCCTTGTAGATAGCGTAGCTGAAGTTGTATACTTACGTTCATCAGAAATTGATACGACGCCAAGTGTTGGCACGGAAGAAAGCTCTAAGTTTATTCAGGGCGTTAGTAACCGTGAAGGCAAATTACTTATCTTGGTAGACCTTAACAAACTTTTGTCTGAAGACGAATGGGATGACATGGCAAGCCTATAATGGTTGATATTTTAACTCAGCTCTCAGAGCTATTAGCAGCGGCTGCTGTAATTTTAGTTCTTGTAATTTTTGTTATCTTAAATCGCAAGAATGTACAGTTAGCAGCGCAATTAACGCACGCTCAAAAGCAGAATCAACAACTTCAAGATGAGCAGCAAAAGCTTAATAAGCAGTTTGTTGAATTTCGCACAGCCTCGATCAATATGGGGCAGAAAGTTGCGGATATTACTCAATTGAGTCAACATTTTGATGAGCGCTTAAACGAGCTTGAAAATACAGATGCTGACAGTCGTTTGTATTCAAGAGCCAATAAGTTGGTTCAGTTGGGTGCGGGCATTAACGAGCTAATGGAAGAATGTGAGCTGCCAAAAGCAGAAGCTGAGTTAATGATGTCTTTACAGGCTAAAATTGCTGGTGGTAAAGGCTCGATTCCACCATTACGGTTCGAAGACGAAGACTAACTGCGTCTCATAGCCAATGAATTTTAAAGCTCCTTATTTATAAGGGGCTTTTTTCGTTATAGAATTCGGTATAAAAAATCAGAAATACCCACAAGGTGGTAGGGGTTATCTGTTGTTATAACTCTATGAATTCTTAGTGGATTTCGTGATTAAAGAATTTGAAACTAAATGACATACTTATTTACTTATCTATCTAAATAGATTTGTTTTATATCTAAGTTTCGCCGTTTTTGCTGTGCTAGAATGCCCCTAATATTTTTCAACAATAGATACTTATGCTAGAAATTCGTAACGTTACCTGTATTCGAGATGAACGCGTTCTATTTGAACAATTAAGTTTTACTATCTCTGATGGTGAGTTAATTCAGATAGAAGGGCAAAATGGCGCAGGTAAAACCACATTACTGCGTATTATTGCAGGGTTAGGTTATGCGGATGAAGGCGATATTTATTGGAATGGTGAATCGATAAAGAAAAATCGCGAAGAGTTTCATAGTGATTTACTTTTCTTAGGTCATCATACTGGTGTTAAGCGTGAATTAACGGCATTTGAAAACCTTGCATTTTATCAATCGATGCACAGCAATTATAACGAAGAAGCCATTTGGGATGCATTAGCTCGTGTGGGTTTAGCAGGACGAGAAGATGTAGCTGCAGGGCAATTATCTGCAGGTCAACAGCGTCGAGTTGCTTTAGCTCGCCTTTGGTTGAGTAACCATAAGTTATGGGTATTAGATGAACCGTTAACCGCGATTGATAAACAAGGTGTTAAAGTACTTGAACAGTTGTTTATGAGCCATGCAAAACAAGGTGGGATCGTCTTGCTGACAACGCATCAGGATCTGTTTACTGACAGTAATGAGCTTAAAAAAATCAGGTTAGGTGAATAGATGTTTGCTTCAATGACAACCATTATCCGACGTGAGTTATTAATCGCGTTTCGTCGTAAAGCCGATATTCTTAATCCGCTTTGGTTTTTTATTATCGTGATCACGCTATTTCCATTAAGTATCGGGCCTGAGCCAAATTTACTGGCGCGTATTGCTGCGGGTATTGTTTGGGTTGCTGCTTTGTTATCGGCATTATTGTCTTTAGAGCGCCTTTTTAGAGATGACTTTGCAGACGGATCCCTAGAGCAGATGATGCTAATGCCAAGTCCATTATCTATACTTGTTCTAGCTAAAGTGGTCGCGCATTGGTTATTAACCGGTCTGCCATTGATCATCATTAGCCCGTTATTAGCGGTTCTATTATCATTAGATTTTAATACATGGTTAGCCATTGTTTTGACATTGCTGCTAGGAACACCAACCTTGAGCTTTCTTGGTGCGGTTGGGGTAGCGTTAACGGTTGGTCTTCAAAAAGGAGGCGTATTATTGAGTCTTCTTATTCTTCCGTTATATATTCCAGTTCTAATTTTTGCGACATCTGCAATTGATGCTGCAAGCTTAGGTATGGCTTATAATGGCCAATTAGCGATTTTAGGTGCTCTTTTAATGGGCTCCGCAACATTGACTCCATTTGCCATTAGTTCGGCACTGCGAGTGAGTGTTCAGTAAATATAATTATAATTTTAATATTTAAGTAAGTGAGACAAACCAATGTGGAAATGGCTACATCCTTACGCTAAACCAGAAAAAGCGTATCAATTAAGTACAACACTGCTGCCATGGTTTGCGGTGATCTCTATTCTCAGTTTAACTGTAGGTACGATTTGGGGTCTTGCATTTGCCCCTTCTGATTACCAGCAAGGCGACAGTTTTAGAATTATCTATATCCATGTCCCTTCTGCTATTTTGTCGATGGGCGCTTATATGTCGATGGCGATAGCGGCATTTATTGGTTTAGTGTGGCAGTTAAAGCTTTCTGACATGGCAGCTGCAGCAATGGCTCCTGTTGGTGCAGTATTTACATTTATTGCCTTATTAACGGGTGCCGTTTGGGGTAAACCAATGTGGGGCGCATGGTGGGTATGGGATGCACGTCTAACATCTGAACTTATTCTTCTTTTCTTATACCTAGGTGTAATGGCACTATATAACGCATTTGATGATCAACGCACAGCAGCTCGTGCAGCAGGTATCCTGGCTATTGTTGGTGTGATTAACCTGCCAATTATTCACTTCTCAGTAGAGTGGTGGAATACGCTTCACCAAGGTGCAAGCATCACAAAGTTTGATAAACCTTCTATTTCTGCCGATATGTTGTGGCCTTTGTTATTAAATATCATTGGTTTTGCAACTTTCTTTGGTTCTGTGACTCTTATTCGTTTTAGGAATGAAATTTTAGCAAAAGAGAGCCACCGTCCTTGGGTTAGAGCGTTAGTTAAGAAAAAGGAATTATTGTAATGCATTTTGATACATTCAGTGATTTTTTAGCCATGGGTGGATACGCCACTTATGTGTGGGGCGCATTCGGTGCCACGTTTCTTTCATTATTTTGGATTCTATTTTCTAGCTTAGGCAAACGTCGTCAATTGCTAAAAGAGATTGAACAAAAAATGGCACGAGAAGAACGAATTAAAAAAGCAAAAACTATGGAGAACACATTATGAATCCAAGACGTAAAAAGCGCCTAGGATTGATCCTTGCTCTATTCTTTGGGGTCAGTGCAACAGTCGGCTTGATGATTTATGCATTGAATCAAAATATGGATTTATTCTATACCCCAACGGAACTCGTTAACGGTAAACCTGATGGCACTAAGCCTGAGGTTGGTCAACGTCTTCGTATTGGTGGCATGGTTGTCGCTGGCACTGTAAAGCGTGATAGCGAATCTTTAGAAGTTTCATTTAAAGTTGCCGATATTGGTCCAGAAGTTACGGTTACTTATAACGGTATTCTTCCTGACTTATTCCGTGAAGGACAAGGCATTGTAGCGCAAGGTGTTCTTGTCGATGCAACCACAGTTAAGGCTCATGAAGTACTGGCTAAGCATGATGAAGAATACATGCCGCCTGAAATTGCAGAAGCAATGAAAAAGACTCATGAACCTCTTCAATACACTGAACAACAAAAACAAGGAACAGGTCAATGATCGCAGAACTCGGTCATTTTGCCTTAATAGCTTCTTTAGGACTTTCTATCCTATTGAGTATATTGCCTTTATATGGCGCAAGCCGTGGCAATAAAGCGTTAATGCAAAGTGCAAGGCCATTGTCGTGGGGTATGTTTTTACTCCTAAGCTTATCATTCGGTATTTTAATGTGGGCTTTCTACATTAATGATTTCACACTGCAATACGTCGCAAGTAACTCAAACAGTTTACTTCCTTGGTATTACCGTTTAACGGCAGTTTGGGGCGCTCACGAAGGGTCTTTATTGCTTTGGGTTCTTATCCAAGCAGGTTGGACTGTTGCTGTTGCTACCTTTAGCCGTGGCATGCCACAAGAATCGGTTGCGCGTGTTTTAGCAGTAATGGGGTGGATTAACGTCGGTTTCTTACTGTTCATTATTCTTACATCAAATCCATTCTTGCGTACGCTACCATTCTTCCCAATTGATGGTCGTGATTTAAACCCGTTACTACAAGATCCGGGTCTAATCATTCACCCACCAATGCTATATATGGGTTATGTTGGTTTCTCGGTTGCTTTCTCTTTCGCTATCGCATCATTAATGGCAGGTCGTTTAGATACGGCTTGGGCTCGTTGGTCTCGTCCTTGGACAATCGCTGCATGGTCATTTCTAACAGTAGGTATCTCTCTAGGTTCATGGTGGGCATATTATGAACTTGGCTGGGGTGGCTGGTGGTTCTGGGATCCAGTAGAAAACGCATCATTTATGCCTTGGCTTGCTGGTACCGCATTAATGCACTCACTAGCAGTAACAGAGAAACGCGGTACGTTTAAAGCGTGGACTGTATTACTGGCGATTTTAGCATTCTCATTAAGTTTATTAGGTACGTTCCTAGTTCGTTCTGGCATTTTAGTATCAGTTCACGCCTTTGCGTCTGATCCTTCTCGTGGCATGTTCATTCTTGGTTTCCTCGTCATGGTGATCGGTGGTTCATTACTGCTGTTTGCATTAAGAGGCGCATCAGTACGAGTTCGTGGTAATTTCTCACTGTTCTCTCGTGAAAATGCATTATTAGCTAACAATATTCTATTAATGACGGCATTAGTTGTCGTTCTTGTCGGTACCTTATTACCATTAGTACATAAACAATTAGGTCTGGGTTCGGTTTCTATCGGTGCGCCATTCTTTGATATGTTATTTGCATGGTTAATGATCCCATTTGCTTTCTTAATGGGTATTGGTCCTCTGATCCGTTGGAAGCGTGACAACTTAAGTCACTTAGCAAAACGCATGGTGATTACTGGTGCGATTACGATCCCACTAGCTGCCGTCTTTATGGTTATCTTTGCTGATAGATTCCAATTCATGCCATACCTTGGCTGGATGATGTCTCTTTGGATAGTGATCTTACACGGCTTTGAATTGCATGAACGTGCTACTCACCGTCATACTTTTGCGGTAGGTCTAACTAAACTTGGTCGTAGTCACTGGGCAATGATGTTTGCACACATTGGCCTAGCTGTGAGTATTATCGGTATTGCCATGGTACAAAACTACAGCATCGAAAAAGATGTACGTTTAGCACCAGGTGAGCATATTGAAATGAACGGATATCAGTTCTACTTTGCTGGTGTGCGTGATACAGATGGTCCTAACTATGATGGTTATACCGCTGATTTTGATATCACTCTTGATGGTAAAGCGATTAATACGCTTCATGCTGAAAAACGTTTTTATGAAACTGCAGGTTCAATGATGACTGAGGCAGCGATTGATCGTGGCTTTACTCGTGATTTATACATTGCAATGGGTGAGCGTTTAGATGACAACCGTTCATGGGCTGTACGTATCTACTACAAACCATTCGTGCGTTGGATCTGGGCTGGTACATTATTTATGGCAATTGGTGGCATATTAGCATTATCTGATAAGCGCTACCGTTTCCGTAAAATAGATAAAAAACAGGAAGCTTAAATTATGAATAAGAAGTTTTTATTTGCACCATTAGCTCTGTTTTTAATTTTAGTTGCCGTGTTCGCTACTCAGTTAACTCGTAACTCAAATGGTGATGATCCAACTAAGCTAGAGTCAGTATTAGTTGGTAAGCACGTACCAGAGTTTCGTTTAGAAGATTTAGCAGAAGAAGGCAAACTGTACGACCAAAGCATTTTTAAAGGTGAGCCTTTATTGCTTAACGTATGGGCGACATGGTGTCCAACTTGTTATGCTGAACACAAATACCTAAATACCCTTGCAACTCAAGGCGTTAAAATTATTGGTATGAACTATAAAGATGATCGTGCAGGGGCAATCCAATGGCTAAGAGAGCTTGGTAACCCTTACTTGATTACTCTGTTTGATGGTGATGGCATGCTAGGCATGGATTTAGGTGTGTACGGCGCACCTGAAACCTTCTTAATCGACAGCAATGGTATCGTTCGTTACCGTCACGTTGGTGATGTCAATGATCGTAATTGGAATGAAGTATTAAAGCCAATGTATGAGCAGCTTGTTGCGGAGGCTAAATAATGAATAGTCGCTTACGTAAATGGGGACTTCGTAGCTTTGTTGCTATCGCATTGAGTTTCTTTGCGGTGCAAGCAAGTTACGCAACTATTGATCTGTATAAGTTTGATTCACCAGAACAAGAGCAGCAATTTAAAGAACTAGGCCAAACCCTGCGTTGCCCTAAGTGTCAGAACAACAATATTGCTGATTCAAGTGCTGAGCTTGCTCAAGACATGCGCCATAAAGTGTATGAAATGACCAAAGCAGGTAAATCAGATCAAGAAATTGTGGATTACATGATCGATCGCTACGGTAATTTTGTAACGTACGATCCGCCACTAACAGCAGGTACGCTGATCCTATGGTTAGGGCCATTAGGTGTGCTTGTGTTTGGTTTTGGTTTTATTGTGCTTCGTAGCCGTAAATCAAAAGTAGTAGCAGAAGATAATTCAGAAGAGTGGGATAACGAACATGAAGAACGTTTGAACGCACTATTAGATGAGAATAAAAATGAAGATGGGAAGGTAAACAAATGACTTTGTTTTGGATTTCGACCTTAGCCCTAATTTTTGTTGGTGTGGTATTTATCATTCTTCCTTTATGGAAAGCAAAAGACCAAGATGATGAAGCCCGCCGAGATGAATTGAATAAAGCCTTCTATAAAGATCGCTTAGCTGAATTGAAAGAAGAAGATGCCGAAGGCCTTGTGAATAACCAAGATGAGTTAATCACAGAGCTAAAGCAATCTTTGTTAGATGACATTCCAGCAAAAGAAAAAACTGAGCAAGATAACTTGAATGCACGATTATTTATTTTGCCTTCGATCATTATCTTTATCGTAATTTCTTATGGCTTGTACTTTAAGTTTGGCAATATCGATAAAATTGAAAAGTGGCAAGAAGTAAGTGCACGCTTACCTGAACTATCTAAGCAATTAATGAATCCTGAAGGTGTTTCTCTTAGTGATTCAGAAATGACAAACCTAACATTGGCATTACGTACTAAATTACATAATGAACCAAAAGACGCGATGGGTTGGTTCCTATTAGGTCGTATCGGTATGTCGAATCGTGATATCGATACGTCGGTAGGTGCGATGAAAAAAGCGTATGCACTAGAGCCAACAAATGTTGAGATTAAATTGGGTTATGCTCAAGCGTTAATGCTTTCGGGTGATGATGCTAAAGCGGATCAAGCTAAGAAAATGCTTAAGCAAGTACTTCGTAGTGACTCGACAAACTTACGTGCCTTATCGTTATTAGCGTTCAGCTCGTTTGAGCGTCAAGATTATAAAGGTGCAGTATCAGCATGGAAAGCAATGCAAATGCTGATTGGTCCTGATGACTCTCGTTATGAAATGTTGACTCGTAGTATTGAGCGTGCTCAATCTAAGATGAACCCTGAAGCGAGCATAGGTAAGCAAGTACCTATTACTGTTAATTTAGGCAGCAATGTAACGCTACCTTCGCAAGGTGTTGTGATTGTATCGATCCATCCTGCTGATGGTTCTGCAATGCCAGTTGCTGCGGCTCGTATACCACTTAGCCGTTTCCCGTTGAAGATCATGATGTCAGATGACAACAATATGATTGAGCAGCGTAAACTGTCTGATATGCCAAACTTTATTGTTCGAGCTCGTATCGACCAAGATGGTAACGTATCGACTAAAGAAGGCGATTGGTACGGTGAAAGTACAGTCAGCACATTAGGTGAAAATGTATCGCTTGAGATTGATAAGCAATACTAATATCTATTAACAACTGTCATACTATGACGGGCAGGAGCATTGAGCTTCTGCCCGTTTTTTTTGAATAAACTATAATAATATTAATAAAGTTAGGCGAAGGTGTATTGTGTTTAAAAGAGTATGGATATCTTGTTCGTTATTGTTCTTAATTGTTGGGTGTTCGCAAACCCCAGAACAAGATAATGAAGAGTTAGAAACAACAGAAGTCGTAGAGGTTGAATACGATGACTCTCATAGTGGTGATCCGCTAGAGGGGTTTAACCGTGTCATGTGGGATCTAAATTATGATATTTTAGACCCCTATTTAGTGCGTCCTGTCTCTGTTACTTATGTTGACTATACTCCGACCCCAGTTCGTATGGGGATAGCTAACTTCTTAGCCAATTTAGATGAGCCTTCGAGCATGATTAACAATTTAATCATGGGGAATGGCAGTGTTGCTATGGTGCATTTCAATCGATTCTGGTTAAACACCACGCTTGGTTTAGTTGGCTTAATTGATATTGCGAGTGCTGCCGAGATTAATAAACCAGACAGTAAATCTTTTGGTGATGCACTTGGTCATTATGGCGTAGGTAATGGTCCTTATTTCATGCTACCGGGTTATGGGCCTTGGACGCTGCGTGAAGCAGGGGACTTTGTTGATGGGCTGTACATGCCGCTCTCTTACCTAAACTTCTGGCAAGGCCTAGGGAAGTGGGGCTTAGAGGGCATGGAATCTCGCGTTCAATTGATTTCTCAAGAACCGATGTTAGAAGCATCACCCGATCCATACGTATTAACGCGTGATGTGTATTTACAACGTCAAGACTTTAAAGCTGAAGTTGAACCAGAAGTAGACTTAGATGCAGAAGACGATCTTGATGATTATCTCGATGAGATAGACGAATAAGAATTGGTAATAGCATCTCAGGTTTCAGGAGTCACTTTCTCCTGAAACCTGAAACCTGAAACCTGAAACCTGAAACCTGAAATTAGTCACTTTTACGTTGGATTAGCATTAATAATAAAGCACTTAATGCCCCTGCGGTATCACACAGCATATCTTTCTGCGCATCCCAAATATCCCCTTGTGATCCTAAAAAGGCAATCCCTTCTTCACCACCGGCAACTGCCGCATACCACCATTCAATAATCTCATAACCTGCAGCTACACTCATTAAGGTAAACAAACCAAATGTCATCGCGAGTGGTGCAGAGCATTTCTTGGTTTTAATTAGATATTCCGCAATAGGGTAAGCATAAAAGCCAATAGAGAAATGAGCGACGCGATCAAAGTTATTGCGCTCAGAACCGATTAAATTATTAAACCAATCAAAAGGCACATCAGCAAAGGTATATTTAGATCCAATGGTATGTAAGATAAGCCAGACAAACATTAAAACTAATGCCGTAGTACTGAACTCAAAGCGTGATGCCATGAAAAAGATACCGACTAAAATTAGTAGCGCAGGAAGAATTTCTGCAAACCAAACGGCACGAGAAACCGGATCAAAGCCTGCGAATAAAAAGACGGCACTATAGATAAGTGTAAGCAACAATAATACTGGCTGTTGTTTAAATGTATTGATGAAAGACATAGAAAATGACTCCAAATAATGGAATGTAAAGAGGTTACAAGTTGAGTGTAGCGTGATGATTTATATCGGCAAGGTCTAGTTTTTGAATGTTAGATACAGTTATAAATAAAAAAGGCCTCAATAAAGAGGCCTAATGCAATTTTGTTTATTCAGTCAGTGTTGATTAGAAGCGGTAGTTTGCTTGAACGCCGACTAACCATACGTTACCTGTTGTTTCGCCAGTGAAATCGCCACCTGCAGGTAGTGAAGCTGCGTCATCTTCATGCATTTTTGCATCTTTTGCGAAAATGTACGTAAAGCCAGCATCTAATGTTAGGTTATCAGACCATGCGTAACCTGCACCCATGCTTAACCATAAGCGGTCAGTTTCAGGGATCGTTGCAGTGCGGTGCTCTTCACTTACTGCTGATGTATCGTAAGCAACACCAGTACGTAGAGTTACTTTTTGATTCAGAGAATAAGTACCACCCAGAGCTAGACGGTAGTTGTCTTCCCAGTTTTCTTGTTTTATTTCTTGAGTTGGAGGAGTAAGAGCTGGAATATGAGCTTCTAATTTCTCAAAGCTGCTCCAATCTGTCCAGTTAAAGCTAGCATGAATTGCTACTTTATCATTTAATTGGTGATAACTAGCTAACTCAGCTGTAGCTGGTAACGCAAGTTCCATTGAGCCATTATATTTAGCGTTAGGTGCTCCTGGATTAAATGCAAACCCATTTGCTTTACCTTCTAAATTTAAAGCCACTTCAGATTTATAGCTAAAACCAATGCGGTTGGAATCGTTAATTTGCCAAGCTGTACCTACTTGCCAACCCCAAGCTTCATCAGTACCTTCCATATATTTTAGAGTTGTGCCAGCTAATGGACCTGTTTGATTTGGAGCAACAGCCCCAAAACTACCTTCAGCAATTACGTAACGAACACCACCACCAACACTGAATTGTTGGTTAATTTGATAAGCCATGTTTACGTTGATTTCTTTAGTAATAACGCTTGCTTCATTGCCAAAGTTAGTAGCTGTAAAGTCAGTTCCTAAATCAGTTTCCATACCGTAGTTAGTACCAACAGCAAAACCAATTGCTAACTGTTGGTTTACACGGTGTGATACATATAAGTTAGGAATAATTGCATCATGAGCAAAATCTTCAGACTTAGTTGTTGTATCTGGAGTACTTGGAATTGGAGATGCAGAGCCATCAGTTGAACCCTCAACATCAATATTTGGGTTTACATAAATACCACCAACAGAAACTTGAGTGCCTTCTAAGTACGTTAGCATTGCCACGTTACGCCATTGTGTGTCAGCGCCATCAGCGATAGCTGCTTCACCTGCGTATGCACGGCCTAAACCTGTTGCTGAATACTCTGCCAATTGGAAGCCTGCTGCCATAGAATTTGTGCTTGCTACTGAGCCTAATAGACCAAGTGCGATAGCAAGAGATAGGCGGTTTTTATTATTGTTCATTTAATTTTCCATATTGGTACAAGTGTACGCTGAAATTGGTGGTAATAAGTAGGAGTGGATAATACGTTTTAGAGTAAAAACTTCAAACAAAAAATTGATTTATTCGTGTTTTAAGGGCTTTTTTTTGTAAAAAACTTCAAAAATAGTGATTTTTTCTGTATTTATCTGGTCGGATGTGTTACTTGGGCGTACAGGTGTAGGTTTGAATTGGTGGTTGAGGGTATATGTGTACGCTGAAATTTTGGTGGAGGTAGGGACTAGTTTTTAGGGGTTAGGAAGAGCAGGGTTCAGATCGCTTCGCTTGCAGGTTTCAGGGGAGGGGACTGCCCATCATTTGTTGTAACCACCGCGATCACAATACTGTTCTTCCCTTTGTTGATGAATAATTGAGATCGATAAAGTAAATAGAAAGGGGAGTTAGAGGGGGGCTCTTATAGAGCGAAGCGTTCTAGTTAGCGCAGCGTATCGTTTCTAGTTTGTATAATATTATTTTTGTGTAAGTGACGATCAAAAAAGGCCAGCGTATGCTGACCTTTTGAATTTACACTTTTAAGAATAAATCTTAGAAGCTGTAGCTGTACTGAACACCGGCAAGAATTGCGTCTGCGTGTGTTGTTGCTGTTAAAGGTGCGGCAGCAGCGTTTGTTTCAGATACAGTAACATCTTTACCTAATAGATAAGTGAAGCCAAAATCAACCGTGTGTTTTTTCTGAAAGTGATAGCTGAAACCACCCGAGAACCATTGGCGATCTGAATCAGGTACAGAGATTGATGTATCTTGATCTTGTGCTGAAGTATCGTACATATAACCTGCGCGTAGTGTCCATGCATCATTTAGGAAGTAAGTACCACCAATCGCATAGTGCATGCCATCTTGCCAATTATATTCATTTAAAGTTTCACCACCTGATGTATTTAATTCATCAAATGAGCTCCAACCAATCCATTGTACAGAGTAGTGAACTGCGAACTTAGTGTCTTTGATTTCGTGGTAACCAGAAAACTCAGCCATGCTTGGTAATGGCATTAATAGTTTTTGGTTACTTATATCAGGGCTTCCTGTTGTTGCTGCCGCTGGTAAATAATACATATCTCCTTCGGCTTCAATTTCTGGGCTGTAGTGGTATGAGAAACCAAAACGGTTACGTTCATCTAACTCATAAACAGCACCAAGGTTCCAGCCAAGCCCAACACCATCAGCTTCTACATCTAAAGCTGTTTTTCCAGGTACAAGGGCTGATTCTCTTTTTAGCGTACCTGTACCTTGAACGATATCTAAACCACCACCGATGCTAAATTGTTCATTGATACGGTAAGATACAGTTAATGCATAGTTAATGCTCTTGATTTCAGTTGTACCGCCATAGATGCTTGCACCATTTGTAGCACCGAAGCTATCATCGAAGTTGTTCGTTGTTCCAAAGTTTGAATAAATACCAGCACCAAATGCCCATTGATCATTTAAACGATGAACGTAGTAGATATTTGGTACAGGAGTACCACTACTATTATTTTCGCTATCTAGGCTTTGTCCTGCATATTCAATATCAGTCACATCAATATCTGTTTTGATGTAGTTAACGCCAGTCGAGAACTGTGATGAATCGAAAAGGGCCATAGCGGCGGCGTTACGTGACATTACTGATGCGTTATCAGCGATTACTGCGTCACCAGCAAATGCGCGGCCTAGGCCTGTTGCTGATTGTGCGTTTAGTTGGAAACCTGCAGCAGTAGCTTGTTGCGTTGCAAGAGTAATGGTTGCAGCTAGAAGTGTTTTGGTAAACAAGCGCTTCTTATTCATAATTATTATATTCCATATATTGTTATTTCCTTTCAATTTTACGACTGAAAAGATTTATTTTAGTTGAGACTGAAATCTCGATGACGAGATAATAACGATCAGAGCATAGACGACAAATCCGACCACTTCTAAAAAATCATTAAAATTCGTGATCTGGTCGTGATTTGCGCGTAAATATCATCCTGAATTAACTAACTAGAGTTAAAGCTCTAGTTTTGTGGTTATTTTACTGTGTTGGGCTTCGTTTTAAACGTTTGATTTTTATGGTTAATTTTTAAAGTTGAGTGAATATTAGAGCTTGTGCTCTATATGAGGCGCTTGAGTGGGCTAAATTGTAGATAAGTTCATTATTTTTCGAAGTTTTTTAAGGGGTATGTTAATTGGTAGTGACAGGTATTTTTATGGTAATTGAATTTGGCTCAATTGATAGATTTTATCTTAAAGTAGGAAAAGAACATAAAATTGATCTATTTCAATAAATGAATTCTGAGACACGTTATAGTTGCTCTCGTTATCTGGTTGAGCAATCAACCCGTTGAGCAAGATAACATTTCCTTTTGAAGGCTGACTTTACTTTCTCCTTATCAGGTGAAACTGATTTTACAATTGGCTATATCGTTAATTGTTTTTTATTCTGACCACATCGATTGATGTGGTTTTTTTTTATCAAAATTGTCAGTTGATGACATTTTGACCGCTTCCACGCACTATCACACTAATCTTCCTAATATCCTATTTTAGTGATTAATAATCCGCCGCTCACATTTCTACTATAACGCACTTTTCAAAATTAACAAATTAGTTACAATTTGAGGTCAGACCACTAATTTAGGTTGATATTATGCAAGGAGATGCAATGTCAAACGCCAAATTTTCAAAGACCTATCAGCCACTAACGACACGACAAGGTGATCGTATTGCGGTTGTTTCAGGCATTCGAACCCCATTTGCAAAGCAATCAACCGCTTTTATTTCTACGCCTGCGGTAGACCTCGGTAAGCTTGCAGTGAAAGCCCTAATGGATAAAACAGATATCGATCCTAAGTTGATTGACCAAGTTGTCTTTGGGCAAGTGGTACAAATGCCAGAAGCGCCAAACATTGCACGTGAGATTGTATTGGGAACAGGAATGAACATCGGAACTGATGCCTACAGTGTGACTCGTGCCTGTGCGACCAGTTTTCAAACAACGGCAAACGTGGTTGAAAGTATCATGGCAGGAACCATTGATATCGGTATTGCTGGCGGGGCTGATTCATCTTCTGTTTTGCCTATTGGGGTATCAAAAAAAATGGCAGCAACTCTGCTTGCCCTCAGTAAAACCAAAACCATGAGTCAAAAACTTTCTCTTCTTCGTACCTTATCAATGAAAGACATTGCCCCTGTTCCTCCTGCTGTAGCGGAATACTCAACAGGGATTTCAATGGGACAAACCGCAGAGCAAATGGCAAAAAGTCACGGCATTACGCGTGAAGAACAAGATGCATTAGCGCACCGTTCACACTCGTTAGCCGCTAAAGCGTGGCAAGACGGGCTGATACAAGATGAAGTCATGACTGCATTTCCAGAACCGTATAAAACGTGGATAGCGCAAGATAACAATATTCGTTATGACTCTGAGCTTGCTAGTTATGCCAAGCTTCGACCTGCGTTTGATCGTAAATATGGCTCAGTGACCGCAGCCAATAGTACGCCATTAACCGATGGGGGAGCTGCGATCTTATTGATGAGTGAAAAACGTGCCAAAGAATTAGGTTATGAACCATTAGGGTATATTCGCTCTTTTGCCTTTAGCGCGATCGATGTACATAACGATATGCTAATGGGGCCATCTTATGCCACACCAATGGCACTAGATAAAGCTGGTATCTCTTTATCAGATTTAACGCTTATTGATATGCACGAAGCTTTTGCAGCTCAAACCTTGTCTAACGTAAAAATGTTTGCGTCTGATAAATTTGCCAAAGAATGTTTAGGGCGAGATAAAGCCATTGGCGAAATAGACATGGATAAATTCAATGTGCTTGGTGGTTCACTGGCTTATGGGCATCCTTTTGCAGCTACTGGAGCAAGAATGATCATTCAAACGCTGCGAGAATTAAAACGCCGCGGTGGTGGTTTTGGATTAAATACCGCATGTGCCGCCGGTGGATTAGGTGCAGCAATGGTCTTGGAGGCAGAATAATGACGGAAGAAATTAATAATAATCGTATTGAAGCAGTAGAAAACACCAGTGCATTTACTTGGTATAAAGATGATGCAAACATTGCTTGGCTGACGATTGATGTACCTAACGAAAAAATGAACACCTTAAAAGCGGCGTTTGCAGAGCAGGTTACTCAAGTCCTAAATGACATTGAAGCACAGCATTCAAGCATTAAAGGCTTAGTAATCCAATCTGGTAAAGCCGATAACTTTATTGCGGGTGCCGACATTAGCATGATAGCGGATTGCCAAAGTGCAGCAGAGGCACAAGCATTGGCTGAAAAAGGTCAGCAACTGTTCCAACGCATTGAAGATCTGCCATTTTCCACGGTTGCCGCAATTCACGGTCCTTGCTTAGGTGGCGGATTAGAGTTGGCGTTGGCGTGTGATTATCGTATCTGTAGTGATGACAATAAAACAAAATTAGGTTTACCTGAAGTGCAATTAGGCTTGCTTCCAGGTTCTGGTGGAACACAGCGATTGCCTCGATTAATCGGTTTGCTTGCAAGCTTAGATATTATTTTGACTGGTAAGCAATTAAGACCTAAAAAAGCGCTAAAACTAGGCGTTGTTAATGCGTCAGTACCACAAACTATTTTATCTCGAACGGCTGCTGAATTTGCACTAAAGAAAAAATCAAAAACAAAATTAGCCGCGAAAGAGTGGGCGATATCAAGAAACCCTATTGGCCGTAATGTGATTTTTTCTCAGGCAGAGAAACAAGCTCAGAAAAAAGCTCGTGGTAACTATCCGGCCATTGCCGCGATTTTAGATAGCATTGAACACGGTTTAGATAAAGGGATTAAAAAAGGATTACAGCGAGAAGCCGAGCAGTTCGGCAAACTTACCATGACAGAAGAATCCGCCGCACTGCGTTCATTATTTTTTGCAATGACAGAGATGAAGAAAGAGAAAGGCAGTGATGCTGAACCTAAGGTTATTCATCGAGTTGGTGTATTAGGTGGTGGATTAATGGGGGGCGGCATTGCTCATGTCTCTATTGCTAAAGCTAAAAAGAACGTCACGATAAAAGACATTAGTAACGATGGGTTACTAAACGCTTACCAATACCATTATCAGCGTCTAGATAAATTAAGAAAACGTCGAATAATCAGTAAAGCCAAATTACAGCAACAGATGCTGCAATTAACGGGCGTGACGGATTTTAGTGGGTTTAAAAAATTAGATGTGGTGGTTGAGGCTGTCTTTGAAGATCTCACTTTAAAACAAGAGATGGTGAAAGCAGTACAAGAGCAAGGAAAAGAGGACGTTATTTTCGCTACGAATACCTCTTCACTGCCAATAGGCCAAATAGCGGAAGGAGCTCAAAAGCCTGAAAACATTATCGGCTTGCACTATTTTAGCCCGGTAGAAAAAATGCCGTTGGTCGAAGTGATCCCTCATGAAACCACCAGTGATGAAACGATTTCTACCGTGGTCTCTTTAGCGAAGCAACAAGGTAAAACGCCGATAGTGGTTAAAGATTGTGCAGGCTTTTATGTAAACCGAATTTTAGCGCCTTACATGAATGAAGCGGCAAGATTACTATTAGCTGGCGAACCGATAGAAGTGATTGATGAAGCTTTACTCGACTTTGGTTTCCCTGTTGGGCCAATTTCATTATTAGACGAAGTTGGTGTGGATATTGGCGCGAAGATCATGCCTATATTAGAAGCTGAACTGGGTGATAGATTCCGCAGTCCTGATGTGTTCCAAACCTTAATTGATGATAAGCGTTTAGGTAAGAAAACCAAACGCGGATTTTATGTCTATAAAGGTAAGAAGAAAGAGCCAGATCAAGAGGTCTATTCGTTACTAAAGATAAAACCTCAATCGCAACTAACTAAAGATGAAATAGCGATGCGTTGCGTATTACCTATGTTATCTGAAGCAAAACGTTGTTTGGATGAAGGTATTATTCGCTCAGAAAGAGATGGGGATATTGGCGCTATTTTTGGGATTGGTTTCCCTCCTTTCTTAGGCGGTCCATTTACTTATATGGAAAGCCTTGGTGAAGAGAAATTAGCCGCATTGATGAAACAATACGCTGAGAAATATGGCGATCGTTTTTCTCAGTAAGAAGTTGGTAGTTCTTATTAACCGAGAGTAAGTCATCAATAGTACAAAGCCATCATAGTCGAAGGAGTATGATGGCTTTTTTTACTTAATAAAGTCGAGATTATTAAAGCTTACCCAAGGGTGATATCTTTGGCTCTAAGTTGAAACTCATCAATAGAATCAATCTCAAGACCCACATCTAGACGATCATATTGTTCGTGCTCTGTGCCTTGGCAATGCATGATCAAACGATTCGCCGTTCTTGGTTTTAAAATACCTACTACAAAGCGCAGCATTTCAGTACGAGTTAAGCTTTCTAGATTTTCTGTCACTCGTTCTTTGTGATCAAAATTTAAATCTTTATTACCAATACAAGCCCACAAACGTTGTGCGCGTCCACGCAGGTTGGTGTCTGGATCTGATATTTGGTCAATTAAGCCTTGTTTACTGCTTTGCCATTGCTCTTCATTTAACTCTAATAACACCATATAAAAGGCATTTAAAAATTCATCAATCGAATCCAATAATAGCGCTGGTGGTGCCATTGGTGATTGAACATACAAGATCAATCCTGGATGTTTATTTAGCGGTAAATTACCAGTCCCGACCATATAGCCCAATTGCTGTTTGGTTCTTATCTCATGGAAGAAAGAAGCCGACATTAAATGATTTGCTAAGGTATACAGCGCAAAACTTCGTGGATCTTCTTGTTCTGATTGATAGTAAACCAAGAGTGCAGAATCAGAATGATCACAAAATAATTCACGTTGGAATGTGCCAGAATTACCTAACATGATAAGAGGACGGAAAGACTCTTCGTAAGTTTGGTTTTGCATTCTTAGGGCATTTTGAAGCGAATCACCTAAATCAAATGCCTGTTGTTTTGACCAATCGCCATAAACAAACATCTCTACGTGTAATTCAGCAAACATCGCTTGAACAAAATTAGGAAGATCATCCGCTTCAATACTTTCTAATGCTTCAAGAAGCACAGGGTATGGAGGGTTATTTGGTTGTAAGATCCCAGATAACGCATTAAATAGCTGTGATATTGGACGTTCTTTTGATGCGTTACTCCAATGACGGATTAACTGATCTTTAATGAATTTAAAACGTTCAACACTAAACTCACGAGTGGTAAAGCGCTCTAAAATCACATCAAGCAGTAATGGTTGCTTTTGACTAAAACCAGATAAGGTGAGTGTTACACCACCTTGATGACAATAGAGGTTGTAGCCCATGCCTGCAATTTCAGCTTGGTAAGTCTGTTCACTTAACGCATCCATCAGCATCTCGACACATAAGCGAGTTTTTACAATTTTTCTTGGGTCAGAAATTGAGTGAGGGCTGTCGATAGCAATATAGACCATGCCTTTTGGTACTCGAAATTCGTCCTCTTGTTTATGCCATAAACGAAAACCGGGTAAGTCTTCGATTAAGGTTGGATATTCTGTTATTTCTTCGAGTTGCTGCGGCTCAAGATCGTAACAAATATACGGGTTTTGCTCTGGTAGATGTAACTCTGGATGTAACTCTTTGACACGCCAAGCAAGAAGTTGCTCTTGGCTAATAGGGGAGACAGAGTAAGGCGTTTGATACCATTTATCCTTACGATCATATTCTAGATCTTGAGCAACCAAAGTAATGCGCATTTTTTCTGGAGTAAATAAGCTCAGTAACTCTTTAATCTGTTGCTCATGGTAGCCTTCCATCATGTAATCAGCGTACATGACATCTTCGGCATGATAACGCTGTAAGTTCATCACCAAATGGCTAACTAAATCAAGAGGCTTACTCTTTTCTTGAAACTGAAAAGCCGATTCTAAAACCGCTTTTTTCTCGCTGTAACGCCACTCATCAAACCCTTGCTGTTTAATTAATTCAATGTATTGAAACGTGGTTTTAATTATCTCATCAGTGTGAGAAAGCCCTTTTTCTGTCAGGTTATAAGATAGAGTGAACTCTCTGAAATTACTGCCACTGACACCACCACCTGCGGTTAATGAATTGATGTAACCTAATTTTTTTAAATACAGCATTAGGCTTCCATCACCTTCATAACCAAGAAGATGACCAATGTAGTTCAATGGTTTGGTTTTATAGGAATGGTCTTGATTTGGTAAGTGAAAAGCAAGACTCAGTTTACGCACTTCTTTAAGTGGCTCGATATTAATCCAGCAACCTTGTTCTTTTTCGGTGACATAAGGAACATCAATGGCTTTATGACCAAGATTTTGGTTTGGGATCGAGGCGAAAGATTGGGTTGCTAATAGCTCTAGTTCACATAGTGGGCGATTACCAAGGACCACCGCTGTCATTAAATCAGCAGAGTAGTGTTGTTGATAAAAGGCCAGCATTTCATCACGAATCGAAGAGGTCTCGGTATCTGCTAAAGTATCAATACTGCCGACGGAGAACTTGGAAAACGGATGCGCTTGGTTGATGGTTTCTTTATGAACTTGATAAATTCGGCGTACATCGTCTTTCAGTTTTAATTTGTATTCAGAATCGACGGCTTGACGCTCTTTGTCTACCGCTTCTTCATTAAACAGAGAGGCATAAAAGAATTGCCCAAAGCGATCCAACCCTTCTTCAAAGGCATTGTGAGCTATTTCAAAGAAGAACGTTGTGTTCTCAGTGCCGGTCCATGCGTTATTTGAGCCGCCTTGTTGATTGATGAAGGCGTGAAAGTCACCGACCTTTGGGTATTTTTCAGTGCCAAGAAACAGCATGTGTTCTAAAAAATGGGCAAGACCTGGGCGATGTTCAGGATCATCAAAATGACCAACATTGACAGAAAGTGCAGCGGAAGAGCGAGGGGCTGCATCATCTTGAATAAGTAGTACGGACAGCTTGTTATCGAGTTCAATGAAACGATAATGTTTTTTATCATTAGGGCTGATATGCACAGGGTGCTCCTGTTTGAAGGCGAAAACCAACGTTATTATTCTATTTATTTGAACAATTATGGCGCTGATACCACAGACTAGCAAACTCTCTCTTTCCTCTTTTTAGTTTTGCTTGCTACTATTGTGAGGTTAGTAATGATTTGAGAATGAATAAATGAAAGTATTCATAATGCGTCACGGCGAAGCAGAAGCGTACGCCCCTTCTGATGAAGAACGCAATTTAACGTCACACGGTGAGAGCCAATCTGCGAAAATAGCGCATTGGTTAATGAAAACACATAATGTCACGTTCGATTATGTATTAGTGAGTCCGTACATTCGTGCTCAGCAAACTTGGCAAACGATTAAGCCTATTTTGAATGTGGTGGATGCGAAAGTTGAAACCTCTGATGAGATCACGCCATACGGTGATTCTGATGATGTGGTGGAATACGTGAAAGCGTTAGGTAGTGTTGCAGAGATTGAGAATATCTTAATTGTTTCTCATTTGCCTCTTGTTGGATATTTAACGGCGGATTTTGTTCCTGGGATCATGCCACCAATGTTTCCTACATCAGCGATATCTTGTGTTGAGTATTCTCACACTACAGGGAAAAGTGAACTGTTATGGTTGCAACAGCCATAAAACAATAGCTAAGTACCCTAAAAAAGATCCCTTTGCATCGGCTATTATGATGCTTTTCGGGATCTTTTTTGTATCTATCTGTCTGGGATTGAGAGTAAGACTAAAATTGCTCCGGCACCACCAAACTCTAAAGGCGCTTGATGAAAAGCCATTACATCAGGATGTTGAGCAAGCCATAAAGGCACTTTTTTCTTTAAGATATGTTTACCAATCCCGTGCATTACACTAGCACAAGAAACATTTTCTTTAAGGCAATAAGCAATCATTGAACCTAACTCTCGTTTGGCTTCATCTTGCTTCATACCATGCATATCTAGAAAGACATCTGGCACATAAACACCACGTCTTAGGCGTTTTACTTCGTATTTTGATACGCCATCTCTAGCGTAGCGAACTGGGCCTTCTTCGTCTAAAAGCGGCACAAATTCATCAGAAAAGAAAAACTCTTCATTTTTCCCTTCTTTTAACGATTTTCTTTGCTTTTGTTGTTCGCTAAAGTTCTTACTCGGTTGATGGATTATGGTATCCTGTTGCAACTTTTTAGAGCCTTGTACTGCTTCACGGAACAGCGAAAGTTCGTCATCTGATAGGTGGTCGTTTTTGCTCATTTTTAAATTCCAATAATTAACAGCAGTATTATAACTTGTTTTGGGGGCAATTTTGGATAAGATTTTTGTAGAAGAGGCCGTTTCTGAGCTTCATACGTTACAGGATATGTTGCGTTGGACAGTAAGCCGCTTTAATGCAGCAGGTCTTTTTTATGGCCATGGTACAGATAACGCATGGGATGAAGCGGTTCAACTCGTACTTCCTACGTTATATCTACCTATTGATGTTCCTGCTCATGTACGTGAATCTCGTTTAACATCAACAGAGCGTTTACGTATTGTTGAGCGTGTTGTTCGCCGTATTAACGAGCGCATTCCAACAGCTTATTTAACTAATAAAGCGTGGTTCTGTGGCCTTGAGTTCTTTGTTGATGAGCGTGTACTTGTACCTCGTTCACCAATTGCTGAATTGATTGAAGCACAATTTGAACCATGGTTGAAAGAAGAACCAACTCGCATTATGGATCTTTGTACGGGTAGTGGTTGTATCGCTATCGCGTGTGCTCATGCATTCTCAGATGCAGAAGTAGATGCGATTGATATTTCAACTGACGCACTAATGGTTGCAGAGCAAAACGTTCAAGATCACGGCATGGAGCAACAAGTGTTCCCAATGCGTTCTGATCTATTACGAGACATTCCAAAAGATCAGTATAACTTCATTGTTTCAAACCCACCGTATGTGGATGAAGAAGACATGAACAGCTTACCTGATGAGTTTGAGCACGAGCCTGAATTAGGTTTAGCAGCAGGTACTGATGGTCTTAAATTAGTTCGTCGTATTCTAGCGAATGCACCAGATTACTTAACTGATGACGGTTTCTTGATCTGTGAAGTGGGTAACTCTATGGTTCATATGATGGATCAGTACCCAGAAATTCCATTTACATGGATTGAGTTTGCTGAAGGTGGACATGGTGTATTCATGTTAACTAAACAACAGCTTCTTGACTGTGCTGAAGAGTTTTCTCTTTACCGCGATTAAGTTAGAAATACTTAAATCATGATAAAAAGCCTAATGTTCGCATTGGGCTTTTTTATGCGTTTTTACTTTGTGACATAGCAAAATCAAGACGATTACGAAGAGTTTGTTGCTTTTCGCTGATATTATTTTTACGCAATGCTTTTTTTACTAGACGAAGTAGTTTCATTTTCTTCTCTTAATCGTTAATGGTATTAAGTAATTAGCAGGAATGATGCCAATTATTTTTTGCTATCCTTTCGTTAAAAACTTCATCCATGAATTGCTTGTTTTATCAACATCTTTGTGTTTATTTTAAGTTTTTGGCTCATTAATGAATCAAGTGTTAATTATACGTTGTAGCATCGATGTCAGTAAAGGGATATTCCTCAAATTGAGAGTCTTATCAATTAAAATTACTTTTTGGATCGAGGTCACAAATTGCCGCTTTTATTTTTTAAAACCATAATTATGGCAAAGAAAATTAGGAGTAAGAAAAAGGTGCATCCACTAATTTAGAGAGAAAGCATTGCTAGGGGCTTTACTCTTACTGAGATTCAAGACAATATGGTTTTATTGAAAACTGATTATTAGTCAGTTAATAGTGGCGAATCAATTTATTTACAGAGGAAGTAATGGCTGGAAACTCTATTGGACAACATTTTCGAGTAACAACGTTTGGTGAAAGTCATGGCTTAGCTTTAGGCTGTATAGTGGATGGCTGTCCTCCAGGTTTGGAATTGAGCGAAGCGGATCTACAAATTGATTTAGACCGTCGTAAACCGGGTACATCAAAATACACTACTCAACGACGTGAAGCCGATGAAGTAAAAATTCTATCGGGCGTATTTGAAGGTCAAACAACAGGTACTTCAATTGGTTTATTGATTGAAAATACTGACCAACGTTCTAAAGACTATTCAGAAATTAAAGATAAGTTCCGTCCGGGACATGCAGATTACACTTACCATCAGAAATATGGACAACGCGATTATCGTGGTGGCGGTCGCTCATCAGCTCGTGAAACAGCGATGCGTGTGGCGGCAGGTGCTGTAGCAAAGAAATACTTAAAGCAAGAATTTGGTATTGAGATCCGCGCTTATTTATCACAAATGGGCGATGTTGCCATTGATTCTGTTGATTGGAATGAAATTGAAAACAACGCCTTTTTCTGCCCTGATGCGAGTAAAGTTGACGCCTTTGATGAGCTTATTCGTAAGTTAAAGAAAGAGGGTGACTCTATTGGTGCTAAAATTACCGTCGTTGCACAAGGTGTACCGGTTGGTTTAGGTGAACCTGTTTTTGATCGTTTAGATGCAGATGTTGCCCACGCTTTAATGGGAATTAACGCGGTTAAAGGTGTTGAGATTGGTGATGGCTTTGAAGTGGTTCAACAACGTGGTTCAGAGCATCGTGATCCATTAACACCTGAAGGTTTTAGTTCAAACCATGCGGGTGGCATTTTAGGTGGTATTTCATCTGGCCAAGATATTGTGGCTCACATTGCGTTAAAACCTACTTCTAGTATTACAGTTCCGGGTGAAACGATTACTCGTAGCGGTGAAAAAACAGAGTTAATTACGAAAGGACGTCATGATCCTTGTGTTGGTATCCGTGCGGTTCCGATTGCTGAAGCGATGTTAGCGATTGTGGTTATGGATCATCTAGTTCGTCACCGTGGTCAGAACTTCGGTGTACAAACAGAAACGCCTAAGATTTAGTGGTAGGAGATAGGGACTAGTTTTTAGGGACGAGTTAAGAGCGGAAGAACCATCCTCTACTATTAATAGACATAAATAAAAAGAGCCAGATTGAAGTTACATTCGATCTGGCTCTTTCTGTTTGTATTTGATATTTAGCTCTTCCTAGCCCCTAAGATCTCGTCCCTAGTCTCTTTAACGTTCATCACTTCTTAACGCTTTCTGGCTGATCTTCGGTAATATCTAAATGAAAAACAGGTAAACACCAACCAAATTTTACCGCCGCCATACGCGCAGAAAAACCAATCGTGATAGTTACAACCGTTGTTATTAATTCATCTACGCCGAAGTGCAACAAACTAATGTATAAGACTGATGAAAGTAGTGAAATCGATGCGTAGAGTTCGTTATGTAATACCATTGGCATTTGACGACAGAATAGATCTCGTAATAACCCACCAAAGACACCGGTAACAATGGCTGCTACCACACATATTAATGGATGCAGGCCCATATCTAGCGCCACTTGTGAGCCAATAATACTAAATACAATAAGGCCAATAGCATCTAATACCACAAAGAAACGGTGGTTTTTAGCAACCCATGGGCCAATCCATGTGGTTAATACGCCTGCAATACAAGTAATTACAAGAAAGTGAGGATTCTTTACCCAGCCAACAGGGTAGTGACCCAATAAAATATCACGCACAGTACCACCACCAATAGCGGTAGCACTTGCTACTAGCATGACGCCAAACCAATCCATTTTTTTCTTGCCTGCCGCCAATGCGCCAGTCATGGCTTCAGCGGTGATCCCTATAATATAAAGAATTGTTAATAACATTTACTAATACCATACCGTGTTATGTTGGCGAAATAATAAGGCAGGGATTTTATGAAATTAAACCTATAATGACGAATGAAAAAAACTATTCCGACATTTTTCAGATTAGTTTTATTTATGCGTTTTATCGAGGCTTTGAGATCTTGGTTTATGTGTTCTTATATTAAGGAATTTTTGATGCACACCTCGACGGAGACTTTTAAAGGTATTTTCAAGCTTATCAATGCCTAATAAAACAAATAGAGCGAGTAAAGTAATGATGATTGATTGTTGAATGTACCCCAGTGCTATCATCATACCTAATGCGGCTAAAACCCAAATAATGGCGGCAGAGGTAACGCCGTGGATTTTTCCATCTAGAGTCATCATTACACCAGCGCCAAGAAAACCAATACCAGTAATTATTTGCCCAAGAACTCGAGCATGGTCAAGGGAATTAACAGATAAAGACATGGCCATTGCTAAGAAGAAATAAGTGCCTGAGATGATTAAAATAGAGGTCCTTATTCCTACTGGTTTTCCTCGAGTTTGTCTTTCAACACCAATTAATAAACCGTTAAAAGCACAAGCTGAAATAGCAGTCCAAGAAAAAGGCCCTAAATCAAGTAATTGAGCCAGTTGTAAAGTGATGTCATTCACGGGAGGTGAAACTCCAATCAAAAGGGAAATGATAATTATTGAGAGTATCAGGACACTCTTTTTACAGATAATGAATAATTTTGAAACAGAGGATAAAAATTATTTATCTAGATAGGTCTTTGTTTATGCTTAAGGTAGAATGTTACCTTCTTTATTATAGCTAAGCTTTTCGTATGTCTCATCAATACTCCGATTTAATTTCTATTTTTAACGCTACTTTCTTAGAGTCTTTTAATACGAAACTCGTATTAGGGGGCGATGAACCGATTTATTTACCTGCAGATAGTGAGTTTGATTACCATAGAATTGTTTTTGCTCGTGGTTTTTATCAATCAGGTATGC
Source organism: Aliivibrio sp. EL58 (assembly GCF_900312675.1). Lineage (GTDB taxonomy): Bacteria > Pseudomonadota > Gammaproteobacteria > Enterobacterales > Vibrionaceae > Aliivibrio. The sequence continues at coordinate 126,785 of NZ_OMPC01000009.1, read as the reverse complement.
ACGAAATTGCTCATTGGTGTGTTGCTGGTCCTGAACGTCGTTTATTGGAAGATTTTGGCTATTGGTATGAACCGGATGGCAGAACAGAGCAAGTTCAATCTGAGTTTGAGAAAGTTGAAATTAGACCTCAAGCGTATGAGTGGATCCTTTCATTAAGTGCGGGGTTAAAATTTAACGTCAGTTGTGACAACTTAAATGGCGATTTTGAACCAGATCGTTTAGCATTCATGGCTAAAGTACATAATGAAGTGATGGGGATTTTAGATAATGGATTACCTCCGCGTGTAGAGGCGCTATCTAATGCGTTGCGTGAGTTTTATCAAGTCACCCCACTAACTAAAGAACAATTTATTGTCCAATAGGAAAAAGATGATCATTGAATTTGAAGAAAAAATGCTTGAACTGATTGATGCTCGTATCGAAACAGCATCGGATGATGAGTTATTTGCTGGTGGCTATTTACGTGGTCATATTTCACTGTCTGTAGCTAAATGTGAAGAGCAAGGTGTAAGTGATATCGAAGTATTAAAAGCACACATCAATGACAGTCTTGATGCTGCAAAATCAGAATTAGCACCTGCTGATCGCATTATTGTTGCTGATCTATGGGATGAGCTTCAAAACGCATAACCGATAGATGTACTGAATGTAGAGTTATAGAAAGGCAGCTTGAATAAGAGCTGCCTTTTTTATGTCTATTGTTTTAATTAACCAACAAATTAACGTTTAAAACCAGAGATCGCATCAAGCTTATCGCGCAATTGATAAACTAATGTTGTTTGAGCTGATTGCTCTCTGATTATTCCATTAGTGTTGCCCCATACCGGTCCTGGCCAAGCACAATCAGTGGTAAAGCGTGCGATGTGATGGATGTGCAGTTGAGGAACCAAATTACCAAGCGCGCCGATATTAATTTTATCTGGCGTAAAGTTATCTTCTAATAACTGTGCAACGGCGCTCGACTCTTGAATAAACTGAATTTGTTGCTCTGTTGTCATGTGGTGAATTTCTTTTAAATTCTCAATACGAGGAACTAAAATTAACCAAGGACCAATATCTTCTTTAATCATTAAAATTTGGCATAAAGGAAGATTACCTAAAATAATGCAATCTTGTTGTAGACGAGAGTGTAATTGAAAAGCCATTCGAATTTCCTTGGTTTCTATCAGCAATGCTTTGTTATATCATAAACAGTTCATAATAAAGAATAAGTGAATCTATTCATGAGTGAAAAAGTCGATAAAAATGCATATAACCCAACATTTCAGTGGGCGTTTCTACATCCTAGATACTGGCCTACATGGTTAGGGGTTGGTTTCGCTGTTATTTTGGCGTTTGTTCCTTTTCGATTACGTGACAAATTAGCTGCAAAGATTGTTAAATTGGTACTTAAGAAGCCAAGTGGTGGGATTAAACGTGCTAAGTTAAATATTGCGACTTGTTTTCCTGAGAAGTCAGAGCAAGAGCAACAAAAGTTACTAGAAGATACCTATATTACAGGCGCTCAAGTTATGCTTGGGTTCTCTGAGTTAATTATTCGCAGTCGTAAGCATAACGAGAATAGAGGTATTTTTGTTGGTGGAGAAAACTTGTTTCCGCTTTTAGAGCAAAAAGAGAATATTATTATTCTTGCTCCACATGCGTGGGCGATTGATTTCCCTGCTATTCTACTCGCGTCTCGCGGTTATCATGTGACAACCATGATGAAGCCACAAAAGAACCCTATTACTGATTGGTTAATGCATGTTCAGCGTATGCAGTATGGGGGTAAAATTTATGCTCGTAGTGCTGGTATAAAACCATTAATCAAGGCGATTAGAGAAGGTTACTTGGCTTATTACTTACCAGATGAAGATCATGGACCGCAAAACAGTGTGTTCGTGCCTTTCTTTGCGACTCAAAAAGCAACATTAAAAGGCTTTGGTAAATTGGCTCGCTTATCGAAGGCGAAAGTGGTACCAATGTTGCCATCTTATAATGCAGAAACAGGGCAGTTTGAAATTATCACTCTACCTGCGATTGCTGATTTTCCATCTGGCGATGAAGAAACCGATGCACGTGCAATGAATATTGCAATTGAGCAGTTAGTGACAGAGCGTCCAGAGCAATATATGTGGGTATTAAACTTACTGCGTTCTCGACCTGACGGTAGCCGTTTATATTAAATGTAAATAACATTTATGTATTTTAAAGCTCACTTCATCATGAAATGAGCTTTTTTTGTATCCTTATATTTTGTTGATTTATATCAAAGTTCGATCTTGGTCATTTAATCAATCTAAGTTTTTACAAATGGTTAGGGTCTATTTAGGTGCAGAGCGTATAATTATTTGTGATCTCTATTCTATAACGTTCATAATGCTCTTTAGTGCTAAGTTGATACGATAAATGCCAAAATCACCCAATTTTCGTTTCTTTCAAGGTGGGATGTTAAAGCATCGCACAACCCCTAAATTCTTAACTACACAAACTGATTACTATGCACTGCTTTTCTTATCAGCCCTTGTTGGTGGTATTGCTGGCTCTGTCGTTGCTTTATTTGAAGCATCAATTCGATTAATTACAGAGCAACGTCTTCATTTTGTTGACTCTCTTCCTTATTCTGAATACTTAGCTCCTGTTGCGGCGGTACTTGCGGGTGCAGCAATGGCGGCTTTTGGTTTTTGGCTTACCTTTAAATTTGCACCGGAAGCGGCAGGCAGTGGGATCCCTCATATTGAAGGGGCATTAGATGGTACTCATGATATTCGTTGGGCTCGTGTATTACCGATCAAATTTATTGCAGGCACGTTAACCATTGGTTCTGGAATGGTGCTTGGCCGTGAAGGACCATCGATTCAAATTGGTGGTGCGGTTGGACGAATGATCGCATCTAAAGGTAAACGCTTTAGTCACTCTTCTCATATATTAACAGCAGCTGGTGCTGCGGCAGGTTTAGCCGCTGCATTTAATGCGCCTTTAGCGGGTATCTTGTTTGTTATTGAAGAAATGCGTCCCCAGTTTCGATATAACATTACTTCAATTAAATGTGTCACCTTAGCAACGGCAGTTGCAACTATTGTAATGCGCTCTTTACATGGCCAAGAAGCATTTTTGACGATCCCAAGCTTTGAGGTTCCACCACTTCGATCTCTGCTCTTATTCGCTATTTTAGGTATTATATTTGGCATTATTGGTGTTAATTTTAATAAGTGGATTTTAAAAGGGACCAGTAAAGTTAAAAAGTTCCACCAAAATAGATTGTCACGTCTTGTTTTATTGGGTGCTGCATTTGGTGGGACATTTGCTTTATTACAGCTAATCGCACCAAAGCTCTCTGGCAGTGGTATGGAAATTATTACAGAGATGTTCTATAGCCCAATGGCTTGGATGATCATGGTTGGATTCTTTGTACTGCGTGTTATTGTAACAGTTGCTTGTTTTTCATCGGGTGCTCCGGGTGGTATTTTTGCACCAATGTTAGCGTTGGGAACATTACTTGGTTTGTCTTTTGGTGTGGTAATGGCTGCTTGGTTCCCTGAATGGGTTTCAGAGCCTGGGGTCTATGCTATTGCGGGAATGGGTGCGTTATTTGCAGCAACGGTTCGAGCGCCTGTTACAGGGGTAATTCTTGTTGTAGAAATGACGAATAATTACCAGCTGATACTGCCTCTACTTGTGACCACGCTAGGAGCCACTTTTATTGCTCAAGCACTTGGTGGTCAGCCATTGTATTCTGCACTTTTAAAGCAATCTTTGTTGAAAGATAAAGAGTTGAGGGCGGATCATCAGCCACCTTTAAAAGATGTAGCTCAAGATTAGTTGGCTTGATAAAAGGTCGATAGCGACACCATCAGAAATCACTCTTCCCATAGTATAACTTGCTGCTATATTTAATGAATATGGCAGTGAGTATCCAATTTCCACGCCATAAGATAGTCCGACTTCTTTTATTGATTTTTCACCAGAGATGGTAGTTTGTAAGGTTGTTCCGTTTGCATTCGTTTGCGATAAGCTATCTACCATTAAATCTAAAGAATATTGATGAACTCCAAGAATACTTGCTAAATAGAAATCAGAATCAAAAAGATAAGATTGATATTTTAAATTCATACCTACAGAGCTAGCCTCTATTTCTACATTATCATAACCAACATTATCAGTTAAATGATGTTCATAGCTTCCTATCTGGCTATACTCAAACTCAACAACAAGATTATAATCTGGCGCTAATACAAACGGGTAACCGATCTTTACAAATAACCCATTTTCTAAATCAATTTCAGCCCCGCTTAATGCTAATGATGATTTCTCGACTCCAGATGAGAGGTAAATATTATCTAGTTTAGCGAAACTATGGCTAGAAATAAGCAGCAACATACAAATAAGTAAACACTTCATAAGATTCATCCATATTGATTAATATGTAAGTATCAGACCAAACAATACTTCTCCTTGTTGTTCTCTCGGAGTTCGATAAAATGGTGCCTATCGATATATTTTGATTTAGATCAGTTTTTACGCTGCGTTTTTATATTGTAGGCAGGAATGGATTAAAAATGAGAGAAAAATGGAAGAGTTATTGGTTGTAGATATAAAAATGCCAAATAACTTTTATTAATTAAATAGTTATTTGGCATCTTATTTTTGAGACTCAATGTTTATTTTTTATAAACTCTAATCATAAAGTCCGCTTTACAATCAAATGCAGTTTTCTCTTCCAATTCGGCTTTAAATTCTGCTGTCGCTTTCCATGCAAACGGCGTCATATCCAATAAATGCAGGGCTTCTAGACCATTTAGGTGCATATCGTAAGTTAATTTTTTCTCTTCAATAAGATCAAATCCACTAATATCTTCTGCTTCTTCATCATGTAGGCGAACATCACCATAAACCCCTTCACGCAATTCATATAAATGATGACTTGCTGGCGTTACGGTAATTAGGTATCCGTTATCTTTAATTGTACGGTGCAACTCTTGTGCTTTGCATGGTGCATAGATACGTACAATGCCATCTAAACTTAGATCAGAGAAAGGCAAGCGGTGGCTTGAAGCGACGCTAAATTGGCAATTTAGATAACGTTTTGCAGCATATTTAATAGCAACTTTTGAAATATCGAGGCCAAAGACGTTCGCATCTTTACCATCAAGTTGCTCTGCAATTTTTGAGGTGTAATAACCTTCACCACAACCAATATCAAGTAGGTTGGCTGAATCATCCGTTATATATTGCTGACATAAGCTAGCTACCTGTTGTTGCATCGGTTGATAATGCCCAGCCTCTAGAAAAGCGCGTCTAGCTTGCATCATCTCTTTATTGTCACCAGGGTTTTTAGAACGCTTATGATGAGCTGGCATGAGGTTTACATAACCTTCTTTTGCGTTATCAAACTGATGGTTGTTTTCACAACGATATTGGTTGCTAGTAAGATGCAACTCGCATTGGCATAAAGGGCATTGATAAGACATAACCAGACCTGAAATTAGATTAGGGCTGCAGTGTACTTCTTCATTTCTAGAATAAAAAGACCCACTAATAAAAAATCTCTGCTGCTATTTAATTTTAGTCTCAAAATTAATAATGTGACTCACTTCAAATACAGCCCCTAATAGAAGCTAACAAGACCTTTTTTGTTCTCAAAACAGAGAGACCGTGATCACGTTAATTGTTAATTATCGCTGTGAAAAATGTGATCTCACCATTAATAAATAACATAAAACCTAAATTATAAAATGATAATTAGTGCCTATCTTATTGTTTTTATTTGCTTTATATATTTTCATACAGGCTGTTTTTGAAGTTGGTCAAACTATGAATTGGATTAATTTTTCAGAGCGAATTAATAGGGCATGATTCATCTCAACGGATTTAGAGAAACATTAACGGATTACAAAATTTTGAGAGTTTGGTCTTTATATATTGATGGTCTCAATAGAAGAACCAAGCCAAACAGTTTAAATATATAGGGTATATCACATGAAAAAATCAACACTAGCACTTATCGTTCCAGCAATTCTTCTTTCTGGTGCAGCAATGGCTGACTCAACTTATGTAACTGGTAACGTACAAGCACACGATAGCAACCTACATGGTTCTGGTATGACATCTACGCTAGAAGCGGGTCATACGTTTGATAATTCATTCGGTGGTTTAACGCTATTAACCGAGTTTGATGGTATTCAACTAGGTTCTTTAAAAGCAAACGATGATGGCGTTAAGTCAAACTCTCCAGCATACGTAACATTAGGTGCAGAGCAATCATTCGCTATTAACGAAAATTTATGGATGGCGGTAGGTTACCACCACCTAATGGCTAACGGTAAAGAAGTACAATACCGTCCACTAGTGAAAATTGGTTACAACTTCGATAACGGTATTTCTATCTCTAACCGTACTCGTGCTCACATTGATGCTGCTGATAAAAATGCTAATGACATGGATGTACGTTTTGATAACCGTATTGCTTATACACTGACAGACGCGGCAGTGACATTAAGCTACAACAACGTATACGTACTTGCTGGTGATGCTCATAATGGTGATTCACGCGATAGCGCTATGGACCACGAGCTTCGTGCTACTTGGAATAAATCAGAAGGTGTTCAACCATACGTTGAGTACCGTAACCAAGCTGACAACTACAACAACGCATTCGTAGTTGGTGCTTCTTACAGCTGGTAATCTCTGTTTCTAAACCATGATTAATCATGCAAATCCTATAAGGGTGGACTGCTAGCGTTAATCAAGTTAGAAAGCTAAATCCTCACTGATCCGTCAGTGGGGATTTTTTTGTTTATATAGTAATAAAACACAGGCATAAAAAATCCCCGCCAGAGCGAGGATTTTAATTGGTTACTTATGTTTAGCGCTTAGCTATATAGAAATTAAGCGTTAAAGATTTGCGCCATCTCTGTTGAACATAAGTGGTATTGACGTGGGCAGTTGCGCCATGTTGTTAGCATACGACGATATTTATCAGTCATTGTCATTTGGCTATTGAAGTGGTGATCCGCTTTATCAAACTGAGGGTATAAACCTTCAGAAGTTGTTAGGAAACGAACGTAGTTCACTTGCTGCGCTTCTGTTGCAATATCAAAGCCTAAAAACTGAAGACGACGAGCGTCTACTTTTGCTTGGCATTCAGGAACTAACATATTGTAAGATTCTTGCATTGCATGGTACATCTCCATGAAGTCGATGATCTCACGACATTCTGCTTCTGTAATGCAACCAAAGTCTTTATCTAATTCACGGATTTGTAGTTCATAACCACGTTCAACAATCAGTTGTTGGCGTTGGTATTTTTCTGCATTTGCAGGATCCATCTGTGACATCAAATAATACTGGTTAGAAAGAATTAAGCGTTGAGCATTTGTCATATCCATCAGGATAACCTCAAAAATTATAAGTAAATTTGTATAAAAAGTTGAAGCTAGATTAACAGTAAATGTAGCACATAGAATATGATCTATATTAAGTTATGTGATCTTAGCTAAGTCCAGTTATGTTTCCATCTGTATCAATGTCTAAATTCATAAATGCTGGCTTTTCTGGTAAACCCGGCATCGTCATGACATTGCCACACAGTGCATAAATAAAGCCGGCACCAGCACACAGTTTCAATTCACGAATAGGAACAATGAAATCTGTTGGTGCACCTTTGATATTGCCATCTGTTGAAATAGAAGCTGGTGTCTTTGCCATACACACAGATAAAGATTGGTAACCTAACTTCTCAAACTGTTCTAGTTGTTGCTGCGCTTTTTCTGATAGCTCAATACGCTCAGCACCGTAACCCTTAATTGCGACTGCATTTAATTTATCAAATAAGCTCATGTCACTGGTGTATAGCGGTATGAATTGAGTTGTTTTTTTACAAGCAGCAATCACTTTTGAAGCTAACTCTTTTGCGCCTTCACCACCTTTAACGAAAGCTTCACTAATAGAAACATCGACATTGGTTTCTGATGACAATGCAGCAATCCACTGTTGTAAGAAATCCAACTCTTCTTGAGTATCTTCAGGGAAACGGTTAATCGCTACAACAACAGGTAAACCATATTTAGCACAGTTATTAATATGCCATTGTAAATTATCTAAACCTGCATTTAATGCTTCTTGGTTTGGAGTGAATAGGGCTTTAGGTAAGGCTTGACCTGGAGATAATGGAAATAAACCAGAGTTTGCTTTAATGCCTCGAAGTGTTGCAACAAGCACTGCACAATCAGGTGCTTTACCTGCTAATGGCGCTTTAATATTGCAGGCTTTTTCTAATCCCATATCTGAACCAAAACCGCCTTCTGTTACCGTATAATCAGTCAGTTTTAATGCGATATTGTCGGCAATAATAGAAGAGTTACCATGAGCAATATTGGCAAAAGGACCTGAGTGAACAAAAGTCGGTACGCCTTCTAGCGTTTGCATTAAGGTTGGGTTGATAGCAAATTTCATTGTTACCGTCATTGCGCCAGCAACTTGCAGATCTTCAGTGGTTACGGGCTCGCCATCAAGATTATAAGCAACAACAATGCGACCAATACGTTGACGTAAATCTTGAAGATCGCTCGCCAGTGCCAGAATAGCCATCAATTCAGAAGCGGCGGTAATATCAAAACCATCTTCACGTTGATAGCCGTTAATAGTTTTTCCCTCTTCATTATTGCCAATAGTGACCATGCGAAGGGCGCGATCGTTATGATCCATTACTCGTTTCCAAACGACTCGTTCAGGATCAATTCGCAATGCGGGAAGGTCGTTCTTTTCAGAAAACAGTTCGTAGCCTAGACGTTGCTCATGATAAATACGAGCATCAATGGCTGCTGAGGCCAAGTTATGTGCCGCGGTAATAGCATGAATATCGCCTGTTAAATGAAGGTTTAGTTCTTCCATTGGAGCGACTTGGCTATAACCACCACCTGCAGCCCCGCCTTTTACCCCAAACACAGGTCCCATTGAAGGTTGACGAATGCAGGCACTGACGGATTCGCCTAATTTTGCTAGGCCTTGAGCTAGGCCAATGGTCGTCACTGTTTTACCTTCACCAAGGGGCGTTGGCGTGATAGCACTGACTAAAATTAACTTACCATTTGGTTTGTTTTCAAGGTGTTTTAAGGCGTCAATATTGACTTTTGCTTTATAGCGACCTTGTGGCGTAATGTCATCATCATGCAGTCCTAAGTTTGACGCAATCGTTTTCATTCTGATAAGTGTCGCAGTTTGACAGATCTCAATATCGCTTTTCATAGTAACGGAAACCTTTTGGGAAAGAGTTAAAAATGCTGAAAAGAAGCGCGCTTTTTATACCACATAAGTGGGGTGATACTGAATTAATTCCCTAACTTTACGATGGAATTGATGAAAATATTTATAAGGTGTGATCAAGAGTATGAACAAGGTTTAAGAATAGGTTAATGGCTTGTGATACTCTTTGTTAAGGCAAGATTAACAAGGAAAAATGAATGTCTTGGCGTGATTTGAATTTTAGACGTCGATTATTAACAGTAATGACCATTTCTGGCGTAGGTAAGCTTTTAATTTTGTCTGTGTGTGCGTTCTTATATATCAAGCACTGGGAATCACAAGACAGCGGAGATAAAGCGTTAGGCGTTGCTCGATTTCTCGCTCAGTCACCATTAGTGATGATGGCCATTGAGAAAAATGCTCCCTTGTTAATCGAAGAAAAAATAGAACGATTACGCTCATCCATTGGTGCGGCTTTTATTGTTGTGGGGAACAAAGAAGGTATACGAATCGCTCATCCGATTAAAGAGCGGATAGGAAAGCCGATGCAGGGGGGAGATAACCAGCAAGCGCTAGAGTTAGGCGAATCCTATATCTCATACGCCAAAGGTTCATTAGGTCACTCTGTACGCGGAAAAACACCGATTATAAATGATCGTGGTGAGATTATCGGAGTGGTTTCAGTCGGTTATTTACTAACCACTATTGATAGCAAAGTTTCTCACTTTCTCAGCTTTTTTCTTGGGATGGCTGTGCTGGTTATTTTTGCTAATACCCTCATTGCTAACTTTGTCGCTAGGCGCTTTCAAAAGCCTATTTTTGGTTTTGAGCCAGAAGCATTTGGGCGTTTATATAAAGAACAACAAGTCACACTCTCAACATTACGTGAAGGGGTCTTGAGTATTGATGCGAATGGTAAGCTTAGATCTATTAATAAAAGCGCCTGTGACATATTAGGTATAGATCCTAAGCAGTCTTTAAATCGGTTATTTATTGAAGTCTTGCCAGACAGTGATTTGACTAAGCTTTTGGTTACCCAACAATCAGAGCATGATATTGAGTTGATACTAAATGGCCAAGCCGTTATTGCTAACCGAGAATTGATTAAGATGGACGGTGAAGTGATTGGGGCGGTATCTAGTTTTCGACGTAAAGATGAAATCAGTGAATTGACGACTCAACTTTCTCAAGTTAAGCAATATGCCGATTTATTACGATCCCAAACTCATGAGCATCGAAATAAATTAAATACCATTAGCGGCTTGATCCAATTAGGTAAGATTGAAGAAGTACAGCAGATCATCGGACAAGAAAGCCTACGCTATCAAAAGTTAATTGAGTTTTTACGAGAAAGTATCTCTGCACCTATGATTGCAGGGGTACTGCTTGGTAAAAGTGAGAGGGCGAGAGAGCTTGGTTTAGTTTTAGATATAGAGGAAGGGACGCAATTAACGCATTTACCTGAGCATATTCGTGCTGAAGATATGGTGACGATTATCGGAAATTTAATCGACAATGCGTTTGATGCAACCTTGAATCAATCAAAAGAAGTAACTGAGCCTATTATTGTCAGTGTGACTGATTTTGGCCAAGAAGTGATTATCGAAGTAGAAGATAAAGGGTGCGGCCTACCGCAGGCATTTAGCTTTAAACAGTTAACTCAAAGAGGCGTATCTACAAAACCGGAACAAGGACGTGGGGTTGGTTTGCATCTTATTCAGCAATTAGTCGATCATTATCACGGAGAGTTTACGGTCAGAAGTGATGAGGGAAAAGGAACCTTGATGACCATTTATTTGCCAAAAAAGTTGCATTCATAGAGCAACCAATCTTATAAATATAAAGAATAAACAAAAGGATATTGTGTGAGTAGTAAAATCAAGATCGTTATCGTAGAAGATGATATTGGCATCGCAGAAATACATCGCCGTAATCTGGATAAAATAGATTATGTAGAGGTCATAGGAATTGCAGCCAGTAAGGAAGAAGCGACGACGTTATTTGATGTGTTAAACCCAGACTTAGTGCTATTGGATATTTATCTTCCTGATGGTAACGGGCTTGATATATTGCGTGAGTTACGCCAAAAAGAGTCGTCCCCTGATGTTATCTTAATTACAGCTGACAGAGATGTGAATACGCTGCAAGAAGCAATGCGTGGTGGTGTGGTAGATTATCTGTTAAAGCCTGTTATATTTAGTCGCTTAGAAGAGTCAATTAATAAATATTTAAGTCAAAAAGAACAATTTATTAATCGAGTTGATATTGATCAAACCATGGTTGATGCCATGCTGCATTCTACCACGACAACGCCTGTGGCAAGATTACCCAAAGGCATTGATAGCGTAACATTAGAAAAAGTGCGCCAACTGTTTGTGAATGAAAAGCAATTAACGGCAGATCAAGCAGGTGAGTTAATTGGTGTAAGCCGAACTACTGCTCGTCGTTATTTAGAATATCTCATTAGCTCTGGAGAATTGAGTGCCGACCTCTCTTATGGCAGTGTTGGGCGACCAGAGCGGACGTACTTTAAGGCGTAACCCTATTTTTTAAGGTATTAATAGCAATGACACCAGCAACGAAATTATTAAAGAAAGCAAAAATTGAACATCAAGTGCTTGAGTATCACCATGATCCAAAAGCTCAAGCGTATGGATTAGAAGCGGCCGAAAAACTGGGATTACCTGATGAAGAGGTGTTTAAAACCTTAGTGGTTCAAGTAGATGAGAAAGAGCTAGTCGTTGGTATTATTCCTGTTGCTGCCCATTTAAGTATGAAATTAATTGCTAAAGCTGCTGGTGGCAAAAAAGCAAAAATGGCCGATCCTGCTTTGGTTCAAAAATCGACCGGATACGTCATGGGAGGCGTTAGTCCTCTTGGCCAAAAGAAACGATTGAAAACAGTGATTGATAATACGGCTGAGCAGTTTGAAACCATCTATGTCAGTGGTGGTAAAAGAGGGCTAGATATTGGGTTAGCCCCTAAGGCTTTACAGCAAGTGTTAAACGCACAATTTATGGATATTAAAGCAGAGTGATCATGGAAGGGAGAAACCCCATGAAGAAAAAAACAGTATCGCTTGTTCTTGGAAGTGGTGGAGCGAGAGGCCTTGCTCATATCGGCGTGATCCGTTGGTTAGAAGAACATGATTTTGAGATTGTATCTGTCTCTGGTTGCTCTATTGGTACTGTTGTCGGAGGGGTATATGCCGCCGGAAAGTTAGATGAATTTGAAGCGTGGATGCGAACTATCACCAAGCTCGATATTGTCTCTTTGATGGATTTCAATTGGGGTAAAGGTGGACTAATTAAAGGCGATAAAGTTATGAATCGTCTTGGTCATATCTTGGGAGATTTACATATTGAAGATCTTTCAATTCCTTATACCGCAGTTGCTGCAGACATTAGCAATGAAAAAGAGGTGTGGTTACAAAAAGGGTCACTTTTGCAAGCGATTCGAGCTTCTATCTCTTTACCGCTTTACTTAATGCCAATTGAATTTAATGGAAAAACATTAATTGATGGCGGAGTATTAAACCCTGTTCCGATTGCTCCAACTTTTGCTGATCATTCCGATATTACTCTTGCGGTAAACTTAGCTGGTGAAATTAGCCATAAAATTGATGACTTTGGGATCAATCAAGTGGATATTTCAGCACAAGAGCCAGAAGAAGATATGCCATTTCATCGAAAAGTGAGTGATTATTTTGGTTCTTTAACGGAGAAGGCATCGCGAATAGATTTAGGTATGTATGATATTGCAAACCAAGCGTTCGATGCGATGCAAAGCACTATTGCGAGACAAAAGCTTGCGGCTTATCCGCCAGATATTACGGTTGAAATAGCAAGAGATGCGTGTGGCACATTTGAGTTTGAACGCACAGCTGAAATGATAGACTTAGGTTATGAAAGAGCGGGGCATGCCTTAAAGCATCTTCTATAAATCCTCTTATCTTAATCAACAGATAGATATAAAAACGCCCATATTTTTCACTTCTCTTTCTAGTAAAAAGTATGGGCGTTTTTTAATTTAGTAATCTAACCAAGTTGTGGTTAGAACTTTGGTGCTGGTTTTCTTGCAGGCTTAAAATTCAAAATAGAAATAGGCACTTCTTTACGTGGTGCAAAGCCTTCTATTTCTTTACGAACAATTAAGTGTCCAAGACGTTTTTCAATCATGCATAAGTTTTTAAAGTCATCTTTAGAAACAAATGAGATAGCCTCACCTTTTGCACCAGCACGACCAGTACGACCAATGCGGTGAACGTAATCATCAGCAGGGAAAGGTAGGTCGTAGTTAACCACTCGTGTTAGCTCATCAATATCAATACCACGAGCCGCAATACCTGTAGCAACTAGGTATTGTAATTTACCTTCTTTAAAGTCATTTAGTACTTTTGCACGAGCATCTTGGCTTCGGCCACTGTGGAAAGCTTCTGCTCTGATCCCGCGTTTTTCTAATTGGCTAACTAATTTAGCCGCACCGTGTTTAGTCTCAATAAAGATCAGTGCTTGGTCCCACTCATTTTCTGTAATTAAGTGACTAAGCAGTGCTGATTTTCTGTCTTTATCAACCGTGGTTAACCACTGATCAATTTGTGGTGCTGATGTCGTTTTTGGCGAAATAGTAATTTCAATTGGATTATTTACCGCTGTTTTCGCTAAAAAACGTACTTGATCAGACAGTGTTGCAGAGAACAACATGTTTTGGCGATCAAGCGGTAAACGCTCGATGATTTTATTGATGTCTTCAATAAAGCCCATATCGAGCATACGGTCTGCTTCATCAAGAACTAAAATCTCAATTTCATCGAAATGAATTGCGCGTTGCGTGTACATATCAAGAAGACGGCCAGGAGTGGCAACTAATACATCAACCCCTTCAATCAGACGTTCTTTTTGATTTTTATAATCAACGCCACCGTACATAGCCAGTGAACTAATATCGATATGCTTACTGTATTTTTGAATATTGTCTTCAACTTGGATCGCTAGCTCACGTGTCGGCGTTAAAATTAATGCACGAACACGTTTAGCACGAACCTTAGTTGGATCTTCGCTGAGGATTTCTAAAATTGGTAATACAAAACTGGCTGTTTTACCTGTACCTGTTTGCGCGGCTGCAATTAGGTTTTTTCCAGTAAGCGCAACGGGAATGGCTTTTTCTTGAATTGGAGTTGGGGCTTTATAACCCAGTTCGTCGATGGCTTTTAAAATTGGATCGCTTAACCCAAGTTTGGAAAATGGCATGTGAAATCTCAGATATATGAATAGAAGGGGATTGTAGCATGAAAAAAAGAAATGGCAGCAGAGGAAATAGACACCAATACTATCCTTAGTATTGGTGTCCATATTAGACGGTTAGATTAGAAGATTATGACTTTACTGCAAACTTAGGACGGATAACGTTATTGATAAACGTCAGTAGCATTGGAAGAATAAGCACAATTGCAGCAATAGCAGTGAAACTAAAGGTAATAGGACGTTCCCACAAGAAACTCAACTCACCATCACTGATCATTAATGCTCGACGTAAATTCTCTTCCATCATGCCACCCAATATAAATCCGAGCAGTAAGGGGGCTAGTGGAAAATTGGCAAGCCGCAGGGCTATTGCCACCATCGCAATAAAGATCATGATGAATACATCAACGGTATTAAATGAGACTAAATACACCCCAGTAATTGAGAAGAATAAAACCATCGGCATCAATACGGTTCTTGGCACAGCAAGTAATTTAGAGATGTATGGAATTAACGGTAAATTTAGGATCACTAATACGATATTACCAAAGTACATAGAGATAATAACTGACCAGAAGATATCAGGGTGATCGACAAACAGTCTTGGACCAGGTTGAATACCATAAGCGATTAAGGCACCAAGCATGATTGCGGTCGTTCCAGAGCCAGGAATACCTAAGGTAAGCAGGGGAACAAATGATCCACTTGATGCGGCGTTATTTGCCGATTCAGGTGCCACTAATCCACGGATGCTGCCTTTACCAAACTCTTCTTTTTTATCTTTTGGTGCTAGGTTTCGCTCCATTCCGTAACTTAAGAATGCCGCAATAGTTGCGCCAGCGCCGGGTAATACGCCAGTAAAGAAACCAAGGATAGATGAACGAACAGCAACAGGAGCAACCTCTTTAAATTCTTCTTTGGTGATTTTCATGCTGCCTAGGTCAGACATTTTATTTTGTTCATCATCTCGCGTGTCTTGCTCTGGTTTTAATATTCCCATCAAGGTTTCCCCTAATGCGAAGGTTGCCATTGCAAGCAATAAGAAGCTGAATCCATCCATTAAATCAGTTAAGCCAAAAGTAAAGCGCTCGACACCAATGCCTTTATCAATGCCGACGGTTGAAAGCATTAAACCAAGAATGGTCATCATCCAAGCTTTAATCACTTGGCCTTTACCTGCGAATGCTGCAACAGCGGATAAGCCGACTAACATTAGGGCAAAGTAATCTGATGATTGGAAGCTAAGAGATACCTTGGCAAGCGCTGGAGCTGCAATCAGTAGCATGATGGCTGAAAGTGTACCACCGGTAAAAGAGGAGTAGGCAGCAAGCGCAAGGGCTTTACCTGCCTGACCTTTTTGTGCCATTGGATAACCATCAAAGGCAGTAACCACAGTTGAAGAACAGCCCGGTGCATTAATCAATATTGATGAGGTAGACCCACCAAAAACGGCGCCATAATAAACACCCGCCATTAAGATCATACCTGATGCTGGATCAAGTCCGTAGCTAATCGGGATCATTAAGGCAATGGCAGAAATAGGGCCAAGACCCGGCAACATACCGATGAATGTACCTACAAAACAGCCGATCATCACCATCATCAAGTTGGTTGGCATAATCGCTGTTGATAAGCCTGCTAAAATTCCATCTAACATAATTAAGTCCTAGGGTTTACCAAGCAAGAAAAAGATAACCAGGTTCTAGATAGATATCCAAACCTTTGGTAAGAAGTAGCCAGAATCCAGTAACGAAAGGAAACGAGGCGCCAAATAAAATGGGTTTACGACGTTCGCCTAAAAGATAGAACCCTGCCAGTAAAAATAGGCTTGTAGCTAGAACAAAACCGAGCCATGTTAAACCAATGCCATACAACACCATTAAAATGATAAACCCAATTAAGAGCTTCCAGTTAAAGCCTAATACGGCACCACTTTTTTCATCAGGTTGAGCTGAGACAATAAGAAGTAATGAAAGAAAAATACCAGCAAAGGTCAGCATGTAAGGTAGGGTTCGAGCGGTGAAGGGTTCGTATTCATCACCAGGAAATAAAGGAATTAAACTGGTTTGGTAGCCATAGCATAAGCAGACCAGTAAAAAAATGATTGCGCCAACGCGATCTCGGCATAGTAGAGAAGAGCTAGAGTACGACATGAGTTCTCTCCATTCATCCATTTAAAAAAGAGTAAGAAAAAGGCTGCCTTGAACATAAGGTGCAAGGAGGAGGTAACAGGAACATTAATGAGCCATATCCGGGAGAGTCATTAATTATTCAAGGCAGCTGAAATGATTGTGTTATTTTAAGAAGCCAAGCTCACGCATTAGGTTACCCATTAGCAATTCTTGATTTTCAAGGAAAGCATAAAAGTCTTTGTCCGCCTTGTAGTTATCAATCCAACCATTACGATCTCGAACTACCGCCCATTGATCCGTTTCATACATCTTATCGAAGGCTTCTCTGTACTCATCGATTTTCGCTTGTGGTGTACCAGGCGCTGCGAAGAAACCACGCCAGTTAGCAAAGACGGTTTCATTGCCGTATTCAGTTAGTGTTGGGATTTCTGGCGCACTTTCTAAACGTTTAGGTGCTGTGATAGCAAGAATACGAACTTGACCGCTTTTCGACATTTCAAGCACTTCACCTAACCCTGTTGAAAGTAGAGGTGTTTCGCCTGAAAGCAGTGCAGCCATTGCTTTGCCACCGGCATCGTACGCAATGTAACGTACTTTTCTTGCATCAAAGCCTTCACCTTTAAATGCTGCCGCAACCACTAGGTGATCCATGCTGCCTCGAGCTGAACCGCCTGCAATTTTTACTGAACGAGGGTCTTTTTCAAAATCAGCAACCACTTGCTCCCAGCTGGTATATTTAGAGTCTTTATTTACGACAATCGCACCATAATCGGCAATAGTTGCAGCAACTGGGGTTAGGTCTCGAAATGACTGCGGGAAAATACCACTTAACGATCGGATCACGATAGGCGTGGAGTTGACCATTAATGTATCTGGCTGGCGCTCTGCAGTTTCAATTAAATGAGCAATAGCTTTACCGCCGCCGCCCCCTGAAAGGTTTTGGTATGACGCTTGTTCAATGATGTCTGATTTAAGCAATACATCACCGGTACCGCGAGCTGTCATATCCCAACCGCCACCAGCACCACCAGGAATGATGAAGTGAATTTTTTCAAGTTCGGCTGCAATAGCTGAACCTGAAAGTGCAAAGGTTGCAGCAATCATTGAGGCTGTGATTTGTTTTTTAAATGAAGTAAGCATGAATAACATGTCCTTATGTGTCCAAGTTTCTCTGTCGTTATGGTGTGAAACTTGAGAGTAGGGGTTACAGCTTCTATGAGCTGTTATCGTTCGATATATACTGCTTTTTCTTGGTTGTTACGTAAATGTTATTCACTTGAGGGGGTTTTGGCTAGATAGAGATGATAATGGCTATTTAGAACATTAAATGAATTTTGTTCATAAAGTTCATGCGGATTTGGATAAATAAAAAAGCCATGCAATAGAGAAAAAGCATGGCTTAATTAAATGTAGATTCTAGGTTTTAAAATCTATTGAGTTTTAAATTCACTTAATTTCTGAGCTAGTGAATGGCTTTCTTTTGTTAGCTCTGCGGTATCATTTAACGAAGTTTGCATATCAGAAAGAACTTCATCAGCGGCTTCGTTAATACTTGTCACATTGCGATTTATCTCTTCAGAGACAGAGCTTTGTTCCTCTGCGGCTGAAGCAATCTGATTATTCATGTCATTGGCTACCAGAATAGCGGTACTGATCTCTTTCAGATTTTCTTGTGCAATTAGCGTTTCTTCTTTAGTTGCGAATGCTTGCTTTTGGCTACTGTCCATTACCGTCACAATGCTATGAGTATTTTGTTGTAATACAGCAAGCATATTATTAATTTCTTGAGTTGAACTTTGTGTGCGGCTTGCTAGGTTACGAACTTCATCAGCAACAACAGCAAACCCACGGCCATACTCACCTGCACGAGCGGCTTCAATCGCGGCATTTAATGCCAGTAGATTGGTTTGTTCAGCAATTCCGCCGATTTCAAGCAGGATCTTTTGAATATCATTGCTCGATGCCGCCAAGTTAACGACTTGCTCTTGGGCTTCATTAATGAACGACGCTAATTCTTCTACTGAAGCTGCTGCGTTATCCATGATTTTTTGACCTTCTTCACTGCTTGCTTGGATCTGGCTTGCTGCCGTTGCGGCTTGTAATGCCGATGATGCTACCTCTTGGGCTGTTGCACTCATCTCATTAATTGCAGTTGCCAACTGTGTCACTTCATTGACTTGATTTTGAAGTTTTATTTGTGACTTTTCTGTTTCAGTCATGGTATTCATTGATGATTGAGAGACGAGTTCAGCCGTCTCTTTTGCATTATGAAGTGTATTTTGAACTTTCTCGATAAAGGTATTGAACCAGAAAGCAAGTTGGCCAATTTCATCTTTAGATGTGACTTCAATACGCTGAGTTAAGTCGCCATCGCCTTGAGCTATATTTTCAAAGCGTGATGTTAAGTTCATCAATGTGTTCCCAATTTGTCTTGCTAAAATAAAGATAATAGTAATACCGATAATTGAAGAAACTAAACCACTTAAAAGGCCATTAGAAAGCGCATCATGACTGAGTTGAGTACTTAGTGAGTTAAAGTCAGTAATTTCTTTTTGTAAAATTTCTACAGGAACTGACACCATTACAATCCAGGGTTTTGAACCTGTATTAATGGTTGCGATAGCTGTTTTGAATTGACCTATGTCTTTTAAGAATGGTTTGTTTGTTTTTGCTTCTTGTTGGATTTGAGCCCAGTGCTGAGCAAAATCGTTTCTAACTTGTTTTCCGACTAAGCTTTCATTTTGGCTGAAAGATAATAAAGTTCCGTTCCATGATGCGATAGACACTACAGCATTTGGAATACCAATGGCTTGGGCTGCTTGCTTACTAATTGTTTGGAAACTTTTAATTGACCAATCATAGCCTATAGATCCAATAATTTTGTTATTTGTTACTAATGGTAAGCTAATAGTAGTAATTAGCTCCTCGTTGCCTCTTACATTGTAATAGTATGGTTCCATTACAAAGCTTTTTCCTGATTCAAAAGGTGCTAAGTGCCATTCATCAATACGTTCACCATTATTATTTAAAGCTGTATTACTAAAGCTAGCCATACCTAATGCTTCAAAACTAGAGTCTGTTGGTGAAAAGAATGGAGATAAAATACCGTCTTTATTTAATGCTTTTTGGGTAAGCTCAGAATCGTCTTTAATGAATTGGCCTTCTTCCCATACCATATAGCCAGCAAATACGCTGTCATTTTGGTTTTTTAATGAAGATATGAATTGTTTAATTAAAAGGTCGGCATTTGCTTGGTTATCATTAGACAGTTCTAAAACTGATTTGAGTTGTTTTAAATTACTAATAACAGGAGAAAAAAGTCCGTTTAGTTCTGCACTTTGTTGGCTGGCAATAGACAGTAATTTATAATCAATGTTATCAGCAAGTTGGTCAGATACATGTCGGGTAATCTCGTCATTAACATTGTTATAAGAGATGGTGGTAAAAAACATTGTAGTGCTTAGTGTAATAAAAATAGCAAGCCCAGCACTGACAGCTATACGTGTTTTTATCGATTTAAACATAATCTTTCCAATAGAAGTGTATTTTATAGAACCTCTTATCGACTCAGAATGAATAACCATTAGTTAAATATGGATATTAATCGTATATTATTTAGTCGCCTTGTTCACATTGACTTCACAAGCGATGATTTATACTTGTATATTCATACTTAGATACAAGCTAACTCTCTTATTTTATTGGTTTTCTGTTAGTCTGTTTTGGTTATCTTTATAATTGTATAGTGAGAAAAAAATGAACAAAAAATTATTAGTTCCTTTATTGTTTTCTGTGGCTTTAATGGGGTGTGATGACGCAAGTCAAGCGATTGATAAAGCGCAAGAGGCTGCAAATAAGGCCGTAGATATGGCTCAAGAAAAGCTAGAATCAGTAGATCTAGAAGCGATTAATATTGAACAATTTGGTGACGCAGCCAGCTCTGCATCTGAGTTTGCAGAATCAATTGATGAAGCGTTAAATGCAGATTACAGCAACCCTAAAGCACTGGTTGAAATCCAAGAGCACATTGCTAATGCGTACAGTTGTTTAGTGGAAGCGTCATCAGAATCTAGTGCAGAGAAGTTATTGGATAAAGTGATGTCGACGATTTCAAACCAAGAAGCGCAGAGCTTAATTGAGAAAGGTGTTGAAGGCGCAAAAGAAATGCAAGAGTGTGTGATGTAATTAGCATCAACTCGAATAAATAAAAACCGAATAAAAAAGCCCTGTAACAGTACGCTTAAAGGCGTTTGATACAGGGCTTTTTAGTGCTTGTTAATCTGTCGGGTTAAAAATAACCGTAAAGATTACAGCTTGTCAGTTAGCTCGATAGCTTGACCGATGTAGTTTGCTGGCGTCATCTCTTTTAGACGAACTTTCTCATCTGCAGGGATTTCTAAACCGTCGATGAATGCACGCATGCCTTCGCCATCTACACGTTTACCACGAGTCAGTTCTTTTAGTTTTTCGTATGGCTTTTCGATGCCGTAACGACGCATTACTGTTTGTACAGGTTCTGCAAGAACTTCCCAGTTTTTATCTAACTCAGCTTCAAGTGCAGCACGGTTGATCTCTAATTTGCTAATGCCTTTTAGAGTCGACGTGTATGCAATGATAGCGTAGCCACAACCAACACCTAGGTTACGAAGAACCGTTGAGTCAGTTAGGTCACGCTGCCAGCGAGATACAGGCAGTTTTTGTGCTAGGTGGCTAAAGATAGCGTTAGCAAGACCTAGGTTACCTTCAGAGTTTTCAAAATCGATTGGGTTAACTTTATGCGGCATTGTTGAAGAGCCGATTTCGCCAGCAATCGTTTTTTGTTTGAAGTGACCAAGAGCTATGTAACCCCAAACGTCACGGTCAAAATCAAGAAGGATAGTGTTGAAACGTGCAATCGCATCAAATAGCTCAGCAATGTAGTCATGAGGCTCGATTTGAGTTGTGTATGGGTTCCAGTTAACGCCTAGAGATTCAGTGATGAACTCTTCGCTAAATGCATGCCAATCAACATCAGGGTAAGCAGAAAGGTGAGCGTTATAGTTACCTACAGCACCATTGATTTTTGCTAGGATCTCAACGTTTTCGATTTGCTTATATTGACGTTCCATACGGTACGCAACGTTAGCCATTTCTTTACCCATAGTAGATGGAGAAGCTGGCTGACCGTGTGTACGAGAAAGAAGCGGAATGTCACGGTACTCGTTAGCTAATGCTTTGATTGCATCGATAACGTTACGGATTTCAGGAAGAATCACAGTATCACGTGCTTCTTTAAGCATTAGAGCGTGAGATGTGTTGTTGATGTCTTCTGAAGTACATGCAAAGTGGATGAACTCATTAATTGCGTGAAGTTCAGGAACCTCTGCAACTTTTTCTTTAAGGAAATATTCAACAGCTTTAACATCGTGGTTAGTAGTGCGTTCAATTTCTTTGATACGCATAGCATCTTCTTCATTGAAGTTAGCTGCGATATTATCTAAGAATTGATTCGCTTCTGCGCTTAATGTAGCCACTTCCGCAATCGATTGCGTAGCTGCTAATTTTTGAAGCCAACGAACTTCAACAACAGTGCGGTACTTTAGTAAGCCGTACTCACTAAAGATGCTGCGTAGAGAAATTGTTTTACTTCCGTAGCGACCATCTACAGGTGAAACAGCAGTTAATGCTGACAATTCCATGTGAATCTCCTAGATATCTATAAAGGTTAAAGGATAAAGCCTACCTGAGATTCAAGTAGGCTTTAATTTTTTAAATTCGAGCTAAAATAATTTTTGCTTGCTCTACCATTTTCTTACGACCAAAAATTAAATGGCGACGTTTGCCACCCGTTTGGCGCCATAATACAGCGGAACGAATACCTGAAAGAAGCAGGGAGCGCACTTTATGCTGTGTCATCGGTTGCTGTAAGATAGATGGTGTACCAGTCACTTGGATGCGAGGGCCCATAGGGCTGATCACATCTAAATAAATGCTGGCAATGTTACTGAGCATTTGTTCATCGTGAATATCAAAATGTTCAAGTTGACGCTCAATAGTGCTAATGCGTTCACCAAGCTTGCTCATACCATCGCGATGGCCTGCAAGTTTGCGCTCTAACGCCATTAAACTGATCAAGTAGCGAGTTAATTCACTGCCTGATGGCGTATTGTCAAAATCTCGAACCAAACATTCTAAACCAATACGTAAGTTCGCTTCATTACCATAAACAGCAAGCGTATTACTTGGATTGATTTCTAATATTGATTGAATAGCAGTATCAAACGCAGCTTGATCACAGTGCCCATCTTTCGCCATTTTTTGTACTAAGCTTGCCGCTTGGCAAATGCCAGCAAATGCAATGGTTCTGTCAAATAAAGTGTTAGCCACGCTCGGAACTCCTTAAATACGCTCTTCGATGATGCCGCCACCTAGGCAAATTTCACCTGAGTAGAAAACAGCAGATTGACCTGGAGTCACTGCGATTTGTGCTTCATCAAAAATCACTTTAATGTTTTCATCATCAATAGGGATGATGGTACAAGGGATATCAGTTTGACGGTAACGTGTTTTCACCGTGCAGCTCAATGGGGCTTTAATCGGAGTGCGATCAACCCAGTGCAGTTGAGAAGCTAATAGGCCTTGAGATTTTAGTAATGGGTGATCTTTACCTTGAACGGCAATTAATACATTACGTTTTAAATCTTTTTCACCAACGAACCATGGGTCTTCGTTACCGCCGCCGCCTTTAGAGCCACCGATGTGTAACCCTTTACGTTGACCTAGAGTGTGGTACATCAAACCTTGGTGTTGACCAATGATGTTACCTTCTGGGGTTTCGATATTACCTGGTTGTGCTGGTAAGTATTTGCCTAAAAATTCAGTGAATTTACGTTCACCAATAAAGCAGATACCAGTAGAATCTTTTTTCTTCGCTGTGATCAAATCTTGCTCTTCAGCAATGCGGCGTACTTCAGGTTTTTCAAGCTCACCAACAGGGAATAGGCTGCGAGATACTTGATCTGAGCTTAATGTGTATAGGAAGTAGCTTTGATCTTTGTTTGAATCTAAACCACGAAGCATTTCTGGTTTTGCACCATTTGCGATTTCTTCTGCGCTTGGGAAAGTACGACGAACGTAGTGGCCCATAGCTATGAAATCTGCATCTAGTACTTCATCAGCAAATTCTAAGAAAGCTTTAAATTTGATTTCTTTATTACATAAAATATCAGGATTTGGCGTACGGCCCGCTTTGTATTCCTCTAAGAAATATTCAAAAACGTTGTCCCAGTATTCAGATGCAAAGTTAATGGTGTGAAGGTGAATACCTAATTTGTCACACACCGCTTGTGCATCGGCTAAATCTTCGGCAGCGGTACAATATTCCTCGTTGTCATCTTCTTCCCAGTTTTTCATGAAAAGACCTTCAACTTGGTATCCTTGTTGCTGAAGTAGATAGGCTGATACTGAAGAATCTACACCACCGGACATACCGACGATGACTTTCTTTTGGCTGTTGTCTGACATTCTTTAACACCACTAATAAAACTTGAGGCAGATTCTAACAGAAAGAATATGCTCAGGACAGATCCGAGAGCAAAATCACATAATTATATCTGCGAAATAAAAATGATTTTTGGGATTTATTCCTTAAGATTTAAACGTTTTGCTAAACGATGTAAATTTCCCGTATCAACTTGTAATGCTCTTGCTGTCGCCGCCCAATTTTGTTGATGTTTTTGATACGTTTTTTGGATTAGTTTGGCTTGAAATTCATCGGTTGCTAAGCGTAATCCTTTATTACATTCCAAACTTACTTCTTCTGTTGATTGTGGTACAGACTCTTTAGTGTCGGTTTCTTTTTGAATAGAAAAATGCGAAGTAGAGAGGGTTAAATCTGAATCAATACTTTGTGCTCTAGATAAAACAGCCGCTCGGCTTATGACGTGTTCTAATTCACGAACATTACCAGGCCAAGGATAAGCATTAAGTACGCTAATGGCCTCTGGGGTAATACGTAGGCTTGATGCTCTTAGTTTTACGCGACTCTTTTCGGCAAAGTAGCCAACTAGAAGAGTAATGTCACTTCCTCGATCTCTCAGTGGAGGCACAAAAATTGGGAAGACACTTAAACGGTGGTACAAGTCAGCTCTAAAATTGCCTTCTTTAACTTCTTCACTTAACGTTTTATTGGTCGCTGCAATAATACGAGTGTTTACTTTAATGTGATTATCATCGCCAATTCGTTGAATATCACCATATTGTAAAACGCGTAATAATTTGGCTTGTAGCGCTAAAGATAACTCACCAATTTCATCTAGAAACAGCGTGCCATTATCGGCGGATTCAAATTTGCCTTTACGGTTACTAATAGCTCCTGTAAACGCCCCTTTTACATGACCAAACAGTTCACTTTCTGCGACAGATTCGGGCAAAGCGGCACAGTTTAAGTAGACTAAGTTTTGATTTGCCCTTGACGATTGCTCATGTAAAGCACTCGCCACTAACTCTTTACCAACCCCTGTTTCTCCTGTGATTAAAACGGATAGCTCGGTATTGGCGACGGCTTTGATATTGGCTTTTAACTCTTTCATCGCTTTTGATTCACCAATCATCTCAACATTGTTCTGCTGCGCGTTTTCAAAGGATGATCCAGTTGATCCCCCTGAAGACTGATTTTCTAATTTTTCCATCAGTAAAGCGGTGTTCAGACTGGTTGCAGCTAAGGCGCTAATGATCCTAAGTTCTTTATTGGTAAAACTATTAAATTGAGCAGGATCGAATGCATCAATAGTTACTGCGCCAATCAATCGTTCATTAACAAGTAAAGGCAGCCCGATACAAGAGTGCACATGAAGGAGTTCTTTTTTATTTTTAATTAATCCGTCATAAGGATCGGGTAAATCACTGTCTGGAGGAAAGCGAACAATATCACCAGCTCGTGCTATGGCTTCTAAACGAGGATGTTGTGAAATAGCAAAACGACGCCCAATCACATCACTGTCTAGGCCGTTGGTTGCTAGTGGTGAGAAGTATTGATTTTTAAATAAGAGTAAAGCAGAAGCGTCACATTTTAACGCATTTCGAATGGTTGATAATAAACGTTCAAAACGGTCTTTACTGTCTAATCCGGACGTTAAATCCAATGCAATTTGAGCCCATTCTTCTTTCATGTTCCTCATTATTCTACCCAACTCTTTAATTGTCAATTTGACTATTGTAGTGTCTTTTTGACAAAAGTAAACAGGTGTCATAATGACAATTACTAAATGCCTTTGTTTATTAATTTCTTTTAAATCAATAAGATAAAAACTGGCACGCTCAATGCTATAGATATTGTAACGCTAATAATTAAATGAGAAAAAAACAATGACTATTCATATTAAAAATAATGTTAACTGGGTTGGCCAACGTGATTGGGAAGTGTCTGACTTCCATGGTACTGAATTTAAAATGACCAAAGGCACAAGCTATAACAGTTATCTTATTCAAGAAGAGAAAACAGTATTAATTGATACGGTGGACCATCGTTTTAGCCACCAGTTTATTCAAAATTTAGAAATGGAAATTGATCTTGCTAGCATCGATTATATTGTAATTAATCATGCTGAAGAAGATCACGCAGGGGCACTTTCTGCGTTAATGGATAAGATCCCGGGTACACCAATTTATTGTACTGAAAACGCGATTGATTCAATTGTTGGTCACCATCATCACCCTGAATGGAATTTTAATCCAATTAAAACGGGCGATGCGTTAGATATAGGTAATGGCAAGCAATTGATTTTTGTTGAAGCGCCAATGCTGCACTGGCCAGACAGCATGATGACGTACTTAACCGGTGATGCAATTTTGTTTAGTAATGATGCATTTGGCCAACACTATTGTGATGAGCGCTTGTTTAATGACGAAGTAGATCAAACGGAATTGATGGATCAATGTTTACGTTACTACGCTAATATCCTTACGCCATTCAGTGCATTAGTAACGGCAAAAATCAAAGAAGTATTAAGCTTTAATTTACCTGTCGATATGATCGCAACTTCTCACGGTTGTGTATGGAGAGATAATCCAACTCAAATCATTCATCAATATTTAGAGTGGGCTGATAATTATCAAGAAGATCGTATTACTATTTTCTACGATTCTATGTCAAACAACACTCGAATGATGGCTGATGCGATTGCTCAAGGTATTCATGATATTGACCCTGCTGTTGCGGTCAAAGTATTCAATGTTTCTCGCCAAGATAAGAATGATATTTTAACCAGTGTTTTCCGCTCAAAAGGGATCCTTGTTGGCTCATCAACCATGAACAATGTGATGATGCCTAAAATTGCGGGCATGTTAGAAGAAATTACAGGCCTTCGATTTAAAGCGAAAAAAGCAGGTGCATTTGGTAGTTACGGTTGGAATGGTGGTGCTGTTGACAGAATTCATTCTCGCTTAACTGATGCTGGTTTTGAAACCGCGGTGGGTTTAAAAGCGAAATGGCGTCCAGATGGTAAAGCAATGCAGTTATGTCGAGAGCATGGGCAATTTATTGCAAAACAGTGGGCACTAAAACCACTAACTACCACGTTTAATACCATTAATGTAGAAAAAAAAGAGCAAACAACAAAAGTCATTGAACCAACGGTGGCTAAAGAAGTAACAGCCCAAGATCCAGTCGTCATGATTGAACCTGCTGTTGAATTAGCGGCAAACGATACAGAAGTCGGAGCTACCGGAGAAAGCAGCGCTTCACAGTGCATGTTATGCACAGTATGTAACTGGGTGTACGATCCTGCTCTTGGTGAGCCAAATCAAGGTGTAGAGCCTAATACTCCTTGGTCAGAAGTACCTGATTACTTCTTATGCCCTGAGTGTCATCTAGGTAAAGACGTATTTGTTGAAATTAAGTAGTTGGAGGATAAATGATGAGTTTACCTATCGTTATTATTGGTAGTGGTTTTGCCTCTTACCAATTAATTAAAACTATTCGTCGAACTAATAGTGATTGTCCGATTCATGTGTTTACGAATGACAGTGGTGATGACTATAACAAGCCAGATTTGAGTCACGTATTTTCAAAGCAACAAAATCCAGAAGATATGATTACATTAACTGGAGGAGCTTTTGCTGAGCAATACAATGTCATTTTACATACGCATGCCTTCGTTGAGTCGATAGATGCTGAGAACCAAGCGATTACTGTAAATGATGAGCAGTATGCTTATGGGAAATTGGTATTAGCAACAGGGTCTCAAACATTTATTCCACCTTTTCACGGTGATGGATGTGAAGAAATCCTGACATTAAATAGCCTAAAAGAGTTTGCTGGTATTCAACAAAAAGTATTGGAGTCTAAAAAAGTACTTGTTGTTGGTGGTGGTTTAATAGGTACAGAGCTCGCAATGGATTTGGCAAATGCAGGGAAAATGGTGACCTTGGTTGAGCCAAATAGTCATCTACTGGCTAATATGATCCCTGACTTTATTTCACTGCCACTTGAAAAAGCATGCAGAGAAAAAGGGGTTACCGTTACTTTGTCGGATTGTGTGCAAGCGGTAAATAAACAAGATAATAGATATCGAGTAACGACAACGAATGGTCAATCGTATTTAGTGGATTGTGTGATATCAGCCGCTGGGCTAAAACCTAATACGCAGCTAGCCATAAAGTCGGACATTATGGTTAATCGAGGGATTGTTGTTGACTCAATACTGCAAACGTCAGCGAATAATGTCTATGCATTAGGTGACTGTGCTGAAATAGAAGGCAAGGTAATGGCATACCTACAACCTATCTTATTGAGTGCGAATGCGTTAGCAAAAACCTTATTAGGAACTGAGACGATACTTGAATTACCAAATATGATGGTGAAGGTGAAAACGCCCCATTATCCAATACAGCTTGCGGGTAATACATCAGTCGACATTGAACGTTGGGCTGTTGATATTGATACGCAAGGGTTATGTGCTAAAGCTTACAATGCCAATAATCAGTTAACTGGATTTGTGGTAACCAATGAATTAGTTAAGAACGCATTTCCTTTATTTAGAGAGATACATAATACGAAATAATGAGAGGTGAGCTATGACAGAAATTCCACATGGATTAATTAAAGGGGTTGTTCTTCGTCGTTATGACTGGACTGATCATTTATTCAGTTTGTTTGTAGAAGCGCCAATTAGTGCTTATCAGGCGGGACAATTTACTAAATTAGCACTACCTGATGGGCATGGTGATTGGGTAAGAAGAGCTTATTCCATAGTGAATAACCCAAAGCAGACGGAAGGGCACCAACAGATGGAATTTCTGATCATTGCAGATGAAAGCGGGGAGTTATCTCCTCGTCTTAAAGCGCTAAATTCTGGTGACGAGATTTTTGTTGGTAAAGAAGCTTCAGGGTTTATGACCATTAATGAAATGCCTCAAGGTGTAGAGGATTTATGGTTATTATCAACAGGTACGGCCATAGGGCCATTTATCTCAATATTAGAAACACCATTACTTGAAACTCGATTTAAAAATATTGTGTTAGTTCATGCAGTAAGAACGCAGTCTGAGTTGATTTATCAAGAGCGGATCCAACAATTAATTAATAGATACAATAAGAGGTTTCATTATGTACCAATTGTTTCTAGAGAACATGTCACCGGAACTTTATGTGGACGAATCCCGACTTTGCTGCTCAGCAGAGAGATCGAGAGTCGTGCCAAATGCCAGCTTAGTAAAACGCGTAGTTTCTTATACATCTGCGGCAACCCTAACATGGTTAAAGACACATCTGATGCGCTAAAAGAGTTAGGTTTTAACAAACATCTTCGTCGTAAAGCAGGGCAGTTTAGTTCTGAAAACTATTGGTAAGAACCGATAAATATATGATGACGAAAGAATAAAAAATTTATTTGGAGAGATTATTATGAGCCATTTACGTATCCCAAAAAATTGGAAAATCCAACGTTCTACCCCATTTTTCACGAAAGATAATGTACCTGAGGCACTATTATCGCATCATCATACAGCGGCTGATGTTTTTGGTTAGTTATGTGTAATGGAAGGTGTGGTCACTTATTATGGCTTTGCAGATTCAGAAGCGACAGAGCCTGAAGTTAAAGTCGTTATTAACGCAGGGCAATTTGCAACAAGCCCTCCTCAGTACTGGCATCGAGTTGAGTTGAGTGATGATGCTCAATTCAATATTAATTTTTGGTCAGATCAAGATAAGACCGGTAAGAAAATGTTCAATGCTAAATAATTTACGCCTCTTTACTTTGCATTTATGGCATAGTAGGCGAAATTATTGAGTGAGAAGTAAGATGACAGATCAACAAGACGATTTCATGACTGAAGAAACATTGATTGAGACCGTAAAAAATCAAATTGAAGATGGCAGCCCAGTTGCAGTAAAAGAGACATTAATGCGCTTGGTAATGACAGGTAACTCACGCGAAGATGCGATTGAAATGATGGCGTGTGCGTTGGCTGTTGAAGTTTTTGATGTGATGAAAAATGGCGCAGAATTTAATCAAAAACGCTATAAAGAAAATCTAGAATCATTACCAGATATGAGCTTTATGGGTGATGAATAAACTCAATACAAAAGGGCAGTAAACTGTCTTTTTGATGTTGAAATTAAGGCCTGATAGTAGTGATTCTATCAGGCCTTTTTATTGGCTTAATAAGTTTGTTCTGGGCTTAGCCTAATTAATTAGCACAGCCAATTTCACCTGTTAGCATACAGTTTTGTTGTTGTTTTTCTTGGTTCTTATAATGCTCGTTAGTCAGTTCAGTAGAGTTTATATCTGCTCTATCTGCTGGAGCACAGGCAGATAATAATAGTACGCTAGCAATCCCTGCTACCTTAATGATTACATTCATTTTTATTCCTTCATAACTTCATCGTCTTTTCTTGAGTCTAAGTGAAAAAGGACTAAACGTGTAGCGCTTTTTTAACTTATTATTTACATTGTTTATTGCTGTGACTATAGACTGACTTCTTTCCATTCACCGTGAGGGACATCTTTTATAGTCCAATAGCCCATTGAGTAACGAATTAAACGTAACGTTGGGAAGCCAATATGTGCCGTCATGCGTCGAACTTGACGATTACGGCCTTCAATAATCGTTATCGCAATCCAAGTGGTTGGAATGGCAGCTCGGAATCGAACCGGAGGATTACGCTCCCATAAATCAGGTTCTGTCATCATTTCTACTTTTGCTGGCAGTGTCATTCCATCTTTTAATTCTACGCCTTGGCGAAGTTTTTCTAAATCTTCTTCGGTTGGAGCACCTTCAACTTGTACCCAATAGGTTTTTGGTGATTTCGATTCTGGCTGAGTTAATCGTGCTTGCAAGACACCATCATTGGTCAAGATTAATAACCCTTCGCTATCGCGATCAAGGCGACCAGCGGCGTAAACATCTTTTACTGAAATAAAATCTGCGAGCGTCTGGCGATGTTGGTCATCAGTAAATTGACTCAATACATCAAAAGGTTTATTAAAGATAAGGACTTTACGATCTTTTGGTGCAGGGCGTGGCTTTTGAATCGCTTTTTTCTTAAAGGCCGGTTTTTTCCAATTAGGGGAACGCTTGAATGTCATGTTAACTACCTTGCAAAATTGTAAAGCTTTTGTGGTGTTTAGTTTTAAAGTTCATCGCTTTTCGCTATAGTACGCGCGTGAAACAAGAGACTAATAAAAATAAAGTCGGTAAATTACAAAGCCTATTATACGTTTTGTTACGGGTTTTGTAGATTAAATAGGGAAATTAAATGACAACGCAAAAATCTAAGATTATCTATACTATCACTGATGAAGCGCCAGCACTGGCGACGCATTCACTTCTTCCAATTATTCAAGCATTTGCAGCGTCATCGGATATTGACGTTGATACACGTGACATCTCACTTGCTGGTCGTGTAATTGCAAACTTTCCTGAGTACTTAACAGAAGAACAACGCATTAGTGATGCATTAGCAGAGCTTGGCGAACTAGCAAAAACGCCAGAAGCCAATATCATTAAACTTCCAAATATCAGTGCGTCAATTCCTCAGCTTCATGCGGTAATTAAAGAGCTTCAAGCAAAAGGCTATGCTCTACCTAACTACCCAGAAGAAGCAAAAACAGATGAAGAAAAAGCCGTTAAAGCGGTTTATGACAAGATTAAAGGCTCAGCGGTAAACCCAGTTCTTCGTGAAGGTAACTCTGATCGTCGTGCGCCTGGTGCAGTTAAGCAATACGCTCGTAATAACCCGCACTCAATGGGTGCTTGGTCTGCTGATTCCAAGTCACACGTTGCAAGTATGAGTGAAGGCGATTTTTACTCAAGTGAACAATCAGTAACGATTGATGGTGCAACAAATGTGAGTATTGAATTTGTTGCTAACAATGGTGCAGTGACGGTTCTTAAAGAAGGTTTGGCACTGAAAGATAAAGAGATCATTGATGGTTCTTGTCTGAGCAAAAAAGCATTAGTTGAATTTTTTGACGCTGAAATCAAAAAAGCGAAAGAAGAAGATGTTCTGCTTTCTTTGCATATGAAAGCTACCATGATGAAAGTATCAGATCCTGTTATTTTTGGTCATGCCGTAAAAGTGTTCTATAAAGAGGTGTTTGCAAAACATGCAGCAACCTTTGAAAAGCTAGGTGTTGATGCAAACAATGGTGTAGGTGATGTTTACACTAAAATCGCCTCATTGCCAGAAGCTGAAAAAGCAGCGATTGAAGCTGATCTTGCGGCTGTTTACGAATACCAACCTGAACTTGCTATGGTGGACTCAGATCGCGGTATTACAAACCTTCACGTGCCAAGTGACGTGATTATCGATGCATCTATGCCTGCTGCACTACGTACTTCTGGTCGTATGTGGGGTCCTGATGGCCAACTAAAAGACACTAAAGCGATGATCCCAGATCGTTGTTATGCGGGTGTTTATCAATCAGTGATTGAATTCTGTAAAGCAAACGGTGCATTTGATCCAACAACGATGGGTTCTGTGCCAAACGTAGGCTTGATGGCTCAAAAAGCAGAAGAATATGGTTCTCACGATAAGACGTTCATTCTTTCTGAAGCAGGAACGGTACGAGTGATTGATGGAGCGGGTTCTGCTCTAATTGAACATTCTGTGGGTGAAGGCGATATCTGGCGTATGTGTCAGGCGAAAGATGCTCCAATTCAAGATTGGGTTAAATTAGCAGTAAACCGTGCTCGTGCAACAGGTACTCCTGCTATTTTCTGGCTTGATGCAAATCGTGCTCATGATGCTGAGTTGATTAAAAAGGTAAATACTTACCTTGCCGATCACGATACAGCAGGTCTTGATATTCAAATCCTATCTCCTGTTGAAGCCACTGAATATACGTTAGCGCGTATTATCAAAGGTGAAGATACTATCTCTGTAACGGGTAATGTACTGCGTGATTACCTAACGGATCTATTCCCAATTCTAGAGCTTGGTACCTCAGCGAAAATGTTGTCTATTGTTCCTCTTATGAATGGTGGTGGCCTGTTTGAAACGGGTGCGGGCGGTTCTGCTCCAAAACACGTGCAACAGTTTGAAAAAGAAAACCATTTACGTTGGGATTCTTTAGGTGAGTTCTTAGCGCTTGCTGCTTCATTTGAGCACTTAAGTGTGACAACGGGTAATGCAAAAGCACAAATTCTTGCAGATACGTTAGATGCTGCAACGTCTAAGTTCCTTGAAACAAATAAATCACCATCACGTCGTGTCGGTGAGTTAGATAACCGTGGTAGCCACTTCTATCTAGCAATGTATTGGGCTCAAGAGCTAGCAGTACAAACAAAAGATGCAGAGCTTCAAGCTTACTTTGGTTCATTAGCTGAAACATTAACGTCTAATGAAACTAAGATTGTTGATGAGCTAAATGCAGCACAAGGTGTGGTTGGCGATGTGGGTGGTTACTTCCAGCCTGTTGTTGAGCTTGCTGCGAAAGAAATGCGTCCAAGTGCTACATTAAATGCAGCACTAGCGTCACTATAATTTATCGATTACTTATAATAGTTGTTAGATAAAATAAAGCCTTGAGGTAGCGATATCTCAAGGCTTTTTCTATTTAATGGCGGTTAGAATAAAAGAAGTTAAATATTGGTATTGTAATAATTACGCTTAGGGCAAGAAGAGATAATCTCTGCTCGATTAAATGAAATAACCTCTTCAAGAATCACATCAAATCCCCATAGACGATGAAGGTGTTTCATGACTTCGTCATGGCCTTTATCTAAAGGAATGCGATTATGTGGAATATGACGAAGAACTAAAGAGCGATCTCCTCGAACATCGACATTCCATACTTGAATATTAGGTTCAAGGTTACTTAAGTTATATTGAGCTGCTAGCTTTTCTCTTATTTCCCGATAACCTGTTTCATCGTGAATTGCATTAACTTCAATATGCTTATTTTTATCATTATCTAAAATGGAAAATAGCTTAAATTCACGTATGAGTTTAGGCGATAAATATTGGCTAATAAAACTCTCATCTTTGAAGTTATGCATTGCAAAATGTACGGCATCGAGCCAATCACTACCTGCTAAATCAGGAAACCACTCTTTGTCTTCCTCGGTGGGTTCTTCACATATCCGGCGAATATCTTGGAACATAGCAAAGCCAAGAGCGTAAGGGTTTATCCCGTTATAATAAGGACTGTTATAGGCAGGTTGAGCAACCACATTAGTATGGCTATGTAAGAACTCTAGAATAAACTTTTCTGAGACTAGGCCTTCATCATAAAGGTGATTTAAGATGGTGTAATGCCAAAATGTTGCCCAGCCTTCATTCATGACTTGAGTTTGTTTTTGTGGGTAAAAATATTGGCTGATTTTTCTGATAATTCGAACCACTTCTCGTTGCCATGACTCTAATAACGGCGCGTGTTTTTCTATAAAATAAAGAATGTTTTCTTGAGGCTCTGAGGGAAAACGTATTTTTTCTTCACTATTTTCTTCTTTTGCTTTTGGCACGGTTCGCCATAAGTCATTCACTTGAGATTGAAGATAGGCTTCTCTGTCTTCTTGGCGGATTTTCTCTTCTGCGATTGAGATTTTCTCTGGGCGTTTATATCTGTCTACCCCGTAGTTCATTAAGGCATGGCAAGAATCGAGGATCTTTTCTACCTCATCAACTCCATACTTTTCTTCACATTGAGTAAGGTATTGTTGAGCAAAAAGTAAATAATCGACAATTGAACTCGCATCAGTCCATGTTTGAAATAGATAATTACCTTTAAAAAAAGAGTTATGCCCATAGCAGGCGTGAGCCATGACTAAGGCTTGCATTGTGATGGTATTTTCTTCCATTAAATAAGCAATACATGGTGAGGAATTGATCACTATTTCATAGGCTAATCCCATCTGGCCATGTTTGTAGTTTTGTTCTGTTTGAATGAATTTTTTACCAAAAGACCAGTGGTGGTAGTTAATCGGCATACCGACACTAGAATAAGCATCCATCATTTGCTCTGCGGTAATAATCTCAATCTGGTTGGGATAAGTATCTAGGCGATAAAATTCTGCGACCTTTTTTATCTCAACATGATATTGCTCTAGCATTTGAAAGGTCCAATCTGGCCCATCAGGTAGCATTTTTTTGTTCTTCATCCTTGCCTCCTAAGCCAGCTGTTTTTTAAATAATTCTCTAAAAATAGGGTAGATGTCTTCAAGCGAACGAATGTTTTTCATCGCAAAGTTATCAAATCCTTGTGCTAGCTTTTCGTACTCAGTCCATAATGTTTGGTGGTGACGTTTGGTTATTTCAATGTAAGAGTAGTACTGGCAATATGGAAGAATTGAAGCCGTGAGTAACTCTTTACATTTTGGTGAATCATCTGCCCAGTTATCGCCATCAGACGCTTGAGCTGCATAGATGTTCCATTCATTAACCGGAAATCGCTCTACTATGACTTCTTTCATTAATCTTAGGGCACTAGAAACCATGGTTCCGCCCGTTTCTTGAGAATAGAAAAAGTCGTGTTCGTTAACTTCTTTTGCTTGAGTGTGGTGGCGAATAAAAACGACTTCGACGTTTTCATAAGTGCGAGTAAGAAATAGATAAAGTAGAACATAAAAGCGTTTTGCTATGTCTTTGGTTGCTTGGTCCATTGAGCCTGAGACATCCATTAAACAAAACATGACAGCTTGACTTGATGGAATCGGGGTTCGTTCGTAGTTTTTATAGCGTAGATCGAAAGAATCAATGTAAGGGACGTGTTTAATCTTTTCTCGTAGCTCTTCTATTTCTTCTTTCATTTTACGAACAGCAAGTGGGTGAGCGGGTTCACTGTTTTTTACCTGTTCTAATTCTTGCTCAAGCTCGCTCAGTAAGCGCTTTTTGCCTGCGGTCATGGCGGTTCGGCGAGCCAGTGATTGCTGCAATGAGCGAACGATATCAATATTGGATGGGATCCCTGCGGTTTGATAGCCCGCTCGGTGGGTTTCCCATTCGGTGATCTTTTGGACTTGATTTTTTTCTAAATTAGGAAGCTCAAGCTCTTCAAATAGAATATCTAAATACTCATCTTTTGAGATCTGAAAGCTAAACTCATCTTCTCCCTCACCATCAGCACTCGCGTCTCCTGCGCCTGAACCACCACCTGCTCCCCCTTGTGGACGGTCAATTTTATCGCCTTTGATGAATTGGTCATTACCGGGAAGAACACGCTCGCGAATACCCCCTTGGCCTTGATGAAAAACAGGCTCGGAAATGTCTCCTTTTGGAATCGAAATGCTTTCACCACCCTCAGTATTAGTGACTGAACGTTGATTTACGGCATCAGAGACTGCACGTTTAATTTGATCTTTATGGCGACGAATAAAGCGTTGTCTGTTGACCGTGCTTTTCTTTTTGCCATTCAACCTTCGGTCAATAAATTGAGCCATAATATTGCCCTCCTAATTCATACCACCTTGATAAAGTATTCTGCCTACTTATATAGACAGTAATTTAATCAAAATGTTACTGGGTCAGCCCATAATTGATTATGGGCTGCAACGTCCTGTTGTTTACTTATGAAGATTTTCGAACACGTAAGTACCACTCTGCTAATAGACGGACTTGCTTTTTGGTGTAGCCTTTTTCCATCATACGAGCAACGAAGTTATCGTGTTTTTTCTGATCGTCAGTTGACGTTTTTCCATTGAAAGAGATCACTGGAAGTAAATCTTCAGTATTGGAGAACATTTTTTTCTCGATAACGACACGAAGTTTTTCGTAACTTGTCCAATTTGGATTTTGGCCATTGTTATTTGCCTTCGCTCTTAGAACAAAGTTAACAATTTCATTTCGAAAATCTTTCGGGTTACTGATCCCTGCGGTTTTTTCAATTTTTTCTAATTCATCATTGAGGGCAGAGCGATCAAACAATTGTCCGGTTTCTGGATCTCTATATTCTTGATCTTGAATCCAAAAATCGGCATAGGTGACATAGCGATCAAAGATATTTTGACCATACTCTGAATACGACTCTAAATAAGCGGTTTGGATTTCTTTTCCAATAAATTCGACATATTTAGGGACTAAGAAGCCTTTGACGAATTCGGTATATTTATCGGCAATATCTTGAGCAAATTGTTCTCGTTCGATCTGTTGTTCAATAACATAGAATAGATGAACAGGGTTGGCGGCAACTTCGGTTTGGTCAAAGTTAAATACACGAGATAGAATTTTAAAAGCGAACCGTGTTGAAAGCCCTGACATGCCTTCATCGACTCCTGCAAAATCACGATACTCTTGATAGCTTTTGGCTTTTGGATCGGTGTCTTTAAGTGTTTCACCATCATAAACGCGCATTTTTGAGAACAGAGATGAGTTCTCAGGATCTTTTAGGCGCGAAAGTATCGAGAATTGAGCCAAAATATCTAAGGTACTTGGAGAACAAGGCGCATGAAATAGATCACTGTGTTCCAATAGCTTTTGATAGATTTTGACTTCTTCAGATACTCGTAAACAATAAGGAACTTTAACTATGTATACCCTATCTAGAAAGGCCTCATTGTTTTTGTTGTTTCTGAACGTTTGCCATTCTGATTCATTTGAGTGAGCCAAAATCATGCCATCAAATGGTAGGGCGGATAAGCCTTCTGTCCCATTAAAGTTGCCTTCTTGAGTTGCAGTTAGAAGAGGGTGGAGTACTTTAATTGGTGCTTTGAACATCTCTACAAATTCCATCAAGCCTTGATTGGCTTTACAGAGTGATCCTGAATAGCTGTAAGCATCGGGATCATCTTGGGCAAAATGCTCTAACTGACGAATATCAACTTTCCCAACTAATGATGAAATATCTTGGTTATTCTCATCACCGGGTTCGGTTTTGGCGATACCGATCTGCTCAAGAATTGAGGGGTGAACTTTAATGACTTTAAATTTAGTGATATCACCACCAAATTCATTTAATCGTTTTGCGGCCCAAGGGGACATTATTGAACGAAGGTTACGAGGTTCAATACCATATTCTTTTTTTAGCAGTTCGCCATCTTCTGTTACGTCAAATAAACAGAAGGGATGGTCATTGACGGGACTTCTTTCGCCATTCGCGCTTAGAATATAGATAGGTAATTTTTGCATTAAGCTTTTTAGCTTTTCTGCTAATGATGATTTACCGCCACCTACTGGGCCTAATAGGTAAAGCACTTGTTTACGTTCTTCGAGACCTTGAGCTGCATGTTTTAGGTAAGAAATAATTTGTTCAATAGGCTCTTCCATACCGTAGAAGTCTTTAAATGTCTCATAGCGAGAGATCACACGGTTGGAAAATATACGGCTAAGTTGAGGGTCAAGAGCAGTATCGATAACTTCAGGTTCCCCAATAGCCATGAGAAGTCTTTCTGCTGCATTGGCATAAGCACTTTTGTCATTACTACATAAGGACAAGAAATCTTGCAGTGAAATCTCTTCATCTTTTGCCGCTTCATAACGGGCTTGATAGTGGTCAAAAATACTCATATCCATTTCCTCTTGTCATCCGTTTTTTTTATTAAGCATCTTAAGGTTAGTTACTAAACCCTTATTTTGTCCAAGAAAAAACTGAAAATAGGATGAAATTTAATCAAGAAGTGTGGCAGTGCGCAGATATAAAAAAAGCGAGCCTAATAAAGCTCGCTAATTGATATTTTAGTTAATAGTTTATGTTATTTGCTGTGGTATTGCTCACAAGCTAATAAGGTATTTTCGATCAAACTAGCCACTGTCATTGGGCCAACGCCACCAGGAACTGGGGTGATGTAACTTGCTTTTGTTTTTGCTACATCGTATTCAACATCACCAATTAATTTACCTGA
This sequence comes from Aliivibrio sp. EL58, assembly GCF_900312675.1. GTDB lineage: Bacteria > Pseudomonadota > Gammaproteobacteria > Enterobacterales > Vibrionaceae > Aliivibrio. The sequence goes on along the minus strand of NZ_OMPC01000009.1, from coordinate 87,931 downwards.
ATCTAAGCGATTGATGCCTACATCGACCACGACAGCGCCTTCTTTAATCCACTCTCCTGGAATGAAGTTTGGTTTACCAACGGCAACCACAACAAGGTCGGCTTGACGAATATGGTGTTCAAGATCTTTAGTGAATCGGTGACAAGTTGTAGTAGTACAACCAGCAAGCAGCAATTCAAGTGTCATTGGGCGACCAACGATGTTTGATGCTCCAACCACAACTGCGTGCATTCCACGCACTTGAATATTGTAACGATCAAGCAGAGTGATAATACCTTTTGGGGTACATGAACGTAACTTTGGAATACGTTGAGAAAGACGACCTACGTTGTATGGGTGGAAGCCATCGACGTCTTTTTCTGGGTCAATGCGCTCTAAAATTTTAGTGCTGTCCATTCCTGCAGGAAGAGGGAGTTGAACTAAAATACCATCAATTTCAGCATCTTGATTTAATGTATCAATAATAGACAGCAATTCAGCTTCTGTCGTTGTTGTTGGTAAATCATAAGATTTTGAAATAAAGCCGACTTCTTCACAAGCTCGACGTTTACTTCCAACATAAACTTGAGAGGCAGGATCTTGTCCTACTAATACCACGGCTAGCCCTGGAGCACGTAATCCGGCTTCTACGCGAGCTTTAACACGAGCCCCAACTTCTGAGCGAACAGTTTGGGAGATAAGTTTTCCATCGATAATTTGAGCGGTCATAATAATCCTATACAAGGGCTTTGACTGATTGACGTGCGTATTGTCTCAGAATTAAATAGTAATAGCTAGACGCAAACGATTGCTTTCTCCGTTTGTGAAGTTTTAAAAATAGCAGCACCCATAAATATGTTATTGAGTATGAAGTTAAAAGCCTATATTTAATCAAACAATAGCCAATCTGCTTTATTTTTCAGCATTCAGTAAGATAATGATAAGAAAAGGATTGATCTGTTTTCGTATATTCGTATAATCCTACCCCATAGAGCGCCCTTAGCTCAGCTGGATAGAGCACCTCCCTTCTAAGGAGGTGGTCGAAGGTTCGAATCCTTCAGGGCGTACCAAATTGGAAAAGCCGCATTAACCTCATGGTTAGTGCGGCTTTTTTCATTTCTGTCATATCATATCTCAATATGCTAGCGTTAGTTCATTGCACCGTTAATGGATTACTCTCATGTCTTTTTGGAACGCCTTTTCAATTACCACCCGTTATTCAGAACTGCCGAATTGTTTTTTTACCTATGTTCAGCCAACGCCATTAGAAAACGCTGATTGGCTAATATGGAACAGTGAATTGGCTATGCGATTTGGTTTACCTGAAATGCCGCAGAATAACCCAGAGCTGTTATCTTCTTTTTCTGGGGAGACTGTGCCGTCTGCTTTTTCACCATTAGCGATGAAATACGCCGGACATCAATTTGGTGGCTATAATCCTGATCTTGGTGATGGTCGCGGGTTATTACTTGCTGAAATAGCAGATAAAGAAGGAAACCGTTTTGATCTTCATTTAAAAGGAGCAGGGCTAACGCCTTATTCTCGCTCTGGTGATGGTCGAGCAGTACTTCGATCTACTATTCGTGAATATTTGTGCAGTGAGGCCATGGCAGGATTAGGTATCCCTACAACAAGAGCATTAGGGATGATGACGAGTGATACGCCTGTCTTTAGAGAAGGTTATGAAACAGGAGCCTTACTGATCCGAATGGCTGAGACTCATATTCGATTTGGTCATTTTGAGCATTTGTTTTATTCAAATTTATTGGCAGAGCAGAAATTATTAGCGGATAAAGTAATTGAATGGCATTTTCCAGATTGCTTAAATGAAGAGAAACCATATGTTGCAATGTTCAATCAAATCATAGATAGAACGGCATATATGATTGCACAGTGGCAGGCGGTTGGATTCGCTCATGGTGTTATGAATACGGATAATATGTCGATTATTGGTCAAACCTTTGATTATGGTCCTTTTGGTTTTCTTGATGATTATGAGCCCGGCTACATTTGTAATCATTCTGACTACCAAGGACGCTATGCATTTAACCAGCAGCCTAAAATAGGGTTATGGAATTTATCTGCACTGGCTCATTCTCTTTCTGCATTGATTGATAAATCAGATTTAGAAACCTCTTTAGAGCAATACGAAACTCAATTACATGGTTATTTTAGTCAGGCGATGCGGAAAAAATTGGGTCTTCTGTCTAAGCAAGAAGGAGACAGTCGTTTATTTGAATCGATGTTTGAGTTGCTGTCTCAAAATTCAGTCGATTACACTCGCTTTATGAGAGCTTTGTCTTATTTAGATACTCAAGATAAGCAAACGGTGGTGGATTTATTTATAGATAGAGACGCAGCAACATTATGGATGGACTTTTATCTAATACGCTGTGAAAGTGAAGCAGAGAACACCGAGATGCGTTGTCGGGAGATGAGAAAGGTAAACCCTAAATACATTCTTCGAAACTATTTAGCTCAGCAAGCGATTGATAAGGCTAAAGAAGGGGATTACAGGGAGGTTGATGTATTAGCTATGTTATTAGCGTCGCCATTTGATGAACACCCTGAATTTGAACAGTATGCTCAATTACCTCCTGAGTGGGGTAAGAAAATGGAAATTAGCTGTTCCTCATAATCGATAATCTTAGAAATAAAAAAGCAGCGATATTCGCTGCTTCTTTATTTTTGGTTAACATTTAATCTGTGTGATCTAAATCTTACTTTCTAAGCTGTGAAACATGAATTGCAGTAATTCGTTCATGGCATCTTTTCTACTATCATCGGTATTGGTGTAACCTTGTGCCAATATAGTCCAAGAGGCATTGACTTGATTGGGTAGAAATACAGCGATAAATACGCTGGCTTTATTTTTTTCTTGTTCATCTGCTGTATTTAAAGGCTGTAGACCTGTCAGTAGACCTGTTTTATTTAAAATCTGTTGATCACTAATCGCACTATCGATACCCAATCCATAGCCAATATAAAAATCTGCTTGTGTTAGGTTGTCAGTGTAGATAAAGCCTTTTTGTATTAACTCGTTTTTTAATGAGGTAATAAATTGTTGTTCCGTATTATTATCATTCAGTTCAGTGTTTAAGTAATTCGCACTAATCGTTGGGTGCCAAGAAAAAAAATGTTTTCCTGCAACCACGTCATTGATATTGCCAATGGTAACAAGATTAATCGTGCTTTTTTCTTCAATGGTTTCTGACACGCAACCACTTAGAAAAATGAACAATACGAAGGATAATAAATATTTCAAAGTTAAGGCCTAAAGTTGGACGTGATAAGAGTTGGAGTGTGGCTATTTTGATAGGTTCAAAAAAGGTGAGTACCAATACTCACCTTTTTAGTCGTCACGAAGGTTATTTAGCAAGCTCTCCTTCAAGTGGTTTAATTTCACTTGCGTGAAAGCCTTTTGGTCCTTCATGAATTTCGTAGGTAACGGCTTGCCCTGCTTTTAATGTGCGGTAGCCATCCATTTCAATTGTAGAATAGTGAGCAAAAATATCACCATCTTCATCTTCAGGACAAATGAAGCCAAACCCTTTAGCGTTATTGAACCATTTTACTGTACCTGTTGCCATGCTATACATCCTTCTGCATTTAATTTACCTAGCATAATGTTCATCAATTAAAAATCTGATTAATTGATAACCACTAATTACTACACTCTATTAAATCTAAAGAGGGAGTCAAGTACAATTTATTTACTTTTGTAACATTCACGCATTATATCACATCTGAGATTAACATTATTATCAGTAATATCAGATTGATAAATAAGTTGGTGATAACAAAAAAAACGCACTATCCTTTAGTTTGTATCGTCGATTTTGTATTCGATTAAGTAAAAAATAAGTGATAAAGACATGAAAATGACATCTTTTGTTTGATGTCGTTACCGGTCTGGATTAGGCTGAATAATAAGGGGATACTAAAAGGTATCTGGGAATGTTATTTAACTAATCAGTTGGCGACATGAGCAAACCATATGAATGGATTTCTCCTGATTCAGATGTATTGGAATTGGAGAAAACTGGGTTAAAACCACCACCAATGTATAAGGTGGTTTTAAATAATGATGATTACACTCCAATGGAGTTTGTTGTCGAAGTTTTAGATAAATTTTTTTCCATGGATTTGGAAAAAGCAACACAATTAATGCTAACAGTGCATTATGAAGGGAAAGCAGTATGTGGGGTTTTCACTGCTGAAGTTGCAGAAACTAAAGTTGCGCAAGTCAATACGTATTCGCGTGATAATGAGCACCCACTGCTGTGTACAATGGAACAAGCGTAAGTTTGTTCGTTACACCATATTTTGGTGTTTTGGGAGGTTCCTATGCTAAATAAAGAATTAGAAGCGAGTTTAAACAGCGCGTTTGCTCGTGCACGAGAAAAGCGTCATGAATTCATGACAGTAGAGCATTTGTTATTTGCTCTATTAGAGAACCCATCTGCTCACGAAGCTCTTTTAGCTTGCCATACCGATTTAAAGGCATTGGCAACTGAAATTGATGAATTCATTACACAAACGACGCCGTTGATTCCTGTTGATGATGAAAGTCGTGAAACTCAGCCTACGTTAAGCTTTCAACGTGTTCTTCAGCGAGCTGTTTTTCATGTTCAATCATCAGGTCGCAGTGAAGTCACTGGTGCAAATGTTCTTGTCGCTATTTTTAGTGAGCAAGAATCGCATGCCGCATACCTCCTTAAAAAGAATGACATTAGCCGATTAGATATTGTTAATTTTATCTCTCACGGTGCTCCAGAGCACGGAGATGAAAATAGCAATTCAAATAATGTCGAAACAGCAGTCGAAGCTAATTCCGAAGATCAGTTAGAAAGTTTTGCTACTAACTTAAATCAAGTAGCTAAAAATGGGGGGATTGATCCTCTTATTGGACGTGATCAAGAGCTTGAACGCACAATTCAAGTGCTATGCCGTCGTCGTAAAAATAACCCACTACTTGTTGGTGAAGCGGGCGTTGGTAAAACGGCCATTGCTGAAGGGCTGGCTTGGCGCATTGTTGAGGGGCAAGTTCCTGATGTAATTAAAGACTGCATTATTTATTCATTAGATATAGGTTCATTGCTTGCAGGAACTAAGTATCGTGGTGACTTTGAGAAACGCTTTAAAGCCATCTTAAAACAGCTTGAAAATGAAGAACATGCGGTATTATTCATTGATGAAATTCATACGATTATCGGTGCGGGTGCGGCGTCAGGCGGACAAGTGGATGCCGCTAACTTAATTAAGCCGTTATTAAGTAGTGGTAAGTTGCGTTGCATTGGCTCGACGACTTATCAAGAGCACAGCACTATTTTTGAAAAAGAGCGTGCATTGGCTCGTCGTTTCCAAAAAATTGATATTTTAGAACCATCATTGGATGACACTACTAAGATCCTTATTGGTCTTAAGAGTAAATACGAAGAGCATCATGAAGTTCGTTATACCAATAAAGCGCTACGAGCGGCGGTAGAGCTGTCTGCTAAGTATATTAATGAACGTCATCTACCAGATAAAGCGATTGATGTAATTGATGAGGCTGGAGCTCGCTGTCGTTTAATGCCTGCTAGTCGTCGAAAGAAAACCATCAATGTTGCAGATATTGAGTCGATGGTGGCTAAGATGGCAAGGATCCCTGAAAAATCAGTATCTTCTAGTGATAAAGATGTACTGAAGAAACTGGATGCGAAGCTTAAAATGTTAGTGTTTGGGCAAGACCAAGGCATTGATGTGTTATGTGAAGCTATTAAGCTGAGTAGAGCAGGTTTAGGTGCGGATAATAAACCAGTTGGTTCATTCTTGTTTGCTGGACCTACAGGGGTTGGTAAAACAGAAGTAACGGTTCAATTAGCAAAAGCTCTTGGTATTGAGCTTCTTCGTTTTGATATGTCTGAATATGGTGAGCGTCATACAGTAAGTCGTTTGATCGGTGCTCCTCCTGGCTATGTTGGCTATGAACAAGGTGGCCTACTAACAGATGCAGTTATTAAACACCCTCATTCAGTGGTTTTACTTGATGAACTAGAAAAAGCGCATCCAGATGTTTTTAACTTACTACTTCAAATTATGGATAATGGTACGCTGACTGATAATAATGGTCGTAAAGCAGATTTCCGTAATGTGGTTTTTGTTATGACAACCAATGCTGGGGTTCAAGAAACGGTGAAGAAATCGATTGGTCTTATTCAACAAGATCATAGTACTGATGCAATGGCGGCGATTAAAAAAATCTTTACGCCTGAATTTAGAAACCGTTTAGATAACATTATTTGGTTCGAGCATTTAAGCAAAGATGTGATATCTCTTGTTGTTGAGAAGTTCATTGTTGAATTGCAAGTGCAGTTGGATGCTCGCGGTGTTTCAATGGAAGTATCAAAAGAAGCGAAAGAATGGCTTGCAGAGAAAGGCTATGATAAAGCAATGGGTGCACGCCCAATGGCTCGAGTTATTCAAGAAAACCTGAAAAAACCAATGGCAAATGAATTGTTATTTGGTGAGTTAGTTAATGGTGGTACGGTTCGAGTTAAACTGAATAAAGGCGGAGAGCTTGCCTTTGAGTTTACCAGTGAAGCAGAAGCGGTACATTAATTGATTAATGTTTAAATAATAAAAAACCCAGTCATTGACTGGGTTTTTTTATTATTATTTATAGCAAACTAATTTGCTAAAAATGACAAATTAACGAGCACGGAAGACAATACGGCCTTTAGATAAATCGTAAGGAGTCATTTCAACTGTTACTTTGTCACCAGTAAGAATACGGATGTAGTTTTTACGCATTTTACCTGAGATATGAGCAGTAACAACGTGACCGTTTTCTAATTCTACGCGAAACATTGTGTTTGGTAGAGTATCTAGAACCGTGCCTTGCAGCTCAATTGCGTCTTCTTTTGCCATTGAATCCTCTTTATATAGATAGCTTTGGCTGATTTTTAAGCGGCCAATAATGCCCTTAAAAATGATGTATGTAAAGTTTGGTGGGCATTTTACCCTCGCCAGACCATATTTACTAGCTTTTGGTTAGGTTTATATCGATCTTTATATTTCATTGCTGGACAATCGTCTATTTGGTAACCAGGGTAAAGCCAGTTTTTTTGCAATTGTTTACATAATTTTAGTTGAATTAGAATAGAAACGGTTCCTAGAGATAACAGATGCTCTGGCTCAAAAAAGGTATACATAGCGCTGACTGAGTCAACTAAGATATCGGTTACTGCAATTGCTATAAGAACATTATTTTCATAAATATGAAGAAAATGGCTAGGTAACCATTCTGCTTGAGAAAATTCAAAAAATTGTTCCTCATTCGCAGGAAACATACTGCCTGATTGGTGGCGGGCGGTTATATATCGTTCATATAATGCGAACCATTCATCATCCATTTCTGTTTTTATTTCCCAAGTAAACGCAGATAATTTATTTAAAATTCGTTTTTGGCTTTTACTTGGTGAAAATTCTTCAGCATCAATTCGTAAAGGTTGGCAAGCACTACAAGCGTTACACATAGGTTTATAAATAGTAGCTCCGCTGCGTCTAAATCCAAGGCGAATTAATGCTTGATAACCCAGAGGTGAATGCAGCTCTTGATCCATAGCGACAGCTAGGCGTTCTCGCTGTTCGGGAAGGTAGCTACAAGGGCCTTCGGGGGTTAATCCAACTTCAAGAGAGTATTGACTCATGGTGATTATTTACCCCCTAATAATTGTGGTAGATAGCAATTTGATGCGACGTGAGTATTTACAAGTTTGTCCAGTGTGACCTTAAAGTCAGATCGTTTCATTTCTACTGCTCCTAGACTTTCAAGGTGAGGGTTCATCATTTGGCAGTCGATTAATTTCCCTCCAGAGTTAACAAAGTGTTCGCAAAATAGCCATAAGGCAATCTTAGAAGCGTTTGTCTGTAATGAAAACATAGACTCACCACAAAATACTTGGCCGATTTGGAGACCATACAGCCCACCAACAAGTTCATTATTGCACCAGACTTCAACAGAATGACAAATCCCCAATGTTGCGAGCTGCTTATAGGCGTGAATCATTTCAGGCATGATCCACGTCTCTTCTGCACTCCTAGTGGATGCACAAAGTTCAATCACTTGATCTGTTGATTTGTTTATGGTGACTTCATAGTTCGATTTTCTAAAAAACTTTCTTAAACTCTTCGATGGTGAAAATTGAGTCGGTAAAAAAACACCTCGAATACTTGGGCTCCACCATAAAATAGGATCACCAGAACTATACCAAGGGAAAATACCATGTTGGTAAGCATTGAGTAGACGAACTGAAGATAAGTCTCCCCCCATTGCAAGCAATCCATCAGGATCATTTAATGCACTTTCGATGGCAGGGAAAGGGCTTGTTTCATTTGAATCAAGTTGGGGCAAATAGATAGTCATAAGCAAAAGAAATAAGTATTCATTATTTTTAAGTAAAGAGACGACATTGCCTCTGGTACAACGCTTTGGTTTTCGTTACTCTGAAAGTATGAAGAATAACAAAAAATAACAATGAAAGCTGAAACAGCTATGCAATCATGAGGTGAAATACCGAGCGTAGCATTATTATTTATTTGTATAGGAATTTTTACATAAACATGGAAAGCTTAACTCTTCAACCAATTTCAAAAATTGATGGTCAAATAAATCTACCTGGCTCAAAAAGTGTTTCAAATCGAGCATTATTACTTGCTGCATTGGCTTCAGGGAAAACAACACTTACTAATCTACTTGATAGTGATGATATTCGTCATATGCTCAATGCACTAAAGTCATTAGGTGTGGAATATAATTTATCCGAAGATAAAACAGTTTGTGAAGTTATTGGCTTAGGTCATGCTTTTGAGCCAACTGAAGCTTTGGAGCTATTTCTTGGTAATGCAGGAACAGCAATGCGACCATTAGCGGCTGCATTATGTCTAGGCAAGGGTGAGTTTGTTCTTACTGGCGAACCTCGTATGAAAGAGCGTCCTATTGGTCATTTAGTTTCCGCATTAAAAGCGGCTGGTGCTGATGTCGAATATTTAGAAAATGAAAACTATCCACCATTAAAAATTAAAGGAACTGGCTTAAAAGGCGGAACGGTAGAAATCGATGGTTCTATCTCAAGTCAATTTTTAACGGCTTTTTTAATGGCGGCACCATTATCAAATCAAGATACGACAATTAATATTGTGGGTGATTTAGTCTCTAAACCATACATCGATATTACCTTAGATATCATGGCAACGTTTGGAGTTAAGATTGATAACAAAAACTATCAAACCTTTGTTGTTCCTGCTAATCAAACGTATGTTGCACCGGGTGACTTTCTTGTTGAAGGTGATGCATCGTCAGCGTCTTATTTCTTAGCGGCGGCAGCCATTAAAGGTGGTTCAGTTAAAGTCACGGGAATTGGCAAAAAAAGCATTCAAGGCGATGTTCAGTTTGCTGATGCGTTAGCGGCTATGGGTGCTGACATTGAATGGGGGGATGATTATGTTATTGCCCGCAAAGGTGAGTTAAAAGCCGTTGATATGGATTTTAATCATATTCCTGATGCCGCGATGACAATAGCGACTGCAGCGTTATTCGCAGAGGGCACGACCTCTATTCGCAATGTATATAACTGGCGTGTAAAAGAAACTGATCGCTTAGCGGCGATGGCGACAGAATTAAGAAAAGTGGGAGCAGAAGTCGAAGAAGGTGAGGATTACATTACGATAACGCCACCGACATCATTAAAGCATACAGCAATTGATACTTATGATGATCACCGTATGGCGATGTGTTTTTCACTCGTAGCATTGAGTGACACACCAGTGACGATTAATGATCCTGGTTGTACATCAAAAACGTTCCCTGATTATTTTGATAAATTAAAAGAGTTAAGTGTGTAATTTTTGATTTACAAGTAAGAGTACGATTTTATTGACATAAGCCCTGTATAAAAAGATACAGGGCTTTTTTAGTTTTTGGCTATCTAGAGTATATAAATAATCTGACTTGGGTATAATGCGCTCGTAGAAACCAATCACAATAAATAATTGGAGAACTCCATGACAACTCATTCACCAGTCGTTACTGTTGATGGTCCAAGTGGAGCAGGTAAAGGCACACTGTGCATGTTACTTGCAGAAAAGCTAGGTTATAACTTATTAGATTCTGGTGCGATTTATCGCGTGTTAGCATTAGCTGCAATCCACCATGGCGTTGATTTAGATTCAGAAGACGCACTTGTTCCGCTGGCTGCAAATCTAGACGTACAATTTAAGGCCGAAGGTGATTTAGTAAAAGTCATCTTAGAAGGCGAAGATGTGTCTTCTGAACTTCGTAAAGAAGAGACCGGAATGGCGGCTTCAAAAGTCGCGGCATTACCACAGGTTCGTGAAGCTTTATTGCGTCGCCAAAGAGCCTTTGCTTCGGCTCCTGGCCTTGTTGCTGATGGCCGAGATATGGGAACTGTTGTATTTACGGGCGCAGAAGTTAAGATATTTTTAGATGCAAGTGCTGAAGAACGAGCGAATCGCCGAATGAAGCAGTTGCAACAGAAGGGGTTAGATGTTAGATTTGACCGTCTTTTAGGCGAAATTCAAGAACGTGATGATCGAGACCGCAATAGAGCTGTCGCGCCATTACGTCCTGCTGAAGACGCTTTAGTATTAGATTCAACGTCAATGAATATTGAAGAAGTGGTTGCTCAAGCTATTGCTTTTATTGAATCTAAGCTATAATTAAAAACTTAGTTAGTTGCAAGGATGATAACTAACCTTACTATCAACCCCATGCGGTAGGATACCCATGGACGTTTAATATTGAAGATCAAATTAATGACTGAATCTTTTGCTCAACTCTTTGAAGAGTTTCTATCTGAAACTGAATTCCAACAAGGCAGCATCGTTAAAGGTACTGTAGTAGCTATCGAGAACGGTTTCGTTCTTGTTGACGCTGGCCTTAAGTCTGAAGCAGCAATCCCTGCTGAACAATTCAAGAACGCTGCTGGCGAACTTGAAGTTGAAGTTGGTTCTGAAGTAGACGTTGCTCTTGACGCTGTTGAAGACGGTTTCGGTGAAACTCAACTTTCTCGTGAGAAAGCGAAGCGTCACGAAGCTTGGATCCAACTTGAAAAAGCATACGAAGATGCTGAAACAGTTATGGGTGTTATCAACGGTAAAGTTAAAGGCGGCTTCACAGTTGAACTTAACGGTATCCGTGCATTCCTACCTGGTTCTCTTGTTGATGTACGTCCAGTACGCGACACTCTGCACCTTGAAGGCAAAGAGCTAGAGTTCAAAGTAATCAAACTTGACCAAAAGCGTAACAACGTTGTTGTTTCACGTCGTGCTGTTATCGAATCTGAAAACAGTGTTGAGCGTGACGAGTTACTTGCTTCTCTACAAGAAGGCATGGAAGTTAAAGGTATCGTTAAGAACCTTACTGACTACGGTGCATTCGTTGATCTAGGTGGCGTTGACGGTCTACTACACATCACAGATATGGCTTGGAAGCGTGTTAAGCACCCATCTGAGATCGTAAATGTTGGTGACGAGATCAATGTTAAAGTTCTTAAGTTCGATCGTGAGCGCACTCGTGTTTCTCTAGGTCTTAAGCAACTTGGCGAAGATCCATGGGTAGCTATCGCTAAGCGTTACCCAGAAGGTCACAAACTTTCTGGTCGTGTTACTAACCTAACTGACTACGGCTGCTTCGTTGAAATCGAAGAAGGCGTTGAAGGTCTAGTACACGTTTCTGAAATGGATTGGACTAACAAGAACATCCACCCTTCTAAAGTTGTTAATGTAGGCGACGAAGTTGAGGTTATGGTTCTTGAGATTGACGAAGAACGTCGTCGTATCTCTCTAGGTCTTAAGCAATGTAAAGCTAACCCATGGCAGACATTCGCTGAAGCGCAAGCTAAAGGCGACCACGTTACTGGTAAGATCAAATCTATCACTGACTTTGGTATCTTCATCGGTCTTGACGGCGGCATCGACGGTCTAGTTCACCTATCTGACATTTCTTGGAATGCTACAGGTGAAGACGCGGTACGTGAGTACAAGAAAGGCGACGAAATCTCTGCTGTAGTTCTAGCAGTAGATGCAGAACGTGAGCGTATTTCTCTAGGTGTTAAACAAATGGAAGAAGACCCATTTAACAACTACCTAGCAGACAACAAGAAAGGTACTCTAGTAAACGGTACTGTTTCAGCTGTTGACGCTAAAGGCGCTACAATCACTCTTGCAGACAGCGTAGAAGGTTACATCCGTACTTCTGAGCTTTCTCGTGACCGTGTTGAAGATGCATCTCTAATCTTAAGCGTTGGCGATAGCGTTGAAGCGAAGTTCACTGGTGTAGACCGTAAGAACCGCGTAGTTAACCTATCTATCAAAGCTAAAGATGAAGCTGACGAGCAAGAAGCAATGGCTTCACTGAACACTAAGTCTGAAGACGGTGGTTTCGGTAACGCTATGGCTGACGCTTTCAAAGCTGCTAAAGGCGAATAAGTAAATTTAAAGGGAGCGTAATGCTCCCTTTTCTTTCGATAACGTAGGAGAGGTCATTTATGACAAAATCTGAACTGATTGAACAACTGTGTAGTAAAAAGCCTCAACTTTCTGCTAAGCAGGTTGAAGATACAGTCAAGGAAATCCTTGAACAGATGGCAACAACGCTAGAGGGCGGGGATCGTATAGAGATTCGTGGTTTTGGTAGTTTTTCTCTACACTATCGAGAGCCTCGTTTAGGTCGTAATCCAAAAACTGGCGATAAAGTTGAATTGGACGGTAAATTCGTTCCTCACTTTAAACCAGGTAAAGAACTGCGTGAACGTGTGAATTTCAGCTAATGTGAATTGGCATATAAAAACGGCATACTTTTTAGTATGCCGTTTTTTTATGTTCATTTTCAGTGCGTTTAGGTGTATCTTTAGATTTGTAAAATAAGATACTTTGGATATTCATTAACTGGAGGAAATACCAGTGAAAATTGTTGTTGCTGTTTTATTGATTATTTTATTTTTGATCTCATTAGCCGTGGGAGCACAGAATCAGATTGTTGTGAATTTTAATTACTTGTTAGCTCAAGGTGATTTCCAATTATCTACTTTGCTTGGTATTTTCTTTGCTACTGGTTTTGGCCTAGGTTGGTTGATTTGCGGAAGTATGTATTTAAAAGTAAGTATGACTCAACGCCGTTTACGTAAACGTCTTGAAAAGAAAACGGTTGAGTTGGATAAATTACGTTTAGATTCAACAAAAGGGTAATAGCTGAATGTTAGAGTTGCTATTCCTATTATTACCTATTGCAGCAGGATACGGCTGGTATATGGGTAATAGGAGTGCGAGACAACAACGTCAAAGAGATACTAATCACCTGTCACGTCAATATGTGGCGGGTTTGAATCTATTGCTTTCTGACCAATCAGATAAAGCGGTAGATCACTTCATCGAACTACTCCAAGTTGATAGCGATACGATTGATACTCACCTTGCGCTAGGTAATCTTTTTAGAAGTCGCGGAGAGGTTGATCGAGCCATTAAAATTCACCAAAACCTCATTGCTCGTCCAAACCTAACGTTAGACCAACGTAATATCGCTCTACAGCAATTAGCCAAAGATTATATGGTTGCTGGTATTCTCGATCGAGCTGAAAAAATATTTGAGCAATTGATTGATGAACCCGATCATAGAGAAGCTGCTTTATTGCAACTTGTCGCTATTCATCAACAAACTCGTGAATGGGAACAAGCCATTATCTTTGCTAACAGTTTAGTCAAAATGGGTAAGAAAAAGCTAAAACCTGATATTGCTCACTACTACTGCGAATTAGCAATGCAGGAACTTGCAGAGAGTAACCTAAACAAAGCCAAGCAGAATTTAAAAAAAGCATTATCAGTTGATAATCAATGTGTACGTGCATCAATTATGATGGCTAAATTACTCATAGAAGAAGAAAATTATAAAGGCGCTGCAAGCCAGTTAGAGTCGGTACTAGATCAAGATATTGACTTTATAAGTGAAGCATTGCCGCTGTTAGCTGAGTGTTACGAACATCTAGATAGAGAAGGTTCACTGCTTAACTTCTTAAAAGAAGCGATTGCAAAAGGGGCTGGAGCAAGTGCAGAACTCATGCTTTCTAATTTAATAGCTAAGCATGAAGGTACGGCATTAGCACAAGGTTATATGACTAAGCAGCTTCTTAAAAACCCAACAATGAAAGGCTTCTATCGTCTGATGGGCTATCATGTTGATGAAGCTGAAGATGGTCGAGCAAAAGCAAGCCTAGCAAGTTTACAAAACTTGGTAGGGGAACAGTTAAAAATGAAGCCAAACTATCGCTGTGCCAAGTGTGGTTTTTCTGCACATCGATTATTTTGGCAATGTCCTTCTTGTAAAGGATGGGGCGTTATTAAGCCTATTAAAGGTTTAGATGGTGAATAATTAAGAGGCGCAATTTGTGCCTCTTTTTTTGAATAAAATGTAAGTAGATTAATTTCCCAAGGAGAGAAAATGAAAGACCAAAAGGTGATTGTGGCATTGGATTATGACAATCAAGCAGACGCATTAGCATTTGTTGATAAAATTGATCCTAGCTCTTGCCGACTAAAAGTAGGTAAAGAGATGTTTACTTTATTTGGCCCTGAGTTTGTAAAAGAGCTTCATAAGCGTGGTTTTTCTGTTTTTCTAGATTTAAAGTTTCATGATATTCCGAATACGTGTTCAAAAGCGGTACGTGCGGCTGCTGAAATGGGTGTATGGATGGTTAACGTTCATGCTAGTGGCGGTGAGCGTATGATGACCGCATCACGTGAGATTTTAGAACCGTATGGTAAAGATCGTCCATTACTTATTGGTGTAACAGTACTAACAAGTATGGAGCAACAAGATTTAGCGGGCATTGGTTTAGATATTGCACCACAAGAACAAGTGAAACGTCTTGCTGCATTGACTAAGAATAGTGGCTTAGACGGTGTTGTGTGTTCAGCACAAGAAGCATCAATGTTAAAAGCTGATCTAGGTAAAGAATTTAAATTAGTGACTCCTGGCATTCGTCCAGCAGGTTCTGCTGTAGGTGATCAAAAACGTATTATGACGCCAGTAGATGCTATTACTTCAGGTTCTGATTATTTAGTGATTGGTCGCCCAATTACACAAGCTGAGAATCCATCGCAAGTATTAAATGAGATTAACCTTTCTTTAGCGTCAGTTTTATAAGTGTGTAATTTGATAGGTGAAAGATTCTAAATTTGTAATCACCTACAAAATAGATAAAAAAATAGAGACCATTTGGTCTCTATTTTTGTTTGTAAGTTATACCAATCACAGTAAGTAAGTGATCAGAAATAGCGCAGAAAAAATGATTGAGAACAAGGCGAAATTTTTCGATAAGTAGTTATTCTACAATCAAAAATTTCAACGCAGTTATCGAGCATTTTAACTAGCTAGGATGAGCAGTTATTTACTACGATTGGTATTATCTTTTAGAAAAAGAATTACATTACACGCATACCAGGTTGAGCACCTTCGTGTGGTTCAAGGATCCAAAGATCTTTACCACCAGGGCCTGCAGCTAGGATCATGCCTTCAGACATACCAAACTTCATCTTACGAGGTTTAAGGTTAGCAACCATAACAGTTAGCTTGCCTTCTAGTTCTTCAGGTTTGTATGCTGATTTAATTCCAGAGAATACTTGACGAGTTTCACCGCCGATGTCCAATTGGAATTTAAGCAATTTGTTTGCCTTTGGAACTTCTTCACAAGAGATAATACGAGCAATACGCATATCAACTGCTTCGAACGCATCGAATTCAATCTCATCTGCGATTGGTTCTTTGTCTAGTTCAGTTTGGCTTGCTTTTTCTTTGTCCGCTTCCGCTTTCTCTTTTGCTGCCATTTCAATTGCAGCATCTGCTTTTGAAGCTTCAACCATTGCTTCTACTTTCTTAGGATCAATACGAGCAAATAATGCTTTGAACTTAGTAATCTCATGAGACGTTAGTGGTTGTGCAATGCCTTCCCACGTCAGCGTTTCATTTAAGAAAGCTTCAGTACGTGCAGCAAGCTCTGGCATTACAGGTTTTAGGTAAGCCATTAATACGCGGAATAGGTTAATACCAACAGAAGCGACTTCTTGTAGCTCTTGTTCTTTACCTTCTTCTTTCGCAAGAACCCAAGGTGCTTTTTCGTCAATGTACTGGTTTGCTTTATCAGCAAGCGCGGTAATTTCACGAATAGCACGACTAAATTCACGCGTTTCGTATAGCTCAGCAATGCGACCTTCAGCAGCAACGAATTCGTTGTAAAGCTCAGGAGCAACAAAGTTATCAGAAAGCTTGCCATCAAAACGTTTAGTAATGAAACCAGCGTTACGAGAAGCTAGGTTAACAATCTTGTTTACGACATCAGAGTTTACACGTTGAGTGAAATCTTCAAGGTTTAAATCAAGATCATCAATACGGCTGTTAAGTTTAGCGGCGTAGTAGTAACGTAAACATTCAGGATCTAAGTGATTTAAGTAAGTTCCTGCTTTAATGAATGTGCCTTTTGATTTAGACATTTTTGCGCCATTCACAGTAACGTAACCATGAACAAATACATTGTTTGGCTTACGGAAACCTGAACCTTCTAGCATTGCAGGCCAGAATAGGCTGTGGAAGTAAACAATGTCTTTACCGATGAAGTGGTAAAGTTCAGTGGTGCTGTCTTTCTTCCAGTATTCATCAAAGTTTAAATCGTCACGCTTGTCACACAGGTTTTTAAATGAACCCATGTAGCCAATTGGGGCATCTAGCCAAACGTAGAAGAACTTGTTTGTTTCGCCTGGGATTTCAAAACCAAAATAAGGTGCATCACGAGAGATGTCCCATTGTTGCAAACCAGACTCAAACCATTCTTGCATTTTGTTTGCTGTTTCAGTTTGAAGAGAACCAGAACGAGTCCATTCTTTTAGCATGCTTTCAAATTGAGGTAAGTCAAAAAAGAAATGCTCTGAATCTTTCATTACAGGTGTAGCACCTGAAACGGCTGATTTAGGGTTGATTAAATCAGTAGGGCTGTACGTTTCGCCACAGTTATCACAGTTGTCACCGTATTGCTCTTCTGACTTACATTTTGGGCATGTGCCTTTTACAAAACGGTCAGGTAAGAACATCTCTTTTTCTGGATCAAACAACTGAGAGATAGTACGGCTAGTAATAAAACCGTTCTTTTTTAGCTCTAAGTAGATATGAGAGGCTAGTTCACGGTTCTCATCACTGTGTGTGCTGTGATAGTTATCAAAGCTAATGTCAAAGCCTGAGAAATCTTTTTGATGCTCTTCGCTAACTGCTGCAATCATTTCTTCAGGAGTAATACCCATCTGTTGAGCTTTAAGCATGATTGGTGTGCCGTGAGCGTCATCTGCACAAATAAAGTTAACGTCGTTGCCGCGTAAACGTTGGTAACGAACCCAGATATCCGCTTGGATATGCTCAAGCATATGACCTAGGTGGATTGAACCGTTTGCATACGGTAGGGCACATGTAACCAGAATTTTTCTCGGATCTGTAGCCATATCTTCTCTTTCGCTTAATGTGATGGGTGAAAATTTTAAGAGATAAATAGTACCTGAAGCGAGCTAGAAAGCATAGAGGATCAAGGGTTCAATTAGTGATAGGATGGGTAAAAATAGATGAGGAGTTGCTAAGATGGCATTTACAACGATGGCAGAGATTAAAAATTGGTTAAATGAATTTACGCATCCACAACTTTGTGAGGGTTGGGCTGAGATCCCTAATATGGTTTCAATCGCGGCAACTGGCGTGATTACAGTAACATTACCCTTTGTTTCTGGCTCAATTAAGCAGGAATTACTCTCTTGGGTGGAATCACAAAAAGTAATCTTAGCGATACCGTCATTATCAGTCGTGATTGTAATGAAACCTGCTACTTTAAAAACAAATAAACCGGCAGTGAAAGGCGTTAAGAATATTATTGCAGTAAGTTCTGGTAAAGGTGGTGTGGGTAAATCAACAACGGCGGTTAATTTAGCATTAGCACTCCAACATCTAGGCGCGAGAGTTGGGATCTTAGATGCTGATATTTATGGCCCATCTGTACCTCTTATGTTGGGTGTTGAAGATAAAAAGCCAAATATTGTTGATAATAATAGAATGATGCCAGTTGAAGCTCATGGTCTCTATAGTAATTCAATTGGTTATTTAGTTGATAAAGCAGAAGCGGCAGTATGGCGTGGTCCAATGGCCTCTAAAGCATTGTCACAGTTAGTGAATGAAACCTTATGGCCTGACTTGGATTATTTGATCATTGATATGCCACCAGGTACCGGTGATATTCAACTTACTTTGTCACAACAGATCCCAACGACAGGGGCTGTTATCGTAACAACACCACAGGACCTCGCATTAATGGATGCAATCAAAGGGGTTAATATGTTTACTAAAGTAGATATTCCAGTGATTGGTGTGGTCGAAAATATGAGTGTGCATATTTGTTCTCAATGTGGGCATGAAGAAGCGATCTTTGGGACTGGTGGTGCAGAATCAATGGCGAAACATTATGCGATCCCATTATTAGGTAAGCTTCCTCTACATATTGATATTCGAAGTGAAACGGATTCTGGGACGCCAAGTGTGGCCTCAAATGTGAAAAGTGCTCACAGTCAGCTCTATATTCAGTTAGCAGAGCAGGTGTCTAGCCGATTATATTGGCAAGGAGAGGTCATTGTTGACCAAATAATGTTCAAGTCATTATAGTGTCTAAGTTAAGTGTAATTATCGGTGGAAAGTGTAGTTCGTAATCCCTATAATTAGGCGGTTTTATTTTAATCACCGCATCTCGCACACTTTTAGGTATCTTTTATGTCAGAGAACAGTAATCAAAACTGTATTATCGTAGGTATTGCAGGGGCATCAGCTTCAGGTAAGAGTTTGATCGCTTCGACTATTTATAACGAACTACGAGCAAAAGTTGGCGATCATCAAATTGGTGTAATAACTGAAGACAGTTACTACAAGGACCAAAGCCACCTGACCATGGAAGAAAGAGTCAAAACAAATTACGATCACCCAAGCGCACTTGATCACGAATTACTTTGTGAGCATCTTGAGCAGCTTATGCGTGGTGAAGCGGTTGATATTCCAACCTACAGCTATACCGAGCATACTCGTACTTCTGAAGTCGATGTGATGACTCCTAAAAAAGTGATCATCTTAGAAGGCATTCTACTTTTAACTGATCCGCGTTTACGTAATTTAATGCACGCAAGTGTGTTTATGGATACGCCATTAGATATTTGTTTGTTACGCCGCGCTAAGCGTGATGTAGAAGAGCGTGGTCGTACAATGGAATCGGTATTCCAGCAATACCAGAAAACAGTACGCCCAATGTTCATGCAATTTATTGATCCATCAAAACAACATGCAGATATCATTGTTCCACGTGGTGGTAAAAACCGAATTGCGATTGATGTATTGAAAGCTCATATTTCACGCTTACTAAAAGCGTAATATAGTGATTTTAAAAGAGGCCAACGTCATTGTTGGCCTTTTTTTTGTCTGCTTTCTGTCACTTTGAAATATTTAGGTATATAACTATAGATAACCGTATGTTTTTTATGTCTAACTGATGGCATAATTAACACTCTTGTAACCCTTTAAATACAATAGATGGATTTTGGTCGTGAAAAAAATAGCCTTATTAATTAGCATTCCGTTTATCGCAGTCATCGTTGCATTTTTGGTGCTAGTGCTGCTTGTGAATCCAAATGACTTCAAACCGCTAATAAAAGAGCAGGTAGAAGCGCAGACTGGCCGCCAGTTAACCATTGATGGTGATATCGAGTGGCGTTTTTTCCCAACGATTGGCTTTTCTATTGGTGAAGTAGCTCTAAGTAATCCAGATGGCTTTGCTACTCCTGATCTTGTGAAGTTTAATAATGCGGTTTTAGATCTTAATGTACGTCCATTATTCCAGCATGAAATTAATATTGGATTAGTGACTCTAGATGGTGCCTCTTTTACGTTGCATACATTAAGAAATGGGGTGAGTAACCTTGATAACATTGGGCCAGAAAAAGTAACAGATGATACCGCGGAAGTAATACCAACAGAAACGGCTGCAGAAGAAACGGTTAGCGCTGAAAATACAAAACCGAGCACGCAGCTTAATGATTGGAAGGTGACTCTAGAAGGTATTGCATTAACCAATGCGGAAGTACTTATTCAAGATGATAAAGCAGGCACTAAAATGTATTTTAGTGATATGAATTTGTCATTATCTCAGTTCAGTCCAGGTGAGTGGGCAAAGTTATCCTTTAATTTAAAAGGAGACCTAGGTCAGCAAAAAGTGGCGCTAGACGGTAAGACTGATTTAAATATTGCTGCTACATTAGATGCGGCGTCATTAAAGCAGACAGAATTTACTGCTTCTTATTCTGATGCATCAAATAAATTTAAAGATATCACATTCACCATTGATCAATTCTCTTTTGATGAGTGGGCGAACATTCGTTTAAAGGCGGCGGGTAAGGCTAATGCGCTTCAAGTAAGTTCAAACTCTACATTTGCATTGTATGTACCAAAAGCATTAGATGTTGTTCAAGTTAAAGACTTTTCAAGTACAAATAATGTGAAAGGAAAAGGGATACCAAATGAAGATGTTACCGCCGTTATTGGTTTTAACAGCTCATTTGATTTAAATAAATCGTATTTAAAGATTGAAAAATTGGCTCTGTCAGCGGTAGATACTGATTTTAATGGCAAGATGAGCGTGCAGTTAAACGATATTCCTAAGGTACGTTTTGAACTGCAGAGTCCAAATGTTGATGTTGATGCGTTATTAGCAACCTTACCTCAGAGTGAACCAACAGCAACTGAAAAGACAACAAACAGTAATAAAAAAGTATCAGCGAGTAAGGCAAAAGAAGTGGAACCTGATTTAAGTGCATTAAAAACACTTGATGTGGCAGGCTCGATAGTTATTGATAAATTTAAGGCAAGTAATGCCAAGATGCAAAATGTAACCTCTGTATTTTCAGTGAATCGTGGGGTGCTAAAACTGACAAAATTCCACTCTAGCTTGTACAGTGGTGGCATTGATATGACAGCAATGTTGGATGCTCGTAATAGCACGCCAACGTATACCTTTAAGCAATCAATTAAAGGTGTACAGGTTGCTCCTTTATTGACTGATGTTATGGGTGAAAGTCTAGTTGAAGGTACTGGTAATATCGCACTTAATATTTCAGGTAAGAGCTTAAAACCAAGTGCTCTAAAACAAAATATTAAAGGGAAAGCATCCGTTAATTTTGCAGATGGTGCCGTGAATGGCGTTAATATCCCATTATTGATTAGAACAACTTATGCAAAAATCAAAGGTGAAAAAGTTCAAGGAAGTGAAGAAGCTGAAAAAACTGATTTTAGTGCATTAACGGCAGACTTTTATTTATCAAAAGGCAATGCAACGACGAAAAATATTAAGATGGTATCCCCATTACTACGTATTCATGGCGAAGGCTCGGCTGATTACGTTCATGAAACGGCAAATATGCTAATTAAGACTTCTATCGTTGGCTCCCTGAAAGGTCAGGGTGGGAAAGATATTGATGATCTAAAAGACGTAACCATACCAATTAGAATTACTGGCCCATGGGTTAAGCCAAAATATAAGCTTGAGTTTGATGATGTTATGCAGCAAAAAGCCAAGAAAGAAATTGATCGTGGTATAGAAAAGCTTGAAGAGAAGTATGGTGATAAAATTAAAGATGAAAAAGTAAAAGAAGCGGCAAATAAACTGCTGAAAGGACTTTTTAATTAATCTACCGTAATAATAACAGTTTAAAAAATGGCCTGTGATCATGATTGATACAGGCCATTTTTATTTGTTATTAAGGATAGAGGGCTGATCTACCAGTCGATGCCTTTTAGGGCCTTAACGCCAGAATCAAAAGCATGTTTTACATTTCGAACTTCAGATACCGTATCAGCCATTTCAATTAATTCACGATGGGCTGCTCGTCCTGTAATTACTACGGATTGCATTTTTGGACGATTTATCAAAGCCGTTTTAAGCTCTTCTAAGTCAATATAGCCATAAGTGACCATGTAAGTCATCTCATCCAATAAAACGAGATCGATTGACTCATCAGACAGGCTTTTCTTACAATCTTGCCATACACGCTGTGCGGCTTCTGTATCAGCGGTTTTATCCTGCGTATTCCAAGTAAACCCTGTTTTCATTACATAGAAAGGGACACCATGACCTTCTAGTAAGTTTCTTTCGCCACAATCCCAAGTACCTTTAATAAATTGAGCAACAACACAATTTAAGCCATGTCCAACCGCTCTGGCTACGGTCCCAAAACCTGAGGTTGTTTTACCTTTTCCATTGCCAGTAACAACAATCAGTAAACCTTTTTCTGTTTGTGCTTCTTCTACACGCTTATCTACATTTTCTTTGATCTTTGATTGACGTTGTTTATAGCGTTCGTTTTTTTGTTCTAGGTCAGTCATTTTTTATTCCATTAAATAAGAGGGGGGGAAGCTGTTTGAATTTTTGTCGCGTGATAAATACAAAAATCCCGATAGGAGAACCATATCGGGATTTTTATTATCAATCAATTATAAAAATGAAAGAGCAACTATTGGCTAACCACTTTGTAGATTGGGTCTTCTTGCACATTAATCTCTACTAGGCTACCAGCCTTGTTTAGAAGCGCATGACAATCTTGACTTAAATGGCGCAGGTGTACTTTTTTACCAGCTTTAGAGTAGCGTTCAGCGATGGTATCAACCGCTTCAATTGCTGAGTGATCGACAACTCGTGATGCCGCAAAGTCAATCACGATGTTTTGCGGGTCATTTTCTACATCAAACAACTCTAAGAAGTTAGCAGCAGAACCAAAGAAGATTGGGCCGTTAATTTCATAAACCTTAGAACCTTCGTCAGAAACTGAATTTGTTGAGTAAATGTGTTTCGCGTGTTGCCATGCAAACATTAGCGCAGAAGCGATAACACCAACACCAACGGCAACAGCAAGGTCGGTTAGTACAGTAACCACGGTTACTAAAACAATTACAAAGAAGTCTTGTTTTGGTACGCGACGAGCCAGTTTGAATGTAGCCCACTCAAACGTACCAATAACAACCATGAACATAACACCAACTAATGCAGCTAATGGGATCATTTCAATTAAGCCTGAAGCGAAAAGAATGAAGCCAAGTAGAGCAAGTGCGGCAGTAATACCTGATAAACGACCACGACCACCTGAGTTTACGTTGATCATTGATTGACCAATCATTGCACAGCCGCCCATCGCACCAAATACAGAACAAGTTACGTTTGCAACGCCTTGACCAACACATTCACGGTTAGATTGGCCGCGAGTACCTGTCATTTCATCAATTACTGTTAGGGTTAGTAATGATTCGATTAGACCGATTGCCGCTAAAATTAATGCGTATGGGAAGATGATGTATAACGTTTCTAAAGAAAGAGGAACGTTAGGTACAGAGAAGGTAGGCAGTGAACCAGCAAGTGTTGCAGCTTCATCACCACTCATTGTACGCAAGAAATCAACAACAGTACGTGTGTCTAAATCTAACCCTTGAACTAAGCCAGTTACAACGATGATAGCAACTAAAGAAGAAGGAACAGCCGTTGTTAGTTTTGGTAAAAAGTGAATGATAGCCATTGTTAATGCAACAAGACCAAGCATTAGCATCATTTCTGGGCCTTGTAACCAATCAAGATTACCTAGGGCATCCGGAGCTTTAAACTGACCAAGTTGAGCAAGGAAAATAACAATAGCCAAGCCATTTACAAAACCGATCATCACAGGATGTGGAACGATACGAATAAATTTACCTAGTTTAAATAAACCTGCAGTAATTTGCAGAATACCGGCGAGTAAAATGGCAGCAAAAAGGTATTGAACGCCGTGCATAGCAACAAGACTAACCATAACTACAGCCATAGCGCCTGTAGCACCAGAGATCATGCCTGGACGTCCGCCAATGATAGAAGTAATTAGACCAACGATAAAGGCAGCATAAAGGCCAACCATTGGGTCAACACCGGCAACAAAGGCAAAGGCTACGGCTTCTGGAACAAGAGCTAACGCAACGGTTAATCCTGATAGAACATCATTCTTTACTGAATGATTAGAAAATTTTGGGAATTCAAACATGTTTTTTAGATATCTTCTTGGTTGTTTTTCAGTCATTCATGCCGCGGATCGTACAGAAAAGCGTGATGAAGTTCAATATTTATTCAGGTTATCAATATAAAAAAAGCAAGTTACGCCGAAACGTAACTTGCTTTAATTCAGGTTTATCTATTAGAAGGCGTTAGCCTAAAAAGTTATAAACCAGCAGTTTTTGCCATTGCAGCACTTGCTTGAGAAGTGGCTGTTTGGCTACCCGCTTGTTTTGGTTCAAAGCGTTCTGTTCTGAATGTCGCTGCAGTTACAGTGATTTCCTTAATCTCTGTTGGACCGCTTGCTTTTGTCATACCAGAAGATGCTTGACCTTTATATTGAGGCTTTGTAGCAACAACATTAACAGCAGGAGTTGGCGTTTCTTCAACTGCGATAACAGCCGGAGTAATTACTTCTTCTTTAACTTCAACTTTTTGTTCAACAATAGGTGCTTCTACTTTCGCAGGTGCTTCGTTGATTGTTGGAGTTTCAATTACTGGTGTTTCAGTAATTACAGTTTCAGTAACGACAGCTTCTACAATAGGCGCTGCAATGTAAGGAAGTAGTACTTTACCCATTGCCATTTCAGGGAAAGCGACACCGCCGACGTTTGCTTTCGCTGGTGTCGATTGTTTTGCCTTATCCTGTGCATTTTGAGTTTCGTTATCAACGAATTTCTCTTGTTGCAGCTTGGCTTTTTTCTGCTCTAAAATTCGAGTGTAATCAGGACAAACTTTACCCATCGATAGTTCTGGTGATGCAACACCAGCAAATAAGCGAGAAGGGTTGAAAGGACGACGATCACGACGACGACGACGCTGACCACTTGCACGTAAATGACGTGGAGAACGACGGTTACGACGTTGACCTTCTTTACGCTCGGTATTCGCTTCAACAGGAACTGCTGGTTTAACTTGAGTTTCAACTGCTGTTACTACTTCAGTTTCTACTTTAGTTTCAACTTCAACAGATTGACCAGTACGTACCTTTTTCTGTAATTGGCGACGTTGACGGCGTTGTTTAACTTGAACCGTTTTCTCGCGTTTTTCTACAGGTTTTTCTGGTGTTTGAACTGGTGCTTGTTGTGCATCCGCTGCCAATTGAGTGCCTTGCTCTACAATTTCTTTGCGAACTTTAGGCTGTTTAGCTGGCTTATTATCAGCTGCTTTTACTGGTTTAGCAGTAGCAACTGGCGTGTCTTCAACTTTTTTACCACGACGATTATCGTTACGATTTTCGTTGGTATTGCGAGGTTCATTACCGTTACGGCGATTACGATTATTGCGACCATTCTCATTTCGACGACGATCGTTATTACGATTTTGGTTACGACGTTGAGGTTGAGCTGGTTTTTCTTCTTCTACTTTTTTCTCAGCTTCAGCAACAGGCGCTGTTTCTGGTGTTGAGAAGAAGTTCGCAATTGCAGAGAAGAAACGGCTAATAATGCCTGGTTTCTCTTCTGTTGAAGCGACAGCTTTAGTTTCTGCTACTTTTGCTTCTGGAGCTTTTGCCATTGGGGCAGCTTGAGTAGGAGCACTAAAACCTTGAAGAACAGGTTCTTCACGTTTTCTTGGTGCAGTATTAGCAACCGGTGCTTCTTTCGCATCCGCTTCACGTAATGAATCTAGCTTCTTAGGCAGAAGATAAGAAAGCATTTCTTGTTCTTCACCTTCACGGATACGAACCACTTCAAAGTGAGGTGTTTCCATGTCAGAGTTAGGAACAATGATAACGCGAACGTTATGGAACTTTTCAATGTGCTGAACTGAACGACGTTTTTCATTGAGCAAGTAAGAAGCAATAGAGACAGGAACAACAGCAAGTACTTGTGTTGTATTGTCTTTTAGAGATTCTTCTTCAATAAGACGTAAAACAGACAGTGCTAGAGATTCATTATCACGAACCACACCAGTACCCGTACAACGAGGACAAATGTGATGGCTTGCTTCAGCTAAAGACGGGCTTAAGCGTTGGCGAGACATTTCTAATAAACCAAAGCGAGAAATACGACCAATTTGAACACGAGCGCGGTCCATACGAACAGCTTCACGCATACGGTTTTCTACTTCACGTTGGTGACGAACAGGCGTCATATCAATGAAGTCGATAACAACTAGGCCACCTAGATCACGTAAACGTAATTGACGAGCAATTTCATCTGCTGCTTCTAGGTTAGTATTTAATGCTGTTTCTTCGATATCGCCGCCTTTAGTTGCACGAGCTGAGTTGATATCAATAGAAGTCAGTGCTTCTGTTGGGTCAATAACAATTGAGCCGCCAGAAGGTAAGCGCACTTCACGTTCAAAAGCAGATTCAATCTGGCTTTCAATTTGGTAGTGGCTAAATAGCGGTACTTCGCTTTCATACAACTTAACGCGAGATAAGAAATCAGGGCGAATAAGTTGGATGTGCTGACGAGCACGATCAAAAATTGTTGGGCTATCAATCAAGATTTCGCCAATATCACGACGTAAGTAATCACGAATTGCGCGAACAATTACGTTACTTTCTTGGTGAATTAGGAAAGGAGCTTGATTAGATTCTGAGGCGTGTTTAACCGCTTCCCAATGATTTAGGAGTACGTTTAAATCCCATTCTAATTCTTCTGCAGACTTACCAACACCAGCAGTACGTACGATCAGACCCATACCTTGAGGTAGTTCTAATGTACTTAGTGCTGCTTTTAATTGGGTACGTTCTTCACCTTCGATACGACGAGAAATTCCGCCAGCACGAGGGTTATTAGGCATAAGAACAAGGTAGCTACCGGCAAGAGATATAAATGTTGTTAAAGCTGCGCCTTTATTGCCACGCTCTTCTTTCTCAACTTGTACAATAACTTCTTGGCCTTCTTTCAATACGTCCTTGATATTTGGACGGCCTTGATAAGTGTAACCTTGTGGGAAATATTCTTTTGCAATTTCCTTAAGGGGAAGGAAACCGTGGCGATCAGCGCCGTAATCAACAAAAGCTGCTTCCAAGCTTGGTTCGATACGTGTGATTTTGCCTTTATAAATATTAGCTTTCTTAGATTCGTGACCAGGGCTTTCGATATCTAGATCAAAAAGGCGTTGGCCATCAACTAATGCGACGCGCAACTCTTCCTTTTGGGTTGCGTTAATCAACATTCTTTTCATTAGGGAATACTCATTACAAATTGTCGAGCTTGTTTGTCCACATCCATTTCAAATGGTGCCAGATCCCAAGGCTGATTACATGTGCAGCCTCACGGCTGGAACTCAGGGATGCTCTAGGGCACAATCCACATCAACACTATCGATAAAATAGTGCTGATCCGCAATAATTCGCGGTCGTTAAAACATAAAAAATGGTTGAGGCATATCAAGCAAAAAAACTCAAAGCAGTACGGATGTCTTACGCCAATTGCTGCATCACCGCATTCGAGCAGTATATTTTTAGTTCGTGTTGGTGCTTTTATGCTCACCAAGGTGAAGAAATAGCCATCTGGGCTGATTTCAGATGCTCACTATAACAGTCAGATCAAGCCTCAGCAATCTTCAATATTTGAAAGTGAGCTAAAAAAGGTTCATCAATTAGAATTAAGACAGTAGAATACACAAATGAATGAAGATAAACCTAAAGTGCAATTCGTCGAGATCGATGACGATTTTGCAGGGCAACGAATCGATAATTTTCTTCTTGCCCGCTTAAAAAATGTACCAAAAAGTATGATTTACCGAATTGTGCGTAAAGGCGAAGTTCGTGTAAATAAAAAACGCATTAAACCAGAGTATAAAATTCAAGAGGGGGATATAGTTCGAGTTCCTCCTGTGAAGTTACCTGAATCAACAGCTCCTGAGTTGCCGAATGTTAAATTGGCAAAAGTCTCTGAGCTTGAAAGCTGCATTATCTATGAAGATGATCATCTTCTTATTTTGAATAAGCCATCGGGTACTGCGGTACACGGCGGTAGTGGTTTAAAATTTGGGGCGATAGAAGCGTTACGTGCGTTACGTCCAGAGGCTCGTTTTCTAGAACTAGTGCACCGAATTGATAGAGATACATCAGGTATTCTTTTAATTGCTAAAAAGCGTTCAGCATTACGTCGATTGCAAGAACAGTTCCGAAATAAGACGGTTCAAAAGTATTATTTTGCTTTAGTTATGGGCGAATGGAAAAGTACCTGTAAAGTGGTCAATGCTCCTTTGCTTAAAAATGAAGTGAACAGTATTGTTCGAGTGAACCCTAATGGTAAGCCTTCTGAAACACGCTTTAAGATTTTAGAGAAATTTGAGCAAGCAACATTGATTCAGGCGAGTCCAATTACAGGGCGTACCCATCAAATTCGTGTACATGCACAATATACTGGTCACCCAATTGGTTGGGATGATCGTTATGGAGATAGACGATTTGATGCTTATTCAGGTAAGTTTGGTCTAGACCGATTGTTCTTACATGCAGCGAATATCAAATTTACTCACCCAAGTACGGAAGAGTTAATGGATATTAGCGCTCCAATGGAAAATCGACTAGAAAGAGTTTTAAAAGGATTACGTTCTAAAAAGTAACGTGTGGTTACTCTTTTTATTATTCTAGCGATAAGTGTTATTTAGCACTTATCGCTTTTTTTTACTCACATCTTTCGATCAAAAAATTGCTTATAAAACTTGGAATTGTTGACGTTCCAGCATATCTATCAGTGTTATCAAGGGAAGACCAATTAAAGTATTTGGATCTTTTCCTTCTAGTTTTTCAAATAAGGCAATACCAAGTCCCTCACACTTAAAACTACCAGCACAATACAATGGCATTTCTTTATCCACATAATTTTCAATTTGTTTTTTTGTTAACTGGCGGAAATGAACCTTAAACTCTTCACAAAGGGTTTCACTCACCATTGTCGTGCTATTAAATAGCGATAAACCCGTATAGAAAGTAATAATTTGCCCGCTGGCTTCCTGAAGTTGAGTAATGGCTTTTTCGCGTGTTAATGGCTTTCCTACAATGCGATCATTAATCTTGCAGACTTGGTCGGATCCTATGATCAAGTAGTTAGGATCCTTAATGCCGCAAGAGAGTGCTTTTTGCTCCGCTAAGCGAGTGACTAAATCTCTAGGTGATTCATTTTCCAACGGTGTCTCATCGCAATTGGGTGAAATTGCATCAAAAGGGACTTGGATCTTCTCTAAGATCGAGCGTCGAAAAGGCGATGTTGAAGCTAGAATGAGTTTTGGTTGCATAATGGGTTCTTCTTCTTAAACTTTTCGTTTATTATTAGCAACTCTGCTGAAATAGCAACTGGGAAGAAAAAAAGCATATTTTTTGCCATTTTTCTTTGACTCTAAGGCTTTAGAAAGATAAGATGCGCGCCCTATGCAAAAGGTAAAAATACCACGAACAGTTGATGCAATCCAAAACGCTCAACGAAGATTAGATTACGATGGAATCATCCAATCTGATATTTTAAAGCGTTTGGCTGAATCTACTGAAGATGTGAAAAGTGATGCTGAAGTCACGATGTCATTTAAAGTTGACGAACAACGATTAGCCGTTATCTCTGGTAAAGCTAGCGTCAATGTATTGTTGGAATGTCAACGCTGTAATAAAAATTTTGAACATCACCTAAATGTATCATTTAAGTGTACGCCTTTTTTAAGCGAAGAAAAGGCAGCTCTAGTTCCTGAGGAATATGAGTTTGTAGATTTAAATGAAGTAGGTGAAGTTGATCTCGTTGAGTTGGTAACTGACGAGTTTATTCTAGCGTTGCCGCAAGTCGCTATGCATGACATTAAAGATTGTCAGGTCAAATCTAACAATTTGGTATTTGGCGAAATTCCTGAAGAGGAAGAGAAACCGAATCCGTTTGATGTTTTAAAATCTTTAAAACAACAGTAATTGAGGAGTAGGGTCCATGGCCGTACAAAAGAGCAAAAAATCACGTTCAATGCGTGGCATGCGTCGTTCACATGATGCACTAACTACAGCTGCTTTATCTGTAGACGCAACTAGTGGCGAAACTCACCTTCGTCACAACGTTACAGCTGACGGTTTTTACCGTGGCCGCAAGGTAATCAACAAGTAAGGTTGACGCTTTGCAGCAGCTAACCATTGCAATTGATGCGATGGGTGGGGATTTCGGTCCCCAAGTTACAGTGCCTGCCGCCGTGCAGGCATTGTCGCAATTCCCAGAGCTAAAAATAACTATTGTTGGAGATCGTGATGCGATTTCTACACAATTAACACACCTAAATTATACCCCCAACTCAAGATTATCAATTGTCCATAGCGACAGCGTAATTGGTAATAACACACCGCCTTCAAAAGCTCTCCGACATAGTCGTGGTAGCTCAATGAGAGTCGCCCTTGATTTAGTTTCCAGTTCAGATGCTCAAGCGTGTATTAGCGCAGGCAATACTGGGGCATTAATGGGATTATCTCGTTTTACTTTAAAGCTTCTTCCTGGCGTAGAACGCCCTGCATTGATCAGTCCATTACCAACGAAAAATAACCAACGTACTTGGATGCTAGATCTCGGCGCTAATGTATCATGCGATGCTGAAACCTTATTTCAATTTGCTGTAATGGGTGCTGAATTAGCAGAACAATCATTAGGGCGTAAGGCAAAAGTCGCTCTATTGAATATTGGTGAAGAAGAAATAAAAGGTAATGATCAAATAAAACGTTGCTCTGAAATGTTACATCAATGCCAAGATATTCAATATATTGGCTATATTGAAGGTGATAAGCTTTATCAAGGCATTGCTGATGTAGTAGTGTGTGATGGGTTTGTTGGTAATGTTTGCTTGAAAACAAGCGAAGGCGTTGCGCATTTATTTCTAGATCAACTAAAATCACATCTAGTAACATCAAAATTTAAACAAATTTTAGCGAAATGGCTCTTTGGTGATGTCATTTCTAGCTTAAAAGAGTTGAACCCCGACCAGTATAACGGCGCAAGTCTGATAGGATTGCGCGGCATTGTTGTAAAAAGTCATGGAAGTGCAGATATATCTGCCTTTAACAATGCCATCAAGGAAGCGGTTCATGAGGTCAAGCGTCAAATACCTAATCGTATTAGTGATCGCTTGGAGGCAGTTTTACTCGAGAGGCATTATTAGTCTTCATGTATAGCAAAATTTTAGGTACTGGTAGCTATTTACCAGCACAAATTCGCTCTAACGCGGATTTAGAAAAAATGGTCGATACAAGTGATGAGTGGATCCTAGCTCGTACTGGTATTAGTGAACGTCGCATTGCTGGCAAAGATGAGTCAGTGGCTACTATGGCGCACTTGGCTTCTGTAAATGCAATCGAAATGGCTGGAATAGATAAGCATGATATTGATCTGATTATCTTGGCAACAAGTACACCTACGTACTCATTTCCTTCTGCTGCATGTGAAGTCCAAGGATTATTAGAAATCCAAGGCTGTCCAGCGTTTGATCTATCAGCAGCTTGTTCTGGTTTCGTTTATGCATTGAGTGTGGCTGATCAGCACATCAAGACAGGCATGGCAAAAAATGTGCTTGTGATTGGATCTGATGCTGTATCTCATACCTGTAACCCAGAAGATCGCTCTACTGTTATCTTATTTGGTGATGGTGCTGGCGCTGTGATTATTGGTCAAAGTGAAGAACCAGGTATTATCTCAACGCATTTGCATGCTGATGGTAAATTTGGTGAATTACTTTCTTTACCTGTTCCTTCTCGTAAAAATGAAGAAGCAGATAAGTGGCTACACATGGCTGGGAATGAAGTCTTTAAAGTTGCCGTGACTCAGTTATCGAATTTGGTGAAAGAAACACTTCATAAAAACCAAATGGATAAATCAGAGTTAGACTGGTTAGTACCTCATCAGGCAAATTTACGAATTATTAAAGCAACAGCGAAGAAACTGTCGATGTCGATGGATCAAGTTGTTGTTACTCTCGATCGTCACGGTAATACTTCTGCAGCAACGGTGCCTACGGCATTAGATGAAGCAGTACGTGATGGCAGAATCCAACGAGGCCAAACTTTATTGCTTGAAGCATTTGGTGGGGGTTTTACTTGGGGTTCTGCACTCGTTAAGTTTTAAGTGAGAAATAGATCATCGTAGCGATCTAATTTCTTTATATGCTTATTTAAAGGAAATAATATTCATGAGCAATTTTGCTATCGTTTTTCCAGGTCAAGGCTCTCAAGCTGTTGGCATGCTTGCTGAGTTAGGTGAGCAACACGAAGTTGTAACGCAAACTTTTTCAGAAGCATCTGAAGCGTTAGGTTATGACTTGTGGTCACTTGTTCAAAATGGCCCAGCAGAAGATTTAAACCAAACTTTTCGTACTCAGCCAGCATTATTAGCAACCTCTGTTGCATTATGGCGTGTATGGCAAGAGCAAGGTTTAGCACAACCATCTGTTTTAGCTGGTCATAGTCTTGGTGAATATTCTGCGCTTGTATGTGCAGGAGTAGTGGACTTTAAAGATGCGATTAAATTAGTTGAGCTTCGTGGTCAATTAATGCAAGAAGCCGTTCCAGCTGGTGTTGGCGCAATGTATGCCATTATTGGTTTGGATAACGACTCGATTGCTAAAGCATGTGAAGAAGCTGCACAAGGTGAAGTTGTTTCTCCTGTAAACTTTAACTCACCAGGCCAAGTGGTTATTGCTGGTAATAAAGATGCTGTTGAGCGTGCTGGTGTATTATGTAAAGAAGCGGGTGCAAAACGTGCGCTTCCTTTACCAGTATCGGTTCCATCGCATTGTGCATTAATGAAACCTGCGGCTGATAAGCTTGCGGTAGCATTAGAGAGCCTTGAGTTTTCTGCTCCAACATTGCCAGTTATTAATAACGTTGATGTTATTGCTGAAACTGATCCTGCAAAAATTAAAGATGCACTTGTTCGTCAATTATACTGCCCAGTACGTTGGACGGAAGTTGTTGAAACAATGGCTGAACAAGGTGTTGAAACCTTATATGAAGTTGGTCCAGGTAAAGTTCTTACTGGTTTAACTAAACGAATCGTTAAATCACTTAGCGCAGCAGCAGTAAATGATGCTGCTTCTCTTGAAGCTGCTAAGTAATTAAAGGGAATAGTAAATGATGAATTTAGAAGGCAAAATTGCCTTAGTTACTGGCGCTAGCCGTGGTATTGGTCGTGCAATTGCTGAGCAATTAGTGTCGCGCGGAGCAACGGTTATTGGTACAGCTACTTCTGAAAATGGCGCTGCTGCAATCAGTGAGTACCTAGGCGAGAACGGTAAAGGTCTTGCTCTGAACGTAACGGATGCAGAGTCTGTTGCCGAAGTATTAAAAACCATCAATGATGAGTTTGGTGCATTAGATATTCTTGTAAACAATGCAGGTATTACTCGTGATAACTTACTTATGCGTATGAAAGATGATGAATGGATGGATATCATTGATACCAACCTAACGTCTATTTTCCGCTTATCTAAAGCGGTACTTCGTGGCATGATGAAAAAACGCAATGGTCGTATTATCAACGTAGGTTCAGTAGTTGGCACTATGGGTAATGCAGGACAAACAAACTATGCAGCGGCGAAAGCTGGTGTTATCGGTTTTACTAAATCAATGGCTCGTGAAGTTGCTTCTCGTGGCATAACTGTAAATACAGTTGCTCCAGGTTTTATTGAAACTGATATGACAAAAGCCTTGAATGATGAGCAGCGAGCTGCAACACTATCATCTGTACCTGCTGGTCGTTTAGGTGATCCTAAAGAAATTGCTGCTGCAGTTGTCTTTTTAGCATCTCCAGAAGCAGCTTACATCACAGGCGAAACTTTGCATGTGAATGGCGGCATGTACATGGTTTAATTTATAAAATTGACTTAAGGGTGACTTAAGTCAATTTTGGGTCAAAATTGCACTAAAAATCACGATTTTCGTGGTTTGACCAGCAATCTTGGCCTTGCAACTTTCTTATTAATGAATAAAATACAGCAAGTATCGCAAATCAGCGAAATCTGTAATTAGGAAAATTAAAATGAGCAATCTTGAAGAACGCGTAAAGAAAATCATCATTGAGCAACTAGGTGTTGGTGAAGCTGAAGTTAAAAACGAAGCATCATTCGTTGATGACCTAGGTGCAGATTCACTAGATACAGTTGAACTAGTTATGGCTCTAGAAGAAGAGTTTGACACTGAGATTCCAGATGAAGAAGCTGAGAAAATCACTACTGTTCAAGCTGCTATCGACTACGTAACTAGCGCACAGTAATAAAAGAAATACCTTCCAGGCGGTCATCTTGACCGCCTGAGTTTTTAGTACGCTACAATCCCTATCTAATATCAATTAATTCCGGAGAAATATATCGTGTCCAAACGTCGTGTAGTTGTTACAGGCATGGGTATGCTAACACCGGTGGGTAACACTGTTGAAGCATCTTGGAAAGCGCTGCTAGCAGGCCAAAGTGGTATCGTTAATATCGAACACTTTGATACCACTGAGTTTACTACTCGTTTTGCAGGTCTAGTTAAAGACTTTAATGCTGAAGAGTATATGTCTAAGAAAGACGCTCGTAAAATGGATTTATTTATCCAATACGGCGTAGCTGCTGGCATCCAGGCATTAGATGACTCGGGTTTTAAAGTTACTGAAGAAAATGCTCACCGTATCGGTGCTGCAATTGGTTCAGGCATTGGTGGTCTTGGCTTAATCGAAGCTGGCTACAAAGCATTTAAAGAAAAAGGCCCTCGTAAGATCAGTCCGTTTTTCGTGCCTTCAACTATCGTAAATATGATCGCTGGTCATATGTCGATTATGCGCGGTCTACGTGGTCCAAATATCGCAATTTCAACGGCTTGTACTACAGGTCTTCATAATATTGGTCATGCTGCACGTATGATCGCTTATGGTGACGCTGATGCAATGCTAGCGGGTGGTGCTGAAAAAGCATCTACTGAGCTAGGTATGGGCGGTTTTGGTGCAGCTAAAGCACTATCAACAAACAATGAGAACCCACAAGGTGCTTCACGTCCTTGGGATAAAAACCGTGATGGTTTTGTTCTAGGTGATGGTGCCGGTATGATGGTTCTTGAAGAATATGAACACGCAAAAGCTCGCGGTGCAAAAATCTACTGTGAACTAGTTGGCTTTGGTATGAGCGGTGATGCTTATCACATGACTTCACCAACACCAGACGGTTCTGGTGGTGCGCTAGCGATGGAAGCAGCAATGCGTGATGCAGGCGTAACGGGTGAACAAATCGGTTATGTTAATGCTCATGGTACTTCAACACCTGCGGGTGATGTTGCTGAAGTTAAGGGCATTAAACGTGCACTTGGTGAAGCGGGTACTAAGCAAGTATTAGTATCATCAACAAAATCAATGACAGGTCACTTATTAGGTGCTGCCGGTTCTGTTGAAGCAATTATCACAGCACTGTCTTTGGTTGATCAAATTGTTCCACCAACGATCAATCTTGATGATCCTGAAGAAGGCCTAGATATCGATCTAGTTCCTCATACTGCTCGTAAAGTAACGAACATGGAATACGCTATTTGTAATTCGTTCGGCTTCGGTGGTACTAACGGTTCACTAATCTTTAAGAAAATGTAATAACTTGTTTATGAAGCTTAATTAGTTTCATTCAGTTAGTTATATTTTGAAGGCGGTTTGATATTATATCAAATCGCCTTTTTTTATTATCTGGAGTTTCTATGTACTGGGTTAATGGTGTTGAATCCGAAACATTGCCGATTAATGATCGAAGTACCCAATATGGAGATGGCTTCTTTACCACCATGAAAGTTGAAAATGGTGAGGTATGTTTATGGCCTTTTCATTTAGAACGTCTTAAAACCTCTGCAAAACGTTTAATGATGATACCTCCTAATTGGCATGATTTAGAAACGCAGGTTTGCAGTGTTGCGAAGAGTCTGGCGCTTGGTGGCATTAAAATATTAATTAGTCGGGGTGCTGGTGGCAGAGGTTATTCACCTGAAGGGTGTGTGACTACTCAGGTCATTGTGTCTGATTTTCAATATCCAAGCCATTATAAGCAATGGCAAAAAAATGGCATTGAATTAGGTGTCTCTACGATTAAGCTTGGTTTATCATCTCCACAGCTTGCTGGAATGAAGCATTTAAATCGATTAGAGCAAGTATTAATCAAAGATGAAATAGAAAAAACAGAAACAACAGATGTTGTGGTTCTTGATCTTAATAACAAAGTTATAGAAACCTCGATAGGTAATATCTTTTGGATTAAGGATGGTAGAATCTTTACTCCTGATTTATCTTTTTCAGGTATAGAAGGTGTGATGAAAAAGCACCTGCAACAGTTGATAGAAGAATCTCAATTAGAGTTAAATGAAGTTAGTGTAGAACTGTGTGAGCTAGAAAATGCTGATGAAGTTTTTATTACTAATTCTTTATTTGAAATTGTACCAATCAATGCAATTGTTAATACAAAATTCACTCAACATAAATTTACACACAGATTTCAGGAGAAATTGTACTCGTGCTAAAGAAATTGTTATTCCTTATTTTACTCATCGCGATAGGCGCGGTTGGTGTTGGCTTTTGGGGCTATCAACAAGCGACTCAATTTACAGAACAGCCTGTTTTATTAAAGGATGCTCAGCTAATTGAGGTAAAACCAGGTACTAGTTATCGAAAACTGGTTCGTCAATTTGAACAGAAGCAATGGATCTCAGAGACTAAATGGGCGCGTTTTACTCATCGATTGTTTCCAGAGCTTACTGAAATTAAAGCAGGCACATATTGGGTTGAACCTAACCAATCTTTAGCGACAGTATTAACTCAATTAAAAACAGGTAAAGAGCATCAATTTTCGATTACCTTTGTTGAAGGAAGTCGTTTTTCTGAATGGCAGCAACAATTAGAGCAAGCACCTTACTTAGATCACGAACTAAGCAATCTTTCAGAAAAAGAAATTGCGGAGAAATTAGGGGTTGATCGTTCTAAATTAGAAGGGTTGTTCTTAGCTGAAACATACCATTATACGGCAGGTATGAGTGACTTTGATATTCTAGAGCGCTCTCATAATGCATTAGTGGCATTACTGGATGCAGAGTGGAAAACTAAATCAGCAAACCTACCTTTAAAATCATCTTATGAAGCGTTGATCTTAGCCTCTATTATTGAAAAAGAAACAGCGATTGATTCAGAAAGAGAACGAGTATCTTCTGTATTTGTTAACCGTTTAAAGCGTGGGATGCGTTTACAAACAGATCCAACCGTAATTTACGGAATGGGAGATAAATACGATGGTAATATTCGTAAAAAAGATCTACGTACGCCAACAGCTTATAATACGTACACAATAAATGGTCTACCGCCAACACCGATTGCAATGGCGGGCCCTGCATCGATAAAAGCAGCTCTGCACCCAGAAACTAGTCGTTATCTTTATTTTGTTGCAGATGGTACAGGCGGTCATAAATTCACTAAATCACTAGTTGAGCATAACAAAGCAGTTAGAGCTTATCTAAGAACCTTAAGAAATTAATTATGTCTAAATTTATTGTAATTGAAGGCCTAGAAGGCGCAGGAAAAAGCACCGCAATTAAAAATGTATTAGCGACCCTTGCTAAGCATGGTATTGATAGTCCTGTGACGACAAGAGAGCCAGGCGGTACGCCATTAGCTGAAAAAATGCGTGAGTTGGTTAAACAAGGTCATCCTGATGAGCCATTAACGGATATGGCCGAGTTATTACTACTGTATGCAGCACGAGCACAGCTAGTTGGTAATGTGATTAAGCCGGCATTAGCGAGAGGCGAGTGGGTTGTTGGTGATCGACATGACCTATCTTCACAAGCCTATCAAGGTGGTGGTCGTGGTTTTGATCGTGATTTAATGGCGACAATGAGAAATACTGTTCTTGGTGATTTCAAACCAGACTTCACTATCTATATGGACATTGATCCTAAATTAGGTCTTCAACGTGCATCAGCCCGTGGAGAATTGGATCGAATTGAGCAGATGAAGCTGGATTTCTTTGAGCGCAGTCGTGAACGTTACTTAGAGT
Organism: Aliivibrio sp. EL58; assembly: GCF_900312675.1. Classification (GTDB taxonomy): domain Bacteria; phylum Pseudomonadota; class Gammaproteobacteria; order Enterobacterales; family Vibrionaceae; genus Aliivibrio. The sequence continues at coordinate 49,808 of NZ_OMPC01000009.1, read as the reverse complement.
TTGCCAATAGCGATGAAACTATTATTACTATTGATGCAGGACAAGATTTAGAAACAGTAACACAGTCAATTATTAGTGCATTAGAAACGTGGTTAGCGGCTAATGGCAACTAAATTATATCCTTGGCAGCAAGGTGTTTGGCAGCAATGGCAGCAATTGATAGCGACAGATCGATTGCCCCATGCCATCTTGTGTGCGATGCCAGATGGAACAGGTAGAGATGCTCTCGTTCAGTATTTTTCTGATACCTTACTGTGTTTAACACAAGGAACCGAGCCTTGTGGCTTTTGTCATAGTTGTGGTTTGGTTGAGTCGGGAAACCATCCTGATCTGCATTGGATTAGACCCGAAGTTGAAGGGAAATCTATTTCGGTTGACCAGATCCGGCAGTGTAATTCGTGGGCATTAGAGTCATCACAGTTTAATGCTAAACGAATGATCATTATTGAGCCTGCTGAGAAAATGACAGAGTCTGCAGCCAATGCATTGCTTAAGACATTAGAAGCGCCACCTAAGAACTGTCAATTTGTACTGTTAGCCAATTCTGCGCACCATTTATTACCAACAATTCGCAGTCGTTGCCAAGTTTGGTTGCAACCAGAGATTAGTGCAGAAGTAATTACTGAATGGTTAGCTGAGACAGAAAAACTGACAGTTAGTCCACAATCAATAGGATTGAATAATTATTTACCATTAGCTGTTAAAAGCTTTTATCAAGATAAGAAACAAGCGAGTCACCAACAGCTTCTTTCTCATTTTAGCGCTTGTGTGGGATCGTCTTTTTGTGCGACATCAGATGTCGTTAAAAGCTTAATTAAGCTAGAAGATGAAGGTCTTTGTTGGTTAAGCTACTTACTGTCCGATATTCAAAAGCGACAATTAGGCGTTGTTACAGGTTGGGTTCACTGTGATGAGCAAGAGAGTATTGAGCGTTTAGCAAAAAGTATCCCAACCAATATAGTTTATAAACAATATTTAAGCTTGAATGAATTACGACAACAGTTGAATGCTCATCCAGGGCTAAATAAAGAATTATTATTAACTCAATGGTTATTTGAGTTTATTGGAGAGTAATGTGTTAATTGATTCACACTGTCACTTAGACAAATTAAATTACAGTGATCTACATACTAGTGTTGAAGATGTGCTTGAAAAAGCCAAACAGCGTGGAGTAGAGCAGTTTCTTACTGTAGGGGTAACCTTGGATGCTTTTCCAAATATGATGGAAATGATTAAGGATCACCCTGAAGTTCATGCCTCTTGTGGGATCCACCCTTTAGATGTTGATTCTGAGTTTGATTTGTCTATTTTTCGTCAATATGCAGCAAATGAGCGTGTTATTGCGATAGGTGAAACGGGGTTAGATTATTTTTACCAACCAGAAAGTGCTCCTCGTCAGCGTGATTTATTTGAGCAGCAAGTAGAAGTTGCGGTTGAGTATAATAAACCATTAATTATTCATACAAGACAAGCTCGAGAAGATACCTTAGCTATTCTAAAAAATGGTCAAGCAGATAAATGTGGTGGTGTAATACACTGTTTTACTGAAGATTGGGAATTTGCAGAAGCAGCGATGGATTTAGGTTTTTACATTTCTATATCAGGAATTGTAACGTTTAATAAAGCCGTTGAATTGAAAGATGTGGTTCGCCGTTTACCTTTAGATCGTCTATTAGTCGAGACTGATTCTCCTTATTTAGCTCCAGTACCATTTCGAGGAAAAGAGAACCAACCTGCTTATGTAAGGGATGTTGCTGAGTATATTGGTTTATTAAAAGGAAAATCATTTGAAGAGGTTGCTCAAGTAACCACCAATAATTTCAAGAAACTTTTTTTGAACAAATAATTTGAATTTGTTGATAAAACAATCAAAAGAGAGGCATTAGTCTCTCTTTTTTTTATTAAATTGATTTTTTGCAGGTTTTCGTTACTTATTTTATAAGTAATCGATTGCAGTAGCCGTTTATTTGCCCTATCTATTTTTGTTGCTAAAAATAACATTTTATTTTCGACTGTTTTTAATTATTTTTTATATAAATCATAACCTTATCTTTAAGGTGTATTTTTTGTATTACTTTTGCTACGCCTTACTTTTGTGATCGCTGCAGGGTTTTAAAACAATAAATGAAAACATGCTAGAAACTGTTTTTACATAGGTCTATATTTAGCGACAGTTTGATTAGAGACACGATTACTTACAATTATGTTAATTACATATAGGCAAGGGGGATATTGCCGTAATTCACTAGTAGGCCTTGAGTGTTTCAATTGTATTTATAATTATTAGGAGCAAAACATGTTTAAACACCTTTTTGCCAATCTACAGAAAGTTGGTAAGGCACTTATGTTGCCTGTATCAGTTCTTCCAGTAGCTGGTATTCTTTTAGGGGTTGGTGCAGCCAACTTTAGTTTCCTTCCTGAAGTGGTTTCTCACTTAATGGAACAAGCTGGTGGTTCAGTATTCGGTCAAATGGCTCTGCTATTTGCTGTAGGTACTGCACTTGGTTTTACAAACAATGATGGTGTTGCTGGTCTAGCAGCTGTTGTTGGTTACGGCATCATGGTTGCTACACTTAAAGTGATGGCAACAGTAATGGGTGTTGATGGTATCGAGACTGGTGTTCTTGGTGGTATCCTTGCTGGTGGTGTTGCTGGTTGGGCTTTCAACAAGTTCTACCGTATTCAACTTCCAGAATACTTAGGCTTCTTCGCTGGTAAGCGTGCAGTGCCAATCGTTACTGGTTTTGTATCTATCGCTCTAGGTCTAGTTCTTTCAGTAATTTGGCCTCCAATCGGTGGCGCAATTGCGGCATTCTCTGATTGGGCAGCAAACCAAAACCCAGTAATGGCATTTGGTATTTACGGTGTTGTTGAACGTTCTCTTATTCCTTTTGGTCTTCACCATATCTGGAACGTACCATTCTTCTACGAAGCGGGTTCTTGTGTGAACAACGCTGGTGAGCAAGTAAATGGTATCATGACTTGTTTCCTTACTGCTGATGACGCATCTCGCGCTGCAGGTAACGGTTTCGGTCAACTTGCTGGTGGTTACTTATTCAAAATGTTCGGTCTTCCTGCTGCTGCAATCGCAATTGCACATTCAGCAAAACCTGAAAACCGCGCTAAAGTAATGGGTATCATGGCATCTGCTGCGTTAACTTCATTCCTTACTGGTATCACAGAACCGATTGAATTCGCATTCCTATTTGTTGCTCCAGTTCTTTATGCTATCCACGCAGTACTTGCTGGTGTTGCATACATGCTAACTAACGCATTAGGTATTGTTCACGGTCACACATTCTCGAATGGTTTCATTGACTTTGTAGTTCAATCTCCACGTGCAGAGAACATGCTTCTTCTTGTTGGTCTTGGTCTTGTTTATGCCGTTGTTTACTACATCGTATTCCGCTTTGTAATTAAAGCGATGAACCTTAAGACTCCAGGTCGTGAAGATGAAGATGAAAATGCAGGTCCTGCTGTAACTGGTTCTGAGTTAGCTGGTGAGTTAGTTGCTGCATTTGGTGGTAAAGAGAACATCACAAACCTTGATGCTTGTATTACTCGTCTACGTGTTTCTGTAGCAAGTGTTGAAGCGGTAAATCAAGACAAACTGAAACAACTTGGCGCTGCAGGTGTTGTTGTTGCAGGTTCTGGTGTTCAAGCTATCTTCGGTACTAAATCGGATAACTTGAAAACAGACATGAATGAGTGGATTACTCATAACTAATTATCGGTTTTATCGATGATTAATAAAAGGAGACTTTCGAGTCTCCTTTTTTGTTTTCTGGTTTGAGAAGAAGAGAAACAAAGGGTTATTTTTCAGGGAACGAGATTTCTTGATGTGATTCTAACCAAGTCGGATATTTCTTCATGATTTTGAGAAACAGCGCTGAATCAATGAAATTCGTAAGCCAATCACGTACGTGTTGATATTTACTTTGGTTAAACCAATCAATGTCCACAAACGCAAACTGGCGAATAAAAGGAAGAATGGCCAAATCAGCAAAACTGTATTCATCACTAAATAATCTATTTGAATTAGTTAACTGTCGTTCTAGTTTCTCTAAAAATATCTCACCTTGCTCACGGTAGTAAACTTCTGAATGTTCAGGGTAGCGATCTGCGTATTTGTATTTATCTAACCAGCCTTTAAATACCTCATCATTTTCTTTTATTAATAAATGCATGGTATTCGTTGCTGAATTTAACAGTTGAGAGCCTTCTAAAGCCCATTTCATGATATCTAAGCTTTCATCTATCACATGCCCATCTTTTTCAATTAAGACAGGAACAGTGCCTTTAGGGGATGCCTGTATCATTGCTTCTGGTTTATGTTTCAATATGATTTCACGAAGCTGTACCGATTTTTCAGAGAGAGCAAGCCCAAGCCGTGCACGCATAGCATAAGGGCAGCGGCGAAATGAATAGAGAATGATCATTTTTACCTTCTAAATTAATTTAAAATGAAACAGCGAAAAAAAAGCAGATCCGAAGATCTGCTTTAAGACTAACATTTTCTAGAAAGTAGTTTCTAGTTACTGTTCATCGCCTTACGGATACAGAAGGCTGCGCCTCCCCAAGTGATCCCAAGGCCAAGAACCATCATAATGATTGCACCAGTTGTCATATTAAGCCTCCTTGCTTGATTTATTAATTACGATACCAACCACTAGCATTGCGGCAATAAGACCCCAACCAAGTAGCAGTAAATCGAATTGAGCATAACCGCCATAACCATCAGTTAACGTATTAACGATATTTGTTCCTAAGATAACCACTAGGAAAGCAGGGCTGACAAAGCGTAAGCAGATCTCAAACCATTTACCAATCGTAAACTCAGATATTTTATTAACGTGCGAGCGGATATCAGCCAGTTTCACTAACCAACCCATAATAAACAGTTCGATTAAACAACTAGTTAATAGCGCAATGTTATTGATGAAGTAGTCAACCAAATCAAGCAGTAATAGACCGCCATTAGTTGCGAATGCCATTGAAACCACTAAACCAACACTACATACAACAGACGCTGCTTTTTTACGAGACCAGTTTAATTTGTCAATGAAAGCAGACGTTACCGCTTCAATGATTGAAATGTGAGAACTTAACCCAGCCACAACTAAAGCAAAGAAGAATAGAGGTCCAAGAATATAAGGCGCCGGTAGTAAGTTAATTGCTGCCGGAATAGTAACAAAAGCAAGCCCAACACCAGCGCTAACCACTTCTGTTAATGGTTTACTCTGCTCATGTGCCATGTTACCTAAAATAGAAAAGATAAGAATACCGGCGATAATAGAGAAACCACAGTTAATCAGTACCGTCATAAAGGCGTTATTATTCACATCTGATTTTTCAGGTAAGTAACTTGAATAAGCCAGCATGATGGCAAAGCCGACACTTAGGGTAAAGAAGATTTGACCATAAGCGGCTGACCATACTTTTGGATCTGTGATCTTGCTAAAATCTGGTTGGAATAGGTAGTTAAGCCCATCGAGTGCACCAGGTAAGAAAATCATTCGACCAATAAGAGCAATAACCATAATAAACAGTAACGGCATCATGATCTTACTTGCACGTTCTATCCCACTTTTTACGCCACCAAAAATAGCCGCAAAAGTGATTGCCCAAGCAATAACTATTGGAATAGCGATGTGCCATTGAATACTACCAAGTTTTGTTGGTGAGTTGTCACCTAACTTTAGGTACTCGCTAAAGAAATACGCGTTAGTATCTTGTCCCCAGCTTTGAGAAAAAGACATACTGAAGTAAGAGATAGCCCAGCCAATAACAGCAACATAGTACACTGCAATTACAGCAGCTATTAATACTTGGAACCAACCAAGCCATTCGTATTTTTTGTTTAGTTTTGCAAATGTTCGTGGTGCAGAGCCTCTGAATTTATGGCCCATACCAAATTCCATGATCATAAATGGAATACCAGCAGTTAGCATTGCAAATAGATAAGGGATGAAGAAAGCACCGCCGCCATTCTCATACGCCATGTATGGAAAACGCCAAATATTACCTAGACCGATAGCAGATCCTACTGCTGCAAGAATAAATCCTGCACGAGAACCCCATTGTTCACGCTTCATAAAACACTCCTTTAAAAAACTTTTCCCTGAGAACTGAAGCTTGTTCAGTATCATTCTCTATTTAAGTTGAAATCAATTTGCTCAAACTAGAGGTATTAGCTAAGCATTACAGGCAGATTACCTATTTATGATTGTTAAGGCAATATGACATAAAGGTAGCAAAATATAGCGTTAGTAGTGAATTGTTCTTAATTTGATTGATATTATGGCAGGTAGTGTTAAAGATAATTTCTTATGCAGAGTCTATTGTTGTTAATTAAAGGTTAAATGATTAATTGTGTTTTTATAAAAAAATTCCAATTGATGAGAAAACAACCATATCAATTGGAATTTAGAAAATGATAAGTAGGATCATGTAGGGGTTAAAAACTGAATCTTAAGCCAAGGTTACCTTGAAATTGATTCATCCAGCTTCCTTCATAACGAATGATACACCCGCTCTGTGTGGATCCAGAAACACAAGCACTGTCGAAACTACTATCAACAGAGGTCCCTAACCAACGCGCTTCGAGTTGTAATGCGAGATTATCAGTAAAGTGGTACTGCAACCCAGTAAAAGCGCCGGCAGAGAAGTGTAGGCTTTCGTCACTCCAGTCGACATCGGTATAAGTAGCACCAAGACTTAAACCAAAGAAAGAGCTTAAATGAGAGGTGAGAGGGTAATCTAATGCACTTTGAAAGTGTAAATAATCAAATCGTGTTTTGTTGCCCAGTGATTTTACCTCACTGCTTTGAGTGCTATAAAATAATCCAATACGACCAGTATCAAAATCTGTTTCAATAGCGAGGGAGAGTGCGTTATCGCCTTTAATATTGAAGGTTTCACCTGCGCTATTTTCTACTTCACCACCCGAGGCAATACCAATAGAAGGGGTTATGTACACTTGAGCAAATAGTGGTAGAGGTACAATCGTGAGTGACCCTAGTAATGATGTCCGTTTCATTTATTCCTCCCAAAAGTGTTTCGTAATTTTATTAACTTGTATTTAGTCACAAAACGGTTAATTTTATGCTGATGTTAGATTTATTATGCTGACATTGTGATACCAATACCAACTTGGTGGTCTACTTCTTTTGATTACTTGAAGATAGCTCGAAGTAGTGTTAATTTTTTGTTACATCACAATAACAAGGAGTCGTTATGGACAGTGATTTTAAATTTGCACTTATTACAACTGTAGCTGTTTTTTCAGGATTAGCTTTTTTTGGAAGTTTGGTTTTGATGGCATGAAATACGAAACAAGCAAAAGCAGATAAAAAGAAAAGAGCAATCAATAGGTTATTGGTTGCTCTTTTTAGTTTCTGATGCCGTAGACTAGAATCAATAGATTAAAAGAAAGAGGTTATTTACGCTAGCGCTTGGGTCGGTAAATAGGCCTGCCAAGCATTAGCGTATAGCGATTGAGATAACGCTCTTAATTTAGCAACACGAGCTTGCTCAAATTCAGTGAACTCTCTATTTTCAATCAGTGTTAAACGCTCGATATTTTGAATTTCTTCGTACAGTTTATGTTCTGCTCCATTTTTTACCGTTGCAATCTCTTTTAAGTGCAGCTGTATTTCCGCAACTAATTTTGTTTTTGGTAGCTCTACCAACAACTTAATATCTCGATAGCCTGATTTAGCTGGCTCTGCAAAACGGTTAGTGACACTCAGTACAGTTGTTTCTCTATTTATTGATTCATAAGCGGTTACTAAATCAGGTATTGAATCGGCAACTACCGTAGCTCTTGCCATGTCGGTTAATTTATTTACCTGACCATTTAATTCTTGTTCAATCTTTAATAAAGCTCGTTCGGTACTTTTTACACCTGCAAATTGAGATTGGGCATTTGACATTAATGCGGTCTCTTTACAGATATTTTCTAATTCTCTCTGAGCTTGATGAGCCTTAGAATTTAAAATATTAAAATCATCATAAGGTTGATGTGAGAAATGGTTCCAACTTTGAATCGAAAGTAGACCATTTAGGCTGTGAAGGACATGTTGATGATCGATCTCTGATTGGTTTGCTTCTTGATAATCAGGTTCAATAAACTCAATTAATGAGGAAGCTTGTGCTTGAGGACGTCCAAATACTAAAACCATTAGGACTGCGGCACGGGCAAACTTTTTCATTCTTTTTCCTTAGCAAGACAGAAAGAAATAGCAACTAAGTAGACAGCATCTTAGCAACACCTACTAAATAAATATGGGCACACTTAGCAGATTCAAGAGGTGAAAATTATCATTGTTTTGGTTTGAGTTAAGCATCACAGAATTACAATTCTTGACGTTAAATTAAGGTCAATTTTTGAACTTTTTCTTCTTGAAATTGAAAGCAATTGTAACTAGAAAATGGTTAATCAAATGGGGAGATAAAATAGATATTAGTTCAAAGTGGCTTTTTACTCACAAAGTCTGTTATTTAGCGGGTAAATGTGTAAAATCGAATCTTCTTTTTTATACCGAAATTTAGAGTACAAGTAGGTTATCTATGACAGCAACAAATGAATTATTGCAGGATTTAAAAGCTCGTGGGCTTATTGCACAGTGCACAGCAGACGAAGAATTAGCTGAGCACCTTTCAACTGACTGTCGTACTCTCTATTGTGGTTTCGATCCGACAGCAGACAGCCTACATATTGGTAGCCTAGTACCTTTGTTAGTTCTTAAGCGTTTTCAACAAGCGGGCCATAAGCCATTAGCACTTGTTGGTGGCGCTACTGGTTTAATTGGTGATCCAAGCTTTAAAGCGGCAGAGCGTCAATTGAACACCTCTGATGTTGTTGGTGATTGGGTTAATAAAATCCGTGCTCAAGTTTCTGCTTTTGTTGAGTTTACAGAAGAGAAAAATGGCGCAGAAGTCGTGAATAACCTAGATTGGATTGGTGAAATCAATGTAATCGAATTCATGCGTGATATCGGTAAGCATTTCAGCGTAAATGCAATGATTCAAAAAGAATCAGTAAAACAACGTATCGACCGTGAAGGTTCTGGTATCTCATTTACTGAGTTCAGCTACATGCTACTTCAATCGTATGACTTTGCTGCGCTAAACAAAGCAAAAGAATGTACGCTGCAAATTGGTGGTTCTGATCAGTGGGGTAACATCACTGGTGGTATCGATCTAACTCGTCGTATGAACCGTAATAAAGTATTTGGTTTAACGCTACCGCTAGTAACTAAATCAGATGGTACTAAATTTGGTAAGACGGAATCAGGTACAATTTGGTTAGACCCAAGCAAAACATCACCATACGCTTTCTACCAATTCTGGTTGGGTACTGCGGATGCTGACGTATATAACTTCCTACGTTTCTTCACTTTCCTATCTGTAGACGAAATTGCTGCAATTGAAGAAAGTGACAAGAGTGTTCAAGGCCGTCCTGCTGGTCAAGGCGTACTTGCTAAAGAAGTGACTCGTTTGGTTCACGGTGAGGAAGGCTTAGCTTCTTCTATCCGTATTACAGAAGCATTGTTCTCTGGTGATCTAGCATCGCTAACTGAAACTGATTTAGCACAACTAGCACAAGATGGTCTACCAACGACTGAGCTTGAAGCTTCAGAGCAAACTATTGTTGAAGTACTGACTCAATCTGAACTAGCAAAATCGAATAAGATGGCGCGTGAATTTATTGGTAATGGTGCGGTTTCAGTAAACGGCGAAAAAGTAGCTGATTCTGAAGTGGTTCTTAAGAAAGAAGACGCATTATTCGGTAAATACAGCGTAATCAAACGTGGTAAAAAACTGTTTAACTTATACGTTTGGAAATAGAATAAATTAGTAATGGAGTGGAGTAGATAACTCTGTTTCATTACTTTATATTCGGGCAATAAAAAAGCGAACCGCATTGGTTCGCTTTTTTTATACTTGTTAATTTTTTCTATTTACTTAACGGTGCTTTGGTTTACGTTTAGCACCTGTACCGCTTGGCTTATTGGCGGTTGGTTTATTACCAGTGGCTTTAGGTTTACCATTGCCACTTGGTTTACTGTTTGAATAACCATTACGAACGCCATTCTTCTGTCCGCTTGATGCAGGCTTATCCGAACTTGCGTGTCCTGTTGGTTTTCCACCGTTACCATTACGGTTTTGACCTTGACCTTGAGAGCTAGGCTTACCGTTGCGATTACTCTTATTTTGACCACCACGATTATTACTATTACGTGGATCACCATCAAACTGTGCTTGAGTATGCTTAGTTGCAAAACGTTTCGCACCGTGACGTCCTGTTTGGCGACGTTCAGCAGGTGTTTGTGTATCGATATCGTCTTCAGGCACTAAACAGTGTGGCTTATCACCAATAAGGTGTTTTTTGCCCATTTCTGTTAATGCTTCACGGATCATTTTCCAGTTTTTAGGATCGTGATAACGCAATAAGCCTTTATGTAGTCGACGTTGACGCTCACCTTTAGCTACCGTCACATCTTCACGTTTTTTATATTTCACGCGTTTCAGTGGGTTTGTTTCTGAGTAATACATTGAGGTTGCATTACACATTGGTGATGGATAGAAGTTCTGAACCTGATCACACTCAAGGTTGTTTTTCTTCAGCCACATCGCTAGGTTCAGCATGTCTTCATCTTCTGTACCCGGATGAGCAGAGATAAAGTAAGGGATAAGATATTGCTTCTTACCAGCTTCTTGGCTGTATTTTTCAAACATAGACTTGAAGCGATCGTACGTTCCCATACCTGGCTTCATCATTAAATCTAATGGGCCTTTTTCGGTATGTTCAGGTGCAATTTTCAAATAACCGCCAACGTGGTGGGTGACTAACTCACGCACGTATTCTGGAGATTCAATTGCTAAATCGTAACGAACACCAGAAGCAATTAATACTTTCTTAACGCCTTTAACTTTACGAGCTTCACGGTACAAATCAATCGTATGTACGTGATCAGTATTTAGCTTGTCACAGATCTTAGGGAAAACACAAGAAGGACGACGACAGGTTGCTTCTGCTTTCGGTATTGAACAGCCTAAACGATACATGTTCGCTGTTGGACCACCAAGATCTGAGATCGTGCCGGTAAATCCAGGAACTTTGTCACGAATTTCTTCTAGTTCATTGATGATCGATTCTTTAGAGCGGTTCTGAATAATACGACCTTCGTGTTCGGTAATACTACAGAATGAACAACCACCAAAACAACCACGCATAATGTTGACTGATGTTTTAATCATGTCATACGCAGGGATCTTAGCTTTGCCATACATAGGGTGTGGAACACGCGCATAAGGCAAGTCAAACACAAAATCCATTTCTTCTGTTGTCAGAGGAATTGGTGCTTGGTTTACCCATAATTCGCGATCACCATGACGCTGGATTAATGCACGACCAGAGTATGGATTGGTTTCTAAATGCATAATACGACTAGCGTGAGCATAAAGAATACGGTCACCGTTTAGTTTTTCATACGGTGGAATACGAATCGCTGTTGTTTTTGAATCATGGCGAGAGGCCGTTACCGTAATAACTTGTGGCTGCTCTTCTTTTACTTCAGCTTTGTTGGTTTCACATTGCTCTTCCGTTGCGTATGGGTTGATTGGAACAAAAGCAGCTTTACCTGGCTTTTCAATACGAGAAGAGTCAATGATTTTAAAGCCTTCAGGTTCTGCAGGTAGATTCACCGCAGTACCACGAATATTGGTCATTGTTTTAACATCTTCGCCACTAGCAAGGCGATGGGCAACTTCAACTAAAGCACGCTCAGCATTACCAAAAAGAAGTATGTCACCTTTAGCATCAAACAGTACTGAGCGACGAACTTTATCAGACCAGTAATCGTAATGCGCTAAACGGCGTAGACTTGCTTCAATGCCACCTAAAACAATAGGCGTATCTTTAAACGCTTCACGACAACGTTGAGAATATACCAGTACAGCACGGTCAGGGCGCTTACCACCTTCATTGTTTGGGGTATAGGCATCATCATGACGAAGTTTTCTATCTGAGGTATAACGGTTGATCATTGAATCCATGTTACCAGCAGTGATACCAAAGAATAAATTTGGTTGACCAAGAGCCATGAACTCGTCTTTGTTGTCCCATTTTGGTTGAGCAATGATACCAACGCGGAAGCCTTGTGCTTCTAGCAAACGTCCGATGATCGCCATACCAAAACTTGGGTGATCCACGTACGCATCCCCAGTTACAATGATAATGTCGCAGCTATCCCAACCAAGTTGGTCCATTTCTTTACGAGAAGTAGGAAAGAAAGGGGCTGTTCCATAGCATTCTGCCCAGAATTTCGGGTATTCGTTTATTGGAGTTACGTTGTGCATTAGTTCACCTCAGAATTTGGAGGCCGAATTATACCGATTTGCGAGTGATTTAACCAGAAAATAAAGCCCTCAATATAAGTAGGGGCGTCTGATAGCAAGATGGAACTAGATGTATAAACGGCATAAATAGGTAACAGAGATGGCTAAAAAAGAGAGGGTAAAAATGATAGCCGTGTCTTTAATCATGGGGAATGTGCTCGTATTGATTGAAATATTGAATAGGACAAATGTATCTTCAATTAATTAGTTTTACGTGAGCATTAGGTAAATTGTTTGTAAGGAAAGAGCTGATTTGATGGGGTATCACAAAATTTAATAGAAAATAGGTTATAGATTAAAAAAAACGCCAGTCGAATTAAACCACTGGCGTTAATATTGTTATCTATTTAGCATATTATGCATACATTGGAACAAGTACCATCGTTCCTGCAATTACCGTGATTAAGCCACAAATAACAGGCACAGATGTACGTTTTACCACTTCAAATGGACTGATTTTTGCCATACCAGATGTCGCAACGATAACGCCAGATACTGGTGAAATAGTACGACCAAGGTTAGATGCTTGCAGCATAGGAATGATAAGGAATGCAGGGCTAAGACCCATTTTACCAGCCAGTTGTGGTGCTAATTCTACGAATGCATAGAAAGGAGCATTACCAGAACCTGTTGCAATCGCTGCAGCTACGGTTAAGCCAGTTAGAAGAAGCATTAATGCGATACCACCTGCACCAGCAGAATCTGCAAGGTGCAGTAGGTTATCAATTGCACCAACAGACATTAAGCCTTGTGCAAATACACCGGCTGCAACTAATAGCATTACAACACCTTTAAACGCGTCAGCCATACCTGCGTAGCAAGATTCTAAATCTTCTAGCGTAGCTCTGCCGTCTAGTTTATTAGTAATAAAGTTAATGACCGCACCAATGAAGATTGAACCAACAACGATAGTATAAATATCTAGAGATAAACCAGGGATAGTTTCGCCATTGAAGACAAAGACACCAACGATTGGTAAGAAAGGTAAAATCGCGTAGTAAGAAGGTGCGTTAACTTCCATTGCTGAAATATCAACTTTTTCCATTGGCGTATTTTCTTTCTTATCTAGGTATTTATTCCAGAAGAAAGCCGCTGCTGCCATAACGATGATTGCACAGATAGAAACAGGTAATACCGTCTCAACCGCGAACGTATGTAGAGGAAGGCCTGATTTTTCTGCAGCAACGATAACGTCACCAGAAGTTGGTGAAAGAATGATGGCTGCTGGAGAGGCACAAACGGCAACGGCTGCAGGACGAGAGATACCCATCGCTGTCATCATTGGGAAAAGTGTCGCCATCAATAGCACACCAAGACCTGTTGCAGAACTTACTGCAAGAGACATTAAACACGCTACGATATAAGCCGCAACAAGTAAAACGTAAGGTGATTTAATAAATGCTAATGGTTTAGAGAACTGCTTTACAACAACATTGTTTGCACCAATGTGAGTCATGTAAGAAGCAAAACCACAAAGTAGCATGATTTGCATACCTAGGCCGCCCCCACGATATTGCAGCATGTATTTCACGTATTCTAGTGCATCTGTTAATAAGTTACCTGTAGCGGTAACTTTTGCAGGTAAAACGGTGTGCCCTAATAAGCCTGCAATAATAAGTAATGCTAAACCAGCGGTCAGTAGTACACCTGCCGCCTTATATCCTTTTACGATAAAGTAACCCACCAACACGGTGATCACCAAACCAATCATTAACTCCAACATGGAATTTTCCCCTTAAGATTTCAAAAATACAAAAATTGTGTAACTTATATACATATTCTTACACATTTCGTAATAGAAACTTACCTAATTTTCACCTGTAGCACATCTGCTACTTAACCTCATCATGATCTAAAACAAATAAAAAACAGTTCTGTTAATAAGATGATGCGCAACTGTTGTTCTTGTTGCTGTAAAAGGCTAATGAGTTGAAACTTGCTACCTGTATTTTTGAGAACTTAATAGAAATTGATTGTTTTTCAACCGTTACTAGACGAAGTGAAATTAGGGTTTATACTAGCGTCATTCTAATTAGGTGGCGTAGTTATGTTTTTTCAAACCTTACAATATATTCTTATTCCTGCACTCTTAGGTGCACAAATACTATTAACGATCATTCTACACAAAGGGGATATTTGCCCTGGTCAACGTGGCCGTATTCATAAATGGCTACCTGTCTTGATCCTTGGTTGGTGTGTCATTGCTGGTATCGGTATGACTTATGCTTCTATTTTTGCAATTAATTTTGTCCCTGCGATTGCCATTGCTGGTTTTTATCTGAGTGTAAAAACAGGCAAAACTCGTGATAAAGGGCCGTTAATTGTGATGGCATTAGCGAATGGTTTTGCTGCGGCAAGCTTTGTTAATTTAGCCTTGGGTTCAGGTTCATTTACCCAGTTATTTTTTGCAGTGACAGGTCCGTTCTTATTTGGTGCCTTGTTAACTCATTTACTATTAACCTTGGCACGAACTCGTTTACAAACATTCCATAAACTATTACCAATCAGTGGGGTAGTGAGTGGGATTGTTATGGCTGTTATTTTGTTGTGTCAAACGCTAAGTATTCATGAAATATTCTTGGATAAGATGGCCGTTAAATTGGGTATTGCATTAGGCTTGATGCTATTAAGTATTGGTCTGTGGAGCTTTCACTTATTTAAACAACAGGCTGTGAAGTGGCAAGTATTGCTTGTTTCAAGCGTTATTATGGCTATTTCTGGTTATTATCAATTTCAGTTGTTTTTTGTGATGTAGGCCACGCATTACTTTTCAAAACTGATCTAATCTAAGTGTGTCTCTTAAGCAACATGGAGGGTGAAGATTGGATTTAAGTAATGCTCACGGACTAGAAAGTGGAATTCTACTCGGCATCATTAATGAAAAATTGCGATTGGAATGTCACAGTCTAGAAGAATTGTCCAGCGTGTATGAGCTTGATACACAAGGAGTTCAAGACAAGCTCAGTGGATTGGGTTATCAATATGACCCATTAACGAATCAATTTAAAAATAGCTAAGTTTTAAATTAACGCAATAGAAATAAAGCAATAGAAGATACCTCGATTTAAGTCATTTTAATTCCATCTAAATGACTCTGGCTCTGCTGTTTCGCAGTAGAGAAAAATGCTTGTACATATCTTTTATCATGTTCGCTGTCCCTAACGGCAGCGAACAATCTTCTCCATAATCCTTTCCCTAATGGTTTACTCTCAATTAATCCTTGTCTTGAAAATTCACTGATTGCCCAATTAGGTAGCGCTGCAACTCCTAAACCTGCCGACACCATTTGTATCAACATTAATGTATTTTCTGCTTGTTTCCATTTGGCTGGTTCAACATGATTTGGCGATAGGAAATGTTTTACGACATCTAAGCGCTGTTTTTGGACTGGATAAGTTAGCATGGTTTGATCGAGCAAATCCTCAGGTTCAATACATTCTTTATTCGCGAGAGGATGGTTTGTTGCCATGACAAGGCGCATTTCAAAATCAAACAATGGCTCGTAATGTATCTCTCCACGAGGTTGAATGTCAGATGTGATCACTAAATCTAGATCGCCATTCACTAATGCAGGTAAAGGCTCAAAACCAAAGCCTGATGAAAAATCCAATTCCACTTCAGGCCAACCAACTTGATATTCTTTAATTGCAGGCATTAACCATTGGAAGCAAGAGTGACACTCTATAGCCATATGCAGTCGACCATGTAAATCTTCTTTTAGGCTGGCAATATCATATTCAGCTCTGGCCATTTTCGGCAAAACTTCATCTGCCAGTTTTAATAAGATCTCACCTTCTGAGGTGAATTTTACCGGGCGTGTTTTACGTAAAAAAACATGATTACCAAGGCGTGCTTCAAAATCTTTCAGTTGGTGAGAAAGGGCTGACTGGGTTAAATGGAGCGCATTAGCCGTTGCTGTTAATGAGCCAGTATCCCGCAATGTAGTTAATGTTTTTAGATGTTTTAATTCAATCATTATAAATCCTCAAGTTCCGTTTGAGTTTGTTTAATTCTCTTCACAGTAAAATGAAAATGCAGAAAAGTAAACATCTAGACGGCTAAAACCAAATAAAGAAATTTATAATATAGAAGCGTTGTTGAAATAAATTCATAATCAAAGTGAAGTATTCGACGTTGTAGATAGTGATAAAAAACGTCATTGTTTGGCCATCCAAACGGCTAAGGGAATTAAGTCAATGACAACAGAATTAAACAATACAGTAGGAAAAACAGTCACTCATATTTTAGGCTACCCACGAGTAGGTGCTCAACGAGAGTTGAAATTTGCACAAGAAAAATATTGGCGTGGTGAGATAGAGAAAAAAGAATTATTAGCAGTTGGCAGTGAATTACGTCAACGTCATTGGAAAGATCAAACCACATCGGGACTTGATTTTGTTACCGCGGGTGATTTTGCTTGGTACGATCATGTATTAACGACGAGTCTTCTATTAGGTCATGTACCAGCTCGTCACAATAACGGTTTTCCAGATTTAGATACCTTATTTAAAGTGGGTCGTGGTCAATCTCAAAACAGCTGTGGTTGTGGTGAAGCGGCCTCAGACATGACTAAGTGGTTTAATACTAATTACCACTATATTGTGCCGGAATTTTCTAAAGACGATAAATTTAACGTTAGTTGGTCACAGCTATTTGATGAAATTGCAGAAGCGCAAAAACAAGGGCATACCGTTAAACCAGTACTTCTTGGCCCATTAAGTTATTTGTGGTTAGGCAAAGAAGTGAATGATGAAGAAGTAGAGCAAGGGTTTGATCGTTTAGCGCTTCTTCCTCGCTTACTTACCGCTTATCAGGCAATTTTTTCGAAGTTATCTGCGCTTGGTGTTGAATGGGTACAAATTGATGAGCCAATTTTAGCGCTTGAGTTACCCAAAGCATGGGCAAATTCATTTAAATTGGCTTATCAAGTAATCCAAAGTGATGTGAAGTTACTATTAACAACATACTTTGATGGCGTCGAACACCATTTAGATAAGATCACTGAATTAGCGGTAAATGGCTTACATATTGATATATCAGCAGATCCTAAACAATTAGACACGATTGTAGCTGCATTGCCAAAAGAGTGGGTATTGTCTGTTGGTGCGATTAATGGTCGTAATGTATGGCGAGCAGATTTAGAACGTTTGCATGAAAGACTGCAACCAGTGAAAGAAAAGCTGGGTGATAAGTTATGGATTGCAAGCTCATGTTCATTGTTGCATAGCCCTGTAGATTTAGAACAAGAAACGGAATTATCACAAGAAACTACTCAATGGTTTGCGTTTGCAAAACAAAAGTTAAAAGAAGTGACTTTGTTAGGTGGTGCACTAGATGGTAACCAAAACGCAATCTTAGCCTGCCATCAATACAGTCAGCCACTGCGTGAGCGTGAGACGGCAGAGCACATTAATAAGCCTGCAGTACAGCAACGTTTAGCGGCAATTACCCCTGCGTTAGCAGAGCGAGCAGATGGATATTCAGTTCGAGCACAACACCAAGCTGAAAAATTGGGTTTACCATTATTGCCAACAACAACGATTGGTTCATTCCCACAAACCTCTGATATTCGTCAACAGCGCAGCGCGTATCGTGCAGGTAAATTAAACGAACAAGATTATGTTGCGGCAATGAAAGGTCATATTGCTGATGCAGTTGAGCGTCAAGAGCGTTTAGATTTGGATGTATTAGTGCATGGTGAAGCAGAACGAAATGACATGGTTGAATACTTTGCGGAGAATCTAAATGGATTTCAAGCAACGCGATTTGGTTGGGTTCAAAGCTATGGCTCACGTTGTGTTAAACCGGCTATCGTGGTGGCAGATATTGAGCGTGAAGCTCCAATCACGGTTGATTGGACGCAATATGCTCAATCGTTAACGACTAAACAAATGAAAGGGATGCTCACCGGACCAGTAACGATTCTTGGATGGACGTTCCCACGTGAAGACATTAGTCGTAAAGAAATCGCACAACAGTTAGCGTTAGTTTTACGAGATGAAGTTTCTGATCTTCAACAAGTGGGCATTAATATTATTCAAATTGATGAGCCAGCTATTCGTGAAGGATTGCCGATCAAAAAGAGCGAGCAAAAATCGTATTTAGAGTGGGCAGTAGAAGCGTTTAAGATCTCAGCAGCAAGTGCGAAATCAGAAACTCAAATTCATACTCACATGTGTTACAGCGAGTTCAATGAGATTATCGAATCAGTGGCAGCGTTAGATGCAGATGTGATCACGATAGAAACGTCTCGTTCAAACATGGAATTATTGAAAGCGTTTGAAGACTTTAATTATCCAAATGAGATTGGACCGGGTGTTTATGATATTCACTCACCAAATATTCCAAACGAAGAGTGGATTGTTGATTTAATTGAAACCGCAGCAGCAAAAGTGCCTGTTGAGCGTTTATGGGTGAATCCAGATTGTGGTTTGAAAACGCGTAACTGGAAAGAAACAGAGGCGGCGCTTGAAAACATGGTAAAAGCGGCGAAAACACTGCGTAAGAAATGGCAAGTTAACGCAGCTTAGATAAGAGTAACTAATATTACTGGTTAATAACGTTCATTTACGTGGAACCAAATAAAAGCGAAACACCTTCATTTAGGGTTTCGCTTTTTTATTTTACGTTTTTTTAATGAGTTACTTTCTTAACGAGTCGTTACCCAAAGGGCGTGGATCATTCCTGGTACCCAGAAGAAAAGAGTCAGTACAATGTTGATTAAGAGATCTTTTCCTACCCCTTTTGCAAAGAAAACACCTAGTGGTGGAAGCAATACACATAAAATAATTAAAACAAGCTTGTTCATATATTATCCTTAATAAAATGAAGTTATGAGCTCACGCTAATTTATTATGGAGTTAATATCAAATAGTTTATTAATTAAACGAGGAGGTTATCTATTTAAGCTTGAAGTTGTTAAATATATTGATTAGCTATTTATAATAATTATGGATGCTATAAAATAGTTTGAAAATAATCATATTAATAATGAAATTACTT
This sequence comes from Aliivibrio sp. EL58, assembly GCF_900312675.1. GTDB lineage: Bacteria > Pseudomonadota > Gammaproteobacteria > Enterobacterales > Vibrionaceae > Aliivibrio. The sequence goes on along the minus strand of NZ_OMPC01000009.1, from coordinate 30,401 downwards.
CGCCTATGAAAAAAGTTTTAGTCGTTTCTCACTCTCAAAGTGGGCAGCTTGCAAAATTTGTTGAGCTCGCAACTGCACCTTTACGTCAAAGTGATGAAGTAAAGGTTGATTATCACTGTGTTGAGCCTGTCAATAAATACCCTTATCCATGGTCGTTTTACCCATTCTTTGATGCTTTTCCTGAAGCGATTTATATGAATGGCTGTGAAGTGAAGCCTGCAGAAAATTTAGAAGAAGAGTATGACCTAGTTATTATCGGTTATACGGTATGGTTTTTATCTCCTTCGATTCCAATGACTGGATTTCTTAAAACAGCGCAAGCAAAGCGTTTAATTAAAGATAAGCCAGTGATTACTTTTATTGCTTGTCGTGATATGTGGGTAATGGCGCAAGAGAAGATGAAAGCGGTTATTGCAGAGTTAGGCGGTACATTGATTGATAATGCGGTATTAACCGATCAAGGGGGTTCTATTTATGCATTTATTACTACTCCTCGTTGGTTGTTAACTGGCAAAAAAGATCCATTTTGGATTTTCCCTGCCGCAGGGGTATCTGAACAAGATCTTCAAGAAAGTGAGCGCTTTGGTCATCGCCTTGTTAGTGCATTAGAAAATGATTTAGAAAAGAAAAAAGAACCATTACTTAAAAATCTGAATGCAGTGACAGTAAATGGAAAACTGATCGGTTCTGAAAAAATCGCCACACGCTCATTTATGGTGTGGGGCAAGCTAATTCAAAAGTCAGGTAAGCCAGGTTCTTTTCCTCGTAAAATAGTGATTACTATATACGCCGTATTTTTAGCACTAATGGTATTAACTTTGGTACCGATAAACTTATTAGTAAAGAAACTTATTTCACCTTTTAGAAAGAAAGCAGTAGAAGAAAGCATTACCTATTACGAAAAACCGTCAGGACGTTAGAATGAATAAAAAAGTATATATCAATGACATTCAGGCTTTTTTGCCTAATGATGCCGTTGGTAATAAAGAAATCGAAAACGTTCTTGGACAAGTTGGTTCGCGTCCCTCTCGTGCAAAAAATCTCATTTTGCGATCCAATAAAATTAAGAAGCGCTATTATGCAATTAATCCTGCAACCGGCGAAACGACGCATACGAATACTGAGCTTACAGCAGAAGCGATTAGAAAATTATCGTCACCTTCCTTTGATATTAATACTACCGAGTTGTTAGCTTGTGGTACGACGATTGCGGATCAAATTTTACCAAATCATGCCCTAATGGTGCACGGTGAACTAGGGATCCCTAGCTGTGAAGTGATGGCAACCTCTGGGATCTGTTTGTCGGGGACCATGTCATTAAAATATGGCTATATGTCGATTCTAAGTGGCCAAAGTAATAATGCCGTGGTCACAGGTTCTGAAAATGCATCAGCGATGATGAGAGCCAATAAGTTTGAAGCTGAAATTGAAAATGTGGTGGATGAACTAGAGCGTCAACCTGAGATTGCTTTTGAAAAAGACTTTTTACGTTGGATGTTAAGTGATGGGGCGGGTGCTGCACTATTAACGTCTCAACCTAATACGGATTCAATCTCCCTTGAAATTGAATGGATGATGCAAAAATCATACGCTAACGAGCTTAATGCTTGTATGTATGCAGGTGCTGAAAAACAAGCAGATGGCAGCTTAAAAGGCTGGCGTGAATATGGATCTCAAGAGTGGTTAGATCAATCTATATTTTCAGTTAAGCAAGACGTAAAACAACTGAACGATAATATTGTTGAATACACAGTAACCAAGCCGCTAAAAGAGTTAGTTGAGCAAGGTAAAGTAAACGCGGATGAAGTGACCTATTTTGTTCCTCATTACTCATCAGGTTACTTCCGTGATCGTCTGTATCAAGGCATGCTAGAAGCTGGCTGTGATATTCCACAAGAACGCTGGTTTACTAATTTACCAAGCAAAGGAAATACAGGCTCAGCTTCGATTTATATCATGTTAGAAGAGCTGTTCCATTCTGGTGAGTTAAAAGTGGGTGATACATTATTGTGTTACGTACCAGAGAGTGGGCGATTCTCTACCGCCTTTATGCAATTGAAGGTGGTCTAATGGAAGTTAAAAAAGTCCCACAAGATAATATTTCAACCTACGCTAATAATGCGAAAGCCGTGTATGCCACCGATGAAAATGGCGAGTACTCAGTGGTCGCGTCTACAGGTTGGGAAGTCGAAGAAGAAGTCACAAAGCAAGCCTTAAATGAATTTGAACGACAAGCACAAGTAGCGTATGACCTGGTAAGAACAGGGGAAAAGTCCTCTTTGTATTATCATATGTTTGCTCAACGTATGGATCTAATGGTGTTAGCGCAATCTGTTGGTTGGTTTCAATGGCGAGTTAAACGTCATTTTTCACCATCGGTGTTTGCTAAGTTATCGCCAGCTAAGCTTTCGGCCTACAGTGATGCATTAGGTATTTCAGTTAAGCAATTAACTAAATTACCTAACCTTTCGAATAAAAAATAAATAAAGCGTGTTCATGACCACTACCTTGAAAAAAAATAATACTCAGTTTCAACACAAACACTATGCACACTGTGAGAGTGGTGTCATGTCTTCGATGCTTACTCATCATGGTTTGCCATTATCAGAGCCAATGGTGTTTGGTTTATCAAGCGCGTTAGTGTTTGCTTATCTTCCGTTTGTGAAACTCAGCGGCATGCCATTGATTGCCTATCGATCGATGCCAAAATCCATAATGAAAGGATTGCAAAAAAGCATCGGTTTGAAAATGAAATTAGAGAAGTTTTCAAAGCCAGAGCAAGGCACCAAGCGATTAGATGAGTTACTTGAACAAGGTAAAATCGTCGGCGCACAAACGTCTGTATTCTGGTTGCCGTATTTTCCAGAAGAGATGCGTTTTCATTTTAATGCACATAACCTCATTGTTGTTGATAAAAAAAATCAAACCTATCAAATCAGTGACCCAGTCTTTGAGCACTTAGTTGAAGCCGAAGAGAAAGCGCTACAAAAAGCCCGTTTTGTTAAAGGTGTTATGGCCCCAAAAGGGTCATTGTATTATCCAACGCATATTCCAAGTTCGATTGATTACCCTAGTGTGATTGAAAAGAGCATTAAGAAAACCGCTAAAACGATGCTGAAAACCCCTGTGCCTATTGCAGGCTTAAAAGGGATGCATTTTTTAGCCAAGCATATTCGCCAATTAGAAAATAAAGACGAGCATTACGCAAAACTGTTTTTAGGTCACATCATTCGTATGCAAGAAGAGATTGGCACTGGCGGTGCCGGTTTCCGTTATATCTACGCTTCTTTTTTACAAGAAGCGTCAGAGTTGATTCATAACGAAAAGCTAAAAACCGCTTCTATTGAGATGACGGCGATTGGTGATGAGTGGCGTGAGTTTGCATTATTAATAGCCAAAGCGATCCGCCCTCGAAATAAAAAAGCCATTGAATTTGATATTATTGCAGCAAAATTAGAATCAGTTGCTGAGCAAGAAAAGCAATTGTACTTATCATTAATGCGAGCGTTTTAATGATCAAAATTAGTGGCTTAAATAAATCCTATGGTAACAAGAAAGCGTTAGATAACTTAACGCTCTCCATTCCCTCAAATAGTATTTATGGTTTACTCGGTCCTAACGGAGCAGGAAAAACCACGCTGATCTCCATTTTAAATGGCTTAGTGTCGTTTGATTCTGGGGAGGTCTCTTTTTTTGATTTATCGCTAAAAAATAATCTAAAGGTTATTCGTCAGCGCTGCTCTTTGATCCCTCAACGCTTGGCTTTTTATGAGAATTTAAGTGTAAAAGAGAACTTAAACTTCTTTGCTGGTGTGCAAAAAATAAAAGGCAAAATCTTAAAAGATAATTTAGCGTATGCGGTAGAAACGAATCGCCTTGCAGCCATGATGGATCAAAAATCATCAACCTTATCTGGCGGTCAAAAGCGCCGTTTAAATATAGCGATTGGTTTGTTAAATAACCCTGATGTTCTATTTTTTGATGAGCCGACAGTGGGGATTGATCCTGAATCGCGCAATGAAATTTTGGATACAATTAAGGCGTATAAATCAGACAATAAAACCGTGATTTACACATCTCACTATATGCCAGAGATTGAAAAAATCTGTGATGACGTGGCAATCATGAATGCGGGTCAAATCGTTAAGCAAGGTTCAATATCCTCATTGATTAATAATCAAGAGAGTCAGCAAGTGATTGTAGAGCTTTATCCTCATTCATCGGTACCGCTATCTCTGTCTATTATGAATATGGAGGCCGTGAGCGTAGTTGATACGACGACCTTACTATTAGATCATTCAAGCAGCACATTGGTTGCTCAAGTGATCAGTGAATTAGAACAACAGCACATCAAAGTGAAACAAATCCGCTATGGTGCAACCACACTTGAATCTCTATTTATCAATCTAACATCAAAAGGAAGAACCGATGTTTAAAGCCATGTTGATAAAAGAATTCTTATTGGTAGGCCGAGATAAACACGCGTTAGCTGCATTGTTTATTATGCCTGCGGTGTTTATCTTGATCATGTCATTGGCACTTAAAGATGTGATGAACGAAGATAAATCATTAATGACTTATGTAGTGATTGATCAAGATTCAACCGCTGCTAGTGAAGCGTTAACGACTAAATTATCTACTATTAAAACATTAACTCAGTATCCTTTGAGTTCGAATGACTACCTCTCACCTGAAGAAGAGGGGGTGCAGTTTATTATCGATATTCCTGATGGTTTTTATCAAGATGAGCGACCACTGAAAATTAGTGTAGCTGCAGATACCTCTCCCTCTTTACTGACCATTTTCAAGAACCAAATAGCTTTGAGTTGGATGGGAAATAAACTTGATGAAGTGAACTCTGCCAATCAAGATAATTTTGATTTTTTGGATGATGACAGTGCTGATAATTCTTTTGATGAATCGTCATTAATGGAGATTCAATACGCCAAGTTATCCCAAGATGAAAAACCGACCTCGACTCAACAAAGCGTGCCTTCATGGATCGTGTTTGGTTTGTTCTTTGTCATTATTCCGATGTCGACTATTTTTATTAGTGAGCGAAAACAAAATACCTTAATGAGATTAAGCACTATGAATCTCAGCTTAGCGGCCTTGTTTGGTGGGAAAATATTACCTTATATGCTGATAAATCAAGTGCAAGTCTGGTTAATGATAGGCGTTGGCATGTATATCGTTCCTCTATTTGGTGCGGCTCCATTAACGATTGGTGGTTCGGTTTTTGGTTTGATATTGGTTTCATTATCACTCAGTTTATCGGCAATTGGTTTGTCTATTTTGATTGCAACCGTGGTTGATAGCATTGAACAAGCAACGACGATTGGCGGCATTATTAATATTTTATTAGGGGCGATTGGTGGCGTCATGGTGCCTAAATTTGTGATGCCAGAAGCGATGCAAACCTTCTCCAATATTTCTCCGATGTCGTGGGGCTTAGAAGGTTTTTTAGATATTTTCTTACGTCGAGGAAGCGTAATGGATGTGCTTAATGAAGCCATGGCATTGACGTTATTTGGCGTGGTTTCACTATTGATTGCCAGTATTGTATTTACTTATAAACAAAGGAAAAGTTCATGAAAGGGTCGTCAGATACAGAATTCAAAATAAAACTTAAAAATATGATCCTTGAAGAGTGTGACAGAGAAGAAATCGCAGCAGATGAATTGGCAGATGATGTAGAGCTATTTTCTGATGAGAGTGGTTTAGAGTTAGATTCAGTAGATGGATTGCAAATTTCGATGTTATTGCAGCGTCACTTTAATTTACGTTTGGTAGACCCAAAAGAGTTTCGCCGTATTGTAACGACGATTAATCACCTTGCTGATCACCTACAACCAGAATAATAACGATGATTACGATACTTGGTGGCGACGTGTTAAGCGCACTTGGCAATAAAACACAGCAATTGGATTTAATGAAAGCGGGCAAATACCTTACTGTTGATAAATCAGTGAATGTATTTGAACAGATCAAAACGTTGCCTTATTACGCGATTCAGAATAATGGTAATTTTGAGGAACTGTTTGATCCTATTCCTTATTTGGACACATTGATCAGCAACTTGTTTGAACTGCACAATATATCAGAGCAAGATCGCCAACGTTGTGGCCTGTTTTTAGGTTGTGCCGCCAATGATATGTCGTTAATGCACCCACTTGGCTCGAGTATTAAAGAAAATAATCCACCTCAGTTTTCAGGTAGTCGAGTCGGAAATGGTGTGTATGCCGATAGATTAACGATTAAGTTTGGTTTAAATCCATTTAGTTTAACTTACAACACCGCTTGTACTTCGAGCTCTAATGCCATTTTAGATGCGGCAACGATGCTGGAGGCGGGTGTCATCGATTATGCACTGGTCATCGGGATGGAAATGTTCGCCTCTCACTCTTTTGAGGGATTCGTATCCATGCAATTATTGGCTCAGCAGCAAACTAAGCCTTTTGATGCAAACAGAGATGGATTGCTATTGGGAGAAGCCTTAGGTGCACTGTTAATGAGTCGTGATGATGTCAAACTATCACCTTGGCAGTTTTGTGGTGGCAGTAGTCAGTGTGAGACTCACAGTGTGACAGGCGTAAACCCGGATGGTTCTGGTATAGCTCAAGTAATTAAGAATGCACTGCAAGCCAGTAATGTGAGCGAAGAAGATATCACCGCTGTAAAGGCACACGGCACCGCAAGTAATCTAAGTGATTTAGCAGAGATAAATGGCATGAAACAAGTGTTTTCTCAAACGCCCTCGTTATTTTCATTAAAGCCGTATATTGGTCACACGCTAGGCAGTTGCGGTGTGAGTGAGTTAGTGATCATGATGCAGGCCATTAACAACGGGTTCATACCTAAAACGCCAAACTTTGAAATTCAAGATGATGAGATTAACTGGACTCCAACACAAGAAAGTATCCCGTGTGACTCTGGGGTATTTTTACTGAACTGTTTTGGTTTTGGTGGTAACAATAATGCACTTGTTGTGAAGAAGGACGTCGTATGATGTATGTGCATTGCGTTGCTAGTGTGAATATTAAACAAGACCAAGATGTTGATGTAAAATCAGAATGCAAAAAAGTGGCGTCTGGTTTTGTTCGTCGAACTGATCGTTTTATTCAACTTAGTTTGTTAGGTGTCTCTGGTATTAAAGAGCAACAGGAATTAGATAAAAATACCGCATTGTTTATGGTCTCTGGTCAGGGGAACTTATCGGTATTTAATCGATTGTGTCAGCAGCGTTATGTGGAAAATATGCCTCCTAAACCCGTCGATTTTATTAACTCATTAAGTAATACGGCTGGGTTTTATATTGCGAAGTTTTTAGGTCTTGAGAGTAAAAACCTAAACTTAGCTCAGCAAGGATTTGTGGTTGAAAATGCATTACTACTAGCCGATGCGAGTCTAAAAAAACAACAAGAGCAGAATATATTGCTGGGTGGGGTGGATGAGCGAGTAGATCAATCTAATGATCCTCATGGTTATTTAGATCTTTCAGAAGATGCGGTGATAGGCGAGGGATCAAATTGGATGTTATTAAGTGCAAGTAAGAATGGCGCTAAAGCAAAAATTGATGTATTAGCTCAACAGTTTAACCAACAATCGTTACTGGCATATCTGACTTCCTTATTAACGACTCAAGCCTTTTTCGCAACGCATGTCGCATTTGGTCAACGAGTTTCAAATGATCTAATAACTTGTGTTATGGACGTTGTGCCTAGTGATTTATTTGATTGCCAACCTGTTTGTGATTTCTACGAAACCAATCAATTGTATGCTTTGAATCTATTTATAGAAGAACAACAAGGCCGCTTACTGTTCATTGATGGCTTTGAGGAGAGATATAGAGTAATAACCCTAACCTTAGATCTATAAATCAATGGGTTAGGATGTCTTTATTTTATCTTGTTAGCTCAACGACAGGAAATGAGGTGATGTATATTCATTACTGTCTTGAAGTGATATAGTCATCGCAATGTATATTTTTTATGAAAGTTGAATGGATGTCTGATTCTTTATTATTCCACAGAGCTTATGAACATGAATCAAGCTCTAAGTGGGTTGTTTTTGTTCATGGTGCGGGTGGAAGTTCGACAACATGGTTTAAGCAAGTAGCTGCTTTTAGGAAGAATTTTAATGTTCTGCTAATTGATCTACGTGGTCATGGACGTTCGAATAATTTCTCGAAAATTAAAGAATTCATGAACAAGCAATACTCTTTTAAAGTGGTAAGCCAAGATATTATTGATGTACTTGATCATCTTAATATTAAATCTGCACATTTTGTGGGTATGTCTTTAGGCACTATTATTATTCGTAATTTAGCCGAGTTAGCACAAGATAGAGTAAGTTCTATGGTGTTGGCAGGGGCAATTACGCGTTTTAATTTTCGATCTCAATTTTTAATTAAGATGGGAGATATGACGAAAAATATCATGCCTTATATGTGGTTATATAAACTTTTCTCTTACGTCGTTATGCCACAGAAAAGCCAAAAAGAATCACGTCATATCTTTACCCGTGAAGCTAAAAAACTGTGCCAGAAAGAGTTTAAACGTTGGTTTAAGTTAGCCGCTGATGTGAATCCACTGATGCGTTATTTCAAAGATAAAGAATTAGCAATTCCTACACTGTATGTGATGGGAGCAAATGATTATTTATTTATGAAGCCAGTAGAAGAGATGGTAGCGGTACATGAACACAGTCAGTTATTGCAAATCCCCGAATGCGGTCATGTGTGTAATATTGATAGACCAAAAGAATTCAATAAGTACGCGATAGAGTTTATTGCAGCTCAATAGAAACCAACATAAGAATTGAATAGAAAACGGCGATCATCACGATCGCCGTTTTTATATCCGTTAACTCATGTTCTGAATTAAAGAATGACGGTTTTGTTACCATATACAAATACGTGATCATTTAAGACTTTAGTTAACGCCTTACTTAATACTGATTTCTCCACATCACGACCGGCCATCGCCATGTCTTCTGCACTGAAGTTATGATCTACAGGGATAACATCTTGCTTAATAATTGGACCTTCATCTAAATCATTCGTTACAAAATGCGCGGTTGCACCAATGATTTTGACGCCACGATCGTAAGCTTGTTGGTAAGGTTTTGCACCAATAAACGCCGGTAAGAAGCTGTGGTGAATATTGATGATTTTTTTGGGGAACTGGGCAACAAAGTTAGCGGTTAATACACGCATGTACTTTGCTAGCACAACATATTCAGGTTGGTATGAGTGAATCACATCCAGCATTTTTTCTTCATGCTCTTCACGTGATAAGCCTTGATGACAAACATGATGGAATGGAATGTCGAATTTTTCGATTAGTCCACCTAAGGTATCGTGGTTGCCAATGACTGCCGCAATCTCAATATTCATGGCACCTGAATAAGCTTTGATCAGAATATCACCAATGCAGTGTGCTTCTTTAGTGACTAGAATTACCACTTTTTTGCACGGCTCAGTGACTAATTTACGGTGACTACCTGCTGGTAAAGCTTGATCAATGTCTAGTAAGAAGGTTTCGTCATTGAAAATACCTTCTAGCTCCGTTCTCATAAAGAATTGACCAGTGACATTATCAACATACTCATTATTGTGAACTATGTTCAATTGATGCTTGTAACAAATGTTGGTTATTTTCGCTATTAGCCCACGAGAATCAGGGCAATCCGTTAGTAGTATTTTCTTTTCCATTTTATCTCTCGTGATCACAAAGTGTTCTATTTAAATTTGATATATATAAAGCGTACCTCTTGTTTGTACCTACAATTGAATGAATCGTAAAGCGTTTTTCATTCAGAAATAAAATTAAATTATAAATAGCACAGGAATACGTGCTCTCTTTTAAAGGCGACCGTTATGGATAAAATGTTAGCAAGTAAACTTTATAAAGAACGTGTAGCATCAATTATGAAAACATCTTTAGATGATATTGATGATGGTAAGTTATTGGGACTATTCGAAAATCATACATCCCCAATGACAGCAGCAAAAGAACTGAGTTCCCCTATTCAAAGTCCTTGGTTAAATCGATACCTTAATAAATAATTCTCAAGAAACTTAACGTTTAGTTTCTTCGAAAATCTTGGCATAATCACTTCCTATTTTATAATCACGATGAATGTAGGTTGATATGATTGCCAAGATTTTTTCTTCTTCAGGCGCGTTAGGTAAGGCCATTCCTGGTTTCCAACCTCGTCAACCTCAGCTTGATATGGCTCATGCGGTCCATGATGCTATTAAAAATGGTACACAACTTGTAGTAGAAGCAGGGACAGGGACAGGAAAAACCTTTGCTTATCTTGCTCCTGCTCTTGTGAGTGGTAAAAAAACCATTATCAGCACTGGCTCTAAAAACTTACAAGAGCAGTTATTTCATCGTGATCTGCCTTTGATGACGTCGTCGTTGGGCTTTTATGGCCAAGTTGCGTTATTAAAAGGGCGTTCAAATTATTTATGCCCTGAACGGTTAAATCAACAACTGGTAGAAAGCCATACTCCGCAAGCTGATCCTGAATTATTAACCCAATTGGTTAAAGTACGGGCTTGGTCATCTGAAACCAAAACGGGTGATCTAGGCGATTGCACAGCGATTGCAGAAGATAGCCCAATTATTCCTTCAATAACCTCTACTAATGACAACTGTTTAGGTAAGGATTGCCCAAGCTTTGATGAGTGTTTTGTGGTTAAAGCACGTAAAAAAGCGATGGATGCAGATGTCGTGGTCGTTAACCATCATCTATTTCTTGCAGACTTAGCGATTAAAGAAACAGGGTTTGGTGAATTAATCCCAGAAGCTGACATTTTTATTTTTGATGAAGCGCATCAGTTACCAGATATTGCGAGTCAATATTTTGGTCAAAATCTATCTAGTCGCCAGTTAACTGAATTAGCAAAAGATATAGAGATCGGTTATCGCACTGAAGCGAAAGACATGCGTCAGTTACAAAAAGTAGCAGAGCGTCTAGCGGGTGCCGCGATGGATCTTCGTATTATTCTAGGTGATACCAATTTTAGGGGTAACTGGCGAGAAGCGATTAAATCACAAGCGGTTCAGCGCGAAATAGTTCGAATCAATGATGCGTTTGAATTAGCTCATGATGTATTAAAGCTAGCACTAGGACGCAGTCAATTATTGGATGCGGCTTTTGATCGTTGTGCTTTATTGAAGAACCGTCTTGAGCGTGTTTGTGATACCACTATTGGTGGTTATTCCTATTGGTATGAATGTACGCCACGTCATTTTAGTTTGAATATTACGCCATTATCTGTGGCTGATAAATTTAAAGAGCAAGTGGCAGATAAAGAAGGTGCTTGGATTTTTACGTCTGCAACGTTAGCGGTAAATGATGATTTCTCTCATTTTACACAACGCTTAGGGTTAGAGCCGACAAAACAATTTTCTCTGCCGAGCCCGTTTGATTATCAAACCCAAGCATTACTGTGTGTTCCTCGCTTTTTGCCTGAACCAAACAGTTATGGCATTGCGGATAAGTTAGTTGAATTATTACAACCCGTGATTAAACAAAATAATGGCCGTTGTTTTTTCTTGTGTACTTCGCACCAAATGATGCGAGATCTGGCGGAGCAATTTAGACAAACTCTCGATTTACCAGTGTTAGTTCAAGGTGAAACGACAAAGCAGAAATTATTGTCTGAGTTTATGGAACTGGGTAATGCATTATTGGTTGCGACAGGGGCTTTTTGGGAAGGTATCGATGTTAGAGGTGACGCGCTAAGCTGTGTTATCATAGACAAACTTCCTTTTACAGCACCTGATGATCCATTGCTAAAAGCTCGAATTGAAGATTGTCAATTGAGTGGTGGTGATGGATTCTCGCAAGTACAAATACCAGATGCTGTGATCACCTTAAAGCAAGGTGTTGGTCGTCTTATTCGAGATACTAAAGATAAAGGGGTATTGGTTATTTGTGATAATCGTTTGGTCACTCGACCTTATGGTTCTACGTTCTTGCAAAGTTTACCACCGATACCGCGCACACGAGATTTACGTAATGTGTCTGAATTTTTGGCAAAAGCCAATCAGACCAATGAAAATGAATCAGAAAAACAAGAAGCCATTTTAGAAAATTGAGGCATTAATGAGCGCAAATATTTTAGCGGTAGATACCGCCACTGAAAACTGTTCTGTCACACTGATTGCTGACGGAAAAGTCTATTCTCGACGTGCAGTGGCACCGCGTGAACACACGATTAAAGTACTTCCATTTGTCGATGAAGTATTAAAAGAAGCGGGTGTGCGCTTACAAGATTTAGATGCTCTTGCATTTGGTCAAGGGCCAGGTAGCTTTACTGGTGTTCGTATCGGTATTGGTATTGCTCAAGGTTTAGCATTTGGTGCCGATTTACCTATGATAGGTATTTCAACATTAGAAGCAATGGCGCAAGCGGGCTACCGAGTTCATGGGGCGACGCAAGTAGCCGCAGCGATTGATGCTCGCATGGGGGAAGTCTACTTTGGTATGTATCAACGTAATGATGATGCAACCTGGACTTATAACGTTGCTGAATCTGTGTTTAAGCCAGAAGCCTTGTTAACGTATTTACCAGAACAATCAGGTGAGTGGTTAACCGTAGGTACCGGCTGGGATGCGTATACGGAAGCGTTAGTGGAATTACCATTAGAGCGCAAAGCATCAGAAGTACTTTATCCTGATGCGGAAGATATCGCGTTTTTAGCGCAACAAAAATTTGAGCAAGGATTGGCGTTGCCAGCAGAAGAATCTGCCCCTGTTTATGTTCGTGATACGGTTACTTGGAAAAAGCTACCAGGTCGTGAATAATTTTTAAATTAGCGGAGTGATGAGTTCCGTTTATTAATCAATTAAGAAAGGTCACTATGGTATCAATTCATGGGCTACCGCCTGCATTAGTACAGAATCAGAAAGTACAAAAGCAGCAAGCCGTTGGAAAGAATAATCAGGTTAAGAAAGCTAATGGCAGTAAAGCCATGGTTGCTCAGCCGTCCAAAGTGGCTACAGCAGTTACTAATCAAGTAAAGCAGCTTAATGCTTCAGAGTATGCTAACTCTCGATTGCAATACGATTTGCCTGAAGGGGGGAATCGTAAAGCAATGGAAGAGTATATGGATATTATGCTGCAAAAGCGTAGAGAGGAACTTGCTCAGCTCGTCGGTGTCGATCTCTATATCTAGCTTCAGTTATGAAAAGGATTAATATGAAACAGACATTGTGCTTTCTATTTGCGTTATTACTTGCAGGTTGTAGCTCACTTCCTACAGAATTAGAATCATCTCAAGCGGCAGTGATTACTGAATACAGTGCTTTTTCAGCAGCTGCTGAACATAGCCGACCAAGCGAAGTACGTTTAGGTGGGGTTGTTGCTCGTATTGATAACTTAAAAACGACCACTCGCATTGAAGTGGTTAACCTACCTATTTCTTCTGCTGGAAAACCAGATATAGCTCAAGAGCCTAATGGCCGATTTGTGGTATATTTTGATGGGTTTATCGATCCGGTGACTTATGCAAAAGGTCGATTAATTACGGTCTTAGGGCAATCAAATGGAATTGAAAAGGCCAATGTCGGTGATTTTCTTTACTCTTTTCCTGTTATAACGGGTACTGCTATTCATTTATGGCAAGTGCAAGAATACGTCGTGACCAATGATTTCAATATGAGCTATATGCCGTGTACTGGCAGTCGATGTTTACATCAGCGCAGTATTGAAAGCCGACGTGGGAAAGTCGTACAGGAAGTAAAATAACCAGTATGAGTTTATTTCAACAATTAAGTATTGACCTTCACCATGGCACAGTAGCCGTGATGGAAATTAAACCAAAAGAGATCCATCAAACGATATTATTTTTACATGGTTGGCAAGATAATGCGGCCACGTTTAAAACAACGATGGAAGCTTACAAAAAGCATCACCCATTTCATCATTTAATTGCGATAGATTGGTTTGGTCACGGGTTATCAAGCCATAAAGGGGATGATAATTTTTATCACTTCTTTGACTATATTGACGATCTTCATCAGATAATACTTCAAACAAAATTAGAAAATGTAGTATTAGTTGGGCATTCACTAGGCGCTTTAATTGCGAGTGCTTATTGTGCTGTTTTTCCTGAAAAAGTGTCCGCACTTATGATGATTGAAGCATTAGGCCCATTGAGTGAAGAAGAAGATAAGATCACTGAACGGTTACGCCAAGGGATCCTAAGTCGCCAACGCTATCGGAATAAGCCTCAACGAACATTAAAAGATAAGCAAGCGGCGATTGAGTTGCGATCAAAAGTGAATCAATTACCTGAGTTACTAATAGAACCAATGGTCACTCGTTCATTAACAACATCATCTGAACATGTGCAATGGACAACTGATGCGAAAGTGAAATGTGATTCTCTCTATCGAATGAGTGAAGCTCATGCTTTATCGTTACTTTCGAAGATTGAATGCCCAGTTGTTGCTGTTATTGGCAGTGAAGGTTATGGGCATTTAAAGCAGAAAACCCATCGATATCGTCATATTTCCAATTTTGAATGTTTTAAAATAGAGGGTGGTCACCACTGCCATTTAGAGCACCCAGATCAAGTGAGCTATTATATTGGTGTTCTGGTTAACAAAATAACCACATAACTGCTTCACATATTTAAAAAAAAGCCATGTTTATGGTCAAATAAGCAACGAATAAATAATTGATAATAAAAATAGTTGACTATAATTGTAGAGTAAATAGTCTACTCATCAAAAGTGATACTGATCACTGTTATTGAGTTATTGCTAAAAGAGCAATGAATCGTATATAGAATAGGAGAAAAGCGTGGATAAAGTTTGGCTTTCACGTTACCCAGAAGACGTACCAGCAGAAATAAACCCAGACCAATACAGTTCATTGGTTGATATGTTTGAGCAATCGGTTCATAAATATGCCGATCAGCCTGCATTTATCAATATGGGTTCAGTAATGACATTTCGTAAGTTAGAAGAGCGCAGTCGTGCTTTCGCTGCTTACTTACAAAATGAACTTAAACTGAAAAAAGGCGACCGAGTTGCTTTAATGATGCCGAACTTATTGCAATATCCTATTGCGTTGTTTGGTGTATTACGTGCAGGTATGGTAGCGGTAAACGTTAATCCACTTTATACACCACGTGAATTAGAGCATCAGTTGAATGATTCTGGTGCGGCGGCAATCGTGATTGTTTCAAACTTTGCTAGTACGCTAGAAGAAGTGGTAGATAATACGCCAGTTAAACACGTGATCTTAACGAATCTAGGTGAGCAATTACCTCGTGCGAAAGGCACTATTGTAAACTTCGTTGTTAAGTACGTGAAGAAAATGGTACCAAAGTACGATCTTCCTCATGCGACTTCTATGCGTAATGCATTGCGTAAAGGCCGTAGAATGCAATATATCAAGCCATTTATTGATAGTCAGGACTTAGCCTTCCTACAATACACTGGTGGTACTACAGGCGTAGCAAAAGGCGCAATGCTGACTCATCGTAATATGATTGCTAACGTAATGCAGGCAAAAGGGGCTTACGGTCCTGTGTTGACAGAAGGTCGCGAGCTTATTGTTACCGCATTGCCTCTGTATCATGTCTTTGCATTAACCGTAAACTGCTTACTATTTGTTGAAATGGGTGGTCGCAACTTACTTATTACTAACCCCCGTGATATTCCTGGTTTTATAAAAGAACTGCAAAAATATCCATTTACGGCAATTACAGGGGTTAATACACTCTTTAATGCGTTAGTAAACAATGAAGATTTCCATGAGTTAGATTTTAGCAATCTTCGCTTATCTGTAGGTGGTGGTATGGCTGTGCAACGTGCAGTTGCTGAAAAATGGCAGCAACATACAGGTTGTTACTTACTGGAAGGCTATGGCTTAACAGAGTGTTCTCCATTGGTTGCAGCTTATCCACATAACCTAACCTCATACAATGGGTCTATTGGTTTACCTGTCCCATCAACTGAAGTTCGTATGGTTGATGAAGAGGGCAATGTCGTTGCTAATGATCAAATTGGTGAGCTTCAAGTCCGTGGTCCTCAAGTGATGAAAGGCTATTGGAACCGTGCTGAAGCAACGAAAGATATGATCACTGATGATGGTTGGGTAAGCACTGGTGATATCGTTAAATTTGATGATGAAGGCTTCCTACACATTGTTGACCGTAAAAAAGACATGATCTTAGTTTCAGGTTTTAACGTGTATCCAAATGAGATTGAAGATGTAGTTGCGCTTCATGGGAAAGTGTTAGAAGTTGCAGCTGTTGGTAAACCTCATCCAACATCGGGTGAAGTGGTTCGTATTTGTGTTGTTAAGCGCGATCCTAGCCTTACTAAAGATGAACTTATTGCTCACTGCCGCAAGCATTTAACTGGTTATAAAATCCCACGTATTGTTGAGTTTAGAGACGATCTTCCAAAAACAAACGTAGGTAAAATTTTGCGTCGTGAACTGCGAGATGAATATAAAGCAGAAGAAAACGCGTAATTTGGTTACAATGTAAAAACACGATAATGCCAGCTTAATCGCTGGCATTATTTTTATAATAAATATAAATAATAGAGACAAGATAGCTTAGTTTTTATTGAGGTTAAGCTATCTTGCCTTACCGATTTTTTAAGGAAGAACTGTGGAATTTGAAATCGTTAAACAGAGTCAACGTTTAGCTGAGATCTGTCAGCAAGCAAGTCATAAACCATTTCTAATGTTAGATACTGAATTTGTACGCACAAGAACGTTATATGCACGTTTAGGTTTGATTCAAATGTTTGATGGTGAAACGTTAGCATTGGTTGATCCGGTTGAAATAGATGATTTAACTCCGCTTTGGGATTTATTAAAAAATGAATCAGTCACTAAGGTACTTCATGCTTGTGGTGAAGATTTAGAAGTGTTCCAACACTACGCAGGTTGTATGCCTACGCCGATGATAGACACTCAAATTATGGCTGCATTCTTGGGTTATGGTTTATCCACGGGCTTTGCGAAATTGGTGTCGGATTATTTAGGTGTAGATCTAGATAAAGGTGAGGCTCGAACAGATTGGATGGCGCGTCCATTGTCTGAAAAACAGCTTAACTATGCCGCAGCAGATGTGCATTACTTACTGCCTATGTTTGAAAAGCTAAAAGCAGAATTAGCAGAAACACAGTGGGAAGCAGCAGCCTATGAAGAATCTGAATTAGCGGTAAAAAAACGTGAAAAGCAGCCAGATGCTGAGAAAGCGTATTTAGATATTAAAAATGCATGGCAATTAAACCCTAAGCAATTAGCAATATTGAAAATGGCCGCGAAATGGCGTTTAGAAGAAGCTAGAAAGCGTGATTTAGCGGTTAACTTTGTTGTTCATGAATTAAGTTTATGGAAGTTAGCGCGTTTTGGTTTGCGCAGCAAAGAGCAAATGCTAAAAGAGGGTTTTGACCCAAGAGAAGTTCAACGTCATGGTGGTAAGCTGTTACGCTTTACTTATTTAGCGGATGATTTAGATCCAGCAGAATACCCAAAAGAGATCTCTCGATTAATGGATTACCCAGGCTATAAGCAGATTTTTAAGCTGTTGAAAGATGAAGTGAAATTAGCTTCAGATCAGTCTGGATTAATGCCTGAATTTCTGTCGTCTAAAAAGCAGTTAAATCAGTTACTTTCTTGGAAGTGGAAGAAAAATTCTGCGCCAGAATTCAAACCGGAAACATTAAACGGTTGGCGTGGTGACTTATTAGAAGCTCGATTTATGTCTGTGCTTGAAAAGTAATATCAATGTAATTAATTAGGTAATTACTTGAATTGGTATTATTGCTTGCTTACTAAAAAGGTGACTATTAATAGTCACCTTTTTTAATATTATAAGCGCAGTGTTTAACCTAAAGATTAATGGTCGTCTTCTGGAAGCGTCACGTTTAGTTCTAAAACTGATAGGTCTTCTTCTTTTTGTTCAAGAGACACGGTTACCATTTCAGGACTTACGTTTACATATTTACTGATCACTTTAAGAATATCTTCTTTTAGCTGTGGTAAATATGAAGGAGCAGGACCGCCATTGCGACGTTCTGCAACGATGATCTGTAGCCTTTCCTTAGCTATGTTAGCAGTGGCTTTTTTCTGTGGTCTAAAAAACTCAAGCAATGCCATGCTTAACCTCCAAATAGTCGTTTAAAGATACCTTTCTTCTCTTCTTCTAAGAAGCGGAATGAAACTTCCTTGCCTAACAGACGGTCTACTGCATCTTGGTATGCAGAGCCTGCGTTTGATTCTTCGTCAAAAATTACTGGAACACCTTTGTTAGATGCATTTAGTACTGATTGACTCTCTGGAATAACTCCCAATAGTGGAATATTCAAGATTTCTTCAACATCTTCTACGCTTAACATTTCGCCTTGATTTACACGAGCAGGGCAATAACGAGTAAGTAGTAAATGTTGCTTAACTGGTTCTAATGACTCTTCTGAACGACGTGATTTAGAATCTAAAATCCCTAGAATTCGGTCTGAATCTCGAACTGAAGAAACTTCAGGGTTCGTCGTAATAATTGCCTCATCAGCAAAGTATAGTGCCATTAATGCACCAGCTTCGATACCCGCAGGAGAGTCACAAATAATGAAGTCAAAATTCATTTCAATAAGGTCATCAAGAACTCGGCGTACACCTTCTTTGGTTAGTGCGTCTTTATCGCGAGTTTGAGAAGCCGGTAGGATAAACAAGTTACCTACGCGCTTATCTTTGATTAGTGCTTGATTTAGAGTGGCTTCGCCATTAATCACGTTTACAAAATCGTAAACTACACGACGTTCACAACCCATGATTAAATCAAGGTTACGTAAGCCTATATCAAAATCGATAACTGCTGTTTTCTTGCCAGCCAGCGCAAGACCTGATGCAATAGCAGAACTCGACGTAGTTTTACCTACACCGCCCTTGCCTGAAGTCACAACGACAATACGTGCCATTTTTATTATTCCTTTTATGTTGTGCTATAACGTTAGGGTATCGATCTGAATACGGTCTTCAACCATAGTGATCATGACATTTTGATGCCAATACTCTTTGTCAATTTGGTCGCTTAACCAATAATTACCCGCAATGGAAATCAGTTCAGCTTGTAAATTCTTACAGAAAACTTTTGCTTCTGTTTGGCCACTCGCACCAGCAATTGCTCTGCCTCGCAAGGTTCCATGTATATGTATACTGCCATCAGCAATGACCTCAGCGCCTGGGCTTACGTGATTTAATATCACAAGGTCGGCATCTTTTGCATACACTTGCTGACCAGAACGAATAGGGGTTCTAACCACTTTCGTTGGTTGCATATTGGCTTTTTGTGTTACTTGTTGAGGTGTAAATGAGGTCATAACAGCAAACCCTGCTGCAGTGGCCTGAGCTTGTTTTTCTTTATCTTTGCAGCCAGTGATCCCGACAGGGATCATACCAGTGCGTTCGACACCAGATTTTAGCTCAACAAAGTTAATTTCATTTGATACATTTTCAATGTTTACAACAACAGGCGCAGAAGCAAAAAAAGAAGGCGCTTTTGCCACTTTTTCTTCAAGCATAGCTAATGCCTGATGTACGTCATCATTAGGTAAATGTAATACTGAAAGGGTGAAATTACTGCCCTTTAAATCGGCTGTTTTTGTCATACTATTCTGTATCTTGATAAATTTAATACCACAAATCTGATACCATGTTATAGTCAGTTTGACTGCACAGCAAGTTATCTTCTTGTCTTAAGTGTACTTTTTAGTAAGGCTCTCATCAAATAGACATTGTTTACATGTTAGAAGTTGAGAGCAAGATCAACCCTTTTCAAAATAGGTTATAAAATGTTCTGTTCAGTTTATAAAAGTACCAAAAAACAAGGTGCTTATCTTTATATAGAGAAAAAAGATGACTTTACACCAGTTCCTAAAGAACTGATGGCGATGTTTGGAACGCCAACCATGGTAATGGTAGTAAACTTAGCAGGAAGAACGCTAGCTTCAGTTGATGTAGAAACAGTAAAGACATCAATTAAAAATGAAGGTTTCTTTTTACAACTTCCGCCACCACCAGAAAATTTGCTTGAAAAATATAAAAAAGATAAAGCAGCAAGAAAAGAGAGTGAATAATGAAGAAAAAATTACTGCTAGGGATAGTCAGTCTGCTCATGGCAACATCTGTTACAGCAAATACTCCTGAAGGGGAATTTCAGGACTATATTGTAGAATTAAAAAATGAAGCGAGAGAGATAGGTATTTCAGAACCTATTCTTGAGCGTGCATTTAAAGATATTGCCTTTAAAGAAAAAGCGGTCAAATCAGATCGTAACCAGCCAGAAAAAAAATTAACGCTAGATGAGTATATTCCACGCGCAGTGCCGAAATGGAAAATCAAACAAGCAAACGATTTATACCAAAAACACTATAAAGAATTGACCCGAATTGGTAATGAATATGGGGTTCAGCCTCGTTTTATTGTTGCGTTATGGGGCGTTGAAAGTAACTTTGGTAAGCTGACCGGTGGTTATAATGTGATTGAAGCATTGACGACGTTAGCTTATGACGGCCGTCGTGAAGAATTCTTCAAAAAACAAACCATGGCTGCATTAACCATTTTACAGCAAGGTCACATTACTCCAGAAAACATGAAAGGTTCATGGGCAGGGGCGATGGGACAATGTCAGTTCATGCCAACGTCATTCTTAGCTTATGCCGTTGATGGCAATGGTGATGGTCGTAAAGATATTTGGACCACTCACGCGGATGTATTCGCATCAGCAGCAAACTACTTAAAGCAAGTGGGTTGGGACGATACTTATACGTGGGGACGTCAAGTACAATTACCTGAATCATTAGATGCTGAAAGCCTAAAAGGGCTATCGGAAGAAAAAGATAAGTCGCTAGCTCAATGGCAAGACCTTGGTGTTCGTCGTTTAACGGGTAAAGCATTACCTGACGTCGATATTGAAGCGTGGTTAGTGCAACCTGATGATAACGATGGTCGTGCGTACCTTGTTTACAATAATTACCAAGTCTTAATGGATTGGAACCGTTCGCATTACTTTGCGCTAGCGGTGAGCCATTTGGCTGATTCGATTAAGTAAATTATAGAGTTCAGATCGGTCGCAAGCTCCCTAGCAGAATTCAGAGGTTAGTGTTGTTAGTTGTATACTTACAACGAACACCTCTGAATTCTTTAAGCGAAGCGATCTGAACTCTGCTCTAGCTCTTAAATATCCAACGGCTTTCCTTTCAACAACCTTCTCACCCATAATCTTCCTGGGTGCAATCCTTCAAGTACTGAATTTGGTAGCGGAATTGGATCTCCCATGATCTGTGATGCTAAGGTTTCTGCCAATAGTGGTGCAGAGCTTAATCCTCTTGAACCTAATGTCAGCATACAGAATAAACCTTCATAGACAGGAATCTCTTTTGCTTCACGTAACCAGTGGCGTTTTTTATAGATATACTTGTACTCTTCTTGCATATCCTCAAAACGAACCACATTGCCAAGAAATGGCAGATGATCACGACTGGCGCAGCGAATGCCGACACGAGCGTGATTGTCAGACGTATCTGCCTCTTTCACCCAAGCTTCATTAGGAATACATTTCTGTAATCGTTCACCATTTTCTATTTGATCTGATTCTTTAAACGCTAAATCTAAATCACGGCGATCGTAACTTGCGCCAATACAATGGCTTTGATTCTTGGTATTTTCAGGGGTTAAATAACCGTCATAACACAACACTGTTTTCAGTTTTTTTAGTGATTCCGTGGTAGGAATATGACTCACTTGGCCTCGAACCGGTGTTGCTGGAATATCTTTGGTCTGTTCGAAATCAGTAAATTTATGGCCATTAGCAACCACAACGGCTTGATGTCGATTTATTTTTTCACCAAGAATAACGTTCCATTGCTTATCGTCAGTTTGAGTTAATTGCGTCACTTCAGCGTTATTATGCAACGTAAATAGTGGGTTTTCTGATAAATGAGTAAAGATCCCACGAGTTAACTGTTTTGGACATAACCAGCCCCCAAGAGGGTAATGAACGCTCTCCATATTGATTGGTAGGCCAACATGGTGGTTTGTTTCTTCTTTGCTAAATGCGGTGACGAGTTCATTGGGAAACTGAGCGGTTAGCATTTTATTTAATTTATTTTCTGATTTATCATCCCATTTGAGTTGGGTTACGCCGCACCAATCGTGATCAAATTCCACGTCTTTGGCTGCTTGGTCGATGAACTGACGAGCAAAAATAAAGCCGGGAGCAAAGAATCGTGACAGTGAGTTAAACTTCTCATTCAGTAGAGGATATACAGCGCCTTGCTGATTACCAGAAGCGCCTTGTGCGGCTTTATCATCTTTACAGTAAACAGTGACATTTACACCGCGACGAAGCAGTGTTGTCGCCAATGATGCACTGGCAACACCTCCACCAATAATAGCCACATCTGTGATATTTTCTGGTGTCGAGCGTGCATACCAAACCGCATGATTCGCCTTGGTTTTACGTTCCGTTAATGTACCAGCGATCATGTCTCTTTTATGAGCGAAACCTTTGACTTTTTTCATATCAAAGCCTGCTTCAATCAAGCCTCGACGAACAAAACCTGCTGCTGTGAAAGTAGCGCAAGTACAGCCTTTTTTAGCAAGGCTGGCCATATTATTAAATAGATTTTGATTCCACATTTCAGGGTTTTTACTTGGTGCAAAACCATCTAAAAACCAAGCGTCGATAACTCCTGAATCATCCATCCAAATTTGTGGCATACAGTCTTTGATATCACCGAACCAAAGGTCGAGTGTTATCATGCCATCTTCTAATACCAGTCGGTGACAATCTGGAACGGCAGCAGGATAATGTTCTTGCAGTTGCTCAGCTAGCTCTGCTAATTCAGGCCATGCTTGGTGGGCCTTAATGAGATCGGCCTTAGTGACAGGGAATTTTTCAAAACTAACAAAATGAAGCTCTTTAAGTGCAGCATCTGGGTTTTGTTCTCTAAATGTTTTAAACCATTGCCACACAGCAAGGAAGTTTAACCCAGTACCAAATCCTGTTTCACCGATTACAAAACGACGTTGGTCATAATCTTGCCATCTTTGAGGCAGATGATTTTGCTGTAAGAAGACGTATCGTGTCTCTTCTAATCCATTATCATTAGAAAAATAGACATCATCAAAGTCATTTGAGACAGGAGTTCCAGACTCATTCCAATCAAGGATTGCATTAGTGATGCTGTTTTGTGGTAAAATGTGATTTCGTGACATAAATTAGAACCATTAAAGATAATCTACGTCGGATTTTAACGACTTATAGGAAAGCTGACCACTTTGTTGTGCTATCTTCGCTATTATCTACCAAGATTTATGACTTATTAGGAAAGAATCATGAAAAGAGCCGTAATTACAGGCATGGGCATTGTATCAAGTATCGGTAACAATGCAGAAGAAGTATTAGAGTCTCTGAAAGCTGGTAAATCAGGCATTAACTTCTCTGAGCAGTTCGCTGAAAAGGGTCTGCGCAGTAATGTTTGGGGCGATTTGAAAATGAACCCTGCTGACCACATCGATCGCAAAAAAATGCGTTTCATGGGTGATGCGGCTGCATTTGCTTACATCTCAATGGAGCAAGCAGTAGCAGATTCTGGCTTAACAGAAGATCAAGTTTCAAATGACCGCACAGGTATTGTTGCAGGTTCTGGTGGTGCATCATCACTAAACCAAGTAAATGCAGTGGATATCTTGCGTGAGAAAGGCGTTAAGCGTGTTGGTCCATACATGGTTCCACGTACAATGGCGTCAACGGTTTCTGCATGTCTTGCAACACCGTTTAAAATTCGTGGTGTTAACTACTCAATGAGTTCTGCATGTGCAACTTCTGCGCACTGTATTGGTCACGCGGTAGAGCTTATTCAACTTGGCAAACAAGACGTAATGTTTGCTGGTGGTGGTGAAGAGCTAGATTGGTCTCTAACGATGATGTTTGATGCGATGGGCGCACTATCATCAAAATACAATGACACACCAGAAAAAGCATCTCGTACTTACGATGCAGATCGTGACGGTTTCGTTATCTCTGGTGGCGGCGGTATGGTTGTTATCGAAGAACTTGAACATGCACTTGCTCGTGGCGCTAAAATTTACGGTGAAATCGTAGGTTACGGTGCAACATCTGATGGCTACGACATGGTAGCACCATCAGGCGAAGGCGCAGTTCGTTGTATGAAAATGGCAATGCAAAACGTAGACAGCGTAGATTACGTGAACACTCACGGTACATCTACACCTGTTGGTGATGCAAAAGAGTTAGGCGCTATCCAAGAAGTATTTGGTGCGAACAGCCCTGCAATCTCTGCAACTAAAGCAATGACTGGTCACGCACTAGGTGCAGCCGGTGTTCATGAGGCTATCTACTCAACGCTAATGCTAGAGCACGGTTTTATCGCGCCAAGTATCAACGTTGAAACACTAGATCCAGCAGCTGAAGGTCTTGATATCGTTACTGAAAAACGCGATCAAAAACTAACAACAGTTATGTCTAACAGCTTTGGTTTTGGTGGTACAAACGCAACGCTAGTAATTAAGAAATACGAAGCGTAATCGCGTAACCACTAAAAAAAGATAGTAAAACCCAGTCACTTAAATTGGCTGGGTTTTTTTATGCCTGTTTTCTATCACGGAAGTGAGTGATAAACTGAATTCATAAATCGAAAAGGATAACTGATTAAAAAATGAAAATATTGATTGATGAAAATATGCCTTATGCTGCTGAACTATTTAGTGAGCTAGGCGAAGTTGTTGCTAAATCAGGAAGAACACTAACAGCAGATGATTTAATTGATGTTGATGCATTAATGATTCGATCTGTAACCAAAGTGAATGCTGAGCTGATCTCAAAAGCCAATAAACTTAAGTTTGTAGGCACAGCAACAGCAGGTATGGACCATGTTGATCAAACTTTATTGAAAGAAAAAGGGATATTTTTCACGGCAGCTCCTGGTTGTAATAAAGTGGGTGTTGCTGAATACGTATTAAGTTGTGTCATGGTATTGGCTCAACAACACGGTTTTTCTATCTTTGATAAAACGTTTGGTATTGTGGGTGCAGGTCAAGTTGGTTCTTATTTAGCTAAATGTCTTGATGCGTTAGCTATTCCATACTTACTTAATGACCCAATCAAAGAGCAAGAAGGCGATCAACGCGCATTCGTGCCGCTAGAAGAATTGTTAGAAAAATCAGATGTTATTAGTTTCCATACGCCGATCACCCGCAATGGTGAATTTCCAACTCATCATCTGATGAATGAAAAAAGATTAACAGCGCTGCGTAATGACCAAATAGTGATCAATGCTGCGCGTGGTCCTGTGGTTGATAATCAAGCATTAAAACAACGCTTATTAAAACAAGATGGCTTTAAAGCGGTATTAGATGTGTTTGAGTTTGAGCCAGAAGTTGATATGGAATTATTGCCTTTACTCTCTTTCGCCACTCCTCATATTGCAGGGTATGGACTAGAAGGCAAAGCACGTGGAACAACCATGATCTTTAACTCTTATTGTGAGTTATTAAATCGTGAAGAACGAGCTGATCCTCAGGCTCTATTACCTATCGCGCCAATCCCTAATGTGACACTAAATCAGCAATGGGATCATTCAACACTGCACAATTTGATTCAGTTAGTCTATGATGTGCGAAAAGATGATGCCATATTCAGAACCGAAATCTCAACAGTTGGTGCATTTGACAAAATGCGCAAAGATTATTGGGATAGAAGAGAATACAGTGCAATCACAATCACAGGTGATAAAAACTGTGGTCTTACCCCGTTACAACAACTTGGATTTACAATCGAGGAAGTCTAATGACTCAAGAATTTGATGTTGCCATTCTTGGCGCAACTGGTGCCGTTGGCGAAACAATCATAGAAGTATTGCAAGAGCGTAAGTTTCCTGTTCGCAATTTATACCTTTTAGCTTCCGAGCGTAGTGAAGGTAAAACAGTTCGTTTTAATAATAAGACATTAACTGTTGAAAATGTAGAAGAGTTTGATTGGAGCCAAGTGCAAATAGGTCTATTTTCTGCGGGTGGTGAACTTTCAGCTAAATGGGCTCCAATTGCAGCAGAGTCTGGTGTTGTTGTTATCGATAATACCTCGCACTTCCGTTACGATCAGGATATTCCATTAGTGATCCCAGAAGTAAATCCTGAGGCCCTTGCTGATTTTCGTAACCGCAATATCATTGCGAACCCTAACTGTTCAACGATTCAAATGTTAGTTGCGTTAAAACCAATTCATGATGCTGTAGGTATTGATCGTATTAACGTATCAACGTACCAGTCAGTGTCAGGTTCTGGTAAAGCGGGTATTGATGAATTAGCAGGTCAAACGGCTAAGCTATTAAATGGCTTACCAGCAGAGAACAAAGCATACGATAAGCAAATTGCATTTAACTGCCTACCTCACATTGATGAGTTCATGGACAATGGCTACACCAAAGAAGAAATGAAAATGGTGTGGGAAACGCAAAAAATCTTTGCAGATGAAAGCATCACAGTGAATGCAACGTGTGTGCGTGTCCCTGTTTTTTATGGCCATGCTGAATCGGTTCATATTGAAACTCGTGCTCCAATTGATGCAGCAGAAGCAACTCGTTTACTTGAAGAGACAGATGGAATTGAAGTATTCCACGGTAATGATTACCCAACACAAGTGAGTGATGCTACAGGTAAAGACCATGTAATGGTTGCTCGTATTCGTGAGGATATTAGTCACTCAATGGGGCTAAATATGTGGGTTGTTGCAGATAATGTACGTAAGGGTGCTGCAACCAACGCAGTACAAATCGCAGAAGTATTAATTCGCGATTATTATTAATAGATAATATATATGCAGAATTGTTTATAACAAATACGCATATTAGCCATAAAAAAGAAAGCCTTAGTGAAAGCTAAGGCTTTTTTCTTCCATTAACCCCACAGTTTTTGCTAAATCGCTACAGTTTTTTTATTATTATCCGATATAGTTACATAGATATCATTTTTTCATTTATTTAAGAGGCATCTCTAGTGTCTGACGCATCCAACAAATTGTTAAAAACGCTAACTCCTTTGGCGCTATTCATTGCATCACAATGTTCCGTTGCAAACGCAGCAGGAACAATTCAAATTGTGGGGCCTGAGGGAAAGGATCAAACTGTCAGTTCGCAAGCTGTTGTTCAATCACAACCAGAGAGAGCCTCGACTACTGCTGTTGTGCAAAAAGCAAAAACACCGACAAAAATGTATGGCCCAACAAAAGAAGATGAAACTCTGTGGTCAATTGCAAGTCGTGTGAACCCATCAAATACGACCTCGGTACAGCAAACCTTAATTGCTATTTATCGCTTAAATCCACACGCCTTTGAAAATAATAATATTCATGGATTAGAGCCAAATAGCCGTTTGCGATTACCGACGTTAGAACAAGTTCGTCGTGAAAATACTGATGATGCTAAACAACTGCTTATTGCCCATAAAAATAAACAGAACGCGCAAAAATCAGTGAGTACCAAAACGACAAGTACAGTTGTATCAGAGCGTAAATCAACGCCAGCGTCAAAAGAAACAGCGTTATCTCCAAGTAAAGAAAAAGCATCGGTTGTTAATAAATCACCAGCTAAAGAGGTGAGTAAAGCTGTTGCTCCTGCTTCAGTTATTGAGCTGAAATCTGAATTAGATACCACAGAACAAGAATTTTCAGCATTACAAGAAAATAACCACCAACTGCGTGTTCGATTAGCAGAAGTTCAAAATGAAGTCGACAATCTAAAAAATTCATTAGGTGATGAAGACCGAATTCGTAATGAAGTCGAAAAATTCATTAATGAACAGAAACAACTTGCGGCTGCTGAGAAAAAAGCAGAACCAAGTGCAATGGATAATTTAGCATCAAGCCCAGGTCTAATCGCATTACTTGCTTTAATTCCAGGCGCCTTAATTGCAGGCTTAATTGCATTCTTCTTATTCCGTCGTAAGAAAGAGGAAGAGGAAGACGCAGAAAATACGTCAGAAACTCAGCCTTCACCGCTAGTTATGCCAGAAAATAATTTCAATATGGATGATGACATTCCAGAAATTAGTTTAGATGACGATGATGACCTTTTAGGTGATCTAAATGATGACGAATTCTTATTTGGTGACGATAATTCAGATTCAAATGATGATTTATTCGCTGAGTTTGAAACCGAAAATAACAGTTCAGATAATGATGACCCATTTGCTTCATTAGACGGTGAAGAAAACGATGATTTAGATTTAATGTTGTCTGATGGAGATCTTGATTTAGACCTTGATGGTTTAGATGATGACATTGATATGTCCTCAAGTGCACTAACCGTTGATGCGGAAGAAAAAGCACTAGGTCTTGAGGAGATGGAAAAAGCACTGAATGATTTCGACAGTGATTTATTCTCAGCAAGCGATTTAGAAGAAGAAGATGACGACTTTGATCTATCACTTATTGATGATTCAGATCTATCAGCGTTAGATAAATCAGCGCCAGAACTTGATGATAACGAAGATCTTGAAGGTGGAGAACTTGATCAATCAATGCTAGATGATCTGTTCTCATCAATGGATATGGAAGATGACTCAGAAGAGTCTGAGCTAGACCAAGGTTGGGATCTGGACGAAAAAGAAGAAACCAAACTTGCTCCAGAGTCGGTTTCAAATTCAGTAGAAGATGAATTGGACTTTGATGCTTTATTATCAGAGATGGAAAATACAAATGAAACGACTGAAGGTTCTAATAAAGAAGAGAGTATCGAACTAGATAATGATGATGCTTTATTTGGAGAGCTTGATGAAGAGGGTATTGATTTAGAATCTGATAAAGAGAGTACAGCGTTACTAGATGAGTTGCTTAATGAATCTGATGATGAAGAGAGTATTGATTTAGATATCGAAGATGACAATACGGCGCTACTTGATGAGTTATTGGGCGAGTCTGATGATGAAGAAGAGAGCATTGACTTAGATATCGAAGATGACAGTACGGCATTACTTGATGAATTACTTGGTGATGACGAAGAGCTGAGTGAAGAAGACGACAGTGTAGAAATCGATGAAGATAGCACAGCCCTTCTGGATGAGTTTTTAGATGATGAAGACGAAGACGATACAATTGAGCTAGATGAAGACAGCACCGTACTTTTAGATGAGTTACTTGGTGATGATGTTGAAGAGGAAGAAACTACTCCGGGAAAGCGTGGCGATGATACTGAAGTAGAAGGTGTAGCAGTATCAGAGGCACTTTCAGAAGACACACCTCGTGATGAAGATTGGTTAGTTGAAGCTGATGAAGACGAAGATGATGATATTTCATTATTTGAATCTGATACAGAAAAAGAAGATGCTTCATTTGAGCTTGATGATCTTCTTGAACCAGAAGTTGAATTAGAAACTGAACAAGATGATGCGTTGTCTGAACTTGAAGAGCCAGTAGTACTGGATACACCAAATACAGATGCGATAGAACAAGCTCAAGAACCAGAGTCAGAAACTAACGATGAGTTAGATGATCTGTTTGCTGAAACTGAAGAGCTAGATGTTGAAAATGATGAGCCTTTAGCTGAAGTAGAAGAGGAAGCAGAAGACGACATCTCATTTGAGCTTGATGATCTTCTTGAGCCAGAAGTTAAATTAGAAACTGAGCAAGATGATGCATTGTCTGAACTTGAAGAGCCAGTAGAACTGGGTACACCAAGTGCTGATGCGACAGAACAAGCTCAAGAGTCAGAGTTAGAGCCAGAAACTAACGATGAGTTAGATGATCTGTTTGCTGAAACTGAAGAGCTAGACGTTGAAAATGATGAGCCTTTAGCTGAGGTAGAAGAGGAAGCAGAAGATGAAATTTCGTTTGAGCTTGATGATCTTCTTGAACCTGAAGTTGAATTAGAAACTGAGCAAGATGATGCATTGTCTGAACTTGAAGAGCCAGTAGAACTGGGTACACAAAGTATTGATGCGACAGAACAAGCTCAAGAGTCAGAAGTTGACGATGAGCTTGATGATTTTCTTGAATCTGAAGTTGAATTAGAAACTGAGCAAGATGATGCGTCGTCTGACCTTGAAGAGCCAGTAGAACTGGATATACCAAGTACAGATACGACAGAACAAGCTCAAGAGTCAGAGTTAGAGTCAGAAACTGACGATGAGTTAGATGATCTGTTTGCTGAAACTGAAGAGCTAGACGTTGAAAATGATGAGCCTTTAGATAAAGTAGAAGATGAAGACGACGAAAATGCTTTTTCTTTAGATGACTTCTTAGAAAACAGTGCTGTTGATTTTTCACAACCAAGCAATGAAAATCTACTAGATGATAATGATAATGATAATGACAGTGACTTTGCAGGACTAACAATAG
>NZ_OMPC01000007.1 GCF_900312675.1 Aliivibrio sp. EL58 | reverse complement strand
TGGCCTTAACCATTAGCAACCTAAACCAAGAAATCAAACAAGCTCAAACGGCAGCTGATGCATTGGCGCTTGAGCAATCCAAACAAAAACAACAAACCATTCAAACCGTAACCGTGATTAAAGAGGTGATTAAGCATGAAATTTGTCGTGATGTGCCTATCCCTAACGCTGATAAGTGGCTGTACTACCAAACAGGTGGTGACTGAGTATCAAGACCGTTTGATTGTTCCGCCATCCGCTTACCTTGTTCAATGCCAAATTCCATTTACATCACCACCAAAAACGTACGGTGAAGCGGTATTACGTGATCCGGTTTGGTTAGAAGCGTGGCGCTTGTGTGCTAATCAAATTCAGCATTTACGTAACTTTTATGGGTACGGTGAGGACTCGACTCAGTGAGGCTTTATGAATAATGAAAAACGTCTGTGGAATCTCTCTGAGCTTGAAGGGTTTAATTATCACCGTTCAACCATTCGCAAAAAACTAAAACAAGCCGGTATCGAGCCCATCGCCAATAAAGGCAATACGCCACTGTATGACATCATTCAAGTGGCTCCGTATTTATGCAAAGCCCCAATGAAAGAAACCGATGCACCCGATCTAATGGGGTTTAAAACCGCCGCAGAGCTTCGTGCGTTTGTTCAGGCCGAGCGTGAAAAGCTAAGTCTACAACAAGACGCTTTGCAATTAGTGGCAACGCCTGAAATGGAAAGTCAGGTGGGGTTGGTGATTGCTTCGATGAAAACCTTTGCGGTTAACGCCATTACACGGATTGAAACCGCTATCCCTAACGCTCAGCCTGAAGAGTTAGAGCTGTTAGAAGATTTGTTTAATAAAGACTTAAAGCAGGTGTGTGATGAAGTTTCCTCCGTTTCATCCTAAATTGGGTGTGGTGTTTGCGGATGCCGAAGCAATAAGAAAGTCCCTTGCGTATCTCTGTTTACCAGCAGATAAAACACCCGTTGAAGCGGCGGATGAAGGTTTGTGGATCTCAGATGGTACGGATGTGGCCAAGTTCATGTCCTCTCAAACGCCTTACATGCGCGAGCCGATGAACTGCTTGCCTCGTCGTATTTATGAAGCGGTTATTGTGGTTGGTCCGGCGCGTTCGGGTAAAACCAAAGCGATGGTCGAAGGGTGGGTGAATTATGCAGTAACTCAAGCCCCTGGTGATATGCTGCTTATCTACAGTACAAAAACCAAAGCCAATGAAATGAGTAAGATTGATTTGGCTCGCTGCTTTGCTTCCACTCAAGAGATAGACAAGTTACGAACAGGACGAAAGGCCGACGATAACATTGCCAATAAACGCTTTAAAAACGGGATGAACTTGAAGTTGGATTCCGCAACCGAAACCAGTTTATCTGCCTCAACGTATCGTTATGCCGGTTGTACCGATTATGATCGTGCGGATGATTCCGTTGGTGAAGAGGGTTCGAAGTTTGGCTTGATGCTTAAACGTATTCAAAACGCCAAAAGTTCAGGCATGGCGATGGCGGAAAGCTCCCCAGGTCGTGTGGTTCGAATGCCAAAACGTGCCGAAGATTTAAAACCGCATGAGGCGCAACCTTGTGGCGGTATTGCTCAACTGTATAACCAAGGGGACAGACGTCGTTTTTACTGGTGCTGTCCTGATTGTGATGCGTATTTCTTACCGCACTTTGAAGTGTTGAAATGGGAGCCATTAGACGATTATCAAGAAGCGGCAAAAACTGCGTATGTTGAGTGTCCTCGCTGTTGTCATGTGATCACTGAAAACAAAAAAAGCACTTTAAACCTTGATGGACAGTGGTTTCGTGAAGGTGAAGTTAACCAGTTTGGTGAAGTGGTTGTTGATGAAAGCCAGATACGAAAATCAAAATGGGCAACGTTTTGGTTTGAAGGTGTGGTTGCGGCTTATCAGAGCTGGGAAAGTTTGGTGTACCGTTATCTTAATGCGGCGCAACGGTTTGAAGATAATGGCGATGAAGAATCATTAAAATCCTTTTTTAACGTTGATATTGGGCGCTCTTACATCATGCAAGGTCGAGGCTCTGAGATTGGGGCTCATGAGTTGATGGAGCGTGCCAGCAGTTATCCAAGAGGGGTTATTCCTCATGGTGGGCGCTTCTTAATAATGTCTATCGATGTTCAAGGCGGTAAATCAAACCCTCGTTTCATTGTTCAGGCGCAAGTGTTTGGCGAAGGGTTGCAACGTTGGATCATTGATCGCTTTGAAATCGTCATGAACCCAAACCGAAATGATGATCGCATTAACCCAGCTATCTATGCCGAAGATTGGGATTTGTTGATTGACCAAGTAATAGCAAAAACCTATCCCTTGGCGGATGAATCAGGGCGCAGCATGAAGCCTGTTTTAACCTTGTGTGATTCTGGCGGCTCGGGTGCTGAGAAAGATGGCAAAGCCACCAGTGTGACGGAATTGTCTTATCAGTTCTTTAAGCGTTTAAAACACAAACGGCTTGAACACTTATTTCGATTAGTTAAAGGCTCAAGCCACAACCAAAAAGACTTGGTCAAAGAAAGCTTCCCTGATGAGCGAAGCCAACACGCTCACGGTGAAATTCCTTTATTGCTGCTCAATACCAACCGATTAAAAAACCGTGTCTCGTCTAGCTATGAGCGTGAAGAGTTCGGTGCGCGTTTCTTTCATCTTCCTGCCTGGGCTGAGCGTTCATGGTTTGATGAGTTGACCGCCGAATTTATTAATGAAAAAGGGCTGTGGGAGTGTCCACCGAAAGTACGCAACGAATCCTTTGATTTATGTAACTACGCCGAAGCAGGAATGCATTACAAAGATGGTGACAGTATCAATTGGGATAATCCACCGGCGTGGGCAGCAGAATGGCAATTTAACAGCAATGTGTGTGATTCAGTCGAACAGCATGAGTTTGTTCGTAAACCTAAACGTCGTTATAAGCACTCAAAAGGAATTTACGGATGATAACAGCACCAACAACCCAAGAGCGTTTGTCGTGGTATTACGACGCTGAGCGCAAGATATTAAAAGGCCAAGCGGTTGAAACGGCGGATGGGGAGAAGTTAACCCGAGCCAATTTAGCCCACGTTCGCGCTGAAATCTTACGTCTTGAAGGGCAATTGAATCGTTCTCGGCAAGGTGGTCGTCGTTCCATGATACGGAGAAATTATCTTGAGTAATTTTATCGATAAAATGGTGGGGTATTTTCACCCCAAATCAGGACTTCAACGGCAATACGACAGAAAGCTTCTCAATAAATACAACGCCTCACTTCCAAGTAATCCTCATACCAAGCGACCTAATAAGAAATCATCCGGCTCTGCCAATAGCGTCAATCGTGGCGCTAAAGCGGTGCGTGAGCGTGTTCGCCACATGGATGAAAACAATCCGTTAGTTACGGGTATTTTGGATGAGCTCTGTTCTAACGTGATTGGTCCCAATGGGATCATGATTGAACCTCAACCACTCGATATGAAAGGAGAAGTACACACCGAGTTTGCTCAAGCCATCAGTAAATGGTTAGAGCTGTTTTCACTTAATCAAAACATCGATGCTGAGCATTCTCGAAGTGAAACTGAATGGTTAGCGTGTCGTACTTGGCTGCGTGATGGTGAAGTGTTTGGTCGTTTATACATGGGCAAGCATGAAGAACTGTTATATCCAAGCAATACGCCTTTTGCTATTCAGCCGTTTGAGCCTGATTTTATTCCTCATCGAATTAATGAGCCTGAAAATGGYGTGTTAGAGGGGATTAAGCGCAACAAGTTAGGCCAAGCCATCAGCTATCTCATTCAACAAGACGCRCATGGGTTTGAGTTTGTCGAAATTGATGCGTTCTTTATGGTGCATTTGAAGTTCTCRCGGCGGTTTCATCAAAACCGTGGCATTTCATTGCTTCATTCGATTGTGGATCTGATTGATGACATTGACGACTACGACCAATCCGAACGAGTCAGCGCACAAATTGCCAGCCGCTTTACCTACTTCATTAAACGTGAGGTGGGTAGTGATGAATCACTAGAGCGTGATGGTGACATGTTCCTAGGCATGGGTAACAGCTTTGAGCTTTCACCAGGTGAAGATGCAGGCATGGTGGAGAGTAACCGCAAAGAAGCGATGAGCTCGCCATTTCGTGATGCTCAACTTCGCTTGGCAAGCTCTGGTGCTGGTGTGAATAACTCAAGCGTAACCCGAGATTACAGCAACGGCAGTTATTCATCGCAGCGACAAGAGTTGGTCGATAGCTATTCACGTTATCGAGTGCTTCAACGCAAGTTCATTCTTAATTGGACCCGTCCTCAATACCGTCATGCGCTCAATATGGCAATCCTTTCTGGTGAAGTAAAAGTGCCAAAAGGCGTGGACAAAACTTCCATTTTTAATGCGATTTACCAAGCACCGGTGATGCCGTGGATTGACCCATCAAGAGAAATGACAGGAATTGAAAAAGGCACTCGCTTATCGCTGTTCTCATTAAGTCAGGCACAACGTGAGCGAAACATTAGCCCACTGGCAACACGCCTTGAAGTGCAATCGGAGCGTAAGCAGCTCAATGATATGAACATCGTCAGCACATCYGATCCTGCTCATAGCTTGGTTTCATCTAACTCAAACAAAGAGGTTAAYAATGCCAAARGCAAGCAAAGCTAAATCGTGGTTTACGTTAAAGAACCAAGGTGAYGCAGAGCCAGTGAAAGTCTGGATWCACGGYGACATTGGGAGCTATGACATTGAGGCRATTGATTTAATTCGTGCGCTTCAATCGGTTGGYACTCAAGACGCTGTTTTTCATGTGAAAAGCTTTGGGGGYTCAGTCTATGAAGGCTTAGCCATGTTTAATGCGATTAAGGCRCACAAAGGAAAAACCACAGGGGTTGTGGATGGRCTCGCGGCGTCCATTGCGACGTAYTTCTTGATGGCGTGTGATCATATTCAGATGCCAGAGAACGCGAGCTTTATGATCCACGACCCATCGATTGGGGCATGGGGAGGAGAGAAAGAACTTGAAAGCGCACTYACTCAAATTAAGAACGCCAAACAAACCATTGCGGATGCGTATGTTGAAAAGACAGGCCAATCAAATGAAGACGTATTGGCGGCAATGGCAAAAGAATCGTGGTTTACCGCAGACGAAGCGCTCGCGTTTGGCTTGGTGGACGAAGTCATTGACCCCGTTAATTTAACCAACTGCTTTGAYGGTATTAAGAAAGARGCATTAAGCGCGTTTAAACATACGCCTGATGCWCTGTTAAACGCCATTTCAGTGGAACCTAAACCAAAAGCTGAGCCGTTATCCAATTCAATTCCACCCTCTACCCAAGAGCCAAAACAGGTAATTACTATGCCAAAACCAAATGAAGAGCTGCAAAATGCAGTAAAAAAAGAAAACCAACGCCAAGCGGCGATTCGTGGGCTATGCGCTCAACATAAAGTGAAAGACGAATTACTCAATTCAATGCTTGATGATATGGATTGTAATGAAGCCAATGCAGCGGCTCAAATCCTTGCTGCCATTGGTGTTCAAAGTGCGACAGGCAAAGAAACCCCAACGCCTTCAAACCTTACACCAACTCACATTCATGCTGGTAACGGCAATCACATCAAAGCGGAATTACAAAACGCTTTAAATGCACGTTTAGGCACTGAAACGGTTGAGAAGGACAACTCATTCTCAAGTGATTCATTACTTAACATGGCCAAAGCGTCACTAGGTAATGAAGGTAAAGGGCTAAGTAAGCAAGACTTGGTGGCACGAGCGTTTAATACCAGTGATTTCTCTGAGATTTTAACCGAAGGGGTAAGAACGGTTATTCGTGATGAAGTGAARGTWAAAGCGCCGTTRTGGCGTCAGTTTGCAAGCACTGAGCGTTTACCGAACTTTAAAGAAACCGAACTTATCACCATCAATGATGCACCAGATTTAATGGGCATTCAGGAAGATGGCGAATACAAACAAGCCCTAATCAAAGGAACGGGCGAGAAAATTCAACTGGCAACCTTTGGTCGTGAGTTCCGAATTACTCGCCAAGCCATCATCAATGATGAAATTGCCTTGCTGAGTAAAATTCCACGTAAGTTCTTCCAATCAGGCCGTCGTTTATCCGACAAGTTGATCTTCAATGCCATCCTTGCTGGAAAGATGAGTGATGGTGAATCAGTGTTTCATGGTGCTAACAATAAAACGGGGATCACTGCAGGGGATTACCAAGCACTTATTCTTGCGATGCATAAAGCCCTGGCAACAACTGAAACCAGTGGCGGTGATGTTTTAGATTTAGAAAGCCAATTCATTCTGGCAAGTCATGATCATGCACCAATGATTGAAGCGGTATTGGCAACGGCCAGCAAGCCGGATGCGTTCAACCCTGCGTTCAATAAGTTTAAAGAAGTGATCAGTACCGGTCGCATGAAAGATGTGAATGGTGCGATTGGTTTAACCACCAAAGATTTTGAAGCGGTGGTAATGGGCTTCTTAGATGGTCAGGAAGAACCGTGGTTAGAAACGGGTGATGGCTTTACCTCTGATGGTGCCAAGATGCGTATCACTTATGACATTGTGGCAAAAGTGACTGATCGCCGTGGTTTATGTAAAGGCACATTCGCAGCGGCTAAGTAAGGTTGTTGTGTTCATTTATAGGAGCTTTCGGGCTCCTTTTTTTATAGGTAATGATTATGCATTTATGTGATGGAAACAAACTCAGTATTGCGGCTCCTGCAGGTGGTTTTGTAAAGGATGAGCCGTGTTTAGTGGGCGCTTTGCTTGTTGTTCCAAGTTTTAGCGCTGAAGAAGGTGTTGTGGTGAGCTGCGTGACTCGCGGTTTATTCGATGGTCCGATTAAAGCCGGTGATAACCCGATGTTTGATTGCTCACCAGCATATTTTGATGGTGTTGAATTTACAAAAACGCTGCCAACGGAAGTGGACGCAGTCATTCAGCCAATTGGTGTGTTCGTCGATGGCGGTGTGCTGTTAACGGGTGGCTTAATTACTGAGATTAAAACGGCGTAATAAGGGGCGGTAATGTCTGATTTTGATGAAAACAGAGCGGATGCTTATGAAGCCATTTTAGATGCGATGGGTGATGAGAAAACGGTGATCTCTCCGAGTGAAGAAAGCTCAGTCATTACCGCTTATGTTAAGGCTCGCCAAAAAGGTGGATTGCAGCGTTTAGCGATGATCACTGATAGCAAAATAGCGGAGCAATCCACTGTGGAGCATAAAGGCAATACCTATCGAGTGAGTTTTCAAAGCGGCTGTAATGGGATGTTTGAATACGCGTTGATGATGGAAAGTGCATCAAAACGCCGAGATTGGGCGGAATAATATGCTAAGTGTTGATACGGCTTGGCTCAAGGAGTTGGCCTATCTTCCTGAGCATATAGAACAAGCGGCTATGAAGGCGGCTCGACGAACTAACCAATGGCTAAAGGTGAAAACCAAAGCGGAGATGAAAACGGAATTAAAACTGAAAACGTTTAATGATCGTTTAAAACCGTTTAATCGGGTGAAGAACCGCAATTACACCGGCAAGCTTTGGATTGGTACCAATGATTTGGCGGCTCATCGTTTTGGTGAGCCTATCCAATTAGGCGGTTCAGTGGTTCGAGTGGGTAACAAAGAATACGACAATGCTTTTGTTCGTTACATTGGCAATGGTCGAACACCCGTAGTTTTTGAGCGGTATGCGCCTCATTCTGGCAGTGCGAAAGCAAGACGCCAAATACGCGCCGTTACCGAACCCATTGATAAAGAAACAGCAGACATCATTGCCACATTAACGCCTCAAGTGGATGCCCAATTTAGGAAGTTCTTTGATGAAGAGATCATATCAATTACTGCGAAATCCGTCTGACTATGTCAAGGCGGTGATTGACCATTTAGAAACGACGTTAGCTCTTGAAATTCCAAGTTCATACAAACGAATAGCAAGCAGTCCTGAAACGGTTGAGATCACCTATCGATGTGGTCAATCCAAAATAATGAAAGAAGACACCAACGATGGCAGAGAAAAGCACAGCATTGAGCTGATTTTTTCCATTACGGTGAATACGTCTAATGAAGGTTTTGATTTAGAAGCCTTGGATGCCTCATCACGTATCGAGCGTGAATTTCAGAACAGTTATTTTGGATTGGGTGACTCGGTTGAATTGCCAGATTATATCGTTAATGAGCCTCAAATTATTGATGATGAGCATGGGTATCTTATTCGAGCGGTCACGGTGAGACAGTCAGTGTCTATTGGTGAAGTGGATGAATCTTGGTTGGAGTAAAAAACTATGTTTATTCAAATCATGCAAAGGATCATGTCACTAGAAAACAAAGTACTTGAGCAAGGAGAGGAACTTGAAGAGCTTCGAGGTAATCTGGCTAATCTCATTCGTCTTGCTGTGGTCGAGAAGGCCAGTAAAACCACCGTCGATATAAAAACGGGTGACAACGAAGTAAAAGGCGTCCCGTTCTTTGTTTTTTGTAGCGGTAAAGTGAGCCATTATCGCCGTCCTTCAGTGGGTGAGTTGTGTTTATTGGTTAACCTTGGCTCTGGCACTAACTTGAATAATGCAGTGGCTTTAATGGGATTACCGTCTAGCAAATACCCAGCACCAACCACCAAGGAAAATGAAGTGATGGTGGATTATGGCAACGGCATGACTGAGCTTTATAACATCGAGAGCGGAAAGCTTGTGGCTAAGTATCCAGGTGGTTATGAAATTCATGCGGACAGTAAACAGATTGGCAAGAATGAGCTTGAAGGTGATTCGATTCAAAAGGGCAATCAACAAATCGAAGGCAACACCAAACAAAAAGGCAATATTGAAGCGACTA
Source organism: Aliivibrio sp. EL58 (assembly GCF_900312675.1). GTDB lineage: Bacteria > Pseudomonadota > Gammaproteobacteria > Enterobacterales > Vibrionaceae > Aliivibrio. Next base: position 170,695 of record NZ_OMPC01000007.1, on the reverse strand, counting down.
AAGAGATCTCTGATGGCGTTCGCAGTATGTCCGAAGATAGAAACCTCTTTAATGCACATGATCATATCTGTTCTAAACCCGGTGACCCATCCATGCCTCCAGGAGTAAATCAATAATGGCGCTTAATCTTAATATCTATCAGCACATCMTGAACAATGGATTAACTATTTCAAATCCAGCGGTTGATGCAGGGCGTGAAACCAGTAGTCAATTAATGGCATTAGAAACCGCATTAAATAACCCAGCATTAGATTTACTCGGCATTGATTTGGCGGTGCTAACCTCAGCYAGAGACAGCATTGCCAGTACCAATACYAATATTACAGGCAGCGTGAATGCCATGGCGACCACGGCRGATAGTGCTATTCAAATGAGTTCGATGGCRCAGCAAGTCAACCGATTGGATGCGATGAGTGATGCTGTTCCTAGCAGTTGTTCAAATACCACAGAATTGTTTGGATCAATCCAAGGTGAAAATGATGCGGCCTTTGCGGTTGTCGATGAGTCAGCCAGTGCTTTATTTCAAGCCATTACTGATTTTATGAGTGGGGTTATTGAACTTGGTGAGTTTGAAACCTTATTAACAACGCTGAGTGATTATATGTCGGCGGCTGATGGTGAGATCTCGTCCTTGCTCAGTAAGGAAACGGCGAAAGCATCAGAGATAAAGAACAAAATCACCTCCTCGGCCATCGCTCAAAATATTGCCATGCTTTGGGATAATCCTTGTTCAAAAGCGGTAATGAATGATGTGTTACCCGATGAGATAAAAGGGCTTTTACCATGATAGGGATTGACCCAAAGACAGGCAAAACAGTAACAGGATTTGAAGCGCTTAAACGGCGCTTCATTCGTATATTAACCACAGAAATCTCAAGCAGAGTGAAACGACGAAAAGTGGGTAATCCTGCGTTACGTTGTCTCGGAAAGCTGCAAACCCCACAAACTACGTTAATCATTCAAAACCTTACGTTGTCGGCCTTTACTGAACATCAAAACGGCCTGTCTGAGTTTAAAGCCACTCAATGTATCGCCCTGCCAACCGCGACGGGTTATTCCATTAAAGTGATTGGCAAGTGGAAAGGTAATCAACTTAAGCTTGAAGGTGAATTATGACCATCCCTAATGCATTTAAAGAGCCGTCATTTGAAGCCTTATTTGATGATTATGTGGCCTTTGCGGTTAATTACGTTCAAGAGTCGAACCCTGAAATGGCGGTTCAACTTGAAGAGGCGTTTCGTAATGAAGCGGAAACCTTAGCGCAAGTGACGCAAGCCTTCATGCTAAAGCGATTGGCTGAAATTCGAGAGCAAAACTATTGGGCGCTGCAGATGTTCCGAAAGTTTGTGACTGAAAGCGACATGGTGGATTTGTTAGCGGCGCAATATCAGCTTAAACGCCAAGTACTCATCCCTGAAGACATTAATGTCTTTCCACCCAAAGCGGCGGTGATGGAGAGTAATGACAGTTTATTGCAGCGTTTTGATTTAGCGCCGTACATGTTTCACACCACAGGCACTCGCGCCGGTTATCGTTTTCATGCACTGACTTTGGATGAACGGCCAACCATGACGGTGAGCTCAGAGCTTGATGCGGTAGTGATGCGCTTTGAGTTTCCAAAAGAGAGCCAACCAGCACAGGTTAAAGATGCCAGAGCCAAAATGTTGGTACCAAACAGCGGTCAAGTTCAAGTGGCGTTGGTCAGTCGTGAAAACCCAGATGGAACGGCAAGTCCTGAATTAATTAAACGCGCCAGTGATTATTTAAACCGTGATGATATTGCTCAAGAAACCGATGAGGTCGCAGTGAAAAGCAGTGTTCCAAAACCGTATGTGATTGAAGCGACGTTATTCACAGGAGGCGATCCGGTCAATGATATTTCAAAAGAAGAAGCCCAAAGCGCAGCATTACGTTTTGCAGATAAAAGCCAGTTACTTGAAGGTCGAGTGGAGCGGCTTGAACTTGGCCATGTGTTTTATTCATTAGGGGCAAAGCGTGTCGAGATAACCAAACCCACAGCGGATGTTTTATGTTTGTGGGATGAAGCGCCGCACTGCACAGAGGTGATCATTAATGTCAAAGCCCAATGAGTTTGTGTCGGTTCAACCTGAGAACCGAACCTTGATTGAAGAGGGATTGGAGTTTGCCTGGCACAGTTTATTAAGTGCATCAGAAAACCCTTATCCAGAATTGAAACAACCCCTTTTAACCTCTGATGAATTTGTGTCCCTGCTTGCCTCTGAGCGTGGTGTCTTGGATTGGCAACCTAATGACACGATGAAACAACGCCGAGAAACCACAGAGCAAGCCTTTGCCATCCATAGAAAAGCAGGAACACGCTTTGGTTTATCTCAAGCCTTGAGTGTGTTGAACATCACCACGGAAATGAAAAAGGGTGAGTTGGCGTATTCATTAGTGATTGATGGTTATTTGTCAGATCTTCCCATCGATAAAGAAACTACAGCAAGGGTGGCCTCTCGAATTGATAACTACAAATCAGAGCGTGACACGGTGGACATTGCCCTTATTCGCTCTGCTGATTCACACGCCTTTATAGGCTCAACCATTCAAACCGGTGTTGTTATAGAAATAGGTGCCGCATGAGTACAGGATATTTAAATTACATTACGTTGGCAGGGCTTGATGAAGAAGCGCTGGCCAAAGAAGAAGGTCGTAAGGTTRCGATTGAAAAAGTGGTTATTGGCCTTGGATTACTTCCAGAGAATGAACAACCACAAAATCAAACCGCGTTATTACAACCTAAAGCGGAAGCGGTTTGTTTTGTAAAAGCGATAGATACTGAACATGGTTTCTATCGTGTTGAAGCAGATATACCTATTCCCGATACTGGTTATAACTATTTTGAAATTGGTACTTTGACCGATACTGGTGTTCTTTATTCATACGCACGCTCACGCGGTGATTATGTTGCAGGAACGGCAGATTCAGATGGGAAACTTACACGAATTAGACTGAACTTTAGAACGGATAATTCAGAATTAATTACCATCACTCAAGATGATTCGGTGCTCTATACACCGATCACGGATTTTGAAGCGCATGTTGAAGAGTTTAATGATCATGTTAAAGCTGATAAAGCCCATGAGCAGTATGAACGTAAAGACAATGCGGCAACGGATGCTGAGATAGATTCAGGATCTCAAGAGAAAAAGCACGTTAAGTTGCCACAGTTTTGGCGAGCATTAACGCCACAACGATTGATTGATAAATTGTGGTTGGGACTTGCTGCAAAGATTTGTCCTGTGGGTGTTTCATTACCTTGGGAGAGTGATATTGCACCTGAAGGGTGGGCTATTCGAAAGGGGCAAGCTTTTGATTTAGTGGCATGCCCTAAACTTGCTGAAATTTGGCCTGATGGAATTATTCCAGATATGAGAGGGAATGGTTTTATTGGTAAAGAGGATAGTGAAACCGTTGGCGTATTTGAAGAGGGACAAGTTAAAGAGCATGGGCATGAAGGGTCAACTGTAGGATCTACAGATTTAGGAAGTAAAACCGCTGAAGCCGCAGGAAATCACGCACATGCTACTTATACATCTGGAATGGATAACGGTGATGGGGGTTATGGTGGCAATTACCCTGCTGGTTGTAAAAACCCTATATCCAAAAGAACATCCCCTTACGCAACTGCTGGGCAAGGTGACCATTATCACTCGGTATCAATTGGATCTCATGCTCACACTATAATGATTGCTCTATTTGGTGCACTTAAAAACACCATAAATCATCGTAAAGTTAACTGGATAGTGAGGCTTGCATAATGAACAACATTCAAAAGAAATCCGTCATTTTACAAGTTTCACGAATTCATCCTGATGGTTGGTGGCTTGGTAATGGTGAAGAGCATGTTGCAGCAGGAACCGCATTAGGTGATGACTGTACTGAAAATATTTATGAGCCAAGTACCAATGGTGTAATTGGTAAGTATGATCACCAATTAAATACCTGGATAGAAATTGAAGACAAATCAGCGTATGAGTTTTGGTCTCCAACCGGTGACGCTTTTGTTATTGGTATACCCGATGGTGATTACCCTGAATGGGCAGTGAAAGAAGCGCCACCAAAGTACGACAAAGAAATTCAAACTGTTCTTTATGAGGATGGTGAATGGAAAGTGTTTGGAATTTTACTGGGTGAAAAGTTCTGGGATAGTGAGACGAATGAGTTTGTTATCTCTGATTATAATTTCACGTTGCCAGATAAGCATTCATTCACTAAACCGCCAGAGCCAAAGGAAGGTTTTGCAGTTCGCTTAGTCAATCATCAATGGAAACAGCTTGAAGACCATCGTGAGCAAATTGCTTTTGCTAAAGATCGTGATAACGATGAAAAAGGAGATTATCAAGTTGAAGAACTTGGTGCGATCCCTGACACTCATACATTATTAGAGCCTGAGCCATTTGATTCATGGAGTATAGAGCTCGGTGTTTGGCAATACGATGAAGCGCGTTATCGTCCTCATTGGATTAACGTTGAAACGCAGTGGCAACAAGATGTGCTCACCAATGTTGAAGCTGAATTACTGTTTTATGCTCAAGATAAACAAATCCCTGAAATCTATTCTGAACTTCGTAAAACTAATTACACCGAAGATGATTATTACTCGCTCCTTGGTGATCGCATTCTCTTAAATGAATACCTTGAACAACAAGACTTTCCTGAATGTGGCCGACCTAAACTATCAGGCTTAGTGCCAGGCTAATCACATCAAACCAATCACTTCAGAGCCCAGCCATTGCGCTGGGTTTTCTTTTATCTAGCCACAGGACAAACCCTATGGACAAAAACAGTAAAAGCGATGGGCGAATTGAATATCAAATTCTAAAGCCTTTTCGATTGGCCAAACGTTGGGTTCAGCTCAATGAAAAGACCATTCGTCTTCATTCACGACAAGCCAGCTTTCTTCTTTTAAACGGAAAGATTGCCAAGATTGTTGCTCAACCAACTAAAGCCGAGGTTAAATAATGGCAGAAATGATCCCAATTCAGGATTTTGAATTAAACGGCGCGGAAGTCATTGCGATTGAGCCATTACCAAGTATGGGGCCATTGGCTCAACATGTGGTGTGCTTAGTTGGAACTGCACCTAATAAACACGCAGGTATTGCTTACAATGAGCCGGTGCGTTTGTTTGATTACCCACAAGCCAAAATGATGTTAGACACCACAAACACCAGTGAAGGGACGCTGCCGTTATTGGCGCGTTATCTATTGGGTTATGTTCGTGCGGTGTTCTATGTAATTGTGGTTGAAGAAGGTGCAGATAAACCAGCCACAGAAACCAATATCATTGGTGGTGTGGATGCAAACACCGGTGCGACTTCTGGCTTGTTTTCAATTAAAGGTTGTCCTGAAACGCCAACCTTAATTGGTGCTCCAGGTTTTAATTCGATTCCGTTTGTTCAAAAGCTTTGTACCGTGGCGCGTGATATTCATTGTCGTCCTATTGTTGATGGACCAAATACCAATGATACGGAAGCTGCAGAGTTTGCCGGTGAATTTGGCGCTGAAGGAACAGGGCAAGATAAACTCAGTATTATCGACCCATGGTTTATTAAAACCTACGACGGCTTACCAACCGTATTACCAGCATCAATCGCTCTTATCTCAGCCATGGCAGCGGTTGAAGGGTATGAATCACCGCAAAACCAAGGCGTGTTGTGTGATGAGCCTTGCCGTTTAGTCACTTATAAGATTGGCGATAAGACCACCCAAGCCAACTTCTTGAATAAACACGGTGTGGCCACCATGGCAAAAACGCGCATGGGTGGCGTGTCTATCATTGGAAATCGAACCAACACAGGGCGCTTTATGGCTCATGTGGGTTTAGAAGATCTGATGGTACGTAAACTAGAAGAGACCTCTCAGCCCTACATGGGCAAATTGCTCACTGAAGAGTTTATGGACAGTGTGGTTGAGCGCTTGAGCAACTGGGGTCAATCCTTAGTGGCTGATGGGGTTATTCCTGTCTTTCGTGCCTACTTACACCCAAGTAAAAACAACCTTGAAAACTACAATTCAGGGCGTTGGTTCTTGTGTGTGGATTATGGCCGTTATAGCCCGAATGAACACATGGTGTATGAAATGTCCGTGGATAACGGATTGATTGAACAATGGCTTGAGGAGGTCGTAAATGGTTGATCGCGTTCGATTACGATTATCAGCAGTGGTGCAGGATGTACCATTGGTGAATGAGATTGTGGAATTTAGTGCGCCGGAAGTGACGTTTAAAACCGCCGCGAACGAAGGCAGCTTTGTTCAAAGTGAAGACGTTGTGGGTATGGATTTACTTAAATGGTCCATGAAGGTTCGTGGTAAACATGCTGATTTGGTGATGTCGTTGGGCCGTTATGCTCTATCTGAAGCGCAAGTTAACGTGACTGAAAAAGGTAAAGACAGCAATAACGGTGGGTATAAAGCGCAATACTCTCTTTATTCTACCATTAGCTCTATTAAGCAAGAGACAGTGAAGATGGGAGAGAAGCCGGTGTGCACGATTGAAGGCACCTGTAAATCTTACAAGCTGATTGATAACGGTAAAACGGTGTATGACATTGATACCCGAACCGGAAAAACCACCATTGGCGGTGTCGATCTTATGGGCCAATACGGCGCGACGGCTTAAACCACATTGTGACATTACTTTTAATAGGGGCTTCGGCTCCTTTTTTTGATCGAGATAATTATGAAAAAAACCTCTGCATTGCCATTTTTTCGTTTAAATGACAGCAACACCCTGACTATTTCTTCTATGACACTTGAAGTGTTTCGAAAGCTCCCGTCCATCAACAAAGAAGGCAAGCTCACTGATAAAGAGCTGTTTGACCAACAAAAAGCGGTCATCCTTGAAACGACAGTATTAACAGAAGAGCAGTTTGAAGAATTAACCGCCCCAGATTTTAATACCTTAGCCAATGATTGTACGGCTTACATTTTAACGGGCAGTGATGAGCTTCAAGGTAAGAAACTGTCGAACGATTGCTATGAATTTGATTTACTTTTTCCTTTTGAAAATGAAGTGGGTGAGAAGATTGAACACATCAAATTTACGGTACCAAAAGTAAAGCATTCACAAGCGCTGACAGACATCACTGAAAAGCAATTGCGTGAAGATTTCATGTTCCAGGTGGTGTGTGATTTGGATAAAGAAGATCTGCAGAAGATGTCGGTAAATGATTACTTAACGATTAAACCGAAGGTCGGTGATTTTTTTCTACAGTCGGCGGCTTACTTTCAAGTGACGACGTCGAAAACTTAATTGATGTGATCCCGATGTACCGCAACACCTCCGAAACCGAATTAAAGGAATGGCGGCAGGATTTAGCGGTGCATCGATACGAGCTGATTTTAACTAAGCTGGGGATTAAGAAGCGATGAGTAATCAAAAAAGCAAAGTGTCCTTGCTGCTTGATGTAACAACCAGAGGTTTGGGAGATGTGGTATCAACCACCAAAGCCACTGAAAAGTTAAATAATACGCTTGAGCAACAACGCAATGATGTGGCCGCCTTAAACCGAGACTTAAAAAAGGTTGAAGGTTATCAAGCTACAGAGCAATCATTGCAAAAGGTGAACGTCAAACTTGATGCCTCAAAGGTGAAATTATCAGGACTTGGCGCAGAGCTTAGCGACAGTCAGAAGAAAAACCGAACTCTGGCTGAAAGCTATAAAAGCACTGAACAATCACTGGGTTTGCTTCATAAGAAGTTAGCCGATCCCACGGCATTTAATCTCTCCCAATCTGAAACTAAATCGTTAGGGGTTGAGATAGCAAAAACCGAGTTACGGCTTGAAAAGCTCTCTGATGAAATGGCCAGCAACGCCATTCACACCAACAAACTGCGCTCATCCCAATACCAAGCCAAGAAACAGATAGACCGTTATTCCTCAAGCAGTGATACCCAATCGGCAAAACTTAAAAAGCTACAGAGTGAATTGAAAGGCGCTGGCCTTAATACCGATAAACTATCAGATGAGCAGCAACGATTAAAAACCGCCAGTGAGCGAGCCACCGGCGCGTTAGAAAAACAAGGACGACAACTTAAAGAGCTTAATTCTATTCAAAGCCGAATAGATAAGCGAAACGCCAAACTTGGAGAGTTACAAAGCCAAGCATCCGGTCTTGCCATGGCAGCCGCTCCGATTGCCGGCACCATGTATGCCGCTATAAAGAATGAATCCTCTTTTGCGGATGTGAAGAAGGTGCTCTCTGATAAAAATGATCCTCAAGATGCCGCCAAAATGCAAGCATTGAGAGAGTGGTCATTAAAAGAGTCGGGCAATATGCCGATGTCGGCCACTGAAATCAACGCTATGTTGGCGGCTGGTGGTCAAAGTGGCATTAAGGATCATGGAAAGCTCAAAGCGTTTGTGCTTGATTCCGCCAAGATGGGCGTGGCGTTTGATATGGAGGCAGGTGAAGCCGGTGAAACGCTCGCCACCTTTAAAGCCTCAATGGGATTAGATCAAAAAGGGGCGGTTGGTTTAGCTGGTCTTTCAAATTATCTCTCGAATAACTCCAACGCAAAGGCCAAAGACATTGCCGGTGTCATGGCGCGTGAAGGGGCAACCGCCAAAACGGGTGGTTTTAAAGTTAATGAATCCGCAGCATTAGCGGCTTCACTGCTTTCCACTGGTATGAATGAAGAGCGAGCAGCAACCGCTCTGAAGAACATTTCAGGACGTTTGACGCTAGGTGATGCAGCCAGTGGTAATCAACAAAAAGCCCTAAGCTCACTGGGTTTTGATTCAGGCTCGTTAGCCGCTGACATGCAAACTGATGCATCAGGAACCTTGTTAGAAGTGCTTGATGCTCTAAAGAACGCGCCGCTTGAAGAGCAAAGTGCGCTTATTTCTCAAATCTTTGGGGAAGAGGCCAAAGGTGCGGTGGCTGCATTAGCTGGTAACACCAAAAACTTCACTGACATTTTGAAACTCGCCAATGAAAGCCAAGAAGTACACGTTCAATCGCTGCAAGATGAATACGATGCGCGTGTGAACACCACTGAAAATGGCATTAAACAGTTTGTAAATAAACTCAATGCGTTGGCGGTTGTCCTTGGTGAAAAGTTATTACCAGGACTGAATTGGGTATTAACCCCATTAGGTGCCGTGGTTGATGGCATCACCGCGTTTGCACAAGAAAGTGATGTGCTTGTGCCGGTTATCATGGGCGGTATTGGGGCAATCTTAGCGTTTAAAACCGCATTGATAGCAGGAAAAGCCGCATCATTACTTTTTGGTAATACCGTTGATAAAACTCGTCTGTTTAAAAAAGGACTAAACCGAGAAACTCAAGAAAGTGGCAAGGCGGCGTCTTATGCGACTAAGGCATTTAAAGGATTAAACCAAGAGCTTAGACGCTCTGGCGGCTCAAGAGGATCACGTTCTGGTTCAGGTAAGCGCTCTCGACGTCGTTCAAAATCTAGAAATCCATTGTCTCGTATTGCTGGTTCATTCTCTCATTCCAAAAGAGGCATTCCATTAGCCTTGGCTGGTGGAGCCATTGCCAGTTTACCAGGCATGGCGATGGCGCAAGATGCCATTGATATGGGTGCTGATGCAGCGCAGTCTGCTGGACGACTTGGTCTTGCCAAAGTATTGCGACCATTAAACATGGCTATCAGTGGTGTTGATGCAGTGCAATCATTATCTGAAGGAGATATGGAAGGTGCAGGCAGCTCACTTGGAAGTTTAGCCGGTGGTATGGGAGGCGCATCTTTAGGGGCTGCGATTGGGACCATGATTTTGCCAGGCATTGGCACCATGCTTGGTGGTCTTGCTGGTTCAATGATTGGGGACATGGGCGGTGAAATGTTAGGGGGTTGGTTTGGTAGCAAACTTGCCTCATCCGATGAAGTCAGCCAAAAGGTCGAAGAGAAAGCCAATAAAGAAGTACTGCAGGAAAAGAGTTCAGCCGTTCACTTTGCACCACAAATCCACATCACCCCATCCAAAGGCCAAGATGAAATGGCCATAGCCAAACAAGTGACAGAGCAAATGCAGCAACAATTCAGTTATCTCATGGGCGGACACTCGATTGAATCACGCTTTAATTATGCAGGAATAGACAGAGGATAAGGAGCCATACATGCATCACCTCGTTATTGGTGAGTTTGTATTTTCGGTGGGGGATAAAACCCCCATTATGAAAATGAACCGCGTCACAATAGGCCGCTTTACTGAAATAAGTCTGGTGGATGGTGCGATGTCATCACCCACAGGAAAACCCCTTGAAACCCTTTCTATTACAGCCAAGTGGTTACGCCAAACCGCAGAAGATAATGTGGAGCGTTTACGCCAAATGGTCGATGAGCCACAACAGGTCAGCAATGGCGGAGGGGTAAATCTAGGTCAATGGACAATTAAAAGCATCAATGAAGGAAAATCAGAATTGGTGCATAACGGCTCGGCACAAGTTACCGACGTCACTCTTGAGTTATTGGAGTATCGATGAAAGTCACTGCACATAAAGGGGATCTCATTACGGATGTCCTTTTTAAACATACAGGTCAAGATGATGACCAATTAGAAGCCGACTTCTATCAATTAAATCCTCACGTTCGTGGGGATTTTTTTATGGAAGAAACCATGGTCACCATTCCTGAAGTCAGCTTTAAACAAAATATCAAAGAGGTAAACCGCTCATGGGACTAGAACTCAAAGGCAAGCACAGTGAAATGATGCTCTCTTTACTGCAAAGCTGGACACTGCGTGATGAGAACGGCATCGATGGCGATGATCTAAAGTTAGTCATTCACTCATCAGACATTGATGGTTTACCGCCAAAGGGCGAGAAGTACACCGTTTATCTTGATGAGGTAAATCGTGGGGTGTTCCAAATTTCAGGCCGTCAATTCTTAGTGGAGCCAAGAACCATCACGATCACCATGACGGTGTCACCATTCTCAATCAAAGATAATTCAGGCTTTAGAGAAAGAAAGAGCATGAGCTGGAACAAAGCAACGCTAGGCCAAGTGGTCTCTGATTGTGTTTCTCCACATGGGTTCGTTCCTTTTGTCGCACCTGAATTACAAAAAATTGAAATCGAGAGTTTACATAGACTCGATGAAAGCACGTTGCCTTTTTTACGTAAATTAGCAAAACGTTATGATGCGATTGCAAAGCCGGTGGAAGAGCGCTTTGTATTTGTGCCAATTGGCCAGCGTTCAGCGTCAAGCGGTAAAGAGATTCAATCCATTACGTTGTCACTTCCTGATGAAAACAAAAGCCTTAACTCAAACTTTGTGAATGTCTCGGGTGACTTGGATGGCCGTAATGATTTCGCAGGGGTTAAAGCGTTCTATTTGGATCCAACGGACAGTTCAAGAAAAGAAGTCAGTATTGGGACCGCACCGTTTAAACGTCTAGGTCAGGATAAGAACAACCAGCAAGAAGCCGATCAAGCGTGTCATGCTGAGCTTAGAAAAATACAAAGACAAGGCCGCAAAGTCACCATTCAAGCTCCGGCCATTGCCACGGCTTTTGCTGAAGGTCATGTGATTTTGGATAGTTCATTTCCAAGCGTGGCTCAAGGGACGTATTCGATTGATTCAGTCAGTCTCAGTGGCGCAGGAAAACAAGCGACACGAATGACGTTGCAAGCCACGTTATTGGGGGAATGATGATCACAATGAATCAAAACGCACTGTTTCAAACCACGGTGCGATGCAAAATATCAGAAGCTCAAATAAAGAAATACAGTCGTGACAGCCAAGTGAGACAACTTAAAGATGAGCGTTATTCGTTGTATTTGCGCTTTAAACAGAATCGAGAGCAGGGAAGTTGGATTTATTATGAATACAAAGATGGTAAACAAAAGAGCTATCGTATTGGTAAATATCCAGACTTAAACGCCAAAGGCGCATTTGAAGTGCTTAATGCGTTTATTGTTGAGCTGACAACAGGAAAACCAGTATCAGGCAATTTGTTCTCAACTGTTGATGAGGTGGTGTGTTGGTATGTAGAACGTGAGTACCAAACTAGGAACGTGTCTAAAAATCGTATTACAGGCATTAAGTCGATGGCAGACAATCATCTTATTTCTAATTTGCATTGCTTACCTATTCGAGATTTAACCCATAAAAGTGTGGATGAGCTTTTAATCAAACCATTATTGAAATCTTGTTTTGCAAATAGCTATATCAGGACCATCTTTCAATTACTCAAAGTGTGTTTTACGCGAGCTAAAAAGCTTAATTACTTAACGTTTAACCCAATGGATGAAATGAAGTTTACGGACTTTGTCACTAAGCGAATTGATGTAAAAGGATCACGTTTAAAGCCCGACGATGTGCCTGAGCTGCTTTCTAAAATCACTAAAGCCAATCCTATTGAGCGCGTTCTCTGTTCAATGATGCTTTGTCATGGCACACGATTAGGTGAAACGCGTCTTACAAAATGGAGGCATATAAACCTTAAACAAAAGAGATGGGTTATCCCTAAAGAGAATACGAAATCGAAAAAAGAGATCGTTTATCCATTATCTAATGACATGGTGGCTTTACTGAGTGAGTTTAAACAGTGGCAAATAAAGCATAACTACGCCATCAATAACGTATTTCCTTTAAACAAGCGAGATTTGCACCCAATCCATTCAGTGAGAGCGTCTGAATTAGTGAGAGCGGTGAGCAATAAAGAATGGTCAGCTCATGACTTACGAAAGGTGGCCAGAACGGTATGGGCTGATTTAGGTGTTGATTACATGGTTGCTGAGACATTATTGAATCATGCGAAAGATAAGCTCGATCAAGCCTATATTCACACTCATTTGGAAATGAAGAAGAAAGAAGCCCTGAATATCTACCATCAATGGCTAAATAATTGCTGTCACCACTGTCTTAGTGCTGATCTAGTTGCTTAAGAGATCGTTTAAAAGATCATTAAAATCAAATCGAAAGTTCAATTCTCATTGTTAATTACAGAGGGTAGTAAAATCATGCCAATTTTAGCCAAAAATGAGCATATTCCAGAAAATTTATTGAAATGCGCACGGTCGGTACCACACCAAGTTGGACTGCTTAAATTGAGCAAGACACAGTTAATTGTTCTGCAGTCGATAAAAGAGGGTGAGGAGGTGACACCGTCACAGATTGCGGATAGATGCGGTTTATCATCAAGCTGGGCAAGTTCTTTGTTGAAGCGATTAAATGAAAAGTGTTACCTAAGTAGAAGTTATATGCAGCAACTTACAGGAGGGGTTGAATTTAAATACATGAAACAGTAACCTCATTCGCATGTGATTGACATTAATCGTTAATCTTTACTCACATTGTTCCGTAATAATTGAGAGCTATAAATAGAGTAGTGCTTATGCGTTAGGACCAAATAAATCTGCATTATTTATACATGCAGTTTGGGACTTATTGTATGAAAAAACTTTGCTGTTCAATTATTCTACTAATGATATTTATTATCACCCTTTTTAGCTTGTATGTTGTTTTTACCAAAAGCACAGAAGATGCTGTTCATTTATTAACTGCGTTCGCTGGACTTTTTGCTGCAACAACAGCATTAATTACAGCTGTTAAGTCGATTTAATTAACCCGTTGTTAAGTTTCAAGCTTTCTTAGGTTATTGATTTTAGGTACTTCTAGAGCCTAAATCCTAACCTACGGGGCTACATCCTGGGGAATGAAAATTTTTCGGGCTCTATGGTCACCACCAACAGGCTAGAAATATTGGTGGTGATTAGATAATTTAGACTTTACGTGACGCATAACACTAGTCAAATGTAACAGCAAGTTCTACCCAGTTTTTATAATCATTCTTATTCGCATTTAATTCTAGTGTGTCAGAAATAATACCTATTTTATGTTTTTCAGCTATATCTGTAATATTTTGCTCTTGGTATTTAACGGCCAAATCACGCTTTATAGCATGAGAAACATCCTTAGAGTAATGTGAGTTTGAGTATGAAAGCAGCTCTATTATATTAATGTTAATACTTTTACTAAAACTACTTTGAGGTGGCATTGCAGGATAAATATCTCCCCATGTATTTGTTGAGAACCATATCACGCTGTTTTTCAGAAGCTCTTCATCATGACTATTCATATTAAATGTTTTTTGCTTTAGCGCCGTATCTATTCTAAAAGCAGTATCTAACCATGATTTATATATACTATGATACTTATCATGTAAGACAAGCAATGTTAGCAATAGGTATGCATCAAAACTCTTATTTCCTACATTTCGAAATACGGCTAGGGCTCTGTCGCATAATTGTTCTGATTCACGAAGCGATAACACGAATGTATCCGCAACAGATGTTATTGCTGAAGTTAGAGACGCTGCATTGTTAATATTTGGCCATATGTTAGTACCATGGAACAAGTCACCTGCAGTTCTTTTTTCTAAATATGACTCAATAAATGCTAAATTAGATACTTGATTTAGTGAGAGTCTTCGCTTAAAGAACCGACCTAAATAAGTCGTAGCATCAAAACCTTCTCCATATATAGCTTTAATCGCATGTTGTAATTGGTCAGTATCAGTTGCAACAACAAAAACAACATTTTTAACATTGAAAAAATGTTTAATGACTTCCAGCATTTCAACAGCATAAGTTGGTCGACAACGGTCAAGTTCATCCACAAAAATAAATGCAGGGCAGGTGAGACTGTTATCTAAAGCATTTATTGCTTCAACCCATAGCTTTAACTCTTCCTTCAAATGCTCAACATCTTCAAGCTTTTGATTATGATCTGAAACCAGTTCAGAAGCCAACGCCGAGGCTATTGAACCATCAAAAGAATCACTGTCTTCTGAAGGTTCTTCATCAGTTGGAATTGTAATCACATCAGTATCAATACCTGAAACCTTCTTGAAAATACCTTTTGCTACAGCAGGAGCCACTGCCTTAAAGAAACGAGCAGCTTTTGATCCAAAGTCATTTATTGCCTGTTCAGATTCTGGTAAAAGCTTTTTCAATTGTTCAATAATTGATGCCATCACTGTTAACAACGGGTCATTGGAAAAATCTTGTTTCCAAGCATCGATATAAACAACAGGATGCTTATCACTTAATTCATGAATCCAACGTTTAAGAAAATATGTTTTTCCTGCCCCCCATTGGGCATTCAGATTCAATACATAGCCGTCATCAGAGTTTTCATATATTAAAAATTTAGTTATGAATTCAGCGTATCGAGCACGATCTAATTTATCTGCAGGTAATATTTCCCCGTAAGTACTTGTAATATTATCTTCCCAGTTGAATCTATAATGATGCGTTGGCATTGAGACTCCATCTTCAAACAAATATGTTAGTATGCCATACACGAATAAATAACTTATGTTAATTTTCTTTAAAATGTTCACTTACATAAAATAAAACATATGATTATTTTGGGGCAAAACGAAAATGCAGAATCCTGATTTGGGGCAATTTTGGGGCAAAATGAAAGGTTAAATAACGTCGTTTTCGACTATTCGGACTTAAAAGCAGTAGAATTCAGACATAAAAAAAGACGCAATTAAGCGTCTTTTTTAGTCTGTAGATTTTGAAGTAACGAATTACTTTTTACGACAGAACTCAGCGATTACATACATAGATTGACCGCCGTTTGCCTTACCAGAAACTAGACGAGGATCGTCGCCAAGGCTGATGCCACGGATAACGGTGCCTTGTTTAATTACTTGGTTAGTACCTTTAACTGGAAGGTCTTTAGTAACCGTTACGTCGTCGCCTTTTTTAAGCTCAACGCCGTTAATGTCACGTGGTTTTTCACCGTCAGAAAGAAGTGCTTTCTCAGCCCATTCTTTAACGTCTTCTTCAACGTACATCATATCTAGAGCATCTTGAGCCCAAGATTCAGAAGTTAGTTTGCTTAATAAAACGTAAGACATAACTTGAACCGTTGGAATTTGGCTCCACATAGAGTCATTTAGACAACGCCAGTGATTAACATCCATTGTTGCAGAGTCCTCGATTTGTGCCGTACATGTATCACAAATCATTACACAGTTATCAACGTTGATGTCTGTCTTTGGTGGTACTGCGAATGGTGCTAGAGAAGATGCAGAACCACATAATTCACATTTAGAATCACAGCGAGATAATAGAGTTGTTTCAGTGCTCATAATAGTGCCTGTTTGTTTAGTAAAACCAATGTCGCTAATTATACAACACAGAAATCAATTGCGGTGAGAATACTGTAATTTTTCTTATTAATACTCTGTTTGGTATCATTAGGGTAAACATAGGATTTCAAAGAGGTAAAACATAATCATCAATGGCGTTACAATTTCTAATTATTGATAAACAGAAAGGTTATTTTTCGTAGTATTTAGCTTTTATTCTTACATTAAGCTTGAATGCTTTAGGTTTAACGATACTATGCGCAACTAAGATTATGATGCAAAACAGAGGCAAGAATCGTAAATGGTAAACAATCAAAACCAATGGCAAAGTAACTATGAAGAGAAAGGCTACTTTGTCATTAGAAATTATTTTACTCAGACTGAAATTTCAAAGCTAAGAAAAGTGATATTGAAATTTCATGAATCATGGAAGCAAGATAATGAAGAGTTTTACCATGACGATGCATTCAATTCCTCATTAATTACTGGTAGCCAGTATTTAAAAACTGATGATAGATTAGCGCTTTTTAATTTCATTAGTTCTAAAAAAATGATGAATGCTGTTGAATCTGTAATAGCTGAAAATCCTGCATTTATGAATACGCAGTTGTTTTTTAACCCAGTGAATCCTCAACAAAAGGATTTCTGGCACCGAGACTGCCAATATGACCATGATGTGGACATTCAAAAAATTGTGATTCACGAGACGCAAGTTGTCCATCTACGAGTGCCTTTATTTGATGAGCTAGGCATGGAACTTATACCAGGAACGCATAAGCGCTGGGATAATGAAGAAGAGTATGATGTTAGACAAGAAGAAAATGGTCGTGAGAGTCATGAGAACATTTCAGGCGGAAAAGTCATTAATTTAGCGGCTGGTGATATGTTAGTTTTTTCTGCTGACATGATCCATCGTGGGCTGTATGGATTAGATAGATTGGCATTTGATATTTTAGTTTTTGATCCAGTAGGAGACTTTGTTGATTATGTCGATGACGATTGTCTGCCAGATAACTCAATGCTAAAGAGAATTAATGACCCTAGATTATTTATGAGCACGTTAGAGTTAAAAGCGAAGGCTAATATTAAAGTTGCAGTGTAATGCATTGAATCCCTAAGGATTAAAAAAGATTATCAATGACTTGCGGAGGATTGGCTATGTTTATTGGTACCCTTAAAGAAGCTATGGGTCAGTGCGCATTATGAGGGCTTATGTAAAATCAAGCTCTGATTTGTCTCGCTTATAATACTATCGCCAACTTTTCTAAATGAAGAGTTGGCTAATGAAATATAACAAGATGACAAATAACTACTTTTTCCGCTTTTATAAGTGTGGTTTAAGCGTCGAGCAGACAGCTAAACTATGTTTTAAAAGTGTGACACAGGTCAATAACTGGGACAAAGGCAAAGAAATACCGCCAGAGTGCAAGCGATTGATGCGAATGTATTGTGAAAGAAAAATAGGAGTAGGAGAGTCCTGGCATGGTTTCACAGTTGAACGTAATAAACTTAAATTGCCAACCGGGCAAGAGTTAGAACCCCAGCAAATTTTAACTGCAGTAGCGCTTTTAGAGATCGAATGCGATACAGACAAAAGCACATTAACAAAACTTCTTAAATTTTCACGCGCTATAAGTAAGATCAAGAACGGGTTTTAAGAAGAGCCGAGAATCAAGAGCTTACACCGCAAGCGTGATAAAATGGTCGAATGAACCCACGTATTACATAACGTGGGTTCTAGCTCCGTTCCGCTTCTTCCTCCTCAGTCTTCGTCGCTCATCAGCGTCACTAAGCTAGGCGCTATTAGATTTATAGCAAAGCGATAAACTCTATCTATAGCTATTTGTATATTGGACATTAAGAGCGATTCTAGCAGGAAGGCGGTTTCTTTTTATTTGATAACGTCATTTGGAAATTGATTAGAGATAATTTTTAATGGAGTGAAAGAACAGCGTTTCGCTCCGCTTATATGCGCAAGCGCATAAGATCTTTCCTCGCGCAGCTCGTCAAAGCTAAGAACGTAGACGGCCAGAGACCAGCAACAAAAAAAGGTATGTCATTTTTTGACATACCTTATGTTATCGATAACAAACTAATGCGCACTAGAAATAATCACGGAATAAAAATTGTACTAATTGGTAAACAAAAACCCCAATACTAACAGATACAAAGCTGCCTAATAAAACATGTAATAACGCTAAAAAAGTTAATTCCATTTAATCACCTATAAAAATATTGAATTGTCTTTAACTAAATCAGTTACAGACGGTTTTTGTGTCGTGTTGGCAATGGATGATTCTTGTGAATTATCATCATTACCCGCAAGCGTTGTTCCAAGTGCGCCACACGTAACCATAGCTTTTAATGCACCATTGGATAGTTCGATTAAACAATCATCCAGTATCTTATATTCAACACCTACCGCAGCTAGATAATGCTCATTAACTGAATAAACGCCTTTAACCGTATTAACGTTAAATAATAAACCAGTCTCTATTTTAAAATGCTTCCCTGTATTAATCACTTTTCTATGAACAGCAGTTAAATGAGCGTCAAGTATGCCGTCAAAATAAAGAACTTGATTTACAGGAACATAAACAGAACTAACTTGCCCACTATCCGAACCGCTACTCCTATTGCTAGATAAAGACACAGGAGCTTTATTATCTTGAATAGTTTTGACCCCAGATTGTGAAACGGTTGAAGTATCTTGTGTCTCAACTTTAACTTCTTTAATTTCACCATCATCATTATTAACTTTATTCGCAATTCCATAAATAACATACCCAAAACAAGCTATAACTAGCAAAAAGTAAAACCACACCATAGGATTTTTTAATAAAACATTCATACCACCTGAATGCGTAATCGCTCCGGTTCCGGTGGACTTGTAAAGTAAATGAGCCTCAAGCGGAATTTTTAACGTTAGTAAATTTGGATCCTTTTTCTTGGGTAAAGAGATCTTACTTGTATTGGTCGAATGCTTATAAATATAGGGCTTACGTTTTGCACCGATAAAACCATCCCTATTTTTATGATAGAAAGCCTGTTCAGCACATGATTTTATAGACGAATCAATTTGACCCCAGTCGGGCGAAATCAAATCAATATCCCAGTTGTATTTTCTATGACGCATAAAGCCTTCATTGAAAGAAAAAGGATAGATAATGCGTCCGTTATCATCGTATTCAGCCTTGCCCCTATCATCAACTTCAGACGGTTTTAATTCATCGAGATTAACCGGAACATGGCGAGAGTTAAAAAAGTTTTCATAGTCTGGTGGTAACAACTCAAGAAAATCAGACAAGGGTGCGGCCTTAATCTTCTTAATATCAAAACCAGTATTTTTAGAAAATAAATCCTGGCACTCATCAATTACAATTAACGCATTAAGAGGACACCAACAGAAAAAGTGTTGCCACAATTTAACGCCCTCAGCGTCCCTAGAAAAGATACGAATCAATTTAGCGGTAGATGGAAACTTAATATCTAAACGCTCCTCTATGACCTCCAGAGGTTCCATCCCCTCGAAGTTAGTAACAACAACACGGCCAGCTTTTAAAGCGGGTAAAATTGTAAAATAAGCGACATAGGCTGATTTGTATGAACCATTGCCGCCAGTGCGAATTGTAATCATCGGCTTAACCTCAAAACAAGTGACGTTGTAGCGCAATTTGCATAGATTCCCAGACCTTCAGGAACTCGAAACAAATTTGCGTAATAACGGATTTCAGTAGGTAACATATTGAACAAGTCAGAGAAAAAAGAATTAAATCCAATTTCATCAAGCAACGTTGTGGCGACCGAGTAAGATACTTTTAAAAACATAATTGAAGACATCAGTTTCATTTTTATATACCAACTTTGTAACCACGTGAAAAAGTCTAAGAAATAAACGTCTATATTTTCAAGATAATTAATAAGCGTTGTAAAACTTGTACCAACGTAATCGAAAAATTCTATCATTAAACTGTCTCCAAAATTATGCGAATCCCTGCAACACCAAAGCCGAATATAATTATTAAACCGATAATATCCGCATTATCTACAAATACAGTTAATGCGAAATTATCAAATGTTAATTCCTTACCGCCCCAATTTTGTTTTAAAGTATGTGCATTATAATCACCTGAATTTACATCAGTTTGAAAATTGAAATAAGACTTAAATTTATTTAATTGTTCTTGGTATTCCGTCTTTAAATTCGCTACGTCTTCATTTAATTCATTAAAACTATTATCAGTGTATAAGTCATCAGCCGGAACATCTGCAACATCAATTATTTTATCTTTCTCTGAAGCCTTTTGAATTGCATCTACTATGCTATCAGACCCTTTTTTTGTAGTTGAAATTAATGTAGATAAATAATTATTTGTCGAGGAGCTCGATTGCCTAATAACATCATTCTGATTGTTTATAGACTGATTAACATTATTAAACCCATTAATTGAATCTTGCCAAAATCCTATCGTATTATCATTTAACTTCTTTATGTGCTCAGTGTTATCAGAAAGACCAACGTTTAAATCTTTATTTAATCTAGTAATTAACTCGTTATTATCTTTATTCAAATTGGCAATAGCTTTTAATATGTTGCCGTTACCCTCATCAGGTGGTAGAACGTCAACTGGCGGAGTCTCTGGACTTGGGTCAATATCTGGACTTGGTTCATTAGTAGACGGTGGATTATTAGAATCAAAATCAGGATTATCCGGTGTGTCAG
This sequence comes from Aliivibrio sp. EL58, assembly GCF_900312675.1. Classification (GTDB taxonomy): domain Bacteria; phylum Pseudomonadota; class Gammaproteobacteria; order Enterobacterales; family Vibrionaceae; genus Aliivibrio. Next base: position 149,870 of record NZ_OMPC01000007.1, on the reverse strand, counting down.
GTTCAGGAGGCCACAAGCAAGCAGGCCAGTTAGGATTATTAGCGTTACATTTTGGAACATCAGCGCATTGCGGCCAATCAGGAGAACCTTCCTCACACTCAGGTTCAGGAACGTTGCGACATTCAGGCAGCCATTCTTCAGGGTCGTTAGTACACGTTTCATGGTATTCACCACCGATATTTGTACACATTTCCATTTCAGCTTGACGCTTTTCTTCTATCTCAGGAGAATCACAAAAAGACGGTGGCGGCGGCTCTTCACAAATACCAGTCACAGGATCCAATTCTAAATCATCAGGACATGACTCTGACTGATAAACTACATTACCAATATTTTTTTGTTTACAACCACTATTAGGACTCATACACATCCAAGCACCAAGGCTAGAATTACCGTTATAAACAATAAGAGATTCTATTGTATAGACAGTATAGCGGTCTTTATAAGTAACCCCATTGCACGCAGGAGACGGAAGCTTAACAAGCTGACCAACAGAAAAAGGTTTACAGCCAGGCATGCCACTAAAAGATGTAACTTTATACACAGCAGAATGAACAGTAAAAGAAAAAAGAAAGGTAAATAATAAAAGTATTCTTTTCATAATTTAAGCCTAAAAAAAAATGCCTCACTAGGAGGCATTAACACCGGATGTGAACCCACCCAAGAACGCTAAGAAATGTACGAGACCAAACCCGAACGATATTAAATGGATCACAAAATCTTGCATATTACTTACGCATTGATGAAACAATCATACCAACACCAAAACCGATAGCAGCAAGGCCAATGATACCGATAACAACTAAAGAGTAGTTAGCTTGACCAGATGCAACAGCAGCCGTAATTGCTGAACCGATAGCATTTGCATCAGTTGCAAAAGCAGAAGATGAAGCAACAACAGCAGTAGAACCTAAAAGAACTTTATTTGAAAATTTCATAATTTTTACTCACTTTAATTTTTTAACAATACGGCCAATAATGTGACCACTTAAAAAAGATAGTAATAAGTATCCGATTGTGTCGGCAAAAATAGCACTATCAATATCAAATATTAAATTGGAATTATCCAATCTAATATATTCTTCATAAGTAATTAGAATATTTGGGCAAGGATTTACAGGGTCAAAATTAGAAGCTACTAAATAGTTGTTTGTCCCAACGTTTGCACATAATGTTTTCATAATTACTTCTTAATTTACTTTATTTACCCATTGAAGCTTGAAAATGCTTTTTAATTTCATCATCAACAGGAATCAAACGAGTAACAATAGAACCCGCTAACGGATTACTATAATCAAGACCTAACTCTAGTTGGTATTCACGTCGAGGAACTAACGCGCCTGATTTTTCAAGCTCTAACGCGTATTTATAATCAACCAATAAAAGTTGGTCATACTTCTGATTAACATCACCAGATTCACCAATTGTGCGACGCTTGTATTTATCCATATCAATTTCACGAAGTGGACGACTGATATTTAATTGCGCTTGATGTCCATTAAACTCATTCCAAGTAATATCCATACCAAGAACGAAAACTGAATTTTGTGACATTTTAATTACTCCAAAGCCATATTTAATAAGTTGCTATAAGTCCGAGGCAATCCTATTGTTTTAGAATCACGCACAACAGTAGCTAGAACGTGTTTAGAATTACCGTTATATAATTCAAGTAAATCATTTAATATGCCGCCGTATTGACGTTTAAGCCAGTACGTAGCATTTAATAAATCAAAAGCAGGGCGCTTTTCTTTTGTAATTTTTGTATGAAAAGATGGACTAGATTCTATTGAGCGAGCAAAGTCATTTAATGCCGCAAAACCACCTTTGATATTTAATAAAATATCTATATTCCATTTTTTCAATTCAACTTCTGAGCGATACCATACAAAATCATCTGATTCTATTTTCTGCTCTAATTTCTTATTGTATATACGCCAATAAACAGGCGATTGACGAGAACCAACCGAAATTTGTTCTTTCGTATAAGTACGCTCATTAAACGTTTTACCAAAGAAAAACTCACGATCGTCTTTTACCTTTGGAGAACGGCCGCGAGGATTTAATCTAAACGCGTCCTCATAAGCAGCTGTTAGAGCATAATCACAATCAAAAATACCGTCATAGTCATCGTAAGCAATATCAATACGAGATAACGTTTGAACACCTAACACTTTGTGTAACCAGTGATGTAAAGAAAACGCAGAACGACGAGCTAAAACGTGCTTGCAACCAGTACCATTTATTTGAAAGTGTACCGTGTCATTGTTGCCACCAATCCCGACTAAGCCACAGAACTGAGAACCATCTTCAGAAAAAAGGTTGAATGAATTTTCGTAAAACTGAAAACCCTTATCTCTAAGCGGTGAAAGCGATAGGCCAAGAACGTGAACAACAAAAGCCTTTAAACATTCAGTGTAATACTCTGAAAAAACATTACGCATTTTTTCGTTATAAGCATCAATTTGCTCTAAACTTGCCGCTTTTTGTGACTTGTACTTAGGCTGTTTAGGGAAGTGCGGCTGCGTTTCACGAGTAAAACCCATAAAGCCCGCACGCTCACAGTGACGTAAATCAGCAATCTTGAACGTAAACGAAAGCCAATCAATATTTAATCTTGATTCCGTTCCGTCAGTTTCGTGTTTATCTAAGCTCATCAATGATCGCCTTACGTTCTTCAAACGACAAATTAGTCAACGAAATCAATTCATACTCTGAAAACTCAGATTCACAGTAAGAAAATAGATTTGAATACGATTTGAAAAAGTCCCATTCACCATGAATGAACACTGAAACAGTGCAATCTGGCATCATGTCGTAATAAACTTTTTCAATATCGATAAAAATCATTGAAAGCCCCAAGTAATAAAAAGACCGACACGCAATAAAGACAAGGTAAAACGCTGCGAGTCGGTGTAACCAGATATGGTGACTATAATAGTCACCAATTTCGGATACCACAAGACACCAAAACGGGTGACTTTTAAGCTACAATTAAAAAAACGGAGGATTTGCCATGTATCAAAATGAACTGTTAGACGCATATAAAAAGGCGCAGAATTACGTACAAGACAAGCAAATAGCTATGGATTTGAATATACCTAAACAAAGAATTACTGATTTCAGAAAAGAGCGTCGCCATCTATCTGATTCACAAGCGCTTTTTCTTGCTCAAGGTGCAAGTATTGAACCTGAGTTAGCTTTGCTTGGTTGTCAGGCTGATCGTAATGAAAATCCGATTATCAAAAAGCTCTGGGAAGACATTGCAAAAAAGTTGAATAGTCGAGGTTTGCAAGCGATATCAACGGCTTGCGGAGGCTTGGCTATGTGGATTGGCACCCCTAAAGAAGCTGTGGCTCAGTGCGCATTATATATCTTATGTTAAATAGTGTTTAGCCATACTTGATATTCACACGTGTTAGCTTCCCCATCACTATTAATTCTTTCAATAACAGCTAATTTAACCATAATCTTATTTACCATAAAATAGCTAATAATCACTAAATAATACTTCGTATCTATCTAATGATTATTAGCTTTCACTAAGAACTTAATGATTAACCACCAGCAAGTTTTACTGTGTGGCCTTGCTTAGTTAAGAATTCTTTAATCTTTTCGCGATTGTCGCCTTGGATTTCAATGTCGCCATCTTTAATTGCGCCGCCACAGCCACATACTTTTTTAAGTTGTGCCGCTAATAACTTAAGTTGTGCATCTTCCATATCAAGTCCAGTAACAACACAAACACCTTTGCCTTTACGGCCTTTAGTTTCACGTTGAATTCGAACAATACCATCACCTTTTGGACGCTCTTGTTTTACTTCTTCTTGTTTAATGCGGCCAATATCGGTTGAATATACTAAAGACATAATTAATCTCGTTTTTAAATGATGGTGAATTGTAAATTATTTTTCGTGTTTATCCAAAAAGGATTTTATGGCTGTTAACGAGCCCTTCGCAAGTTTTCCATGATACAAACAATACCAAGTGTTTACTTCACCGGTGTCATTCTTAATTTGAAAACCTTTGTAATCTTCACTCTGGAATTTATCTCGTTTCTCGTTAATCGCAGTTTCACCCATATCGCCAAACTCTTTAGGCTGGATGATTGAGCCCGTATCACTCCACCAGTCGATACTTTTTTTTACAGCACTTAAGTGACCTTGTAACACCTTATTTTTAATCAATACTTTCCAGTCATCAGGAACACCTGTTTTATTTTCAATGAAAAAACCTCTGTACAATGACTTCTGCATACTAATTACTCTTACATTTTATCTATTAATAACAACATAGTTAGGATCGAATAAATGTTTCCTTTATGCCAGACTTTAGCTTCTGATTCGTGATCTTATGTGTAATTTAAATTGTATGGTATAGTTTTCTAATATACCTATTAAGTTATGGTGCACTAGGATGGATAAATCTCTTTTTTTAACTCCAGATATAGACATAGATACATTGGCTTCTTGTTTAAAAAAGAAATACTCACACAACAGCTTGGTTTCATTCAAAAATGATTGGGTTAACTTTGTTGTGTTTTGCCAATTACATCAAGTGATAGCTCTGCCCGCTTCTACCACTGCGATTCGTATCTTTATCGAGAAACAAGCTAAGGATAAAAAGCTAGCTTCAATTAAGCGCTCTCTCATTTCTATTTCACATATTCATAGTGCTTTTGAATTTAAAGATCCAACTCGAACCTCTCAAGTTAAGACGGCTCTTGGAAAGATAAGACTAGATAAGAGAGACGATAGCAAACAAACAGAAGGTATTACCCTAGATATGCTTGCAGAACTTGAGCGACAACTCTCTCATTCTGTTGAGCTAAAAGACATTAGGGATTTAGTTATTTGGCATCTAATGTTTGAATTACTCTTAAAACGTGGGGAGTTAAGAGATTTAACTCTTGATGATGTCTGTTTTGATGAATTAGGAAATTGTTTAATTCAATTACAACAGAGTTTTTACCCTCTATCACAAGAGACGACTGTCTTACTCAATAACTGGTTAAATGCATCACAACTTAGTGAAGGATATTTATTTAGAGGACTTGATCGACATCAGAATCTTTCTTCAAGTAACCTAAATGATTCATCCATCTATCGTATTTTCCGTCGGGCGAATGAATTACTTAATCTTGATATTCAATTTTCTGGGCTATCTGCAAGAGTTGGGGCAACGAAAGAACTGTCTAAATGTGGTTATACAGTGCATGAGATTCAAGAGATGGGACGCTGGGTGAGTCCTGCAATGCCTAATCAATATATTGGCAATGTTGAACGTTCTGAGCGACAAAAATCAAAATTTAAAACAAAAAAACCTGAATAATATCAGGTTTTTGTTTAAATACTTACGCAGGCTAAATTACTTTATTGCGTTAAGAATTGCTTTTTGTAAAAACGTTTTGAAGCAGTCTCCGTTATGTTCTAATAATTTAGGGAACATAGAGATTGGAGTCATTCCCGGGAAGGTATTTACTTCATTCAAGAATATCTCGTTATCTTCTGTTAGGAAGAAATCAATACGAGATAAGTCTTTTAGCTTCATCTGTGTAAATACTTTTTGGCTATATTGATTAATTAACTCAATTTGTTCATTCGATAAATTTTCAGCGGTCAATGTTGTCGTTGAGTGACTACCACTGCCATATTTTTCATCATAAGTATAAAAAGCACCATCAGGAGCGGTGACTTCACCAGGAGGTGTTGTAAACAGCTTGCCATCAATTTGATAAGCGGCAACTTCTAGTTCTCTTGGTTTCACTGCTTTTTCAACAAGTACTTGCTCAGAGTAACCAAAGGCATCATTGATCGCTTGTGATAACTCACTCTCAGACGTTACCTTGTAACAACCAACAGAGGAGCCTTGGCAAGCAGCCTTAACAAACAATCCGCCCCATTCTTTAAACGCAACTAATGCAGAACTGTGTGTCTCTTCATTGTTTTCAGTTAAGAATAAATATGGCGTATTAGGGATCCCAAGTGCATCATACCAAAGCTTTGATGTGATCTTATTAAAGCTGTTAGTACTTGATTCTGCATTACAACCAAAATATGGAATTCCAAACATATCAAGCATAGATTGAATGTCGCCCGTTTCACCAGGGTAGCCATGTATACATGGGATCACGTAGTCGACACGACCTGCATCTACACCGTCACACAATAAAGATTTGTCTGAACGTAATTCATACTTAATACCACTGTCAATGTGATACCAAGCACCATCTTTAATTTCAAGATGAGTAATTTGAAAGGCATTTAATTCAGAAAGCTGTTGAGAAATATACTTTGAAGAAACCAGTGAAACTTCGTGTTCAGTACCGCTACCGCCACAAAGTAAAAGGATATGAGTCATAATAGTCACTATAGAAAAATCGGCATACACTTAATGCACGCCGATTCAAAATTAATTTAGTTTATGTAATTCAGGATTATCTGAATTTTTGATGCTGTTAATGCTACGTACAAACGGGCCATACGCTTGAATTTCTGTTGGCAATTGCTTGATTGCTTCACGAGCTTCTGCAGGTGTTGCAAAATCACCGTATAGAATTGTATACCAAGGCATATTATTAACAGTTTTACGATTCATCCAAACAGGCTGTTCACCAGCTAGTTTACCAGCATAAGTACTAAGATCTGTTTTACGACTAAGCGCTAAAATCTGCAAAGTATAACCATAACGGTTCTGCATCTCTTTTTGCTTTTCTGTTGGTGGCAAAATCTTAATTGCAGAATCAGAAGTCGCTGCAGTTGCGCTCTCTTCTGAGGTTAATTTAACCACTGGTTTTTCCGCTTCAGTTTGTGGTACTGCAGCAATCTCAGTTTCTTCAAATGTAGTTACTTCTTCTTCAATCGGTTGAGATACTTGATACACTTCTTCAGAAGATTCTGTGGTAATGTTTGTGGTATACGAACTACTTGTACATCCTGCAAGTAGAACGGTTAACGTAATAGGAATGATTTTTTTCATTTTAATTCACAATATAGTCATGCTGATGTCCTAATTTTGCACCTGATATAATATACAATCAAGTGTTTAGCCTTGTAACTGTTCATTTACTCTTAAATTTGTGCTCCATATTTAATAAATGACGTGTTTTTGTGCGCTGGCTTTCGTTTATATTCATTTCCAAAGCCAAAATAGTTAATCTCAGCTATCTTATTCTTATATAAGGATTAAGGGAGCTGTAATGTCTGATTTAAAAACGCTTTTTCGACCACGTTCTATTGCGGTTATTGGTGCATCAATACACTCTGATCGTGCCGGTCATATTGTCATGCGAAATCTACTTGATGGTGAGTTTGACGGTCCAATAATGCCAGTACATCCTACATACAACTCAGTCTGTGGGATCCTTGCTTATCATGATATTCCCTCCCTTCCTATCACTCCAGATTTCGCCATTTTATGTACCCCTGCTAGAGAAAATATTAATATATTAGAAGATCTGGGGAAAAAAGGCGTCAAACTTGTAATCATTCTCTCTTCAGATATGCATTTACATTGCAGTGGTATTGGAGAGCCTCTCCCTTATGAGGCCGCTCGAATTGCCTCTCAATACAAAATGCGAATTCTAGGACCAAACAGCCTTGGGATTATTCTTCCTTGGGTGAATCTTAATGCCTCTTTTTCACCAATTAATGCCAATAAAGGAAACATCGCTTTTATTTCTCAATCCGCGGCTGTTTGCACAACAATATTAGATTGGGCGAAAGAGAAGGAGATTGGATTTTCTGCTTTTGTCTCTTTAGGTGATGGCATTGATATCGATTTCAGTGAGCTTTTAGATGCTTTATGTACCGATTCTAAAACCGACGCTATATTACTTTATATTGATTCTATCAAAGACGCGCGACGATTTATGTCTGCTGCCCGTGCTGCTGCGCGTAATAGACGTATTTTGGTTGTCAAAAGTGGTCGTTCTGTTGCCGGCAGTAAAGCGGCACAGCTTCATACCAATGGCGAGATAAGTCTAGATGCGGTTTATGACTCAGCTATTAGACGAGCTGGTATGTTACGAGTGTCTAATACCCATGAATTATTTGCTGCTGTAGAAACCCTTGCACACCCTATTCCATTTCGTGGAAATCGATTGGCGATTGTCACCAATGGTGGCGGACCTGCCATTATGGCGGTTGACAGTTTAATGCAACAAGGTGGAAAACTCGCCCAATTGAGTGAATCATTGATTCAAAACCTTAATCAACACCTGCCACATAACTGGTCACACTCAAACCCTATTGATATTGGTGGCGATGCAAACGAGAAAAGATACTGCGATACCGTGAATGCTCTGCTAGACAGTGATGATTGCGATGCCATTTTGATCATGCACAGTCCCTCTGCAATATCTAATGCTACACAAACCGCTTCTAAATTGGTTGAATTAATTAATAACCACAAACGCAAAGCTAAATTTACTATTCTTACCAATTGGTCAGGAGAAACCTCATCTAAGGAAGCTCGTTTACGATTTACACAAGCTGGAATTCCAACCTATCGCACACCAGAAAGCTCTGTTTCCGCATTTCTACATCTTGTTGAATACCATCGAAATCAGAAGCTCTTAATTGAAACCCCAGTATCATCAGGGCATATCAATAAACACGATGCAAAAATGGCAAGAGAATGGCTCGATGATTGTGTGTCTCATGAGCTTGTCGATCTTGATACGCATGAAACTCAAGCTCTTTATTCTTGTTATGGGTTCAAAACGGTAGACACCTGGATAACTGAAGAGCCCGTAGAAACTGGTTATATTGCTGAGAGTATTGGTTACCCTGTTGCGGTGAAACTTCGCTCCCCTGACATCCCTCATAAATCAGATGTTCAAGGTGTGATGTTAAATTTAAACACTAAAGAAGAAGTAATTACTGCGGCGCAATCGATCATTGATCGGGTTTCTGTAAGTTATCCTTCTGCACGAATTTCAGGATTAAGTGTACAAAAAATGGCGCAAAGAGCAGGATCTCAAGAGTTAAGAGTAAAAGTCTGTCAAGATCCCATCTTTGGACCGGTGATCTTACTTGGCGAAGGCGGATCTGAGTGGGATCTCAATAATAACGCCGCTGTAGCACTGCCACCACTTAACATGGCTTTAGCTGAAAACCTCATTAAATACGCCATCAAAGAAAACATCATCCAACACCGAAATTCACCGACTAAAATGAGTCTATTTGACTTGAGTGCGTTTCTGGTTCGACTTTCTCAGATGGTACTAGATTGCCCTGAAATAATTGAGCTTGATATTCATCCTTTACTCATATCAGGAGTCGATCTCACTATCATCGATTCATCAATGAAGGTGCAACATTTTGCAGGTGATATTCATAAACGTTTAGCTATTCGACCTTACCCAAATGAATTAGAAGAGTTTGCCCAATTAAAAGATCAGAGCTCTGTTTTACTTCGCCCAATTCTTCCTGAAGATGAGCCGAAACATGCTGAATTTATCTCTCAAGTTTCGCACGAAGATTTATATAAACGTTTTTTTTCTGAGATTGGTGAATTTAACCACGAAGCTTTAGCTAACTTTACACAAATTGATTATGACCGTGAAATGGCCTTTGTTGCGACTAAACAAATAGAGAATCAAGAAGTCATACTCGCTGTCGTTCGTGCTCTATCTGATCCGCACAATATTAATACCGAATTTGCCGTATTAGTACGTTCAGACCTTAAGGGATTAGGTTTAGGCAAAATACTAATGGATAAAATTATTCGATATTGTCAATCACAAGGGATTAAAGTGATGAATGGTATGACTATGCCATCTAACCGAGGCATGATTGGGTTAGCACAGCATTTTGGTTTTACTGTGGATATTCAAATGTCAGATGGTATTGTAGAGATGAGTTTAGACTTAAATAAAGACTGTTGATTTAAAGACAAAAAAAACCAAGATAGTCATAGCGATTATCTTGGTTTCTATAGATATAAAATTGTTTTTAAAAGGGATATCTATATTATTTTGCTTGTTCAGCTTTTTCTTTTTTTACCATAATTGCACCAGCAATAACGAATGCAACTAATAATAAAACTTCCATTAACCTATCCTATTTTGTCTAAAAGTAATCAACGTGCGTAATATAACATCAATTTTAATAAGGTAAATAGATTTATATCAAATTTGTAAATAATTTGTCACAGCTCATAAAAAATGTACTTTCCCTTACCTGATAACTTTGCTTCATACATCGCTTTATCTGATTCTTTCAGTAAGTAATCAACATCTTTTCCATCGCTATAACGAGATATTGTGATACCAATACTAGCTCCAACACGAAGTATCTTACCTTGATATGTAATAGGTTGTTGAATCGATTCGATTACACGATGGGACAATTCTGCTAATTGATTCTTGTTCTGAACTGGATCAATGAAAAGGACAAACTCATCGCCTGCTAATCGACAAGCAAGGTCCCCTTTTCGAACTGCGTTTTCTAATCGTTTAGCAACAACTCTTAATACTTCATCACCTGCATCATGGCCATAAGTATCATTAATAGATTTAAAGCCATCAAGGTCTAAGTAACATAAACCAAACTCACCTATTGAATACTCATGTTTTTTAAGTGTTTTATGAACGCTCTTGTGAAATTTAGAACGATTAGGTAACCCCGTCAATGTATCGTGATGTGCAAGATAATATAAACGGTCCCTTTCTTTCGCGTCACTTAAGTCACTAAAAATAAAAATATAACTACTTTGAGTATTTTTCTCGTCATCTTTTATTTTACTTGCCTTAATATATAAAGGTAATTCGTTCCCCTCATTATCATGCTCTAAGACCTCACCGTGCCATTGACCAAAATGATCAATTGATTCAGTAATCAAATTGGTTGACGTTGTAAAGTGATGTCCATCAAACAGCTCAGCCATAGATAGAGCGCTTAAATCATTCATCTCATAACCAAACATATCAGTAAATGCTGGATTCATTAGTGTTAAGTTGCCTGAATTATCAAATATTAATACACCATCTTGGCTATTTCTAAATACATTCGCTGCTAGTTTCTGTTGAGTTCGACTTTTGATTGCCTCGGTTACATCAACAATCGAAAACAGTAACTGTTCTTTATTTGATAGTACACGGGTCGTTATCTGTAACGTAGATTCGTCTACAGTTTGGAGCAACAAATCATCCACTTCTTCACATGAAGTGATGATAGTTTTAAGCTTTTCAGTTTCAACAGCATTAATGATATCAAGTATGAATACATCACTATAATCATCATCTAACTTTCCTGGAAATAGTGTTTTTGAAGCATCATTAGATAATAGAATTTGGCCATTCTTTTTGTCTACCGCAAACAAACCATGTTGAACTGCTGTGATGATTTGCTCACCAAAATCTCGCTCTTGCTCTACCTTATCAAGAACAAAGTTAAGTTGCTTCTGACGCTCTTCCAATTTATCTGCCATTTTATTGAACGATAATGTAAGATCACCTAATTCATCTTTTGTTGTAACATTAGGTCTTTGATCGAACTCACCATGAAGAATAATCCCTTGCATTGCTTCATTCAAACTAACAACCGGTGTTATTACCCATTGCTGGATCTTGGAGATAAAAAGATAACTAAAAATAATAATTAAACCAAATAAGGTAAACGCCACTTGTATGGCTGCCTTTCTTGTATCATCTAAGCCTTGTTTAGAAACAATCAATCGTATTTTAGCTATTTTCTCATTCCCCATTTTAATAGGAATAAGAATATAAATAGCATGATCACCTAATGCATAACCTTTCTCTATTATTTCAGATTGCAGTTGTAAATTAGGCGCCAACGCAACTAATCCATCTTTTCGATATTCTGCAAATAAAGAACCGTCAGTCTTTAATAATAATGCTTGTAAAATATCACCATCAGCACTGAATGCATGAAGCACTTCAGATGCCGTTATTTCATCATCAAAGAGTAAAGCGGCTTGTAGGTTTACGCTTACCCCATTTGATAATACTTTGATTCTATCGATTAAATTTGTTTTCTGTAGCTGATACGTACTGAAATAATTATAACCTTGAAAAATCACAAACAAGCTAAAAATGAAAACAATAAGAGGTACCGCTAAGCGTTGTCGTAAAGAGGCTTTTTCTATCCATTTCATTTGTTATTCCCTCCCTCTATAACAGAGACACGAAGTAACTGTGAACTAATCTTAAAAGAAGAATTAGCAAGATTATCTAGATTAATGATTGGTTTTACTTTTCCATCAACTTTTCTTAATTCAATCATTCCAAACTCTCGAGTGAAGTTTTGTTTACCGCTAATGGTAAGCGTGTTTTCACCCATTGCTTGCAAATCACTCGATTGAGTATTTTGATTAGCAATATAGATATCGCATGCTTGAGTAGTCAGATGATTATTCGTATCAACTTCAATACCACGGCCCTGAATATGTTTATCTGTCGATATTTTAATTAAGGTTTGAACGACAGGATCAAACCTATCACCACAAAATATCAGTGGTGTTTTAGGCTCTTTCTCAGCCCACTGTATAAAGTTTGCAATTCTATAAATATAAACAGCTTCAATCTGGTGAGCTTGATAAGCAGCTTGAGCCTGAGCAGACAAACAAGAGCCGATAAAAAAGAATAAAATGGAATTAAATAACTTTGGTCGCTTAAAACTCATAAGAAACCCTACCGTAGATAGATTGCTCGGTTTCATATGCATTACAACTCTCGTAGCGAGTATTAATATTTAATTCGCACTTACTCGACATTCCAATATTTTTGACTATCACTTCAACAAGAGGGGCATTTTCATGTTTTTTCCAACCAATACGAGTATCTAAAGATATTAAATTATCTACATCATACACATATTGGTTACTATCACTTGTATAGTCGATATCTTTATAGTTAACAACAAAGTCCCACTGAAGTGTATTTGTCACTTGCCACAAGAGTTGATTTGAAAGCATATTTTGATGATTTATCTCGAAGTAATCATCAGAGCCTGAAGCATTTGAATCACCTTGTACTCTATCTTGTGAAAATGAAAGATAGCTGTAGCTGGTATAATTTTTTAGCGAAGAATTGATATTCCATTCGATAGCCACCTCTGCACCATAAGTTTGAGCTTCGTAATCATCGTTAAATTCATAGAGATCATAATAATTACCAATCCCATCATTAAGGTACCCTATATAGTCGTGACCACGAACATTGTTATACGAACTTGAATATGCGGTTAAATCCATATTGACGTTAGTACCTTCAAAGCGATAGCCAGCATCAATGGTTATAACACTCTCATTATCTAGACTTGTAGATGGTAAATAAGCGGCAACACCATCATAAAAATTGTTTTCATAAACATAACTATAATAGTTTGTATAAGTAGATTTTTGCTCAAAATAAGAAGGGGTTACCACTGCCCGGCCTACACCAAACCATATTTTTTGACTACCAGAGATCGAATACAAACCTCGTATCTGTGGGGAAACCTCAAAAGAATCATTAAGCGTAAAGTATTCGGCTTTTGCACCAACTTGAATCATAAATTGTTCAGTAAAATTATAGTCAATTTGAGCATAGAAATTACTGGTTGTATCGCTTGATATAGGATCGCTTGAGTAACGATTATATATATCAACATGACTCACATCATAATTACTTGAATCTTGTAATTTAATATTGATGTGCCTTAAACCACCACCAAGTAAGATCGTTACATCAGAACCATACTGGAAGGTATAAACTGAATCTAAATCAATCGTATTGAATTCTCCGTGAGCATCGGGAGAGTTATCTTTGTCTTGCCAATACCATAAATTAGTTTGCCATTGAGAATTAGCTAATTCGATTGTGTGATTAACTTGCCCGTAAAGTGAAGAGCTATCAACGCTTTTGTAACTATCGTCATACTGCCTATTAAGATCACTCATATCAACAGTATACCAATCATAATATTGTTCTGACTTTTCTCCGCCAAAAGCTAGCATCCAAGATGAATTACCATCTTCGATATCAAATTTTACTCCGGCGGTTTGTATTGAAATCGTATTTACTTTGTCACTTTCATATTGACTCTGAAACTTATCAATTACGCTAAAAGTATCTTTAGCTTTATAAAAGGCTCTTGCTGTGGTGTTATCATTAAACTGCAATCCATGACGTACAGAAGCTTCTCTATAGCCATTTTGCCCATACGCGATTTGGCCATAAGTGCCTAACGTCTCTTTAGTCGATTTTGTGATGATATTAATAACACCATTAACCGCATTACCACCCCAAATCGTTCCTGCTGGGCCTCTAATAATCTCAATTCGTTCGATATCGGCAAGAATGTAGTCGATGTTTTCCCAGAATGCACCACCATACATTGGGCTAAATACACTCCGGCCATCTATCATCACGAGCATTTTATTAAATAAGCCATCATGAAAGCCGCGAGAAGATACAAAGTCGTTAGACTCATTAAATTGACTAACTTCGATACCTGGAGCAAGAGATAGAGCATCTGCTATTGTTTTTGCGCCAGAACGCACAATTCGTTCATTTGAAATAACATAAATGGCTGCGGGAATTTCAGAAATATGCTGCTCTCTCTTTGAGGCGCTAGTTACACTCACCTCTAACATAGATAGGTCTTCTAAGCTCATTGACATTAACGCTTCAAGATCATGATCATAGGCGAAAGCAACCGGTGGAGCGAAGACCAAAGAGGTGTAGAAAGAGAGAGTTCTGATTCTCATAGTATTTTTGCCATTTATCCTAATTAATAGAATTATAACTTAAAGTATAATATACAGTTACTTTAATTTGATAATCATTCGTTAACAAGGTGATCAAGTTATCATTTATATATGAAACCAACGCTAATAACGACAATATTAAGATAGACGGATTCAGGGATCCTGACTAAATAGTCAATAATTCGCCGTCAAAATATCATTAACAATCCAATGCTAGGTATTTAGTATTAGCTTAAAAATATAATAGGCAAATAGATGATTGAAATTAAGAAAAAAAACCAACAAAAAATGTTGGTTTAATAAAATTACTGTTTAGAAAAATAATTACTTTGCTTTAGGCCTAAATGGTTTAATCACTTCTTCATTGCACTCAAGAAATGGCCCTTCCATTAGATCAATACAATATGGAATCGCAGGGAAAACAGCATCTAAACATTCACGAATAGATTTTGGTTTACCCGGTAGGTTTACAATTAAAGAGTCTTTACGTAGACCTGCAGTTTGTCGTGACAAGATGGCCGTTGGGACAAATTTTAATGACTCAGCACGCATTAGCTCACCAAAACCAGGCATCATACGATCACACACGGCTTCAGTTGCTTCTGGTGTAACGTCACGCTTAGCTGGGCCTGTACCACCTGTAGTAACAACTAAACAACAGCCTTTATCATCCGTTAGTTCAATCAGTGTTTTTTCGATGACATCTTGCTCATCTGGGATAACTACGTATTCAGGTTCCCATTCAGACGTAAGATAATCATTTAACGTTGCAATGATCGCAGGGCCTGAAATATCTTCATAGATACCAACGCTTGCACGGTCACTTACCGTTACAATGCCAATTTTCGCTTTCTTAGTCATAATCTTTTCTTATTGAAGTAAGGTAACCCTATTATTACAAGTGGTTACCTATTTTTCTACTAAAAAGGCAAATTGAATTAGTATTCGTAAGCCATATTTACTGATACACCATAAGTTGAATCAACAGAATAGATGGCAGCTAAATCAAAATGGAACATATTAAGTGGGGAAAAACCAATACCTGCGGTAAATGCATCATCGTAAGTGCCAGCTAAGTCTTTCTTGTAACCACCACGTAATTGAATTTGATAAAGTAAATCGATTTCAGCACCCGCCCTGAACATTTGAACATTATCGTCTAAACCAATAAAGCGCTCTTGCTCGTTTAAATCCATATCAGCGGTTAAGATGAAGTAGTTCATCATGAAGGCAACACCAGCTGTATATGTTGGGGTTAGTTCATAGTTGTATTGATAACTTTTAGTACCGTGAAATCCACCATTTACACTATCTGCAAATTTAACATCAACTTTTGCGGTTTCAATCTCATTCTTTATTAGATTTTTACCTGCAGCAGCAAAGCGCCATGGGCCATAAAACCACACTGCACCAACATCAACATTGAATGAATTATCTGAGGTTTTATTTTTATCATAATCTTTAAAATCAAAATTATTAATCGCTTCTACATAAGTATAAGTTAAATAGCTTTGAATCTTAGGAGTAACGCCAATAGTAATGTTTTGGCCTAAGAAGTTAGTGTAGCCTGCAAATGCAACACCAGCCTCCATTAAACCTATTGCAACCGTTCCAACAGCTGTAGTGTCAGCCATTGCAATTGGATCAGCTGTTGAACCTAATGCATTAACATCAGGTAAAGTCATCCCTTCCATTGAAGCTTTAGCGTAAAATGCTGTAGATAAATAACGATTGGGAATCGCAACTGCAATAGCGCCGCCACCATTAAAACTTAAAGCATCTCCACTTAAGTTATTTAAGCCCGCATTAATATCATTAACCCCTGACGGATCTCCTTTTGCTATTTTATCAAAACCGCCTTGAACTTGATCAACATCATCAATCATACCACCACGATCCATCACCTGAAGACCAAAGCTTGGCAATAGTAAGCCTGCATCATCTTTTCGGCTGTAGATAGCAATCAATGCAGGGTTATAAAAAACACCGGTTAGATAATCAGCAGCGGCGGTACCTGCACCACCCATAGCATCAATACGACCATCTACACTGTAGTTAGTTGCGAGTGACTGAGTTGACGTTAATACTGCACAAGAAAGTAAACTAACTTTTAACCACTGTTTCATCTTTATAAACCTAATAGAAATACTTAAATAAAGTATCGGCTTAATAAAAACTAACTTTAGGTAAATTTACGCTTTAATTGATTTTAATGATATACGGGAGGTAAGTAGGTGAAATTTGAATGGATAACGCAAAGATAAGCCGAGATCATATGATCTCGGCTTATCATTATTTTTTTGCTTTCTCTGCTAGTTCAGCACGGATTTGATCAGAGATCATCTTAATTGCTTCACCACTGCTTACGCCTTGACGCATTAATTCTTGAATCTTTTCAACCGCTTGTTGTTGCTCTTCATGGGTTAACGTTGGTAAATCTAACATCAGTTACTCTCTACATTTTCGATGGTATCAAAATTGATGACTTTAGTTATTGCTTGTATTTCTTGAATTGAAATGGGCCCTTGAAAACGTTTGTGATTAAACGAAACGCTTAAGATATAACTGCCAGGTAATACATTCGTCGGTGGGAGGCTTTGAGGGAAATTTTCTTCATACGACTCCTCCCATAATTTGATGTATTCACTGTCTTGATGATCATAAACGCCAATAGACATTTCCGGTAAAGGACAATTGGACTTTAGTAAACCCGTTTGCACTGTTTTCCACTTTTCTTTACCTAACCACGAGACCGCCATTTCGGTTTTCGGTGTTGTTAAAATTATCCATGATTCCCATTGAGTTTTATTAGTATCATCGGCAGTGATTGTTAACTTATATAATCCATTTTTAACTCGATTATTCAATGACTCACTTGCATAGATGTATTGAGTTACACTCTCATCTTGAGTCGGTATTGTTTTAATCGATGGATTTGTTAGCTGTTCTTGATCTGGCCATTTAGTAAAAGCTAAGTTAGCGATGCTTTTCTTTGTATCAAATTGAACCATCAAGCGATGATGCAAGCGACCTGGACTTTGGATAATCATTCGTTGAATACTTAAAGAATTCAACCAACTAGGTACACCTACGGTTGAAAAATCTCGCCCACAATCGTTTGAAACCGCAGAGCTAATCAACTTATCAATATTCTGTACAATACTCTTTTCATTTGTACTTTGTAGTACTTCTATAGAGGTTTGAAATCCCTTTAATGGATCGCCCTCAAGAAATTGTTTATGGGCACTAAAAAGCGCAGATTGTTCATTAAACCATTCTGCTGCGCTTGTTGTAGTGCCACACACTAAACAAAAAAAACCGATAATGGTGGCAATTTTTCGTTTAAATATCATAAGAGTTAAGCTTTCATTTTATAGCCGACGCCACGTAGGGTTTCAATTTCAATCCCTACAATCTTTTGACGGAGTTGCAAAATATGCGTATCAACAGTACGGGTCGTTGGAAAGTGATTATACCCCCAAACCTGATCAAGTAATTCGTCACGAGTAAATACTTTACCTAAGTTCGATGCTAAGAACAGTAATAAATCAAACTCTGTTCGAGTTAAAATTACGTTTTCACCCGAGTTAATAACATCTCTTGTCGATGTATCAATTGTTAACTGCCCAACCGTAAGCTGAGTTTTTACTTCGTCTGATTCTGGTGAGCGTAAATGCGCACGTAATCTCGCAAGCAGTTCTGCCTCTGCAAATGGTTTTGTTAAATAATCATTTGCTCCGGAATCTAATCCTGTCACTTTATCTCTTATCGACACCAACGCCGTTAATAGAATGACTGGTACGTCTTTAATTTGTTTCCATTGAGGTAACCAAGTTAATGAATCTCCTTCTGGTAACTGACGATCAAGGATCACTATATCAGCATCTGGCCATAAACCCGATACGTTCGCTGCGTTTTCAGAATGTAGACAGTGATAACCCGCCTCTTCTAAACTTACAATTAAGCCATCAGCTAAGTTTTTATCGTCTTCAACAAGTAGGATTGTCTGTTTCACAAGGTATCTCCAATATAAATGTTGTTGGTGGCCCCTGAAGTGTCATGGTGCCTCCCATTCTTTTTATCATTGATTCGACAATGGTTAAGCCTAAACCTAAACCTGCTTCACTAACAAAAGGCGTTTTTAATTCTTTCCAATTTGCTTTTGTTAATTGTCCGCCATCAATGACTTCAATTCTTAATTTTTTATGTTCTACAATAACATTCAATATAACCGGTTGGATACCGTATTTATGAGCATTACTAATTAGATTATCTATACAGTTACCAAGCCAATAAATATTAACCTTAACTGCAGAGTCTTTACTTAGTTTAAATTCAACGGGCTGACTGTACTCCATACAGCGATAGCTTAACCATTCCTCTACAGAGGGGATCCACTCCGTTGAAAATCCTTTATCTTCCGATTGCAGATAATCTTTACTCGCTTCAGCTAATTGGCGTAAACGCCTTGAATCTTCACATAGGCGTCTAAACTCGTCATATAGCGATTCCGGCAAAGATTCAAACTGTCGCCTGAAACCTTCAACGGTCAGCCCTAAACTGGCAATCGGTGTGCGTAATTCATGCGTTAATATTTGCAGAACTAACATTCGACTTTTCATGTCCCGGCGCTTACCGTTCCATCGTGATATCCCCCAACCAATAGCTAAACAAAGGTTAGCGAATACGAGAAATAGAACAACAAATGAGAGCGTTTTTGAGTTACTTTCTTCCAGCCAGCAAACATTACCATTTTTAACATAGCAACTATCTCCTTGCTGAAAAACCGACATTTCTAGGTCATATTTATCCAAATTTTTACGCTTTAATTCCATTGGATATAAATAGTAACGGCTTCCTTTTCTTAACCAAAGCAGTTTATCGGCAATAATGGTATCTGAACCACTAATAATCGCGCGTATTTCATTATCATCCATCATTTGTAAATGGTGTAATAACGTTCCTTCCTCTGCTCTTTTACGTTCTTTAATATGCATATACGTAGCTAACTGATCTGTGCGTTCAGGAAAAGCTTGAGCATAACGATATGCATAAGAACCACCACCAGGGTGAATCATGCCAGAGCGTGCAAACCAACTTGCTGGAAGGGTGAACCCTTTACAAAGCGCACGAACAATGACCAAGGGCTCGCCTACCGCAGGGCTTACAGGCCATGGACCAGAACAGGTTTGTGCACTTTTATATAATTTTTGTAATTGCTTATAAGGATATGATGCTGTTTGTGGCAACAAGGTATCTGGGGATAATAATACCGTTGGATATTCTTTTTGTATCAAGCGAATGTCATATATTTCGACAGCTTGCTCTTTTTTAAACGAATTTTTAAAGCTATCAATTTTTGAAGCTAAACTCACCGCGTGTGATGAGAAACTAGTTAGCAATAAAAATGGAAGTAAAAAACGCTTATTTATCAACAGAAAGTCCTTGTGAAAATGATTTAATAAAGATCAATTTAATCAGTATATTACAATTAGGTTCGAATACGAATAATTTCAATCATTTCATCATCACTTTTCCGCCTATCATCTTAAAAGCAGGAGTTCCTCTAACTAAAGCTTCTCGTGCAAATACACTATTACACTCAGGACATACACAAGGAGTGACCGTGTGATCTTCTACGATTCGTTCTATAAAGCATTTAACCAAAGCACCTTTGCCCCCTTTTCTGTATTTATACAGTAGCGTTCTGCATTTTGAACAGTAGATTTGTACCGTTTTAGTGGGGCCCTTTTTATTTGGTTTTGCCATCTCTAATTTCAAGTTCCCTAGTTGCTATCTATAAGTACTTTATTTTACACTCAATTAATTCGATTTTTCCGTCTTTTTGATTTTTTGTTATCTACAGGTCTTCTCATGCGAATTTACGCTCAAAATGCACAAGCGAAACACGTTCTAAACTTACTTTCTGAAGTGCAATCCTACTTTAAAACTGAACTTACAAAAGTCAGTGATTTGCATTCTATCCCAACTGAATTTATTCCCGTAGATTGGTTGCGTGATGAAGGGGTTCACGGTGGTGGCAAGCGCTTTGAAGCACTTGAAGGTGGGCTATTTAATCGCGCCTCTATCAACGTTTCACAAATCCATTACGAAGATCAACCAGAAAAGTCATACGATAGCGCAACCGCCCTATCTACAATTATTCATCCAGCGCATCCGTTATTACCATCAATCCATATGCATTTTAGTTGGACGACGCTAAAAGACGGTTCAAGTTATTGGCGCATTATGGCTGATCTAAACCCTTCTCATTTTGATAAAGATGATAAAGAGTACTTTGATCAAACCTTGAAAGTTGCAGCGAAAAGCTACTATGCACAAGGTACAAAACTTGGTAATGACTATTTTGCTATTCCTGCATTAAATAAACGCAGAGGTGTAAGTCATTTTTATTTAGAAGGGTTTAATCCAGTAGAAGAAGATGGGGCTATTTTTGCTAAACAATTTGTGACAAAAGTAATTGATACCTATGCTCACATTTTAAGTTCGCACTTAATTAACTTACCTCAAGCCACTGATGCTCAGTTACAACAACAATTGGATTATCACACGTTATACTTCTATCAAGTTCTGACGTTAGACAAAGGAACCACTGCCGGTCTATTGGTTCACAATCAAAATGATATTGGCACCCTAGGTTCTATACCATCGCATATAAACAGAGATTTACTTGAAGAATGGCAAGGTGTCTCACCTGTGCCTATAAATGGCCTTATCGCGGAATTAATTAACGTCTTACCTGAAGACTCTCCTTGTCCTATCACTTCAGATACCAAAGCTAAGTTAGCTCAAGCGATTCGAACGTTCTATATTTAAAACCTAATGGTTAATATTCATAACGAATAAGACAATAACTAGAGCCATTAAGTTTAGAATAATGGCTCTTTAAATAACACTGACTTCGGCCTGACTCTACGATTTAAGATCTGGTTTTATCCAAACCGTATCGAAATCAAACCAACCTAATCCATTACAAGATGCATTCTGAATGCTATTGTTCGCGTCTTCACTTATCCCCATCCAGCCATGAAACAGTGGGGTTATTTGACCGCTATCTACTAAGAATCGACAGATTTCATTCACTGGAAAATGTCTCTGAGAGGTTGATTGCCATTCTTCTATTAATGCTGTGATGCACTCAAATTCAACGATTGGCATAACACGCTCAATTTCATCAAATGCAAAAAGCCACGACAATAACGCCTCTGGGCACTGCGTCCCTAAACTCATGCCTCTTAACCAAATATCAATATTGGCCGTTTTCTCATCATCAAGCAGCTCAAGCGTATCTAATGGGTGCACCTTCAAAATAATTCCATCTTGAGCTAATCGTTGTTTGATGATTTTACCTAACAGTGGGTAAAGAGGATGTTCTTTCTCATAGCCCAAATTTACGACACTGCCTTTCTCTGGTAAGTCATACTCTGCTCTAGGTCTATTTAAACAATGCTGTAATCCTGGTAATAATCCATACGCATTAAATAAACCAATGCCATTCATATTTGAGTTTTGTAGCTCATTTAACAGCAGTAAAGGTGTGATGGTTTGAGTTAAGTACGAAAGCCAATTTTTATCGGTGGTGATCCCCGTTCTTCTATTAAATAGAATATAGCTACACCCTCTATCTACATCGACTTTTTCACCATAAGAGATAGGTGATAATTCAGTCGCATCATAAACTTCAAGACCAAGTTTCAATTGAATCGGCGCAATATCAGGTAAAACCCACACTTCAACGGAATCAATTAAAGGTCGGTAACCAAAATAATGTTCATTAGCAACGAGGATCAATTTTTTATCCGTATTTTCACTTATTTTATACGGTCCAGTTCCAATAGGAAGTCGGTTAAACTCTTGTGTATTATGTGCTAATGCTGGAATGATTTTGGCGTTAAACTGTGCAAGTTTCGACGGCAAACAATGATCATTTTTGTCTAATATAAAATCAATGACGTTAAGACTTGGACTGGATATGTCATTAATATGATTAAACACAAAATTGGGAGTAAGGGCTAAAAAGGTCGCTTTAATGTCTTCAAAGGTTAAGAGTTTACCATCATGAAAACTTATGCTTGGTCGTAGGTAGAAACGCCAATGTTGTGGAGTGATCATTTCCCAGTGATGAGCAATGTCCCCTTCAACCTCTCCTCTTTTGTTCCATTGTGTTAATCCATTAAATATCTGCTGCACAAGATGCTGCTCTGAGCGCCTTATTGCCATGACTGGATTTAGAATTTTAAGAGGTCGATAATAAGGCAGTTTAACAACGTGCTTGCCCTTTTCATGGGAAACACCTAACACATTATGGATAAGATCTAACAAGGCGTCTTGATTACCTTCTAGGATATCTAAAGCGACATCAAGCTTCCCTTCTTCTACGCTTTTTCGAGCAAGTAGTGCATATACGGTTTCAGGGCTTGAGGTAAATTCAAGTATTGAACTTTTTCCTCTCCCAACCGCTGGACTCCATATTATCCACTGTTCCTCAGACATTTTTTTGAGCACCATTCGAGTATTCCGACGGGTACAGCACAATAAATCAGCAATATCATCAATCTGAACACCTGAAGTGCTTTGATGATAATGCTGATATAATTTTTCAAATTGCTTTCGTAAACGTGGACTACCCATAACGCACCGCTCATTAAATTGATACAAGTCTTAGTATGAACTCAAATGTTGAGAGTTTGAGGCTATACTCTTGATTTTTCAATAGGTAAGTTTACACTAAATCTAGAAAAATAAGAGGAAATCATTATGCCCCCAGCTGAGTTACGCCAGTTCAATACACAAACGAGACGTAAGTCTGACCGTTACCCTGTAGAGCGCAATGGCGTATACATTGTAAAATCTGGTCAGTTCCACTATCGAGATAAGTCAGGAGAAGACATCATTCTCAACGCTGGTGACTTTCTTCTTTACAGTTCTGGTGACATTTCTAATGTAAAAATGATCAATACAAGCGGTAATTTTGAAGCAGAATCCTTAATATTTGACGTTTCTATTTTTCAAAAATTTATCACTTATACCAATAGTACAAGCTATCAAGCATCGGCTAGAGAGTCCTTCATTTTTACGCCTGAAGATACCTCAATTGTAAAACTATTAAACTTAATCAAAGAGCAATCATCAAATAATACCTGTGATGCTTCGGTTGAATTTTTAATTCTGGCTCTCTTAAGTGAAATGGTTAATCAGTTCCCAGATCTTATCGCTTTCATTCATCGAATCTCTGTACTGACAACCTCACAACAGTTAATTCGTTATGTAGAACAAAATATCTCAACAGATCTTACTATTGATACGGTTGCACCTAAACTAGGTATGTCATCCTCGACACTTAAGCGAAAATTACAATCCGATAAGCTCTCTTTTGCTCATCTGGTCAAAGTAAAACGCATCAATTACGCAGCCACTCAGTTAAGAGTCACTCGTAAAACAATCACCGAAATCGCTTATGAAACGGGATTCAAAACTGCGGCGCACTTTAGCACGACCTTTAAATCTATTCATGGGTTAACACCAAAAGAATTTAGAGAATCAATTCACTCATAACTGTCACATTGGTGTAACACTGTCACTTTATCATGCCTTTTTTCATTATGGATTTAGGTTATGTTAAAAGCGCTTAGTTACACTACTTTTGTTACAGGGTTACTTTTTTGTTCATCTGTTTATTCTGCAAACTCGAATACTGTTATTGCCGGGTCTACTTCTGTCTCTAACCTACTCGAACCCTTTATTGAAAAATACAATAATACCAATCAAGTTCAAATTGATTTACAAAGCATTGGTTCTAGTGCTGGTATTAAATTACTGGTTGATAACACGGTAAATTTAGCAATTAGCTCTCGCCAACTCTCCAATAAAGAAAAAGAAACATTAAGCTCAACGATTATTGCGTATGATGCGATTGCTGTTGTTGTTCACCCTGAAAATAAAATTACTAGTTTGTCTGCCGACAATATTTGGAAAATTTATCATGGCGACATCAAAAATTGGAAAGAAGTCGGTGGTGCAGATAAGAAAATAGCAGTGATTACAAGAGAACTGGCTTCTGGCTCCCGTTTCTCATTTGAAAAGAACTTAGGATTAACTAAAGAAATCAATTCTTTTACGGTGTCAGATATTAGTTCAAGTGCGATTGTGGTAAATGGTACGAGCATGGTGAAAAGTATTGTTGCTAGAAACCCTCACGCGATAGGTTATGTCTCTGCTGGGTCTATTGGTGATCTTGCTCAATTACAAATTGTTAAAATTGATAATGTATTACCATCACCTAAAGCAATTATTGAACACAAATACCCATTATCTCGTCCTTTCTTATTTGTGTACAAAAACAAGCAGCTATCACAACAATCAAAAGATTTTATCACTTACATCAATTCGGATGATTCATCGTCTACAATTCAATCACTAGGCTATGTTAAATAAACGTTACATCAATAATTTGTTGTAATAACACTTTTAATAACCTATTGTTTAATAGATTTTAATTACAAGGTTATATCATGCTAAGTGTAAACAGTTATTTTGAAGACAAAGTAAAATCTATCGGTTTTGACCAAAATGGCAATGCTATTTCTGTTGGAGTTATGTTACCTGGTAACTATACTTTTGGAACGAATGCTGCAGAGAAAATGACAGTTATCAGCGGCTCACTTGAAATCAAACGTACAACCGATATTGATTGGGTTACTTTTGTTTCTGGTGAAGATTTCTCAGTTGAAGGTAATTCATCTTTTGATGTAAAAGTAAGCCTTGAAACTGCTTATCTATGTGAATATTTATAGTCTTATATTCTGCATAACTTAATATAAAAAATGCCAAGTGAGATAACTCACTTGGCATTTTTATTGTCTTAAACTTTATTCTCTTAAACAAAAAGACTTAAAAATCAGTCTTACTCGTCATCAACAATCAACGTCTTTGATTTTTTCTTCGGCATAAACACTTGATCACCCACAGCTACATTGGTGTGGAATGAGTTATCACGCTTCTTAGCTGTTTTTGGTTTGTGAGAACCATGTTTCGCTGTCGTTTTCTTAGCGTCGCCTTTCTTAACAAACGTACGTTTCTTCTTAGGTACAAGACCTTTAAATTTGCCTTTTAGATCTTCAAATACAGAGAACGTTAATTCTTTCTGCAGGAAGTTTTCTATACGCTTAAAGCTTTCCCAGTCTTTTGGTCCTACTAAAGAAATTGCCGTCCCTTTTTTGCCGGCACGACCAGTACGACCAACACGGTGAACGTATTCTTCCATATGTTTTGGCATATCGAAGTTGATAACGTGAGTTACGCTAGTTAAATCTAAACCACGAGAAGCAACGTCCGTCGTAACTAGAATTTTGTGTGCACGACGCTCAAACTGACTCATGATGTTATTACGAGCGGTTTGGTTCATGTCACCACTTAGCGCTACTGCTTTAAGCTTACGCTCATTAAGTAGTTCAGTTAGACGATCAGTATCAGCGCGAGTAGCTGTGAAAATCATGATTTGGAAGTATTTTTCCGTCTCAATGATTTTGTCTAATAAAGCTTGTTTATGATCTAAATGATCACACAAGTAAAAGCTTTGTGTAATATCAGTATGTTCATCTGTTGATAAACCAACAGAAACAAACTTAGGATTATCAAGCATATTACCAGCAAACTGAGTCACTGCATCATGGTCTAATGTTGCAGAGAACATTAATGTTTGACGACGACGGTGATTCGCTGCTTTATGGATCTTCTGAAGATGCTCAGCAAAGCCTAGATCAAGCATACGGTCTGCTTCATCAAGGATTAAGGTTTCAAGACCATTCAAGAACAAAGATTGATGTTCTAGGTGATCAGCCAAACGACCTGGTGTTGCTACGATAAATTTAGGGAATTTACGCAGTGCATTTACTTGGTCATTGAAGTTTTCACCACCCGTAATTAGGGTAGCGTCATAACTTAACCCACCTAACATGCTACGTAGGTGTGTGTATACTTGTTTTGCTAATTCACGCGTTGGTGCCAAGATCACTGCACGAGGATCATTCTTAGAGAACGATTTTGATTTCAGTGATTTATGAAGCATTGGCAAGACAAACGCTAACGTTTTACCTGAACCTGTTTTTGATGATGCAAGAATGTCTTTACCTGCCATCGCAACAGGGACAGCTTTACGCTGAATTTCTGTCGGTTTTTTGATGTTCTGGTGAGCGAGATTTTTTAATAGGCGATTATCTAAACCTAAATCTTTAAATTGCAAAAGCTGCACTCCAATTTCGAGTATTGTTGATGGGTAACCAGTCATTCTGGTCTAATGCGGCGGAGTATAGCATAAGTGTCGTTTATCTTGCTACAATATGCACAAACAGATAGAAAGTCTTAACGCATAAAAAAACTAACTTAAATTATAAGAAAAGTAGAAAAGTCTATGAGCATTCAAATTACTGGAACATTAGCAAAAATGCGCGCATCACTGCTTGACGGTGCGGTTCAATATCGCCTACCTGTTGGTGAAGAAGAAGTCGAACTCAACGCACTCATTGGTAAAACACTAACACTAACGCATACGGGCAATATTTTCTGTTGTTCTTGCGGTAAAAAAACAAAGAAAAGTTACTCTCAAGGCCACTGTTTTGTTTGTATGAAAAAACTGGCAAGCTGTGACATGTGCATCATGAAGCCTGAAACTTGTCATTTTGCAGAAGGGACTTGTCGTGAGCCACAATGGGGTGAAGATAACTGTTTTGTGGACCACTATGTTTATCTTTCAAATACGTCGAGCATAAAAGTGGGTATTACTCGCCATACTCAAATCCCGACGCGCTGGATTGACCAAGGTGCAACACAAGGGTTACCGATAGCTAAAGTTAAGAACCGTTTAATTTCAGGATTAGTTGAAATTGAATTAGCAAAATTAATCGCTGACAAAACCAATTGGCGCACTCTGCTAAAAGGCAATAATGAGCCTCTAGCCTTAAAAGAAGCGGCATTAGAGTTATTACCACAAGTTGAAGAAACCATCGCTAAAATTCAAGTTGAACACGGTGAAGATTCTGTTGAACTATTAGATGAGAATATTCTTGATATCACATTCCCAGTCAATGAATTTCCAACCAAAATTATCAGCCATAACTTTGATAAAAATCCTGAAGTTACTGGCGTATTAAATGGCATAAAAGGTCAATATTTACTGTTTGATACGGGTGTGATTAATATTCGTAAATTCGGGTCTTATGAAGTAACCGTGACCGCGTAACTTAATAAGGGCGTCCATTGTATAAATGAATGCCCTTCCCTAATTATTTTATTTCTAAGGTAAGTGCTACTTAGAAAAGCCTTTAATAAAAAATCACTCTTTCTCTGTCAACGATTCAATCTTCTCTTCAGGTAATGGGCCTTCTTTAAAAACAACAAATGCACGACGGTTTTCGGCATTGGCTTTCAAAGAGTGCTCTTCAATAATCGGGTCATTTTCACCAAACGATTTTACTTCCCATACAAACTGCGTTGGATCTACTCTCGTTTTTAAGTACTCTTGAACCGCAATTGAACGTTCTCTAGCTAGTTTCTCGTTATAACTTACAGAACCTTGATAATCTGTATGCCCCGCAATCAAAATTCGTCCAGTTAACCCTTCTAGCTTTAACCCTAACTTGTCTAACTCAATCTTATCTTTTTCTTTTAATATCGATTTATCAAAATCAAAGTGAGATGCCATCGTGACATAAACTTTACGCTTTGGCTCTGGTGGTAAACAAGCAGGGTTTGTCTCTTTTTCGACAGTTTGCTCAAACACTAAGAAAGCACGACGGTTAGCGGCGTTTGCTTCTAGCGTTTTGCCCTCAACTAATGGTTTTTTCTCACCGTAGTATTTTATTTCCCACTCATAATTGTCAGCATTAAGATTTTGTAGTAAATACGCTTTTATAGATTCTGCTCGTCTAAGTGATAACTGCTCATTGTATTTTACTGATCCTTGGTAATCCGTATGACCAACAATAGCAACTCGCCCTTTTAGCTTTTCTATATCACGAACAAACTGATTCAGTGACGGAAAATCAGCTTCCATGACTTCTGATTGATCAAATTCAAAATGCTCTGCCACCCCAATTTGAATTTCTCGTTGAGGAACTAAACACTCTGCGATTAAAAACTTTTGAACTCGTTCATCGTATTTATCAATATTCTCTTGGCTAACATAGGTGTCTGTGCTGCACCCAAATAAAGAAAGAAGACTTAACCCAACCAGTAATTGTTTTTTTCTATTCATCTTCTCTTCCTTTAAATTTTGCCAATGAGGTTAATAAAGACCCCTCTTGCATCATAATCATCATCATTCGTTAAATTGTCATCAAAACGAGAGAAGTTATAACCAATACCCATTTTAAAGTTATCTGTTAGGTGTTTATTAAATGAAATTAATGCGCCGTCTTCCATTTCGTCATATTGTGTATCAACCTTCCAATGATATTGCCCAGTGACATCCCAATTTTTCATAATACGATAAGAAGCGCTAAGACCCGTCAGATAAATTTGGCTGTTGACATCAACAGTAGCACCAGAAGCTCGGTCAAAACGTTCGTATTTATCTTTATAAGCGTATTTAGCACCAAAGTCCCAATGCGCATCCCACGAATAAATTGCTTCTGTTTCGATGATGTGGCTTTCTTCATCAGAATATTCTACGTCTCGATTTAAATTATCAAAATCAACTAAGTAGGTATAGCGTGCTAACAGATTAAGTTTGTCGTTATAAATAGGACGGTAGGCTAAGCCGATGCTTGATTCAATAAATCGCGCTAACATTTCATTGTTTGTTTCATTTTCAGAGCGAGAATAATTAAACTTACCAAATACAGTGTATTCTTCCGTTAAGTGGTGAGTGTAACTATTGGTTGTTACCCACTGCTCTATTTTTTCATTCGTTTCTTCAGTTTCATCTACGCGGTATTCGATCTTATTTTTCAATAAGACATCATCGAGATCGAAACTAACATTAAAGCTCACTGCCTTACGATAAACAATGCCAGTAATGCTATTATCTGGATCATTATTGTATTCAATTTCGCCTTGTTGATAAGCAATACCAATATCTATATCATCGGTAAATTCATTATCAAAGCCAAACGAATCAATGCGCCCTTTGCCATTATTCTCATTAACAAATTGGTTTTCTTGATAGAAATCGACGGTTTGTGTTAATGCTGCTCTCTGACCTAAAATAACGTTATTCTGGTCTTGATAATTATCATCAATATAGGTGACATAAGTCGAGTAATCTTGAGTTACATCATAATTTACCGTTGCTTCTGCAGCATCACCTCGACTGCCCGTGGTATACGCGCCACCTAGCGTTAAATCGTCTAAAACACGGGTTTCTGCACCAAGAGTGATGCTGTCATTATCATCATAAGAATCCGTCGCATCGACAGTAGTTTGCCCCTTAATGTAGACGCTATTTTCGCTGTCCCACAAATATTCTGCTTTGGCTCCAGCCAGTGATCCTGTCCCTGATTCTTTTTGCTGATTCAGCTCTTGAATATGCTTACCTGCCACTGACAGTTTTATATGTTCAGTAACCAAAAATTGCGCTTCAGCTTCAATTTGCTCTGTGTCTGTTTCTAAGGTGCCATCTAGCTCTTTCTCTTCCATCGAGGTAAAACGTGTAGATATTTGAACACGGTCGCTCACTTGTAAGCGAACTTCAGTACCGTAAGACTCTTGCTCTAAATCATCGCTTTGACTTGCATAAGAGTAACCAGCATCTTTAGATTTGTACCAGGCTTTAACGTCATTACCTACTGCCCCAAATAATTCTGGCGCTAAGTCATATAAACTTGCTACACCAAGAACTTGTATATTATTACCTTCACGATCATCCGTATTACCTGATGAAATTGGTGTGAAAGTCAAACCGCCATCAAAAGAGACAAAGTTACTGTCTGCCTGTGTTCCTGTCGTATGACCAAATTCCGTTTTTAAATAGGTACCTTCTGTTGCTCGAAGCGTTAGGTCTGTTGAATACAATTCGTAATCTTGGCTGTCTTTCTCTTCCGTAATATAAGTAGCACCAATACCA
Organism: Aliivibrio sp. EL58; assembly: GCF_900312675.1. Classification (GTDB taxonomy): domain Bacteria; phylum Pseudomonadota; class Gammaproteobacteria; order Enterobacterales; family Vibrionaceae; genus Aliivibrio. Next base: position 119,074 of record NZ_OMPC01000007.1, on the reverse strand, counting down.
ATATAATCGTTCGCCCAACCTTTAACTCGGCCACCATAAGCCATTGCATCTTGAGCATCTTTTCCGCGAGGAACATATTCATAGTCAACTGAAAGGTAATTCTCATAACCACCACGTGGAGAGTCATCAATGACCGAACCAAAACTGTCTGAAACAATATCAGATAAAGGACGAGTTAAAATAATTCGGCCTTGATACTCATCAATTTCATAATCTCGACCAGGTTGTAATGGAAGTTCCTTCTCGACAATACCACTGTCTTTATTCATGACTTTTATCATGACTTTATCACTGCCTGGAAGTACTTCACCATGCTGTAGGAAATACAGTGAACCACCAGTACCTAAAAATTCATCATGTGAGTACAAAGAATCAGCTTGTGATGCAAAACCAACAATATTTAAGCGGTCTTCACCATATATAGTGGTTTCTCTTGTTCGATAATCCCCTCTAAAACCATAAAGGCTTCGATTGTAATCACCGTTATCTGTTCCTGTTATTCCTGTATTAAAGTTACCCCATAGGTATTGAGATTTATCATATTGAACATCCAAATACACTTTACCTTTGGTATTGACAACTTTTTGGATATTCGCACCATCGCCATAGTTGCCATACATCATCTCATCATCTCCATCGACAATATCAAAAACAGTTGAACTGTCATTGGCTGCAAATGGATTTTTAAACATGTCTTTTACGGCACTTTCTTTAGTATCGACATGGGCAACAACGCGCAGTTTATCTCCAAATTTACCTTGCCCGAAATAGGCGAGACGCCCTTGGTTATAGATATCTTTAGCATACTGGTCATTAACCTCTAGTGCTCCAGCACTACCACCAACACGATTTGCACCGACATAAAAATCAGCTAGACCTGCTTGCGCATAGTAGGTGTCAGGAATTCGTGCGTACAATGAAAAACGACGCTCTTCACCAGAGTCAAATACGACCGTCGTAGGAAATCGATAAGCGTCAGTTGGTAAGAATATTTCGGCGTAAAGTTTTCCTTCTGTAACATCAAACTCATCTTCTCCAATAATAACTTTATCAACACCATCTAGTCCTGTACCAATAAATTTAGCCAATCCTGATGAGGTTGGAATGTTATGACGCATTAGGGTCGACTTCCCAAAATGACGACCATTATCTTCATCATTTTCATTCTTATCTATCGACAAATCTTTATCTGGACGAACTAAATCAACCACACCAATAGTGGTAACATCCATATTGCCATCTTTATCCCACACTTTAAGTCTAAACAATAATTGCTCGCCAAGCTTAAATTGATAATCCACATCCGTAGAACCATCCCATTCAATATCGGTGCTATTGGCTAAAGTATCACCTTTTTTTATCACTAAAGGCTCTGACAAATGGCGATCAGCGCCTCGATATACTTCTAGCTGCCACGTTTTTATGTAATAACTGTAGTTTGTGTTAACTGAAAAATTCACTGAATTAACTAAACTGCCATCCGAAATTTCAACTTCATCGTTAACGCTTAAATCCAATACTGGATCAAATTTAGTGATATCACGACTTGCCCAAATAGCCCCTTCCTCTAAATAGATGCGAGAGCTGTCTGTTTGTTCATGGGCATCTACTGAAATACCCATACTGTCTGAATCCAACTGCTGTAAATTGTCGGTATTTTTTGCGAGCACCATTATAGGTAATGCGGATAACACGCACACCGTTAACTGACTCTTTTTAAATACGTTCATATATCTCCTAATAACTTCTATTCTTATTTTTATATTGAGTTATTTTTCATCTTTGCTTTGAATACTGAAATTAAATTTTGTCAGTGCGTGCGGTGTTATACGTAACACCTTTGGGTTTTCACTGATAACGGTCATGCCTGTTGGCAATGAATCACTATCAACCTTTACAAGGAATTGTTTGCCTTTTTTATCCAATACCCACTGATCTGGCACGTGATAGCGACCATATTGATCCGTTTCAATAATAATACCTTCAACCGTAAGTAGCCTAACGCCAGGAATACCATCTTCATATAACCCCATATTCTCTATGATAATTTCCCATAAATAATAAGAGCCATCTTTATAGAGATTTCGAGTGATGTTCAGATTTTCTCCGGTTAGGCCCTCTTGACGCTCATCGGTATGGCTTGTGATCACTGAATCATCTTTTTTGAACAGTATATGAGTGCCATCTTCAGTCGTTACCGTAAAATCAAACTTATCTCGAGTGGTGGTTGCAAATTGAAGTACCGCTTTATTGCCTTCAGGTAAGGTTCTGTTTCTAGAAAGCCCAAATAAATGGTCAATAACAATACTTTTATTTATTGGTGCTACTTCTTTTTCAGTAAGCGCCTCTTCTTGGCCTTGAATTTCTAAAGTCGTTGAATTCACGACATAAACGGATGACGGAATATCAGCAGTGATCGTAATATCAAATGCAGTGGCTTCTGCTTGGTAACCATCACCATTATGATCTTCAAACACTTTCCCGATAATTGAAGCGGTATCAAATAGCTTATCAGGGGTTATTTCAACCGTTGCGCTACTCATGTTTGATTTAATTTCTAATGGTCCGCTTGTCATTCCTTCTGCCGGTGTCATGGCATAAGCCGTATTCACATAACTGCCAAATGTGGCACCTACCGTGACTCGCAATAAGTATCGAACACGAACTTTCTCTTGAATTGTTGAACCGCTTGAACCATACGCCAACATATCGCCAATATTGAATGTTAAAACGCTGGTGATGCTTGGGTCTTGGTTGGTAAATACATCATCAAATGTATCAAATTCGCCATCTGGACCACTGTTAGTAATTTCAGTCGAACCTTCAAGGTATTGGAAACCTGATGGGTATCTATCTTCTAGTTTAACGCCTTTAAATTCGGCTTCATTGTGATTTTCAATAATCACTTCATACTCAATAACATCACCTACTTGAGCGCTGTCTTTAAGTGCTCTTTTAGTTACTTGAAGTTCACCTTCATTATCTGCAAACTTCTTAACGTGTATTGTGACGCTGTCTTCTGCTGTTATTCCACTTGGTGTGGTCACCGTAAAAGTGTTAGTAATATCATCATCAAGTCCTTTACCTATTTTACCGACAACGATAATTTCAAAAGCATTACCTTCATAAGCTTTTAGAGTCTGTGTTGAGTTAAGATCTATCGAATCTTGGGTTTCGATAACTGCTGACCCCGGAAACTCAATAACTTTTGCCGTCCACTCAGTAAATAGTGGGTTACCATTAGCCCCTTGAAGCGCTGAAATTTCATCAACTAAGCGTACTCCGGATACATCTGCTGAGCCTCGATTCGTAACACCTAGTGTAAAGGTAATTTCGTCGTCATCATTTGTGTATTCTGCTTTATCTGCGATTTTTTTCACCATTAAAACCACTTCTTCTGGCTTTAACACGGCAGTTGAGTCTATCGTTGTTACGCCATCATCCATACTTGCTGTATTCGAGATGTCGCCCAGAGCATTGGAATTTACAATGCCTTTAACAATAAAATCAATTGTCGCATTTGGTGCTAAATCAACAGTAACATCGATATCTTTCCCTAGCGGCAGTGGATCAATTGTTGTTGTGCTGTATTTATCATTTTGTATGTCATAGTTAATATCCCATGAACTAAACGCATCTTCAGTTGCACCTAAGATTGTCGTTACTTGTAGGTCACTAATGATGTCGATGATCTGTATATTTTGAGCAAAGCTAGCTGCATTATTTACTAAAGTAATATGAAATTCTGCTTCTTCTCCTGCAATGTATTTCGCCTCTTGAGACCCATCTTTTACTGTTTTAATAAAAGAGACATTTTGTGCTGCAGGTTTTAATTCGGCATCATCCGTTACTGTTATGCCATTAAATTCCATTGTGGCGGTATTTTTTATAACACCAGTGGCTTTTACATTCACCTCTCCGCTAACTGTAAATGTCACGGTATCAAGCGGAGCGAGATCAATATTGACCTGAATATCTTCATTAATCGTCGAACTGGTTCGTGTTATAACGGTATCAGAATCATTCGCTTCAACATCTAGAACCCAATGGCTGAATGCTTGCTCTTGTATGCCATCTATCGTTTCTACAGTTAAAGCTGAAATGATGTCGTCTAATTTAATGTCGTCGGCAAAGCCATTGGTGCCATTGGTCACGGTAATAACAAAATCTGATGTTTCACCTGGAACATAGGTCTCAACCGGCGCTTCTTTTAGTAAAGTAACGACTGGAATAATAGGAAGGCTAATCGCTTCTGCGGTTTGAGTAACACCATCCAGTTCAACGGTAACTGTATTTTTAACTTCACCGTGAATCATTGGTAGTAGCTTACCGCTAATGTTAATTTCCAACTCATCGTTTGGAGCAATCTCAATCATTCCATTAATGTCACCGGAAGTAATCGTTGGGATAACCGTATGCCCGGTTAATGAACTTCCAGAAATACTAATAGAAGCGGGATCAAATGCAGTTAATGTATTTCCATCGATTGTTGGGCTTTCAATTGTAGATACAAAATCACTAATCTGGACATCTTTGGCCCATGCTGCAGTCGTATTTGTCACTTTAATGGTATACGTTAATGTATCACCAGCTTCATAGATTGGTTTATCTACTACTTTCGTTACCGTTAATGATGCTTTTTCCGGTGTATAAGTAGCTTCTGCTCTTTTTATTTTGTTTTCAACATCTGTAACATTAACAATATTAGTAATATCCCCCATTGCATCATCGTTTACTTTTCCTTCTAGATGCAGATTGATGATATGTGATGGTGCGATATTGTAATTAACCTCATAGCCATCAGTCCCTGTAACTTCACTGCCTGCTACCATTTGTGATAATGACGGTTCCGCTCCAATAACTGATACATCAGTAATGTCCCACTGTTCAAATGCGCGTCCTTCTCTGGCTTGGCCTGCAAAATCAGTTTTTATTGATTTACTTAGATCGCTAATATTGGCATTAGTTACATAGCCACCACCTGTATTCTCAACTTGAACATCAAACCCAATTGTCTCCCCAGGAACATAAGTAGCCGGAATTTTAGATGCAGTTTTTGTTACGGATAACTCCCCCTTTTCTGGAACAATATAGCCGACATCAACTTGATACTTTGCTCCGTTGACAGTTACCGTGTTTGTAAACTGGCCAATCGCATCTTTTCTGATCACACCATCAATAACAATCTCAACTTCTGTCATGGTTGAATCAGTATTTCTTGCTGCCATTTTTATAACAGAATTAATGTCTCCACTTGTTGGTAAGCTACTGATATCGGTATAACTCGGAGATGAATCATGATCACCATCAGAAATTACACGTGAAGTGATTGACCATGACCCTAAAGCTGGTTGCATAGAGCCGTCTGCTGTTTCAACCATAAATGTAGAGATAGAATCAACAACCGTAACTTCAGTGTTGGTATCAGATTTATTTAATACTCGAATAGTGTATTTAATTGGCTGCCCTGGTGAATAAGTGCTGATATCAGAGGCTTTCATGGCAACTATCTTAGCCGTGCCCGCTGCCAATGTTACATCATTAGAATTTACACCATCTATCTGAGCGGTATTTACTATTGACCCTGTAGCATTATTTGACACCGCTCCTGATATCTCAAACTTCAGGCTGTCCCCAGACATTAAATCAAACGTTGCGTTTAAATCAGATGAACCATCATATTGTCCAGATATAGAAAATCGAGAAGGATCTGGCTGCTCAATAAGATGCACATTACTTGATGTAAATGCATCGATACCATCTGAAGTTTTTAAAGCGCTAACTAAATCTTTTATTACGATATCATTAGCAGTACCTTCACCGTCATTTCGCACCATGACTTCATAAGTCACTTGTCCGCTTGGGTTGTATTGACACCCACTGCCAGTCGTTGACGGAAATGAACACGTATTACTGTCTGATGTTGTGTTAATCACTGTTTTTTCAAATACTAATAAAGGTGCTACTGGTGGAATAGGATCTGTTGTAACTGTGTTATTACCACCTATTGCCGTATTGGCGTCAACAACCCCAACAGCATCTTCACGAATATCACCAGTAATGGTAAAAGTAATCTCTTCCATTGGAGCAATATCTAAGCCATCTGACGCTTTAATATCAAGATCATCTTTAGGATCGTAATCTAAAGGCTTTGTATCAATATCAGCATCCAAACCTGTTGTTACTACATCCGTAATATTGGTGTTGATTAATGCAGGCTCTATCGCCCCACCAATAACTTCTACTTTTAATTCAGAAAGTAAATCTTGAATGATCGTATTATCACGCCAAACAGGTTGAATGTTTTTTACAACAAATTGATATTCTACACTGTCACCCGGCTTATAAGTGTCACCGCTACTATAAGAATTGCCTGCAATTGATATGATCTTTTTAGTAACTTCCAGTCCACTAGGGTCTGAATTAATATGTGATTTTGAAAAACCACTGCCATTATATAAAGGCTTAATTTGAATGGCATCTAAGCTATCGTCACGAATTTGTGATTCCATTACGAAGTCGATCCATCCATTAGGTGCAATAGACACATAAGCCAAATCAATATCTGCATTAACACCACCAACATAGGAACCAATAGAAGTCATCGATTCGCCTGAAGTTGTCGCTGTAACACTCCAACCGTTTGGTTGATATACGATACCTTTCTCGTTATCACCTTGGCCTAAAGCCGTTTGTGCTAATCTCACTTTTAATTCTGAGAACTTCTCAACCAACGATTTGCCATACTCAGTACCATCACCATTATTCTCTAAACGTAAGTGATAATAAACTTTCTGATCATCAACTTGGTGATTATAAGTCGTTTTAACAGCACTAAAGCTGCTATCTGAATAGGCTTTATGTGTTTTCTTAATGACCGAAGGTAGCATAACGGAACGATCAGAACTCACATGAAACCGGCCCGCGATGAGCGCTTCATTTTTAAACTCGCCAACAGCCTTCTCTACTATATGAGCTTTTATTTTATACCTAACAAACGAGCCTAATGGAGTGGCACTTTTTGCAGCTAGATCAAAGGTTGTGTCAATATTCTCGTTATCTTTAACGATTCCCGGATTAGATATTGGACTTCTATCCGTTTCCGTTATGATTTCCCAACGATCAAAAGCAGGACATGTCTGTACACTACCTGTATTGGGGTAATAACAATCTGTTGTTACTGATTGAATCCTGTCAGTAATCGCAACATTATCTAAATGCACTTCATTGTCATTAATAATTTCAATTTGATATTCAACAAATCCCCCCGGTTTATAGCCAGCTAAACCAGAGCTCAACTTAGTAACACCATCAGTATCGTAATAAGCTAAAATGGCTTTTGAATAATCAAATTTTTGAGCATCAGGCTTAGATATGGCACTCACTCGGTCACCATTAACTGATAATATGTTAATAATATCCCCAACAGCTTTAGGGTTTACGGTTGTAGTCACGACATAATCAATGGTCGCACCTGCTGGGATAGATGCTCTTGTATTAATGTCTTTTCCATCTGTTACCGTACCTACTTGGGCATTACCTCCAGTAGAACCACCAGTGACAACTGGGTTTATTGTCCAACCAGACATAAATGCAGGGCCTAAATTACCATCGACAAGCTCAACCTGAACTTTTGATATTTCATCAAGTACAGGAATATCGTAAGCATTACCTTTTCCGTCATTAGTAATAAGCAAATGGTAAGTTAGAGGTTCTCCCGGTTTATAGTTAATCTCATCAACTTCTTTAGAGAAGGTTAAATGAAACTCATTTGGTCGAATCGTTATACCACCAATATCAATATCACCTACGGCATCATCACGAACAATACCTTTTACTGTATATAAAACATAATCACCACCGGCTACATCTATTGTGGTATTAATATTTTTATTATTTTCAACCGTTCCGTCGAGGGTACCATCCGTAGTACCACGACCACCATTAGCATCATCTTTAATTACATCAACAGAGAATACGTTTGTGAATGGGTTTTCTGAAGTACCGTCCATAAGTAGAACGTTCAAACCTAAAATATCCTCAGATACTTTATGGTTATTTAAGTAACCCGTTTTAGAAAGCACTTTGATGGTATAAGTTAATTCATCACCAGGGCTGTAATACTGATTAGGAGAACCATTAACCAACACCTGTCTAATGGTATCAGCACCATTCCAAGTAATTTCATTTTCATGATGTGAAATATGAGATTGTTCTGTCACTTCTCCAAAATCACGATAAACATAAGCATCATTAGGCAGTAAATTCGTTAATGAGCCTGACATTACCGTACCAACGTAATTATCTTTAACCCTAGCCTTAATTTGAAAGGTTTTTACTTCTTGTGGTGCAAGCTCTAATACATCAGATGACCCTATTGCTGGATAAATAAAATCATCCGTATTTTGAGGGCCAAAAGAGGCCTCACCATCAAGTTTTATTTGCCAATAGTCAAAGGGAGACTGGTTTACATCATTTTCAAAATGATCATCTTTATCGTTTGCTAATACCGATTTTATTTGAGTCATTAAATCGGCAACAGTCAGCCTTTTTGCCGTTATCGTCGTACTGTTGTTCAATAATGATATGCTATAGGTAATATCTTCACCAGGAACTACTTTCACTTTATCTGAAGTTTTTAAGATCGATATATTAAATTTTTCTGTTACGGCCCCTTTACCTATTTCTGCCGTTGATGAATGATCCGTACCTGTAGCAGGATCATGGATTTCTACCGTATTTGATATTTCATCTTTCACATAATCGGATTTAACCGTGCCAGTGACTTTATAAACAACATAGCCCATGCCATTATAATCACCAGATGATTCTTTTGGATCAATATCAACTTTAGATTGAATATTTCCACCATCTGGCCACGTTGACTTTATATCAGCATAACTGCCACTCTTAGGGTGTCCTTCTGTACTTGCTTGAATTGTCCAACCTGGTTCAAATACGTCCATGCCAATAATATCATCACTGACATCTACGTCATTGGCATAACCTGCTCCTTTATTGAAAACATAAATATTGAACTCGACAGTTTCTCCAACTTTAAACACATCATTAGGCGTTGTTTTAGTTACCAATACATCCGGATCTTTAGGATGAACCCATGCATTATCACTATTCGACTTTCCATTATCTGGTGTAGAAACTGTGGCAATATTATTAAACTTTCCCCAAACAATTTTATTATCATCAGTACGGTCAATCTGTGCTGTAATCGTATAAATAATGCGTACATTCGGCGGGATTTGTGCTGTTGTATTTAAGTCTTTATTATTCTCGACGATACCTACATCAGTAGCAGCCAAAAGCTCTGCTTCTTCTTGTGATGACAAACCAGAAGCATCAATTACTTCTTTTTCCGTTGCAATTGTCCAAGTAGTAAATACTGGAATTTGAGTATTATCCGGTTCTAATATATCCGCTTGAACACTCGAAATAGGATCTACAATATTTACATTAGTAGCATAACCATTTGATTTTTCATTTTTTAATACAAGTTGATACGTAACTATTGTTGCCGGCTTTGAATATGACGTTTGCTCTCCACTAAAGGTTGCTGCACCATCAATTTTTACCGATTTATTTATAGAAACATTGAAATCTCTTGGTACAGATCCTCTATCTGCGATTGCTTTACCATCAACAATCACCTCATTTGTTATCGTACTATTTGCTGTTGCAATTGTTCTTGCACTTATGGTGTAAGTTATTGTAGTTTTTGGTTCAATTGTCGCTTTTACATCTAAAACATCGGGATAAACAATAGATCCGGAGAGCCCTGTATCTGTTGAGTTTGCAGGGGTTCCATCAATATGCTCCGCGCTTGCTGTAACTGTCCAATAAGAATAAGCGGGAACAGAGTTGCCATAAATATCAGTCACCATAATTGCCGTTAAATCATCAACAACAGAAACTTGATCGGCAAAACCATCGCCGTTATTTGTTACTTTTATAGTATAAGTAAGCAATTGACCTGATGAATAATAATAAGAATCGACATCTTTTGTTACCGATAAACTGTCATCAGGCATTTCAACCCCAGTACCATCTTCTATGACATCATCGGTACAGCTTGGATCATTATCAATAATAATCCCAACGCTAGTGTCATTGACCGTAGCTGTCAGTTTATAGATAACCTTTTTACCGGGAGCGACATCGGGTGAAACAACTACATCCCCCGTTCCTGACGCTGTAAATTTACCCGCATCTGTTCCTTGATTATCACTGCCATCAGTAACTTCTAACTTCCATGATTTAAAAGCACTTGCCGAGCCTGCACCACCCGCTTGCTCTGTTTTAATACATGATAATTTATCGACAACAATCAAATTGTTAGCAAAGTACTTACTTGACGTATTTTCAACCGTAATGTCATAAACCACCTCACCGCCTGGGGTATACTGACTTTGTGATGTCGATTTAGTGATTTTAATTTCTGGGTCGGCAGTTTGTAGCACTTTTTCAGCATTAATCGGAGTCGTAATTTGGCTCACCGAGCTAGCTAAAGACCCATCAGATTTTAAGGCTTTTGCGGTTAAATTCTTAATTTCACCGATAGTTACAGGTGTGATTGTTGCTGAAATCAAATAATCAATTGTCTCACCAGGATATACAGAAACCACATCATCAAATGCTGTATCTGTTAATTCACCACTGTTATTAAGAGCCGATACTGAATTGCTACCAATAGTATTTACTTTAGATACCCAAGAATTATATGGGTTTCCTTGTACGTCAATCTGATCAAAATTAAGCTCATTTAAATCGTTACCTAAAGTTGCTAACAATGCGGCAATATTATGTTGAACATGATAGTTATGAACAATACCACCGCCGGTATTTTCAACACTAAGATGAACTTTCATTTCGCCATTAACCAAATAAGGCGTTGTATTTTCAAATTCATGATTTGTAATGGTCAACTCACCAATAATTGGTGGCGTTGTGAGTTGGTTACTACTTAGGTTCCCTTCTTTGGTTACTGAGTCAGCAGAAGTGACAATGTCACCGACCAAAGTACCAATAACAGCAGCTTTGATTGTGTAGGTTATGCTTCCACTAACATCAAGAGTAGCATCACTAACAGCAAGATCTCCTTGTGAAACAAAAGTACCAGTTTCACTGTCTGCTCCACTTTTTTTTGCTGTGATAGAAGCCGATGAAAATGGAGAAACTAAATTGCCATCAATAGATTCAACCGCTAAAGAGGAAAACAATTGGTTAATGGCTAGGTGCTGTACTTTATAACTGCCTGTATTTTCGGCTTTTAATGTATAAGTTAATAGATCATTTAATGCGTATTGGCTTTTATCGACAGAAAGAGTCAATGTATATTCATAAGGTGCGGGTGTGATTATTTGTGTATTTGAATCAATATTTTCGGATGATGAAGTTACATTTGCTTGAATGGAAATATCAGTAATAGCGGTATCTGAAACTCTTGCTAAAACAGTGTAAGTTAACACACCACCCTGTTGTAATTTGGCATTGCTAACCATAAGGTCACCCGACGAACTAAAATCCCCTTTATTAGAGAACCAAGTAGCAGAGCCTGAAATTTCCGTCGATTGAAAAGCGGGTTCAGACCCTGACATTGTAGACAGAAAATCTGCCGAGACAGTAATATCATTAATTGTATTTAGAGATGAGTTGGTAATTGTTATCTGATAGGCAACAATTTCATTATTTTGGTATACAGGGTCATTCACCTTTACTTCAATCGCTAAGTCTGCCGAAAGTACAGAAGTAGAAAAGAATAAACTGGTAAATAACACCAGTAACTTATTAAATAAATTGTAGCTAAATCGAGAAATAAACATACTTATCAATAAACTCATCAAATCAAACTGTCAAAATGTTAATACCAGAACAAACTCACTATAGAGTAAATAGTCAATTTAATGACATGGTAACGTTAAGTTCTGTTCATATTAAATTAATACATGTAACATTTGTGAGAATGAGTTAACAAAAGTTTATTCGTGAGATCTATTCCCCATGTTTTTTTATTTTTCTTAAATTATCATTTACAAAGTAAATAAGTATCAGAAATTCATTAATTCAGTTAATAAAAAGGTGACTTAAAGCCTCCTTTTTATTCGTGTTACCAATTACCAAGTTTTGAATTTAGCTGGGTTTGATCCAGCTTCGAAACAACCTATTCAAGTTTGTTACTGGCTAAATCAGTATCGCGAGCTTGAGTTGTTCCTTCACGAGATACTCATGAATTGCTTCAATATTTTTCCTATATCCGCACTTACTATATGCTGCTCTTCCGATGTAGAAGCGATTTCAGCTTGTTTAACGGTGTGAACTGTCATCATCAGTAGTTACATATGGATTAAATAATATTGGTTACTTTCACGGCGGTTTATAAGAAATCACCATAGCGATACCCTAACAAAGTCATAGAGCTCTATAACTTCCCTTTACTCTTGTGACTTTGCCGCTAAAATAGCGTTTTTGATTTTTTAAAGGATTCACGCTATGTCCATCCAATGGTTCCCTGGTCACATGCATAAAGCACAAAAAGAGATCGCAGAAGTGATCCCTAAAATGGATGTGATCATCGAAGTACTTGATGCTCGTATCCCTTTCAGTAGTGAGAATCCGATGATCGCCTCTCTACGCCAAGATAAGCCTTGTATTAAAGTTTTGAACAAGCGTGATTTAGCAGATCCTGAAGTGACTCAACTTTGGATTGAACACCTTGAGAAAGAGCAAGGCGTTACAGCAATGGCAGTGACAACCAGTAACCCTGATGAAATCCATAAAATCATGGAAAGATGTCGTAAGCTGGTTCCTCACCGTGAAGCGATGGGAAAAAACGTTCGCACCATGATTATGGGTATTCCGAACGTAGGTAAATCAACCATCATTAATACCTTAGCCGGACGTATGATTGCAGTAACCGGTAACCAACCTGCCGTAACTCGTCGTCAACAGCGCATCAACTTACAAAACGGGGTCGTTCTTTCTGATACTCCTGGTATTTTATGGCCTAAAGTTGAAAATCCACACAGTGGCTTCCGTCTTGCTGCCACTGGTGCAGTTAAAGATACAGCAATGGATTACGATGAAGTGGCTTTCTATACTGTTGAGTATTTAGCAAAACAGTACCCAGAGCGTTTAAAAGAGCGTTACAACTTAGATGACTTACCGGATAACGATTTAGAGTTAATGGAAGCGATTGGTCGTAGTCGTGGTTGCTTGCAAGCTGGCGGACGAATTAATATCTATAAAGCGTCTGAAATTCTGCTTCATGAACTTCGTTCTGGCACATTAGGTCAATTGACTCTAGAGCTTCCAGACATGATCCCTGCTGAACTTGAAGCCGTTGAAATTGCAGCAGCGCTTAAAGTTGAACAACAAATTAAGAAAAAAGAAGAACGTCGTAAGCGTTACTTGAAAAACAAACGTTAATTCTTTTTAAACATATATATAAAAAGAGAGGTTAACCAATAAGTTAACCTCTCTTTTTTTATTCTTATTACTGAACCTATTACTCTTCAATAAGTAAACTTAATAACACACCTTCCAACTGATCCCAAGGTAACAGCTGAGTATCAATCACTTCTAATTTTGATTCCATGCCATCGATACTAAGTAAATTGACAGAAACAACACCATTAGCAACATTGAATGCATAAAAACCTTTGTTCGTGTTCATCACCGCTTTAACACGCTCAGCAGTCAGTGCTGAAAGCATTGAAAATAGTTCATCAAAATCAAATACCGACTCGGCTCCAAAGAACCAGCCACAGCTGACATAACCCTGTCCTTTATTTTCTTTACGGCAGAATTTTTGGCCCGGTTCTAATACCATTTCCACAATATCTTGTTCAGCATGATGGTGATGGTGCTCTTCAATAACTAACTCAGTCGTTCGCTCTTCATCTAACCACTGTAAAGGCAATTCACCATGGTTAATGGTGGTTGATTTTGGTTGATGTGGTAACGATTTAGCCCAAGAATGAAATAAACATTCATCATCATCTGTCGTCATGTCCATTTTAGTCCCGACAACGACATCAGAAATATTCAGTTGGTCATTAAAGTTTTGATTACTCGTATACTTCTCATCAGAGAGATTTCGAGGATCAACAAGGCCAAGTGTTGCTTTTAAATCAATGTAATTCTTATAGTTTTCTGACTGTAAAATTGCCAATATTTTTTTAGGATGACCTAAGCCCGTTGGTTCAATAATCAAGCGGTCTGGTTTTTGTCTTAAGAGTGCATTAATTCCAACCGACATTGGTAAACCTGCAGTACAACACATACAACCGCCAGGCACCTCTTTCACCATTGCACCACTTTCCGTTAAGAAAGCACCATCAATACCAACTTCACCAAATTCATTGACTAAAACAGCCCAAGACTCTTCTTCTGGTTTGTTTTTTAACAGCTGTAATATTGTGGTGGTTTTACCGACACCAAGGAAGCCGGTAATAATATTAGTTGGTATTTTTTTCATCATATTACTCTTTATTAGTACAATCTTTTTTTATGATACCTCTAGTGTGTCTCATGATACTAATTATTTTAGAAAACTTATCTATTAACTTATAAAATCAATTACATAAAGTTCTATTTTGAGTTATGTTAATCATATGTAGACATATCGTCTATTTTCTAATTTAAAGGTTTTATGTATGTTTAACTTCTTTGAACGGCTTACTACCGCTTTTCCAAAGCAAGAACCAAAACAGCCGCCTAAAGGCTTGTATGCATTTTGTCGTCATTATACAAGAGGTTATGAGATCCCTCTTATTGCTATGTCTTCTCTAAGTGCCATTATTGCGGTAATTGAAGTCTCTTTATTTGGTTTTATGGGGCAATTGGTTGATTGGTTATCAACACATGATAGAGAGACATTTCTAGCTCAAGAAGGGCACACTTTAATGTGGCTAGGTCTACTTGTGGTGGTTGGGGTTCCTATTTTAATCCTTATACACTCTCTTATTACCCACCAAACGTTATTGGGAAATTACCCAATGGCTATTCGCTGGCAGGCCCATCGATACCTTTTAAAACAGAGTGTGTCATTTTATTCCGATGATTTCGCCGGACGTATTGCGACAAAGGTAATGCAAACCTCTCTGTCTGTTCGTGAAACGGTAATGAAATTACTTGATGTATTGGTGTATATCTCCGTTTATTTCACCTCAATGATCGTTATGGTTGGTCAAGCAGACTGGCGTTTAATGGCACCAATGCTGATCTGGCTAGCGGCCTATATTGCTATCCAGTTCTACTTTGTTCCAAAATTAAAAGCGATTTCTGAAAAACAAGCCGATGCTCGTTCGACCATGACAGGCCGTATTGTTGATAGCTATACAAACATTAATACAGTGAAACTATTTAGTCACAGTAAACGTGAAACAGAGTACGCCGAAGAGGGTATGAAAGAGTTTCTTGGTACTGTACATAAACAGATGCGTTTAGCTACTGGGATTAATATCTCTGTTGAAATTATCAACTATCTTCTTGTTTTTTCTATCGCTGCGGTATCTATCATGCTGTGGATTGATAATGTTCTTTCTGTAGGTGCCATTGCTATCGCGATTAGTCTAGCTTTACGTGTTAATGGTATGTCTCACTGGATCATGTGGGAAATCAGTTCGTTGTTTGAAAATCTAGGTACTGTAACTGATGGGATGAATACCCTCGCAAAACCTATCACCATTAACGATAAACCGAATGCGACAGAACTAAAGGTTACTCAGGGCAGTATTAAATTTGATAACGTTAATTTTCATTATGGCGAAAATAAAGGCGTCATTAACGATTTAACCCTCGAGATCAAACCAGGCGAAAAAATTGGCTTAGTTGGTCGCTCTGGTGCGGGTAAATCCACATTAGTTAATCTGTTACTCCGTTTTCATGACATTGAATCAGGTTCTATTTCTATTGATGGTCACGATCTACGGGATGTAACTCAAGATTCATTACGTAGTCAAATAGGTATGGTTAGTCAGGATACTTCCCTACTTCATCGCTCTATCAGAGATAACATCAAATATGGTAGACCTGATGCAAGTGATGACGAACTGTTTGCAGCAACCAAGCAAGCCCAAGCTCATGAGTTTATTGAAACCTTAACAGACTCATATGGCAGTAAAGGCTACGATGCACAAGTTGGTGAGCGAGGGGTTAAACTTTCTGGTGGCCAGCGTCAACGTATTGCTATATCACGAGTACTCCTCAAAGATGCACCGCTATTGATCTTAGATGAGGCAACCTCAGCACTTGATTCTGAAGTAGAAGCCGCAATACAAGACAGCTTAGATGAGTTAATGGAAGGTAAAACAGTAATAGCTATTGCACACCGTTTATCAACCATTGCCGCAATGGATAGATTATTAGTGATGGATCAAGGCAAAGTGGTTGAACAAGGTACACACCAAGAGCTTGTTCAATTAGGAGGGATTTACGCTCAACTTTGGGCCCACCAAACTGGCGGATTTATCAGCGATTAAGAAAAGATAATTTATAAGTGAAAACATAATTTGATATTTTTCTTATTGTGTTTTCACTTTATATTCATATAGTAGCTAAGAGTATTAATTTTAGGACACTTTATTATAACAGGCTGATTTAGTGTAGATTTTAAGGATAATTTCTACTACATTATGAGTAACTCTTTTCAAAGGACTGACCATGCTACGCGGACCAATCTCCCTTCTTATTGTTTTATTACTTAATGTGGTAATGGACAAGGCTATTGCCCGGGATATTACCCCTGCCGATAGATTTGAAGCTGCATTCGCGACCTCGTTAGTTCTATCTGATAGTAATATGATCACCTTTGGTATCGCTGATTTTAATCCTAATAACTATTTAGAAACCGATAACGAAAATATTGGTAGCTCCGATTCTATTGATTTACGCAGTAAAATGACGGTTTACTCCCTCCCTTATACCTTTGAGTTAACTGATGATCCCGATTCTCTCTGGAGTCATGAAGTTACCTTACGAGCTTCTTATGTAAATACTGATATTGATGTTAAATTTGATGATAAATCCTCTCCAGATTCTGATTTAGATGAAGTCTTTGGTCTTTATGCTGAATACGCACAAAATTATGTTTTCCGTGAGAACTGGACCATATCCTTTGGTAATGCTTTCCACTTAATGCATTACAAAAATACACATAAATATAATTCACATTTTAGCCAAACTCTATCCCCTTACCTCGATGGTAATTACTATAACGTAACGACGAATACATTTGTGATTGAACCTAAAATCACATTTGAGTACAAAAAAGAAACAGACTGGGGAGAGTGGCGATTCAATAATAGTTATCACTATGCATTTGGCCAAGGTTTTGGTGGGTCATCAGATGTTAGTTCTGATGTTAATCCTGAGGTGTGGCGCTTTGTAAATAGCGTTCAACTTAGATACAACATGGCGCATTGGAATCGCTTGGCTCAAGTTCTTTACTTAAAAGCAAAACGTGTAGATCTTGGTGGTGATGTGAACGAACCTCTAGGTACTGATTACTATTATGAGTTCAATATTGCATGGTTAATCGATACTAGAAAATGGATTTCCCTTGTGGATAATGTAGGCATTGGTTTCACTTTTAATGTAGGTAGTGCTCTACGTGGTGGAAGTATTGTCTTGTTTTACGATGAATAACTACCA
Source organism: Aliivibrio sp. EL58 (assembly GCF_900312675.1). Taxonomy (GTDB): domain Bacteria; phylum Pseudomonadota; class Gammaproteobacteria; order Enterobacterales; family Vibrionaceae; genus Aliivibrio. Next base: position 101,407 of record NZ_OMPC01000007.1, on the reverse strand, counting down.
AAAACATCATTAAAAATAGCAACCATAACAGTGAGTTTATATATTTTACTTCACGATAACCCTATCGCATTGATAAAAATGGTACTATCGCCCCTTAAAATCAGACAATATCCTTCAAGGTAAATGCATTAAAATACATTTATTCTTCATTTATTTTCGTTAGTGTTATTTAATGAAAAAAAGGAATGATATTTCAACGTAGGAGTACTATGTCAAACACTCTATCTATTGGCGCACTAGAATCATTTTTAATTGCCATTGCGGTGCTATTTTTAGGTCACCTAATCAATTCAAAAGTTGTGCTATTTAAAAAATACAACATCCCAGAACCGATTGTTGGTGGGTTAATTGTTGCTGTCGCTATTACGCTATTGCACTTCCAGGGAATTAACTTACAGTTCTCTTTACCATTACAAAGTACATTCATGTTGATGTTCTTTAGTACGGTTGGTCTAGCGGCAAATTATAAGCAATTGATAAAAGGAGGAACTAAAGTCTTCTTATTCCTTGCAGTCGCTTCTGTTTACATCATTATCCAAAACGGTATTGGTGTCAGCCTTGCTAGCTTAATGGGACTTGATCCGTTAATGGGATTAATTGCAGGTTCTATTACACTATCTGGTGGTCACGGAACTGGTGCAGCTTGGTCGCAGACGTTTGCTGAAACGTATCATCTAAATACGCTTGAGCTTGCAATGGCATCAGCAACGTTTGGTTTAATTATGGGTGGATTAATCGGTAGCCCTATTGCTCAAAAGCTAATTCATAAACATAAGCTTGAATCTGAATACGGTACAGGAATCGATACGCATACCCGCTTCCCTGAAGTGGTAACCTATAATGAACGCGAAGAAGAAAAAGTCACCGCTAAAAAAGTAATTGAAACTCTATTCGTACTTTTACTATGTGTTGTGGGTGCTGGTTATCTTGGTGATTTTGTAGCTACCTTTGATATTGCATGGCTAAAGATCCCTGATTTTGTCTATGCCTTGTTTATTGGTGTATTCATTACCAACATTACTGAAGTGACTAAAGTTCATAAAATAGATACTGAGACCGTGGATATTTTGGGTACTGTCTCACTGGCTCTATTTTTAGCTATGGCATTAATGAGCCTAAAATTATGGAATATCTTTGATTTAGCCATTCCATTGTTAGTTATTCTGTCAGTTCAAACTGTTGTATTAGCATTGTTCTCATACTTTATTACGTTCCGTGCTATGGGCTCAAACTATGATGCGGCTGTAATGGCAGGCGGACACTGTGGCTTTGGCCTAGGTGCAACGCCTACCGCGGTAATGAACATGGGATCATTAGTTTCTCGTTTTGGTCCCTCTCCACAAGCATTTATGGTAGTACCTATTGTAGGTGCGTTCTTTATCGATATTGTAAATTTAATTATTTTACAAACCTACATTAGCTTTATTGGATAATCTTTATTTCAAATAACAAAAAGCCGACCATTCAGTTTTGAATCGTCGGCTTTTTTGTATGAGTTCACAGCGTATAGTTAACAATTCAATCTGGGTATTGTTGACGTATATCTACAAATTCATCTATATTTCTAAGAAACAAATCGCATAATTCTGGATCAAATTGCTTCCCACACTCTCGAGTAAACAGCTCAACAACCTTTTCTAGCGGCCATGCTTCTTTATAGCAACGTTTACTCATTAATGCATCAAACACGTCAGTAATGGCAGTAATACGAGCAAAAATATGTATCTCATGTTCGGCGAGTTTATTTGGATACCCTTTCCCATCCCAGCGTTCATGATGTTCCAATGCTATTCTAGCGGCCGATTGCATTAGTTCGCCATCACCAGAGCTTAACAACTTATAGCCAATTTCAGTATGAGTTTCAATAATCACTCTTTCTTCTTGGGTTAATCTTCCAGGCTTATCCAATATTGCTTCAGGGATCCCAATTTTACCAACATCATGCATTGGGCTTATCACTTCAATAAGTTTATATTCACTTTTAGGCAAGCCATATATCTTACCTAACAATCGTGACATTTTAGCTACACGACGTACATGATTTCCCGTTTCTCCTGAGCGTGTTTCAATCGCCTCTCCGAGAACTTCAATCATTTCCCTTTGTACGTTTAACGTTTTATTTTGTAGAGCTAAAATATGTGACTTGTTCTCGTTCAATTCTTTTTTACGACGAATAGCGATGAACTGAGTAATAATTATCCCTAACATCATTGCGATTAAGAGAACGGTTACCGTGATTATATTTCTATTTTCATAAAGGTATGAGGATGGTTTATTTACAATCCTTGATGCGTATGGCAAATCTTCTTTTTCTAACTTAAACTTTTCAACTACCCCATGCTCAAAGACAAATCCTTCCCATGCGGTAGGAAAATCTATCACACTATCAATCAATGAAAATTTCAATTTATGGCTTAGTGATAAAATCGATTGAACGCCTAGTGAGTATGAACGGTTAACATAACCACCTAGCACACCATAGCCAATATAATGTTCCCAAAACACAAAGATTGGCGCTGAACTATTTTTTGCTAATATAGAAGCCACCGACGCATAATCATAATATCGCCCCTGTTGTAATTCAGTATTATAGTGCGTTAAAAAAACTACCGATTTAGGAGGAAGTTGCGATAAGAATAATGCGGCTTCTGCCAGAGGTTTATCACTAATGGTAATGATGGTTAAATTTGGAAAGTTTTTTGCTTCATTTAAAAATCGACGGCGGATGAGTTGAGACGTTAAACTATCATCGCTAAGCAGATAAACGTTTTTTGTTTGAGGAAAAAGAGATTGAACCAATTCTAAATTTTTAGAAATATGGTCCCTTTCATAATAAACCGTGGTTCGATCTTTTAACGAACCGAGTTCAATATTAAGATTATTTATACCAACAGCAACAATAGGAATGCTAGGAAATAACTGGTCGCCATTTTGAATAAGAAAGTTGAGTCCATTATCATCAGAAACAACAATCGCATTAAAGTAATCTCTTGTGTACTTAGCTTCTAAATAAATAGTATATTGCGCTCTATACTCATTACCTTTAATTCGTTTTGAATCCATATACTCAATGGACAGTCGAATTGGTCTATCACTATTTTTAATTGTGTTTTTTATTCCGTCTTCAATATTTTTGGTCCACTCATAAGAAGGACTGTATGAGTGTAAAACCAAAATATTAATCGGTTTATCTGTACCAGCAGCCTGCGCAGCAGAACTCAACGAGAAAAACACTATAAATAAACTAAACAATAATGAAGAGTAATTACGCATACATTTATCGCTCAATAAACAAACAAAAAATTAGTTTTTAATGCAAGTCTTAAAGGTATTTTTAAATTTGATAGACTGCTGAGCCATCACTGCACTTAAAAAGCCACTTTCATTGATAGTATCACTGGTTAGTGCGATGTCAGAAACATACATGATATCTTCAGCAACGTGAGACAAACATGCTGCGATCGGTTTCATACCATCAAGAGCAACAAACAATTGATAATCATCACACAGATCAATTTGAGTTAAAAACTCAAGCATATCATCGTATTCGGCAGTCCATTGACTTGCCACTGTCATTGCCCAACGAATAGTTAATCTATGTTCTGTAACAGGTAAAACGGATACTGTCTCAGGAAGGGAAACTTCAGAGAATAGATGTTCTACAGCGTCTTTAGCAGGTTGCTTTAAGTAAACATCGCGACCTTTTACACTTTCAGGTGTAGGAAAGTCAACATTAACTTGATTTACTAACCAAGCCAGCTTTTGCTGATGGAATGTTTCAGAATTAATCGTCATAGCACCTACAAAAAAGGATGGTTACCCATCCTTTATATCATTAAATTTTAGAGGTTTAAGAAAGCATAAGCAGCTTCATATGCTTCTTGTTGGTAACCTTTAAGGCCAATCTCTTTTACACGTACCATTTCAGGTGCACGTTTAAGGCTTGCTTTTTGGTCTGCTGCAGTTAGTACTTCAACTTCAATGTCATCAATAAGTTGAATAGCGGCTTCTAGTTTAAAACCAACAGCGCCACCAGCAAATTTACCTTTCATCAAACGTTCTTTAATTACAACCGTTTCAATTTGGTAATCTTGCATTAATTTTTTAAATTTAAACTGAAAATCACGGATAGATTCCGTTTTAGATGGCTCAGTAATATCAAATTTAGCAACACGACAATCTGGTAGGTCAATCATGCCATCTGATTTATTCACTAAACAGATGATTGCTTCATTACCTTTAAGCTCTACGCCACATACTTTCATTTTAAAATCCTAACAATGTCTTGAACTTATTGATTATAAGCTTAAATTAATTAAATAGATACGTTGAATCTAACAATAAAAATGAGCTACTAAAAATCATTGCCCCCAAATATTACAAAAATCAGGAACACACATTCTTTGTTGTGGTGCAGAACTACAACCGGCCATTAATGCTGCCATCATCAAAACGGTAATGATTTGTTTTTTCACAATATAATCCACAATCAAATTCTATAAAATAAATACTAGCGTATTTCTAATAAATGAAACACTCATATTTACCCTCTTTTAGCTCTACGTACCTTAACAAGTAATCACTGCTAATGAGTAGAAACCTCAACGCCTAATAAAAAGGCTTTGACCTCAAAAGAGATCCTCTTCACTAAAAAATCACATTTAATGTTATAGTTACTGTATCGCCCATTTAGAGAATAACTTTATGAAAAAATTACTAATAGCGTTAAGTATTGTAGGATTACTTGCTGGCTGCTCAGATAACGAGGTTGGCGATGTGTCGCTAGGCTTATTTACTATGAAAGACATCAAAATCTCAAACCTTGATGATGACAAAATTCCTGGTGTGACTTGCCACATTGCTTCAGTTGAAGCGAACTTAAGTCTAGCTGACCCAAGTGACTCTTCAATCTCATGCCGTCAAACTGGCGAGATTACCCCTGAGATGATAGCTCAAATTGATAGAGGTAAATCAGGTGAAGTTGTGTTCAAGCAGTCGAAAAGTATTTTCTTCAAATCGATGAAAGTTAGACGTATCTATGATGCAGAAAACCAAACTCTACTTTACTTATCTTATACAACTAAAGAAACCGAAGGTAGTTTTAAACACAGCCTGTCTACAGTACCACTGTGGGGTACTAAGGCATATGTAGAGCCTGTAATCTCTACTCAATAATATAAATCACAAACTGGATAATGGTTTCCCCTATCCAGTTTGCATTTTATCTCTCAATTTCTACCAATGAATTTTCAGCACGGTAATCTCTACTCGGCGATTGCATTTTCGTCCAAGAAGCGTCTCGTTGTCACATAATGGTAAATACTCACCAAAGCCACGAGAATAAAGCTGTGCAGCATTCAATTTATTGGCTAATAAATAACGACGAACTTCGTTTGATCTCATCTCTGACAAATTCTGATTATTAACCGCATTACCCGTTACATCAGTGTGTCCATCCAATACCAAAGCAAGTTCAGGTTTTGTTGCCATAACAGAGATAAGTTTATTTAATAAGTTTTTTGCTAATGGCGTTAATTCCGCTTTTGCACTAGAGAAATGAACCTTCTCTTGAATCGAAATTACAAGCTGATCATCACTCACTTCATGATAAGTAACACCTAACTCAGTTAATTGATCTGCCACTTTTCTCATATCATCATCTTTTAGCTCGCCATTTGGCCCAGTTAGCGTATGAGTCACCTCTACAGATTCTGTTTCCTCTGCTGATGACTTATAAGGATCTTCAAATGTTGGGTGTGGCGTCTCTTCTTTAGTTTTAGGTGCTGTATCTAATAAAGAGTTACCTTGATAAACACAGCCCACTAATAATAATGAAGTGCAAAGTGATAAAATTCTAACCATAATTAATCCAAGTATTGTTATTCCTTTAAACCCTATCGGCGTGAAGAGTTATTCCTTTAAGTGGAAAGCGTGATTTTGTGACCCTTATTCCTTCTTTTTGCTTCTAAATAGAACAATTACTTCCCAATTTACCTTTACTGTTATGAATAGAATTGACATTTCTTGTGGTCTGGTTACCATTTCATTTTTATATGACGAGAAATGCCCATGTCTGAAGTTGAAAATACAAAAAAAGAAGCTATTGATTTAGCAACTATCTCTCCAGAACTTAAAAAAGTAATTGAGTTTGAAAGCGTTCCTGAAGAAATGTGGCACATGCTTGTTTCTGTTCATGAAGTCGCAGAAATTGCTGTTCGTGAATCTTGGGATGAAATGCCAAGAAGTGCTCAACAAGTTCTAGATAACTTTGAGCAATTCCACGCATTAGTTTCTTTAAGCCAAAGCTACGCTGGTTATGATTTCATGGCTGAGTTCGAAACTATCGAACTTCCTGAAAACATGGACGACGACGCTAAAGCAGAATATCGCTCTCAGCTTCTTGACCAAGTTCTTCATAACTGTGTGAAAGATCTTACTAAGCAAATTAAGAAAGCACGTCGTGATCCAATCATGAGACGTGAACTTGCTGACATCTTTAAGAAGTAATTGATGTTAAAGGTGGCCAAGCCACCTTTTTTCGAGGAATTATAATGGCTCGTACTGTTCGTTACACTTATAAATCAGAAACGAAAGAGATCCCTTTTTCGTTCCGTGAATTTCACGGTCCATTTGAAGCCGCTGCGGCAGCTGAAGGCATTGATATCTCAAAATTTGATACCATGCTTAAGCAAGTGGAAATGGCATCAAGTAACCCTGGTGCAGTAAAGGATTTCCGTCACAGCTACTTTACTAAATTAGGTTTTAGTAAAGTTCGCTTTGTGAGAGATGGAGAATAACGCAATTATCTGATTTGCGTTAATCTACCTAGCATTGATGGATGATAAGACCAAGTATGGTCAAACATCGCCATTAATGCTGGATTTCCATATTTAGATAGACACACCGCATGAAAACGATTCTGACACTGTTTTAAGTCCCCTATCATCGCATCGATATGTTCAGATTGCGTTGGTGCTATAAAGTCTGACAATACAACTAAATCTGCATTTTTGTATTTATCCCCGTGCATAAGCTCAATTGATTGCTCTAACACCGGTTCTAAATCTGTCCCACCATGGAATCTATACGATAAAAAGTCTGCAACTTCTTTAAGCCCGTCTTGTTTTGATAGCTCATAGGTGATTTGTTGAGTTGAAAATAAGATCACGTAGCAATCTCGCTCTTCTGCCAATGCTATTTGCATTAACCCATAGGCAAGAGCCTTAGCGCACTGCTCTGGGAAGCCACTCATTGAGCCTGATGCATCAACACAGATAACAAATGGCCCTTTCTCAATCAGAGCGTTATTTGATGCTCTTGATTGAGCAGTGACTTTACGCAATTTTCTGTCAGCTCCTTCCATACGATAATTCATTAAGCGTTTATCGACTAAGTGCTGATAAAAAATCACTTCAAGTTCAGGGTGAGATAAGAATAACGTTTCATTTGGTAATAATCGACTGAGATCATCTCCTTCCTGTATGCCTACGATATCGTCAGTAACAAAATCACTTTTCTCTTCCACCACTTTGACTTCTTCAGCAACGGCTTGTGAACGGTCATGATCTTGTGCTTCATTAGCCATACGACCCAGCTTTGCAGCTATCTCTTGTAGGCCTTTATTTTTCTTAAGAAAACGAGCATGAAGCTTCATGATATCAACATTTGACTTTGTTAATCTTGCCGATGCCATGTCCCAGAGTTTACCTATCTGCGCTTCATCACCTTCCGCTGAAACTGATTCCATAGTTTTCAGTGTTTCAATCCGTTGATATAAATCGGCTAACAGCTTCTCTTTATCTTCTTTAAGTTCTGTTAATTGCGCTTTTTTTATCGCATCGGAAAGGCTTTCGTACCAGCGCTCACAAAAAAAACGAGGAAACATTGGGTTAAATAACCCTTTGTTATTTTTTACCAATTTACTGGCTTCAATATAAAATGAAGAGTGCCATTCTAACTTAACAACCACTTCCTCTATCTTTTGATAGAACCCATCTTCACTCCAGTGTATTACTTCTTGATATAAAGCCAGCTCTTCTTGTATACGCTCAGTTTCACACACTTTTGTCATCTTGTGTTTCACTTTGCCACGCCATTTTAAGATATGGTTTTTAAGGGTGGGTTTTATATTAGGGTTAGATTTAGCCGCCGTTAAGAATTGCGGTCTTGATAAAATCTCAGTAATTGAGGAGTCTATCATCCCTGATTCGGCAACCATCACTACCAAGTTTAATGCATCTACACCTAACATAAATCTCCCCGCATACTAAGACACACCATACTTTTAAGAATAGTAATCACTAAATTTCAACATTCGACGACTTGCTCCATCAAATTGAGTTTTACAACTTTCAATACGCTGCCCCAAAAGATGCAAGCTATTTTCAATCACAGATGGCAAGCCCTCTTCTATAAAATGATGAGGCAGTGCCGCATGAAATTGCGCACGACTTTTTCTTAATTGATGCTCTGCTTCATCCAGTTGACGTTGATTATGTGCGATCTTTTTTGACCACTCGTCAAACTGAACCTGTGTAGGATCATTATGACCAACCATACCAACAAGAACAGAACGATTTGCGATATCTTTGATTACTAATCTGGAGTCAGCATCCAATTCAAACGTTAAGCTGCACAGGTTTTGGTTCTGGTTTACATAACCATATACCGTGGCTCTGCCTTCTTTCATCTGCTTAGCCAGCTCTTCAGGGTTAACATACACCCAACGACTGTCCCCTTTTTCACTTTCAGAAACAGACATATTTGATTGCAACATAATAAACTTCACCAGTTGATTCGTATGACCAACGCTGTAACGTTTTCCTTTATTGAAATCAAATTCAAAGCTTTCTTTTTTCATCAAACGATTACCGCCAGATTCAATATGAAAAGCAATGCCTTGTTCAACAAGAACTTGCGCTTCCATCTCTGCGATATCGGTTTGAATCATCTCTATGTTCATTGAGACATTTTTTTGGTCAAACGCTTTGTCCGAAGCAAAAGAACGAATACTTTCTCTTACTTGCTCGCGGTTATCTGGGGTTGTCCATAAACAATCTTGAAGTAACAGTAAATCCATTGGATTAATTTCATCACGACCACTAAAGAATGCAGAGGCTTTAAGTAATTTAACTGATTTTTTCCAACGGCGATCTGAAACATATAATGAATCATCATAAGACGCATTATGTTTCTCAAGCATTGTTTTTAACTCAAACAGTTTTTCAAATACTTCTTCGGATAGGGTCAGTCCATCAAACTCTTTTTGCCACTGATGGTATTCCGCATCTGTAACAACTAATGTTGGGTCGATTTCAGTTTCTTGGATCGTGCCCGTCATCAACATAGATTTAAAATTGTTTTTATCTTGGATTCGATTTACAAATATGCGAACTAACATACGGTCATATAAGGCGTCTAGACCACTGTCTTCATCCGGTAATTCATTCGAGGCGGAAATAAGAAGGCGCATTGGAACTGGAAGGATTTCATTACCATTTTTAAAGGTTTTTTCATTAACAACAGTTAACAAGGTATTAAGAATGGCAGGACCCGCTTTCCAAATCTCATCTAAGAAGACAACTTGAGCCGTAGGTAAATACCCTTGAGTCAATCGAACGTATTTTCCATTGTCTTTAAGTTCTTGAATTGATAATGGCCCAAACACCTCTTCTGGTGTCGAGAACCTTGTCATTAAATATTCAAAATAACTACTGTTATCAAACGCTTTAATTAATCGTTTTGCTATTAAACTTTTCGCGATACCTGGAGGACCAAGCAAGAATACACTTTCACCAGAGAGTGCAGCAAGCAGACACAACCTCATTGTATCTTCTCTTTCATATACCCCATCAGATAGCGCGGTTGTCAGTTTTTGAATACGTTCTGATAACAACGCTCGCTCTGCACTGGTTCTTATTGAGTTACCTTGCATTACATTCCCTTACATTTCAGATACCACATTTCTCTTGAGTATAATGTAATTTTTAGAAGGTACATAGTTAGATATTGATACAATCGCTTGATTAATAACCACTTCATCTACCCAATTAGTCGTATTTCTCTATTTTCACGCTTTTTTTACGCTCTCAACTCTATAGTTGCTCTCTATGATTTTCATGAGTTAGTGTATATGAATAAAAAGAAACCAGTCCTATTTGGGCTAGTTGGTGGGGCTGGATTTGTGGTCGATGTGACGGCTATGGCACTCTTATCACAGTGGCTACCTATGTCTTCCGCTCGTGCTAGTTCATTTTGGGTGGCAGCCTCGTCAAACTGGTGGCTCAACCGTCAGCTCACTTTTAAAAAGCAACAAAGCAAAAACAAAACGAAAGAATGGTTAAAGTTTCTGACGTCTTCTTGCTTTGGCTTTATTCCAAACTGGGGCTGTTACGCTTTATTGATCCCAAAGCTGGGTTTCTTTATTTCCCTTTTTGAAAGTCTAGGGCTAAATCATGACTTATTTATCTCTACTATTCCTTATCTTTTAATGATCCCTGGCATCTTACTTGGCATGATCATTAATTTTAATTTTGCCGATAAATGGGTTTTTTCTCACACCACGCCATAGCTCTTTCAAAAAAATCCCGACCTAATCATTGATTACATCGGGATTTATTTTATCTACTTCACTTCAATCTATCCTTATGGACAATAAAGTAAGCGTCTTCTCTTAGAGTCAGCAACGGCATTACAACCGTTAATCGGCTCAATTCTTTTAGTATCAATAACAACATAACTTGGTGTTGTTATTTCTTCTTTATTTGTCACTTGCTGCGCTACACCATCAGAATAGAATTGGCCTGAGAATGGACGTTTACCTACATAATACAAAGGCAGTTCTGTATGGTTTGATTGTAATTTCCATGATGTAAGTAGCCCTTTCTCCGCCTGCTTACTGGTTAAGTTACTTCCTAGTAAACCCGTTACGATGATCAAGATAACCGAAATACTTAATCCACAAACCTTAACCAGAGTGAATTGTTTTTTACTCTCAAAATTAATATTCATTGCCACCAATATCGCCATAGCAGGGATCGCAGGCATGGTATAACTTGCTAATATATTTCCTGACATGGTGAATAAGATCATTGGAGCGAGCATCCAACACCAAAGAAAGCTTCTTAATGATGGCTTTCCTTTTTCTGAAGCATCACCACTACGTAATCCTTTAATCGTCTGCCAAATTAATAATGGGGACCAAGGTAACGCGGCACCTAACCAATGGACCCAAATCATCCCTCTCGCTTCTTTGTGAGCAGAGCCGTATAAGTCACCTTCCCAGCCGCTAACCACAAAGCGCTTAAAGTGCTCTCCGACAATAAAGTAATCTAAGAATCCTGGAGTTTTTAATTCTGCCGCTATATACCAAGGCACAGATAAAGCAAAGAATAAACCTAATGAACTTATCCATGGGAAGCTTAATAGCAAACGCCATTGATTGTTAAATGCTAACCAACCAAATAAAGAGATCCCAACAAGCACTAAGGTTAACGGCCCTTTAGAAAGCATTCCTATTGACATTGCAACAGCAAAAATCAAACCCCACTTATAGGCATCTTTGCTTTTCACCTCACTTTGAGAAAACTTCCAAAATGACATCATTCCAAGAGTTATTGCTAGGGTTAATGCCGTATCGGTCATGACTGAACCACCCACCACAATAAATACCGCGCTGGTTGCCGTAATTGCAACTGTCGTTAATGCTAAGACCTTGTTTTTCAATTCACTATTAACGAACCAGTAGCTCATTACTAGCATTAGTACGGTCAACAATAAATGAGGCACTCGCACTGCAAATTCATTAATACCAAATAATTCAATACCAGCAGCACTGATCCAAGTAAAGATCGGCGGTTTTCCCCAAAATGGAACGTTGTAATCAAACATTGGGGTGATCCAATCCCCAGTTTCCGCCATGATACGTGCCATTTCGCCATATCTTGCTTCAGTCGTATCCATAAGTGGGAATGAAAAGAGTGATATCAACCGAACGACCAAAACACAAGCAATTAGGAGCATTGCCATCTTGCCCCATAATAACGTGTTATTTTTCTCTATATTATTGCTCATGTATTCTTAACCTAATTTTTGTTCTACTTCAGTGACGTTGTCACTCATTGTTTTATTGTTTTTATCCATAATTAAATAAAGCGGCCTGCCTTTCGCCTCAATAAATAATCGACCTACGTATTCGCCCATTAAGCCTATGGAAAGAAGTTGTACCCCTCCCAATAATAAGATCACGGTAATTAATGTCGGATACCCCGCAACCATCTCGCCAAATAATACGGTTTTAAACAGCACAAATAACATCATTGCGATTGCACATGCAGAGGTAAACAAGCCAGCCATTGTTGCTACTCGTAACGGTTTAGTACTGAATGAGGTAATGCCTTCAAAGGCGAGATGGATTAATTTTGTATAGTTCCATTTTGTTTCACCTGCAATACGGGGATCACGGTTGAACTCTAATGTTGTACGACGAAAGCCCGGCCACGCAAACAGCCCTTTCATAAAGCGAGTTTTCTCAGGTAGCTGATTAATTTGATCGACGACTTTTCGATCAAGGAGCCTAAAGTCTCCGACATTTTCAGGAATTGGTAGATCAGATAAGTTATTAATTACTTTATAAAATAGAGAGGCCGTAAATATCTTAAACCAACTTTCTCCATCACGGCTTTTGCGTTTCATATCCACTACATCATAGCCTTTGCGCCATTCAGTCAGCATTTCTGGAATGAGTTCAGGGGGATCTTGTAGATCGGCATCAAGCAATATTACCGCATCCCCTTTAGCTTCAACTAAGCCAGCGCTCATCGCAGCTTCTTTACCAAAATTTCGTGACAAATTTATTGTTGTAATAGTTACATGCTTTACAGGAGATGAGAGCTCAAACAATTGCCCCCAAGAGTCATCCGTACTACCATCATTAACATAGATTATTTCAGATGCTTCGTTAAGTGATTCTAATACTAAACAAACTCGTGAATGACACTCTATAATCGATTCACTTTCATTAAAAACGGGGATGATAACTGAGAGTTCAGCTTCTCCAGAAAAAGGGATTGAATGTGGCTCTGTGACTAAAGTTAGTGCAGACATAATAATTAAGCTCGATTAATAAATACCTAATAACAGTACTATCAACGATGTATAAAAGTTGTTGTCGACATTATTTTCACATTTATAAACACTATGTTATCTTTGCTCTAAAGTGAAACATAATAATAACACTGCCATTCTGTATTCATCTGAAAATATATAATGCGCCAATGCAAGGAAGTAAACATGATTGATTTTCGCTCTGATACCGTAACAAGACCAACTCAAGCCATGCGTGATGCTATGGCGAATGCCCTAGTGGGCGATGATGTGTATGGTGATGATCCTACCATTAATGAATTAGAAGCATGGGCAGCAGAGCGACACGGCTTTGAAGCAGCACTTTTCACTTCATCAGGTACTCAGGCTAACCTACTTGGCTTAATGGCACACTGTGAACGTGGTGATGAGTATTTATGTGGTCAACAAGCGCATAATTATAAGTATGAAGCTGGAGGAGCTGCGGTATTAGGCTCAATTCAACCTCAACCTGTTGAAAACAATCCTGATGGTTCACTTTGCTTTAGTAAGCTTGAAGCTGCTATTAAACCTGATGACTTTCATTTTGCCAGAACCAAATTACTAAGTTTAGAAAACACAATTAATGGTAAGGTTTTACCTCTTTCTTATCTGGCACAAGCGCGTGAGTTTGTAAATAAACACAACCTACAACTTCACCTTGATGGCGCACGAGTTTATAACGCAGCAGTTGCACTGGATGTTGATATTAAAGAGATAGCTCAGCATTTTGACAGCATGACAATTTGTTTATCAAAAGGATTATCAGCCCCTGTTGGTTCTTTATTGTTAGGTACTACAGAATATATCCAAAAAGCACGCCGCATTAGAAAAATGCTCGGTGGTGGGATGAGACAAGCGGGGATTTTAGGAGCTGCAGCTAAACTGGCACTCACAGAGCAAGTGCCACAATTAGCCATCGACCATAGCAACGCTAAGTATTTAGCAGAACAACTGAATACAGTTGTTGGTTTCAACGTTAATGTTAAGCATATACAGACGAATATCGTCTTTGCTCGTTTAGATAGTCAAATCGATATTCATGATGTTGTACAAAAAGCGAAAGAGCAAGATATCTTACTGTCTGCAAGTAACCCTATTCGATTTGTTACTCATAAAGACGTTTCAAAAGAAAATATTGATACTTTTATTGAGTTTCTTAAACGCGAAGCCTAGTTGCCTACAAATAAAAATAGCAGCTCATTTCAGCTGCTATTTTATAGAATAAAAGATTATAAATATTACCCTTCAATTACCCTCATTAACAACGAACCATCACACATCGCTTGTTTCACTAACGCTGCACCCGGCATCGTTGCTTGAGTATAAAAACGACTTTCAACTAACTTAGTGTCTTTGGCATACAGTGGCAATACTTGGTTTTGAATTGCATCCATAATCACAGGATAAAGCAGTTTTTTTGAGAGGTTAATTTCTCCCCCAATTAATACAATTTCAGGATTAAATAGATTCACCATAATCGCAATTGCTTCGCCAAGGTTATGACCTAGCTCTGTAATCACTTGTTTTGCCAACATATCTCCTGCATTAGCCGCAAGACAGATATTTTCTATTGTTATCTCTTTATTTGTTAAGGACGTTTGATGCCCATCCTTAATTAACTTTTGAACTTGGTCACGTAACGATTTAGCACTGGCTACTGTTTCTAGGCAACCTGAATTACCACAATGACATCGAGCACCCAGTTTATTGATTTTGATGTGTCCCATCTCACCAATATTGCCCGTTCTGCCTTGTAAAACTTCACCGTTCATAATGATACCAGCACCAACACCATGATGAATTGATACCAGAATTGAGTTATCGTGTTCTTGAGAGTTACCAAATAGCTTCTCTGCCAATGCCCAACTACGCGTGTCATTACCAACAAAAACAGGCAGCCCCGTTGCTTCGTGTATTTTGGGTCCTAGAGGCAAATTATCAACATTATAATGAGGCATTTGAATAACAAGGCCTTGTGTTGAAATCACTAAACCTGGTAATGAAATGGCAATACTCGTGATCCTTCCAAGCACTTTAGAATGCTTTTGAAAAAACAGTTCAATCTCAACCAATAATTTAGCAAGTAATTCATCTTGCTCTATTTCCTGAATAGTTTGTCTTTCTTCAATGAGCTGCTCACCACCTAACTCATGCAATGCAATTGTTAAGTACCCTCTGCCTAAACGTAGAGATAGAAAGTGCCAACCTTCATTATCAACTTCAAGTCCAATTGCAGGTCTTCCGCGACTATTTGCTTCTTGTACTTGCGTTTCTTTGATAAGGTGTGCATCAATTAATTCACGTGTGATTTTTGTAATACTGGCAGGAGCTAAATTACTTTTTTTAGAAAGGTCGATTCGAGAGATAGGGCCAAGTTGATCAATTAACTTATACACCCGTCCAGCATTTACTTGTTTTAAGTGATCAATGTGTCCGGGTTGGGCCACGTACATGCGTCTCTCCAATAAATAATTTTTCATCAAATTTCATTTTTTTACTTTGCGAACAAATTGTGAAGTCCAAGTGTTAACCTACGTGATGTCTATCACGAAGATTATGAAATATTTACTGAAAATGCGACTTTAACACGTATTTCAACCACCAAATTTTGTAGTTTTTTATTTGAGTAAAATAATTATGTCATCGTCAACATTTAAGATTAATGAGCTATTCGAAACCATTCAAGGTGAAGGCACATTTACCGGAGTTCCTTCTATTTTCCTACGTTTACAGGGTTGTCCTGTGGGTTGCTCGTGGTGTGATACCAAACAAACATGGGATGTAGAGCTCAGCGACCAAACTGATTTAGCCACTATTTTAGCGAAAACTGAAGATAACCCTAGCTGGACAGAGCTCACTAGCACTCAAATTATTAACATGCTTAAAGAGCAAGGCTACACAGCCAAGCACATGGTTATCACTGGTGGTGAACCATGCATGTATGATTTAACCCCATTAACAGAAGAGTTAGAACAGCATGGTTACCGTTGCCAGATCGAAACCAGTGGCACGTACCCTGTTCTCACATCAGAAAATACATGGGTAACCGTATCACCAAAGATTAATATGAAAGGCAAACTTCCTGTTTTAGAAGAAGCCTTAATGCGTGCAAACGAAATTAAACACCCTGTTGGCACCAATAAAGACATTGAGCAATTAGAAACACTCTTAGACGGTGTAAAACTGCTTGATGATGTCACCATTGCATTGCAACCAATTAGCCAAAAACCACGAGCAACCGAGCTTTGTATTGAAACTTGCATCAAACGAAACTGGCGACTTTCTATACAAACACACAAATATTTAGCGATTGCGTAATGGTTTTTTACAATTTCCTTGTTTGAATCATGGAATTGTCATCATTCTCGATATATGTTTACTTGATCACAGAATAAACACAACAACATCCATCTTGGAGATAATATGTCTAACAGACTACGTAGAACAAAAATTGTTACCACTCTTGGCCCTGCAACTGATCGTGATAATAACCTAGAAAAAATCATTGCCGCTGGTGCAAACGTTGTTCGTATGAACTTTTCACACGGTAGCCCAGAAGACCACATCATGCGTACTAAGAAAGTACGTGAAATCGCTGCAAAACTTGGTACTCACGTTGCTATTCTTGGTGACCTTCAAGGTCCTAAAATTCGTGTATCTACTTTTAAAGACGGTAAAATCCAATTAGCTATTGGTGATAAATTCACCCTAGATAGCGATTTACCTAAAGGCGAAGGTAATCAAGACTCTGTTGGTCTAGATTATAAAGAACTTCCACAAGACGTTGTTACTGGTGATGTATTGCTTCTTGATGACGGCCGTGTTCAACTTAAAGTAACTTCTGTTGAAGGTAACAAGGTTCACACTGAAGTAACCGTTGCTGGTCCTTTATCAAACAACAAAGGCATCAACAAACAAGGCGGCGGTCTTTCTGCTGACGCACTGACTGAAAAAGACAAAGCTGACATCATCACTGCTGCTGCAATGAAAGTTGATTACCTAGCGGTTTCTTTCCCACGTAACGGCGAAGACATGAACTACGCTCGTCGTCTAGCTCGTGAAGCGGGCCTTGAAGCAAAATTAGTTGCTAAAGTTGAGCGTGCTGAAACAGTAGCTACAGAAGAAGCAATGGATGACATCATCATGGCTTCTGACGTGGTAATGGTTGCTCGTGGTGATCTAGGTGTTGAAATCGGCGATCCTGAGCTAGTTGGTGTTCAAAAGCAACTTATCCGTCGTGCTCGTAGCCTTAACCGTACGGTTATTACTGCAACACAAATGATGGAATCAATGATCACAAGCCCAATGCCAACACGTGCTGAAGTTATGGATGTTGCTAACGCCGTACTTGATGGCTCAGATGCGGTAATGCTTTCTGCTGAAACAGCAGCTGGTGACTTCCCTGTTGAGACAGTAATGTCTATGGCAAGTGTATGTATTGGTGCTGAAAAAGTTCCAACTGTAAACGTGTCTAACCACCGTTTAGACCGTCGTTTCACTACACCTGAAGAAACGATTGCAATGTCTACCATGTATGCTGCAAACCACATGGAAGGCATCACAGCGATGATCACGCTTACTGAGTCTGGTCGTACTCCACTAATGATGTCACGTCTAAGCTCTGGTTTACCAATCTTTGCTTTATCTCGTAACGAAAGCACACTAAACCGCGCTGCTCTTTACCGTGGTGTAACGCCTGTATTCTTTGATGAAAACGCTGACTCTGGTCTTCCATCAACGTACGCAGCAATCAGTACGCTAAAAGAGAAAGGCCTATTGAGCTCTGGCGACCAAGTTATCATCACTCAAGGTGATGTAATGGATATCGTTGGTTCTACTAACTGTATGCGTATCATTACGGTTGAATAATTGATCGACATTTAAAATAAAAACCTCGTAAATCAATTTGAGTTACGAGGTTTTTTTATGTGTTCTATTTTTTATAATGACTCAGATTTATATTATTTTTCAATAAGAATCACTCTGCATTCATAAGGTCTAAGAACCATACTCGATTGTGGCTTCTCCGCTTCCAGATCTCCATAATTACTCAAAATATATTCAGCGCCTTGTCCTTGAACATCAAGGCTTAATCCCACTTCATTATCATAAAAGTTATGAACAGCAATTAATCGATGAGTTTCATTTTCACGTTGATAGCAGAACAATTCTTCATGCTCTGGCATCAAATCGACATAATCCCCAGTGGTAATCACATCGATATCTTTACGCAATTGAATTAGCTTTTTATAAAAATAAAATACCGACTCTTGATTTGTTAATGCGGATTCTGCATTCACTTGTGGATAATTGTTAGCTACAGATAACCACGGTGCTCCTTGAGTAAAACCGGCATGACTCGTACCATTCCATTGCATCGGTGTTCGTGAATTATCACGAGATTTTTGATCTAAGATCTCCAACATTTCAGCTTCAGATACTGATTTTTCTTGATTGACCATAATGTCGAACATATTGGTACTTTCAAGATCTCGGTATTGTTCAATAGACGTATAATGTGGGTTGGTCATCCCGATCTCTTCACCTTGATAAATATACGGTGTTCCTTGCATCATATGCACCGAAGAAGCGAGCATTTTAGCGGATAATTCACGGTACTCTTTATCATTACCTAAGCGACTCACCACTCTTGGTTGATCATGGTTACACCAAAAAAGAGCCCCCCAACCTTTGCCATTTAAGCCAGTTTGCCAATGATTGAAGATCGACTTTAACGATAAAAAATCAAACGGAGCTTTGGTCCACTTTTCTCCATTTTTGTAATCAGCTTTAAGGTGATGGAAATTAAATACCATCGATAATTCTTTACCATCTTGAGCAGAGTATTGCTGACAATGCTCTAACGTAGTTGATGACATTTCACCTACGGTAACAGAGCCATACTTTTGAAAAACGGCGTCGCTGATCTCTTGCAGGTATTGATGCACTTTAGGACCATCGGTATAAAAACGACGTCCATCGCCACTTTCATCGTTAATAAATTCATTCGGTTTTGAAATAAGGTTAATAACATCTAATCGAAAACCATCAACCCCTTTCTCAGCCCAAAAACTAATGATTTCTTTTACTTCTTGGCGAACCTTTGGGTTTTCCCAGTTTAAATCCGCTTGCTCTTTAGCAAACAGATGCAAATAGTATTGATTTGTCGCTTCATCTAGCGCCCATGCATTGCCACCAAATTTGGATTGCCAATTAGTTGGGGCTTTTCCATCGATTGGATCTTTCCAAATGTAATAATCACGGTATTCACTCTCTTTATTTCCCAAAGCAGATTGAAACCAATGATGCTCTGTCGAAGTATGATTAACCACAATATCCATAATAATGCGTATACCACGAGACTTTGCTTCTTCAAGTAGATTATCAAAGTCAGTCATGGTGCCAAAATCTGGATTAATTGAGTAATAATCAGCGATATCATACCCATTATCGATCATCGGTGATTGATACACTGGTGTTAGCCATATTGCATCGACACCCAATTTTTGAAGGTAATCTAATTTAGAAATAATACCTTGAATATCACCAGTGCCTTTATCGCTACTGTCACAAAAACTTTTTGGGTAAATTTGATAGATAGTCGCTGTACGCCACCATTCTGAATTTGTCATGTTTATTCTCTCAACCACTAAAAAAGAGAACACCTCTGTTCATATACACATCATGCAAAGGTGTTATTTCATATTTGTTTATTACTGTTTATACCGCTGACACAGCTAGCTGATCTTTCGTTTGTGCACGTTTATACATCGCAAGTGTCAATATTGCTGGAACAAAAATCGCGACTAGCATGGCAATACCATAAATGCCCCAATATTGTGGTTGGATAGAAAGAATACCGGGTAAACCACCAACACCAATACCATTTGCCATCACACCGGCCCCACCACAAATAGCAGCAGCCATAGCAGAACCAATCATTGCGCTTAGCATTGGAAATTTATATTTTAAGTTAATCCCGTACATCGCAGGTTCAGTCACACCAAGATAAGCTGAAATCGCGGCAGGCACTGAAATATCACGTTCGCCACTTTTCTTACTGATAATAATAATTCCAACAACAGCAGATGCTTGAGCTATGTTTGATAATGCAATTAATGGCCAAATAGGTGTGCCGCCTAACTCTTGCATCAGCTGTAAGTCAACCGCATTGGTTGTGTGATGAATACCCGTAATAACCAATGGCGCATAGAAGAAACCAAAGATCACAGACCCAACAATCGCAAAATCTCCAGTCATAGCCGCTTTAGCAGCCATTGCTACACCATCACCGAGTACTCGACCAAATGGGCCGATGAATGCGTGAGCTAAAATGACAGAAACGATAATTGAAACAAAAGGCACAACAACAAGATATAGATAAGAAGGAACGATGCGCTTTAAATTTGTTTCAATAAAGGCCAGTGCAACCCCTGCTAGCATTGCAGGAATAACTTGAGCTTGATAACCGACCTTCTCGATAACAAACAGGCCAAAATCCCACACTTCAGGTACTTCTTTACCTATGAGATAAGCGTTCATCAATTGCGGTGATACTAACGTCACCCCTAATGTAATACCTAAAATTGGCGTCCCGCCTAACTTTTTCACCGTTGACCAACACACGCCAACAGGCAAGAAGAAGAATATAGCTTCACCAATCAACCATAAGAATGAATGAACGGTTGCCCAAAACTGGCTGATTTCAACCAAGGTTTGGCCATCAAACATTTTTAGATCGCCAATGACGTTTCTAAAACCTAGAATCAAACCACCAGTGATAATAGCAGGCAGTAATGGAACAAATATTTCAGCAAGATGTGAAATACCACGCTCTAATATATTCATATTTTGGCGAGCCGCGAGTTTTGCATCCTCTTTTGACTCACCTTTATCGCCTGAAAGTTCATTCAATATCTTAAATACTTCATCAACTTCAGTCCCAATGACGACTTGAAATTGCCCAGCGTTGGTAAAACACCCTTTTACCATTGGGATTTTTTCAATCGCTTTTACATCAGCACCTTTGGTGTTATTTAATACAAAACGTAAGCGAGTCAAACAATGACTTACGCTAGCGATATTTTCTGATCCCCCGATCAGTTCGATCAAACGTTGTACGTCCTTTCTCTCTATTTTACTCATACCTTTGTCCACGTTGATTGTTATTTTACATTCATGGGAATGTTCCCATTTCGTTTTAAGTATAATTACAAAGATGAAACAAAAAATAAATGGGAACAATCCCACAAAGTGAATCAGATCACAATAAAGCGTGTTTTTTAGACAATATTAAAGAGATAAAGGCTGGGTTAGATGCGCGATACTTACGCTTGCTTCTAATTGTTGTAAAAGCTGCTTAGCGGCACTCTCCCCTGCATATTGATAGCCTGGGTTAATACTAATAATGTTGGGGAATAGAAATGAAAGTAGCTCATTACCACCGACACCAGTGATCTGAACATCATTGCGCTGTAGCTCTTGAAGACGTTTCGCAACCCCTAAGGCTAACGTATCACTAGCACAAACAATCGCTTGAATTTCATCATCAAGAACAGAATCAACTAACGCATAAGCACTTTTGTGATCTAACTGCCCTGTGGCAAAATTCGGCAAAAGATCATGCTCTTGGCACCATTCAAGGTAAGCATCCAAACGTAATTTACCCGTTGTTTTATCGTTTGGATCAACACCGATATACGCAATATTCGTTAAGTGTAGTTCAGAAAGGTAATGTAACGCTTGTCTGATAACACCATGATTATCGTAATTAATTGAGCTCACCTTATCCGTGTCCATTGCAATCACGATAATACGCTCATTCCAACGCTCAATTTCAGCCATATCACAGTCTGTAAAACCAAATAGAATGACACCATCCACGCTGCGTTTTCTTAATACCTCTAAGTGCTCGTTGGTTTTTTGAGTATCAAACTGGCTCTCCATGATCACGGCATCATAACCTTGCTGATAAATAATCTCTAAAATGCCGCTAATGGCTTTATTTTCTGAAGGTGAATCAAGACGAGATGTGATGATCCCTATTACTTTTTGACTGCCACCACGCATACTCTGAGCGGATTTAGAGGGAGTAAAACCAGACTCTTTAATTATCTGTTCTACTTTCAGTCGAGTTTCTGGCTTCACTTTTGGATCATTGGTTAATACACGAGAAACCGTCGATTTTCCAACACCAGCCATTTTAGCTATATCAAGAATCGTCAATTTTTTCGTCATGTCTACTGTATCCAATAAGTAAAGGGGTAGTCCTGATTATAACGTTAACGCTTTCTATTCTAAACCAAAAAGAAAAAGCCTGACCATAAACATGATCAGGCTTTGAAAATTATCTATTTTCGGTTTAAAACAAACTACGCTTTGGCTTCTCTGTCGTATTTATTTGCTCTAAAGAACAAGCTGTACAATACAGGGACAACCCCTAATGTAAGTAATGTACCTACCGCCATACCAAACATCATCACAATCGACATCGAATACCAGAATTCACCACCAGAAATTGCCAGTGGAACTAAACCTAGTATTGTTGTTAATGTTGTCATCACAATTGGTCGTAATCGAGTCATACAGGCGTCAATAATCGAATCTCTTATCAACATTCCTTCTGCTCGATTACTCTCAATGCAATCAATTAATACAATGCCATTATTAATAATGATCCCCGCGAGACTGAAAATACCAAGCATTGCTGGGAAAGTGAAATACGCATCCATTATCAGTAACCCACTAACTGCTCCAATTAAGGATAACGGGATCGTCAACAGAATAATGGCAGGTCGACGCACAGAATTGAATTGTAATAACAACAGCAAAACCATAACAGCAAAACAGTGTGGAAGGTAACCAAACAGTGCTCCATTAGCTTTACTTGCTCCCTTTAGCTCTCCACCTAACTCAATAGAATAACCGTCAGGTAGCTTCAAGTTCTCTAAGTAAGGCTGAACCAATTTATTCAATTCACTTGCTTGAAGATTGGCGTGCTTAACGCTGACAGTCATCACTCTTTGCAAGTCTTCACGTCGAATAACAGCAGATTCTCGCGTAGTTGAGAAATCAGCAAACTGTAATAACGGCAGTGGTTCACCTGAACTGCTTGAAATGATCCGCATACTAAAGAGTTTACCAATTTCATTTCGCTCATCATTACCACGGATCATTACAGGGATAACATCATCATCTTCACGATAACTAGTCACTTCATAACCCTCAAGAAAACTATTCAAACTAATCGCAATATCACGACTGGTGATCCCTGCCCTTTGCGCTGCAGTTTGGTCAATATCAATAGTGATTTTAGGGACGCTATTTTCCCAGTTATTATCAATACCCACGGTTCCTGGGATATGATGTAACGCATTTTCAATTTGACTCGCAATAACCCTAAGTACGTTCTCATCATCACCCACGACTTTATATTCAATCAACCCAAGCTCTGTACCGCCTAACCACATACGTTTGGCTTGCCCTGAGGCTTCTGGTAATTCTTGAACAATAAAATCATTAGTTTTAGCGACCATTTCTAAAGCAGAATCGGTATCTGTGGTGTTAACCACCATAGATGCACGGTTCGTTGCACGATCCACTGGCGCTAGCGCAAGGAAGAAGCGAGGGCCACCATCGCCAATATACGCCACCGTATTCGTGACGTCTGGGTTTTGCTCTTTATCTAATAGCCATGAATTTAAACGACGAGTCACTTTTGTCGTTTCTGTAACGGTAGTTCCTGCTGGTAAATTTAAGAACACTAGATATTGATTACGCTCAGAGCCTGGCATAAATTGAATCGTAACGAATTTCAAACCAAAAATAGCCAAGAAAAATAACGATACACATGCTGAAATAAACAACAATCGATAATTAAGCGCATAACCAATTACGTTTTTATAAGCTTGAGTTAGAAGCGTTTCTTTCCTTAGTGCCTCTTTCTTAATGCCTGGTTTTGGCGATTTTAAGAACCAAACACATAAGGCGGGTGTTGCAAATAGACATAAGAACCACGAAGCCAACAATGCTAACGTAATAACTTGAGATAAAGATCGAAGATATTCTCCCGTCACATCTTGAGCTAATAATAACGGCATAAAGGCCAAAATACTGGTCAGTGAAGACGTTAGTAACGGCAAAGCCATGGTTTTAGACGCCAATACCGCCGCCTCTACCTTCTCCATTCCCTCTGAAATTTTAGTCTTAATAAACTCAGCAATAACAATGCCATTATCCACCAATAAACCCAGAGCGATAATAATGGCAGCAATGGACATTCGCTGCAGTTCTACGCCCCATACCGACATACCAATAATGGTTAATAGAATGGTTAAAGGGACGATACTACCTACAATCAAGCCCATTCTTACCCCAAGAAAAAGCATAACAACAGCAAGCACAACAACAACCGTTTGCATTAAATTTGAGGTTGCAGAAGAGACTGATGCGGTGACTTTTTCAGGTTGAAATGTCGCTAATTCCAAAGCCATTCCAGCCGGTAATTGTTTTTGATATTCAGCTAAAAATGATTCAATATCAGCCCCGAAATCATCACTGCGAGTGCCATCTGCCATTGATGCAGCAATCACAATCGCTGATTGATTATTAAAGAATACGGGCGTTTTGAAGGGGTCTTCATAACCTCGGCTTAAGTCGATCAAATCTCGAAGGTAGACACTCTGTCCACTGTCTCGCTCAAACAACACCATATTTTGAATCTCTTCAACTGATTCAAAATTTCCTGACGGCTCGATAACAACTTCTAATGCTCCTGCATCTATTGTTCCTCCGGGTAAAACAACGTTGCGAGCTTGAACACTTGTTTTTATCTGTTTAACCGAAAACTTATTTTCTGCAATCGTATCGTCTTTTGGCGTTAACCAAATACGCTCTTCTTGAACCCCGTATAATGCGACTTGAGAAATGGTTGAATAGGTGCTCATTTTATCTTGTAAAAACTCAGCCATACGTCGTCGTTCACGAGGCGTAAAGTCATCACCAGTTAAGGCAATAGTCGCAGAATATACTCGTCCAAACTCATCATTCACATAAGGTCCATAAGTCCCTTCAGGCAATTTGTTTTGGACTTCTTCCATCCTATTACGTAACGTGTCCCAAATTGGCTGCAGCTCGAAGTACTTATCATGAACCGATACATTAATTTGAGTAACACCCGTTCTAACCCATGACTTAATCTCTGACACTTCGGGGATTTGTTTTATTTCACGTTCTAAAGGTTTGGTGATCAGTTTTTCTATGCGGTCAGGTGACATCCCCGGAAATTGAGCCACCACAATCGCGTTACGGATCATAATCTCAGGATCTTCTTTACTGGGTGATTTTAGAAATGTAGAAATCCCAATAATAAAAAGCATGATGATAAAAACTTGCGTAAAGCGAGCATTAGTTAGTGCAAAACGAGTTAATTTTCCCATAATAATGCTTCCTTATTTTTCCTGCCAAAGTTGTACTTTTTGGCCTTCAAATAAGAACGGAACACCAGCAATAACAACATGCTCGCCTTCAACTAATCCATCATAAACTTTAAACTTATTATCCAATGTACGCTCTGTTGCTACATAGCGTTTTTCTAATGTCATCGTCGTTGGGTTTACGACATAGATTGCCGCTTTTTTCTCTTCTCGCGCTGCGCTAATATCATCAAAATTCACAGCACTTAACGGTAATACAATCGCCGTTGGATCTTCATTACCAAGGGTAACCATCACATTGGCTGACATTCCATTACGGATTTTATTGTTACTTTCTAAAATTCGAACCGTTACTGAATAGGCGTTTCCTTTTTCAACAACGGCACCAATTTCAGTTAACTCCCCAGAGACTTGTAAATCATCAAGGGCCGGAATTTCTATCGTTACTCCCATACCAAAACTAAAATACTGTATCAAGCTTTCAGGAACAAGTACGGCAACCTCTAAAGAGTTATTATTAACCAATTCAAGTACTTTCTGGCCTGAATTTACCTTTGTAAAATCATCAATCATGACATGACTGATTAAGCCTGCGTAAGGTGCAATCAATTCCGTACGTGATAAATTTAATTTTGCATTACGTAGATCAATTTGAGCAGAAAGCATTTGCTGATTCTTAGCATCAAAATCAGCTTTAATATTTAATAATTCTGAGTCGCTCACAAACCCTTTAAGTTGTAACTTCTCAGCTCTGCTGTATTTATCTTCAGCCTGAACTAATGCAGCTTGAGCTGCCCCTAAGGACGCCGAAGCTTTGCCAATTGTTAGTTCTAACTCATCCGTCTCTAATCTCGCAAGTACTTGTCCTTTTTTCACTCGATTGCCCTTAGCAATCAAGATATCACTTACTGTACCGCCAACTTTAAAACTCAATGGTGAAGTTCGTGTGCTTTGGACTACTCCCGCTAACTCTCTTTCAATAATAAAAGAGGTTCGGGCTGTCGTAAGGTATTTAACGCTATGAATGACTTCTGCTTTCGTATCGTTATTTAAAGCTGGTTCTTTTTCGCAACCGACTAACAAAAAAGCAGTAAATAGAATAATGAGATAGTTCACAATAGACTCCAATGTTACGCTGATAGCGCATATCATACCAGTATATCGTTCTGCATTGTAAAATAAAAGTGAAAGCATTATCAAATTGGACCGACATCAACTAATCACTGTTGCTAAATCACATGTAACTCATTAATAATAAGACATAAAAAAACGCACCAACCTAAGCTAGTGCGTTTTGTTGTTCGTTAAGTTCGATTACGACTTCCATTTATCAAAGGCTTTATTTATGGTGAAACTAGCCTCTTTCCACTCTTTGCTGCTCAGTAATTCGCTGCGATTAAAATGCGTAGTTTTAAGCAAATTATTGGCCTTTTCTACGGATTGAATGGCTAAGTTATCCAAAACCTCGACGGCTGATTTTCGATTATTACACATTAATACCATGTCGCAACCGGCATCAAGGGCTTGCTGAGAACGCTCTGCTGGTCCACCCATAATAGTGGCGCCTTCCATACTTAAATCGTCAGAGAACACCAAGCCATTAAAGTTAAGTTGTTTACGTAATACGTCTTTCAACCAATATGAAGAGCCACTTGCTGGTGACGAATCGTATTCAGGATAGATAACGTGGGCAGGCATCATCGCATCTAAAATGCCCGCTTCGATTTGTGCTTTAAAAATCGCCATATCCAATTCAAAAATATTGTCACGGTGATCATAAGGGGTTTCTAAATGCGAATCCGCGATCACACCACCGTGCCCAGGGAAATGTTTCCCCGTTGTCGATGTTCCTGCTGATTTCATACCTTTCATAAAAGCTGTGCTGTATTTAACGATAGTATTAATATCATCACCAAATGCTCGGTTACCAATGGCTTTACAATCAAAACCATTATCGAGTACTGGTGCAAACGTAAGATCGATGTCATGAGCAACGAGCTCTGAACACAATAACCAGCCTGCCGTTTTCGCTAACTCAAGACCATTATCCATTTCAGCATACGCTTGCGCTGGTGGAATAAGCGTAAATTCATCTCTAAAACGCTGAACTCGACCGCCTTCTTGGTCAACACCAATTAGAATTGGACGCCCTGCCGCTTTACGAATAGAAGCTGTTAATGCTGCTAATTGCTTTGGATCATGATAATTTCGAGCGAAAAGAATTAATCCGCCCACTGTTGGATGTTGAAGCAACTCACGCTCTTCTGCATCTATTTCGTACCCTTCAACATCTAGCCATAACGGACCCATAACGTTCTCCAAATCGTCTTAATTTTTATAGGCTTAAAGTATCACGCCCTTTCTCATTTTAAAATCTTATCTATGGAAATTTTGTGTCAATTGTGTGAGTAACATAGATATTATCCCAACACTTTATGGCACAATAAAACCGTTAATTAATCCGTAGTTATGGAGTATCCACATGGAAAAATACATTGGCTTAATGTCAGGAACCAGTTTAGACGGTGTCGATGCGGTTGTCGTTGAGACAAATGGCACAAAAATCAACCTACTTGGTCATGCTGATTTCCCAATGGATCCTCAACTAAAAGCAGATTTACTGGCGGTTTGTACTGGGCAGCAAACCAACCTAAAAGTGATTGGAGAGATTGACCATCGTTTAGGTCACTTATTTGCGGACGCAGCACTTCATCTTCTTCATACACTCAATCTTAAACCAGAAGATATCACTGCCATTGGTAGCCATGGACAAACGGTTTTTCATTCGCCTGACGCACAATATCCTTTCACAATGCAACTTGGCGATAGCAATATTATCGCTGCTAAAACAGGAATTAATACCGTTGCTGACTTTCGCCGTAAAGACATGGCACTAGGCGGACAAGGTGCACCTTTAGTTCCTGCTTTCCACCACACTTTATTTGGAAAACCCGAGAGCACACACGTTATCTTAAACATTGGGGGCATCTCTAATATTTCTATTTTACAGAAAGACTCCCCTGTTATCGGTTATGACACAGGCCCAGGTAACATGTTAATGGATGCATGGATCACCGAGCACCAACAAGTCAGTTACGATAAGAATGGCGATTGGGCTCGCAGTGGAGCCGTGATTGATGAACTTTTGATAAACCTGAAGCAGCATAGCTATTTTGCTCGCCTTTATCCAAAAAGTACCGGGCGTGAGTTATTCAACTTAGATTGGTTTTCTCAATATATTGAAAATACCCCTTATCTACCACAAGATGTGCAAGCAACGTTATTGGAGTTCACCGTAACTACGATTGTCGATCAGGTTCTAAAATTCCATGTTGGAGAGAGTGCAAAACTGCTCGTTTGTGGAGGTGGTGTTCATAACCAATATCTTATGGAAAGACTGCAATTCCATTTAGCAAATTGGGCAGTTATTAGCACTAACGACTACAATGTAGATAGTGACAATATGGAAGCAATGGCGTTTGCATGGTTAGCACATCAACGAATTCATGATTTACCAAGTAACGAACCGGATGTCACGGGCGCTTCTCGTTATGCAAGTTTAGGTGTAATCTACCCGGCATCTTAAATACAAATAATAATAATTTAAAGTAGCTCATATGCATATTGCAGAACAATTAACGCCATTATGGCGCAGCAAAAAATCATCTGATTCATGCCACTCTTTAAAAGAGCAATTGGCATGGTTAAACGATGCTGATGACAATTTCAAACTCAAAGCAATCAATAAAGAACAGCTGGATGATAAGCACTTACCATTAAATCAGTGGTTACCAGTCAACTTATCCAACGCGATTGAGTTATTCGGTAAAAAAAACGACGTCAATACGAACGTTTCGGCTTCCATGTGGCTAAAATCATTTAATAACCAATTTTTTACTAGCCTAGTCGCTCTACGTTTACGCTTTAATCGCGTTCCTATTATTCAGTTTAACGATATTTTCATTTCAACACCCAATGGCGAAAAGATAAAATCACTGAAAATTAATAACGCCTGCCCTTTTGTTTGCCTTGCAACCGATCCTTTGGCTTCTGAACCACAAGCGACCGTCGTAGAGAGCCAAGAGAAACTTGATGAAGCATTTACCCATTTATTACAGCAAATAGGTGGTGGACTAAGTGTATTATTTGAACAAGAAAGACTGAAGCACAAACCATTTTGGGGAGCCGTTTCACTGGCAGTCAGTGTTTTTTTCATGCGCTTAACTGAAAATGGATTGGCCTCTGATCTAGCAAATCAACTTGCGCCACAAGCACAGCAATGGCTCGAGAGCGTTATGCCAGAAATTGGAAAAAACCTTGCGCATATACGAGTAGCCGAAAATAAACAGCAAGCAATTCTCTATGTTCAGCGTGAAACCTGTTGCATGAAGTACAAAATAGATGGCAAGAAGAACTGTGCAACCTGCCAACTATTAAATGAAGAAGAGCGCCATAAAAAGAACATTAAGCGAATTCCTAGCTCATAAACTAATAAATAATCCTATCAAGAGTAATATGTTAGTCACTCAACTGACATATTACTTTTATAAATTCTAAACAAAACTTACATCAATCTTTCATATATAAATTTTATCTTAGAACCCAAGCAAATAACTAAGCCTAAACGGACTGTTTTGGTTAATTTAAAGGTATGGGATCTAATGAAAAAATTACTACTATCGACAGCTATTTTATCTTCTTTTGTATCAGCCCCTCTTTTAGCAGCAACGGTTTATGATCAAGATGACACTCAACTAAAAGTAGGTGGCAGAGCCGAAGCTCGTGCAAATATCTCTGATAATAATGAAACCGCAGCAGATAGTTCATTTGAAGACAAAAGTCGTGCTCGTATTAATTTAAAAGGGAAAACTAAAATCAACGATAGCTTAGGGGCATTTGGTACCTATGAAGTCGAGATTGGTAGTGGTAAAGACAATACTGTAAATACGCGTTACCTATTCGCAGGTTTAAGCACAAACGTTGGTAACTTCTCGTATGGCCAACAAGATTCTGCGCAAGTAATGCTGACCGATTACACCGATATTTTAGCTACATTCGGTGGTGATGCGGCTGACTTAACCACAGGCAACAAAGATAAACGTGAGAATAACTTTTTATACTCAGGTGAATTTGATGCACTCACTATTCAAGCAAACTACATTGCAAGTAACGAAAAGAAAAACGACAGCTTTGGTATTTCAGGTATGTATGCGTTACCAATGGGCTTAGATTTTGGTCTTGGTTACACCTCTGGAGAACAATCTCCAAATGGCATCACAACACTAGATGCAGATCAAATTAACTTAGCGGTTCGCTACACGCTTAATGCCTTTATGGTATCAGGCTTATTTACAACGGGAGAAGTCGATAAACTTGATGCTAGTGGATATGAATTAGCTGCCGCTTATAAACTTGACCAATGGGTGTTCCAAGGCGTTTATAACTTCCAAGAAATTGACAGCAATGACACCGTAAACAATGTTGCCATTGAAGCCATTTACAAATTAAACAAAAGCTTTCGTACCTATGCAGGGTACAAGTTTGAGCAGATTGATAATCTAGATGACCAACTTCAGTTTGGCCTACGTTACGATTTCTAATCCAGCTGAATACGCCCAAATTTTAGCGCTCTGGGTGGAGGGCTAAATACAAATCCGAAACCATTACTGCATGGTTTCGGATTTTCTTTTCTTAAAGAGACAGAGTACTTGGGTAAAGTACCAAGATCTGTTATAACGTACCCTTAAATCACTACTATATGGTTACTCATGAAATTACTTGTTCGCAATCTTCCTCGTACTATGTCTGAATTCCAACTGCGTGAAATGTTCCAAGCACACGGTTCATTCAAATACTGTAAGTTAGTAATCGACGAAATCACTGGTGAATCAAAGGGCTTTGGCTTTGTTGAAATGCTAGTAGAAGAAGAAGCGTTAGCCGCTATTGCAGCAGAAGACGGTAAAAAGTTTGGTAAAGACAAAATTCGCGTAAAAGCAGCAGAATAAGCCACTTACTTCTGTAAACCAAACGCATTCGAGTGATTCAAAAATCAGCGGTCTCAACCTATTTTTGAATCACTTATCTTTATGCGCGTCATTCTGCAATATCCCCCTATTTCATCCCTGCTAAATAGATATCATTATGCCTACGTCTGATCTGTGTTTTACCTCTTTTTCTCATCCAATTGACAACTACGCTTTGCCAGAGCGATTCACTTTTCCATTTTATTATGAACCGCATCCCTTATGTGAACTGGCTGCTAATCAGTTACAATGTCACTTAGAGAGCCAAACTGAATGGAAACATAACTTTGGCTTAGAGAATCAATTACCGGCCACAAACAACAGCGAAAAAGCCATTGGTAAGATGTTTGGCGTATTACTCGTTCAACATTCATCAGGCGAGATCGGGTTCTTATCTGCGTTTTCAGGAAAAGTGGCTGACAGCAATCACCTTCCCCACTTTGTTCCTCCTGTCTTTGATATGTTAGAAGAGGACGGATTCTTCAAAGCAGAGTTAGCAGAGATCACTGAGATAAATGCAACCATCAAACAACAGCAGATCAACCCATTACTTGCTGATTTAACCGCAGCAGTAAAAGCCGAGACTATCGCTTCACAAGAGCAATTAGAAGCCCAACGCCAAGTGATGATTGAAGGGCGAAAGTCACGTAAAGAGCAACGTGCAGAAGCAGAAATCAACGCTAAAGATAGCTCTCAAGAATCAATCGATGCGCTAGAGCAATTAAAGATACAATTGGGCAGAGAAAGTGTCCAAGAGAAAAATACGTTAAGAGATCTTAAGATCTTTTGGGATGATAAAGTTAGCCGTATTCAACAGCAGTTAGATGAAATCAATACCGAATTATCGCAATTAAAAACAGCGCGAAAAAATCTATCTAATGCATTGCAAAAAAAGCTATTTCAACAATATAAATTCTTAAATACCCATGGTGTAGAAAAAGATCTCAATGATATTTTCAAAGACACGCCAAACCATATTCCTCCAGCAGGCTCTGGTGAATGTGCCGCACCTAAATTATTACAATACGCCTTTGCTCATGGTTTAAAACCGTTAGCATTAGCTGAATTTTGGTGGGGAGTTGCTCCAAAATCTGAAATACGCCAACATAAAAAGTTCTATGCTTCTTGTCAAAGTAAATGCCAGCCAATTTTAGGCCATATGCTTGATGGCATTGAAATAGATGAAAACCCATTACTGATAAACCCAGCAGAAGGCAAAGACATTGAGATCGTTTATGAAGATGAGTTCATGCTTATCATCAATAAACCTGCTGATTTTTTATCCGTACCCGGTAAGAATATACAAGACTCAGTATATACACGCATTCAACAGCGCTACCCTAATGCAACCGGAGGATTGATCGTTCATCGCTTAGATATGGCGACCTCTGGATTAATGATATTAGGGCTAACCAAAAAAGCACATAAACGATTACAAAAGCAGTTTATCAATCGCACCATCGAAAAGCGTTACACCGCCTTAATTGAGGGTGTATTAGCACAAGATGAAGGCATGATCACACTGCCACTGCGTGGTGATTTATATGATCGTCCTCGTCAGTTGGTCTGCTTTGAACATGGAAAACCGGCAGAGACAACGTATCAAGTCATCGAGCGCATAAAAGATAAAACTAAAGTTTACCTGTACCCAAAAACAGGACGCACACATCAATTACGAGTTCACTGCGCCCATAATTTAGGCTTAAATATGCCGATTGTTGGTGATGATTTATATGGTAAAAAAGCGGATCGACTACACCTACACGCTGGCTATTTATCTCTGACCCATCCAATGACTAAAGAACCAATGGAATTTGATATTGAGGCGGAGTTTTAATATGCAACAACACAACATAGCATCTTCAAAATTTACACGATTTTCTGGTCAGATCGATACTATTGCCCTGCCTGATCGTTTTACCTTTCCTTATTTCTACGTTCCACATCCATTGGCGTCACTTGCAATGGAAGAGCTGCAGCACTATTTAGATAATCAGAAAACATGGCAGCATGACTTTAGCACTCAAGGTAAAATGTTTGCCGTTCTTGTCGTCAAAAATCAACAAGGCGAGCTTGGTTATCTCTCCTCTTTTGCTGGCACGCTTTTAGACAGTGAAGGGAGCCTCAGTCAAGCGCCTGATTTTTTTGTTAATGCCATTTTTAATAACCAAGCACGCGATAATCTATTTTCTAATCAAGAAGACGAATTCAAAACCCTTGAAGCAGAGGTTATCCGATTAGAAAACGCGCCTGATTTTGTCGCATTAAAAGAGAGCCTAGCCGCAAGTACAGCTCAATCAGAACAAGAAGTTTCAGCGTTTCAGCAAGAAGTGGCAACAGCAAAAAAAGAACGAAAGCTGCGTCGTTCTCATGCTGAATCAGACTCTGAATCACCACTATCTCCAGATGAATTAAGCGCCTTAATTAGTGAGCTTGGAAATCAAAGCAGTCGTGAAAAACGAGATTTAAAGCAGTTAAAACAGCAATGGCAGCAGACTATTACTGAGTTAACCACGCAGCACAATGAATACCTTGAAGCGCTTAACTTAGTTAAACACCAGCATGATAAATTACAACAAAAAGTAAAAAATGATGCATTAAAAGCGACTCTATTTCTTAATCAATCTGGTGTATCAAAGAGTCTGTTTGAGCTATTTGAACAAAATAATTCAACTAAACATACTCAAGAACCAATCCCTTATTCAAGTGAGCAAAACTTACCTAAGCTACTGCAAGCGGCTTTTACATTAGGCTATACACCAATAACATTAGGTGAATTTTGGTGGGGTTCAGCACCGTATGAGCAAGTTCGCCAACATAAAAACCGCTATCCAGTATGTCAAAGTAAATGTTTTGAAATCATCGAACACATGCTTGATGGTATTGATGTTGATGATAGCCCATTAGAACAAACTCCTTCTTATGGAAAAGAGTTAGAGATCGTTTATGAAGATGATGTCATGGTCGTTGTTAATAAGCCTGTTGAGTTTTTATCGGTTCCCGGTAAGTTTATTACTGATTCTGTCTATACTCGAATTCAAGCGCGCTACCCTACCGCAACCGGGCCTTTAATTGTTCATCGCTTAGATATGTCGACCTCTGGCTTACTCGTATTAACGTTAACGCCAGAAACCAATAAACAGGTACAAAAGCAGTTTATTGAGCGCACAGTAGAAAAACGCTATACCGCTCTACTTGAAGGTAATATCAGCAATGATAGTGGTTTAATTACGCTACCATTACGCGGGGATCTGGAAGATAGACCTCGTCAAATGGTTTGCCATAGTGACGGTAGAAGTGCAGAAACATCTTACCAAGTTATTGAGCGTGAAAATAATCGCACTAAAGTTCACCTATACCCTAAAACGGGACGCACTCACCAACTGCGAGTACATTGTTCACATCAAGCAGGATTAAACACCCCGATTGTGGGCGATGATATATATGGCTTTAAAGCGGATAGACTGCATTTACACGCAGGATATTTAAAGTTGCGTCACCCTATCACTGGTAATGAGATAGAATTTGAAGTCGAAGCTGAATTTTAATCGCCTTCTAAATAGCTCCAACTAGTAAACTGGCACTGAGTCGTGCCAGTTTTTTATCTTATTCATCAAGTAAAGATTGCTTTTTTTTGTAAAAGAGTTACTTTTCGTCATCTTATAAATCACTCGGTCACATTGCCCGATTATAAAAAGCCCTTAATCAAGCACTTTTCTCTACCCAATTTATCGCTCAATGCTATGAGCTCTCGCTTGTCTATCTGTTTTATAATGAATGATTAACTATGTTTAAGTACGCACCTCGAATTGACTACCCACTACTGATTGCGATTTCATTACTCATTTTACTTGGCTCACTCACAGTCTGGAGTGCCAGTGGTTTTAGTGAACCCATGTTAGAGCGACACCTTATTCGTGCTTTTATTGCTATTGGCTGTATTGTAGTGATGTCTGCTATTTCACCACGAACCTATGAGCGAATAACCCCTTATTTATTTGGTTTAGCCGTTATTCTATTGCTTGGCGTTATCGTTGCGGGTGACAGTACTAATGGCTCTCAACGCTGGTTGGCTATTGGGCCGATTCGATTCCAACCTTCAGAACTGGTTAAAGTTGCCATCCCTCTAATGGTTGCATGGATACTGGTCGCAGAAGCAGGCCGTCCTGATATGAAAAAAATCATCATCTGCTTACTTGTCACCGCCATTCCTGCCGGTTTGATATTTATCCAACCTGATCTTGATGGTGCCATATTTACGATTATTTATGCTCTGTTTGTCCTCTATTTTGCAGGGATGAGCTGGAAGATTATTGGCTCTTTTCTTGGAGGGATTGCCGTTATCGTTCCAATGCTATGGATCTTTGTGATGGCCGCTTATCAAAAAAAGCGTGTGACTCAGTTTCTTGATCCCGAGTCAGATCCCCTTGGCGCTGGATACCAAATTATTCAATCATTAATAGCGGTTGGTTCCGGTGGAATGCGTGGTAAAGGCTGGACGAACGCAACACAAGGACAGTTAGGGTTTATTCCTGAAAGTCATACTGACTTTATTTTTTCAACTTATGCTGAAGAATGGGGCTTTTTAGGTTGTCTAATCTTACTTGGATTATATCTGTTTATTACAGGTCGAGTAATTTGGCTTGCTTACCAATGTGAATCTTCATTTAATCGCTTAGTCAGTACTACGTTTGCTCTTAGTTTCTTTCTGTATGCTTTTATCAATATAGGAATGGTAACAGGGCTATTACCAGTAATGGGCAGTCCATTACCCTTTTTTAGTTATGGTGGTACAGCCATGATT
The DNA here is from genome assembly GCF_900312675.1 of Aliivibrio sp. EL58. GTDB lineage: Bacteria > Pseudomonadota > Gammaproteobacteria > Enterobacterales > Vibrionaceae > Aliivibrio. The sequence goes on along the minus strand of NZ_OMPC01000007.1, from coordinate 65,021 downwards.
ACCCAAGGGATCTGTTTTGGTATCATTATGTCCCTTTGTCTAAATAAAGCATATAAACCTTAATAATCAGTAAATTACAAAGTATACAGCAGGGGTATTGAGATTGTATTTGTTATGCCTCATTTCTAATATGAACTTTTTATGACAGTGAATATTTATAGTGACATTTTTAATAACTTAGCATAATCTCGATCTTCCTAACAATGCTCATCTTAGTAAGATATCAAAGACTTACTTGGATTAGCATCATACCTATTGGTTTGATAATTTTAACTTCGAGCTTTTATGACAAATACTCTATCTATCGGTGCTTTAGAATCGTTTCTAATTGCTATTGCCGTGCTGTTTCTTGGTCATTTCATTAACTCAAAAATTGACCTTTTTAAACGATATAATATCCCCGAGCCTATTGTTGGTGGATTAATTGTGGCTTTTGCCATTACACTTTTACACTTTCAAGGCATCAGTCTTGAGTTTTCACTGCCTTTACAAAATACATTCATGCTAATGTTTTTTAGTACGGTTGGCCTTGCCGCTAATTACACACAATTACTAAAAGGCGGTACCAAAGTATTCCTTTTCTTAGCCGTTGCTTCGTTCTATATCATCATCCAGAACGCGGTCGGTGTTGGACTTGCTAGCGCAATGGGATTAGATCCGTTAATGGGATTAATTGCCGGTTCAATTACCTTGTCTGGTGGTCACGGAACAGGAGCAGCTTGGTCGCAAACCTTTGCTGAGAACTACCAAATCAACACTCTTGAGTTGGCAATGGCTTCTGCTACTTTTGGCTTAATCATGGGTGGCATTATTGGTAGCCCTATTGCACAGCGGTTAATTAAAAAACATAACCTTGAATCTGAATATGGTGTTGGGGTTAATACTCACGAGCGATTCCCCGAGCTTGTCACTTATAATGAGCATGAAGAAGATAAAGTCACGGCTAAAAAAGTGATCGAAATGCTGTTTATCTTGCTTATTTGTGTGGTTGGCTCTAAATATTTAAGTCAATTTGTAAACAGTTTCGGTGTTGCTTGGCTAAAAATCCCTGATTTTGTTTATGCCCTATTTGTCGGTGTATTCATTACTAATATTTGTGAAATCACAAAAGTACGTAAGATCGATACTGAAACTGTCGACATTTTAGGAACGGTTTCTCTTTCACTATTTTTAGCCATGGCATTAATGAGCTTAAAACTTTGGAATATCTTTGACTTAGCCATACCCTTCTTAATTATCTTAACCGTTCAAACTATTGTTCTGGGGTTATTCTCATACTTTGTGACTTTCCGAGCAATGGGATCTAACTATGATGCTGCAGTAATGGTAGGTGGTCATTGTGGCTTTGGATTAGGGGCTACGCCGACAGCAGTAATGAATATGGGCTCTCTCGTTTCTCGTTTTGGACCTTCTCCACAAGCATTTATGGTGGTGCCAATTGTTGGTGCATTCTTTATCGATATAACCAACCTCATTATTCTTCAGGCTTATATTAGTTTTATTGGTTAGATCAACGTATCTAACTGATTTAACGGTTAAAATAGAAAAAGATCGAGTGACAAATATTCGGTCTTTTTTTTATCTGCAATTCAATTATGAACTTTTTATGACAGTGTATATTTTTAGTGACTTTATCAATAAGTTAACTTAATCTCGAAGTACCTACCTAATTAGTTTACGACTTATTTTTCGTCTGGAGAATGGCGATGTTTGACTCATTTGTTTCGATTTTAACGGCTCTTTGGCAACAAGATTTCACCGTACTACAAAATCCAGCAAGTATGACGATGATTTACTTTTGTTTGATTTTATTTATTTGGTTAGAAAGTGCTTTCATTCCTGCGGCTCCCCTTCCTTGTGACAGTGTTGTTATCCTTGCGGGTTCACTAGCGGCGGCAAATGTCATTAGCTATCCTGTGATTGTCGCTGGATTAATTATGGCGGCAGCTATTGGTAGTCAGCTTGCATTTATTCAAGGCCGTTGGCTGCATAAATTTCCAATGATTCAAAAATGGATCAATGCGGTTCCTGCTCATCGCTTACAAACCGTAGATTCTTTATTAGCTAAACACGGGCTGATTGCTTTATTTGTGGCTCGTTTTATTCCTGTTGTACGCCCTCTTCTGCCGTTAATGATGGGATTAAGAATGCAGAAAGCATCTCGCTTCCATTATTTCGCATGGATGAGTGCCGTTATTTGGATTTTGTTGTTAACTGGTTTTGGTTACTCTCTTTCATTTTTACCAGAAAAATTGTCTAAGTACATAACGATGGCCTTAATGGCAGCTCCTGTAATTACTTTAGCAATTGCAGTAGGTAGCTTTGTTAGCGGTTACTGTGTCAAAAGATATCGACGCAAACGCATTATTTAAATTGTTTCCACTTAGAAAAAACACAGATCGACAGATACAAAAAAGCCCTTAACTTATTATTAGCTAAGGGCTTTTTATCAGATTTCAATAACTACTTTACGTATATTACACGTCGTAAGTTGTTGATGCTGTATTACCGCCTGTACCAGTCCAGTTTGTGTGGAAGAATTCACCACGTGGACGGTCAGTACGCTCATAAGTGTGAGCACCAAAGTAATCACGTTGAGCTTGTAAAAGGTTCGCAGGAAGACGCGCTGTTGTGTAGCCATCTAGGAACGTAAGTGCAGAAGTCATACATGGCATTGGGATGCCAGATTCCATAGACTTAGCTGCTACTTTACGCCATGCACCCATACAGTTGTCTAGGATGCCTTTAAAGTAAGCATCTGAACCTAAGAATGCGATCTCTGGGTTTGCTTCATAAGCATCACGAATGTTACCTAGGAATGCAGAACGGATGATACAACCACCACGCCACATTAGAGCTACGTTACCGTAGTTAAGATCCCAACCATTTTCGTTCGACGCTTCGCGCATTAGCATGAAACCTTGAGCGTAAGAGATGATCTTAGATGCTAGTAGTGCTTGACGAACTGCATCAACCCACTCTTGCTTATCGCCTTCAATTGGAGCGATGGTCTTACCGAATAATACTTCAGCTTCAACACGTTGATCTTTAAGAGCAGATAGGCAACGAGAGAATACAGATTCAGTGATTAGCGTTAGTGGGATACCCATATCTAGCGCGTTGATACCAGTCCACTTACCAGTACCTTTTTGGCCTGCTGTGTCTAGGATCTTTTCAACTAGAGCTTCACCATCTTCATCTTTGTAACCAAGGATGTCAGCGGTGATTTCTACTAGGTAGCTGTCTAGCTCAGTTTTATTCCAATCTGCAAATACAGCCTGCATTTCGTCAGAATTCATACCAAGACCATCTTTCATGAACTGGTATGCTTCAGTGATAAGCTGCATGTCACCGTATTCGATGCCATTGTGAACCATCTTAACGAAGTGACCAGCACCGTCGTTACCAACCCAATCACAACAAGGCTCACCTGCATCAGTTTTCGCAGAGATACCTTGGAAGATAGGCTTAACCGCTTCCCAAGCTTCTGGAGAACCACCAGGCATGATAGAAGGACCGAAACGAGCACCTTCTTCACCACCAGAAACACCCGTACCGATAAAGTGAATGCCTTTCTCACGAAGAGCAGCTACACGACGGTTAGTATCTGGGAAGTTAGTGTTACCACCATCAATGATGATGTCACCTTTGTCTAGAAGTGGTACAAGCTTGTCGATGAACGTATCAACAACATCACCAGCACGTACCATTAGCATTACTTTACGTGGCGCTTCTAGTTTCTCAACTAGCTCTTCTAGAGAGTAAGCACCAACAATGTTAGTTCCTTTAGCTGGACCTTCTAGAAACTCGTCTACTTTTGCAGCAGTACGGTTATGAGCGACAACTTTAAAGCCGTGGTCGTTCATGTTTAAGATAAGGTTTTGACCCATTACTGCTAGGCCGATTACACCGATATCACCTTTCATTATTTTCTCTCCTTGCGGCTATTCACGATTATGCGATAGCGCTTGCTGCATTTGAATCGAGGAACCACTCTGTTTCACCAGTTGTAGACTGGATTTTTGCTGCCGGATAAGGCAACTCTGAAGCAGGTGTCGTATGAATTTCTTTAACGATCTCAACTTTGCCAGAACCTAGTACTAGGTAGCTGATTCGCTTTGCGGCTTCTAAAACTTTTGCCGTTTTAGAAACACGGATTTGACCAGACTCAGGATGAGAAGCCAGTACAGACAAGTTCTCATCTTGGTAATTAGTCACACCAGGGAACAATGAAGCAGTGTGGCCATCAGCGCCAACACCTAATAAAATCCAATCAAAAACTGGCGTGCCATTTTCAGATGGGATCACGTCTGCCATTTCTTTAGCAAAACGTTCCGCTTCTACCGCTGGTTCATCTTCACCACGAATACGGTGAATATTTTCTGCTGGTAAATTTACTTTAGTGAAAAGTAATGTATTAGCTTCACCAAAATTACTCTCAGCATCATCAGGGGCAACACAACGCTCATCACCCCACCAAAAGTGTAGGTTATTCCATTGAATGCCTTCTGCATATGGTGCTTGTGCTAACAATTTGAACAGCATTTTAGGCGTACTTCCGCCAGAAAGTGAAATATGAACAGCTTTACCCTGCTCACTATACGCTTTCATTTCATTTGCTAAATTTTCAACAACTAGCTCAGGTGTAGCAAAAATTTTGTGATTGATCATAATTCGCAGTAATCCGTATCTGTTAAATTTTTGCATGGGAAACGCCATGCACGATCATCTCTTTGTAAAAGCTCATCCGCTTCTTGTGGTCCCCAAGTACCACAGGCATATCCAAACAAAGATTGAGGATCTTGTTTAAAATCTAAAATCGGTTGAACATATTTCCAACACGCTTCCACTGCATCAGTACGAGCAAATAACGTTGCGTCACCATTCAGTGCATCTAGCAATAGACGTTCATACGCAGTAAGCATTTGAGTTTCTTGCAAGTCAGCATATGAGAAGTTCATCTTAACTTCTTTTGCCTTAAAACCAGCGCCAGGCTCTTTTAAGCCAAAGCTCATCTGAATACCTTCATCTGGTTGAATACGGATAATCAACTTATTCTCAGGCGCATTCTGACCAAAGACTGGATGTGGGGTTTGTTTAAAGTGAATAACAATCTCTGTTACTCGGGTCGGTAAACGCTTACCAGTACGAACATAGAAAGGAACACCATTCCAACGCCAGTTATTGATATAAGCTTTTAAACCGATGTAAGTTTCTGTTCGAGAATCATCGGCAACACCATGTTCTTCACGATAACCCGCTAACTGTTGGCCACGTACATCAGATGCAGTGTATTGACCTAACACAAGGTTTTTACGCAAATCATCTTCTTCAAGCGGTTTAAGACATTGAAGAACTTTAACCACTTCATCACGAATCGAATCGGCGTTAATTTGAGCCGGTGGTTCCATGCCTACCATTGCTAATACTTGTAGTAAATGGTTCTGGAACATATCACGAACGGCCCCAGAGCCATCATAATAGCCACCACGTTCTTCAACACCAAGGAATTCTGCACCAGTGATTTCAACATAATCAATAAAATTACGGTTCCATAACGGTTCAAACATCGCATTTGAAAAACGAAGAACAAGTAGGTTTTGAACGGTTTCTTTACCTAGGTAATGGTCAATGCGGTAAATTTGATGTTCTTGGAAATGGTTATGAATTTCTTTATCAAGGCTTTGTGCTGATTCAAGATCATATCCGAATGGTTTTTCAATAATCAGACGCTTCCAGCCATTAGATTCATCGTTAAGACCATGAGTCGCTAAGCAAGCTGGAATAACACCGTAAAGGCTTGGCGGAGTTGCTAGATAGAAAAGCGTATTCTGTTGCTCAAGTTGGTATTTGTCAGCCAATAAGTCTAACTTAACAGCCAGTTTACTGTAATCATCAACATCTGAGGTATTTACCGCTTGATAATGTAAATGCTCACAAAATGCAATAAGCGTTTCTGGATCTGTTTTTTCCATCTCTTGCAGTGATTTTTTCATCTTTTCACGATACGACTCATCGTCATATTGAGAGCGGCTCACGCCTAAGATTGAAAAAGATTCTGAAAGTTGATTACTCGCGTACAGATGATACAAAGCAGGAATAAGCTTGCGGAAAGTAAGATCTCCCGAAGCTCCAAAAATTACGATGGTATTGTTGTCCGAAATTGTCATTATTTCTCTATCCGATACACAGTAAAGTATGCGCGTATAATAGAGAAAATCTTTTCGAATTTCTAATCAATTTTAATTATTATATCAATAGGTAAAACCTAACAATAGAGTAACCACACAAAGTAAAAGGGTATAAACCTCCTAATTTATATAATCTATCGGTTTTTTATTCTAAATTAAAAATAAATCTCTACTGGCATCCCTTCTACCCATTCGCTCTCTAGTAGCCCACCCAAAAAGGTAATTTTCACCTTTAGTAATGCTTTCGCCCCTTCAAAAGGTTTGGCTAATTGTGCAGGTAACTTAGACGTTAACCCTATTGATTGCGCTACCCTTGCTTTCACTTTCTGTCCACTAGGAAGCACAACACTCACTAAGGTTCCTAATTTAGCTTTGTCTATATGCTTAGGCTCTAAATAACTGATCACAAATGGGGCGACATCAGGAGAAATCGTTACAAGCGGGTCTCCGATACTCACTCGCTGCCCTTCAAGTGCATTAATATCAATAACGAGCCCCATGTAAGGAGCCTTAATTGCTAATGCTTCTAATTGGTTCATTTTTGTTGTTAGACTTTGGTTTAACGTTCTTGTGACTTGAGCAATACCACCAGCTAGCTCTCTTTGTTTTTGAGCAATTTGGGCTTGATTTAAAGCAATGTAAGCACTTGTTAATGAGCTCTGTGAGGTATTATAAATCCCAATAATAGCCGCATAGTCTACTTGTGACACCTTTCCTTCCTGAGCATATTGGTCATAGTTCAATTTAATTTTAGTGACTTTTCGTAAGTTATGCTTAGCTGCCGTAATTGCTGCGTAGTAAGGTGATAAATCCTCTTCATCCTTTCCTTCTTTCGCCTCATTTAAACGTAATAATTCCTCTTTAACAAAAGCAACTTCTTTCTCTAAAACGGGAGCTTTAAGTTGTATAAGCAATTGCTCCTCAAGTACAAATTCATTTTCATCTACGGCTATCTTTTTAACTATTCCATTTTGAGACGCAGTAATGACTACTGGACCCGTAGTTATCACTCCAGGAGCAGTAATGAATAGATATTGTTTAGCATAAGTGTAAATTATAAGAAAAATAGGGCTTAATATAATCGCTAAAATCAAATACCAGCGAAAGCGATACCCCCCTCGCTTAGCGGTACCATATACTACCTTCATACCATGTTCAGTCGTCGGTTTTTGGCTTTTCTCTAAGTGAAATTTAACTTTCATAATCGTTAAAACCTTTTACCTCGTTTAAGTACCCACCATGGAGCCATACTTGACTCTTCATGGCCCCTCCTAACCACTTCATTAATCATCGCAAAGGCGGTAACGACTCTCATAAACAATGCATAGAATGGATAGATAAATAGCCAAAGCACCATCTCTCTATCTTCTTTTACTCTTTCTGAAATTAATGCTAAATAGACAATAAAGGTAAGTGAAATGAACAAAAAATAAATGACATACAAACAACTTAATACCGCGAGTACGACTGTTGTCGGATAAAATAAAAAAAGATAGACATTAAAAAGTGTCATGATTAGAGGTAACAACACAGTTTGAAGTACCCCATAAACTAAAATATATAAGAAGCTGCCCCACCCTAATAAATTAGGATCTAACCCTCTTCGATGCTTACGTAAGTACAGAAATAACAAATCACCATCCCAACGTAATCTTTGTAACAGTAAAGAGTGTAGCGTTGAAGGGACATCAGTATGACCAATTGCTTGTGGAGAAAAATTAAGTCGCATATCAGGATAGCGTTTTTTATATTGCTTTAGGCGAAAAGTAAGGTCGAGATCTTCAGCGGTATGCGTATCCCATCCACCTATTTGTTTTAGTATTGGTTTTTTGAATGCCCCAAATGCGCCTGATATATTATTAAGCAGGCCCCACGTTGCCATCCCTGTTTTACTTGTTTGCATCGACATCATGTACTCAAGTGACTGCATTCTTGTCCAAAAACTATCTTGTCTATTTCGAACTCTTAACGCCCCACCACAAGCGACGACATTAGGATCAGAAAATGACATGGCTAATTGACACGCCATATTATTATCAAAAGAGGTATCACCATCTACATTAACAACCAGATCGTACTTAGCTTCAGATAGACCTGCGTTCAATGTAGATACTCTTCCTCCACGCTGCCATTTTGGTAATACTTTTATCGCTCTATCTTTTCTTAAGTGATGACGTTTCTGTCCTTTAATAGCAGCACGATAAGTTAATAAATTCTGCTCTGCACCATCAATCACAATCAGAATTTCAATCAAACCCGAATATCTTTGCTCAACTAAGGTATCAATCGTCTTAGTAATCTCATCACCTTCTCCATAGCAGGTAATAATAAAACTCATTGATGGTGTTGAACTTAAATAGGTATTACTTGCTTCTCTTGACCAAAATAACACCCCAATAAATACAAAAAGCAACAAGGGGACTTCAATAGCTAACATGATAGGAAGAAAAGTAAGAATTAATTCAAAATAAGTCCCTAACGTTCCGGTAAGCGTATGTAAAATATATTGAAATTCATTCATGCGAATTACCCTTAATTAACTGAGCTAACCAAGAAGGTGCATTATCGCTTAATGAGGTACTAGGCAATTGCCATAAATACACATTCAGTACTATCAATTCTGACTCTATATCATTGGCTATTTTTTCAATTTTGCTTTCTATAATGGAGTAAGAATCAATTGGAGTCATTGGCATCAATAGCAACATTATTTCAGAACTATAATGACAACAAATATCAGTATCGCGCAGTAGTCGATTAAAATGATTCGATATTCCTTCAATCAATTGCAGCCGTTTTATTTCACCAAACTGTTGAGAATATTCCTCAATGCCTGATAGCTTTACTCCTAACAATAAATGGCTCTGTTGATGCCTTATCGCAAGCTTATTTACCCAACTTAATAAGTTATGAAACGATTTCTGATCTATAAGCCCATTTAATTTTAGCTCTTGATCTAACGGTCTTCGGCCATACATCATTAAGCTTTTAACTTGTTCTCCTACTCGAAATTGATTAATTTTTCGAGCGATTAATTCATTAGTCTCATTAACCAAAGAACAAGATAAACAGCGAGCACGTACGACTGATTCAGAAAATAGCAACTTGCATTCTTCACATTTATATCGCTCTAAAGGTCGATCATAATCAACGCCAATATGACGCAATTGAGTTAAACAATTCGGACAAGCGAGTTTATCTTGTTGGGTAAATTGACTCTCTTCAGCGATATGCCCACAAGTAAAACAGTGCAAAGAGACCATCTCTTCAATATTAGTGCTTTTGCAATCAGGACAGGTTTCAATATAGTTTAAATGCCCACTATGACAATAGGAGCATAACCTCACTTTATCTATCGTCTTTTCTCGCTCTAAATACCCTCGTTTTTCCTCTAACTGAAAATATGTATAAGGGCTATTGTCTTCTCCTGAATAGCATTGCATTAACGGATAATAATAAAGATCTTGTCTTTCACTCTGACAAAGTGGTGCCAATCGTCGTTGAGATCCTAGCCACAGCCATGCAAGTAATTTATCAAGTGGTTCTTCTTTTATTAAGGCTAATTTTTCCTGATGTATTTCCCACTTATCGACAACCTTATTAGGTTCTAAAATTCCATCTGATAAATATGGGCTTAATGTACTCTCTTGCAGAACGTAGACTTGGCAGTTCCAAATAGACTGCTTACTATGTAAATGCAATAAGGCTTTATTTTGCGCTACTGGCGAAAGAGATAATATACAAATCAATGGTTCTGATAATGTTAATTCTTCATAATCATTAACATGAATAAACTGACCTTCTTTATTATCTATTGGGATATCATCACCAATAATATAACCATGAACTCTACTATTAATATTTGTATTCATAGCATTACCTCTAAAGACAAGGGTTCATTCTTTTTATCCCAATCTATTAATATCAATAAAACACTCACGTTTTATATATTATAGTCGGTATTTTTACTTTACATAAAAAAGGCCCCTAATTAGTTAGGGGCCTGATGAATATAACTATCTATCTGTGGGGGTTATTTAGAGCTCAACACCGCTGCAGGATGTAACTGGCTTGCCTTTCTTGCAGGATACCAAGTCGCGATGGCACTTAAAAATATCGCCGTCGCTGTCACAATAGCGACATCACTCCAAACTAGCTCTGAGGGTAAGAAATCAACAAAATAAATATCACCCGATAAAAACTGATGACCAATCAGTGACTCTAACCCTTTAATCATAGGTGTTAAATTTAACGCAACAAACGAACCTAATGCAGAGCCTGCTAAACTGCCTGTCACACCTGAGAATATCCCTTGGCATACAAAGATACGTTTAATTAAACCGTCATTTGCACCCATGGTTCTTAAAATAGCAATGTCACCAGAGCGATCTTTCACGGCCATCATCAGAGTTGATACGATATTAAAGCAAGCAACCCCAATAACGAGAACCATAACAAGGTACATGATTGAACGAACTAATTGAATGTCTCGGTATAAGTAACCATATTTCTGAACCCAACTGCGTAAATAAACATACTCGGTTAATGTTCCCCCTACTTCGCGGACAATATTTTGGGCATCTAAAACACTACTGACTTGTAATGACACGCCCGTGACACTGTCACTTAGATTAATATACTGCTGCGCATCTTTTAGAGGAACAATCGCTAAACCATGGTCAACTTGCCCACCTAAAGACAATAGTCCAACCACTTGCAAACGTTGACGCTTTGGAGAACGAAGTTGTTTACTTGCATTTTCATCAGGGATCATCGCCGTGATCCAATCTCCAACTTTTACATTTAATGTATCCGCAACGCCCTTGCCTAAAATAACGCTTTGCTTGTTCGCTTCAAACGATTTCCATGCCTCGTTATCAATATACTCAGGTAACTTAGAAACCGCTCCTTCTAATATAGGTTCAACACCTCGAACTTCAACCGCTTTTAATTTACTTCCTCTTTCAAGTAAGGCGGTAAATCGTACATAAGGAGCTGCACCTATTACCTTTGGGTGCTTCTTAGCTTGGATCATCATGGTTTGCCAATCAGATACTGGGTTTTTAACCCCTTCAAGCTCAGCATGTGGAATTACCGAAAGCACTCGATTTTGTAATTCACGCTCAAAACCATTCATTGCAGAGAGACCTATAATGATCACTGCAACACCAATAGCAATACCAAGCGTGGATGAAATCGAAATAAACGACACCATCTTGTTACGCTGTTTAGCTCGCGCAAAACGACCACCAATAAAAAGAGAAAGCGGTGAAAACATTACGCCTCCTGCTCTTGACTTAATGTAGAACGAACTGTTTCAGTAATAAAGCGGCCATCTTGCATGCTTAGTTGCTTATCCAGTTTCGCTGCTAATTCAGTATCGTGTGTAACGACTAAGAATGCAGTACCTGATTCTTGATTCAATTCGCGCATTAAATTGTAAATATCCAATGCTGTTTTATGATCCAAGTTACCTGTTGGTTCGTCAGCAAGCACTAAAGCAGGCTTGTTAACTAACGCACGAGCAATCGCTACCCGTTGACGCTCGCCACCTGACAGCTCAGAAGGACGATGTTCAATACGATGAGCTAAACCTACTTTCTCAAGTAATTCTGTGGCACGTTTTGCGGCTTCTTTCTTATGAACACCACCAATTAACAACGGCATTGCTACATTTTCTAACGCGCTAAAATCAGACAGAAGGTGATGAAATTGATACACAAATCCAATATGTTGATTACGAATTTTTGCTTGCTTATTCGCACTCAACTTCGTCAATTCATTTTGTTGAAAATGTACCGTTCCTGCTGTTGGCTCATCAAGTGCGCCAAGGATGTGCAATAATGTACTTTTACCAGAGCCAGATGAACCTACTATCGCCACCAATTCACTTTCATTAATTTGAAAATCAACCCCTTTTAGCACTTCAGTTTCCATTGTGCCTTCTTGGTAAACCTTACGAATACCCTGACAAACTAATAATGGATTACTCATATCTTAATGCCTCTGCTGGTTGTACGACTGCCGCTCGATAAGATGGGAATACGGTCGCTAATAAACTTAATAAAATTGCTAGAATAATGACTACGCACACTTGTAATGGTTCAACCTGTGCTGGCAAAGATCCACCAACAGTAAATAACGACAATCCAAGTGTAGAAAGAATAACATTAATATTACTGGCAAATAATGCACCTAACGTGCCACCAACAATGGCACCAATCACACCGCTGCTCGCCCCTTGAACCATAAAGATAGAAAGCACTTGGTTACTCGTCATACCCTGTGTTTTTAGTATCGCGACTTCGGCTTGTTTTTCCATTACCACCATAATAAGTGCAGATATGATATTAAACGCTGCAATTGCGACAATAAGACCAAGCATTAAGCCCATCATGTTTTTTTCCATTTTTACTGCTTGGAATAACTCTCCGCGTTGATCGCGCCAATCACTCCACGTCATATTTTTTTCTAACGGTAATTTAGCTAACTCTGTCACTTGAAATGGGTCTTCAAAGAATAAGCGCCATCCTGTAATATTACCTTTTTTCAATTTCATCAAACGAGCGGTATCTTGAATGTTCGCAACCATTAATTGGCCATCAACATCAGATCCCGTATTAAATACACCGACAACTTTAAAGTTACGTTGACTTGGAATACGCCCTAGTGGAGTGTATTGGCTTGCATTCGTTACCATAATACGTACGGTGTCACCGTAACGAACGCTTAACTCTCGCGCTAATTTTGAACCAAGGAAAATACCGTATTCTCCGGCTTTAAGTTGACGCACATTGCCTGAAATTAATTCATAAGCAATAGGGTCATATTCATTAGGATCAATACCAACAAGCATACCCGCGCTCAACCCTTTTGCGCTTTGAATAATCGCTTCACCACGAACCACAGGCGTGACTTGAGTAACATGAGGCAAACTTGCTACGTAATTACGATCGTCTTCTAAAGGGGTTAACTGACCTTCGATAGTCGATACTACCGCTTGAGGTAGTACACCAAGGATCCTATCTTTTAATTGGGCTTCAAACCCATTCATCACAGACAATACCGTCACTAAGGACAGTACCCCAATAGTGATCCCCGCAGTAGACATGTAAGAGATAAAACGACTGAATCTATCGCCAGAGCGTCCTCTTAAATATCGTAACCCTATAAATACTGATACTGGATGAAACATAAATTCTCTCAATCATGCTTTTTGAAGCTATAATAATGAATACAGTCTATCACGTAAAATACTGGTATTTATTCCTTTTTTTGCTCTTTTGTTCATCATTGTTACCGATTAAACACTTGCTGATATCCAGTGACTTCGCCATAATCAAGAAATAATAATAGAGGGACGTTTATGTCACATAATGAATACTTTTCGGTTCACTACGATTTAACCATCAATGTTGAACCTCTGTCGAACGATGCTGCACTACCAAACATGGAAACGTTTGAACGTGAGATCCCAGCCCCATTTCGAGTTGCTCAAGAGTGCAGTTCTATTGATGACCTCTCTGAGAACGAGCTTTCTTTCTTGAAGTTAGATGATGGTAAACGTCTTGCTAACTATTTAAAAAATCAGAATCAAAAACTCAATCTACTGCTGTCATATTTGTTAATTCAACAAGATGATGAAGCTTATCGCTATAAAACGTCGAGCTTTGGTGCGAGTAAATTTACTTTTGAAAGTAAGACAGCACTCAATTTAACTCAAAAAGCCAAAGTAAAACTCTTTCTTGAGCATCCGCCATCAGCGATTTACTGCTATGCTACGGTGACTCAATGCACCGAAACTGAAACAGGCTATAGTATTGAAATGGCTTATGAGCTTCTTCGTGATATCGATCAAGACTTACTGATCAAAGCCGCTCTGTTTCAACAACAAAAAGTGCTTAAACTTCGTGCTCAAGAACGCAACTTAACCTAATAATTGAATATCCTGATGCCTATAAAAAACTTACTGTCATTACCGTTACCAACGAAAGCCAATGATACACGCTCAATTGGTAACCTTACGGGTTCTTCTCTAGCACTTGCGATTGCAGAGATTGAGCAACAACACACTGGTCCTGTCGTGGTTGCGGTTACTGAGCCGCAATTGGCGTTTCGTTTACAAAATGAAATTAACCAATTTAGCCAACATTCAGTAGAGGTTTTTCCTGACTGGGAAACCCTTCCTTACGACAGTTTTTCTCCGCATCAGGACATTATTTCTGACCGTTTATCGCGCCTATATCACTTACCTCAGCAAAAAGATGGCACGCTAATCGTTCCTGTTAGTACCTTATTACAACGTCAATCACCACAATCTTTCTTGCACAAGCACGCATTGGTTGTAAACGTCGGTGATCGTCTATCGTTTGATAAGCTAAAATTACAGCTAGAAAAATCCGGTTATTTACACGTTGACCAAGTCATGAGCCACGGTGAATACGCAAGTCGTGGATCTATTCTAGATTTATTTCCAATGGGTAATGCACACCCTTACCGAATTGATTTTTTCGATGATGAAATTGACACCATTCGTCAGTTTGATCCAGAAAACCAACGTACCATTGAAGAAGTAAAATCCATTAATCTACTTCCTGCTCATGAGTTCCCTACTGATGACGTTGCGATTGAAGATTTCCGTATTCGCTGGCGCCAACGTTTTGATGCTCGTCGTGAGCCAGAATCGGTTTACCAACAGATCAGCAAAGGCGCTTGGCCTGCAGGTATAGAATATTGGCAGCCGCTGTTCTTTGATGAAACTGAAACTCTGTTTGATTATCTACCAGATAACACATTACTGGTTACTATTGGTGATATAGAAAAAGCAGCCAATGATTTCTTAGCCGATGCCGAGTACCGCTATGATCAACGTCGAGTGGATCCACTACGCCCTCTTCTACCTGTAAACGAGCTGTGGCTTCAAACGGCGGATATGTTTGGTTTATTCAAACAATATCCACGAGTTAAATTATCTAAAGAAGCCGAAATAGAAAAAGCAGGTCGTTTTAATCCAGATTTACTTGAGTTGCCAGAAATTGCAATTCAGCATCAAAACAAAGAACCCTTCGCTCAATTTCGTCAATTCTATGAGAAATTCAGTGGTCAGGTTATTTTCTCAGTTGAATCTGAAGGTCGCCGTGAAGCCCTTCTTGAATTATTAGCGCGTATTAAGCTAAAGCCTGCGATTTGTAATTCAATGAAAGATGCCGTCGCACATAAAAATAAAGCCACGTTAGTGATTGGCTCGGCTGAACACGGCTTTATTCTTCAAAACCCATGCGTTGCTTTTATTTGTGAAAGTGACTTACTGGGTGAGCGAGTAATTCAACGTCGCCGTCGTGGTGATAACAAATCAATAAACAGCAATACACTGATCCGTAATCTCGCTGAATTAAAAATTGGTCAGCCAGTGGTTCACATTGATCACGGTATTGGCCGTTACATGGGGCTTCAAACGTTAGACGTTGGTGATATGCCAGCGGAATATATGATGTTGGAATACCTCAATGAAACCAAACTGTATGTTCCTGTTTCATCATTAAATCTGATCAGTCGATATTCAGCAGGAGCCGATGAAACTGCCCCTATCAGCAAACTGGGCAGTGATACGTGGAGCAAAGCACGTCGTAAAGCAGCAGAAAAAGTACGTGATGTCGCAGCAGAGTTACTGGATGTTTATGCTAAACGAGCAATTAAACCAGGCTTTGCTTTTAAACAAGATCGTGATGCTTATGCTGATTTTAGATCAAGTTTCCCGTTTGAAGAAACGCATGACCAAGAAATCGCCATTAACGATGTGTTATCCGATATGTGCCAAGCTAAAACGATGGATCGTCTCGTTTGTGGTGATGTAGGTTTTGGTAAAACAGAAGTTGCCATGCGTGCAGCATTCTTAGCAACACACAACGAAAAACAAGTGGCAGTATTAGTTCCTACCACTCTACTTGCTCAGCAGCATTTTGAGAATTTCCGAGATCGTTTCGCTAACTTCCCAATTCGAGTGGAAGTTTTGTCTCGCTTTAAATCCGCCAAAGAACAAAAAGAAATATTAGCGGCAACAGCGGAAGGCAAAGTAGATATTCTGATCGGTACTCACAAATTACTGCAAGACAGCATTAAATTTGAAGATCTTGGCTTACTGGTTGTGGATGAAGAGCACCGTTTTGGTGTCCGTCAAAAAGAAAAAGTAAAAGCGATGCGTTCAGACGTAGATATTCTAACGCTAACCGCAACGCCAATTCCAAGAACCTTGAATATGGCAATGAGTGGCATGCGCGATTTATCAATCATCGCAACACCACCGGCTCGTCGATTAGCGATTAAAACATTTGTGCGTGAAAAAGCGGATGACGTGATCAAAGAAGCGATTCTTCGTGAGATCAAACGTGGTGGACAAGTGTATGTCCTGCATAACAATGTTGAAACGATTCAGAACGCCGCTGAAGAGATTGAAAAGCTGATCCCAGAAGCTCGTGTCACCTTAGCTCATGGTCAAATGCGTGAACGTGAATTAGAACGCATCATGGGTGACTTTTATCATCAGCGTTTTAATGTTCTTGTTTGTACAACGATCATTGAAACCGGTATTGATGTTCCAACTGCCAACACCATTATCATGGATCGCGCCGATAAACTCGGTTTAGCACAATTACACCAACTGCGTGGTCGTGTGGGTCGCTCACACCACCAAGCGTATGCGTATTTACTGACGCCACATCCAAAAGCATTAAGTAAAGACGCAAGAAAACGTTTGGATGCGATAGCTTCACTGGAAGACTTAGGTGCCGGTTTTACTCTTGCTACTCACGATTTAGAGATCCGTGGTGCCGGTGAGTTATTAGGTGATGGGCAAAGTGGTCAAATTCAATCTGTTGGCTTTACCCTTTACATGGAAATGCTTGAGCAAGCAGTTGAAGCATTAAAAGAAGGTAAAGAGCCATCGTTAGATGATTTATTGCGAGAACAAACAGAAGTCGAACTTCGTTTGCCAGCATTAATTCCTGAAGATTACATCCCTGATGTCAATACTCGCTTGTCGCTCTACAAACGTATTGCGAGTGTTTCAGACAATGGCGAATTAGATGAACTAAAAGTAGAAATCATTGACCGTTTTGGATCATTACCAGAAGCGACTCAAACATTATTAGTCAGCTCAGAAGTTAAAATGTTAGCGGCTTCATTAAAAGTGAAGAAATTAGAGGCTCATGGAAATGGTGGTTACATTGAATTTGAACCTACCGCTGACATAAACCCTATGTTCCTTGTGTCATTATTACAAAAAGATCCAACAGGCTTTGCGCTAGATGGCCCAACTAAGGTTAAATTTATAAAAGACTTAACTGAGAGACAAGTGCGAATTAAATACGTAATGGACTTGCTCAAATTGTTTTACGAAAATAGAATCTAACTATTAGATTTAAATAATAAGAAAATACTAATTTTTGGTCTTGATTATGGACAACCAAGACTTTAAAGAACCATTTCACTGGAGTTTGAATGAAAAAAATAATTTACGCGTTAATTTTACTGGCAAGCTGGCCTTCTTTTGCTCGTCAATTTGACGTCGAAGTCATCATTTTTAAACGCAATGTTGAGCCATCTTCTTATCAAGAATCTTGGCCTGATATTCTTGCGCCTATCAATTTAGATCGTGCTTTCTCATACCGCGATAAAAAGATGATGAATAGTAATGGTGCGTCACTACTTCCTTCTGGCTACTATAAGTTAAATGAAGCTTATACTAAACTGCAAAATCACGCTGGATTTAAGCCGTTAGTACATGTTGCTTGGCGCCAAGGTGATTCCGGCTCATCTCGTTCTCCTATTTTCCATATTCAAGCAGGACAAGATTTCTCTGATCGTTTTGTTGCTGATGGTCGAACTATTGAAGATGCAAACGCTGATTTATCACTGGTTCCTTTAGACGCACCAAAACCTGCGCTTATTGAAGGCTCAGAAACTCTTGAGGCAGATACAACAGCAACAACACCATCTTCTGGCCCTCTTCTTGAGTTAGATGGAACAATGCAGGTTTACGTTCAACATTACCTATACCTAAATACGATTTTAGATCTTAAAGTTCCGGGTCAACACGAGTTTATCGTCAGCACACCAAAAGAAGAAAAAGACGTTATTACAGAAACAACCTCTACTTCTTCTGACGAGGTAACAACCACGGAAACCGCAGAACTATCGACTGAAGCGACAGCAATTGAAGATCCAAATGCGGATGTTCAGTTAGGCCATTTAGAAGACGTAACTCCGGAAACTGAAATTAAAGAGTTTTTAAAATCTTACCGCATGGAAGAAAGACGTAAAATGCGCAGTGGTGAAACTCACTATATTGATCACCCACTAATGGGCATGATCATCCAAGTGCGTAAAGTATAACATCGTAATTTCTTTACATAGTTTTACTAAATAGGACAACAATTGTTGTCCTATTTTATTTCTACTTTTTTAAAATCATGCTATTTTCACTCGAAATAATAACCTATGAGAATTCACATGAAATCCATTATCAAACCATTGTTACTTGTTCTTTCTTCAGCTCTTTTTTTAACAGCATGTGGCGATACTAACGAACCAAAAGAAGGCGTTCAATATGAAGTGCTTTCTACCACATTACCTACAGATTCAATTGCACCAGTAACTGAAGTTTTTGCCCTATCTTGTGGTCACTGCCGTAACATGGAAAACTTTTTACCTGTGATCAGCCAAGAAGCAGGCACTGATATTGATAAAATGCACATCACATTTAATCAATCAGCTCATGTTGCTGCTATGTTCTACTACGCTGCAGAAATGCAAGTAGATGGCACTCCTGATCACGCCTTTATGGAAGACTTATTTGCTGCAACCCAAATGGGCGAAGGTACAACGCTTACTCAACAACAAGAAGCCTATGCAAAAGCGTTCACATCTCGTGGTTTAACAAGCCCTTACGACTTTAATGAAGAGCAACGTGATATTCTTATTCAAAAAGTAGATAATGCTAAGATGCTTTCTGAGCAATCAGGTATTAGCTCTGTTCCTACTTTTGTTGTTAACGGTAAATACAACGTATTAATTGGTGGTCATGATGATCCTAAGAAAATCGCTGAAACTATTCGTTACCTACTAGAAAAATAATTGATTTAATACCAATATAAGGAAATAACGTGACTAAAATTATCATTACCCTTGCGCTTATCGTTGTTGGTTATATGCTGTTTCAGCACTTTGTAAATAACCCAAAAGCAGCAAAAGAGAACATTGAAATTGGAAACGCATTTTTAGCTGAAAATGCCACAAAAGAAGGTGTTCAAACAACTGCATCTGGTCTTCAATATCTTGTACTTGAAGAAGGTACAGGTACTGAGCATCCTACAGCGAAGAGCAAAGTTAAAGTTCATTACCACGGTACCACTATCGATGGTAACGTATTTGATAGTTCAGTTGAGCGCGGTGAGCCGATTGAATTTGGTTTAGGTCAAGTAATCAAAGGCTGGACAGAAGGTGTTCAACTGATGGTAGTTGGTCAAAAGATGCGTTTCTTTATTCCTAGCAATTTAGCTTACGGTAACCGTTCTGCAGGCTCTATTCAGCCTGGTTCAGTACTGATTTTTGAAGTTGAGCTATTAGATTTTAAATAATCATTTATCAGCGTAAAGCTTCAATATCATATAATAAAAATGGCGAATCACTTTGATCCGCCATTTTTTGTTTCTAACTGTCGATAAACTTAACTTAGTTTAATTTAATTTACGCATCACGATTGTAAAATCTTCATCTGCATAGTCATCTATCAATTCACAATTTGGGCATAAACTTAAACAATAACTAAGAACCTGCTGCGGATCATGTGCTTCTAGTAAATTGGTTTCTTTAAAATGATGGCGGTTTAATAAATTAAAAACAACGGCCTCTTCTGCCTTCTCATACATAGTTCTAATTACTTTTGCATGATAGGTTTTGTTACGAGCTCGATAATTAAGAGAACCACTTGCCACCACAATATCTGCCATTGGTAGCTTAGTTGATGAAAAATCCCCTTTAATAAACGCACAATTATGTTGATACTCAAAATGTTTTTTTGCTTGTTTAATGAAACTCCCCTGCTGATCAACACCAGTATAAGACTCTACAGTGCAACTCATATCAAGAAAGGTTTTAAAATCACCATAACCACAACCTAAATCCAATACACGTTTACCATCAAAATTAACGGCTTTAGCTATAGTTTTAAAACGTAAAAATTGAGATTCAGTCGAATTCCAACCTAATGATCTGGCATGATCACCTGCATATTGTTTCAGTCTTTCATCATGATAAAGACGAATACTCAATCTATCTAATAAGTGCATATGTTGTTTTTACCATTTTATTCTTAGAATTATACGGCTTGAAGTGTACTCCTGATAATTCTAGTTTTCATCTACTTATCGTTAGCTACTCCGTATAAATAGCACTGTATTGATTAATTTACTTGCAACTAAGACTAAAAATTGCTTTTATTTGTATAGTCAATTTAAAAAGTGAATCCTATGTCACAACCACGCTATCTACAGATTAAGCAATATCTTAATGAAAAGATTCAAACACGTACTTGGCCTGTCGGGTATAAGGTCCCTACAGAAATAGAGCTGGCTGATGAATTTTCAGTAAGTCGCATGACCGCAAATAAAGCTATCAAAGAGTTAGTATCTGATGGGCTACTCAAACGAACACCGCGCCTGGGTACCTTTGTTTGCCATAAAAAAGCCGAATCACCTTTAATGGAAATTCGCAATATCGCGGTTGAGGTACGTCAACGAGGTCATCAGTACAGTAGTAAAGTGATCAAAAAAGAAGAAGTTATTGCTAGAGATAATGTTGCGCTAAAAATTGGAGTTCGTAACGAAACGGCAGTCTACTTTACTCAAATTGTTCATTACGAAAATGATGTTCCCATTCAATTAGAAGAGCGCTGGGTTAATCCAGCTTTCGCACCAGACTATATACAACAAGACTTTAAACAACAGACACCTAATGAATATCTTGTACGAACTTGCCCTCTGAGTGATATTGAACATACTGTCGAGGCGATAATACCGCCACCTCACATTTCAAATTTATTAGAAATAAATAATACAATCCCTTGCCTTTTACTTAACCGTCGAACCTGGAGTGAAGACAACCTTATCAGCGTCGCTCTTTTGTATCACCCTGGGGATAAATATAAACTGACTTCTCGCACCAAGGTATAATAGTAAACCTAGTAAGTATGTTCTTAACTTTCAATTTAGCATTAATTACACACCTTTCTCCCTTCAATACTCTTTCATTTATCTTCTGTTTATTTCTCATTTTTAATCTATTTGCGGTTAATAATCGCTCTTTTGATCACAATTTCATTACATACTATCTTGTGCTTTCTGTTAAAAAAGACTATTTATTTGTATATACATATTCTCTCTATTGAGGTTGTTACCATGGACAGAGTCTTTACCAATCTGAATCTTGTTACATTAAAGGCTAATTCGCCCAACACAAATGACGGCTATCGAGTAATCGAAAACGTTATGATCGGCGTGGCCAATGGCAAGATTGAATATGTCGGTAAACCTTGCTCTGATATTTTACATGGCCATCCTGATGTCACTGATTGTGCGAATGCTTTAGTCACTCCCGGTTTAATTGATTGTCACACTCACCTTGTTTTCGCAGGTAATCGAGCTAATGAATTTGAGCAACGGTTACAAGGCGTACCTTACGAAGAAATAGCTAAACAAGGGGGCGGGATTTTATCTACCGTCTATGCCACTCGTGGAGCGACAGAAGATGAGCTTTACCATTCAGCATTGCAACGCTTAGAAGGCTTAAAACGTGACGGCGTCACTACCGTGGAGATTAAATCAGGCTATGGCTTAACGCTTGATGATGAAATCAAAATGCTTAGAGTAGCCAAACGCATTGCTGAATTACCAGATATAAAAGTCTCTGCCACTCTGCTTGCTGCTCATGCCATTCCTCCTGAATATAAAGATCGTCCTGATGATTACATTCGCTTAATTTGTGACACCATTATTCCTCGCGTTGCTAAATTAGAGTTAGCGGATCATGTTGATGTCTTCTGTGAAGGGATTGGGTTTTCGATTACGCAGTGTGAGCGGGTATTCAATGCTGCATTAGAGCATGGTCTAAAAATCAAAGGCCATACTGAGCAGTTATCGAATCTTGGCGGCAGTGCATTAGCCGCTTCAATGGGCGCCTCTTCGGTTGATCATATTGAATACCTTGATGAAGATGGGGTCAAAGCATTAGCACAGAATAATACCGTAGCAACTCTTTTACCTGGTGCCTTTTATTTCTTGCGAGAAACCAAACTCCCACCGATTGAATTGCTGCGTAAACATCAAGTTCCAATGGCCATTGCCACTGATTTCAACCCCGGTACGTCACCTATAGCTTCGCTTCGAACCATGATGAATATGGCTTGCACTTTATTTAAATTAACACCTGAAGAATCCTTACGGGGCGTAACTTGCAATGCTGCTCAAGCTCTTGGATTGCAAGCCTCACGCGGAACGATTGAAGTGGGTATGGATGCTGATTTTGCACTTTGGCAATTGGACTCTCCTGCTG
Organism: Aliivibrio sp. EL58; assembly: GCF_900312675.1. GTDB lineage: Bacteria > Pseudomonadota > Gammaproteobacteria > Enterobacterales > Vibrionaceae > Aliivibrio. Next base: position 42,225 of record NZ_OMPC01000007.1, on the reverse strand, counting down.
AACTCTCCTATCGATTAGGCGTTCCCGATCTTATTGCACGGGTGGTTGATGGTAACGTTTTTTATAGTAAGGACACTTATGAAAAATAATACCTTAATAGACATGACAAGTTGGACAGGCAGACTTGATCTTGAAGATGGTGAACTCGGTTTACGTTGGCATCAAAAAATTACAGCAGCAACGAGTTCAAGCACAGACGGGATCATGTTGCTTGGTTTTGCTTGTGATGAAGGTGTTTATCGTAACAAAGGTCGTATTGGTGCTTATTCTGCTCCACAAATCATTCGACGCGCCTTAGCCAATTTAGCTTGGCATCATAATAAAGCCGTTTTTGATGGGGGCGATGTCTACTGTGATGATGCAGAACTTGAAATAGCACAGCATCAACTTGGTGATAATGTTGAACATGCCCTTGCTAACCACAACCAAGTGATTGTTTTTGGTGGCGGTCATGAAATTGCGTGGGGTTCCTTTCAAGGCATTGCGCGTCATTTAAAAAATATAGCTGAATCAAACCAACAAAAAACGCCACCACGCATTGGTATTATTAACTTTGATGCACATTTTGATCTACGAAATCCACCACAAAAAGAACACTTATCTGAAGTCTCATCAGAACAGCAGCTTGGCAACTCAGGCACTCCTTTTCATCAAATCGCTCAATATTGTAAAACGAATGGGTGGCCATTTAATTACGCCTGCTTAGGATTAAACCGAGGCAGTAATACTCAAGCTCTTTACCAAAAAGCGGGTGATCTGGGCGTGCTTTATTTTGATGATACAGAAATGACGCACGCTAATTTTCCGACAATCCAACGGGGTTTATCCAATTTTATTGACCAAAATGACTACCTTTATCTCACGATAGATATCGATGTTTTTCCTGCATCAACGGCTCCCGGAGTGAGCGCACCTGCTGTTCGTGGGGTTTCGCTTGAGATCATTGAGCCTCTAATCTGTCATATTTTAAAGGCTAAAAATCATCACGGTAAGTCTAAATTACTCTTAGCTGATATGGCTGAATTTAACCCTAATTTTGATATTGATAATCAAACAGCACGCTTAGCAGCAAGGCTCGCTTGGACCATTACTCATGGAATGAAAGCGTAATGCTTTTATTTTTAGATCTATTAACTCGCAAGGAGAGCAACAATGACACATGCATCGCCATCTAACCCTAGATTGGATGAGACTCGTACTATTATTGCCCCAACAGGTACAACACTCACCGCGAAATCTTGGCTAACCGAAGCCCCACTTCGTATGTTAATGAATAACTTACATCCTGATGTAGCAGAGCACCCTCATGCTCTGGTTGTGTATGGTGGTATTGGTCGTGCTGCACGAAATTGGCAATGCTACGACAAAATTGTAGAGGTGCTGACTCGCCTTGAAGACGATGAAACCTTAATGGTGCAATCAGGAAAGCCTGTTGGTGTGTTTAAAACTCACACTAATGCACCACGCGTATTAATTGCCAATTCCAACTTGGTTCCTCACTGGGCGAATTGGGAACACTTTAACGAATTAGATAAGCAAGGTTTGATGATGTACGGTCAAATGACGGCTGGTAGTTGGATCTACATTGGATCTCAAGGCATCGTTCAAGGGACTTATGAAACCTTTGTTGCAATGGCAAAGCAACATTTTGATGGTAAGGCTCAAGGGCGCTGGGTTCTTACTGGTGGACTTGGAGGTATGGGTGGCGCACAACCTCTTGCCGCAACGATGGCTGGTTTTTCAATGCTTGCGGTTGAATGTGATGAGTCGCGTATCGATTATCGTCTCCGTACTGGCTATGTTGATCGTAAAGCCACCACATTAGATGAAGCTCTTGCCATTATTGAAGACGCAAAACAGACAGCAACACAAATCTCAGTAGGTTTACTAGGAAATGCCGCTGATGTTTATGCAGAAATTGTTCAACGCGGCATTGTGCCTGATGTAACAACCGATCAAACCTCTGCACACGATCCTCTCAACGGCTATCTTCCGCAAGGTTGGTCAATGGAACATGCTGTTGAAATGCGTTTAGAAGATGAATCAGTAGTCGTATCAGCGGCTAAAAAATCAATGGCAATTCAAGTTCAAGCCATGCTGGATTTACAAAAATCAGGCTCTGCAACTGTCGATTACGGTAATAATATTCGTCAAATGGCCTTAGAAGAAGGTATCGCTAATGCCTTTGATTTTCCGGGTTTTGTACCTGCTTATATTCGTCCGCTATTTTGTGAAGGGATTGGTCCTTTCCGTTGGGCTGCCCTTTCTGGCGATCCAGAAGATATCTATAAAACCGATCAAAAAGTAAAAGAACTCATTCCTGATAATCCACATCTGCACAACTGGCTTGATATGGCGCGAGAACGTATTCAATTCCAAGGATTACCTGCACGAATTTGTTGGGTTGGTTTAAAAGATCGTGCACGTCTCGGTAAAGCCTTTAATGAAATGGTAAAAAATGGAGAACTAAAAGCACCGATTGTCATTGGTCGAGATCATCTTGATTCAGGCTCGGTTGCCAGTCCAAACCGTGAAACCGAAGGCATGATGGATGGATCTGACGCGGTATCTGATTGGCCACTATTAAATGCCCTATTAAATACAGCTTCGGGCGCGACTTGGGTATCTCTGCATCACGGCGGTGGTGTGGGTATGGGGTTCTCTCAACATTCAGGCATGGTGATTGTGTGTGATGGCAGTGATGATGCGGCAGAGCGTGTTGGTCGAGTACTTCACAATGATCCTGCTACCGGCGTCATGCGTCATGCGGATGCGGGTTATGACATCGCGATTAATTGCGCCAAGAAGCAAGGCTTGGATTTGCCTATGCTACCAGAATAAAACCAACAGACATAAACTCTACATTTCAATTTTAAAAATAATTATAAAGAATACCAACCTAGCGACACGAGTTGGTATCACAACCATAACGAGAAACGAACTATGTATTCATTAGAAATTATTCCAGGCAAGTTATCTCTAAAACAATTACGTGAAGTTAGCCGCCATCCTACTCAGCTATCATTAAGTCCAGATGCATTGCCCGATATGCTGACCAGTGCCGAAGTGGTTGCTCAAGTGATCCGTGAAGATAAAACCGTCTATGGCATTAACACTGGTTTTGGTCTGTTGGCAAACACTCGAATTGCTGAAGAAGATTTAGAAACTCTACAGCGTAGTATTGTTCTCTCCCATGCTGCTGGCATCGGTGAGTTCATGAATGATGCCACTGTGCGCTTAATGATTGTACTTAAAGTAAACAGTCTTTCACGTGGTTATTCTGGTATTCGCCCATCCGTCGTTAATGCATTAATACAATTGGTCAATTCAGAGGTTTATCCGTGCATTCCTAAAAAAGGATCTGTGGGTGCTTCTGGTGATCTTGCTCCTTTAGCGCACATGAGTACCGTTTTACTAGGCGAAGGGGAAGCTCGTTATAAAGGCGAAGTGATTTCAGGACTAAAAGCCTTAGAAATAGCAGGATTAGAGCCAATAACACTCGCACCAAAAGAAGGATTAGCACTTCTCAACGGAACTCAGGCCTCTACTGCCTTTGCTTTAGAAGGCTTATTTGCGGCTGAAGATCTTTATGCTGCAGCCACCGTATGTGGTGCCATGTCTGTAGAAGCCGCACTTGGCAGCCGTAAGCCGTTTGATCCACGAATTCACCGTGTGCGTGGCCATCGTAGTCAAATGGATGCCGCTTTAGGTTATCGTCATTTATTAGGTCAAAACAGTGAGATCGGTCTTTCTCATCAATGCTGTGAACGAGTACAAGACCCCTATTCATTACGTTGCCAGCCCCAAGTGATGGGCGCTTGCTTACAGCAAATAAGAAATTCGGCAGACACACTAGAAGTAGAAGCCAACTCAGTGTCAGATAATCCTTTAGTCTTTGCTGATGATGGTGACATTATCTCTGGTGGTAATTTCCATGCAGAACCTGTTGCTATGGCCGCTGATAATCTTGCTCTCGCCATTGCTGAAATAGGCAGTTTATCGGAGCGTCGAATGGCGCTTCTTATCGACAGCGGTTTAAGTAAACTTCCTCCATTTTTAGTTGATAACGGCGGTGTAAATTCAGGTTTTATGATTGCTCAAGTTACTGCTGCCGCATTGGCAAGTGAAAACAAAAGTCTTGCTCATCCAGCCTCTGTTGATAGCTTACCGACGTCTGCAAATCAAGAAGATCACGTATCAATGGCTACCTTTGCCGGCCGTCGCTTAGCTGATATGGCAGAGAATACGCGTGGTATATTAGCCGTAGAACTATTGGCATCTGCACAAGGTCTAGACTTTAGAGCACCAAATAAGAGTTCAGAACGTATTGAAGAAGCCAAAAACATGCTGCGTGAACGTGTCGATTTTTATGATAAAGACCGTTACTTTGCGCCAGATATAGCTAAAGCAAATACCTTATTACTTGAAGCAAAATACAATGCGCTAATGCCTGAGTCCTTACTTCCTAGTATCTAAAAACGTAGAAAACCCTCAAAAAACATAGCCGTAATTTCTTTATTCATGATTAAGAAAATGCGGCTATGACATAAAGTATTCCTCTATTCTCACTCATGCCTTTGAGTCTTGCTCTATAATCAGTACAATGGCCGACCAATACTTTTAGAGCACCCTTTTAATCATGCCAAGTCCTTCTCTCTCAAAACAGCTTTTTCAAATGACATGGCCAATGATGTTTGGTGTTCTTTCTCTAATGAGCTTTCAATTAGTTGATAGTGCCTTTATCGGCCAACTGGGCATACTTCCTCTTGCTGCTCAAGGGTTTACCATGCCATTACAGATGGTCATTATTGGTTTGCAAGTTGGATTAGGCATTGCGACAACCGCTGTAATCGCACGAGTATTAGGCGCTCAACAAATAAAAAAAGCCAAGCAGCTTGCCGGATTAGTTCTCTCGCTGGGCGCGGCAATGGTATTCATCATGTGTCTGCTCATTTGGTTCTCTCGAGGTTTATTGCTTGGCCTACTAGGCGCAGAAGCCAATGTATTTCCCATAATCGATAGTTATTGGCCAGTATGGTTAGCAAGTTGCTGGGCAGGGGCTATGATCTATTTTGCTTACAGTGTGTGTCGTGCCAACGGTGATACTAAACTACCGGGCTTAATGATGATGGCGACCAGTATCCTAAATATGATCCTTGACCCTATTTTCATCTTTCAATTTAACTTAGGCTTAAACGGTGCAGCTTGGGCGACGATAGTCTCGTTCACTATTGGTTTTTGTATCATTCTTCCCCCTATTTTTAAACGTCATTGGATCTCTTTTTCATGGCACGATCTCAATATCCTGCAATCCATTAAAGAGCTAAACGCAGTAATGGCCCCAGCAATGATGAGCCAACTTCTGCCACCCCTCTCTTCTATGATGGCAACGAAAATTATCGCCGGTTTTGGAGCAGCTGCCGTTGCCGGTTGGGCGATGGCCTCTCGTATCGAATTTTTTGCTATTGTCGTTGTACTTGCACTTACCATGTCGATTCCGCCAATGGTTGGGAGAATGTTAGGGGCTAAACAGTTCGACGAGATTCAAAAGCTAATCAAAATCGCGGCTAAATTTGTTCTCTGTTGGCAGATTGGTCTTGCGATCCTTCTGTTTATTATTGCCAAACCACTCGCAAGCCTGCTAAGTACCGATAGCAATGTCATTGATGTTATTTACCATTATTTATTATGGGTTCCTATCAGCCTTGGCTCTTTAGGTATTTGCATGTTAATGGTGTCAACCTGCAACGCTCTTGGTGTGTCTATGCGCGCATTAGTGATTTCAATTCTTCGTCTATTTATCTGTTTCTTACCCATGATATGGATAGGTTCAAATTTATTTGGCTTGTATGGCATCTTTATGGGAGCACTTGTGGGTAATAGTTTCGCAGGGTTCATGGCATGGGTTATGTATAATCAAGCCATTAGTAAGATCCAAACAGATAATCAAAATTAAGGGAATACAATGAGTACAATTACTATACCTAAAAACAAACGTGACGAGCTTGTGCAAAAGTTCCAAGACTATTTTGAACAAGAACTAGAGACAGAACTTGGTCAATTTGATGGTGAATTCTTATTGGATTTTATAATTAAGCAAGCGGGTCCGGTTTTTTATAATCAAGGATTGGCTGATGCTCAAACGATTATTGAGCGAAAAACACAAGATATTGCCGATGAAATATATGAAATCGAAATGCCAGAAAGCTAAACCCTCCGCTTTGTTCCAATAAATTTATTTTAAAACAATAATGTAACTGATAAATATATATTTAACGACAAAGTTAGTTACATTAACTTACATTTACCATCGACAAAACTGTGACAAACGTCTAAAATTTAAGAAATCATAAAATCACATGTAGATTAACCATTTTCTTAAAAACGAGAGAGCTTTGATGCAATTTTCATTAAAAAATACGTCTATTCGTATTCAAATACTATTACCTGTCCTCCTTACTGCCTTAGCTTTATTTGTTGCGCTAGGTTTTACCGCTTCTACTTTAGAAAAAGAACAAAATATCATAGCCAGTAATACTGATTCATTTGTCTTTTATAAAGATCAACTGGCTGAGATTGACGATATTGTCTACCCATTGCGTATAGGAGCTGTTTACGCAATTTATGATACTAGCCGCCGTGACAGTTTCACTTCTGAATTAAGAAATAAAGTTCGTGAAATAACGGTTCTATTAGACGAACTAGAAGCAAGAAAAACATTTGCTCGTGAAGTCAACCAAGTTCGTGATAACGTCAATGCTTATGTTCAGTTCTCTCACAAAGTTGTTGAATACTTAAATAAGAAAGAGAGTGGCTTAGCCGTAAATGAAAGTTACGAAGCATTAATCTCGCAATACCGTGACATTGGTAATAGCATGGTATCCTCTATCAACTCTCTGTCTCAACAGGTGAATAAATTCTCTGATATTGCGATGAGTGAAAGTTATGAGAAAAACACTCAAGTTAAGGTTAATGCTGGCTTAACTATATTGGGTGTATTTATCATTTCAATGATCACGGCATGGTGGCTATCTGGCCTTATCGTTACGCCTATTAAACACATTCAATTAATCATTCGTCGTTTGGCTGAAGGTGACTTAACCGTTCGTGCTGACGCTGATGGTGATAATGAAGTTGCAGAGTTAGGCAAAGATATCAATGGCACCACAATTCAACTCCAAACAACAGTAGAAGCGTTATCTCGCATTAGTGAAGATGTGGCAGCAGCCTCAACAGAACTTGCTGCAGTAATGACTGAATCAGAAACAAATTCACAAAAAGAATTAAGCGAAATAGAACAAGTTGCTTCTGCTGTTAATGAGCTATCAAGTACTGCAGATAACGTGAGTGATAATGCGCTATCTGCCGATCAAACCGCTCGTAATACTAATGATCTTGCTCGTTCTGGTTTAGACATTTTTACTCAAAGTAACCAAGCAAGCGAAGACATGGCAAACGCTCTAACTGATGCCGCTGTTGTGGTTAATCGCTTAAAAGAGCAATCAGAGCAGATCAATAACGTGGTTGAAGTGATCCGTGGTGTTTCAGAGCAAACTAACCTGCTTGCACTAAATGCTGCAATTGAAGCGGCTCGTGCAGGTGAATCTGGTCGTGGATTTGCGGTGGTTGCTGATGAAGTTCGTCTACTCGCTGCTCGTACTCAAGAGTCAACCAAAGAGATTCAAACCATTATTGAATCACTGCAAGAACAGTCAGGTTTAGCTAATGACAGTATGCAAACGAGTCTTGATAAACTTGAATTAAATAAAGAGTTAACCGCAAAAGCGGGAGATGCGTTGGTCAGCATCACTGAATCAATTACTGCGATTAATGACATGAACACTCAAGTTGCTACCGCAGCAGAAGAGCAGTCTCAAGTAACTCAAGATATTAATCGTAACGTGGTAAACATGTCTGAGCTTGTAAATCAAAACGTAACTGGTATTAGCCAAAGTGCGAGTGCAAGTAATGAATTATCTCGATTAGCTGAACAACAAAAAGAACAATTAGCATTCTTTAAATTGTAATGTAAGTTATTCTTTCAAATTAAAGCAGTAAGGTTAACCCCTTGCTGCTTTTTTGTATCTAGAAAAAAGAAAAGTGTATTCGATTAATCTAGATCAATTAGAAATACACATTTAGTTACAAAAACAATCGACACAAATGTGACAAAGGTCTATATTTCGAGAAAATTCTAACAATAAGACATATCTAACGATATTTTTCGATTTACAGAGGTTGAAATGCAATTTTCACTTAAAAATACGTCAATTCGCGTTCAAATATTACTACCAGTATTACTAACAGCTATCGCGTTGTTTACTTCACTATGGTACACAGCAGTTTCATTAGATAATGAACAAGATACTATTGCCGATAACACTACTTCATTTGTTTTTTATAAAGATCAATTAGCGAAAATTGATGACCAAGTATATTCATTACGCATTGGTGCTGTTTATGCCATTTATGATCCTGCTCGCCGTGATGCATTTTATAAAGAAATGCAATTAGAAATCGATACCGTTGAGCAACTACTCAGTGACATTACTCAAAAACAAACGTTTAGCGCTGATGCAGCCAAAGTTCACGAAAGTATGAACGCTTATGTCGATTTTACAAAAAGAGTAATTACGTACTCAGAAAGAAAAGAACAGGGCCTTCCAGTCACAGAAAACTACAACACATTAATCGCAAATTATCGCAAGACTGGTAATGACATGGTAGAGACAATTAATCAGTTGTCTGAACAAATTAACCACTTTTCCGATGAAGTAATGAACGAAAGTTATACAAAAAACAACCAAGTTAAAATGACAGCTGCCATTACAATTATTTCTGTGTTTATTATTTCTTTACTCGCCTCTTGGTGGTTATCAGGATTAATCGTTAACCCTATTCAAAAGCTACAAACCATCATTCGTAAATTAGCTGAAGGTAACTTAACAGTACGTACAGAAGCTGATGGTGATAATGAAATTGCTCAACTAAGTAAAGATATCAATACTACTGCTATTCAACTTCAAAAAACCATTGAAGAGCTGCATAACATTAATGAAAGCGTTGCTTCTGCATCAACAGAACTTGCCGCTGTAATGAATGAAGCTGAGTTAAACTCTCAAAAAGAACTGTCAGAGATTGAACAGGTTGCCTCTGCTGTTAATGAACTATCAAGTACTGCTGATAATGTAAGTGATAATGCCCTTGCTGCGGATCAAACAGCGCAAACAACAAATGAATTGGCAAAATCAGGCTTAGATATCTTTGCTCAAAGTACGGATGCAAGTGATAAAATGGCCATAGCATTAACAGACGCCGCTGTTGTTGTTAATCGTTTAAAAGAACAATCTGAGCAGATCAATAATGTCGTTGAAGTAATTCGTAGCGTGTCAGATCAAACTAACTTACTTGCATTAAATGCTGCAATTGAAGCCGCTCGCGCTGGCGAATCTGGTCGTGGCTTTGCAGTTGTTGCTGATGAGGTACGTTTACTGGCAGCTCGAACTCAATCATCAACTCAAGAAATCCAAACAATCATTGAAGCACTTCAAGAACAGTCAGGGTTAGCGAATGACAGTATGCAATCAAGTCTTGATATGTTAGAACTAAATAAAGAATTAACAGCAAAAGCTGGTGATGCGCTTATTGGGATCACAGAATCTATCACGGCGATTAATGATATGAATACTCAAGTGGCTACCGCTGCAGAGGAACAATCACAAGTAACTCAAGACATTAACCGTAACGTAGTCAATATGTCGGAACTTGTAAATCAAAATGTAACTGGCATTAGTCAGAGTGCGAGTGCAAGTTCTGAACTATCAAGATTAGCGGAAGAACAAAAACAACAATTATCCTTCTTTAAATTATAATTAAACAGTAAATCTTAAATGAAATAAAAAAAGCGGTAAGGTCACCCACCTTACCGCTTTTTCATATCATCTAATTAGCATTATAACGTTACTTTTTTTACCATCCCTGCTTCTGCATGACCTGGAATATTACAGGCAAACTCTACGTTATTATCACCATGGAAATGCCATGTAATTTGTTTTGCTTTACCAGGTTGAACAGTTACGGTACTACCACTGTCATGCGCGTGACCCGATGTCATTTTTTTCATCATTTCGCGATGTTCTAACTGCTCAGTTTCATTACCAATCGCAAACTCATGATCAATCTTACCTGTATTCATTATCACAAATTGAACGATGTCGTTTGGTTCAATATTCACTTCTTTTTTGAATGTGATTTTCATATCATCAGATAAGATAACGTGTACGACTTTGTTTGGTTTCATACCTGTTGCTGGCATACCTACAGCATTCATATCCTTCATCGACATGCCTTCCATCTTACTCATATCCATGTCTTTCATATTCATTGAGCCGTGATCCATTTTACTGTGGTCCATCTCTGCCATTGCTGAGCTTGCGACTAATGATAATGCAATTGCTAATACTGTCTTTTTCATTTTATTTTCCTTTTTAGATATTTATTAATTGGCTTATTACTTAGAACAATAAGCCATTGATATTTTTAGGTTAAGTTAATTGGTGCTATATTTGATCACTTTGACACTGACGCTGTTTCCAGAGTTTAAATACGGCAGGAATAACAACTAATGTCAGTAACAATGCTGATACCATTCCACCAATCATTGGCGCTGCAATTCGTTGCATTACTTCAGATCCTGTACCTGAGCCATACATAATTGGAATTAGACCAATAATTACAGTAAGCACAGTCATCATGACAGGACGAACACGTAAACCCGCCCCCTCCCCAATCGCTTGTGTTAAGTCTTGTTGAGTCGGTAAGTTGTTTTTCTCAGAAGCATTATTCTGTTTTTCATTCCATGCTTGATTTAAATACACCAACATAATTACGCCTATTTCAACCGCAACACCGGCTAAAGCAATAAAGCCAACCCCAACAGCAATAGAAAAATTAAAGTTTAAAATATGCATGAGCCACAGGCCGCCAACCATAGCTAACGGTAATGTTCCCATGATAATTAACACTTCAGAAATTCGCTTAAAACTAAGATAAAGAAGCAACATAATAATGCCAATCGTAATGGGAACTACCGTTGTTAAGCGCTCTTTAGCTCGTTCCATATATTCATATTGTCCAGACCAACCTAATGAATAACCTGCAGGTAAATCTAATTGCTCATGAACGACTTGCTGAGCTTCGTGAACATAAGAGCCCAAATCTCGACCATCAATATCAACAAACACCCAACCATTAGGACGCGCATTTTCTGTTTTGATCATTGGTGGACCATCTTCATAACGAATATCCGCTACATCAGCTAACGCAATTCGAGCGCCATTAGCGGTAATCAGTGGTAAGTTTTGCAATTTTACGACAGAATCTCGATACGACTGTGGATAACGAACATTGATCGGATAACGCTCTAGCCCTTCAATGGTTTCCCCTACATTCATGCCACCAACAGCGGTTGAAATAACTTGCTGTATATCTTTAATATTCAATCCATATCGGGCTGCTTGGCGACGTTTTATATCTATGGTTACATAACGGCCACCAGCCACTCGTTCTGCATAAACCGAGGTTGTACCTTGGATGTCGTTTAAAATAGGTTCTAATTCTGCACCGATCTTCTCTATGACTTTTAGATCTGGCCCCGCTATCTTTATCCCGATAGGGGTTTTAATCCCTGTTGCTAACATATCGATACGCGTTTTAATTGGCATTACCCATGCGTTCGTAATTCCGGGAAATTGAATCAATTGATCTAGCTCGTTCTTGATCGATTCAGTTGTGACGCCGTCACGCCATTGATCTTTTGGTTTGAACTGAATAACCGTCTCTATCATGGTCAATGGTGCCGGATCAGTCGCGGTTTCCGCTCGACCAATTTTTCCCCACACGGTATCAACTTCAGGAACGGTTTTAATCAGTTTATTGGTTTGTTGTAGTAACTCTCTCGCCTTACCAATTGAGATCCCTGGGTAGGTTGTTGGCATGTACATTAAATCGCCCTCATCCAATGGCGGAATAAACTCACTGCCCATTTTAGAGATCGGATAATACGCAGAGCCCATAAGTACGATAGCAACAAGTAAAACCGTTTTAGGAAAACGTAAACTCACATTAAGTAGCGGGCGATATAACGCCACTAATGTTTTATTAATTGGATTCTTATGCTCAGGTAGAATCTTTCCTCGAACAAAATAACCCATTAATACTGGAACTAAAGTAATAGCCAAACCTGCTGATGCTGCCATAGCAAAAGTTTTTGTAAAGGCTAATGGGGAAAACATCTTTCCTTCTTGGCCTTCTAACGCAAAGACGGGAACAAAACTTAACGTAATGATAAGTAATGAGAAAAATAATGGCGTTCCCACCTCTTCCGCAGCTTTACCGATAACTTGCCAACGGTTCTCATCCGTTAATGGCGTTTTCTCTATGTGCTTATGTACGTTTTCTATCATTACAATTGCACCATCGACCATGGCACCAATGGCAATCGCAATACCACCTAACGACATAATATTGGCATTAATACCTTCCCAATGCATCACGATGAACGCGGCTAAAATTCCAACCGGCAAACTTAATGCAATAACCAGTGATGAGCGAATATGGAATAAAAACAGAGCGCAAACAATCGCAACAACAATAAATTCTTCTGCCAATTTTTCCCATAGGTTAGTTACAGCGTGATCTATTAAGGTTGATCTATCATAAGTCGCTTTTATTTCAACGCCTTCTGGTAATCCCTTCTGAAGTTGAGCAAGCTTTTCTTTCACGTTAGCAATAACTTCACTGGCATTCTCACCAAATCGCATCACGATCACACCACCAACCGCTTCACCCTCGCCGTTAAATTCGGAGATCCCACGGCGCATTTGTGGTCCAAGGTTAATGTCTGCAATATCGCCAAGCAGCAATGGCGTTCCTTTATCTGTTACTTTTAATGGCAGTGACTGAATATCTTCAATACTGCTTAAATAACCTGAAGTGCGAACCATATGCTCAGCTTCTGCTACTTCAATAACGGAGGCGCCTGCTTCTTGATTTCCGTCTTTAATCGCTTTATTAATTTGTTGTAGTGTTAGGTTATAAGCTCGTAATTTATCAGGATCAATTTCAACCTGATATTGCTTGACCATTCCGCCAACGGTCGCGACTTCCGATACGCCATCAACGGTTTGTAATTCATACTTTAAGAACCAATCCTGTAAACTACGTAATTCAGCGAGATCATGTTTTCCTGTTTTATCTTGTAAAACATAACTGTAAACCCAACCCACACCTGTCGCATCTGGACCTAATGTCGGTTTTGCTTCTGCTGGTAACTTAGGTGCAACTTGACTTAAGTACTCTAAAACACGCGAACGTGCCCAGTACATGTCGGTATCATCATTAAAAATAATATAAACATACGAGTCACCAAAGAAGGAATAGCCGCGAACGGTTTCAGCTCCCGGAACCGAAAGCATGGCTGTCGTTAACGGATAGGTAACCTGATCTTCCACCACTTGTGGTGCTTGTCCTGGGTAACTTGTTTTGATGATCACCTGTACATCAGAAAGATCAGGCAGAGCATCTACTGGCGTATTCTTTACACTGTAAATCCCTGCTACGACTAAGGCGAACGTTGCAACTAACACTAAAAATCGATTTTTTATCGACCAATGAATAATGGCAGGGATCATAATAATTCCCCTTCTTTCTCTATCTCAAGCAGTTGATATTCATCATTTATCTTTTGAACTAGAAACTGAACCGCTTCACCTTCACGAAAAGAAACTAAATCAATCTCTTTATCGACCGAAAAATTCATTTCACCCGCTTTCCAATCCCATTGTGATACGGGTTTATGAGCAAAGGTGACCATACCAAAATCAGCCATAAGCATGGTGATATTTCCAGAGATCCAAACACTGTTTTCTGGTCCATTAATTCGACTTAGTTCTGCCGTTTTACTTGATTCAGAATCTAATAAGAATTGAGCTGATGTAACTACTTTATCGTTTTCTTTCAATCCCTTAACGATTTCAACTTTATTCGCAGCTTCACGGCCTGCAATGATGCGAACTGAACGATATTTACCTTCTCCTTCATCTAATACAACACGTTCCATACCATTTGAACGTATTACCGCTTGGCGAGGAATCGTCAATACTTCCTCTTTTGTTTTAGGATGAATTGTAATGTTTGCGAACATGTTGGGCTTTAATGCACCATCTTGGTTATCAAATTTTAAGCGCATACGCATGGTTCGTGTTTTTGGATCTAAAATCGGATAAACGTAATCAACTTCGCCTTCCCATTTTTTTCCAGGGACAGCATCGAGTGTCATTACCGCTTTATTGCCTGACGATAACCAGTGTGCCTGACGCTCAAAAACTTCTGCATCTACCCAAACTTCTTCTAAAGGCCCCGCGCTTATCACAACCTGAGAAGGCGATAAATACCCTCCTTCACGAATATTCAGACTTGCAATAACACCACTAGATGTTGCTTTTATCTCTATGTTTTTATTTGCTTTACCTTGTCTAACAATAGAATTAATCTGTTTAATATCAACGCCAAAAGAATGTAATCGCTCTCTTGCGCCTTTAACTAATCCTTTGCGGCCAGTGCGATACGCGTTTAATAATTCTTCTTGTGCTTTTACAAGCTCTGGAGAGTAAAGCGTAAATAATACATCGCCTTTATTTACTTTTTCACCAATCGCGTTGATATTCAGTTTCTCAACCCAACCCGCAGCCCGCACGTTGACTTGCCATAATCGACTTTCATCAAATGCGATGTAACCGACGGTATCTATATTTGGTGATAAGATCGTTTTCTCGACAAACGCACTTTTTACGCCAAGGTTATTAACCACGCTTGGATCAATTGTTACCGTTCCTGCTAGTGCTTTCTCTCCTTGTCCTTCATCGGCATAAACAGGCACTAAATCCATTCCCATTGGGGATTTACCTGGCTGATCTCGACGATAATTTGCATCCATAGGAGCAACCCAATATAAAGGCTCACTTTTCTCAGCACCGACTTCTGAATTGTTATTCATCGTCATAGCCGCCATATCATGCCCTGAGTACAAGCTCATACCCGAAGCGCCAATAACGCCACCAATCACGATTGAAAGTAATGCTATTTTAACTGGTTTCATTTTCTCTTCCTTACTGCTCTGATGGCGAAAGTTGTGGCGCAGAAACGTGATAATCAAAGCCATTTAGATAAAAAGCTAAGTTACTGTATGTTTTATCTAAATCACTGAATAAACGTTGTTTTTCTAGTTCAATACTCAACTCATCACTGGCTGCTGAAATCACATCATTAAATTGTGCGGTATTATTTTCATAACCACGCTCAACGGCTCGAGTTCTGTCTTTTGCTTGGGGCAGTAAAGTATGGTTATAACGAGAAAGACGCTGCTCAAGATTGTTTTTATCAACCAATAGCGAATTTACTTTTGCGTTCATTTGACGAAGTAATACGTCACGTTGTGATTTTGCAGCACCCACTTGATATTGCGCAGCTGCATAGTTTTGGTCTTGACGTTTATCTGTAAATAGCGGGAGATCCATGGTTACATATGCACTCACCAAATCAGACGCAGGTTGTCCACCCATGCCATTCGCTTGACGATAGGCATACATTACTTCTACACCAAATTGAGGTGAATAAGATTCATCGGCAATATCCACTTTGGTTTTGGTTGCGGTTATCGCTAATTCACTCATTTTTATTGTTGGATTCGACTTCAATAAGTCATAAAATTCAGTATCTTGACTTACCTTTGAATTTAATAATTTATTCAATGTCGACCACTCTAGTGCTTTTATATCTTGCGATTTTTGCTCGGCTAAATTAGGCAACCATTCTGTGAGTTGTGCATAAATACGGCCTTGCAACTGACGATTCGTTTGCAACTTTTCATCCAATCGACTCAATTGAAGCTGAGCTTGTAGCAAGTCCTGACTTTCACTTTTACCAATCGAATAATTGGTCTTAATGTAGGTTTCCATCTCTGACAGTAGTTGACGATTCTCATATAAAATAGCTTCTGCTTTTTGTAAGAATCCCAACTCAATCCAAAGTTGAGTAATGGCATTTGCCACTTCTAACTCACGAACTTGAACCTGCATTGCTAATACATCGGCTTGTTGCCCCGTTTGCTTTTGTTGTAAGTCTAAACTTGAGCCTCGACCAAACTTTTGCATTAATCCAACCGATATATTGGTCATAGGGTCTTCATCAAATTTAAAACTGTCCACCGGTAAACCACCAAAACCGACTTTTAGCGTAGGATCGGCAAGCGTTGAACTCGCAATACCTGTAGATCGAAGTGCTTGAGATTGTGCGTATATTTGCTCTCTACTTGCATCAGAAGAGAGTGCTTGTTCGATAAGTTGTGTTAGCTGACTTTCTGCCATCACTTGATTTGAAATCATTAACGAGATCGCAGAGGCTAACCACACTTTAGTAAAGTGTTTACGTGCTGTATTTTTCATGGAAACATTCCAATAACGACATGATCGTAAAGACAGATCAGTGCCATGATTAAACCGGAAAATAAGAAAGCTTATTTAGCGTATTGATTTAATAGATATAATTGGAATTAAACTATTGGAGGTCGATATAAGGAAGAAGATGAAAATGAACGAGGCTGTTCATTGTACAAACCATATTTGATAGCAAAAGCTAATGAGTTAATTTGAGTATTCAAGCCAATTGGTAAAGCATAAACCGATACTGTACATACTGTTTTACAACAGTTATCACCTTTATCAGAACAATGGTCATTACTATTCATCGACATAGATGACATATCACATTCCAAGTCACTACTTTGAGACTCTTTTGGTGAATGGCAATCAGGCATGCTATAACTCATAGGCGACATTTGACTTTGAGGCATTGCCATGTTCATGGTCATTCCTTCCATTTTCACTGGATAGCTGTAAGCAACACTAGATAGCACTAATGCCATCAGCGTAACGCTCACCACTAACCACTTAGAAAAAGAAGAAAACACTATAAATGATCCATATATTCAGAATTAGCCAGATACTAAGGCTTCCACTAGGGGTAAGGTCAATAGTTTTATGTGAAAACCCTCTCATTTATGAAAACATCCAATGCAAAAATCTCAACGAATTAATCTAACTCATATATTTTGTTAAAAGTCCTTGATAGATTACGCAAAAAATTAAGGATGTTATTTTAATGGAAAACTCTCAAAAAATCGCAAGCTTAGAGCTCGGAAGACTTATTGCTATGTTCGCAATTATTGCTTTGCACTCACAAGTATTTATGACGTATCTCCTGATGGATGATATTCCCGTTTTTGGTTATGCTTTTAATCAATTCACTCGTTTTGCTGTCCCTTTCTTTTTCATTTTATCCGGTTATTTTATTCAACCTAAATTAACTGCGGCTCCTTTAAAAACAGTACAGTTTTACTCTGCTCCGTTACTTAAAATTTGGTTAGTATGGAGTTTTTTATGCCTAGTAATGCCTTTTAACTGGAAAAAGGTTGCTGAAAGCGGTTACCTAGCAGAGCGTACAGGATATTGGAGCTGGCTAACTCAGAACCCTCTTAATGCAATTATGGAAGGTGGTATGGTGCACTTATGGTTTATTCCAGCTCTTATTATCGCCGTTGCTATTATTGGTTTATTAGTTCATTTTAATAAAACAAGATGGCTTATTCCTGTTGCTGTTATCTTGTATGTATATGGCCTTGCTGGTGGCAGCTACCAAACATTAACTGAAGTTTGGACTCCATTCTTTACTAGGAATGGCCCTTTCTTTAGTACCTTAATGCTTGTCATTGGCTTTGAATTAAGAAGAAGATCAATCACACTATCATCAACAAAAGCGATTATCTTATTAGTCTTAGGCTTTGTTATTCATTTTAGTGAGGCTTATTGGCTAACAAGTTTTGACGTTCCTTTTAACCTGCATGATTTCTTAATCGGTACCCCATTAATTGGCATCGGCATGTTTTTTCTATTGTTATCAAAGCCGAGCTTAGGTCATCACCCTATCACTTTCACATTAAGCAAGCATGTTCTTGGTATTTATGTATGCCACCTACTTTTTGTGGTTGTGTTCTTAAACATTACCGGAATGATGGGAATAACATTAGCACTAAGAGATTTTGTGATTGTATTTGGAACGGCTGGGGCATCTACTTTGTTTGTTTTAGCGATGAATAGAACGTCGTTACGTCGGTTGTTATTTAGATAAATAAAAAACAGATGCATTCAGCTCCTGCGATGCATCTGCTTTATCTCACAGCTTATTGATTTAAGTTAACTTAATACATCAAATGCTTTCTTCGCCTCATCACTCGCCATTACTCGACCATGACCCAAACCTGTTGTTGGGTATAGTGTGACATGCTTAATATGCTCAGACGCTGATTTTGAAAGATCAAAACTGGTAAAGCGATCCTCTTTATCATGCACAATGATGGTTAGCGCTTCTCTTTGCGTTAATCGTTGATACGGGTTAAAACTATCAATAGAACGCTGGTATTGATCTTCTATATCACCAACAATCGCTTTAAATAATTTAATTGAGTACCCAGAGCGCTCAATGCTACGGAATAAATTCTCGGTATAGTTAAGTACTGGTGCAATTAACAGTAAAGGTGCATTATCCAACTTCACATGATGACATTCCAGTACCGCAGCCGTTCCCATGCTATGTGCGACTACCCCCACCACATCACCACAAGAATCCAATACCGCATTTAAACCTTCAATAAACGCAGGTAAATGGGCATGTTTTCCCTCACTTGCACCATGTGCAGGGTGATCAAAAGCAACAGCGGTAAAACCTTGAGAAGCGATGTGCTCCATTAATGGATAGAATTGACTCGAATTCCCCGACCAGCCATGAGCCAATACCCAAGTAGGACCAGAGCCAAGTTGATAAAGACTAAGTTCACCTTCAGATGAGTTCAACTTACTCTTTATTAACCCTTCTGGCTCAGAGTTTTTTGATTTGGTTCTTACAGGAGTTAATAGTAATTTACGCCCCATCTTCTTCGCGTGACTGGGGATCAATAAGTGATGCAAACGCGTTACTGCATTTAAAGCACTTCGTTTAAAGCTAAACTTGTTCTCTGTACCAAAGTAAATTTCCTGACTCATGAGTACGTCCATTTATAATTTCTATCTGTGCATCTTATCTAAAGTATCCTCTTTGTCGATAGAGCACTTTAAAATTTAACAATTAGATCACAAACTCTATTGTGTAATCTAAAAATACACCTGAAACATAACATGCATAAAAAATACATGTTATTGGTTTTTATTTCAGTTATACTTATTTTGTCCTTACGAATTGAGAAGATCTTATGATGAATATTACAGATAAAGCTGTCGAAGAAAGAATTCCACCTATACTGCGTTTAGGGTTTCGACCGTTTTTTTTATTAGGTAGTATCTATGCCATTATTGCTGTAGCTGTATGGGTTTGGGCATTTCAAACAGGCCAACCTAGTTACCTAAACGTACCTGCTCTTTGGTGGCACGTACATGAAATGCTTTTTGGTTTTTCAATGGCAATTGTCGCTGGTTTTGTTTTAAGTGCCGTTCAGAATTGGACTGGTGTTAAAGGAACTTCCGATAAACGACTCGGTTTGATTGTCTTATTATGGTTGTTACCGCGAGTGTTATTTTGGACTTCAGCACCACTTTGGTTAATTTCAAGTATCGAAGCATTGTTTATGCTTGCTATTGCGTATGAAGTTGGATTCCGTGTAATCAAAACTAAAGGAGTTCGTAACTTCTTCTTCATTCCGCTATTTTTAGTCGCTATTGCCGCGAACTTCGCTAGTTACGCAACAATTAAAGGCATGCCACCATTTACTTCTGCTGCGGTTTGGGAATCCATGCTTTGGTGGTTTACGCTATTAATTTCAGTAATGGGAGCACGAGTAATCCCATTCTTTACTGCACGTCGCTTTCAGTTTGAAAAAGCACAGCCGATGATGTGGTTAGAAGCCTTATGTAATATTCCGCTGGCAATGCTATTTATTCTTAGCTTTTTCCCTATTACCTCTGCCGAAATTAGCCCGTACTTAATGGTGATAGCAGGATCAGCACAACTTATTCGTATGATTAGCTGGAAAGGGTATAAAACACTGAGTGAGCCATTAGTATGGTCTCTTCATGCTGGTTATTTATGTATCCCTTTAAGCCTATTAATTCGTGGTTTTGCTAATAATAGTTTTATTTCGCACACAACAATTCATCTCTTCGCTATTGGTGCATTAGGCGGGGTGATTTTAGCAATGATTGCTCGTGTCACTATGGGTCATACTGGTAGAGAAATCTATAAAGGACCTGTTATGTGGCCTGCTTTCTCGGCTATTATTCTTGCTGCTGTGATTCGCTCTGTCGGCGTGATCTTGTTCCCTGAATACATGATGAATATGATCAATATTGCTGCAGTATTATGGGCATTTGCATTTGGTCTATTTGTTTGGCATTTTGCCCCTATGCTATGTAAAAAACGTGTTGATGGTCACCCAGGTTAATTTACAGCACGAATAAACAAGATCCAACTCACACATTCTTAATATTACTGTCAACATTAACAATAGTTAATGTTGGCACAACCTTTCCTTAATCTTCCCCTCTGTATTCTTCTCTTAGTTTAAAAATAATTACGATTTTTACTTTGAGGAATATAATATGAATGTATTAGGTTACATGCAAAAAGTAGGTAAAGCGCTGATGGTTCCTGTCGCTACGCTTCCTGCTGCCGCGATATTAATGGGTGTTGGTTACTGGATGGATCCAACTGGTTGGGGTGCCAACAGTGTATTCGCTGCGTTTTTAATTAAATCAGGCGGAGCTATCATTGATGTGATGCCGATGCTATTTGCCATTGGTGTAGCGTTTGGTTTGAGTAAAGACAAAAACGGTTCGGCGGCACTAGCAGGTTTCATCTCTTTTACCGTTGTTACTACCCTTCTTTCTCCTGCGGTTGTTGCTCAACTTGAAAACATCCCTTTAGATCAAGTTCCTGCGGCGTTCGCTAAAATTAATAACCAGTTTATTGGTATTATTGTTGGTATTATTTCTGCTGAAATTTACAACAAATACTCTACGGTTGAGCTACCAAAAGCACTTGCTTTCTTTAGTGGTAAGCGTCTTGTTCCTATCTTGACTTCAATTGCAGGTATGGCTTTATCATTCGTACTTCTTTACGTATGGCCTGCTATTTTTGATGCACTCATCTCCTTTGGTACTCAACTTCAATCAATGGGTGCTGTAGGTGCGGGTCTATTTGGTTTCTTTAACCGTTTAATGTTAAGTGTTGGTATGCACCATGCGCTTTACCCTGTGTTCTGGTTTGATGTTGTTGGTATTAACGATATTCCAAATTTCTTAGGTGGCGCACAGTCTATTGCTAACGGTACTGGTATTCCTGGTCAAACAGGCATGTACCAAGCTGGCTTCTTCCCTATCATGATGTTTGGTCTTCCAGGTGCTGCACTGGCTATGTACCACTGTGCAGAAAAACGCAATAAAGCCGCGGTATTCTCTATCATGCTTGCTGCTGCAATGGCGTCATTCTTTACTGGTATCACTGAACCGCTAGAATTCAGCTTCATGTTCCTTGCTCCGTGGTTATACCTGATCCATGCAATCTTAACGGGTCTATCTCTATTCATCGCTGCAAGCATGGAATGGATGGCTGGTTTTGGTTTCTCTGCTGGTTTAGTCGATTTTGTACTTTCAAGCCAAAACCCACTAGCGGTTAAATGGTACATGTTGATCCCACAAGGTCTTGTATTCTTTGTTCTTTACTACACCATCTTTAGATTCGCGATTAAGAAGTTTAACTTCCTAACTCCAGGTCGTGGTGAAGACATGAATAAAGATGACTCTGTAGAAGAGAACATTACAGATGTAACAAATGCCTACATTGAAGCAATTGGTGGAGCAGACAACATTCTAGAAGTAGATAACTGTATTACTCGCCTACGTTTAACAGTAAAAGACTCTGGACTTGCTGATAAAGATAAGCTGAAATCAATTGGTGCAGCAGGTGTTGTTCCAATGGGTAAAGGTGGCTTACAAGTAATCATTGGCCTAGGAAAAGTCGATAAAGTTGCTGCTGAAATGAAAGTGATTTTAAAAGCAGAATAGCAATCTAATTAAATACGAACCATATTTAGTTAAATTGGTATCAGCCCCATAATATTCGTACCAGATGTTATGGAGTACAACTCAAGAGCCTTAATTCTTCCCCCTTTAAGGCTCTTTATGATGTATTCCTATTTTCGTTATTTTCAAAACTAGTTATCTAATCACTCTCTTTTTCTTGCTACAATGTATGAACTAAATATAGAGAATTCTTATGAAAATATTGGTTATAGAAGACGATCAAACCACCCGTAACTTTATTGCTAAAGCATTAGAACAAGAAGGCTTTATTGTCGATAGTTCTGGCGATGGTAAAGAAGGCTTAATGATGGCAATTAGCTGTGAATATCAGTTAATTGTGCTAGATCGCATGCTTCCTAACCTTGATGGCTTAAAGATTTTATCTGCAATTAGAGCGACGGATAACAATACACCCGTTCTTATTCTTAGCGCACTAGATAGCGTAGACCAACGTGTTGAAGGCTTAACCGCGGGCAGTGATGATTATCTAACTAAACCTTTTGCTTTGGCAGAGTTGCTAGCACGCATTAATATTATCTTGCGCCGTAACCGTCCAATAGAAAATACGCTAAACGAAATACAGATCAATAATCTAACCATTAACCTTCGCTCTCAAAAAGTAACAATAAACAACGTCCCTATCGCATTACAGAATAAAGAGTTTATTTTATTACGTTTTCTTATAGAGCATGTCGATGAAGTCGTTTCTCGCATGCGATTGTTTGAAGCTGCTTGGGATTATCATTTTGATCCTAAAACCAACGTCATTGATGTTCATATCGCTAAATTGCGTAAAAAACTAGAACACGGTGGCGCAGTAAACCTGATCGAAACGGTACGTGGAGCGGGTTATGTTATTAGACAAGCGTGATGAACTGTATCGCTCATCCATCTTAAAACTATTAATCTGGTTTGCTGTTGGCTTATTCTTGATGATGGCTCTTCTTCTTTATCAACTGTATTCCACGTCTCTGCATTTATATAACCAAAACCTTGATGATTGGCTACAGGGCGAAACCTCACAACTTCAATCCATAGCAAATAGCGAAGGTATTAAGGGCGTTCAGCAAAGCATTGATAATAGTAAAGATAATAATCGCTACATTTATCAAATTGTAAACCATGCCTTCCCAATACCAACAGATACATCGTCAACCTCTTACCCTGTTATTGCACAGATCAGACAATATCAAGCCAATAATGATTTACCCAACATGAGAGCAACAAGAATAGAACTTCCTGATGGCTCTCTACTAACGGTAGGTATTGATCAAGAACGCTATTTAAGTTTTAAAAAACAACTAGATAATTCTGTTATTTGGGGCACGTTTTTCCCCTTTATCGCTTTGTGCTTAATCGCAATCCTAATTGCCGTATATATCCTTAAACGCTTAAATCTTGTCAATCAGACCATGAACCGAGTGATGCTAGGTGAGCGTAATGTTCGCTTAAAAGTCGGCCCTGATATGAATGAATTTGATTTACTGGCTTTGCATTTGAATAATATGCTAGAGCAAATGGAACAGAGTGAATCTAAACTTAAATCATTAACCGTAGATATTGCTCATGATTTAAGAACCCCAATGGGACGCATTAAACTACGTATTGAAGATCTTTTGTATGATAATACTGTAAGCGATTATCATCAGGATAAATTAGAAAACATACAATCCGATTTCTCCCTTCTGCTTGATACCTTCAATGGCATGATGGAGTTATATCACTTAGAAAATGGCGGAACTCCCGTTAATAAACAACAGTGTGAGCTCAGTAAAATAGTGCAAGACGCCATTGAATTTGCAGAGCCTACCGCATTAGATAAACAACAAAAGTTATATTTGACTATAGAGATGCCCTGCCCACTCTACGCTAACCCAAGTCTGCTTTTTCGTGCTGTATTTAATATCATCGATAATGCGATTAAATATACTCATAATGGTGGTGTGATTGAAGTGATTGTCGATTGCTTTGGTGTCGTTGTTGCTGATAATGGTATGGGGATAAAACCAGAAGATAGAGAGCGAGCATTAGATCAATTAGTACGTTTAGATCCTAGCCGAACAGAGCATGGCTTTGGTTTAGGCCTTGCTCTGGTTAAAACAGTAATGAAGATACACACTGGAAAGATCAGCCTAAGTGACAACTACCCAGGCCTACGAGCCCGTTTGTTATTTGATGACACAGTGAGAGTACTCAATAAATGATTAACGCAGTACATTCCAAGCTTCACACATCACTCTAAACTTATCGGCATTACCTGTCGCTCTGTCTGGATGATGTTTCATTGCCAATTTTCGCCATTGCTTTCGAATGTCTTTTGCAGTGGTGCTTTCTGACAAACCAAACAGTTTTAACGCTTGGATCCGATCCATTGAGGAAATAGCGCTAGATCCACCTAAATAACGACGGTAATTACTCCAAAATTCGTTCAATAAACGCTTAACTTCATCTTCTTCTACTTGGTAATTTGTCCACTCTAAATAATATTCTCTAAGTGGATGCGTGGTATTAATAGCCTGTGTTGAGCCTTCTGTTTCTGCCACCGAGAACAACTGTATGCTCATGGCTTCTACTTGCAACCATTGCTCTGGATACAACTCAGTTTGCAGTTGATAGAGTGCATTCATGATCAAAAAATTACGCTTAAACAGATCTTTATCTGGGCTTTCATCAAGCTGTGCTAATAAGCCTTTTTCGATCAAATGCGAAGATAGCGTATGAACTTTCCACTCTTGATTTGTTTCTTGTAGTACCTCAAACAACGGCCATACCAATGGATTTTCAAACTGGCCGTCTGTTTTATCTAAATGCTTATCCATTACTTCTTATGCCTCATTTGTTCAATTAACATAATAATCATAAAAAATGGCAGCCATTTCTGACTGCCATTTATTTACAAACCTAACTCACTATTCAGCAATCTCTGCTTCTTCTAGTGTTTGTTGAGTTCGGCTTGCTGCTGTATCTTGTCCAAAACCCTTTAGACCCACCACATGAACGTGTTCACGATCTTTAAAGATCTTACGAACCAGTTTATACGTCGTACCTTTCTCTGGGCTGATGTTCTCTGGTGCCGCGATTAATAATTGCATATCCAAACGGTCACACAATTCAAATAACGTCGCGATAGATTTACCATCCAGACGTGCCGCTTCATCCAAGAACAGTAGACGACAAGGCATGATGTCTTTGCTACGAAGGCGACGAGACTCATCTTCCCAGCTTTGAATAACCATTAGTAGGATCGCTTGACCCGTACCAATTGCCTCACCTGTTGATAATGCGCCCGACTCTGCTTGTAACCAACCATCAGATCCACGGTTTACTTCAATGTTTAGCTCTAAGTAGTTACGGTAATCCAGTAACTCTTCACCTAATGTTTGTGGTGAACGTTGACCTACATCGATATGTGGGTTGATACGTTGGAACAGTTTCGCAATTGCTTCTGAGAACGTAAAGCGAGGATTACCAAACAAGTCTTGGTGCTGCGCTTGATGCTCAGACAGACCAGCTAATAATGTCGCGTGCGTTTCTCGGATACCTACGTTTAGACGAACACCCGTAACTTGACCAAAACCAATTTGAGATAGACCTTGGTTTAGCATACGAATACGGTTTTGCTCACGTTGAATGGTTTTACGAATAATGTTCGCAACACTTTCAGAGCTTAATGCTAAGCGGTTTTCACGAGAGGTTAACTCTTCAGTCAAACGACCAAGCTCTGTTTCCATCTCTTCAATTGCTTCAACTGGATCATCAGTATGAATAATATCCTGACGAATACGCTCACGAAGATGCTGATAAACCGCAATGTAGAATAGAACCTTACGCTCTGGCTTACTTGTATCTTCAGAGGCGCGTAATGAATCACGTAGGTCTTCATTATCTGCAACTGCTAAACGAAGCGCACCTAATGATTTATCCGACATTGAACGCAATTCTTCTGCACTTAAGTAGGCTAATTCACGTTTATGTAGACGACGTTCAACATCATTTTCACGAGCTAAACGTAAAACTGAACACCAACCTGCTTTTGCGTTAACCACAAAAGTACGTAGCTCTTTGTACAGTTTTTCAACTTTACGAGATTGCTTAACTAAACCTTTAATCTCAAGCTCGTTTGATGTGATGCCTTTTTCTAGCTCACTCTTACGGCCACGAGAACTGTGTAGACGCTCGTTCAATTCACCTTTACGAACTTCAGCTCGTTCTAGTGCGCTTTGGTCAGCATGAACACCAAACTCTTGCAGTTCACGCTTAAACTCTTGAACCGTTTCTTGTTTTGCTTGATGTGAACTCTTAAGCGACGCCATAACTTGGTTGTATTGGTTTGCTTGAGCTTGTGATTGCTTTTGTTGCTCTTTCGCTTTAGTACGCGCTTGTTCTGCTTGTACTAATTTCGCTTTAAGTTGTTCGTTTAGTTCACTGCTCTTATTAAGTAAGGCAACTGCATCTTCATAACCGAAGTGATGGCGACGCTCTACTAAATCAGAAATAGCAAACAGTTGAGCTTTAATGCTTTGTAGCTGTGCATCAATTTGTTCATGTTCAGCTTTTAATGCATCAAACTGCTCAGGATCCACTTCTAGAGCACGTTGCAAGCTTTCTAACTCAGTAATCGCTTTACCATTTTGACGTAGGAAACTTTCTGCTTCTGATACTTGCTCAACTTGAACACTGATCTCTTCAAAACGCTCTGTGATGGTTTCATCTTCAAGCACATTGATATGCGGTGCAATTTTAGCTAATTGAGACAGGGCCTCTTTTGACGCTAAAATTTGAGATTTATGTTGCTGCTCAGTCGCGACCAATTCATTTAATTGACGATTCGCTTGTGATAATTGCTCACGTGCTTTCTTCAATTCAACTTCTGGATCGGCATCGAACGCGACTGCTAGGTGTGTTGATACGAAACCATTAAAGCTTTGGTATAGGCGTTGAAGTTTTTGTGAATCAAATGCCGCTTTTGCATGCTCTTCAACCGCAATTTCACGTTCTTCACGTAATGTATCTAAACGTTGCTCACGAGCAGCACGACCAAACAATGGTAACTCAGGGAAACGAGAGTAACGCATTTGGCGATCATTTAGATGAACACAAACCGCATTCTCCATTTCATCGGCATCAAATACGCTATCATCAAACGCGTCAATATCACCTTCAATGATGTAAAGATCATCAGGGCAATCATCAAGATCAACCAATTTATCTTTAATACCAGACAAGTCAGAAACAACGATAGCATGTCGAGCTGGACCGTAAAGCGAGCTGAAATACGGTGCATCACTTAACGTAATATCATCGTAAATTTCAGAAAGCAGTACGCCACCTAATGTATCCGCAAGACCTTTAAGGCGAGCATCACCACTACCACCAGGAGCCGCTAAACGTTCAATCTCACCATCTAACTCTTCTTTACGAGCAGCAAGACGATCTTTATTAGTTGAAAGTACACGTTCGTTTTCTAGCGTTTCTTGCATCTTGCTGATAACCATATGGCTATCTTCTAACTCAATACCACATTGGTCATTAAGTTTGTTTAATGCATCGTTTGCTGCAATCCATTTTGGTGCGATCGATTCTAAACGCTGAGTTTCAGAACGAAGTTGCTGTTCTTGACGTTTTAGCTCTGAGCGCTTATCAATGATATTTTCTTGTTGTTCTTGAACGGTTTCAAGCATCTCTTCATGACGAGCTTGTTCTTCTTCAAGTACAATTTCAGAATCCACAGTGATATTAAAACGTTTTGCATATTCAGCCGCTAATTCTTGAGCTTGACGCTGTAAACGCACGGCACGTTCTAAATCTTTGTATTGCGCTTTAAGCTGCTCTGCACGCTCTGCAATATTGCTGAACTGACGAGCTTGCTCAATTAAGGCCTTCGCTTTATCTGACGCTTCGCTGCGCTCAACATGACCTGCAATTGAGGTAACTAATGCCAAGCCACGCTCAAATTGTTGAACTGCTGCAGAAGAAAGATCCAACTTATGTTTAATCGCAAGAAGTGCGGTTGTTTGACGCTCTTCTTTTGCTTTTAATTCAGATTGAAGATCTACCGCATTGTTTTGCGTTAGTTCATCATTTGCTGTTAGCTGTTGTGCTTTTTCAAGAGCTTTAACCGCTTGTTGATATTGAAGCGCACGAGTTTGCTGCATATCCAACGCTTGTTGGTAGTCAGCAAGTTGTGTTTTAAGGCTATCAACTTCTTCTTCAGTTAATTGTGCTTGCTCTTCTGACATCGCAAGTTGTTCAGCGGCTTCTTCCACCACCATAACTTGCTCTTCTAGACGCTCTGTTAGCTCTTCTAGATCTTCAGAGTAGCGTTCAATCTTCTCTTGTTGACGAACGGCTGTCTGCACTAATTGAAGATGATCTGAGGCTGCTTGATAATCTTGCTCAAGACCTGATTCAGAATCAGTCAGCAGCTCTAGTTCACTCTGCATATTGTTCAGTACAGAAGATAAACCGACTAAGCTATTTTGTGCATTCATTAACTCAACGCGGTGCGTTAATGTTTGCTCAAGTTTTTTACGGCGATCATTCGCATGACGCATGTAATCTGAAGCAACATAGTTAGTTGACTCAGTAATTAAATGTTTGAATAAGTCACGATCAGACTGAGTGGTTTTGATCGCTTCTAATGTCATACGGTTTTCACGCAGTGCCGCTTCCATATCTTGGAAGGCTTTCTTAACACCACCATTTTGTGGCAATAAGTAATCACGTAAAGAACGCGTAATTGCACTTGAAATACCACCGTATAAAGATGCTTCAATTAAACGATAGAATTTAGAACGGTCACTTGTATTACGAAGTTTCTTAGGCAGAACACCGTAATCAAACATTTGCGCATGATAATCAGTAACTGAGTTAAACGCTTTGAACTGAACACCTTCGTATTCTGCCGTAATGTCTTTTACTTCATTAATTTGACGAACACGAGCTTGATTATCAGACACCGCCTCGATCATTAAATCGGTTGGTTTCACATGACTTGGAAGACCAACAATAATGAAAGGTTTAATATCTACTTTCTTATCACGGCCAGCAACTTGCTGTAATTTAACCGCAAACAGAACACGTTGATTACGTGAGTTTACAACGTCTAGTGCAGCATAACATGCACCCGGCTTTAATTTACCGTGTAGACCTTTATCACGAGACGCTTGTGAGCTACCCGCTTCAGTTGTGTTACGGAAATGCAGTAATGATTGGTCTGGAATTAGTGTTGTAATAAACGCGGCCATCGTGGTCGATTTACCCGCACCGTTACCACCAGAAAGTGTCGTTACTAGATTATCAATATCAAAGGTACGAGCAAAAAAGCCGTTCCAGTTAACCATGGTGAGTGATTGATATTTACCACGTTCAATCATGCTCATGCATCACCTTCCAATTCTAATTCATGCTGCTCTTCAGCTGGCGTATCATCTAACTTTGCAGTTTCATCAAGATCAAAACTTGATTGGCTCGATTCTTCTTGATGAACCACAACCGCTTCACCATCACGGATCAAGCGTAATTGCGCTTCTTTCATATCATCATTAGAGCGAACATCAGCACCAAAACGGAATACCGCTTCACTGATACGGAATTTACCCTGCTCACCTACTTGAATGATCATACCTAGACGCTTTAAACGACGTAATGAAGTACGAACTTTATCAAACAGCTTTTCTTTATCTAAGTCAGAACCTGATGCACGGTTAGTCACTAACTTCATTAGCTTTTGTTCATCAGCTAACACTAATAGCTCATCAAACAGCTCTTGGTTCGTAAAGATACCTTCGTGAGCCAAACGCTCTGGGCTTAGGTATAAGAAACACAATACTTTACCAACTAGCATGTCTATCTCAGCCAATACACTGCGTGCAATGAAAGAGGTAGAGCGTGGACGTAAGTAAAAGAAACCTTCTGGCGCTTTTACTAATTCAGCATGATAACGCTGATAAAACATACCAAGCTCATGTTCAAACTCACACAATAAACCGTGGTTATCTAAATCTTCGCTGGCAATATGGCGGCCAGAACGCAATAAACTGTCTAATGCTGGGAATAATGGATTAGCAATTGCTTTTGCTAACTTCTCAGGCATAAATTCTTCAATATTTGTCAATGACATTTGCTTGTACCTTCGCACCGAATTCGTTAATAGATTGCCAATCAGGTTGAACGGCTTGGAAATCGGCTTCTGAATAACCGAGACGCACGGCTTGATCTACCACGATACGGGCAAGATCAAAGTGCTGAGAATGAGGATAAGTCGTTAGGTAGTTTTTAAGCATTGTACCTAATTCAATCGCTTCACCCGTCGCTTTATGACGTTGAAGCATTTCACTCACTTGTTCTGCTAAGATATCTGTGATTACACTTAACTCTTCATATTCCATTTCATCAGGAACAATACCTGTGACTTCGTCATCACGTAGAATTAAGGCTTCATCACGCATATCTCGTAATCGTTCTGTATCGGCATACGTTAACAGCCAAGGCGCATCAAAATAGCCTTTAACTGAATCACGCAGACGTTGACTGAACGCACGGTTTTTATCCATATCAATCGCGGTACGGATAAACTTATGTACGTGTCTGTCGTAGCCAATCCACAAATCAATCGCTTGTTGTCCCCAACTTACAATGCGGTCAAGTTTCATTTGCAATGAATACAACAAGGCATCAATAAACTCTAACTCTTCATTACCATAAACAATTTCTTGAATATTCAGTAATTCTGTTTGAAGTTGATCGCCTGCTGCTTGCAATGAATCTTGCAGTTCACGTAAGTTGCCAGAGGTTTCATCAAGCAGCTTTTCACAGCTAGAAATCGCTTCACGCCAATTTTGGTTTAGCAGCTCTGCAATTTCTTCTTTAACTGATTGTTGTTGCTCATCCATTACACGTTGGTTTAGATCGATACGATCAAAGATCTCACCAACTGAGTATTTCAGAACTCCGAATACGTTTTTACGCCAGTGCTTAGCTTCACCACCTTTTTCAGCGGCTTGCGATGCTTTCTGGATCTCTTCTGCAACCATCGTCAACTGAATAGAAAGCTTCAATTTAGAGAATTGACGGTGGCGCACGTAATAATCGGTAATGCCTATCGCTAGTGGTGTTAAACGATAGATGTTCATTCCATCGGTACTTTCACCACTAAAACGGCTAATTAAACGTTGTTTTACTAATTCATTGATTGCATTGTTCGCACGAAAAGCAATGGTGTCATTGGATTGACCAAATAAACCACTGATGATACCAAACGCGTCGTGAAGCTCACCTTCACCCAGCTCATCATCAAATCTTTCATTACTGAGAACAGCAATGGCCAACAAAAATGCCAGACGTTCAGTCGGCAAGTTCAATGAGAAATCGTGCTGTTTTACCCAGCCAACCAGTTCATCAACCGTTTGGTCTGTAACAGCATTAGAAAACTCACTCATTGTGTATCCTTTGTGTACATCATTATTATTTTCTCTTCGCCCATACGTGAATATAACGACCAAGAGAGAGATAAGGTTCTTGACGGCATAACTGCTCTTCTAGTTTTAGCACGTCTTCGATTTGGTAGTCCCCCATGTATTCCATATTACCAATGTAATCATGAAATGAGCGAATACCCGATTTCCCTTCAATTTCATAACCAGCGTCTTCAATCCACTGATAGACATCATGAGGCATTAAGCCTTTTTGCGGTTGTAACTTAAACCGTTTTCTATGTGGCATGCCATCTAAAACATGAGGAATGTTGCCACATATCACATTTTTCAATACTAAACCGTGGTGATTATAAAACATAATCGAAGCATAGCCACCTGGCTTCACTTGCTGCAATAGAGTATCTAAGGCTGTTTTTGGATCATCTAACCATTCCATTACTGCATGGAAGAGTAGAATATCAACCTTACCAACTTTATGCTGTTCAATTTCTTGTACAGCTGAATGAATAAATTGATATTGAGCCAATAAACCATTGTCTTGAACCGATTCTTTCGCTAACTTCAACATTTCTGAAGAAATATCACATAACGTCACCAAATGTCCTAATTTGGCCATTTGTTGAGATACCTGACCAATTCCTCCACCGGCATCTAAAATAGAAAGTGGCGCAGAATTTGCTTTAATATCAGCTAAGATAGTTGTTATATCTTGCCATACAATCGTTTGACGGATCTCGCCTTTGTCAGAACCATAAATGTTCTTTGCAAATTTGTGGGCGATGTCGTCGAAATTACGGTCTTTATTCACAGTGGTTAAGTTATGATATTATCTATTGGAAACAAGCATTGTCGCATAAGAGCTCAAGGAAGTAACAGCATGACGCTGTTTTTTGCTCTCAAGTGGTGATTTTTCATTCTATATCATCGGTAATAGTCAAAAAATATGTTTGAGTTAAAGAAGTTTGTATCATCAATGCTCATGCCCCTACCTGGATTACTCCTTATAGGGTTCATCGGTCTATTTATTTTATGGTTTTCTAAAAGGAAAGGATTTGCCTCTTTTTTACTGACACTATCTCTTATTGGGATTTTCTTACTGTCTTTTCAGCCAGTCACTACGCCGTTACTTAAATCTACAGAGCGAATATATCCTTCATATATCAGCCCTGAAGTACCTGTAGAATATATTCTCGTTCTTGGTAATGGGCATGTTGTTGATGATGAAATATCACCAATTTCTGAACTATCACGCGCCGCCGTTATGCGCCTCACGGAAGGGATCCGTATTTATCGAATGTACCCTGGAGCAAAATTGATTTTGTCAGGCTACAAGGGTGGAACAACCGTTAGCCATGCTCGTATGATGGCACGCGTTGCACTGTCTCTTGGTGTTAATAAATCAGATATTCTATTATTAGAAAGTGCGCAAGATACACATGAAGAAGCAATACAAACATTAAATTCTGTCGGAAATAAAACCTTAGTACTCGTCACCTCTGCGAGCCACATGCCGCGAGCTATGGCTGAATTTAAACAATTAGGTATGAATCCAACACCAGCGCCAACCAATTATTTAGCGCACTCTGAAATTAAGCAGCCATGGGAAAAATACGCCCCTAAAGCTAAATATTTAGAGCAATCTGAACGCTTTTGGTATGAGCAAATGGGCCGCTGGTTTATGCAGTTGAAAGACTTTCTTATTTCAAACGAACGACAAGCACAAAAGACCCCAAAGCTTGAAATTGAAGATGTAATGGAAAAAGTTGATGAGTTAAAGCAATCTCTTCCTTTACCCAACAAAGACAAATAAGCTCTAATAAAAAAGCCCGAATCTACTAAAAAGTGGGTTCGGGCTTTTCAATGTATATAGAGTTAGTTTATTTAAGAATAGCTCTAACTTTTTCTAAATCTTCAGGCGTATCAACCCCTGCGGCAGGTGCTTCTTTAGCTACTGCTACATGGATCTTTTCACCATACCAAAGCACTCGTAATTGTTCTAAACACTCAATTTTTTCAAGTACACTTGGTTGCCAATTAATATACGTGTTAATGAAACCTGCACGATACGCATAGATACCAATATGACGAAGTAATGGGTTTGCAGTTAGTGATTCACCTTGCGCAAACGCATCACGATCCCATGGGATCGAAGCTCGACTAAAGTACAGTGCGTACCCTTCAGCATCGGTAACCACTTTTACGGCATTTGGATTAAAGACATCCTCTTCTTCATCAATCGCTACTGCTAACGTTGCCATTGGTGCAACTGAATCCGCTAAGTTTTGTGCAACTTGCTGAATGATACTAGGTGGGATCAAAGGCTCATCACCTTGAACGTTCACAACGATTTCATCCGCTGTAATACCACATTTTTCAATAACTTCAGCAAGGCGCTCAGTACCTGATTCATGATTTGGAGAGGTCATGCATACATCACCACCAAACGCTTTCACTACGGCTTCAATACGACTATCATCGGTTGCGATAATAACGCGATCAGCACCCGCTTTTGACGCTTGCTCATAAACCCATTGGATCATTGGTTTACCACAAATATCAGCCAGCGGTTTACCTGGTAAACGAGTTGATTGATAACGCGCAGGGATTATGACTGTGAACGACATGATTCCACCTCTTCCATTGTCATACGACGAGCTTCAGGTTCAATCATTACTGGAATACCTTCTTTGATAGGATATGCCAGACGATCAATTTTACAGATCAGCTCTTGCTTATCTTTATCGTAGTTCAATTTTCCATTACACACAGGACAAGCAACGATTTCAAGAAGACGATAATCCATATTGTTCTTTTACCTCTATAATTTTATTTAATATTTGTTGTGCTTTTTCTTCTGGAAATTCTGCATCAACAGGTAAATACCACCATGACGACTGAGCAAAAGATTGACACTTAACGGCATCTTTCTCTGTCATTATTAGCTGTTCGCCATACTGCATTAAGTTTTGAATTTCTGTTGGTTCAAAGGCTTTATGATCGCCAAAACCTTGAGTGTGCACGACATCAGCCTTAAGCAAACTCAATGTATCAAAGAAACGAGGAGGATGCCCAATACCGGCAAATGCCACCAAGCTTGATAATGAACTAACTGGACATTTTTCCCCAGTGACTAAATTAATCGCATGGCTTGGAGTCAGCTTCATGGATATTTCATTTTGTTGAGGTTGTTCACCATTACAAATCAAAAAATCAACTGTTGATAATCGCTCGATACCTTCTCTTAATGGGCCTAAAGGGATGTACTGTTCATTACCAAAACGACGTTTACCATCAATAATGATAAATTCGACATCGCGCTGTAAGGCGTAATGTTGTAAACCGTCATCGGTAATAATGATATCCACACCCTGTGCTTCAAGCATTTTAACAGCTTCACTTCGCACAGGGGCAACCGCGACATCGGCTTTAGTGCGCTGCTTAATCAATACCGGTTCATCGCCTGAAATGTCGGGAGTTGTCGTTTCAGTTAACAAATAAGGGTAATGTGGGGCTTTACCACCATAACCACGAGAAGCGACACCCACTTTGTAGCCTTGCTGCTGTAATTGCTCTACCAGCCATACCACTACCGGTGTTTTACCATTACCACCAGCGGTAATATTCCCAACCACGATAACAGGAACCGACGAACGATAACTTGGTTTCTTACCTGATTGATAATCCGCTTTACGTTTAGATGCAATCCATTTAAATAGGCAGCTAAGTGGCCAAAGTATCGGCCACAATAACTTTCCTAAAAAATGGTTATCAAACCAAATTTTCTCAACCATTAATCACCAAACTGAATACGGTGTAACTGTGCATAAGCACCATCATGTGCAATTAGTTCAGCATGTGTTCCACGCTCAACCACTTCACCTTCGTCGATCACTAGGATCTGATCTGCACTTTCAATGGTTGATAAACGGTGTGCAATAACTAATACCGTTTTGTCTTTTTGTAGCTCATCTAATGCTGATTGAATCGCTTTTTCTGACTCAGTATCTAGTGCTGATGTAGCTTCATCAAGAATCAATACCGATGCATTTTGTAATAGAGCACGAGCAATAGCGATACGTTGACGTTGACCACCCGATAAGCTTGCACCATTTTCACCAATCATGGTATCAAAACCCTGTTCCATCTTATTGATGAAATCTGATGCATAGGCAAGTTCTGCAGCTTTCTCTATTTCTTCGCGACTAAATTTACCCTCTGAAGCATAAGCAATGTTATTCGCTACCGTATCATTAAATAAATGCACATTTTGAGAAACTAGCGCAAAGTGTTTACGAAGATTTGGAAGTTTATAATCTTCAATTACATCACCATCTAACGAAATAGAACCTGAATCTACATCATAGAAACGGGTGAACAAATTCGCAATCGTACTTTTGCCAGAACCAGAACGACCAACTAATGCCACCGTTTTACCTGTCGGAATATCAAAGCTGACATTACGTAAGGCAGGACCTTCCGCTGTTGGGTAAGTAAAGGTGACATTCTCAACTTTAATCTCACCGTCAACTTTATCTTTAATAATAACACCGTCGTCTTTTTCTTTATCCATGTCCATTAACTCGAACAAAGTTTGACATGCAGCCATACCACGTTGGAAATCAGATGTTACGCTTGTTAAGCCTTTTAGCGGACGCAATAAACCAAACATAGCAGAGAAAACAACCGTAAATGTACCAGGTGTTAATGTCTCTTTAATTGAATCAACACTTGCTAAATATAAAACAGTAACTAATGCAAAAGAGGCGATCATTTGAATGATAGGGTTAGCTAAACCTTGAGCTACCACCATTTTCATTCCTTGTTGACGCATATGATTACTGATGTTATCAAAACGCTCAGATTCAACCTTTTGACCACCGTAACTAAGTACCACTTTATGGCCTTTTAGCATTTGCTCAGAGGTCGCAGTCAATGAACCCATTGCCGTTTGCATGTTTTTACTGATCTTTCTAAAGCGCTTAGAAACAAAGCTAATCGCAAAAGCCACAATTGGAGCTACGACAACTAGAACAAGAGAAAGCTGCCAGCTGTTCCAAAACATCAAGCCAAGTAAACCAATAATACTTGCTGATTCACGCACAATATTTACTAATGCCTTACTGGTTGCAGAGGCAACTTGCTCTGAGTCATACGTAATACGAGACAACAAACGACCTGTAGATTCTTGGTCGAAATAGCTCACAGGCATGTGCATAAAATGATTGAAGATCTGGCGTCTAATACGCATTACTACGTTGCTCGCGACCCAGCTCATACAATAACCAGAAATAAAGCCACTAAAACCACGAATAAACATCATCGCTAAAATGATAAATGGCATTTTTTTTAAGAAATCTGAATCTGCGTTACCAAAGCCTTCATCTAATAATGGTTTCAATAACGAAATCATATAGGTATCGCTTAAGGCGTTTATAACTAACGCGACAACAGCAACCCCCAATCCAGCTTTATAGAGAGAGATTAGTGGCCATAAACGTTTAAATGTTGCCCATGTAGATTCGTCTTTTTCAATAGTCATAAGTACTTATTCTTCATATACAATTACCTTTATTCTACTCTGAATTTAGGTTATCGCCAAATAGCTTTCTATACCAGACACTGTGATTGAGCGTTGAATAGCCTTTTATGAGTAACTTTCCATTATGACTTGTTAGGCTCACCTGCCCTAATTGTGCAGTATCTAGCCACTTAATGCCTTTTTCTTCATGCTTTCTAATAATAAGAGCACTAGGAAGATCCCATGGTGAAAAACGTCCGGCAGAAACTACTGCAATTTTATTTTTCATCTCATCTACCCAACGGTCCGTTGAAGAAGAGTTAGACCCATGATGCGGCACCAAAAACACATCAACATCACTAAAGTCATTTTGATTTAATATCAACATCTCTGAGATTGCATCAATATCGCCAGTCAGTAAAAAAGTCCACAGCCCTATTTTGGCCTTCACAACACAAGAGTGTGGGTTATACGCTCTACCTACTATTTTTGGTGGCCAGATAGCGGTAAATTCCATTGGGCCGGCTTGCCACTGTTGACCTTTAATGCAAGCTTCACTCCCTTGGCCTTCTTCACTTGCTCTTACCCATTGAGGGTCGAAGTGCTTAATTAGGTAAGACTTCCCTCCGGCATGGTCATTATCAGTGTGACTAATAATCAGTCCATCAATAAAACGAACCCCTCGACTACGTAGAACTGGCTCTATAACACTTTCTGCGATACTGCCATTGTTCCACTTCATCCCTGTATCATAAACAACGGTATGACCCTGACTGGACAATAAAATCGACAAGCCATGACCTACATCTAAGAAATCCACCTGCCACTCTTTCTGTGGTTTTAAGAGTAATGACCCAACAATGATTAAAACTATCGGCTGGACAAAGAAATTCATAGGAAGAAACAGTCGAAACATGACAAACACAATCACACAAATAATAATCAAGTTAACGCTCTTCGACAGCACTAACCATGTTTGATCCGATTTTTCTGCCATCCACCAGACAGGGGTGATAGAAAAGTCAGCTAAAAACCAAAGTGCATTAACCACTTCACTGTTAATAGGCTCAAGCACTACCGCTAATAGACTTAAGGGGACAGTCGTAATACTAACCCAAGGTACTGATACTAAATTTATTAATGGTGATAGATAGCTAATCCCTGTAAAAAAGTACCCTTGCACTGGTGCTAATAAGACAAAAAGCCCAAACTGCACAGCAATAATTTGACTCCATTTTCTGATAACACTATTACGGTGAATTTGAATGAATATTTGATAAAAATGAAGCGATAAAAAAACCACACAGACCGCACTAAATGAAAGCCAGAAACTCATGGATAATGACGAGAAAGGATTGATGATAAGACAAAGGACTACACACCATAATAATATGAGATGCTTTGGCCAGAAACATCGAAAGATCAATAATAAAGAAACTAAGAAACACGCAATTAACGCTCTTATTGTGGGTAATGAGAAATCAGCGAGCCAAGCGTAGAAAACAGCAAATAAACACCCACCAATAACCGGGAGCCAAAGGTGCCTATCTTTTGTATAAATGACCCGAATTAATTTACCAACCCACCAGCCAATCGCAAAAACAAACCCAATATGTAGCCCTGAAATCGCCATTAAATGAGCCAGTCCTGAATTACGCAATACTCGCCATTCGCTAGCTTCAATATCTCCTTTATAACCAAAGGTTAATGCCAATAGTAGAGATTGAAACTCTTTATCTTGCGTTTGGTTATAAACACGATCAAACCATTGATTTCTGAGTGATGGGCTATCTTCTAACAAGAGTGCGTGGTTTATCTTGCCATAAGAATGAATACCTTTAGCTAAAGCATAATCTTCAAGCTTATAACCAACTTCATTATGCCGCCCTATTGGAGGCCGCAGTTTTACATCAAACTCCCATATCTGCCCTTGTCTAAAAAGAACTGAATCACTTTCATTTATAAGGTTTTTCTTATAATCACGAAGAGATACCCGTATTAATGGCGATTGAATAAACGTAATAGGTACTGTGTTAATCTCACGAACTTGAACTAAAATTGAGGATGTTGTTTCTTTAAATGCAATTAGACTTTGAATTTCACCTTTGATGGTAATATTATGGCCTTGACTATAAAGCCCTTCATTTATGCTTTGATAGTATGTTATGTGTGAGGACGCAATGATTAAGCCTAGCAGGATGCCTTGTATTAATTTAACTTGATCAAACCTTAAAGTGACCACATAGCCAAGGATACACAAGAAAAATACAAACGAAGGCAGGTTTGTTGGCCAATAGGCTGATGATAAAAGAATAAGAATTACGACTGCAATCTTTAACCGCATGTCATTAAAAAGAAGCATTAACTTATGCCAAGAAAATTCATAAAACGTTTTTTACCAAACCATGAAACCATTAAGCGCCAAAAAGCATTAAAGATATTTGGTAACGTCTTGTATAACCCTAATTTATGGAGTTTAAATCGCCGATCCGCTGCGGGTGCTTTTGCTGTGGGTTTATTTATGGCTTTTGTTCCTCTACCTAGTCAAATGATTATGGCTGCAGGTCTTGCGATCCTCTGTAGCGTAAATCTACCATTATCGATTGCATTAGTTTGGATAAGTAATCCTGTTACCATGCCTGTTTTATTTTATGGTGCCTACAAAATTGGTGCTTGGGTAATGTCTACCCCTGCGCAACACTTTCATTTTGAGCTATCTTGGGATTTTATCACTTCTCAGATGTCGACGATTGGTCCCCCTTTTCTTTTAGGCTGTGCGATTTGTGCTATCGTTTCTTCGTTGATCGGCTACTTTGGTATTCGTGCTCTCTGGCGTTATTCGGTCGTCCGTAGCTGGAAAAAAAGAACATTACGATTAAAACTACCTAACTCAAACTAATCTACTCTTTTCTATTCCCTTCTTTCTACAACTGGCAGTAAAACTTTGCTGCCAGTTCACAAAACTTCACCCTTACTTAAACAGTATGACAGCTTTAATGTAGTATCTTCATAGGTATCTTATTTTTTGAACAGCTTTATTTTTGCTTTCAATTATTATTAGGTACAAATAATACTAATAAAAATCACAGTACATTATTTGCAGCTGCTTAAGGAAAATCACATGAATGAATTAACTGAATGCCCAAAATGTCTTTCGGATGAATTACTCATTTCAGACAATGAAAATACAGTGATCTGTTCAGATTGTGGAGTAATAAAAAAAGATGGGGCATGGCTTATTGCTAAAGAGCTTAAGACTGAAGTTACTGCTTAATAACCGTCATAAAAAAGCCCATACAAAAGTACGGGCTAATATTTAATTAGTTATCGCTGTCAATTATTCGAAAATAATTAAGCAAAAACTTCTTGTAGCTGAGGAACGATTTGTTTCTTACGGCTAAGCACACCATCTAGCCAAACACGGCCATTCTCTGTTGCTTTACCATAAGCTTTTTCTGTTAGTTCTGCATTATCACTGATAACTAATAGCTCAGAGCCTTCTTTCATGATGTCTGTCAGAAGTAAAATCATAGTGTGACGATTACCTTCAGCTTTCATTGCTGCGATATCCGCTTCTAATTCTTCTTTGATACCATCAAATACAGATAAGTCGATAACTTCAAGTTGACCGATACCAACTAGCTCGCCATTCATGTTAAAGTCTTTAAAATCACGCATAACAAGATCACGAATTGCTGTGCCTTCTACTGCTGATTTAACTCTAAACATATCCATGCCTAGCTCTTTAAAGTCTTCAACACCAGCGATCTCTGCTAGTGCTTCAACACACTTAATATCAGCAGTTGTACATGTTGGTGATTTGAAGATTACTGTATCACTTAAAATGGCACATAGCATGATACCAGCGATGTTTTTTGGGATCTCTACGTTGTAAAAATCATACATCATCTTGATAACTGTATTACTACAACCAACAGGACGGATCCAACATTCAAGTGGTGTTGATGTTGTTAAATCACCTAATTTATGGTGATCAACAATACCTACAATCGTTGCTTCTGCAATATCGTCAGGTGCTTGAGTCATTTCAGAGTGGTCTACGATGTAAACTTCTTCACCAGCATAGCTCATTTTAAGCTCTGGAGCTTCGAACCCAAATTTCTCAAGGATGAATGCGGTTTCAGGAGATACTTCACCTAAGCGAGCAGGAATAGCTGCTTCACCAATTTGATTTTTTAAGTAAGCAAGTGCGATTGCACCACAAATTGAATCTGAATCTGGGATCTTATGGCCCACTACATACATTGACATTGTATTACTCTCCTTTAAATATGGCGCTATTCTAACAAATTGAGACGATTTGAAAACAGAAAGTATCAATAGAATATAAACTATCGATTATATGAATAGGCATAACTCTATAAACAGAAAAAGGCTCATACCTTTCGGTATGAGCCTTTCACTTGTGTTCTTATTTTTTTAAGAAAAAATAAAAACGAATTTAAAGCCTGGCGATGTCCTACTCTCACATGGGGAAACCCCACACTACCATCGGCGCTATTACGTTTCACTTCTGAGTTCGGCATGGGATCAGGTGGGTCCATAACGCTATGGTCGCCAAGCAAATTTTGTCTATATCTCCCACTTACTATAAAGCTTCAAGGGAAATATAATAATCTGGAAAGCTGTTTCTCTATAAAAGAGTATTCTTAATCACATTCAATATTGTGTCTTGGTTAACGAATCCGTTAAAACCCCTTGGGTGTTGTATGGTTAAGCCTCACGGGCAATTAGTACAGGTTAGCTCAATGCCTCGCAGCACTTACACACCCTGCCTATCAACGTCGTAGTCTTCAACAACCCTTTAGGATACTTAAAGTATCAGGGATGACTCATCTCAAGGCTCGCTTCACGCTTAGATGCTTTCAGCGTTTATCGATCCCGAACTTAGCTACCGGGCAATGCTACTGGCGTAACAACCCGAACACCAGAGGTTCGTCCACTCCGGTCCTCTCGTACTAGGAGCAGCCCCTTTCAATCATCCAACGCCCACGGCAGATAGGGACCGAACTGTCTCACGACGTTCTAAACCCAGCTCGCGTACCACTTTAAATGGCGAACAGCC
>NZ_OMPC01000006.1 GCF_900312675.1 Aliivibrio sp. EL58 | reverse complement strand
CTTCATACACGCGGCATGGCTGCATCAGGCTTTCGCCCATTGTGCAATATTCCCCACTGCTGCCTCCCGTAGGAGTCTGGACCGTGTCTCAGTTCCAGTGTGGCTGATCATCCTCTCAGACCAGCTAGAGATCGTCGCCTTGGTGAGCTCTTACCCCACCAACTAGCTAATCTCACCTGGGCTAATCTTGACGCGAGAGGTCCGAAGATCCCCCTCTTTGGTCCGAAGACATTATGCGGTATTAGCTATCGTTTCCAATAGTTATCCCCCACATCAAGGCATATTCCCAGGCATTACTCACCCGTCCGCCGCTCGTCAGCAAATTAGCAAGCTAATTTCTGTTACCGCTCGACTTGCATGTGTTAG
Organism: Aliivibrio sp. EL58; assembly: GCF_900312675.1. Lineage (GTDB taxonomy): Bacteria > Pseudomonadota > Gammaproteobacteria > Enterobacterales > Vibrionaceae > Aliivibrio. The sequence goes on along the minus strand of NZ_OMPC01000006.1, from coordinate 271,214 downwards.
GCCTGCCGCCAGCGTTCAATCTGAGCCATGATCAAACTCTTCAATTAAAGTTTTTTGATACCTTTCAGCAGAAAGGATATCGACTCAATGATTAATACTGATTGTTACATAAAAGTAATTTTGTGTAGTCACTCAGTTCATTGATTATTTTGTTTGTATTCACTTCGAAAAGTAAAAGCAAACTAGTGATTATCAACTCACAAGTGCCCACACAGATTAATAGGTTCAAATTGTTAAAGAGCTTTTCTTCTACTTTCAAAGCGTTTTCGCTTTTCTGTGAAGAGGACGGTCATTTTATCGAATCAAGTCTCAGTGTCAAGCACTTATTTGAAACTTAATTTCTAAACCATCTTACTAACTCTGATTGCTAATCCCTTATGGGATGGGCTCTCCGTGTCAGTGAGGTCGCATTATAGAGAGTTCGATCACATTGGCAAGCTCTTTTTTAAGATTATTTGATATTTATGTTTTTATGGTTAAAGTACGTACAAATCAATGCTAAATTAGCTTTTTAGGCTCATTCTATTAACAGTAACTTATCATTTTTAAGTGAGATCATATGAAATCGTCATTACGTCGCTATAAATCGACCTTTCCTGCTATTAGTTCTAATGTTTATATAGATTCATCGAGTGTTTTAATTGGTGACATTACCATTGGTGAAGACTCAAGTGTTTGGCCGTTAGTTGTCGCTAGAGGAGATGTTAATCATATTTCAATTGGTGAGAGAACAAATATTCAAGATGGCTCTATTCTTCACGTTACTCACAAAAATACAGACAATCCAAAAGGTGCGCCTTTAATCATTGGCAATGATGTCACTATCGGTCACAAGGTTATGCTTCATGGCTGCATCATTGAAGATCGCGTACTAGTAGGTATGGGAAGTATCATTTTAGACAACGCACGAATTGAAGAAGATGTCATGATTGGGGCCGGTAGCTTAGTTCCGCCAAATAAAACATTAAAAAAAGGCTACCTTTATATAGGTAGCCCAGTAAAACAGGTTCGTCCTCTATCTATAGAGGAAATAGCATCACTTAAAAAATCAGCAATGAATTATGTCTCATTTAAGAATGACTATATAGAAGAAGAAACTATCTGATATCTATACCACCAGAAGCATTGAACTCTTCATCTTCAATCAATGCTTCTGCTTTATCTTCTATATCAAAACGCAATTGAAGAAATGCCTCTTCTGCTTGCTGACTTGTACTTACTGTCTCTCCACTTTCTTCCGTTAACCACAAGAAGGATACCGAGCACTTAATTAGACTTCCCATTTGCTGAGCAGAAAAAACCACTTGTTGCTTTTCTTTCTCTACCAATAAGTCATCAGAGAAAATAATAGATTGATTCATTACATACCTTCTAAGTTCTTTCTTAATTCTCGTAAGATTTGCTTACTTCCAGGGCGCAATCCTCTCCAAACAGTAAAGCTCTCCGCAGCTTGGCCAACTAACATACCTAAACCGTCATAAGCCTGATAAGCATTATTGTCCAATGCCCACTGACTAAAGACCGTTTTCCCTGAACCATACATCATGTCATAACTAATCGTATTATTAGAAAAGATACTTGAACTGATTAGAGGAAGCTGACCAGTAAGGCTCGCTGATGTCGAATTAATAACGATATCAAATGAGCGATTAACCTCACTCATCATCATCGCTTCTATCTCACCATATGGAGAGAATAATTCAACAAGCTCTTGAGCTTTTTCATAAGTACGGTTAACGATAGTAATAGATGCAGGGTTTTGCTTTAATAAAGGATGAATGACACCTCGAGCCGCTCCACCAGCACCTAAAAGTAAAATTCGCTTATCTTTAAGTAATACTTGGTATTGCAGTAAGTCTTGAACTAACCCTTCGCCATCGGTGTTATCTCCCAGAATAATTCCATCATCCAGTTTTTTTAGCGTATTAACAGCGCCTGCCAATTTTGCTCTTTCTGTAAGCTGATCTGCAAAACGAAATGCCTCTTCTTTAAAAGGCACAGTGACATTGCATCCTTTCCCTTGGTGGCTGAAAAAGGCAGTTACTGTCTCAATAAAGTTATCAACTGGTGCTTCAATCGCTTCATATTCTAAATTTTGCATTGTTTGACGAGCAAATAAGGTATGAATAAATGGAGATTTACTCTGCTTTATCGGGTTACCAAAAACCGCATACTTATCCATGTTGCAATTCCCTCTAAAAATAATGACGAAAGTAAAAATTAATCTCACCTTACCTCAAAGAAAGAGTTGATGCATTAGCCTTGGCGTAAGGTATTACCTGTTCTAGCATCTCGAATTTCTGTTGGTTGAGTTCTATTACCAACCTCACCTTGAAAAATAACAACTCCGCTATCACCTAATTGATATTCCACTTCATCAACGCTGCGACAAGGCTCAAGTCCGGATAAATTTGCACTGGTTGATGTGATCGGTTTTCCAAAAGCAGAGCAAATCGCTTTCACTTGCGGATGATTTGTTACTCGCACAGCGATGCTATTAAATTGTCCCGTCACTAGAGGCAAAGTTTTAGAGCTAACAGGGACAATCCAAGTAACCGGTCCCGGCCATGATTCTTTAATTGCATTCACTTGCTCTAAACTAAGATCACCTAGCTCGATATATGGCTCAAGTTGCTCCATAGATCCTGCAATTAAAATCAACCCTTTTTCTTGTGGTCTCTTTTTTACCTCTAATAACTTTAAAAGAGCTTGCTCATTATCTGGATCACAACCGACCCCAAAAACCCCTTCGGTAGGATAAGCAATCACATCACCACGTTTTAGAGCTTCTACGACTTGATTTAGATTCTTCACATTTACACCACTCTTCTATCTATATAGCTTCTATTCTATTGATCTACTCAAATCACACAACTGCTTTCCTTTTTTGAATTGTCAACAATCGTGAATAACTTGTATTTTTACCGACGCAAACGTTTTCCTTAACAAAAAATAACCGTATAATGCCTGCAACTTTTTCTATATTGCCAATATCTTTATCCAAGGAGTTCACAATGAAAGTCGGTATTATCATGGGTTCAAAATCAGACTGGCCTACAATGAAACTAGCCGCAGAGATGCTTGAGCGCTTTAATGTTCCTTATGAAACAAAAGTGGTTTCGGCTCACAGAACTCCACAACTGCTTGCTGACTATGCTACACAAGCAAAAGATCGTGGTATTAAAGTAATTATTGCAGGTGCAGGCGGTGCGGCTCATCTTCCTGGAATGGCGGCTGCATTTACAAGTATTCCTGTTCTTGGTGTTCCAGTGCAATCTCGTGCTTTAAAAGGTATGGATTCACTTCTTTCAATTGTACAAATGCCAAAAGGTATTGCTGTTGGTACGCTTGCTATTGGTGAAGCGGGCGCTGCAAATGCCGGTATTCTTGCTGCTCAAATTCTTGGTACATACAATGAAGATGTCATGGCAGCAGTAGAAGCGTTCCGTAAAGAACAGACTGAAATGGTATTAGAAAATCCAGATCCATCAGAGGATTAATCATGAAAGTTCTTGTTTTAGGCTCAGGACAATTAGCTCGAATGATGTCACTGGCTAGCGCCCCATTAAATATTGATATTATTGCTTATGATGTGAATAACAAACAAATTGTTCACCCTCTAACTCAGCAGGTAATTGGTTTATCATTAGAACAAGCGATTAATGACGTTGATGTCATTACTGCTGAGTTCGAACACATCCCACATGATATTTTAAATACATGCAGTCAAAGTGGTAAGTTCCAACCAAACCCTAATGCAATTAAAGCAGGGGGAGATCGCCGATTAGAGAAGTCTCTGTTAGATAATGCTGAAGTAAGCAATGCGAAATACCACATCATAAATTCAAAACAAGATTTCCTAGATGCAATCGATACTGTTGGGATCCCAATGGTATTAAAAAGTGCACTCGGTGGTTACGATGGCAAAGGGCAATGGCGCTTAAAAGATAAATCTCAAATAGAACAAATTTGGGAAGAAATGAATGAATTAATCCAGAGCACACCAAATCAAGCCATGGTTGCCGAACAATTTATTCCTTTTAATCGTGAAGTGTCTCTCATTGGCGCACGCAATAAAAATGGGGAACTTGTAACTTATCCTCTTACTGAAAACGTTCATGTTGATGGCGTACTTGCACTCTCTACTGCATTAGAAGGCACGAGTGAGTTACAAGAACAAGCTGATCGCATGTTTTCAGCAATTGCTGGTGAGTTAGATTATATCGGTGTGCTGGCTATTGAGTTTTTCGACGTCGAAGGTAAGTTGCTGGTTAATGAAATTGCTCCACGCGTTCATAATTCAGGTCACTGGACACAACAAGGTGCAGATGTATGTCAATTCGAAATGCATATTCGTGCGGTTTGTAATCTTCCATTGATAGGCTCTACATTATTACGCTCTACGGCAATGATTAATATCTTAGGTGAAGATACTTTACCTTCTGAGCTATTAACCATGCCTAACTGCCATATTCATTGGTACGGAAAAGAAAAAAGAGCAGGTAGAAAAATGGGCCACATTAATGTGTGTGCCTCATCTCCTGAGGAGTTACAAAAAGAGCTAATCAAACTATCTAGCATATTAGATAGTGAGGTTTTTCGAGTTCTTTCGTAAGAGTTGTAAACTTAAAGAGTAACTCACTCTATTTTAATGAATCGAGTTCGAGTTACTCTTTATTCTCTTGCGTTGCGCCACATTTTTTATCCGCACAAACAATCTTAGTGCCTGAAGCCATTTCTTTTTTTAGTAATAAAGAAAAATTGCATTTCTGGCAGCTCCCTTTTACTGGTTCTTGATTAACAGCAAACCGGCAAATAGGGTAGCCATCACACGCATAAAAAACCTTTCCAAAACGTGATTTTTTCTCATGTAATAAGCCTTTTTTACAGCTAGGGCACTCAATTAATTCTTTCGATACGTCTTCTTTTTTTTGCTCTAAAGATTCAATATGTGAACATTCAGGGTAAGAGGAACAACCAATAAACATTCCATAACGACCTTGCCTTAGTACTAATTCATTTTCACACTCAGGACAAGGGATCCCTAATTCTTTAACAATGTGCCCGTCATTACTTTTTAATGGTCGAATATAATCGCATGCAGGATAATTTTGACAGCCTAAAAACGGACCTCTTTTGCCATAGCGAATAGTCAATTCACCACTGCATTGAGGACAGCTTTCATGTTCTAAAGCGTGCTCATGAGCTTTAAATAATTGTTTATCAATCTTTCCAGACATTCAATGAAACCTTAATGCGTTATACCAACATCTGCAGTATAAAGTAATTCTTCCATCTGCGTATAAGCACTCTCTTGACCAGGAACGTTAAATAACACCATCAGCACAACCCATTTCAGGTCATCTAATGATAATTCTTCCGTTTCTAAGGCCATCACTTGCTCGATAACCATTTCTCGAGTTTCACTCGTCAGTACTTTAATTTGCTCTAAGAAAAGTAAAAAACCACGACAATCTGTATCGATCCCATCAATTTCTTGTTGCGTATATACACGCATTGACGTTGATGTACTTTGCTCTACGTGCGTATAAGAATCATCTTCTTGTAAGCGTGCTAAATCTTCCAGCCAATCTAATGCTTTATATACTGCATCTTGATGAAAGCCAGCTTTAAGTAATTCGTCTTCTAATTTCTCTTGGTCTACACTCAGTTCAACATCACTATGGATATATGTTTCAAATAGATACATAAGAACATCCATCATGGCTAGCCCCTCCGCTTTTTAATGTAACCCCCTGGGACTGCAGCGATGAAACCTTGCAACTCTAATTCAAGCAATTGCATCATGATTTCATGTACAGGCGTCTGACATCGCTCTGCGATTATATCAACAGGCGTCGCCTCACTGCCTACGGTAGCGAACACTTCGGGAAATGGCAATTGTTCTGTGATAACTTCTTGCTCAAACAACGATGGTTGATGAGATATTGCACACTCCGTTAAGGCTCCAATTTCATCAAAAATATCATCAGGAGAAGAGACTAACTTTGCTCCCGCCTTTATTAACCCATTTGTTCCTTTCGCCGTCGGATTTTGTATCGAGCCAGGAAGCGCAAAAACTTCTCGCCCTTGTTCGTTTGCATATCTTGCTGTAATCAAAGAACCTGACCGCTCCGCCGCTTCGACCACAAGAACCCCGGTCGATAATCCACTAATAATACGATTTCTTCTTGGAAAGTTATCCGCTCTTGGCTGGGCATCTGGTCGAAACTCAGAAACCAAAGCACCGTTATCTATGACTCGATGAGCAAGAGTACGATGTTTGGCAGGATAGAGTTTCTCCAACCCGGAACCAAGCACTGCAATTGTTTTTCCTTTCGCTTCAATGGCTCCATGATGCGCATACCCATCAACACCTAATGCTAAACCACTCGTCACCACATAATTATGCTGAACAATCGCGCCTGCAAATTGCTTCGCACAATCAAGCGCTTCCAAACTGGCATTGCGACTACCAACAATGGCAACTTGAGGCTCTGATAACGTAAGCGGATCTCCTTTCACAAATAGTACCGGCGGTGGGGCGCTTATTTCTGAAAGTAGCTTGGGGTACAAAGAACTAGTTAGTGGCAAGATGACATTAATATCACTTTCATTTTGCCACTCTAAACACTTTTCAACCTCTGCATTCATTGGCTGTTGTAGATAAGAAATTTGGGCTAAAGACAAGCCAAGAGAGCGAAGTTTATCGTTGCTGTATTGCAGTATATTTTCAGGAGAATCAACAGCGAGTAGGCGGGTCATAATTTTCCCTCCAACTCGTGGGCAAAAACAGAGTGTTAGCCAAGCCGATAAATGCGCTTCAGAGTTATTCATAATCGATTCCTTTTCTTGGTGAGATCACCAACGTATTTTTATTTATTGGCCTTTCACCTCGAGTAATCAATGCCAAGCTAAATTGCTTATAAGGTCTAATAACAATCAGTTCCCCGATCTCTATTTTTGGTAATTGAAATCCTTCTTTCTCAATATTATTAGAATCATAGTAATACTCCCCCCGATGGCCATTAACCTCGCGTCCTTCTTCTTTTAAAAGATACCTACTTCCTTGCTGTAACCCATCATCACTTCCTCTATCAATAATCGTAACTTGATTAACCGCGAGATAATCTCCGCCATGAATAGAACCTAATATTGATATATTAATGTCTGCCGGCCCAGGCTGCGGATAGAATGTAGTTTTAAGCTTGCTGTTAACGTCATCAGCAGGAATAGGGAGCCCAACGTCATTCATTAATATTTCTTGTTGCTGTTTAGTCACTCTTAAACCACTTATTTTGTCATTATTTTCAGCAAGCTCAGCAACTGCTATCAATCGAAGTGCATGAGCATTTTTTTTATGGCCATGTCTAGAGAACACCTTCACGGACCGATAAATGCCCCATTCTTTATCTATTAATTTAGCATCCACATAGACGCGTTCATTGCGACTCAAAAACTGCCTACCATCACTCGTACCAAGCACCCGATATGCATGCAAATAATCCTCTTCGTCAATTAACCTATCTGATTGCAAATAATGAGCGACTAAACTAGCGGGGACTGCTGGGGCTGGTTCTTTAACGATAATATGGACTTTAGGCGACAGTTTTTTTAATGGTTTGAGATCATTATTGGTTGGGGAATCCTTTTTTAACATCAACTTATCATCAGATGAAAGAGACGCTGACGAATAGGTAATAAAACTCAATAACGAGCTAAACAAGAATAATTTTTTAAACACGGTCCGCTTTCCTTGTCAGACATTTAAACCGATGCTGTCATTTGCCTAATAAAATGTCTAGAATTGGAACTATTAGGTTCATGCCGTTTTCGGCGCAGTTCAACATTTAGAGTAATTATGGCTTTATTAGAAGTATTAACGTTCCCGGACGATCGTCTACGTACCGTAGCAAAACCGGTAGAAGCAGTAACACCTGAAATCCAAAAATTCATCGATGACATGATTGAAACCATGTACGACGAAGAAGGTATTGGCCTTGCTGCTACACAAGTTGATTTCCACCAGCGTATTGTTGTGATCGATGTTTCTGACACTCGTGACGAACCAATGGTATTAATCAACCCTGTTATCACACAAAAAAGTGGCGATGATGGCATTGAAGAAGGTTGTTTATCTGTTCCTGGCGCAAAAGGAATGGTTCCTCGTTCTGCTGAAGTATCAGTAACGGCTCTTGATCGCGATGGTAAAGAATTTAGCTTTGATGCTGATGACTTATTAGCTATCTGCGTTCAGCACGAATTAGATCACCTTGATGGCAAACTTTTTGTTGATTACTTATCGCCGTTAAAGCGTAAACGTATCAAAGAAAAGTTAGAGAAGATCAAAAAATTCAACGCTAAAAACTAGCCATAACAATCCAAATAATTACTACGCTACTTATTTGGATTGATATTAGAGATACCGAGGTCAACTTGAATAAACCATTACGCATTATTTTTGCGGGCACGCCCGATTTTGCCGCTCGCCATTTATCAGCACTTATCGACTCTCACCATGAAGTGATAGGCGTATATACTCAACCGGATCGTCCTGCGGGCCGTGGTAAAAAGCTGACGGCAAGCCCAGTAAAAGAGCTGGCTCTTGAACACAACATTCCCGTGTTCCAACCAGAAAACTTTAAAACTGACGAAGCAAAGCAAGAACTTGCCGATCAAAATGCAGATTTAATGGTTGTGGTTGCCTATGGGCTGCTATTACCACAAGCGGTACTTGATACACCTAAATTAGGTTGTATTAACGTTCATGGTTCAATTTTACCTCGCTGGCGTGGCGCTGCTCCAATTCAACGCTCAATCTGGGCTGGCGATGCCGAAACTGGCGTAACCATTATGCAAATGGATATCGGTTTAGATACTGGTGACATGCTAAGTATTGCAACGTTACCAATTGAAGCAACAGATACCAGCGCATCAATGTACAACAAGCTAGCTGAACTTGGTCCAGTTGCTTTAGTTGAATGTTTATCAACAATTGCGAATGGCACTGCGGTTGCACAAAAGCAAAACGATGAACTGGCTAATTACGCGAAGAAACTGAGCAAAGAAGAAGCTAAAATTGATTGGACTATGGATGCAGATGCTATTGAACGTTGTGTTCGAGCTTTTAATCCTTGGCCGATGAGCCATTTCTCTGTTGAAGATAAAGCGATTAAAGTATGGCAATCTCGTGTAGAAACCTACACAGGGAACGCAACGCCAGGCACTATTATTCAAGCAGATAAAACAGGGATCTATGTGGCAACTGGTTCAAACGCGATAGTATTTGAACAACTGCAAGTTCCTGGAAAAAAAGCGATGGGCGTTCAAGATATCTTGAATTCTCGTAAAGAATGGTTCGAAGTGGGTAATACACTTAACTAATTCTTCAAAACATAAAAAGGTGGCATAATTGCTACCGTTATTTTTTAAATGGCAAATATCATATTTGCCATTTTATTTTTGCCAATCATATTTTAGGTGATGACATGAACGTTCGTGCTGCGGCAGCAAAAGTTATTTATCAAGTTGTCGATCAGGGTCATTCTCTCTCTTCTGCACTTCCAAAAGCTCAAGCCGAGATAAAACCTCGTGATCAGGCTTTACTGCAAGAGATTTGTTATGGCGTATTGCGCTTTCTTCCTCGTTTGGAATCGGTTGCTCAATCTCTTATGGATAAACCGCTAAAAGGGAAGCAACGTGTTTTTCACCACCTGATCTTAGTCGGTATTTACCAATTAAGCTTCATGCGTATCCCTGCTCATGCCGCGGTTGGCGAAACGGTTGAAGGCACGAAAAACCTAAAGGGCCCAAAATTGCGTGGCTTAATTAATGGCGTTCTTCGTAGCTATCAACGTAATCAAGAAGAGTTGGATGCCAAATCTATCAGCCACGACTCTGGTAAATATGGTCACCCTGGTTGGTTACTAAAAATGCTAAAAGAAGCGTACCCAGACCAATGGGAATCGATTGTTGAAGCCAACAACAACAAAGCACCAATGTGGTTACGCGTAAACAGTCAGCACCATACTCGTGATGAATACATCGCTCTACTTGAAAAAGAAGAGATCGAAGTAACCCCACACAGCCAAGCAACCGACGCATTATTATTAGATAAAGCGCGTGATGTATTTACCTTGCCTGGTTTTGAGCAAGGTTGGGTGTCAGTTCAAGATGCTGCCGCTCAATTATCGGCTGAGTACTTACAGCCACAAGATGGCGAACTAATCCTTGATTGCTGTGCTGCTCCTGGTGGCAAAACTGCACATATTTTAGAGCGAACAAAAGACACAAACGTTGTTGCTATCGATTGTGATGAAACACGCTTAACTCGCGTGTACGAAAACTTAGAACGCCTTAACTTAACAGCAAAAGTTATTTGTGGTGATGCTCGTTATCCTGAACAATGGTGGAAAGGCGAACAGTTTGACCGCATTTTATTAGATGCACCTTGTTCTGCTACTGGTGTTATTCGTCGTCATCCAGACATCAAATGGTTGCGTCGTTCAGAAGATATTAAAGCGCTTGCTGAACTGCAAAGTGAAATCTTTGATGCAATGTGGCTACAGTTAAAATCTGGCGGCACCATGGTGTATGCGACGTGTTCAATCACACCGCAAGAAAACTGCGATCAAGTAAAAGCCTTTTTAGAGCGCACAGAAAATGCCTCTTTGGTAGATAATACTGATCCAGCAAAACCTGGGCGTCAAATTCTTCCTGGTGAAGAAAATATGGACGGCTTCTATTACGCTGTTCTACAAAAAGCATAATCTATATACGAGCGAGCAAGCGGTATGAAAATCATAATCTTAGGTGCAGGGCAGGTTGGCGGCACATTAGCTGAAAACTTGGTTGGCGAAAACAACGACATTACGGTTGTTGATAAGAGTTCAGAGCGACTGCGTGAGTTACAAGATAAATACGACTTACGCGTAGTTCAAGGATTTGCAAGTCACCCAGATACCTTAAGAGAGGCAGGAGCACAAGATGCTGATATGTTGGTTGCCGTAACCAACTCTGACGAAACCAATATGATTGCTTGTCAGATAGCCTTTACTATTTTTAATACTCCTAACCGTATTGCTCGTATTCGTTCACCTGAATACCTAAAAGAAAAAGAGCGTTTATTTCAATCAGATGCTATTCCTGTTGATCATCTCATCGCACCAGAAGAGTTAGTTACGGGCTATATCGAGCGTCTAATTGAATACCCTGGCGCACTCCAAGTGGCGAGTTTTGCTGAGAAAAAAGTTAGCTTGGTAGCAGTAAAAGCCTACTATGGCGGCCCACTTGTCGGAAACGCACTATCTGCACTTCGTGATCATATGCCTCATATTGATACTCGTGTTGCGGCAATTTTCCGTCAAGGTCGTCCTATTCGACCTCAAGGAACAACTGTTATTGAAGCCGATGATGAGGTTTTCTTTGTTGCAGCAAGTAATCACATTCGTTCAGTAATGAGTGAACTGCAACGTTTAGAGCGTCCATACAAACGAATTATGATTGTTGGTGGCGGTAATATCGGTGCAGGTCTTGCGAGACGTTTAGAGCAAAACTACAGCGTTAAGCTCATTGAACGTAACATGAAACGCGCAGAGCAATTATCAGAACTACTTGAAGAAAGTATTGTCTTCTGTGGCGATGCAGCCGATCAAGAGTTACTTAGTGAAGAGCATATCGATCAAGTTGATGTCTTCATTGCGGTAACCAACGAAGATGAAGCCAACATCATGTCGGCCATGCTTGCGAAACGCATGGGTGCCAAAAAGGTAATGGTACTGATCCAACGTGGTGCTTATGTCGATTTAGTTCAAGGAGGCGTGATTGATGTTGCTATTTCTCCGCAACAAGCAACGATCTCAGCACTATTAACTCATGTTCGCCGTGCTGATATCGTAAATGTCTCTTCTCTTCGTCGTGGCGCAGCTGAAGCGATTGAGGCAATTGCTCATGGTGATGAAACGACCTCTAAAGTGGTTGGTAAAGAAGTACAACACATCAAGCTACCACCAGGTACAACTATTGGTGCGATTGTTCGTGGTGAAGAGGTTCTCATCGCACACGATAAAACTGTGATCGAACAGGATGATCACGTTGTTATGTTCCTAGTGGATAAAAAATACGTTCAGGATGTTGAACGTTTATTCCAACCGAGTCCGTTCTTCTTGTAATTATGGTTAACTACAAACCGATCTTATTTGTTATAGGGCTTGTGCTGTCTAAGCTAGCCCTATTCATGTATATCCCAACCCTTGTTGCCTTATTTACTGGTACTGGTGGTTTTATCGAATTTGCACAAGCGGTTGCTATTACACACATAGTGGCATTTGCTTGTTTAACTTTGGGCCGCAGTAAGCAGTTTAAAATGAACGTACGGGATATGTTTCTTATCACTACACTCGTATGGACAATAGCCAGCGCCTTTGCTGCACTGCCTTTTGTGTTTATCAACCACATTAGCTTTACTGACGCTTACTTTGAAACCATGTCAGGGATAACAACGACAGGTTCAACGGTTCTCAGTGGCTTAGATGATATGGCACCAAGTATTCTACTGTGGCGCTCGACTCTGCAGTGGCTTGGTGGTGTCGGCTTTATCGTAATGGCAGTAGCTATTTTGCCGATGTTAAATGTAGGTGGCATGCGATTGTTCCAAACAGAATCCTCTGATTGGTCAGAAAAAAGCGCCCCAAGAACCAAATACGTAGCCAAATACATAGTCAGTGTCTATTTAAGCTTAACGCTCTTATGTTTTTTAAGTTACTTGGTTACAGGGATGACACCGTTTGAGGCAATAAACCACGCTTTTACCACGTTATCCACGGGGGGTTACTCAACATCAGACAGCTCTATGAATCGATTTTCCAATAGTACTCATTGGGTCGCTTCTTTCTTCATGTTTGCTGGTGGTTTGCCTTTCTTGTTATTTATTCAGGTTCTTAAAAAGCGCGATCCTAAAGTTCTATTTAAAGATGCTCAAGTCGTAGGCTATTTAAAGCTCGTTTTAATCACGAGTTTATTTGTGGCGACATGGTTAGTCATTCATAACGATTACGAGGTTATGGATGCATTACGAGTGTCTGTGTTTAATATTATTTCGGTAATCACGACCACTGGATTTGGCTTAGACGACTTCACCGCATGGGGCGCATTCCCAGCGATTATTTTTGCGTTTGTCATGATGGCAGGGGCTTGTTCAGGTTCAACTGCTGGTGGGATTAAAATCTTCCGTTTTCAAATTGCAGCAACCATGCTCAATAAACAGATGATGAAACTCATTCATCCATCAGGTATTTTTGTTCAGCGTTATAATGGCCGCCCAGTAACCGATGATATTGCACGTTCAGTGGTTGCTTTGGTGTTTACCTTTTTCTTAACCATCATCGTTATCTCTGCATTGCTAGGCAGTTTAGGTCTTGATCCTGTCACAAGCATTACCAGTGCAATAACAGCCGTCGCCAACGTAGGTCCGGGAATGGGTCACATTGTCGGGCCAACCGGAAACTTTGCCACATTACCTGATAGTGCTAAATGGATATTAAGTATTGGTATGTTGATGGGGCGCTTAGAAATACTGACGGTATTAGTTCTGTTCTTCCCTGCATTTTGGAAAGGGTAATACCTATTATCGTAATAGAAAAAATGGCCTAGTGTTTACGCACTAGGCCATTTTTTTGTGATCAGAAAATCGTATTTAAACGGGTTTTACGTAGTAATAGATAGATAAAAACTGGGTAACACAACCACCGAGTACAAACAGATGCCAAATTGCATGGTTATATGGGATCTTCTTCGCGACATAAAAAATAACCCCTAAAGAATAAATTACCCCACCAAGTCCTAACAAAATAACGCCATTAATATCAATATGTATCACTAATTGATAAACCGCAATCACCGACAACCATCCCATGATCAGATAAGTAATCAGCGACAATTTTTTAAATCGATACACAAAGATAATCTTGCCAATAATACCGATTAACGCAATCGCCCAAATAACCCCCATTAACCAATAAGCTAATGGTGTACGTAAACTAACAAGAAGATAGGGGGTGTAACTGCCAGCGATTAGCAAAAAAATGGCACAGTGATCAAGCGTTTTTAATACCCGTTTTGCTTTAGGTGCGGCAATTGAATGGTATAGCGTCGAAGCGAGAAACAGCAAAATAATACTGGCGCCATAAACAGACATACTTGTTATTGTTAACCAATCAGCATCAACCGAATTTGCTTTTACTAATAATAGTATTAAAGCAACGACACCAAAAATCATACCTAACGCATGACTTAAACTATTGGCTAATTCTTCTTTTTTTGAATATGTAGTAGAGGTAGACATCATTATCTCATAAAGTGATTACTCGATAAGGGAAGTATGCCACATTTAAGCGTACACTTGTAAGCTTAAATGTGAGGTTTTTTATTTACTCGTACTTAGCTATGTCGTTTGATTTAAAAAATCAATTACTTGCTGTCCAGCATCTTCAGGACTCAGTGTAGACGACAAAGAAAGAGTCCGCTTTAGTTCACCGCTTCCTAGCAAGTTTGATAGTAAACCAGAAATCCCTTTTTGCTGCCTATCAATCTCAAACCATAGCTGTAATTTCTCAGCATCTCGATAAGCAATAATTTCTAGCTCACGCCAACGACCATGGTAAGGGCCATCAAAAGGAACAAATTCAAACTCTTGCACGAAAGGGAGTTCAAAGTTTTTTGCATACTCACATTCAACTTGTCGAATTCGTAGCCCCTCAGTCTCTAATGCAGTTAATACTCCATCAAGTAACGGTTCAGGCCTTACCGTAATAGGGTCTTTATCTGTAGGGTCTAATCCAAGAGCAATATCTAGCCCAGTTTGAACCCAGACTTTTGCATCACCAATCGTAACTGGCGTGTTTAATGGCAGATCTAACTCAACCTCAAACTTTCTCTCTTGCCTAGGCTCTATCGTGAAGGCATAAGGCAAACTCCAATCCGCTAAGACATGAGTTTGTTTGATGACTTCAGTCCGGGAACCATTGTCACGATTACGCTTAACCTCTTTTTTATACTGGCAGCACAAAGTTAAATCGATATTATCTATGTTTTGCGCCGTGGCTCCACCTGTTACCTCTATAGTGACATTAACCTTTTGGCCTGGGATCAAAACTTCGTGATGAATAATCGTATCAACATTTGCAGAACCAATGCCTAATGATGCCAATGTTTTCTTAAAAAAAGACATTTTTACTCTCCTGAGTCATCCATGTTTCATCGTTATAGTATTGCTTAATAATTAAAATTACGCTGAGATGCACCTCGACTAATTGACAGTTTATGATACTCTTAATGGGTGTTTTATGAACACATCCCCTGACTATTTATTTGGATTGGCGAAAGCTAAAAAGAGTCTCATCTCGATGTAACTCATAGATAGTTAGGTCATTAATTTGGCCAAGGAAGTGCCTGACTATAGAGATAACCAATGCGTCCTATGACTGTCAGGTTTTCACGCTCTGCTTCAACGCATAGTGTGGATCGTCGTCGCAGCCACTTTGTAAAAGTAGCCGTAGCGAAAAAAAACGTACCAGAAATGACTCTAGTAGTTTCAGAAAAAACTGAAGCCCCAGCTGAAGTTTCTTGTGCGGCATAATTTAAAAGCGTGGCCTTTGGGTTGCGCTTTTTCTTTTAATATCCGATATAACTTCGATATACTTGCCCTTAATAATAATAGGGAGAATGCTCAATGAAATGCCATCGCGTTAATGAACTTATCGAATTAATCCATCCAGAATGGAAAAAAGAACCTGAACTTAATCTTATGCAGTTCATAGTGAAACTTGCAGAAGAGACCAAGTATGAAGGTAAATTAGAAGATCTTACGGATGATGTTCTTATCTATCATCTAAAAATGCGCAACAGCGAAAAAGATGAAATGATCCCTGGTTTAGCAAAGGATCAAGAAAACGATTTTAAAACCGCTATTCTAAAAGCACGCGGACTTCTATAAAAATCAACAATAGCGATCTGATTTATAATGAATCAGATCGATTTACCCTCAAATAAAACACACTTTTTTAACTAACTTTGAACCTTCCTACGTATTCTAACGACTCATCAAGCTATAATTCAGCCGACAATGTCTTATATTACCAACCACTAAATGGTTCAGCTCAATAAAACCATCGTTGGGATACCTCATAAAAATAATTAGGAAGAATAATGAGTCAGGATAAGATCGACATCAAAGATGTGACTCCAAAACAATTTAACCCAAAAACACACAAATCCAGCAGTGATCGTTTTAATCCGAACTCAGGAATTTATGTTCGTCAAAGCAAAGGAACGTTCCAAAAACTACGCCGCTATGGTGGGTGGTTTTTATTAGCGTTATTTGTTCTTACCCCATGGATTTCATTTGGCGACAGACAAGCGATTTTATTAGATATTGGTAGTCAGCAATTTAATTTCTTTGCCACCACTTTATTTCCTCAAGATCTCACCTTATTGGCACTTCTTTTTGTCATCGCCGCATTCGGACTCTTTTTTATTACGACCTTTTTAGGCCGAGTATGGTGTGGTTATCTTTGCCCTCAAACCGTTTGGACATTTATGTACATCTGGTTTGAAGAAAAACTAGAAGGTCCGGCAAACAAACGTCGCAAGCAAGATCAGCTAAAGATGACATCAAACTTACTTGCCAGAAAAGCCTTAAAACATCTCGCTTGGGTTGCGATTGCCATTGCTACAGGCCTCACCTTTGTTGGTTATTTTGTCCCAGTGAAAGAATTAGTGGTCGATGTCTTCACTTTTAATAGTGAGTTCTTACCTGCATTTTGGGTGCTATTTTTTGCTGGCTGTACTTATGCGAATGCTGGATGGATGCGATCTATTGTTTGTTTGCATATGTGCCCTTATGCTCGCTTCCAATCTGCGATGTTTGATAAAGATACCTACATTGTTGGCTATGACACAAAACGAGGAGAGTCTCGCGGTCCAAGATCTCGCAAAAAAGATCCTAAAGAGCTCGGATTAGGCGACTGTATTGACTGTAATTTATGTGTTCAAGTGTGTCCAACAGGGATTGATATTCGTGATGGCCTACAATACGAATGTATTAACTGTGGTGCTTGTATTGATGCTTGTAATGAAACCATGGACAAAATGGGCTATGAAAAGAATTTAATCAGTTACACAACAGAGCATAAATTAGCGGGTCATAAAACTCATATCATGCGCCCTAAACTCATCGGTTATGGCATTGTAATGGTCTTAATGATAGGTCTGTTCATTGCTCAAATAGCCACAGTTGAACCAATGGGACTTGATGTACTACGAGATAGAAACCAATTATCACGTATCAACAATACTGGCCTTATTGAAAATACGTACACTTTGAAAATCATCAATAAAACACAACAAGAGCAAAACTACCTATTATCGGTAACTGGCCTTGAAGAGGTTACTTGGTATGGCGCTCAAGATGTAAATGTAGATCCTGGTGAAGTATTAAGTTTACCAATTAGCCTAGGCGCAAATGGTGATGAGTTATCCGCACCAATTACCACCATTACTTTTGAAATTAAAAATAATGACCAACAAGTGATAAAAGCAGAAAGCCGTTTCTTTAAACCGCTATAATCACTCTATTATTGACTCAAAGGGCTCATAATGAGCCCTTTTTATTTGAGAAAACATTATGTCTGAATACGCCTTTAACTTCAGTACGCTTACCCCTGACTTATTGTGGCATGCCCTTGCTGAGATAGGCGTAAGAGCAGAGTCTGGATTTCTAGCGCTAAATAGCTATGAGAACCGTGTTTATCAATTCAGTGACGAAGAAAAACGCCGCTATGTTGTGAAGTTCTATCGTCCTCAACGTTGGTCTGAGGTTCAAATCTTAGAAGAGCACTTATTTGCTAAACAGCTTGTACAACAAGATATCCCAGTAGCTGCGCCAGTAGAAATAAACGGTAAAACACTTCACTTTGCTAAAGGCTATTGGTTTGCGCTGTTTGACAGTTTAGGTGGCCGCACATTTGAAGTAGATAATTTTGATCAACTTGAATGGGTCGGGCGCTACTTAGGTAGAATACATAAGGTCGGGGAGTCTGAGTTATTCACTCATCGTCCAACTGTCGGACTGGACGAATACTTATATCAACCAAGAAAACTATTAGAAAACAGTTCATTCATCCCGTCTTATTTAGAGAATAGTTTTTTCTCTGATCTTGATATGTTGATTGGAAAAATCGAGCAGCACTGGCAGCCAAGTAAAGCGATTCGTTTACATGGCGATTGTCATCCAAGTAATATTTTATGGCGTGATGGCCCATTATTCGTCGATTTAGATGACGCGAGAAACGGTCCTGCAGCGCAAGATATCTGGATGCTTTTGAATGGTGACCGTCAAGATAAGTTGGTTCAACTCGATATTCTGGTTGAAGCTTATTCTGAATATTGCGATTTTGACCACAATCAACTGAAACTAATTGAGCCATTGCGTGGTCTACGAATGGTACACTACATGGCATGGCTAGCAAAACGTTGGCAAGATCCTGCGTTTCCTATTGCATTCCCATGGTTTGCCGACGCAAAATACTGGGAAAGCCAAGTGCTTGGGTTTAAAGAACAAATAGCCGCTTTAAACGAAGCACCTTTAGAATTAATGCCTCAATGGTAATAACAATAAAACAAACACAAATGGATTGGAGAAAGTTACACATGATGAAGAAAATGATGGCACTGTTTGGTGCTTTAGTTCTAAGTTTTTCTGTCAACGCAGCAAACTTTACGGAAGGGGATTACTATAAAGTTTTAAACCTTCCTGAATCAAAAACACCAACAGTAAACGAGTTCTTCTCTTTCTACTGCCCACACTGTAATAGCTTTGAACCTCTAATTCAGGGCTTAAAGAAAACATTACCTGAGAATGCAACCTTTAAGAAAACACACGTTTCATTCATGGGCGGAAAAATGGGCCTATCAATGAGTAAAGCTTACGCTACGATGGTGTCTCTTGGTGTTGAAGATAAACTGGTTCCTGTTTTTTTCAATCGTATTCATACCATGAACAAGCCACCACGTAATGAGCAAGAAATTCGTCAAATCTTCCTAGATGAAGGCGTTAACGCTGATGAATTTGATGGTACTTACAATAGTTTTGCGATTAACTCTATGGTTAACCGCTTTGATAAAGCATTCCAAGACAGCGGCCTAACAGGCGTTCCTGCTCTTATCGTTAATAACAAATATCTTGTTGAAACAGGTAAGATTCAAAGTGCTGAAGAGTACTACGAACTCGTTAACTGGTTACTTAAGAAGTAATAAAACGGTCTCGCTTTAAAAGCAATAGATACTAAAAGGGAGCGATTATTCGCTCCCTTTTTATATCACTTATTTAATATGCCTTGCAGATATTCATCTTTCTCTTTCCACAAATCATTTATCCATTTATGAAAACCACGCTTAAAGGCTTTATCACCAAAATAGTCGCCATTAACCTGCTCATCATTAGGATGAAGGTTTATCCGTACCACTACCTTAGTTAACTTACCCTGTAGCATATCGATAAATGGCGATGTTTGATTCTCAGGATATGCCAAAGTCACATCAACAATCCCATCAAACAATTCACCCATCGCAGACAACGTAAAAGCAATACCACCAATCTTTGGTTTAAACAGGTGCTGATAAGGTGTGCGAGCTTCTTTTAGTTTTTCAGGCGTTGCACGAGTACCTTCAACGAAGTTAACCACGGTTGTTGGCACTGCTCGAAAGTTTTCACACGATTTTTGAATCGCTTTAAAATCATCATCACGACGCTCAGGATCTCGGCGCATGAATGGCATATCAGCGCCCCAACAGGCTAAACCGACAAAGGGAACGAAAAGTAACTCATACTTCAAAAAGAACTTCGTCATTGGTATTTTATCTTTCATTACCGAAGATAAAATAACAATATCAGCCCAACTTACGTGGTTAGAAAGCAGCAAATACCAATTCTCTTGAGAAAGCTCATCTCCCCCCTCAATTTCCCATTCAATGCTGTTATTTAGGTTTAACATCCAAAGGTTCAGCGTTGCCCATCCCCATAGTGTTTTATTTGCCATTGAAACGGTGATCTTTTTTATCACCGCAAAAGGGAGAATAAGCTTAATTACAGCAAAAAAACTGATAATTAAAGAGGTCAATGCCGTATTGAGCATCACAAGCAAAACGCTAGCAACCAGTCGGATATTCGCAAACATAGGGGGTCTTCATTCGTTAACAGGGTGAAAATTGCCCATATAATAACAAGCCTGACCTTTTTTTGTTAAGAAACTTTATTTCCGTCTATATAAAAAGACACTAAATCGCTTGAGCGGTTAATTGCTTTAAGAGACGATCCATTGCCCTATAACCCACGGCTTCTGCTAGATGAATGCGTTGGATGTTATCTTCACCATTCAGATCAGCAATGGTTCTTGCGACCTTAATAATCCGATGATAAGCCCGAATAGAAAGACCTAGTTGATGAAGCGTGTTCTCCAAGAAAGCAGCATCTTCTTTCGCTAACGGACAATACTTATCTATTTCTCTGCTGCCTAACAATGCATTAATTTTGCCATTTCTTTCCAGCATCCGTGAGCGAGCTAATAAGACTCTTTCTTTTACTTCTTGGGTTGATTCCCCTCTATCTCCTCCTTCCGTTAGAGTACCTTTGGGCAGTAAGGGGATCTCTAAAGACATATCAAATCGATCCAACAATGGCCCTGAAATTCGGCTCAAATACCGCAGAATCAGTTGAGGATTGGTTCTGGTATTATTACCTTCGTAATATCCAGTAGGGCTTGGGTTTAAGGCACCAACCAATTGGAAACGAGCTGGGAATCGAGTTTTACTCGCTGCTCTAGAAATGACAATTTCTCCTGACTCTAATGGCTCTCGTAGTGAATCGAGTACTTTTCTTTCAAACTCAGGCATTTCATCTAAAAAAAGAATGCCATTATGAGCAAGAGAAATCTCTCCGGGTCTAGGTATCGAACCACCACCGACTAATGCAGCCATAGAGCTAGAATGGTGAGGTGAACGAAAAGGGCGAGAGCGCCAATTAGATTCATCTATATGCTGATGGGTTAGGGAAGCGACTGCCGCGGTTTCAAGCGCTTCATCGTTCGTCATTTTGGGTAATAAATCACTCATACGAGAGGCCAGCATAGTCTTTCCTGTTCCAGGGGGACCTAGATACAATAAATTGTGTCCACCAGCCGCAGCTATTTCTAACGCACGCTTACCTTGTTGCTGACCAATAATGTCTTGCAGATCTCGCTCGATTGAAACAACGTCTTGCTCTACTTTTTTCGACGTTAATAACCCCAGTTGCTGCTGGCCACATAAAAACCCGCACACCGCCAACAAGTGAGGTGCGGATTTATGAATATCTTTGCCTACTAATGCCGCTTGATCGCCATTTTCATCAGGCACCACTAAGCATCGATTAGACTTTAATGAGGCTAATGCTGCGGGTAACACACCTTTCACTTTGCGAAGCTCTCCCGAAAGGGCAAGCTCTCCCACAAACTCATGCCCTGACAATTTTATTTCTGGGATCTGATCAGATGCAGCCAAAATACCAAGAGCGATTGGTAGATCAAAACGGCCTCCTTCTTTAGGTAAATCCGCCGGAGCTAGATTCACAGTGATCCGCTTTGATGGAAATTCAAAGTTCGCATTAATAATGGCGCTTCTTACTCTATCTTTAGCTTCTTTAACTGTGGTTTCTGGTAACCCAACAAGACTAAACCCCGGCATCCCATTGCTGATATGAACCTCAACGGTTACTTCTGGTGCCTCAACTCCTACGCACGCTCGACTGTGTATGATTGCTAATCCCATTTCCCTACCCAATGATTTATAAAGCGACTATTTCTGCGCTTTTTATTGATTTGTTATATATAAGCGCTAAATGAACGAGAATTGTGAATAAAATGAGAGTTTTTTCTTGTCATGAGAGCCATGTCTGTGTTACCACTAAGTTAATGTAACGAATTATCAAAAAAAACACGATTACGGACAGATTAAATGACCTTGCTTGCTCAACTGAATATTCTAATTATTAACATTCTCGTGGTGATTCTAGTCACCGCGCGGGGATGAGTGAGCAAAAAGTCGCAATAGCAACGCACACTTAAAACCCCCAAGCTCATCAGCAAGGGGGTTTTTTTATGAATTCAGGAAGAAATGGGAGCGCATGATGTGCAAGAATAGACAAATAATCACTCACGCAGGGAGCGACAGTGTATGAATGGCTCACAGTTAGTAGTTAAAGCCTTAAGAGATGAAGGAATTAAAACTGTTTTTGGTTATCCTGGCGGGGCAATCATGCCTATCTATGATGCCTTGTATGATGGTGGTGTTGAGCATATCCTCTGCCGCCACGAACAAGGTGCAGCCATGGCCGCTATCGGGATGGCCCGAGCAAGTAAAGATGTTGCCGTTTGTCTTGCAACATCAGGTCCTGGAGCAACCAATCTAATTACTGGTCTTGCTGATGCCATGCTTGATTCCATTCCTCTTGTTGCTATCACAGGTCAAGTCGCAAGTCATTTAATCGGTACTGATGCCTTCCAGGAAATGGATGTCATTGGTA
The DNA here is from genome assembly GCF_900312675.1 of Aliivibrio sp. EL58. Classification (GTDB taxonomy): domain Bacteria; phylum Pseudomonadota; class Gammaproteobacteria; order Enterobacterales; family Vibrionaceae; genus Aliivibrio. The sequence goes on along the minus strand of NZ_OMPC01000006.1, from coordinate 248,602 downwards.
TGTCTCTCTCTTGTACTAAACACAGCTACCTTGTTACTGACATCAACGAACTTGCTCCAGTGATTGCTGAAGCTTTTGAAGTAGCAAAATCAGGTCGTCCAGGCCCTGTATTAATTGATATAGCTAAAGACGTACAAGTTGCTGAAGCACCAGTAACGACCCTCCCATACTTTGAACCACCAGCTATTCCTGTAGCCTCTCAAGAAAGTATTGAAGCCGCTGAGGCCATTCTAAAAAACAGCGCTAAACCTGTTCTATATGTCGGTGGTGGTGTGCAGCTTGCCCATGCTACGGATTCAGTTCGTGAGTTTTTACGTAATAATCCAATGCCGTCAGTAAGTACACTTAAAGGCCTAGGTTCGATAGAAAGGCACGACCCACATTATTTAGGCATGGTCGGGATGCACGGTACTAAGGCCGCCAACCTTATCGTTCAAGAGTCAGATCTATTGATTGTGGTTGGTGCTCGTTTTGATGATCGTGTAACAGGAAAGCTAGAAAGTTTCGCCCCACATGCCAAAGTCATTCATATCGATATTGATGCTGCTGAGTTCAATAAGCTTCGTCATGCTCACTCGACATTGCGTGGTGATATCAATTTTATTTTACCGCAACTGAATACCACTCAAGACCTAACACCTTGGTTAGAACATGTGTCAGCACTACGTACTGAATTTAAATGGCGTTATGACCATCCTGGAGATCTAATCTATGCTCCTCTGCTACTAAAGCAATTATCAGACATGATGCCAGACAGCTCCATTGTTGCGACTGACGTTGGTCAACATCAAATGTGGGCAGCTCAGCATATTCAACCTCGCGCGCCAGAAAATTATTTAACCTCTGCAGGTCTTGGCACGATGGGCTTTGGTTTGCCTGCTGCAATAGGAGCTAAAGTTGCTCGCCCTGATGATGAATCGGTTCTTATTACTGGTGATGGCTCATTTATGATGAACGTTCAGGAGCTGGGCACAATAAAGCGTAAACAAATTCCTGTAAAAATGGTGCTACTTAATAACCAGCGTTTAGGTATGGTTCGTCAATGGCAATCTCTATTCTTTGATGGTCGCCACAGCGAAACGATTTTAGACGACAACCCTGATTTTGTTGCATTGGCTGCTGCCTTTAACATTCCAGGAAAAACCATTACTCGTAAAGAAGAAGTTCAGCCAGCATTACAAGAGATGTTAGAAAGCAAAACCGCTTATATGCTGCATGTACTTATTTCTGAAGAAGAAAACGTATGGCCACTTGTTCCACCAGGGGCTGCAAACCAAGACATGGTGGAGGGTGAATAATGCAACGTTATATTTTAGAAATTGAAGCAACTGACAAACCGGTATTATTAGAACGCGTATTACGAGTGATCCGTCACCGCGGTTTTGCCATCAAACAGGTACTTGCGACTCAAAACCAAGCAAGTGGTATCGCTGCGGTTGAGATTATCGTCGAAAGTGATCGTCCTATCAGCCTGCTTACGAATCAAATTGAAAAACTTTGGGATATTACCGCCGTTCATGTCTCTACATTGAATCGCGCATAAGATTAAAATTTAAAGGATTAATAACAATGCCTACAGCACCTAAAAACAGATACCGTTCAGCCACCACAACTCATGGTCGTAACATGGCTGGAGCTCGCGCACTATGGCGCGCAACTGGCGTAAAAGAAGAAGATTTTGGTAAACCTATCATTGCCGTGGTTAACTCATTTACCCAATTTGTTCCGGGTCATGTTCATCTAAAAGACATGGGACAATTGGTTGCTGGTGAAATTGAAAAAGCAGGCGGTATCGCTAAAGAATTTAATACCATTGCGGTTGATGATGGTATTGCAATGGGTCACGGTGGCATGCTTTATTCTCTACCATCACGTGAACTTATTGCTGATTCAGTTGAATACATGGTTAATGCTCACTGTGCCGATGCAATGGTATGTATCTCTAACTGTGACAAAATCACTCCGGGAATGATGATGGCAGCAATGCGCCTTAACATTCCGGTGATCTTTGTTTCTGGTGGCCCAATGGAAGCAGGTAAGACTAAGCTTTCAGATCAAATCATCAAGCTTGATCTAGTCGATGCGATGATCCAAGGCGCCGATCCAACGATTTCAGATGAACAAAGTGAACAAGTAGAGCGTTCTGCGTGTCCAACCTGTGGTTCATGTTCAGGTATGTTTACTGCTAACTCAATGAACTGTTTAACCGAGGCACTAGGATTATCTCAACCAGGTAACGGCTCAATGCTTGCTACTCACGCCGATCGAGAGGAACTGTTTATCAATGCAGGTAGACGTATCGTGACTCTAACTAAACGCTATTACGAGCAAGGTGATGATTCCGCTCTGCCACGCAATATTGCCAACAAAGCAGCATTTGAAAATGCAATGGCGCTAGATATTGCGATGGGTGGTTCAAGTAATACGGTTCTTCACCTAATCGCATCCGCTCAAGAAGGCGAAATAGATTTTGATATGGATGATATTGATGAGATGTCTCGTCGAGTACCTCATCTATGTAAAGTAGCCCCTTCAACACCAAAATATCACATGGAAGACGTTCACCGTGCAGGTGGAGTAATGGCTATCCTTGGCGAGCTAGATCGAGCAAATCTACTTAATAGTGATACCAATACCGTGCTTGGCTTAACGATGAAAGAGCAACTGGCTCAATACGACATCATGCAAACCGAAGATGAAGCGGTACTTAAATTTTTCCGTGCTGGTCCTGCTGGCATTCGAACCACTAAAGCTTTCTCACAAGATTGTCGTTGGGATCGTCTTGATGATGACCGTGAAAATGGCTGTATTCGCACCAAAGAAAATGCCTTTAGCCAAGAGGGTGGTCTAGCCGTTCTTTCTGGTAATATCGCTGTTGATGGATGTATTGTAAAAACAGCTGGTGTTGATGAAGATAACCTTAAATTCCAAGGTCCAGCCATTGTATTTGAAAGCCAAGACAGTGCAGTAGAAAGCATCTTAGGTGGCAAAGTAAAAGCCGGTGATGTTGTCGTTATTCGCTATGAAGGCCCTAAAGGTGGTCCGGGAATGCAAGAAATGCTGTACCCAACCACTTATTTAAAATCCATGGGATTAGGCAAAGCTTGTGCACTTCTTACTGATGGCCGATTCTCTGGTGGCACATCAGGTCTCTCTATTGGTCACGCCTCACCAGAAGCAGCCAGTGGTGGTACTATTGGTTTAGTAAATACTGGCGACATCATTACCATCGATATCCCAAGTCGCTCTATTACTCTTGATGTTTCAGAATCTGAACTGGCTGATCGTCGAGTGAAACAAGACCAATTAGGCTGGAAACCAGTAAATCGCCAACGTGAAGTTTCTTTTGCACTAAAAGCGTACGCAAGTATGGCAACCAGTGCAGACAAAGGCGCAGTACGTGATAAATCTAAGTTAGAAGGATAAGGCTTATGACAACACCTTCTAATCAAACTGGCGCAGAATATCTGCGTCAGATCTTACGAGCCCCCATCTATGAAGTTGCCACTGTTACGCCACTTCAAGGGATGCCACGTTTATCGGAACGACTTAATAATCACGTACAGTTAAAGCGAGAGGATCGCCAACCGGTTCACTCATTTAAGCTTCGTGGTGCTTACAATATGGTGGCAAACTTAACTGAAGAACAGAAGCAAGCTGGCGTTATTGCAGCTTCTGCAGGTAATCATGCTCAAGGTATGGCGCTTTCAGGCACTAAGCTTGGGATCCAAACCACCATCGTTATGCCAAAAACAACCCCTGACATCAAAGTAGAAGCGGTGAAAGGGTTTGGTGGCCGAGTCATTCTTCACGGCCGTAACTTCGATGAAGCAAAAGCCGAAGCAGAGCGTTTATCTGAGCTTCACGGCTATACCTTTGTTCCTCCATTTGATCATCCTTTAGTGATTGCAGGGCAGGGAACGATAGGAATGGAAATGCTGCAACAAAATGGGCATTTAGATTATATTTTTGTTCCTGTCGGTGGTGGTGGCTTAGCCGCTGGTGTTGCCGTTCTTATCAAACAATTAATGCCAGAAATTAAAGTAATCGCCGTTGAACCTGAAGACTCAGCCTGCTTAAAAGCCGCATTAGATGCAGGAGAACCAGTAATACTGGATCAAGTAAGTATGTTCGCCGATGGTGTTGCCGTTAAACGTATTGGTGATGAAACCTTCCGTTTATGCCAAAAATATCTTGATGGCCATATCACCGTTTCTAGCGATGAAATCTGTGCCGCCGTCAAAGATATTTTTGAAGACACTCGTGCGATTGCTGAACCATCAGGTGCATTAGCATTAGCAGGTTTGAAAAAATTTGCTGATAAAAACCAACTTAACAACAAGCAACTTGGGGCTGTACTTTCTGGTGCAAACACTAACTTCCATGGCTTACGCTACGTTTCTGAACGTTGTGAACTTGGTGAGAAAAGAGAAGGTTTATTAGCTGTCACGATCCCTGAACGCCAAGGTGCTTTTTTTGAATTCTGCAATTTAATTGGTGGCCGAGCCGTTACTGAGTTTAACTATCGATACAACGACAATAAACTAGCAAACATCTTTGTTGGTGTCCGCTTACAAGAGGGACAAGAAGAGCTCAATAACATTATTAATGACTTACAACAGAATGAATACCCTGTTGTTGATCTCTCTGATAATGAAATGGCAAAGCTTCATATTCGCTACATGATAGGAGGTAAACCCTCTAAGCCATTGAAAGAACGATTATACAGTTTTGAATTTCCAGAATATCCTGGTGCCCTAGTCAAATTTCTCAGTACATTAGGCACTCATTGGAATATCAGTTTATTCAATTACCGAAATCACGGGGCTGATTATGGACGTGTTTTGTGTGGCTTTGAATTAGATGATTCTGATCTCCTTGTTTTCTCTAAACATCTAGAGGAATTAGGTTATCGATGCAAAGATGAAACTGATAATCCAGCTTATAAGTTCTTTTTATCTTAATAGCGTATGGCATTTGTAAGGCTACTATTTTTTTAGCCTTATTTTCATTCATTTTTGAAATTCTGCTATACAATCGTTTAAAAAATGCTATTATTTTTCTCGGCCTGTAAACAGACCTATTTATCTGTAATATTATGCTTTTGAAACCTTCGTTATACTGCTTTACCAGTTATGCTTGAAGCTTTTTATACATATGTTTTACCTCAATAAATAATTCTTTATGGCTACAACTTCGCATTATGCGAATTATTTAATTAAAAAAAATTAGGATTTATTATGTCTAAATCAACTGGTATCGTTAAGTGGTTCAACGAAGAGAAAGGTTTCGGTTTCATTACTCAAGATAACGGCGGCGCTGACGTATTCGTTCACTTCCGTGCTATCGCAACTGAAGGTTTCAAAACTCTGAAAGAAGGCCAAGCGGTAACTTTCACTGTTGAACAAGGTCAAAAAGGCCCACAAGCTGCAGACGTTACTCCAGCTTAATTCGAATTTTCGAATAAAATTTTTAAATGCTGACTTCGGTCGGCATTTTTTTTGCCTGTCATTTGTAGTATCAAATTTCAGATACAAAAAAAGAAGCTATAATCGCTTCTTTTTTTATGAATAAATCCCTATAAAAATAGGAATAAGCATTTAAATATTAACTATTTTTTTGTTGGACGCTGCCAATTAGCAATACGACGATCTTTAGCTCGGCTAATGTAAAGTTCATTTTCAGCCACATCTTTCGTCACTGTAGAGCCCGCGCCAACCGTCGCGCCATTCGCTATCGAAATTGGAGCAATAAGCTGGCTATCAGAGCCAACAAACACATCATCACCAATTACAGTCTTGAACTTATTTGCACCATCGTAATTACACGTAATCACACCAGCGCCTACATTGACACGCTTACCAATCTCAGCATCACCAAGGTAAGTTAAATGATTCGCTTTAGACCCTTCCCCAAGGCGAACATTCTTCACTTCAACAAAGTTACCTACGTGAGCATCATTGCAAAGCTCAGCGCCTGGGCGTAAGCGAGTAAATGGACCAACCGTACAATCTTCACCTACAGTAGCCCCTTCAATCACACTGTAAGGACGAATAATCGTGTTATCATCAATCTCACAGTCTTTCAGTACACAACCAGCTCCGATAACGACGTTATCACCAATCGTTACATTACCTTCAATGATCACGTTTACGTCGATCTCAATATCCATACCACACTGCAGAGATCCTCTAAGATCAAAGCGGCTTGGATCACGAAGCATTACACCTTGCTCTAATAGTTTTTGTGCTTGTGCTGATTGATAAGCTCTTTCTAAACGAGCTAATTGAGCGCGATCATTCACACCTTCAACTTCAATCGGACTAACAGGATGTACCGCTTCTACAGCACGACCTTCATCATGTGCAGCTGCGATGATATCTGTTAGATAATATTCACCTTGTGCATTTTCATTCTTTAATGCAGCTAACCAACGCTTTAAATCACCACCAGTAGCAACCATTACGCCGGTGTTTATTTCTTTAATAAGCTTCTGCTCTTCCGTTGCATCTTTCTGCTCTACAATCGCGATTACAGGGCCATTACGACGGATAATACGGCCATAACCCATAGGGTTATCAAGAACAACGGTCAGTAGTGCAATACCACCTGTTGGTTGAGAGTCTAGTAAATTTTCGACCGTTTCAGCACTGATCAAAGGTACGTCACCATATAGAACTAGCACTTTCTCATCATCAGAAAATTCAGGTGCTGCTTGGTTAACCGCATGGCCTGTACCTAGTTGATCGGCTTGAAGTACCCAAGTTACTCGCTCTTCACCTAGTTCAGCTTTCATTTGATCACCACCGTGACCATAAACTAGGTGGATATTTTGAGCACCAAGACCTTCGCATGTATCAATTACATGCTTTGCCATTGGCTTGCCCGCTAAAGTATGAAGCACTTTAGGTTTGTTTGAGTACATACGGGTGCCTTTACCCGCTGCTAAAATTACTGCACTGAATTTCATGAAAAGCCCATTCTATTATTATGCTAACTGATATCGACTCTGCATCGATAGCATTTACCTAGCTAGTGGAAATCAAAATATTAAATCCATTACTTACTACTGAGTTACATACAAAGTAATGATTAATGGGATTAATATGCGGATTAAATTATAAGCTAAAAACAGCCCCTTTGGGTAAGAGATAAGTAAGAATACTTAGATAAAAAAGAAAAGGCGACCCAAATAGGTCGCCTTCTTTCTAATGGTGCTTGATTAACGCGAACGTCTTGTCAGTTCGATAACTCGAAGCTGTGCGATCGCTTTAGCCAAATCACTGGCCGCTTGAGCGAAGTTAATGTCGCCATGCTGATTCTTAATATTTTCCTCAGCCTTGCGTTTAGCTTCTTCTGCCTTAGCTGCGTCTAGGTCTTCACCACGGATTCCGGTATCTGCCAAAACAGTTGCCGAACCAGGTTGAACCTCAACCATGCCACCCGAGACATAAATGTACTCTTCGTGACCGTGTTGTTTAACAATACGCACCATACCAGGCGTGATAGCGGTCAGCAGCGGTGCGTGACCATGGAAAATACCAAGTTCACCTTCGCTTCCGCTCACCTGCATCGTTTCAACAAGTCCTGAGAATAATTTTTTCTCAGCACTTACAACGTCCAGGTGAAAGGTCATTGCTGCCATATCGCCTCCTAATCAGCCTTATAGCTTCTTCGCATTCTCAAGCGCATCTTCAATCTTACCGCAGTACATGAAGGCTTGCTCAGGAACGTCATCGTAATCACCAGCTAATAACCCTTTAAAGCCAGCTAATGTGTCTTTAAGTGGTACGTAAATACCTGGGTCGCCTGTGAATACTTCAGCTACGTGGTAAGGTTGAGTTAAGAACTTCTCAATCTTACGGGCACGAGATACAACTTGCTTATCTTCTTCAGATAGCTCGTCCATACCTAGGATAGCAATGATGTCTTTTAGCTCTTTATAACGCTGTAATGTAGATTGTACATTACGTGCGATATCATAGTGCTCTTGACCAACAACAAGTGGATCAAGTTGACGAGATGTTGAATCTAACGGGTCAATCGCAGGGTATAAACCCATTGATGCGATATTACGGTTAAGTACAACTGTCGCATCTAAGTGAGCAAACGTTGTTGCTGGAGATGGATCCGTTAAGTCATCCGCAGGTACATATACCGCTTGAACTGAAGTGATAGAACCACTACGAGTTGAAGTGATACGTTCCTGAAGAACACCCATCTCTTCAGCTAGTGTAGGTTGGTAACCTACCGCTGATGGCATACGACCTAGTAGAGCTGATACTTCAGTTCCGGCTAGTGTATAACGATAGATGTTATCAATGAATAGTAAAACGTCACGACCTTCGTCACGGAAACGCTCTGCCATTGTTAGACCAGTCAAAGCAACACGTAAACGGTTACCTGGTGGCTCATTCATTTGACCGTAAACCATCGCTACTTTTGATTCTTCAGGTTTTTCGATGTTTACAACACCAGCTTCCTGCATTTCAAAGTAGAAATCATTACCTTCACGAGTACGCTCACCTACACCTGCAAATACAGATAGGCCTGAGTGTTGTAGTGCGATGTTGTTGATAAGTTCCATCATGTTGACAGTCTTACCTACACCAGCACCACCGAATAGACCTATTTTACCACCCTTAGCGAATGGACAAATTAAATCGATTACTTTAACACCCGTTTCTAGAAGTTCAGTCGAGTTAGACTGCTCTTCGTAGCTAGGCGCTTCGCGGTGAATTGAATAATGCTCTTCAGCACCAATATCACCACACTCATCAATCGCGTCACCAAGAACGTTCATGATACGGCCTAATGTTTTAGTACCCACTGGAACTGTAATTGGCGCGCCAGTATTTTCTACTGCTAAGCCACGACGTAAACCATCTGAGCTACCCATAACGATTGCGCGTACAACGCCACCGCCGATTTGTTGTTGAACTTCAAGAACAAGACGTTCTTTTGCATCAACAACATTCAGAGCATCGTATACACGAGGTACACTGCCTTGTGGGAACTCTACATCGACTACCGCACCGATGATCTGTACGATCTTACCTGTAGTCATCGTTAATCCTCTAAACTGTTTAAATACCTATGCTTAAACCGCTGATGCGCCTGAAACAATTTCTGAAAGCTCTTGTGTAATCGCCGTTTGACGGGCTTTGTTATACACAAGTTGCAGTTCATCAATAATGTCACCAGCGTTATCAGTTGCCGCTTTCATCGCAATCATTCGCGCTACGTGTTCGCAGGCTAAATTCTCAACCACACCTTGATACACTTGTGATTCGACATATCGAACCAATAAGGCATCTAGTAATGGTTTTGGCTCGGGCTCATAAATATAGTCCCAAGAATGAGTGCGTTTCATTGCTTCATCTTCAGATTTAGGCAAAGGAAGTAATTGGTCAATTGTTGGCTCTTGTACCATTGTATTAATGAACTTATTACTCACTACATACAGGCGATCCAACTGGCCTTCATCATATTTCTTAAGCATCACACCAACAGTACCGATCAATTCTTCTAAACTAGGTTTATCACCTAGACCAGAGTTTTGAGCAATAACGTTGCCGCCATAACTATTAAAGAATGCTGTTGCTTTAGAACCGATAACGGCTAAATCAATTTCAACACCATCTTCTGACCATGTTTTCATTTCTGCCATGACTTTTTTAAACAAGTTAATGTTTAAGCCACCACACAAACCACGATCACTAGAAATAATAATGTAACCAACGCGCTTAGCTTCGCGCTCCTCAAGGTATGGATGTTTATACTCAAGGCTACCAAGCGCTAAATGACCGATTACTTTACGTATTGTCTCAGCATATGGACGAGACGCTGACATCGACTCTTGCGAGCGACGCATTTTAGAAGCGGCTACCATTTCCATTGCTTTCGTGATCTTTTGAGTGCTTTTTACACTCCCGATCTTGTTACGAATTTCTTTCGCACCGGCCATCGTTACTCTCCGTTTTCGGGTGACCCATTACAGGCCACCAACGAATTACCAGGTCTGGGTTGCTTTAAAGTCTTCAACCAGTTTAACAAACTGAGCTTCAACTTCTTTGTTCCAAGCACCCGATGAGTCGATCTCTGTTGCTAGATCGGCAAATTGACCACGAGCATACGACAGCAATGCTTCTTCGAAATCAGCAAGCTTAGAAAGCTCAACATCATTCAAATAGCCTTTCTCAGCTGTAAAGATAACTAAAGCTTGATCAAAAACAGACATTGGAGCGTACTGCTTTTGTTTCATTAGCTCAGTTACTTTCTCACCATGATCAAGTTGCTTTTTAGTCGCTTCATCAAGATCAGATGAGAACTGAGCAAACGCTGCAAGTTCACGGTACTGTGCAAGAGCAGTACGAATACCACCAGACAGTTTCTTAATGATCTTAGTTTGCGCAGCACCACCTACACGAGATACAGAGATACCTGGATCTACTGCAGGACGAACACCAGCGGTGAACAGTTCTGCTTGTAGGAAGATCTGACCATCAGTAATCGAGATTACGTTGGTTGGTACGAATGCAGATACGTCACCAGCTTGAGTTTCGATGATAGGTAGAGCAGTTAAAGAACCAGTTTTACCTTTCACTTCACCATTAGTGAATTTCTCAACATACGCTTCGCTTACACGAGCAGCACGCTCTAGTAGACGAGAGTGTAAATAGAAAACATCACCAGGGAACGCTTCACGACCCGGTGGACGTTTCAATAGTAGAGAAATCTGACGATAAGCTACCGCTTGTTTAGATAAGTCATCATAAACAATCAGAGCATCTTCACCGCGGTCACGGAAGTATTCACCCATCGCACAACCTGAATACGGAGCAAGATATTGCAGCGCAGCAGATTCAGAAGCAGATGCAACAACAACGATAGTGTTAGCTAGCGCACCATGCTCTTCTAATTTGCGAACTACGTTAGCAATTGTTGATGCCTTTTGGCCAATCGCAACATAGATAGAGAAAATACCAGAATTTTTCTGGTTAATGATCGCATCAATCGCCATTGCTGTTTTACCAGTCTGACGGTCACCGATGATTAGCTCACGCTGACCACGGCCGATAGGGATCATTGAATCCACTGACTTATAGCCAGTTTGTACAGGTTGGTCTACTGATTTACGATCGATTACACCAGGTGCAATCACTTCTACTGGAGAAGTCAATTTCGTATCAATAGGGCCTTTACCATCAATTGGTTCACCAAGTGTGTTTACAACACGACCTAGCATTTCAGGGCCTACTGGTACTTCAAGGATACGACCAGTACCTGTTACTTTCATGCCTTCCTGTAGGTTAGCATATGGGCCCATTACAACAGCACCAACTGAGTCACGCTCAAGGTTAAGTGCTAGCGCGTAACGGCCACCCGGTAATTCAATCATTTCGCCTTGCATAACGTCTGCAAGGCCGTGGATACGAATGATACCGTCGCTTACCGAAACGATTGTACCTTCGTTGCGAGCTTCACTTACAACGTTGAATTTTTCAATACGTTGTTTGATTAGATCGCTAATTTCCGTGGAATTAAGTTGCATGCTCCATTCCCCATCAAGACTGCAATGTTTCACTCAGGCGGTTCAAACGACCACGTGCTGAGTTATCAATGACTAGGTCTCCGGCTCGAATTATGACCCCAGCTAGTAGGGCCTCATCTACGCTACAATTCAGCTTCACTTTACGCTCTAAACGAGCTTCAAGTTTGGCACTAATGTCAGCTTTTTGCTGTTCTGTTAGTTCAACTGCTGAAATGACTTCAGCATCAATCATTTTTTCAAACTCATGTTTTAAAAAGATATATTGATCTAACACATCAGGTAGAACCTTCAAACGACCGTTTTCAGCCATTACATGAATCAGGTTCTGTCCAAACTCGTTCAATTGTTCACCACAAATTGAAATAAAGATTTCTGCCAGTTTCTCTGGAGCAATAGCACCATCAAGTAACTGAGCAACGTCTTCATTCTTTGTGACTTCTGAACAAAAAGTTAGCATTTGAACCCATTGGTCCAATTCATTCTTTTCGACCGCAAAGTCAAAAGCTGCTTTCGCGTAGGGGCGTGCGATGGTTGTCATTGTCGACATATCTTGGCCCCTTTTACTTACAATTTCGCAGTGATGTTATCAAGAATATCTTTCTGAGCTTCTACATCAATAGAACGCTCCAAGATTTTCTCGGCACCAATCACAGCCAGAGTTGCAACTTGTTTACGCAGTTCATCGCGAGCGCGTTTGCGTTCAGATTCAAGTTCAGCTTCACCTTGTGTAAGAATCTTCTGACGTTCTGTCAGAGCTTCTTCACGAGCTTCGTCTAAAATTTGACCTTTACGTTTGTTCGCTTGTTCGATGATCTCAGTTGCAGCGCGCTTTGCTTCTTTCAGTTGATCAGAAGCATTGGCTTGTGCCAAATCAAGGTCTTTAGCTGCGCGTTCAGCGGCAGATAAACCGTCAGCAATTAACTTCTGACGTGCCTCGATCGCTTCCATGATTGGTGGCCATACATATTTCATGCAGAACCAAACAAACAGTGCGAAAGCGATTGCTTGACCAAGCAGAGTTGCGTTCATATTCACAACAGCTACCCCTCGTTAAGAATCAGCTACAAAAATTCAATTAGCAAAAGGCTAGATTAGCCTGCTAGTTGACCAACAAATGGGTTAGCAAATGTGAATAGTAGCGCGATTACGATACCGATCATTGGAACCGCATCCAATAGACCAGCGATGATGAACATCTTAACTTGTAGCATTGGAGCCATTTCAGGTTGACGAGCTGCGCCTTCCAGAAACTTACCACCAAGAATAGCAAAACCAATTGCTGTACCTACAGCACAAAGACCAACAATAATAGCTACTGCGATAGCTGAAAAACTAAGAACGGTTTCCATTTATATTCTCCAATTGAATAGATAGAGTTGTATTAAAAATTTAAGATTAATGATCGCCATCTTCATGAGCCATTGACATATAAACTATCGTCAACATCATGAAAACAAATGCTTGGATTAAGATAACCAAAATATGGAAAATAGCCCAAGGTAACGCACCGACCCATTGTAAATACCAAGGTAACATTGCAGCGATTAGAATAAACACCACTTCACCAGCGAACATGTTACCAAACAGACGCATGCCTAAAGAAAGAGGTTTAGCAAGTAGCGAAACAACTTCAATAAGTAGGTTGAAAGGGATCATAATCCAGTGGTTAAACGGGTGTAATGCTAATTCTTTTGCAAAACCACCTAGTCCTTTTACTTTAATGCTGTAATAAATCATTAAAGCGAACACACCAAGAGCCATTGCCATTGTAATGTTTACATCAGCAGTAGGAACCACCTTAAGATAAGGAAGGCCTAACAACTGTTCAGCTGAGTAAGGTAAGAAGTCAATTGGAACTAAATCCATGACGTTCATAATTATTACCCAACAAAATATGGTTAAAGCTAGTGGAGCAACTAGAGGGTTTCGACCATGGAAAGTCTCTTTTACGTTGGTATCAACGAATTCAACTACCATTTCAACGAAACACTGTAATTTACCTGGTACTCCAGTTGTTGATTTCTTAGCTACAGAGCGAAATACCCAAAGGAATAACATCCCTGTTAGCACAGAAAAAAACAAGCTGTCTATATGCACATTCCAAAAACTTAATTCATCAACAATGCCAAATTTCCCTAATGAGAGATTTTGCAGGTGATGATTAATATATTCAGTAGGCGTTGACGCAGACATAACTTTTCCTATTTCCTGTTGTTAATAAAGAAAACTGGTGCAAAGATATTACTACCCAGTACCAGCAAATAGGTTAGTTTGAGGGGAACAAGTTCCACCTCCGTATACACGTAAACAATAGAAAATAAGACAATTGTTATAAGAATTTTAAGCACTTCACCCAGATAGAAAAAAGCAGCAACCATTTTAGCGGCTCTTGCCCCACTGAACATAAATGCACATTTTGAAAACACTGAATTAGCGATAATAAAAATACTACCACCAACTAATGCTGACATTCCCCAACTAGCACTAACGGCTATGCTCATCCCTATTGCCATAACTGTAGTGACACTAAGCTGAATCAATAACAATCGCTTTGCAAGCAAACGCCCTGGTTTCGCTAGCGTAACTACCATGTATTCTTCCTTTAAAGCATCTTTGCCTTGATATAAATCAACACAAGACGAAGATTTTGCAAAAATTATACGTTGCACCCATATGAATGCAATCAAATAGCATTAAAAAGTTACATTTATGAGAACAATGCAGTAACTTTTACGACGTAAAATACGATTTCACTTTGAAACACTGTTTTATATCACACTTCGCTTTCTAGCTTTGCGATTAGTAGCTCTAATTTGTGAGCCTCGTCAAAGGTAATCGTTACCTTGCCTTTACCTGATGAATTTCGGCTTATCATTACTTTTGAGCCAAGTGTTGATGATAGTTTATCTGAAATCGCCATCATTTCGGTATCAATAGCTTTAGGTTGCTCTTCTTTTTCTGGCGCAAGTAACTCTTTTACTTTTTGCTCAGTTTGACGAACCGTCAGCTTTTTCTCAATGACCAAATGAGCAAGTTCGATCTGTTGTTCGCTCTCTAATGCTAATAACGCACGAGCATGGCCCATCTCTAGTAATTTCTGTTCAACCAGTTTTTTAACTTCACTTGTAAGTGCATTAAGGCGCAACAAGTTGGTTACCGTTGTACGAGACTTACCAATGACTTCTGAGATTTGTTGATGAGTTAATTCAAACTCTTGCTGTAAGCGCTCTAGTGCTTGCGCTTCCTCAATCACGTTCAAATCTTCACGCTGAATATTTTCAATTAATGCCATCGCAATAACCGCTTTATCTTCAACAGATTTAACAACACAAGGAACCTGTTTTAAGCCGGCTTTCTTTGCGGCACGAAAACGTCTTTCGCCAGCAATGATCTCATATTGTTGTTCAGCAACTTGGCGGACAACAATCGGTTGAATAATTCCTTGAGAACGAATGGAAGCTGAAAGTTCTTCTAATGCGTCTTCTTCCATTGTTTTTCTTGGTTGATATTGTCCAGCACTAAGCTGATGAATACCCAGCTCAACCAATTGAGTATCTTTTGAAAGTGTTTCACTTTTTTCGGCACTCGCTTGTTTCTCACGAGCCAGTGAACTTGTTGCTAATAGCGCATCTAATCCTTTGCCTAAACCACGTTTATTACCCATGAATTTCTGTTTCCCTTTCTTTTTCCATTTCGTCACGGCGAATTATCTCTCCGGCAAGAGCTAAGTAAGCTTTTGCACCATTTGAGTATTTATCATAATACATTGCAGGTTTACCATGACTAGGCGCTTCTGCTAAACGCACATTTCGAGGGATGACAGTCCGATACACTTTATCACCAAAATGCTTTTTTAATTGATCAGAGACATCATTGGCTAAACGATTGCGAGGATCGAACATGGTTCTTAATAATCCTTCGATCTTTAAATCGGCATTCACAACAGCGGCCAATTTACCAATAGTGTCAATTAAAGCGGTTAGCCCTTCGAGTGCATAATATTCGCACTGCATAGGAACTAATACAGAATCCGATGCTGCCATGGCGTTAATTGTAAGGAGATTTAGAGCAGGAGGGCAATCAATAAAGATGAAATCATAGTTACCACGAATTGGGTAGATCATGTTGCGCAAGCGAACCTCTCGCGCAAACACTTCCATTAATTTGATTTCAGCAGCGGTGATATCACCATTTGCTGCTATCAAATCATAACCGCCAGAGGTCTCCTCAATTACGACCTTTTCAAAAGGAACTTCGTCAACCAACAACTCATACGCAGTTGCATCCACATCGTATTTATCAACACCACTAGCCATAGTGGCGTTACCTTGAGCATCAAGGTCAATAAGTAACACTTTTCGATGTGTTGCAGCCATAGATGCAGCTAAATTTACAGCTGTTGTTGTCTTACCTACGCCACCTTTTTGGTTCGCAATCGAGATAACTCTTCCCACACTAACCTCTTATTCCATTATTTTTTTCCGATTAGAGTCACTAAATGCCTTTCGCCCTCTAACTCGGGAACAATTAAAGCGGCAACGTCTTTGACTGAGCACCATTCAGGAAGATCATTTGCTTCATCTTCTGAGTAGATCCCTTTTAATGCCAAAAACACACCATCTTCTTCTTTTGGAAGATGATGACACCAATTCACCATGTCTGTCATTGATGCAAACGCACGACTTAGGACTGCATCAAATTTTTCTTCAGGTTGAAACTCTTCAACACGACTTTGGATTGGCGTAACGTTGGTAATTTTTAATTCGTGAATCACTTGTTTAATAAAACGAATTCGCTTACCCAAGCTATCTAGCAAAGTAAATGATTTCTCAGGATTCATAATCGCTAATGGGATCCCAGGTAAACCAGGACCCGTACCAACATCAATAAAACGCTCACCAGATAGTTTTGGACTAACCACAATACTATCTAAGATATGTTTAATAACCATTTCACTTGGGTTTCTAACCGACGTTAAGTTATACGCTTTATTCCATTTATGAAGTAGAGCAACATAGCCAAGTAATTGTTCTTTTTGCAATTCAGAGACAGTTAGCTCTGTTTGAGCAATTAATAGATCGAATTGTTGTGATAAATCGGTCATGTTATGCCCCTTTCTTTAATAAACCGTGTTTCTTTAAATGAACCAATAAAATAGAAATTGCAGCCGGTGTGATGCCTGAAATACGAGAAGCAATACCAAGCGTTTCTGGTTTTGCATCACTTAATTTAGCAACAACTTCATTCGACAACCCTTTCACTTTACTGTATTCCAAATCAAGTGGCAGTTTTGTATTTTCATGGCGTAATGATTTTTCAATTTCATCACGTTGACGCTGAATATAACCCGCATATTTTACTTGGATTTCAACTTGCTCAGACGCTTGAGAATCTTCAATTGCAGGTGCAAAGTTTTCCAGTGAAACCAATGTTGAATACGTTACTTCAGGACGGCGAAGAAGATCCTCTCCACTTGCTTCACGTACGATCGGTGTTTTCAGGATCGAATTCACTTGATCAATGTTTTCTGATTTAGGGTTGATCCAAATATCTTTTAAGCGTTGACGCTCTTTTTCAATATTTTCCACTTTTTCATTAAATCGAGCCCAACGAGCATCATCAACTAAGCCAAGTTCACGACCTTGTTCTGTTAAACGTAGATCCGCATTATCTTCACGTAAAGACAAACGATATTCGGCACGCGATGTGAACATACGGTAGGGTTCTTTAGTACCAAGCGTTGATAAATCATCAATTAATACTCCCATGTACGCTTCATCACGACGTGGGCTCCAGCCTTCTTTGCCTTGAGCAAACAAACTTGCATTAAGACCGGCCATTAAACCTTGAGCAGCTGCTTCTTCGTAACCGGTTGTACCATTGATTTGGCCAGCAAAGAATAAACCTTCAATAAATTTGGTTTCGTAAGTTGATTTTAAATCACGAGGATCAAAGAAATCATACTCAATTGCGTAACCTGGACGCACGATGTGTGCATTTTCAAACCCTTTCATTGAGCGAACAATTTGTAATTGAACATCGAATGGTAAGCTGGTTGAAATGCCATTTGGGTATAATTCGTGAGTCGTTAAACCTTCTGGTTCAATAAAAATTTGGTGACTGTCTTTGTCTGCAAAGCGCATCACTTTATCTTCAATTGAAGGGCAATAACGAGGACCAATACCCTCGATAACGCCAGCATACATAGGGCTGCGATCAAGGTTTTTACGAATTACATCGTGTGTTTTTTCATTGGTATGAGTGATAAAACAGTTGATCTGTTTTGGCTGTTGCTCACGGCTACCCATAAATGAAAATACAGGGGTAGGGTTGTCACCTGGCTGTGCTTCTAAATTTGAAAAATCTACAGTACGAGCATCAATACGTGGTGGAGTACCTGTTTTTAGGCGATCGATCCTAAATGGACGATCTCGTAAACGTTGAGCAAGAGTGATCGAAGAAGGATCCCCTGCGCGGCCTCCTGAGAAATTTTCCATGCCAATATGTATCTGACCCCCTAAAAAGGTACCAGCCGTTAATACAACGGATTTAGCACGGAATTTAAGGCCCATTTGAGTAACAGCACCGATAACTTTATCGTTTTCAATGATCAGATCATCTACTGCTTGCTGAAATAGGGTTAGGTTTGGTTGGTTTTCCAATACTGAACGAACATACGCTTTGTATAAGGCTCTATCTGCTTGAGCGCGTGTTGCTCGAACCGCTGGGCCTTTAGAAGCATTTAGTGTTCTAAACTGAATACCGGCATGATCAGTGGCTTGTGCCATTAATCCACCTAAAGCATCCACTTCTTTTACCAAATGGCCTTTGCCGATCCCACCGATAGCAGGATTACATGACATTTGACCTAATGTGTCGATGTTATGCGTGAGTAGAAGTGTCTTTTGTCCTGTTCTTGCAGCTGCTAATGCTGCTTCAGTACCAGCATGACCACCGCCAATAACAATGACATCAAAGTTTTCTTGGTAAAACATGAGTTGACCTTAGGTGTTATGAAAATAGTGAGAAGAATTTAATTTTAAGAGATCCATTTTACCCTTTTTCTAGCTTGGAAAGAAATGAAAAAGTGACGAAGTTCAAAAAATAAAGATCACTTAATATATATAAGATCTTTTAAAGAGATCTCTTATTAGATCTATTATATAGATCGTCGATCTCTGTGGATAAGTAGTAAATGATCAATAGGATCATATACTTTAGTAAGATCCTAAGTTGTGATGAATCTTTGATCTTCGATCGGACTGCTTGAGGATAAAAGAAGTACTTATCCACAAGGGGGTAGGGCGTTAGATCTTATTCAATGGATAACTATAACTTGATCACTGGATCATTGCCTAGTTATCCACATAGTAGCAGTTTTCTATTTAATAACTTTAACTGATAAATACATACAAAAAATTAACAAATATGTTGTTTTAACCACAATTCAGCAGGCTCTTCAGGAATACTATGTTGAGTTACATCTATCTCTAAAAGTGGGAATTTCTCTATCGCACCTAATTCAATCAATGTATTTTGTAATGATTTTCCTGCTGCACAGAAGGTGTCATAGCTTGAATCACCAATAGCAACGATAGCAAACGAGACTTTTGAAAGATGTTGAGCTTGCTCTGTGAGTTGTTGAATAAAAGGCTTTATATTGTCTGGATAATCACCAGCACCATGGGTGGATATGGCAATAATCCAGAGACTATCTATGTCTATTTCATTCAAATTTGGTTGATTATGGATATCTGTCGCAAACTCCATCTCTTCTAATAAATCGGCAAGGTGATCGCCAACGTACTCAGCGCCACCAAGGGTGCTTCCTGTAATAATAGATACGTTTTTCATGAATTTTTCCTATAAAAAATGGGCCATAATAGCCCATGATTGTTGGTGTGATTTGGGGGATTATTTACCGATACAGAAAGAGGTAAATATTCGACCTAGTAGATCATCTGAAGTAAATTCTCCTGTGATCTCGCTAAGATGCTGTTGTGCAATTCTAAGCTCTTCTGCCAGGATCTCACCGGCCATGTAACCTTCAAGTTGTTGTTGGCCTATATCAAGATGCTGAGCCGCTTTCTCTAACGCTTCTAGGTGACGACGGCGAGCCATAAAGCCACCTTCTTGATTACCTGAGAAACCCATACATTCTTTTAAATGCAGACGTAAAGCATCGACACCTTCCCCCGTTTTTGCAGACAAACGAATAAGGGTAGGATCGTTAACGTGGCAAATACCTAGATCTTCACCGGTTTGATCCGCTTTATTTCTGATCACTGTCATGCCCATGTTTTTAGGTAAGCGATCAAGAAACTCTGGCCAGATTACTTTAGGGTCTGTTGCGTCAGTGGTTGTGCCATCAACCATAAATAAAACGCGATCGGCTTGAGCAATTTCATCCCATGCTCGTTCAATACCAATACGCTCTACTTCATCAGAGGCTTCACGAAGGCCAGCAGTATCAATGATATGCAAAGGCATACCATCAATGTGAATGTGCTCTCTGAGTACATCACGCGTGGTTCCTGCGATATCAGTAACGATAGCGCTGTCTTTACCTGATAAGGCATTTAGTAGGCTAGATTTACCTGCATTAGGGCGTCCAGCAATAACGACTTTCATCCCTTCACGCATGATCGCCCCTTGATTAGCTTCTTGGCGAACGGCATTAAGGTTATCAATGATCCCTTGTAAATCACCACTGACTTTGCCATCAGCTAAAAAGTCGATCTCTTCTTCTGGGAAATCAATGGCGGCTTCAACATAAATTCGAAGGTAAATAAGGGATTCAACTAAGGTGTTAATTTTATTTGAAAAGACACCTTGTAGTGAATTTAATGCAGATTTTGCTGCTTCTTCAGAACTTGCATCGATTAAATCGGCAATGGCTTCGGCTTGAGCTAAATCCATTTTATCATTCAAAAAAGCTCTTTCTGAAAATTCGCCAGGTCGAGCAGGGCGAACGCCATCAATTTTTAAGATGCGTTTAATCAGCATATCCATGACAACAGGACCACCATGTCCTTGAAGCTCTAAAACATCTTCACCGGTAAATGAATGAGGGTTAGGGAAGTAAAGTGCAATCCCTTGATCGAGTTCAAGGCCATTATCATTTTTAAATGGGGTGTATTCTGCATAGCGAGGTTTAAGGGTCTTTCCTACCACTTCTAAAGCGACTTGTTGAGCTTTAGGTCCGGATACACGAATGATGCCTACGCCGCCTCGGCCTGGTGCTGTTGCTTGTGCAACGATGGTGTCTGTATGTAATGTCATGATTATTCTTAATGTCTATTGCTTGAGCATATTGTAAGCCGATAAAACAAAAAAGGCGACCATAGGCCGCCTTTTGTTTACTTCTTTAGAAATTCAACTTACTTAGAATGTAAGCCTTTTTTCTCAAGAGCACGGTAAATCAGCGTTTGCTGAATTAACGTTACGATGTTTGAAACTAACCAGTAAAGAACTAGGCCAGCTGGGAACCATAAGAAGAATACAGTGAACATTACAGGCATGAATGTCATGATCTTCTGTTGCATTGGATCCGTTACTGTTGTTGGGCTCATCTTCTGGATTAAGAACATACTTGCACCCATTAGTAATGGCAGGATGTAGTATGGGTCTTGTGCTGATAAATCCGTGATCCAACCAAAGAATGGAGAATGACGAAGTTCAACTGATTCCATTAGTGCCCAGTACAGAGAAATGAAGATTGGCATTTGAAGAACTATTGGTAAACAGCCACCTAGTGGGTTTACTTTTTCTTTCTTATAAAGCTCCATCATTTCTTGGCTCATACGTTGGCGGTCATCACCAATACGTTCACGCATTGCAGTCAACTTAGGTTGAAGCATACGCATTTTAGCCATTGACGTGTATTGTGCTTTCGTTAGTGGGTACATTGCACCACGAACGATGAACGTTAAGAACATGATCGCCAGACCCCAGTTCCCAACAATACCGTGAATGAAAGACAGTAGTTTGTGAAGAGGAGAAGCGATGAACCATAACCAACCGTAATCAACACTTAAGTCTAAGTATTTAGCAGTTGCAGCCATTTCTGGTTGAAGTTTTGGACCAGTCCAAAGCGTTGCTGTAAGCGTCGCTTCTTGACCAGCAGGAATTGTTACCGAAGGCATACGAACGCCAATGTAACCGTAATCGCCAGCAACACGTGATGTTAGTGTTGCGTCATTCACGTTACGTGGGATCCAAGCTGATGCGAAATAGTGTTGTAGCATACCCGCCCAACCTTGACCATTTGTCATGTCGATAGATAAGTTCTTATCTTCCATGTCGTCAAAGCTGTATTTTTTATAGCGTGTATCTTCAGTAGAGTAAGCACCACCACGGTACGTAGGCATTGTTAAACTGCCGCCGTCATCCAATAAGTTTTGCTTTAGGTTTGCGTACATTTCTACTGTTGCAGGTGCTGAAGATTGGTTATCAACCGTATAATCAACATCAATAGCGTAGCTGTCACGTTTAAGCACTAGTGTTTTAGTATAAGTAATACCATCTTTCACCAATGTTAACGGAACGCGTAATTCGTTTTGGCCATCCGCTAAAACATAATCTGTTTTTTGCGCTGTAAATTGTGCACGACCAGCGTTTGAATCGATGCCTTGAGGACCGATTAAACCACTTTGAGCAATATAGCTGTGATCAGCATCGTTTCTAAGAAGAACGAATTTTGCTTTAGAGTCTAGTTCTGCATCGTATTTATTAAGAACAGATTCAATGATGTCACCACCCAACGTATCTACTTTTAAAGTAAGCACATCAGTTGTGATTGTAATCAGCTTATCAGACTGTGCTGAATCTGCTGGAGTATCACTGTTTGCTGTTGAAGAAGTTGGAACATCACCATCCGTCTGTGTTTGTTGAACGGTACTAACTGTAGCTGGTTGCTGCGGATTAGTTTCTACTTGCCATTGTTGGAAAAGTAAAAAAGAAACTAAAGCCAGTGCTAGCAACAGAATATTACGTTGGGTATCCATCGTTATTGTTCTCTGTCTTTATGCTGCTTGGGTGGGATGGGGTCATAGCCCCCATCATTCAAAGGATGACATTTTAATAGACGTTTGCCAGTTAGCCAACACCCTTTTACTAAACCGTGTGACTTTAGTGCTTCAATTGCATAATGTGAACACGTTGGAGTAAATCGACAGCGAGGTCCAATCATTGGACTGATGACGAGTTGATAAAAACGGATTAGACCGATTGCTATCCACGAGAAGGGCGAGACAGGCGATGCCATAATTTATCTAATAGCTTGTTAAAGTCTTCGTTACTCAGTTCTTGAGCACTCTTTTTAGCGATAACCACAAAGTCTTTCGCAGGTAAGGAATGTTGCTTATTGCGGAAACTTTCACGTGTAATACGTTTAAACTTATTGCGACCAACAGCAGTTTTAATTTGCTTCTTAGGAACAGCAAGACCTAAACGAGGGTGTGATAGTGAGTTTTCTCTGGCAAGAATGGTGAAGTGAGGTGAGCCGGCTCGATGAGCTTGCTTGAAGACTGATTTGTAATCTTCGGGAGTTAACAAGCGTAACTCCCGAGAGAAGTCGTAATTCATCAAAATAATCTATTGATTACTTAGATAGACGCTTACGGCCTTTAGCACGACGAGCGTTGATTGTGTTACGACCGTTCTTAGTTGCCATACGAGCACGGAAGCCGTGAGAACGTTTACGCTTAAGAACTGAAGGTTGGAAAGTGCGTTTCATGGTATTACCTTATTACTGATCAGTAGTTATAGGTTTAATTTAAACCCGGCGTGGGACGTACATTCCGACGCCTCTCAACAAAGAGGCGGAATTGTAATCATTGACAGAAAAATAGTCAATAAGAGGTTCCACGTATTTTCCGGACGATGAATTATACGTTTTGTGAGCGAGAGCGCAAGGATCTTTATGCGATCCCGACTTGATTCAAGAATTTTTGTAATTTTGGATCCTGTGGATAACCAAAAATTTGTTCAGGAGTCCCTTGTTCGACGATCTTTCCATCGGCCATATAGATAACTCTATCGGCGACTTCTTTGGCAAATTGCATTTCGTGAGTTACAACCAGCATCGTTTGGTGTTGAGTCGCTAATTTTTTCATTAATGCGAGAACCTCGCTAACCCACTCCGGATCGAGTGCTGACGTGGGTTCATCAAACAATAATAGCTCTGCTTCAAGAGCCATTGCACGACCAATACCTACTCGCTGCTGTTGGCCTCCAGAGAGGGCCGCAGGGTAGTTATCGCCCTTATCGCCAAGGCCTATATCATCTAATATTTGCTGGGCTTTTCTAAGAGCATCAGCCTTGTTCCACTTGTGGACAGTTATTAGGCCTTCAGCAATATTTTGTCGAGCGGTTAAATGAGAGAATAAGGCATAGTTTTGGAAGATAAAGCCTGTTTTTCGTCGTAAAGCTAATATTTCTGCTTTGGTATTTTTTTCACTGTCCACACTGACATCATCAATACTTATGATGCCCTTGTCTGCAGTTTCAAGAAAATTCACACATCTTAGTAGGGTTGATTTCCCCGTACCACTAGAGCCGATAATGGCAATTATCTCACCTTTATTGATCGTTAGGTCTATACCTGAAAGAACTTCGGTATCACCAAAGCTTTTATGTAGATTCGTTATTTTTATCATCGTACATAGGCCTTATTAAGTTTGGTTTCAGCCCAAGTTTGTACTCGGGTAAGAATAACGACGACACCCCAATAGATTAGAGCGACTGCTAGGAAGGCTTCAAAAAACTTAAAGCTGGAAGAGGCTTCCATTTGTGCTTTAGCCATTATTTCAGACACCCCAAGCGTAAAGGCTAAAGAGGTGGATTTGATCATATCAATGAAATAATTCATTAAAGAGGGCAAAGCCACTCGAGTCGCTTGAGGAAGAATAATACGACGCATCGCTTGAGGCGTTGTCATGCCGATAGATAAGCTAGCTTCCATCTGACTGCGATCAACGCCAATGATAGCGGCACGAATACTCTCAGCCATATAGGCAGCAAAGTGAAGAGTTAATCCAATAACTGCCGCACTAAAGGCATCTAAGCCAACAAAAATTGGAAATACCTGCGGTAAACCATAATAAAGTAGGAACAATTGAACCAGTAGTGGTGTTCCTCGAAAAAAGCTGATGTACAGCTGGCTAAGTTGATCCAATACAGGCACTTTAAATACTCTTAAGTTAGCCAGTACTAACGCCAGAGCCAGTGCAAAGAATAACCCCCATATCGCCATTTCTAATGTCGTACCTAAATACTTAAATAGTATAGGTAGGAGTTCAATCATATACGCAAAATCAAATCCCATGATGTCTCTCTGTTATTTAGTATAAGAAAAGTGATGAGTAAACAGTGTTGACTATATATATTTGATAAGCAATAAACACAAAACCCACTACGTTATGATAGTGGGCTTTATTGTTTACGAAAGTAAATGCTTACTTAGTAATAAGTATGGCTTACTTTGTTACATCAGCATCAAACCATTTTTGAGATATTTTAGCGAGTATTCCATCTTCACGCATCTCAGCTAAAGCCTTATTCACTTCTTGTTGAAGCTTTTGGCCTTTTTCATCTTTTACGAACGGCCATGCATTCTCGATCGTTTCAAATGGTTCACCTGCAAGCTGTAGTGGTAATCCTGATTTTTTAATCAGTTGAGCTGCTGATAGACGATCCATCACAAACGCATCTGAACGGCCTAGTGCCACATCATGTTCAATACCAGTATCGTACGTTTTAATGTTTATTTGACCAGATTTGTCGTTATCTCGCAGTAACTTCTCAAAATTAGAGCCTAAGTTAACAGCAACTGTTTTACCTGCTAAGTCATCAATGCCCTTGATACTGTCGTTACCTTTACGAACGGTAATTTGCGCACCATCGACAACATAAGGGTCTGCAAAAAGGTATTTTGCTTCACGCGCTTCTGTTTTGGTAATCTGGTTTGAAATCGTATCAATACGACCGGTTTCTAATAAGCCAAATAAGCCCGAAAAGCTCGCCGTTACGTATTCAACTTGATAGTCATTACGGCGACCGATCTCATCCCATAAATCGACTTCAAAACCTTGCAGTTTATCTTGCTTAACAAAGGTGAATGGGAAATAACGACCAGACATCCCTACTTTTACTTCAGTTGCCGCTTGTGCAAATTGTGTCGCGGCTAAGGTTAACGCTAATCCTGTAAGAATGTTCTTTGTCCATTTCATGATTGATACTCCCATTATTCATCAGTAGTGAACATAATACTTTTTTTGCGATTGACCTCTAAATACCCTCTGGTTATTTATAATAACTAAACGATTAATAGCGTTTATTTTTTATCCATTGTTGATGGTTTTGGGTATAACTCAGGTAAAAAGTGTGTTGATCTAGGTAAAAAAGCGTGATCAGTGTGAATAACTCCGATCTTATTCACTGGATCATCGATCTAACACTGGCACAATAGTTATCCACAGTATAAAATTAGCGACCTTTTTTAATATTTATGAGTGGGGTTGTCCGTGTCTTCATCGCTTTGGCTGCAGTGTTTACAGCGCCTTCAAGAAGAATTACCTTCCGCAGAATTCAGCATGTGGGTTAGACCACTGCAAGCTGAATTAAATGACAATACCCTTACGCTATTTGCGCCGAACCGCTTCGTATTGGATTGGGTTCGTGATAAATACCTAAATAGCATTAACTCATTATTAAATGAGTTCTGCGGTAGTGATGTTCCTACTTTACGTTTTGAAGTAGGAAGCAAGCCTGTATCTGCTCCACTAGAGCCAAAAAGAACGGCTGCAGATGTTGCTGCCTCAACTTCAGCTCCTGCACAGCTTCAAGCTCGACAATCAGTGAATAAGCCATGGGAATCTCAGGGAGCTGAGCCTGCATCTGCTGATTTAAATCACCGTTCTAATGTTAACCCTAAGCATAAATTTACTAACTTCGTTGAAGGTAAGTCAAACCAGCTTGGTTTAGCTGCTGCTCGCCAAGTCTCTGATAACCCAGGAACGGCGTATAATCCACTTTTCTTATATGGTGGAACTGGCTTAGGTAAAACCCACTTATTGCAAGCGGTTGGTAATGCGATTCTTGAACGTAAACCAGATGCTAAAGTGGTATACATGCACTCTGAACGTTTTGTGCAAGATATGGTTAAAGCACTGCAAAATAATGCGATTGAAGAATTCAAACGTTATTACCGCAGTGTTGATGCATTACTTATCGATGATATTCAATTTTTTGCGAATAAAGAGCGTTCGCAAGAAGAGTTCTTCCATACCTTTAATGCGCTATTGGAAGGCAATCAACAAATTATTCTGACATCAGATAAATACCCAAGAGAAATCAATGGGGTTGAAGACCGTCTTAAGTCTCGCTTTGGTTGGGGTCTTACGGTTGCGATTGAACCGCCAGAATTAGAAACACGTGTTGCTATCTTAATGAAGAAAGCAGAAGATCATCAGATTCATCTGGCCGATGAAGTTGCTTTCTTTATTGCAAAACGTTTACGCTCAAATGTGCGTGAATTAGAAGGGGCATTAAACCGTGTAATTGCCAATGCAAATTTTACTGGTCGCGCAATTACGATTGATTTTGTACGTGAAGCTCTACGAGATTTATTAGCACTTCAAGAAAAGTTAGTCACGATCGATAATATTCAAAAAACCGTTGCTGAGTACTACAAGATCAAAATGGCGGATTTACTTTCTAAGCGTCGTTCTCGTTCTGTTGCTCGTCCACGTCAATTGGCGATGGCGTTATCAAAAGAATTAACCAACCACAGCTTACCTGAGATCGGTGATGCATTTGGTGGTCGAGACCATACAACAGTACTTCATGCTTGTCGTAAAATAGCGCAATTACGTGAAGAGAGTCATGATATAAAAGAAGACTACTCTAACTTAATCCGAACGTTATCATCGTAAGTCATTATCTACTTTTAAATAAACGAGTATTATGAAATTTTCTATTGAACGCAGCTTGCTATTAAAGCCACTGCAACAAGTATCTGGTGCCCTAGGTGGCCGTCCATCATTGCCAATCTTAGGTAATATCTTACTTCAGGTAGAAAATGGTCAACTTTCAATGACCGCAACCGATTTAGAAGTAGAGCTGATCAGTCGAATTACTCTGGAAGGTGATTTTGAAGCGGGTGCCGTGACGGTTCCATCGCGTAAGTTCCTAGACATTTGTCGTGGTTTGCCTGACAGCGCAACGATTACTATTATATTGGAAGGCGATCGTGTATTAGTTCGTTCTGGCCGCAGTCGATTCACATTGGCAACATTACCGGCTAATGACTTTCCAAATATTGAAGGTTGGCAGAGTGAGGTAGAAATTACCCTTTCTCAGGCACAGCTTCGCAAGCTAATTGAAAGCACACAATTTTCAATGGCGAACCAAGATGTTCGTTACTACCTCAATGGTATGATGTTTGAAACGCAAGGCAATATCTTCCGTTCTGTAGCAACCGACGGTCACCGAATGGCAGTATGTAATATGCCTGTAGAGTCTGAGCTTCCTGAACAACAAGTGATCATGCCACGCAAAGGCATCCAAGAGCTGGTTCGTCTACTTGACTCACCAGATCAGAGTGTTACTTTACAGTTTGGTAATTCGAATGTACGAGCTGAAGTGAATAATTTTGTTTTTACTTCTAAGCTTGTTGATGGACGTTTTCCTGATTATCGACGTGTAATGCCGCAAAGCAGCAACAAAACATTAGAAGCGGATTGTGATGAGTTGCGCCAAGCATTTGCTCGAGCGGCGATCTTATCGAATGAGAAATTCCGTGGGGTTCGTGTTAATTTAGCGAACAACCAAATGCGTATTACTGCAAATAACCCTGAGCAAGAAGAAGCAGAAGAAATCTTAGACGTTGATTTCCAGGGCGATGATATCGAGATCGGTTTTAATGTTAGCTATGTTATCGATGTATTGAATACATTAAAATGTGAGCGTGTACGAATCTCAATGACAACTGCGAATGCAAGTGCGTTAGTAGAAGATTGCGCTAATGATGAAGCACAATATGTTGTTATGCCAATTCGTCTATAAGATATTAAATTTCAATGCCATTATCACGCTTAATTATTAATGATTTTCGCAATATAAAGACGTGCGATATTCAATTATCATCAGGATTTAACTTTGTTACTGGTGCTAATGGCAGTGGCAAAACCAGTGTTTTAGAAGCGATATATTTGCTCGGACACGGTCGTTCATTTAAAAGCTCGTTAACAGGTCGAATTATTCGAAATGACTGTGACGAGCTTTTTATTCATGGACGTTTTACCACTCCAGATAAGCTTGAATTGCCAATCGGCATAAATAAACAGCGTGATGGGACAACTGAAGTTAAAATAGGCGGAGAAAGTGGTCAAAAACTGGCACAATTAGCCAAGGTTTTACCACTTCAACTGATCCACCCAGAAGGGTTTGAATTAGTTACTGATGGCCCTAAATTTCGCCGAGCGTTTATTGATTGGGGAGTGTTTCACGTGGAACCTGCTTTTTATGAAGCATGGAGTCGAGTGAAGCGACTAACTAAACAACGTAACGCATTATTAAAAACGGCACACAGTTATCGAGAGTTAAGCTACTGGGATTTAGAACTGGCGCAATTGGCTGAAAAAATAGATCAATGGCGTGTAGACTACATCAATCACATATCTGAAGCGACTCAACAAATATGTCAGGCATTCTTACCTGAATATGACATAAAGCTGTCATACTATCGCGGTTGGGACAGAGAAACCCCATACGCAGATTTGCTCAAGAAAAACTTTGAGCGAGATAAACAGCTGGGCTATACCGTCGGCGGCCCAAATAAAGCCGACTTACGAATTAAAGTTGCAGGCACTCCTGTTGAGGATGTGTTGTCTCGTGGTCAACTTAAGTTGATGGTATGTGCGTTACGATTAGCGCAAGGACAACATTTAACTGAGGCAACAGGAAAGCAGTGCATCTATTTAATAGACGATTTTGCTTCTGAACTGGATAGTCACCGTCGCCAATTGCTGGCTCAATATTTGAAACAGACGAAGGCACAGGTGTTTATTAGTTCAATAACTGCTGATCAGATTGCAGATATGCATGATGAAGAAAGCAAGATGTTCAAGATAGAACATGGCAAAATAGCCCAAGGATAAAAACGCGAGAGTAACTCATGTCAGAAAATTATGATTCATCGAGTATTAAAGTACTAAAAGGTCTGGATGCGGTACGTAAACGTCCGGGTATGTATATCGGCGACACCGACGACGGTACTGGTCTTCACCACATGGTGTTTGAGGTTGTCGATAACTCAATCGATGAAGCTCTTGCTGGTCACTGTAATGATATTATTGTAACGATTCACGAAGATAACTCTGTTTCTGTTACTGATGATGGCCGTGGTATTCCAACTGAAATTCACGAAGAAGAAGGCGTATCTGCAGCAGAAGTTATCATGACGGTACTTCACGCTGGTGGTAAGTTTGATGATAACTCTTATAAAGTATCTGGCGGTCTTCACGGCGTAGGTGTTTCAGTTGTAAACGCATTGTCTGAAAAAGTTGAACTAACGATTAATCGTAAAGGTGAAATCTTTCAACAAACGTATTGTCACGGTGAACCTCAAGCGCCATTAGCGGTTGTGGGCACAACAGACACAACAGGTACTAAAATTCGTTTTTGGCCTAGTGAGCAAACATTTACAAACGTTGAGTTTGTGTATGACATCTTAGCTAAACGTCTACGTGAACTTTCATTCTTGAACTCTGGCGTGTCTATTATTCTACAAGACATGCGTGAAGAAGATAAATCTGATCACTTCATGTTCGAAGGTGGTATTCAAGCGTTCGTTACTCATTTAAACCGTAATAAAACGCCTGTTCACCAAAAAATATTCTACTTTGATGCTGAGCGCAAAGAAGACGGTATTGTTGTTGAAGTTGCTATGCAGTGGAATGATTCTTACCAAGAGAACATCTTCTGTTACACCAATAACATCCCTCAACGCGATGGTGGTGCTCACTTATCTGGCTTCCGTTCAGCGTTAACGCGTACATTAAATACCTTCATGGACAAAGAAGGCTTTTCTAAGAAAGCGAAATCATCTGCATCAGGTGATGATGCGCGTGAAGGTCTAACGGCGGTTGTTTCTGTTAAAGTTCCTGATCCTAAATTCTCAAGCCAAACTAAAGACAAACTGGTTTCTTCAGAAGTGAAGTCTGCGGTTGAATCGGCAATGAATGAAAAATTAGCTGAATTCTTAGCGGAAAACCCAGGCGAAGCAAAAATGGTTTGTTCTAAAATCATTGATGCAGCTCGTGCACGTGAAGCGGCTCGTAAAGCTCGTGAAATGACTCGTCGTAAAGGCGCGTTAGATATTGCAGGTCTTCCTGGTAAGCTTGCTGATTGTCAGGAAAAAGATCCTGCACAATCTGAACTATACATAGTGGAAGGGGACTCTGCTGGCGGTTCAGCCAAGCAGGGACGTAACCGTAAAAACCAAGCGATCCTTCCGCTTAAAGGTAAAATTCTTAACGTAGAAAAAGCACGTTTTGATAAAATGATCTCTTCTCAAGAGGTTGGTACGCTAATTACTGCATTAGGTTGTGGTATTGGTCGTGACGAATACAATCCGGATAAACTGCGTTACCACAACATCATCATCATGACCGATGCCGATGTCGATGGTTCTCACATCCGTACTCTACTTTTGACTTTCTTCTACCGTCAAATGCCTGAGTTGATTGAACGTGGCTACATCTACATTGCTCAACCACCACTTTACAAAGTGAAGAAAGGTAAACAAGAGCAATACATTAAAGATGAAGAAGCGATGGGTGAATACCAAATCACGCAAGCGTTAGATAACGCAGCGTTATTTGTTAATCCAAACGAGTCTATCTTTGGTCAAGAGCTTGAGAATTTAATTCGTACCTTTAATGGTGTGGTTAAGTTGATTGAGCGTATGAGTCGTCGTTACCCATTAGCGCTATTAAATCGTTTAGTTTACACGCCTCGTTTAACTCAAGAAGAGTGTGAAAACGAAGCGACAGTTCAAGCATGGACTGAGGCATTAGTTGCTGATCTTAACGAGCACGAAACTGGTGCAAGCCAATACAATCCAGCGCTAGATTTTAACGAAGAGTTAAATATTCACCAGCCTAAGCTTGTTGTTCGTACTCACGGTGTTCAGCATGAATACGTATTAAGTGCAGATCTGCTTAACTCGAAAGAGTACGGTCGTATCGCTGATTTATCAGAAGCACTTAATGGTCTGATTGAAGAAGGTGCTTATGCACAACGTGGTGAGCGTAAACAACCAGTAGAAACACTGGATGAAGCGATTGCATGGTTGATCAAGGACTCTCGTCGTGGCGTTTACTTACAACGTTACAAAGGTCTAGGTGAGATGAACCCTGAGCAGCTTTGGGAAACAACGATGGATCCTGATTCTCGCCGTATGATGCAAGTAACGATTAATGACGCAGTAAGTGCGGATGAGTTGTTTACTACGCTAATGGGTGATCATGTTGAGCCGCGTCGTAACTTCATTGAAGAAAACGCATTGCGCGTTGCTAACTTAGACGTCTAAGCTGAGTAAATATTTGCTGTAATCACTAATTTCTGCGTCGAAGGTGCTCGCTTATATTCATAAGCTCCGCGCCTTCTCCTTGAACTAAGCGATTACAGCGGCAATTTATCTCAACTTAGAATTTAGAGTTATTAGAAAGCACTGCTAATTAGCGGTGCTTTTTTTTGTCTATTCTCTTGAAAGTAAACCCACTGAGCCGCATATCTAGTTATGAAGAGGATGCCGAAAGGGTCTTTTGAAAATGACTTGTCCAAAATGGAAAGTCTTATAATTTGATAGAGTCAACTAAGGACCCAAGTTTGGGGTAGTTGTGCTCACTATTGCTTAAAGTAAAGGATAGTATTATGCGTAATGTAGATTTCACTCCACTGTACCGTTCAGCAATTGGTTTTGATCGTCTTTTCAATCTAATGGAAAATAACACGGCAAAAACAAATGGCGGTTACCCTCCGTACAACATCGAGCAAAAATCTGAACATAACTACCGTATAACCATGGCGGTGGCGGGTTTTGCTGAAGAACAAATCGATTTAACTCAACACGAAAATATGCTGATTGTACGTGGTGAACGTCCTGACGCTGATGAAACTAAAACCTATTTATACCAAGGTATTGCAGAGCGTAACTTTGAGCGTAAATTCCAGTTAGCGGATTACGTGAAAGTGGTGGGCGCAACCATGGAGAATGGTTTACTGCATGTTGATTTAGAACGTGAAATTCCAGAAGCGATGCAACCACGTAAGATTGCTATTAACGGCAGTAACTTACTGGAAAGCTAATCGTATATTGGTAAAAATTTGAAATGAAGGCGCTGTGATAGCGCCTTTTTTATGTCTGTATTTTATTACCGCGGGTATTAGAAATAGTGATGACTTATTGCTTTGGAATCACCAATGCTGTTTGTCATTGATGATCATTCAACACTTGATATTGCCATTTGTTGGTGATGGAAAAGCAATGAGTCATGAGTACAGTTTATCTACTCTGAATACGCCTTCAACACTTCTTCAGCAATGATATCGATGCCTTTTTGCATCATGGCTTCATCTTGTACGTAGTTCATACGTAAGCATTGGTGAGCATGATCCCAGCTGTCGTCTTGGCCAATAAAGAAGTATTCACCAGGGACAATTAATACGCCGCGTGCTTTCAAGCGTTTGTATAGTTCCATTGTGGTGATTGGCAGTTCATCAAACCATAACCACAAGAAAATAGCGCCTTCTGGTTTGTGAATTCGAAAGCGAGGATCGGTAATCGCCGTTTGTAGCATCTTAACGGCAGCTTGAGATTTGTGACGGTAGAACGGCTGTATTACGTCTTCACTTAAACGCAATAAATCACCCGACTCAATCATGTGCAGACCAATAGCAGGTCCCATACTTCCCGGCGCTAAACTGATAATGCCGTTTAGATTGGTCATCGCTTCTGTCATTTTCTCATTGGCAATCACGATGCCACAGCGTAAGCCCGGTAAACCTAATTTAGAAAGGCTCATACAAAGAATGGTATTTTCATTCCAAAATGGCGTGACTTCTTCAAAGATAATATTCGGGAAAGGGGTGCCATAAGCATTATCGAGAATTAATGGAATATTATTTTCACGCGCTAGTTTATCCAGTTTAATCACTTCATCATCAGTAATTACATTGCCTGTCGGATTTGTAGGGCGAGAAATACAGATAGCCCCAACAGAATCATCAACTTTTAGTTGGCTAAAATCGACATGGTATTTAAACAAACCGTTGTCGAGCAATTCAATCTCTGGACGATAAGAAATGAAGCTATCAACTTCTAATTCAGAATCCGCATAACCAATGTATTCAGGCGCAAGAGGCAATAAAATTTTCTTTTTAGAGCCATCAGCATAAGTACCTGCTAATAAATTGAAT
Source organism: Aliivibrio sp. EL58 (assembly GCF_900312675.1). GTDB lineage: Bacteria > Pseudomonadota > Gammaproteobacteria > Enterobacterales > Vibrionaceae > Aliivibrio. Next base: position 214,563 of record NZ_OMPC01000006.1, on the reverse strand, counting down.
AAGCTAAAAAATGCACTTTGAGAACCATTGGTTAGGCTGATGTTTTTAGAGCTGATATCCCAACCGTAGGTTTCTTTAAGTAAATTAGCCAACGCTTTCACAAAGCTGTCTTTGCCTTGCGGGCCATCATAGTTGGCCATTGCTGCTACCAATTCACCTGAATCGAGCATTTTTTGTGAGGCGCCTTTAAAGTAGTCGAGCATGGCGGGAATGCCTGCAGGGTTACCGCCACCGAGCATGATCGCGCCAGGGGTGCGTAAGCCATCATTTAGGTCATCCATTAATTGGGTGATCCCGCTGTAACGAGTAAATTTTTCGCCAAATTGAGTAAACTTCATTACGACTACCGTGATAATTAGAGAGTGGATGTACTGATTGTTTTAACAACATACCTCAACACCAAACAGAGATAAAGAGCCAAGATAAGCCCTTATTTCATTGCTTAGGCCGTAAACTCAACGTGATTTTTCATAAAGTGCTTATTTTTGCTACTCCCAAAGGGGTCAGCGAGGTATACTTCTTGGTTATATTTATCAACCATCGCGCGAATTAAATTATGCAAAAATACGATATCAAAACCTTCCAGGGAATGATCCTCGCGCTGCAGGATTATTGGGCACAACAGGGTTGTACGATTGTACAGCCATTAGATATGGAAGTGGGCGCAGGTACGTCTCACCCAATGACATGTCTGCGTGCACTTGGCCCAGAGCCAATGGCTACCGCTTATGTTCAACCATCTCGTCGTCCTACGGATGGCCGTTATGGTGAAAACCCTAACCGTCTGCAGCACTACTATCAATTTCAGGTAGCGTTAAAGCCTTCTCCAGATAACATTCAAGAGCTGTACTTAGGTTCTTTAGAAGTGCTTGGTATCGATCCTCTTGTTCATGATATTCGTTTCGTAGAAGACAACTGGGAAAACCCAACATTGGGCGCTTGGGGTCTAGGCTGGGAAATCTGGCTAAATGGTATGGAAGTAACGCAATTTACCTACTTCCAACAAGTTGGTGGCCTTGAGTGTAAACCAGTTACTGGTGAAATCACTTACGGTATTGAGCGTCTTGCTATGTACATCCAAGAAGTAGATTCGGTTTACGATCTTGTATGGAACAACGGCCCTCAAGGTGTGGTTACTTACGGTGACATTTTCCACCAAAACGAAGTTGAGCAATCTACGTACAACTTTGAACACGCAGACGTTGATTTCCTATTTGGTTTCTTCGATCAGTGTGAGAAAGAGTGTAAAGAGTTGCTTGAGCTTGAAAAGCCGCTACCTCTTCCAGCGTACGAGCGCATTCTAAAAGCAGGTCATGCATTCAACCTGTTAGATGCTCGTAAAGCGATCTCAGTAACTGAGCGCCAACGTTACATTCTTCGTATTCGTAACTTAACTAAATCGGTTGCAGAAGCATACTATGCATCACGTGAAGCATTAGGCTTCCCTATGTGTCGTTCTAATAAACCGACAGCAACTGAGGAGAAGTAATCATGGCGAAGAATTTTCTAATCGAATTAGGTACTGAAGAGCTTCCACCAAAAGCACTTCGTTCATTAGCTGAAGCGTTTGCTGCTAACTTTGAAGCTGGTCTTAAAGCGGCAGATTTAGCACACCAAGGTGTTAAATGGTACGCAACCCCTCGTCGTTTAGCGCTTAAAGTGGCTGAATTAGACGAAGGCCAAGCAGATAAAATCGTTGAAAAGCGTGGTCCTGCAATTGCTTCTGCGTTTGATGCTGACGGTAACCCGACTAAAGCGGCTCAAGGTTGGGCTCGTGGTAATGGTATTACTGTAGAACAAGCTGAGCGTCTAAAAACAGACAAAGGCGAATGGTTACTTCATAAAGAAGCAGTTAAAGGCCAACCGGTACAAGAGCTTGTTGTTGAATTAGCAGCAAAAGCACTTGCTGGCTTACCAATTCCTAAAGCAATGCGTTGGGGTAACTCAGACATTCAATTCATTCGTCCAGTGAAAACACTGACTATCCTATTGGGTGACGAATTAGTTGAAGGCTCTATCCTAGGTGTTGCTTCTACTCGTACTATCCGTGGTCACCGTTTCATGGGTGAAAGCGAGTTTACGATTGATTCTGCTGACCAATACCCTGCTATCTTAGAAGAGCGCGGTAAAGTAATGGCTGACTACGATGCGCGTAAAGCGATCATCCTTGCTGATGCTCAAAAAGCAGCTCAAGAAGTTGGTGGTATTGCAGATCTAGAAGATGAATTAGTTGAAGAAGTAACGTCTCTGGTTGAATGGCCTGTTGTATTAACCGCTAAGTTCGAGCAAGAGTTCTTAAACGTTCCTTCTGAAGCGCTAGTTTACACAATGAAGGGCGATCAAAAATACTTCCCAGTATATGATCAAGAGAAGAACCTACTTCCTAACTTCATCTTTGTTACTAACATCGAATCTAAAGAGCCTCGTCACATTATCGAAGGTAATGAGAAAGTGGTTCGTCCGCGTCTTGCTGATGCTGAGTTCTTCTTCAATACAGACCGTAAGCGTCCGCTTATCGACCGTCTGCCTGAATTAGAACAAGCTATCTTCCAAAAGCAATTGGGCACAATTAAAGACAAAACAGACCGTATTACTGAGCTTGCTGGCTACATCGCAGAGCAAATTGGTGCGGATGTTGAGAAATCTCAACGTGCAGGTCTACTTGCTAAATGTGACTTAATGACATCAATGGTATTTGAATTTACAGATACTCAAGGTGTTATGGGTATGCACTATGCAACTCACGATGGTGAAGATGCACAAGTTGCATTAGCGCTTTACGAGCAATACATGCCTCGTTTCGCTGGTGATGATCTACCAAGTACTGACGTATCTGCATCAGTAGCAATGGCAGATAAACTAGATACACTTGTGGGTATCTTCGGCATTGGTCAAGCACCAAAAGGTTCTGATCCATTTGCACTTCGTCGTGCTGCACTGGGTATCCTACGAATCATCGTTGAAAAAGATTACAACTTAGACCTAGTTGATCTAGTGGCTAAAGCGCAATCTCTATTTGCTCTAGAAGATGGGTCAACTAAGCTAACGAATGCAAATGTAGACACTGACGTGATTGATTTCATGCTAGGTCGTTTCCGTGCATGGTACCAAGATGAAGGTTTCAGCGTAGACATCATCCAAGCGGTACTTGCTCGTCGCCCAACTAAGCCTGCTGATTTTGATAAGCGTGTGAAAGCGGTATCTCACTTCCGTGAACTAGACGCTGCTGAATCTCTAGCGGCTGCGAATAAGCGTGTAGGTAATATCCTTGCGAAATTCGATGGTGAACTGGCTCAAGAAATCGATCTTGCTCTTCTTCAAGAAGGTGCAGAGAAAGTATTGGCTGAGAAAGTAGAGATCCTAGCTGAAGCACTAGAGCCTGTATTTGCTGCAGGTAACTATCAAGAAGCACTAAGTCGTTTAGCTGAGTTACGTGAACCTGTTGATGCCTTCTTTGATGGTGTAATGGTTATGGCTGATGATGAAGCACTTAAGATTAACCGCTTAACGCTGCTTAACAAGCTTCGTAATCTGTTCTTAGATATTGCGGATATTTCTCTTCTTCAAAAATAAGAAATAACTCTATTTCATGAAATGCCTCGCTTTTGCGGGGTATTTTTTTGTCTAGATCTCGTATTTTCGAAAATTAGAGGTTAATTATATGACTAACAGTGACTACAATTGATGTTCTTCTTTTTTATTAGGCCGCTGGTTTCGATGAAATTATCTGTGTGTGCAACGTTTATCTCTCTTTCTTTTCTGGCCGGGTGTCAAAGTACCTCGTTACCATCTACGGATAATTCAAACGCTTCTATAACAACTGAGGTTACTTCAGCAGATCAAACTATTCATAAAGAGACTGTATGTCCTTCATTAGGTATTCAGCCTGTTACAGTGACGGTTTCTGAACTGTGGTCTGAAGGTGATGTGGTTACAGATGCTTACTCTGGCGATATTGCTCAGGTTAAAGACGGCCAGATAACATTAACGCCAAGCCGTCATAGTGGTGGATTACTTTTATTAGAATCTATATCAGTATTAGAATCAGAAAAAGAGAAGATTGATTTTCAATGGCAGAGTGCCACGTTTTATCATATCGCCACTGATCGTTTTTATAATGGAAACAGTTGGAATGACCACAGTTATGGTCGTCAAACATCAGCTCAAGGCTTTAAAGGCGGTGATATCGCAGGCTTAACGAAGAAGTTAGATTATTTGGCTGAGTTAGGTGTTGATGTATTGTGGCTTTCGACGCCATTAGAACAAGTTCACGGTTGGCTTCCTGGTAAAGATGGAAACACACCTGAATACCCATATGCAGGCGGAGCAACACTAGATTGGACTCAGCTTGATACCAACATGGGTAGCGAACAAGAGATGAGGAGCTTTATAGATTCTGCTCATCAATTGGGAATGCGAGTGGTGTGGAGTATTGATTCAGCACCTTCCAAGCCAAGCCTTGCCGATCTACAGCAATTTACGGTTCAACCGCAAGATGGCAGTGAACTACCAAGTTATTGGAATGATTGGCAACCAAAAGAAGGGCAAAATCTAACTCATTATCTTGATGCATTTAACGATGAGAGTGGTCAAATTCCACAGTGGTGGTCTTCTGATTGGTCTGATCTGAAGTATGAAGGAACCGTGTCGACGCCAGAGTTTTTTATCAATAAACCGACCACAGAAGTGACTCAAGAAAGTAAAAAGAAAGACGCGCTATTAACTCAGTGGGTAACGTCATGGGTGTCTAAATTTGGTATTGATGGGCTTGTTTTATCCCAATCTACACCACAATTAACCAAACAGTTTGAAGCTCAAGGCAGCAAAGCACTTGAAGCGTGGAAGAAAGACAATCAATACAAAGCGCTTGAAGGTTCTTCATTTATTATTGTTGATTTAGAAAACCAAAATCATTTTATTCCCCAAATTCATACTATTGAATCCCAATGCTTACCGTTAAATGATCAAACTAATGCACAAGATAAAGCGCCAATACATGCACTCACTTGGTTTGATAAAGATAAACAACCAGAATTAACGACTGACAATTATGCACAGTATCGAGATGCTGCCTCGACCTTGTTACTGTCTAATGGCAGTGTTTCCATCTGGTATGGCGATGAAAGTGCCAAGCCTGGTGACTTATATAGCATGATGAATTGGGAAGATGCGACAGGCCAATATTGGTCTTTGCGTTCTCATTGGAAGAAATTACTCTCTTTTAGAGGGAATCATTCCGCGATAGTACAAGGTGATTATCAAGTCGTTAAACAAGAGCCTTATTATGCTGTTATACGCAAAAATGAATCAGATAAAGTGATGATTGTGTATACGGGGGAATAGAGGTTTGATTGTGATGAACGGTGTCATCAAACTTTCATAAAATCCGAATAAGAGTGTGATACTAGCCACATAGGTTTTGTAATAGAGGTGGTAATCTATAGCTATAATTAGTTGTATTGGTATCTGTTTCTTAAAGGAAAGGAGCTTATCATGACTCGCTTTTTAGCTATCTCACCACAAAGCCAGTGCTATTTATTTACAGTGGCATTAGCACTTAATTTATTAGGAATGGTATTAACCGATATGTGGGTACCCATGGTAGTAGGGGCGATTGTCACTACTGCATTATCTGTGGATGCTTGGGTTCGTGTTCATTACGTATTACCAATGAAGAAAGAGATGCGTAACTTACAGCATGAGATTGAAAATATTCAGAAACAAGTGCGAGACATCAGTACACAAACTCAATAGCTGTTTGTTTATAATGGAAATAGCATAAAGGCGACCAATAGGGTCGCCTTTATCATTTCTTACGCTGGAAGTCCTTTACGAATTAAAAATCGGTAAGGGAGGGTATCTGTATCTTCAGCGATAAGTTCATGATCCATAAAGCGGCAAAAACTCGGAATGTCGCGAGTTGTGGATGGGTCATCCGCTTTGATCAGCAAGGTGTCACCATCCTCCATCTGTCGAATTGTTTTTCTAACCATCATTACTGGTTCAGGACAGCGTAATCCTTCCGCTTCTAGTATTTGGGTCGCGCTATCAAAGTTGATGGTCATCGTTGTATCTCTTTACAGTTAAAGGCGACCAAGATCATACTGCTGTAAAAAAAATAATCAATACACATTGGAAAAGAACTGGAAAGAGCGTAAATTAATTATTAACAATAAATTAACACTGGACGGTTATTTTGTTGTTTTAGCTACTCTTAGCTATAGATAGAAAGCAACAGAAGGATCGCATTATGCTTACTCAAATTGACCGCTTAACTATTTATTGTGTACTTTGTCTTGTTACGATTTGCTCATTAGTTTTACGCACCCCTGAAAATATCAGTTTATTTCCTTTAATTAGTCTTGCCTCCGTTATGATCGCGCTGACGATTGAGTTAAAAACCTGGTCAGAAAGTGAAACCGCAGAAGAAAAAGATTACTAGAAACACCTTAACAATTAAAAATTACACCACACTCTAACTTTCCCGCCTTTTTATCATTCTTGATTCCAACAAGAAATGAATGAATTGCGGGATTTTTTTTATTTTTAAAACCGTTAAACTACGTAATTACCATTAAGGTATATCAAACATAGGTGTAGATAATGGAATTAGAAGAAGTTTATCGCCGTGATTTAAATTTACTCATTGCACTTAGAGTCTTATTAGAAGAAAACAGTGTTAGTCAAGCAGCTCTTCGACTTAACTTGAGTCAATCAGCAATGAGCCGTGTTTTGGGGCGATTACGAGACTTACTGGGTGACCCATTATTTACTCGACAAGGGCAGCATTTAGTCCCTACTCAAAAAGCCTTAGAGATTAATGCGCAGATAAATCAACCGCTGGAATCTTTGCGTCAATTACTCACGCCGAGTGACTTTACACCTATGTATTGTGATCAGCATTTTTTAATTGCGACCACCGATTATGCGATGCAAACGATCCTGCCTTACGCACTTCCTAAGATTTACGAACAAGCGCCGAACATATCATTGGAGTTTACTTCTCTTAATCATGAGAACTTGTTTAAACAGCTGAGTACTGAAAAAGTGGATATGGCGATATGTCGTCCAATTGGTTCTGTTTCTCCACTAAAACAAGACGTATTGGGACAGGTTGGGGTGCTGTGTTTGTTATCTAAGAACCATTCCCTTGCAGGATCAGCACTGACTCTAGATGATTATTTATCATTACCTCATGCCATGATAGCGATCAGCGATGGCGTAAAAGCATTATTAGATACGGCATTACTAGGTCAAAGAGAAAGAAGGCAAGTACTTAGGGCGTATCACCTAGAAGCTGCGTTGGCCATTGTTGATAAAATGCCACTAGTGATCACAGTTCCTGCGGATCTCGCTTACTTGGTTGCTGAAAGATATGATCTTGTGATTAAACCATTACCGTTTGAATTTACCCCATTTGATTATTCACTTATTTGGCATGCACGCTGCGATACTTCTCCAGCCCAAGCGTGGTTAAGAAAAGTGGTAAAAGAAGAGTGTGGTAAATTGATAGAAAAACGTATTGAAGACATTGGTTTTGTATAAGAAGAATATCCAGCTATCGTTATGTAAAGCATAAAAAAGGCAGCGATTAGGCTGCCTTGGTTTACTGATGTTTTCACATTAATACTAAGCTAGGTAGGGCTTAGTATTAAATTCTTCTAGTGAGTAATACTAAATTTTGATTACCACACGACCAGTGATTTGGCCGTTAGTGATGTCTTCTGCTGCTTGAATTGCTTCATCAAGAGAGACTTCTTTAGTTGCTTGAGCGTAGAACGACTCAGGTAGAAGTTCTGCCAGTTGTTCCCATGCTTTGATGCGTTTTTCACGAGGGCACATTACAGAGTCAACACCTTGCAAACGTATATTACGTAGAATGAATGGCATTACTGTTGTTGGTAAATCAAAGCCACCCGCAAGACCACATATTGCTACTGCACCGTTGTAATCAATTTGCGCTAATACTTTAGCAAGTACCTTGCTACCCACAGTATCAATTGCGCCAGCCCATAGTTGTTTTTCTAATGGTTTTGCTGGTTCTTCTAGTTCGCTACGCTCAACAATGCGTGATGCGCCTAATGATTTAAGCAGTTCACCATTTGAAGAAGCTCGACCCGTTACCGCTGCAACTTTGTAGCCAAGTTGGTTAAGAAGCGTGATTGATACGCTACCTACACCGCCGCTTGCACCTGTTACTAAGATCTCACCATCTTCTGGTTTAATACCCGCATCAACAATCGCTTGAACACATAGCATTGCTGTAAAACCAGCCGTACCGATCGCCATTACTTTTTTAGCGTCTAAGCCTTTTGGCATTGGCACTAACCAGTCACCGTTTAGGCTTGCTTTTTCAGCCATGCCGCCCCAATGACCTTCACCAACGCCCCAGCCAGTAAGTACGACTTCATCGCCAGCTTTATAACGAGCATCGTCTGATTGAGAGACAACACCGGCTAAATCAATACCAGGAACCATAGGGAAATTACGAACAATGCGTCCTTTACCAGTAATCGCTAAGCCATCTTTATAGTTTAGAGAAGAGTAGTTTACATCGATTTTTACATTACCTTCAGGCAGCTGAGACTCGTCGATCTCAGTAACAGCAGCAATGGTATTTCTCTCTTCTTGATTCAGAACTAGTGCTTTAAACATAACGAACTCCAATAAGAATAAATAACGATTATCAAACAGTGCGTTTGACCAATGAGATAAGTGTAGGTGAGTTAGTCAAATAAAAAAAATGATACTTAAACATGAGTAATATGCGTTTTCTGCATAGATCCTCTGCGATATTATTTTTCAAAAAAGAGTAAATAAGATCTTTACTTTTTATTGGATCGTGTTATTTTGCACCCTTGCTCTGATGTATAGAGTTATTAATACAAGCAATAAGTACAAGTAAAACCCTCAGAAAAATATCTTCGAAAAAGCTATTATCTCCGTGTTTCATTTCACTTTTCCAATTATTAATAATTGAACATTTCAGCAGATCGTTAGCAGCGAATAAGCCTAACTGGATCTATTTATAATGTAATATGACCGTGTGCTATCGAAGTTGTGAAAATGCGTTGGCTTTATACCTAATATCGTTATTGGGCTATCTACTTTTTTAAACCGTTATTTTAAGATAAGTAGATTGATGAGGTAAAGAACGTACAACTTCTCTATGTATAAATTACATAAGATAAATATCTCTTCTCAGGCTAAACAAGCGCATCGTATTGATGCATGTTTATACTAAAGTTAAGAAGGATATCTCATGTCTAAATCAACAGGCAGAAAGCGTTTTTGGTTCCACCAAGCGCGTGATACAAAAATCATCTCTAAAAAATAAGATGATAAATACGATACCAAATTAGGTATCAACTCGAAAAAAGTCGCCCAAGAAGGCGACTTTTTTAGTTTTTACGATTTAGAATGTTTTGTCTAAGGTCGTTCGAATACCGTTGCGATACCTTGACCAAGACCAATACACATAGTCGCGACACCAAGTTTAGCCCCAGTACGTTCCATGTTATTGATTAACGTGGTGGCAATTCGAGATCCAGAACAACCTAATGGGTGTCCTAGCGCAATAGCCCCTCCATTTAAGTTAATCTTCTCTTCCATGACATCCATTAAACCTAAATCTTTAATGCATGGTAGGGATTGAGCTGCAAACGCTTCATTCAATTCGAACAAATCAATTTCATCAATCGATAAACCTGCTCGTTTCAGTGCTTTTTGAGTGGCTGGAACTGGTCCATAACCCATGATGGATGGATCGCAGCCAGAGACTGCCATTGAACGAACTTTCGCTCTAATGGTTAAGCCTAATTCATTGGCTTTTTCTTCGCTCATAACGAGCATTGCCGATGCACCATCTGATAATGCAGATGAGGTGCCCGCAGTTACGGTACCATTCGCAGGATCAAAGGCAGGTCGCAGCGCAGCTAACCCTTCAAGTGTGGTTTCTGGGCGAATGACTTCATCATGTTTTACTAAAGTGAGAGCACCATTTTCATCGTGACCTTCAATCGGTAAAATTTCAGAATCAAAATAGCCTTCAACTGTTGCTCGATGTGCTTTTTGGTGTGACGCAAGTGCAAAGGCATCTTGTTGCTCACGAGTAATGCCGTGCATCTTACCTAACATTTCAGCCGTTAAACCCATCATGCCAGAGGCTTTAGCCACACTTTTTGATAAACCAGAATGGAAATCAACACCGTGATTCATTGGTACGTGGCCCATGTGCTCGACGCCGCCAATAATACAAATTTCGGCATCACCAACCATGATAGCGCGAGAAGCATCATGCAGTGCTTGCATAGATGAACCACATAAACGGTTAACCGTGGTTGCAGCGATAGATTTTGGTAAGCCAGCTAATAATGAGGCATTACGAGCAATATTAAACCCTTGCTCTAAGGTTTGCTGAACACAACCCCAGTAGATGTCTTCGATTTGATTCGGATCGACTTTTGGATTTCGCTCTATTAAGCCTTTCATTAAGTGCGCTGATAAATCTTCGGCGCGAGTATGACGAAACACACCATTTTTAGAACGACCCATTGGCGTACGGATACAATCAACAATAACTACATTTTTCATGATAAATCCTTCCCTAGGCTGACGTTAATGGAGTCGATACTGATGGTGACTTAGGGGCAGGGTAATAACACTCACCGGCCGCTGCTTTTTGTTTGATGCTTTCCGGTACTTGATAAACCGCACCAAGTTGCTCAAACTCTTTCGCCATCTCTAGGTAAGTAGATAACCCAATCGCATCAAGGTAGCGGAAAACACCGCCTTTAAATGGAGGGAAACCTAAACCATACACTAACGCCATGTCGGCTTCTGCTGGAGAAGCAATAATGCCTTCGTCCAAGCATCGGATCACTTCGTTAATCATAGGTATCATCATTCGAGCACTAATTTGCTCTGAGGTATAAGGTTGAGTTGTATCGGTTACTGTTGCAATGATCGCACTGGTGCCATCATCAACACTTTTCTTCGGTTTTCCCTTTCTATCAACGCTATAAGCATAGAACCCAGTGCTATTTTTCTGGCCATAGCGATCTTCATCAAACATTGCATCAATAACATCTCGACCGTTTTTAGCCATGCGCTCAGGGAACCCTTGTGCCATCACCGCTTGAGCATGATGCGCCGTATCAATACCAACCACATCAAGTAAGTAAGCTGGTCCCATTGGCCAACCGAACTCTTTTTCCATCACTTTATCGATTTGTTGGTAATCGCCACCATCACGCAGCAATAAACTAAAGCCTGCGAAATAAGGGAAAAGAACACGGTTTACAAAGAATCCTGGGCAGTCATTAACAACAATTGGGGTTTTACCCATTTGAGAGGCGTAAGCGACGACGCGATCAATGGTTTGTTGTGAGGTTTTCTCACCACGAATCACTTCGACAAGTGGCATACGGTGCACTGGGTTGAAGAAATGCATACCACAGAAATTTTCAGGACGCTTTAGTGATTTTGCTAATAGTGAAATTGGAATAGTTGAAGTATTCGACGCTAAAATTGCATTTTCGTTAACTTCATTTTCAACTTCCGCTAATACTGCCGCTTTAATTGTTGGATTTTCAACAACCGCTTCAACAATAACGTCTTTGCTATCTATACCACCGTAGTTTAAAGAGGGAGTAATAGAGGAGAGTACCTGAGCCATTTTCAAACCAGATAAACGCCCACGTTCTAATTGCTTATTAAGCAGTTTAGATGCTTCGTTCATACCTAAATCTAACGATGGTTGAGCAATGTCTTTCATTAAAATTGGTACACCTTTTGATGCAGATTGATAAGCGATACCACCGCCCATGATCCCTGCACCTAAAACCGCCGCGCTTGTTACGGGCTCACTATTTTTCACCGCTTGTTTTGCTTTGCTCTTAACGAACTGATCGTTTAAGAAAATACCAACTAATGATTTTGCTACTTCGGTGCGAGTTAGAGCAACAAAGTTTTTGTTTTCTACTGCTAATGCGTCATCTCGGCTCATTGCAGCACTGTGTTCAATTGATTTAACCGCTGTTAGAGGGGCAGGATAATGCTTTCCTGCCATTTTCATTATCATGCCTTTAGCGACATTAAATGACATTGCCGCTTCTAGTGGAGACAGTTGCAGAGGTGCTTTCTTTTGTTCACGACGTTGTTGCCAATTCAATTCACCTGCAATTGCTTGCTTAAGCATAGAAACAGACGCGTCTATCAAGGTTTCACGTGAAACAACACCATCAACCATACCTAATGTTAATGCGTCTTTAGCACGTTTTGGCTTACCTGTAGTGATGACTTCCATCGCTGGGTCGGCACCAATTAAGCGAGGTAAACGAACAGAACCACCCCAACCAGGCATAATACCGAGTTGTGTTTCAGGTAATCCGATCGATGCTGTTTCATCTGCTAAACGAAAATCGGTTGCTAATACGCACTCACAACCGCCACCAAGCGCAAAACCAGTAATAGCGGTTAAGGTCGGAACAGGAAGGTCTTCTAGCTTATTAAATATTATATTAGCTTGATGTAACCAATCACTAAGTTCTTCTGGTGGGGTATCAAATAGCCCTAGGAATTCAGTAATGTCTGCTCCGACAATAAAGGCATTTTTGCCAGATGAGAGCAGGAGGGCTTGTAAATCCTTTTGTTTGTAGAGTGCATCAATGGCTTCGCCAAGTGAATGTAGGGTAGCAAGGTTGAGCTTGTTTACACTGCCTGTCGCATTAAATACGAGGTGAGCAATGCCTGATTCGATGTAGTCTACAGAGAGGTTTTCACCTTGATAAATCATTTTCTATCTCCATGAAATGATAACCAGATAAAGTATTCGTTATTATGATAATCTGGTTTGACCAGTTAATAGTGATGCTAAAATAAACAGATATCAAATTAAATTTAACATTTTATTTACGTTTGTCTTGGTTGATCACAAATTTACTTTCTTCGATTAACGAATAAATATCAGCTTAAAAAGCGTAAATGTCATGAGAAGTGATACACTTTAAGGTTCCGTTTTTACTATCAGTGTAGTCTATGAATGATCAGCCATATCAAGTGCCAAAAGCGATGGCGGTATTTGAAGAAGAGATCAAAAAAAGTGTCTTTATTACCTACCTTGCTAGAACCGCTTCAATTGATGAGGCCAAGGCGTTTGTTGCTGAAATAAAAGCAAAGCACGCTGATGCTAGGCATAACTGCTGGGGCTTTGTTGCCGGTCGGCCTGAAGATTCGATGAAATGGGGCTTTAGTGATGATGGTGAGCCATCTGGTACGGCAGGAAAACCGATACTTGCCCAACTGAGTGGTAGTGGTATTGGTGAGATTACCGCCGTAGTGACTCGTTACTCTGGTGGTATAAAACTGGGTACTGGCGGTTTAGTAAAAGCTTATGGCGGTGGGGTTCAGCAAGCATTAAAGCTGATTGAAACCGAAGAAAAACGGATTACCGATACCGTGGTTTTACATTGTGATTATAATTTAGTGAGCTTAGTCGAAATCTTGTTGCATCAATTTGAAGGACAACAAGTGGCAGCGGATTATAGTGATAGAGTGACAATGACTGTCGAATTAGAAAAACGCGTTATTAGTGAATTTAAAACCGCGATAATCAATAAAAGCGGTGCAAAGATCGAGTTTCCACCGGAAGTGTGAAATGTTTAATACCAACCATTTAGGATATAAGTGACGCTCGGCGTCCAATAAATCATGCAGTTTCGTTCAATTATTCGAATCGTGGGTATCTTACTCGCGGTGTTTAGTTTTTTCATGTTGGCTCCTGCTTTTATCGCGTTTATATATCGTGATGGTGCCGGTGTACCATTTGTTATTACTTTTTTCTTGTTACTGGCTGGTGGCGGTGCACTTTGGTTCCCAAATCGGGATCATAAACAAGAACTGAAATCGCGCGATGGCTTTCTCATCGTCGTTCTCTTTTGGATGGTAATCGGCAGTGCAGGCGCATTGCCGTTTTTGCTTTCTGGATCTCCTGATATATCGGTAACCAATGCCTTTTTTGAATCATTTTCTGGGTTAACGACAACAGGTGCGACCGTTCTTACCGGTCTTGACCATCTTCCTAAAGCGATTTTATTTTATCGTCAGCTTCTTCAATGGTTTGGTGGTATGGGTATCATCGTATTAGCGGTGGCCATTTTACCGGTATTAGGTATCGGTGGTATGCAACTGTATCGAGCGGAGATCCCAGGACCTGTAAAAGACTCCAAAATGACCCCCCGAATAGCTGAAACAGCAAAAGTACTTTGGTATATCTATCTTACTTTAACTATTGCGTGTGCTTTAGCATTTTGGGCTGCAGGTATGGATTGGTTTGATGCCATTTCTCATAGCTTTTCAACAATAGCGATTGGTGGTTTTTCTACTCACGATGCCAGTATGGGTTACTTTAATAGTCCGGTAATTAATGCTATCACTGTGGTGTTCTTACTTATCTCTGCGTGTAACTTCTCGTTGCACTTTGCTGCGTTTGCTTCTGGTGGCGTGCACCCTAAATATTATTGGAAAGATCCAGAGTTTAGAGCGTTTATCTTTATTCAGGTATTATTGTTCCTTATTACCTTCTTATTGTTACTCAAGCACAGTACTTATGATTCGATAGGAACCGCGGTTGATCAGGCACTATTTCAGACCGTATCCATTTCAACAACGGCAGGTTTTACCACAACTAGCTTTGCTGAGTGGCCACTGTTTTTACCTGTATTACTGCTATTTTCATCTTTCATTGGTGGTTGTGCAGGGTCTACGGGCGGCGGCATGAAGGTGATTCGTATTTTACTGTTATCACTGCAAGGGATGCGTGAGTTAAAACGTCTTATTCACCCAAGAGCTATTTTTACTATTAAAATTGGCAGCAAAGCGCTACCTCAACGAGTGGTTGACGCGGTATGGGGCTTCTTCTCTGCGTATGCCTTGGTGTTTGTGATTTGTATGTTGGCATTGATTGCGACGGGTATTGATGAATTAACCGCTTTCTCTGCGATTGCAGCGACGCTAAATAATTTAGGTCCGGGTTTAGGTGAGGTTGCAGTGCATTTTGGCGAAATAAATGATGCAGCCAAATGGATTTTAATTATCTCAATGTTATTTGGTCGTTTGGAAGTCTTTACCTTGCTTATTTTGTTCACGCCGACGTTTTGGCGTAGTTAGTTTTTAGTATTAAAAAGATAAAAGGGTTTACTGTGGAAAGAGTATTACTTCTTCACTCAAGTCGTGAAGGTCAAACTATTAAAATATTGGATTACATTGCGACTAAGTTAGGAAGTGATGTCCAATGTGAGTTGGTCGATTTACATCAGCCGTTAACGGTTTCACTTTCTGATTATGACCGTGTCGTTATCGGTGCTTCTATCCGTTACGGTCACTTGAATAAGAAGTTGTATCAGTTTATCACTCAACATCAAGTGGCTTTGGAACAAGCGAAGGCTGCGTTCTTTATTGTTAATCTAACTGCTCGTAAGGAGGGGAAAGATACTCCAGAAACCAGTGCATATTTTAAGAAGTTCTTATTGAAGTCTTCTTGGGTTCCCGCTTTGCAAGATACGTTTGCTGGTGCATTATTTTATCCTCGTTATAATTTCTTTGATCGCTTTATGATTCAACTCATCATGAGAATGACGGGTGGAGAGACGGATCCAACTAAAGAAGTTGAATATACAAACTGGTTGCGTGTCGATCAATTTGTTGAAAAGATTAAAAAAGGTTAATTTTCAGCCGTTTTGAAAAGAATTGTGCGATAGAGATAGATATTTTAGTTTAGATGCTATTTTTTAGCATGTTAGCTATGGATTTTCTTGTGAAAGTCATTACAATAGCACGCACAACAGGGGTGTAGCTCCAACTGGCAGAGCAGCGGATTCCAAATCCGCGTGTTGGGAGTTCGAATCTCTCCACCCCTGCCATATTTAAGACCTCAGCAGAAATGCTGGGGTTTTTCCGTTTCTAAAGCATAGAAAAGAGCTGCGGATTCCCCTCACCATAAGAACGCGCGTGTTGAGAGTTTGAATTACTCTAGCTTTGTCATATTTAGAGAAGGCTTGTATCGAAAGGTACAAGCCTTTTTGCTATCTGAAATTTGAGAAAAGAACATGTGATGGGAGTGGGCTCTCAGACTTATTTTTAGTTATTGACTATATTCATATTAGAATTAATTTATTGAGTATAAGTAGAGACAACTCATGACTACATTTCAAAAAGATTTCCTATGGGGCGGAGCGATTGCTGCGAACCAAATTGAAGGTGCATTCCAAACTGACGGTAAGGGCTTATCGACTTCTGATATGCTTCCTAATGGTATTCTTAGTCCATCACAAACCAGAGAAACAAGAACGGATGGCATAAAAGATCTCGCTATTGATTTCTATCATCGATATCCAGAAGACATTAAATTGTTTGATGAAATGGGGTTTAACTGTCTACGTCTTTCTATTGCGTGGACTCGTATCTTCCCAAATGGTGATGATGCCGAGCCAAATGAAGCGGGATTAGCTTATTATGATGCGATCTTTGATGAGTTAGCCAAATACGACATCCAACCTTTTGTCACTCTTTCTCATTATGAAATGCCTTATGCTTTAGTTGAAAACTATGGCGGCTGGAGCAATAGAAAGGTCATCGAGTTCTTTGAGCGATACGCTAAGGTCGTGTTTGAACGTTACCAACATAAAGTTAAACTATGGCTGACATTCAATGAAATAAATATGTCACTACACGCCCCATTTACCGGTGTAGGGTTACCTGATGAGGCAGATGAGCAAAGTATTTATCAGGCGATTCATCATCAATTAGTGGCTAGTGCTCGTGTGGTTAATTTATGTCATCAAATGCTCCCTGATTCTAAAATTGGCAACATGTTATTAGGGGCGCTTAACTACCCATATACGTGTCATCCCGACGATGTACTTGCTGCTATGCATGAGAATAACCAATGGCTTTTCTTTGGTGATGTGCAAGTCCGCGGAAAGTATCCAGGTTACATGTTGCGTTATTTCCGTGAGAATCAGATAAGTTTACACTTTGCAGAGGGTGATCTTGAAGATCTAGCAAAAGCGAGTGTTGATTTTATCTCATTCAGCTATTACGCCAGCGGATGTGCGAGTGCCGATCCAAAGAAAAAAGAGGTTGGTAATATTGTCGCGAGTGTTCCTAATCCACACCTAGAAGCAAGTGAGTGGGGTTGGTTAATCGATCCGAAAGGTTTACGAGTGTTATTGAATGTCCTGCATGACCGTTATCAGAAGCCACTATTTATTGTTGAGAATGGGTTAGGCGCTAAAGATGTAGTAACAGAAGAAAATACCATTGAAGATGATTATCGAATAGCTTATTTGAACGATCACCTAGTTCAGGCTCGCGAAGCGGTTCTTGATGGTGTGGAGTTAATGGGTTTTACTTCATGGGGACCGATAGATTTAGTCAGTAATTCAGAGGCTCAACTTGATAAGCGTTATGGTTACATCTATGTTGATCGCAATGATAAAGGTGAAGGTAGCCTACAACGCATTCCTAAAAAAAGTTTTTACTGGTATCAAGATGTAATTAAAACTAATGGTAGTTCATTAAAATAGATTTATTTTGTGATCTAGATCTTGTTTTTTGAGGCGTAGAGAGTAAAATCTGCTGCTTAATTAATCTCTAAGGTTTTATTACAATGAATTACGATTTAGGTTCTGTCTATCTTGGTCAAGTTGCTGCAAAGAAGATGCTAAACGAAGAAATGTATGGCAAACAGCAAGCAAGAAAGAAAAAATCAGCAGTAATGAAAAAGCTTTGGAAAGGATTCGAAAGTGTAAATACCAAAATGGCTAATGCAGTGAGTGGCTATACTCCAGTATTAACTTGGTAAACTAACATAATAAATGCAAACAAAGGCGCCCTTAATTTAGGCGCCTTTTTTATTCATCTTAGGTTCATAGGGTGTGGTGTACCTTATATGTAGATTAACTTTAGGGATTATTTATTATGAAAAAAACACTTACAGCTCTTGTTTTAGGTTTCAGTTTAATTAGCGCAGTAAATGCCGAATCAATAGCTTTATCTAATGGTGAAGCAAACTATAAAATGCTTTGTACTTCTTGCCATGGTGATAAAGGGCACGGTGATGGAATTGCGGGTGAATCGCTATCTGAGCAGCCATCTAATATCTATGAAGGGTTAACATCATTTTGGGAATCTGAGAGTGAGTTAATAGATACAGTGCTAAATGGTAATGAAGGAATGCCTGCATGGAAAAGCATATTGAACGAAGAGGATGTAAAAGATATCTTTGCTTATATTGATACTATTAATAAGTAATACCTTTGAACTAAGATGGAAGCTAAATAATGTATATGCTTTTTATTTGCCATTTATAAATCATAGGAGTAGCATTTGTTTCGTTGATTGATTCCAATACCAATCACGGGTGATGGATTTCCACCTTTAACTGCTCTAATTTAGAGATAATGATTCCTACTGTAGCGTTATCCTGATCAGTTGTTTCTGGTCGTATCGGGATAGATCCGTCTATAGTAGAGCTGTTTGTTATTTCTCTTCTCTTCTAAGATAGTCTATCCTTTTGATTAACCATTATTAAAAGATAGAAACTCATGGCACATCCTCTAAATCGTAATCTGCAAAACTTTTATCAAATGTTCCGTTGGTCGCTGCTCGTAATTCCTGTTGCGTTACTAGTTGGTTCATTTAATGCCTTTTTTCTTTGGTTATTAAGCGAAGCGACTCAAGCTCGTATTGCCAATCCTTGGTTAATTTATCTTCTGCCGTTGGCAGGTTTAGTGATCGTATACAGTTATCGCAACTGGGGGAGAAACTCAGCAGGTGGTAATAACTTGATCATGGATGAGATAAATGAAGCGGGAGAGGGTGTTCCTGTTCGAATGGGTCCATTGGTGTTAATTACGACGGTTATTACGCATCTATTCGGTGGCTCAGCAGGTCGAGAAGGGACGGCGGTTCAGATTGGGGGGGCAACGACAGATTTATTGTCTAGAGTGTTTAAGCTATCTGAAGATGATCGACGAATGATGCTGACGGCTGGTGTTGCTGCGGGTTTTGCGTCTATCTTTGGCACCCCATTTACTGGCGCTATCTTTGCGCTTGAAGTGTTATTTATTGGTCGTATTAAATTCAATGCCATCATTCCTGCTTTGTTGGCGGCAATTTTAGCGAATGTCGTGGCCTCTGCGTGGGGGGCTCATCATACTCATTACTTAATTAATTTTGATCAAGTCAGTACTTTATTTGGTCATGCGATTGATATCGACCTGGTATTAATGGCGAAGGTGATTGTTGCTGCGATTGCGTTTGGCTTGGCGGGTTATCTGTTTGGTGAATTAACTCACGGCTTTAAAGATGTATTTAATGCCACGCTTAAAAACCCATATTTAATCGTAGTTGTTGGTGGCTTAATGGTTATTGCTATTACGCAGTTAATTGGTAATTACGATTACATTGGTATTGGTGTTTATCCAAGTCGTGATGGTGGTGTGAGTATTACTTCGGCATTCAGTGCTGGTGGGGCTGAGTGGTATAGTTGGATTTTAAAACTACTCTTAACGGCGATCACATTAGCGGCAGGATATAAAGGTGGTGAGGTAACACCTCTGTTCTTTGTTGGCGCGACCTTAGGTAATTTCCTTGCTTGGGTGATGGGTGCTCCTGTTGACCTGTTTGCGGCGTTAGGGTTCTTAGCGGTATTTGCAGCAGCTACTAATACACCGTTGGCTTGTACTATTATGGGGGTTGAGCTGTTTGGCGCGGATTACTTACCTTACTTTGCGTTAGCGTGTTATACCGCATATTACTTTAGTGGTCATACGGGTATTTATTCTTCTCAGCGTGTGGCTGTATCTAAAACGTTAGAGCATGGCCGCGATCATGATGGTTCTAATAAAATTGGCTCTTACCGCGAACATAACTCTTCGTGGCTAAAGCATTTGGCAAACAAGTTGAGTAAAAAATAGTTTTAATGTTTCACGTGAAACGTATTGGTTTAGATTAGAACCTAATGTGCTTCTCCACAAAAAAGAACATTGTATTTGATGGTGTAAGAGCTACGGATGACAAAGGTGTTTTTTGTTACGAAGCACACAAGGTTCAGTATGTAATGATGGTGTGTTTAGAACCTAATGTGCTTCTCCACAAAAAAGAACATTGTATTTGATGGTGTAAGAGCTGCGGATGACAAAGGTGGTTTTTTGTTGCGAAGCACACAAGGTTCAATATGAATTGTTATATACAAAGCTCAATATGCGTTCACTCACAAACTCAGCCAACCACTTGATAACTTCCTTCTCTTCCATTTCATTTCCTCTGTACTTTCTTTATACTCCGGACACATTCAGATTTTCATTAGGAAGATCTGAAAGAAACTTGTCGGAGTGCTTAGTACTTTTATAGTACGAGCTGAGACCGCGTTGCGGGATCCGTAGAACCTGATCAGGCTAATACCTGCGAAGGGAACAAGAGATATTTTTTATCTTAGTTTGTTAATCACTAACCGAATTATTTAATGATAAATCGTAGCTGAATTTTGGCTTTAATTTATTTGTGTAATTCATAACATACAGATATGCAGGTCTATTCTCTGTTGTATCTTAAACTAAGAACCTCTTGCTACAACTCAAATCCGACAAGCAATTATTCTATTTTTATCAAGGAATTTTGCTATGTCGTCAAGTCGCAAACAAGCACGTTTAGATGCTAAAACCAATATTGAATCGCTGTCGGTTCAACCATACCCAAATTCAAGTAAAGTCTATATTGAAGGTTCTCGTTCAGATATTCGCGTACCTATGCGTGAAATTGCTTTGGCTGACAGTTTAGTTGGTGGGACAAAAGAGAATCCGACACTAACGCCAAATGAGTCTATTCAAGTTTATGACACTTCTGGTGTTTATACTGACCCAAACTATGAGATTGATGTTTATCAAGGTTTACCGAAATTGCGTGAGCGTTGGATTGAAGAGCGCAGTGATACAGAAATGTTGAATGGGGTTAGTTCGGTTTATTCTCAAGAACGATTGGCAGATGATACCTTAGACGAACTTCGTTATGGAAACCTGCCAGCTATCCGTCGTGCTAAACAAGGTCAATGTGTTACCCAACTGCATTATGCGCGTCAGGGAATAATTACGCCTGAGATGGAATATATTGCGATCCGTGAAAACATGGGACGTCAAAAGTTTGCAGATGAGCAGTTAAATCATCAACACCCCGGACACAGTTTTGGGGCTAACTTACCTAAAGAAATCACTCCTGAATTTGTGCGTAAAGAAGTGGCAGAAGGCCGCGCTATTATCCCATCAAACATAAACCATCCAGAAGCTGAGCCAATGATCATTGGTCGTAACTTCTTAATTAAAGTTAACGCCAATATTGGTAATTCGTCTGTCAGTTCATCAATTGAAGAAGAAGTCGAAAAACTAGTTTGGTCAACGCGTTGGGGCGGCGATACCGTAATGGATTTGTCTACTGGTCGAAATATTCATGAAACTCGTGAGTGGATTCTACGTAATAGTCCGGTACCCATTGGCACCGTTCCAATGTATCAAGCGTTAGAAAAAGTAAATGGTGTTGCTGAAAACCTAAACTGGGAAGTGATGCGAGATACCTTAATTGAGCAAGCCGAACAGGGCGTTGATTATTTTACGATTCACGCCGGTTTACTGCTTCGTTATGTTCCAATGACGGCAAAGCGAGTGACGGGTATTGTTTCGCGCGGTGGCTCAATCATTGCGAAGTGGTGTTTGGCTCATCACCAAGAAAGCTTCTTATATACGCACTTTCGCGAGATCTGTGAAATCTGTGCTAAGTACGATGTTGCCTTATCTTTGGGCGATGGCTTACGTCCGGGTTCAATTGCCGACGCTAACGATGAAGCACAATTTGCTGAATTAAGAACGTTAGGTGAGCTAACCAAAGTTGCGTGGGATTACGATGTTCAAGTGATCATCGAAGGCCCTGGCCATGTTCCGATGCATATGATTAAAGAGAACATGGACGAGCAATTGAAGCATTGCCATGAAGCGCCATTTTATACCTTAGGTCCATTAACCACAGATATTGCTCCGGGGTATGATCATATTACATCAGGTATCGGTGCTGCCATGATTGGTTGGTATGGCTGTGCCATGTTGTGTTATGTGACGCCAAAAGAACATTTAGGCTTACCAAATAAAGATGATGTGAAGACTGGCTTGATTACTTATAAGTTAGCAGCACACGCAGGGGATTTAGCTAAAGGTCATCCGGGAGCTCAAATCCGTGATAACGCCTTATCAAAAGCCCGTTTTGAATTCCGCTGGGAAGACCAATTTAATCTTTCTCTTGATCCAATCACCGCGCGTGAATTTCATGATGAAACACTGCCGCAAGAGTCTGGCAAGGTTGCTCACTTCTGTTCAATGTGTGGACCTAAATTCTGTTCAATGAAAATTTCACAAGAGGTTCGTGAGTACGCCAAAGATATCGATCAAGTCGCATTAGACCAAGCGATTGAGATCAAAATGATTGATGATCCACTTGAAGGAATGCGTCAGAAATCAGAAGAGTTTAAAGCGTCAGGTTCTGAACTTTATCATCCTGCGATAGAAACGGAATAGCTCATTATCTTTCTTTTAAATCAATATTGAAGATGTAGTAATAAATAGTAAGTGGTGTTTCACGTGAAACATCGCTTGTTTATCGAAGGTTTGAGGAGAGATGAGTATGTATACTTTTCCTGCGATTGATAGAAATAAATTTGGTCTTTACCCCGTGGTTGATGATGTGTCATGGATTAAAACCGTGCTTAGCCTTGGGGTGAAAACGGTTCAATTACGAATTAAGAATCCAGAACAAGCAGACATAGAAGAGCAGGTAATCAAAGCAATCGAACTTGGCCGTCAATATGATGCTCAAGTGTTTATTAATGACTATTGGCAGCTAGCCATTAAACACAAGGCATTTGGAATTCACCTTGGACAAGAAGATATAGAAATCGCTGATCTGCAGGCAATATCAGATGCTGGCATTTGCTTGGGGTTATCTACTCATGATGACAGTGAGCTATTGAAAGTGAAAGATCTCAATCCTAGTTACTTAGCGCTTGGACATATATTTCCTACACCCACGAAAGATATGCCATCACAACCGCAAGGCCTAGTTAACCTAGCAAAAAACCAACAGTTAGCAGGTGATACTCCAACCGTTGCTATTGGTGGCATTGATCTTACGGTCGCAGAGCAAGTGTGGCAAACCGGTGTAGACAGTATTGCGGTAGTTCGCGCGATTACTCAGGCTAGCAATGTCGAAGAAGTTATAACTCAGTTTACCGCTATTCTTGCTAAGCCAAGAGAGAAGAAAAATGTCGAGGCTACTTATGAGTAATTTATTAATGGAGGGGCTCAATGATCAAGACTTCCTCCGCTATAGCCGTCAAGTCATGTTGCCTGATATTGGTGAAAAAGGGCAGTTATCATTAAGAAATAGCACAGTATTGATGATTGGTTGTGGAGGGCTTGGCTCTGCCGTTGGAATGTACTTAGCTGCTGCTGGCATAGGGACCTTGATTGTCGCTGATGGCGATAAACTTGAATTGAGTAACTTACAGCGACAAGTTATTTATCGTAAATCGAATATCGCTCAGAACAAAGCGATTGCTATGGCGCAGCAGATAAAAGATCTAAACAATGCAGTTACGGTTGAGGTTATCAATCATCATTTATCTGAACCTGAATTATCTCGCTTTCTGACTCAAGTCGATGTCGTTCTCGACTGTAGCGATAACTTATTTACGCGTCATGAGATTAATGCTGCTTGTGTAAAAAACGGAGTAGCGCTTATTTCTGGTGCGGCAATCGGGTGGCAAGGACAACTGATGTTGTTCTCTAATCAGCAACAGGATAATCAAAATGCATCGGCTTGCTACCATTGCTTGTTTCCATTTACAGAAAGTCAGCAAACACAAAACTGTCAGTCATTTGGCATTATCGGTCCTGTGGTTGGCATGATTGGCAACCTACAGGCGTTAGAAACCATCAAGTATCTCACTCAGCCAAGTTGGGTTAAGTGGAGTTCGATTCATCAATTTGATGGCAGATCACTTCAATGGTCTTGTATTGATATCCCTAAAGACAACACTTGTTCTGTTTGTTGTCGATCCCAACAGCACCCTCATGTTTCACGTGAAACATTGCAGAGCCAAGAATGTATTAATGGAGAGTTTATTTGTGAGTAATCTAATAACAATAGAGCTGAATAATGTGGTTTATCGAGTAGAGAAAACACACTCCATTCACTCTTTTCTTGCCCTGCATAAGGTTGATACTCAAGGGTGCGCATTAGCGATGAGCAATCAAATAATCCCAAGATCAGAGTGGCAAACCCGTGGTCTTTCTGATGGCGAAAGCATTTCATTATTTCAAGCGATAGCAGGAGGCTAACATGAGTGGCTCATTAATCATTGCCGGTAAATCTTTTTCATCACGTTTGTTTACTGGAACCGGAAAGTTTCCCAACTCAGGCATAATGCAAAAATCATTAATAGAGTCGGGCTCTGAATTGGCGACCATGGCGCTGAAACGTGTGGAGGTGAATAACCCTGAAGACAATATATTAAAACCAATTGTTGATGCTGGTATTAATCTATTGCCGAATACGTCAGGAGCGAAGAACGCTAGAGAAGCTATTTTTGCTGCTCAACTTGCCAGAGAAGCCCTGCAAACCAATTGGCTAAAATTAGAGATTCATCCAGACCCTAAGTATTTAATGCCCGATCCAATTGAAACATTAAAAGCAGCAGAAGAATTAGTTCGTCAAGGTTTTATCGTCTTACCGTATTGCCATGCTGATCCTGTTTTGTGCAAGCGTTTAGAAGAAGTGGGTTGTGCTGCAGTGATGCCTCTAGGGGCTCCCATTGGTTCGAATAAAGGCATTGCAAGTCGTGACTTTTTAGAAATTATTATTGATCAAGCTCGCGTACCTGTTGTGGTTGATGCCGGTATCGGTGCGCCATCTCATGCTGCGTTTGCGATGGAAATGGGAGCAGACGCAGTGCTGGTGAATACGGCGATTGCAGCAGCCAAAAATCCTATTGCGATGGCGACGGCTTTTAAGTTAGCGGTTCAGTCAGGACGACTGGCTTACGAGAATGGCTTAGCCTCCGTAAATACTCAAGCAGTTGCTTCCAGTCCATTGACTGCATTTTTAGATTGATAAGGTGAGTGAAAATGACATTTACCGATGAGTGGAAAAAGCTGAATTGGGATGAGGTGAAACTCTCAATTTATAGTAAAACGGCTGATGATGTAGAGCGAGCACTGAATAAACCTAAACGTGATCTTGAGGATTTTAAAGCGTTGATTTCTCCTGCAGCGGAAAGTTATCTTGAACTTATGGCTCAAGAATCTGCGCGCTTAACTCGCCAACGCTTTGGGCATACTATTGGGTTTTATATCCCTCTCTATCTTTCTAATCTATGTGCCAATGCATGTACTTATTGTGGTTTTTCAATGGAGAATCGAATTAAGAGAAAGACCCTTAATCAAGACGAAATAGCACAAGAAATTTCAGCAATTAAAACGATGAACTTTGATAGTGTTCTTTTGGTAACGGGTGAACATGAAACCAAAGTCGGGATGAATTACTTTCGTCAAACATTACCACAAATAAAGCAGTCGTTTAATTACTTGGCAATGGAAGTTCAGCCGCTTGAGCAAGACGAGTACGCAGAATTAAAAACCTTAGGCTTAGATGCGGTGATGGTTTATCAAGAAACGTATCACCCATCGACGTATGCGGAGCATCATCTTCGTGGTAATAAAATGGACTTTGAATATCGTTTAGAAACACCAGATAGATTAGCGAAAGCGGGGATAGACAAAATTGGAATTGGTGCTCTTATTGGGTTAGAAGAGTGGCGAACGGATTGTTTTTTTGTTGCTGCACATTTGGATTATTTAGAGCGTCGATATTGGCAAACTCGTTATTCAATTTCGTTTCCAAGGTTACGTCCATGCGAAGGGGCATTTCAACCTAAATCACTCATGAATGATAAACAGCTTGTACAATTAATTTGTGCTTACCGTTTATTCAATTCAGAGGTTGAGCTATCGCTGTCTACTAGGGAGTCAGAACACTTTAGAGATAATGTATTACCTTTAGGGATCACTTCTGTGTCTGCTGCATCAAAAACTCAACCGGGTGGGTATGCTAATGACAATGAAGAGTTAGAGCAGTTTTCTATCAGTGATGAGCGTTCTGCTTTAGCGGTTGCAGAAGCTGTTCAGGCTAGAGGGTTTGAGCCTGTATGGAAAGACTGGGAGCGGAGCTTTACTGTGGACTGAAAGAAATGTCGCTTTCAAAGTGAAACGGTGATCGAGTGTGTTTGGCTACTCAGTAAATAAAAAGTACCACTCTATATTGAGTGGTACTTTATATGGTTTGATTACTTTGATTTTAAGTTAGTTAATTAATGTTTATTTGCGTAATTGACGAACCAACTCTTCTGTTGGACGCACGATAGCGACAATCATCTCATCATACATTCCTGATGCATTGGTAGTGATCGTTAATAGATTATCCAGTTGCTTTGATGTCGGCTTCTTACCTTTTTCAAGCTCTTGAATAACCGCTAATGCTGCTGTTGCTACTTCGATATGTTTTGCTGCTAACGGTGCAGTATCAAGAGAAGCGATATTGTTGTTAAAGATCACTTCTGATGTTTGTGCACTCTCTAGAACAGTTTGATAGTGCTGCTTCAGCGCTTTTAAATCAGCTTTATTGTTTACTGCCGTTTCTGCCAGTTTCATCATATCTAGTACCGCGAAGCTTTCTACAGGAACAGCGTCAGCAAAACGATTCAATCTTTCATATTGATTGTATAGTTCACCCTTAGGTTCGGTTGAATTAAACTTAGCCCAGTTTCGAGCGTAGTACTGCGCAGGTTCTGCGTAGTTTGCAAAGCTCATTAATGCAGAGACATCACCGCCGTTAGCAATACGTAGATACTGTTTATAGCTGTTGGTTTGATGCTGTAAGCCAACAGAAATGGTTGCCCAGTTATCCATAGCTTGAAGACGTTGATACATACTGTCTTCATCGGTAAGCGCTTCAGCAGACCATAAGCGTTCAGCAACTGCATAAGTTCGAGGCCAAATGCGACCTTCAACAGTTAGGTCATCGTAGTTCTCTGCCCAGATAGCCGCTTCGCCACCAAGAATCAGTTTTTGCTCATCTTTATCTAAAGCAACAGGGTAACCACCATTAGGTGCTGGGATCTCTGAGTTTTTGATTGATGAACTTGCTGTCATTTCACCTGTGGTTGGCCAACGAACATTACCAACAAGTTGGTAGCTCGCTTTTTCAATACTGCCGCTATCAAAGGTTAGGTTAAATTCAGTGTAAGACATGAAGTTATCAAAGTGACCACGGAATGATTCACCTTTGGTGTATTCAATGATATCGACTTTTGCACGTGACTTGCCGTTGTAATCGGTAAAGGCACGAGCATCACCATTCTTATCAGTAATGATGGTTAGCGTTCCTTTACGCGGGCCACCTTTGCCTCTTGGTTTCTGCCAAGTGTAGGTTTCGAATGTTTCACCCGTGTTCAGTTGGTCATCGACTTGCGGGCCCTTTGGCATAGGGTCGTTGCGGTAATGGTAGCTTGTTGGTTGTGGTTGATCTAAATAGAAGCCGGTTGATAGTAATCCGGCATAGCCTTCTTTTGCTGCACGACCAATACTGTCATGACCACGCCAGCTTTGAATCACAATTGAGGTTGGTAGGTCTTTATGCCAAATCTCATCCCAACCCATGATTTTTTTACCTTTGCTGTTCAGCATTTTTTCAATACGTGCATTTAGGTATGACTGTAGACCACGGTTGCCATCAATATTATTCTCTTTGATGAATGCTTGGATTTCTTTATTGTCACTCCATTGTTGGTAGTTTGGTTCATCACCACCAATATGAATATACTCATCAGGGAAGAGTTCAGTCACCTCACTGAATACTTTGTCGAAGAAGACATAGAGTTCAGGATTAATTGGATTCATTAGAGGAACAAATACACCCCAAGCTCGTTGTTGGTCATACGATTGTTTGCCTTCACCAGACATTAATTCAGGGTAAGCGTGTGCAACTGCTGAAGCATGACCTGGTAGTGAGATTTCTGGGATCACTCGAATACCGCGTAGGCGTGCGTATTCAACAACGTCTTTGATTTCATCTTTCGTATAGAAGTCACCGTCCGCGGTTTTCTCCCATAATTTCGGATAGCTTTCGATTTGAATTCGGATAGCTTGGTCATCCCATAAGTGCCAATGGAAGACATTCATTTTTGCTGAAGCAAAGCCGTCGATTTGACGTTTAATTGTGTCGATGGTGACAAAGTGACGAGAGGAGTCAAATGATGCGCCACGCCATGGAAAGCGAGGTTCATCTTCAATATTAATTTGAGGAACGAAGTAACCGTCTTTGGTGGTGTTAATTAATTGAAGAAAGGTTTCTGCGCCACGAATCGCACCGTAAGGGCGTTCTGACTCTAAAACGATTTGGTTTTTATTAATGGTTAACTCGTATGACTCATTAATATTGATGTCTTGAATTTTGTTTTTTGCTGCCTTGCTAACATCAATAACGAATGTGGCTTCCTTTTTTGAGGTTGCAAACGGTGTCAGTAATGGTAATCCTGTTTGAGCTTCTACACGCTGAATGATACGTTGCGCTAATTGTTGAATGCGTTCAGATTTATAGCCATCAATATAAATACTGAAGTTGTGGTTAATGGCTAGCTGACCTGATTTTAACTCTACTGATTGAGGATATGGCATCAAATTTAAGTCGGTGTTTGGCGCGGAGGCGATTGATGATGCACTAAAAAGAAGGCTTGAAACAGTAAGAGTTAACAGAGTTTTTTTCATTATGTGTAGTCCTATATTCCTTTAAATTCGAAGGGAAGGATTACTTATAATGGATTAACTGTATGTGATCGGTTTATCGTTCTGTATTAGTTGTATTGAGTGAAATATCACTAATGAGATGCTGTGCGGAATAGTCTTAGGTTCGATACATTATGTTGCAGTGAAAGCGTGAAGTTAAAGGTGTTTCACGTGGAACCTTTATTTGTTTCAAAAAAAATGCCACTGTAAAAAGTGACATTTAAGTTTATTTAAACGGTAGAGTTAATCGGCAGTTAACCTTCGTAACGTAACTCTGCTGTTGCTTGTTTTAGCCACTCTTTTACATCACCTTCAACTAATGGGCTTACTTCATCCCATACTTTTTGGTGATAATTGTTTAACCAAGTAAGTTCTGGGCGGTTCAACATATCAACATTGATTAAACGCTTATCGATAGGGCAACGTGTTAATGATTCAAAACCAAGTACAGAGAAATCACCCTTAGTTTCAATCTCAACCACTAACTCTAAGTTTTCAATACGAATGCCAAACTCATCTGCACGGTAATAACCTGGTTCATTAGATAAAACCATGCCTGGAAGTAGAGCGACAGTATTTACTTTCTTAGAAATGCCTTGCGGACCTTCGTGAACACTTAAGAAGTGACCCACACCATGACCCGTGCCGTGATCGTAATCGTAGCCTTGAGCCCACAAATGTTGACGAGCAAGGATATCTAATTGATGACCGCAGGTGCCTTTAGGGAATCGAGCTGAAGCCAAACCAATATGACCTTTTAGTACCAAGGTGAATTGCTGTTTGATTTCATCACTTGGTGTACCAACTGGCAGTGTACGAGTAATGTCGGTTGTGCCATCTGGGTACTGACCGCCTGAATCAACAAGATACAAGCTATTCATTTGTAGCTGACCTGGCTCTGGTTGGTTCTCATGATTGTAATGACACATTGCCGCATTGCCGGCAGCCGCTGATATTGTATCAAAGCTTAAATCGGCCAGTGTTTCATCTTCTTCACGGAAGGCTTGTAGTTTGTCGGCTAATACCGCTTCATTATGCAGGGTGCCTGATTCAACTTCAGCGTCAAACCAAGTTAGGAATTTAACCATCGCCGCACCATCACGAATATGACACGCTTTCATTCCTGCTTTTTCTGTTTCATTCTTTGCTGCTTTTGGCAGTAAACATGGATCAACCGCTTCGATAAGTTCTGCGCCTGCATCGGCAAGTACTAATGACATCCACGCATTTGATGTTGCTGAATCAACCATTACTTTCTTACCTGAAAGTGATTCTAATGTTGATTGCAGTGCTTCTGGGTGATGAACTCGCACACCTTGGCCTACATGCTCACTGAAATTTACAGGAAGACGAGCTGGGTCTAAGAAGAAGTCGACTGTTTCATCAGCATGAATGATGGCATGAGACAGAAGTACTGGTAGGCGAGATACATCTAAACCACGTACATTCAATAGCCAACAGATTGAATCTAATTGCGTTAATAAAGCAGCATTCGCATTTTTCTTTGCGACTGCTTGAGCGATTTGTTTGCGTTTATCAGTGCTTGATTGACCAACCAGTTCCAACTCCATTAAACGAACATCCGAGACTTTAACGTCTGGACGGTCATTCCAAATAAGATCGATTGGGTTGTTACTTACGGTTTCTAATGTCACTGCACCTTCAACGGTTTGTGCTGCATTTTTTAACCATTGAGCGGTATGCATACGAGGATCAATCGCTACTTTTGCGCCAGTATTTAGAGTTTCTTTAATCCATTCTAATAATGGTTCTTCGTGCAGGTGACGATATTCAAATACATCTGCAGGTACTTGTTTGCGAACTTGAACGGTATAACGACCATCAACAAAAATGGCGGCTTTATCTTTCGTGATAACCGCGGCACCAGCAGAGCCTGTAAATCCTGTTGCCCATAATAGACGTTCATTATGTTCAGGAATGTACTCACCTAAAAATTCATCTTCATGTGGAATGATTAGGGCGTCGAAATCTTGTTGTGCAAGCCAAGAGCGAAGTTGCTCAATGCGTTGAGAAGTTTGAGGATGCATCTGGATAGTCCTTATTATTGTTCTGTCCGTGTCGTGTCGAGGCAGAAAGCGTTATTTGTATTCGAGCTATAACCTAGCGCTTTTATTGAGTATCTGCAATTGTTGATGCTGATAAATCTTGGCAGTGGCTGATAATGATATTGCGTAGCCAACAATTGGCAGCATCATTGTCTTTTTGTTGATGCCAAAAAAGTGTGTAGGCCATTTGTGGTAACTCTGTTGGTAGAGGCAATACGACCAAATTTAATTGCTTAGCGACCAGTTTAATAAAGTGACTTGGGGCGGTGAACACCAAATCAGTATGGGTACATAAACTGGCTGCACTGTTAAAATCAGGCACTATGATACCAATGCTTCGTTCCAATCCTTTATCAGCTAATTTGTAATCAAGTAACCACTGATCTTTACCATCACAGCGCACTTGAACATGACGTTGTTGAAGGTAAGTATCTAATGTCCATTCTTGAGTGAGTACCGGATGGTCTTGACGAACCAAGCACATTTGGCTATCTCGATAAATCTCTTGGCCTCGAATATCAGCAGGCATTTGCATTGTGATGTTGGCGTATTTTGGGTCTAAATCTTTACCTGTAATACCAATGTCCATTTCGCCAGATTGCAATTTCTTTAAAGTATGGGCATCCCATGCATGGGTATCGAGCATGACATTAGGCGCTTCATTTAAAATGTAGGACATGAAGTGTGGCAAAAGCAATGGATAAGTACTTTCAACTAAGCCTGCACGAAAGCGGTAATGGCTGTGTTGAGGGTCAAATGTGGCTGACTCGGTAATACTTTCTAAATGACTTAATAGTGTGTGCAACTGTACCTGAAGGTTACGAGCCTTAGCTGTGGGCTGCAGACCGTAAGCGGTACGAGTAAATAGAGGGTCGTTAAATTGTTCACGTAATTTCGCTAAGTTTTTACTCACCGCAGACTGGCTTAAACAGAGGCGTTGAGCTGCACGTGTGACGCTTTTTTCTTCCAATAACAAATGGAGAGTCAGTAGTAAGTTCAGATCGACTTTACTCAGCTTTTCAAAAAACATAGAGATATTCCAAAACAGAATGTTAGATCTGAATATAAACCATTTCTGTTCATATCTCTAATTACGTACACTCCACTGACTATTTTAGGAGTTACACATGCACACGCCAGTTTCTGCACTACCAACGCAACAATCAGATAAAAAGATTATCGCTTTAATGGTTATTTTGGTTTTATTTAGCCCATTAGCGATTGATATCTATCTTCCTGCCTTACCTTTAATGGTAAGTGAATTTCAAGTGGCTTCAACATTAGGTCAAGATACCATTACGTGGTTTATGTTTAGTATGGGTCTTGGGCAATTATTTGCGGGCCCATTGGCTGATCGCTATGGACGTCGACCAATAGCCTTAACGGGTATTGTTATTTATGGCTTGAGTGCTGCACTTGCGTATTCAGCTCAAGAAATGGAAATGCTGCTCATCGCTCGATTACTGCAAGGTTTTGGTGCCTGTGCGACTTCAGTTGCTGCTTTTGCTTCGGTACGTGATTCGTTTGGTGCAGAAAAAAGCGGTCGAATGATCAGTTACCTTAATGGGGCAATCTGCTTTATTCCGGCATTAGCACCTATTTTGGGCAGTTACTTAACCATTCATTTTGGCTGGCGTTCAAACTTCAGTTTTATGGCCGGATTTGCACTTGTCGCTCTAGCGTTGATTGCGATTAATTACAAAGAAACAAAACCGACAGATACAGTACAAACAGGGCGTTTAATCAGCCCATCTCGTTACTGGTCGGTACTACAGCATCCAACATTCTTATTCCACGCAACCTTATGTATGTTAGCGATGGGAGTTATCTTAGCTTACGTTACTTCTGCACCAGTATTTCTGATTGATAAGCTTGGGCTGACAATGCAAGAATTTACTAATTGGTTTGCGGTAAATGCGGTATTAAATATCGCGGCGTGTTTTGCAGCACCTAAATTTATGATCAGATTCGGAACTCGAAAAGCACTCCTTTTTGGCTTGAGCGTACTTATTGTCGCTGGCGGACTAATGCTAGGGTTCCAACATATTCAGCAAGCTTGGGCGTTTATGATCCCGATTTTCTTCTCGTCAGTAGGCTTCGCATGGGTACTGGGTTCGGCGGCAGGTAAAGCATTAGCACCTTTTGGTGATAGAGCGGGCACTGCTGCTGCATTATTAGGGTTGTTCCAAATGAGTGGTGCAGGCGTCATTGTTGGCACAATGCAAAGATTAGCACTCCCTTCTGCACAGCTTTTAACGCTAATGATGTGGTTTCTTATCCCAGGCTTGCTGATCCTATTAAGCAAAAAAGGCAAAGTATGGCATTCAGAGAAAATAGCGGAGTAAGTTGAACTCTCTATTATCTAATGTGACCTTGTATCGATTGAGGTTAATCGCATAATTTGTACATAAATAGAGCGCTTTTGGCTTTTAATATATTCAGTTAGTTTTCGTTTCAGTGTATATTCAGCACTTAGATTATTATTGGTTTATTATAAAAACAGGGCAAAACACGCAATGTCGATGTCTATTATTGAAATGGCTCGTGTTCTAGAGCAGATGGAAGAGTCGCCAGAGAAACTTATGTTTGGTCGACTTCTTTCAGAACTTGGTAATCAAAGCCAAGAACGAGTACGAAGTGCTGCACGACAAGTGTCTGTACCAACATTGCGTGATCTTATTTACCAATTCCAAGTGGTAATTGAAGAGCGCAAAGGCGAAACAACAAAAAAATTAGCCGAAGAAATGGCCAAAGAAGGCGTCTCTTTAGAAGATTTTCAAGCTTATTTATCAAGCAAATAGTTTGCGCTTAATATAAATAAGTCACACAAATTAAAAAGCAGCGAATAAACGCTGCTTTTTTTGTGCCTGATAAACCGTTATCTATTCACTTTCAATTGCAATCTCTGTCTCTTTTTTCTTACCATAAAATTGCTGAACTAATAATCCACACACAATCATAACCAAGCCAATCAATGTTGATGGATGGATCTCTTCACCAATGATATTTGCCAATAGTAATAAAGAGATAAACGGAGAAGCAAAAATCAGGTTACTGATACGCGCTGTATTTTGAGTTAAACGCAGTGCTGATAACCACAATACAAACGTTATGCCCATCTCAAACAAGCCGACATAAGACACCGCTAGCCAACCACTCATTGGGATTTGTGCCCAAGGTGCACCTTCATAGATACTCAACCCAATCGCAACCGGAAGTGCAACCAAGAAGCCAAGTAATAGCCCTAAAATAGGATCCGCTTTATTTTTTGCATTTAAAATCCAGTAACTCGCCCACAATAAGGTTGAAACGAGAGCCAATCCAACACCTAAAGGACTGTCAAACTCTAAGCCTAATACATCGCCTTTAGTGGCAATAACAATCACACCAGCATAGCCAAGAACACAAGCAATCCAATCTTGTTTACGTATTTTTTGACCAAGAAAAACCGCCGCCATTAAAGTCAGTGTGATTGCCCAGCTGTAGTTGATTGGTTGCGCTTGAGAAGCCGGTAATAAATCGTAAGATTTGAAGAGAACCAAGTAATAAGCCAGTGGATTAATCGCGCCAAGTAAAATGTAGTACAAAGGGTTGGCAACGAAGGTATTCACTAATTGCGATAAGGTTTTTTGGTAAGCCGCAACACCCGCTAGTGCAAGAATAGAAACGGCACTGGCAATGGTGAGCATTTGGGTCGGGGTAAAGTGTTCTAAAGTGATTTTAAAAGCGGTTGCTACAGTTGACCATAAGAGAACCGCAGCTATTCCAAAGCCTAAAGCACGACGTTCATTCATTGTTATTATTCTCAGTTAGAAATCCATTTAGATCAGGAGTGTACCTGCGCTTGATAAATAGTGTTAACTGGACATTTATCCAGTATCAAAATATCCTATAAGAATAAGTTTTTGTATTGAGTGAGTTATGGAATTTTTTAATCAATTTGGTGGGCACTTATTGTTTGGTTTTGCCGGGGCAAGCATTGCTTATGCCGTTGCACATGTACTAACAAAAAGTCGTAATCAACAAGAATTAGCCTTATTAGAGCATGAATTAGAATCAGAAAAAAAACTCGCATCAACTCAATTAAACCAACTCAATCTGCAATTAGAGAAACAACAAAGTGAGTTGGATGAATTGGATCTCGAAAGAGATAAGCTTGCCCAAGAGCAAAAACAATCTCATGGTCGTTTAATGGCTGCCATGGAAAAGCTGCGTTATTTTGAAGCCATCCAA
This sequence comes from Aliivibrio sp. EL58, assembly GCF_900312675.1. Classification (GTDB taxonomy): domain Bacteria; phylum Pseudomonadota; class Gammaproteobacteria; order Enterobacterales; family Vibrionaceae; genus Aliivibrio. Next base: position 179,324 of record NZ_OMPC01000006.1, on the reverse strand, counting down.
AAAGAGAAAGAATTTTTAACTCAACAATTAGAGTTTTCACGCCAAGCCAATTCCAATGTAGAAGCGGAACTGCGAGAGCAAGAAGCGCGTCATGAAGAAGAGCGTAAATCGAGCCAAGAAAAACTTGAGATGCTAGAGCGTGCAGAGTTGCGCTTAAAGCAGCAGTTTGAAAACTTAGCGAATCAGTTATTTGAACAAAAAACCAAAACCGTTGATGAGCAAAACAAAGTCAGTTTAGAGGGCTTGCTGTCACCTTTAAAAGAACAGCTCGAAGGATTTAAAAGACAGGTTAACGACAGCTTTGGTTTTGAAGCGAAAGAACGCCACACTTTGGTGCATGAAATTCGTAGCTTACAACAGCTGAATGAACGAATGACACAAGAGGCGGTAAACCTGACCAATGCCCTTAAAGGTGACAATAAACAGCAGGGTAGTTGGGGTGAAGTTGTCCTTGCTCGTGTACTGCAAGAATCAGGCTTACGAGAAGGCCATGAATACGATACTCAAGTCAGTATGGATGACGAAGACGGTAAGCGTTTTTATCCCGATGTGATTGTTCACTTACCTGATGAGAAAGATGTCGTGGTCGATTCAAAAATGACCTTAGTGGCGTATGAGCGATTTTTTAACAGCGACGACTTTAATCAAAAAGAGCAAGCGCTGGATGAACACTTGATGGCCATTCGTGCTCATTTACGTGGATTAAGTAAAAAGGATTATCATAAGTTAAATGGCTTACGTAGTCTTGATTATGTCTTAATGTTTATTCCTGTAGAGCCAGCATTCCAAGTAGCTATTGAAGCGGATCCCTCGTTGATATCAGATGCCATGGAACAGAATATTATAATTGTAAGTCCTACAACTTTACTCGTAGCGCTAAGAACTATTAGCAATTTATGGCGTAACGAGAGACAAAACCAAAACGCAAAAATCATTGCCGATCGCGCCAGTAAGCTATACGACAAAATGCGTTTGTTTGTTGATGATATGGAAGCTGTGGGTGGTTCATTAGATAAAGCCAATCAAAGCTACCAAGGTGCAATGAATAAACTGGCAAGTGGGCGTGGTAATCTTATTCGTCAGGCTGAAAGCTTTAAAGAGCTAGGTGTTGAAGTAAAGCGAGATATAAATCGTAAATTTATTGAGCAATCTTTTGAAGCAGATACGATGCAAACACTTGGTGATAATGGCTTGGATAAAGTAGACTAGAGCGCTGCTGAATTCAGAGTATCGGGATTTAGCGTACAATCTCTAGAGGACTTAAAATGACGGACAAGATGCAAGCGCCTGAAGAAACAACACACTTCGGTTTTACCACAGTCGCGAAAGACGAGAAAGTTGCGAAAGTTGCGGAAGTATTTCACTCTGTAGCCGCAAAATACGACATCATGAATGACCTTATGTCTGGTGGTGTGCATCGCGTATGGAAACGATTCACGATTGATTGCAGTGGCGTACGTCCTGGTCATAAAGTTCTTGATTTAGCTGGTGGTACTGGTGACCTTACGGCTAAATTCTCACGTATTGTTGGTGATACAGGCCAAGTGATTTTAGCGGACATCAACAACTCAATGTTGAACGTTGGTCGTGATAAATTACGCGATATGGGTATTGTTGGTAACGTAAATTACGTACAGGCGAACGCCGAAGAATTGCCATTCCCAGATGATTTCTTTGATTGTATTACGATTAGCTTTGGCCTACGAAACGTAACGGATAAAGATAAAGCCTTACGTTCTATGTTCCGTGTATTAAAGCCGGGCGGTCGTCTATTGGTCTTAGAGTTCTCAAAACCAATCATTGAACCATTATCGAAAATCTATGATGCGTACTCTTTCCATTTGCTTCCTAAAATGGGTGAACTGATCGCGAATGATGCTGAAAGCTACCGTTATTTAGCTGAATCTATTCGTATGCACCCAGATCAAGAAACCTTAAAAAGCATGATGGAAGACGCGGGTTTTGAACAAGCAAATTACTATAACCTAACCGGTGGTATTGTTGCATTGCACCGTGGTTACAAGTTTTAAAGGATAAAACGATGCCATTAGAACCGTTTGTAACAGGTGTGATGGAAACAGGGTTAAACACTCTGTTGAAAGAATCACCGGATAGTAAAGTCGCTTTATTGCGCTTAAAAGGCAAAATTATTCATGTTCATTTAAATGAAGTGAACAAGGATCTTTTCTTTGTCTTTAGCCATCTACAAGTTGATATTCTTTCTAAGTTTGAAGGCCAAGCTGATTGCTATCTTGCTTTAAATCTTTCTGTTCTGCCGCAATTGCGCGATCAAAACAATATTACTCAACTTATCAAACAAGATAAGTTGGTATTAGAAGGAGATTTAAAACTTGCCCAACAATTTTCAGGGTTACTTGAAGAGTTAAAACCTGATGTAGAAGAGAAGTTATCTCAATACACTGGTGATATTGTTGCTCATACGTTAGTTAGTAGCGTGAAAGGCAGTGCGTGTTGGGTGAAAAAACAAATCACTCGTCAAACTCGTCATGCGGCAGAAGTATTAACTGAAGAGTGGAAAATCGCACCAGCACCATTAGAAATCGCACATTTCTGTGACCAAGTGTCTGATGTTGAAACTCAACTATCCGAGTTAGATGCACGTTTAACACGATTATTAACCAATAATCCAATGGAGCGCGCATGACGCCATCAGAGCTAAAACGCCTATATCATATTACCAAGGTTCAGCTTGAGTATGGATTGGATGAATTACTGCCTGATCATGCGTTAACTCAATTACCGAAACGTTTACGTCGTGGCCTTTTTTGGATTAAAAACAAACATCCAGAAAAACCATTGGGTGAACGTTTACGTTTAGCGTTACAAGAGCTTGGCCCTGTTTGGATTAAGTTCGGTCAAATGATGTCGACTCGTCGTGATCTCTTTCCTCCTCATTTAGCAGATCAGTTGGCTCTATTACAAGATCAAGTGGCTCCATTTGATGGTCAATTAGCGAAAGACCAAATGGAACTATCACTAGGTGGACCATTAGAAAACTGGTTTACTGATTTCGATATAATCCCATTAGCGTCTGCGTCTATTGCTCAAGTGCATACCGCCAAGCTTAAAGAGTCGGGACGTGAGATTGTTCTGAAAGTAATTCGCCCTGATATTCGCCCTGTGATAGAAGCAGATATTCGTTTAATGTATCGCATGGCAAGATTAGTTGAGCAACATGTTCCAGAAGCTCGTCGTTTAAAACCGATTGAGGTGATTGAGGAATACGAAAAAACCTTAGTGGATGAACTAGACTTAAGAAGAGAAGCCAGTAATGCAATGCAGCTACGCCGAAACTTCGAAGGTAGCGAAGAGTTGTATGTTCCTGAGGTGATTTTGGATGTCAGTTCTGAGCACTTAATGGTGTCTGAGCGTATTTATGGTATTCAAGTATCAGACATTGCGCAGCTAGAAAGAAATGGCACTAACATGAAGCTATTAGCTGAGCGTGGTGTATCGGTCTTCTTTACTCAAGTATTCCGTGACAGTTTCTTTCATGCCGATATGCACCCAGGCAATGTTTTCGTTAACCCAGATAATCCAGATAATCCACAATGGATTGGATTGGACTGTGGTATTGTTGGAACACTCAATAAAGAAGATAAGCGCTATTTAGCTGAAAATCTACTGGGTTTCTTTAATAGTGATTATCGTAAAGTCGCACAATTGCATGTTGATTCAGGTTGGGTTCCGGCAGACACTAATGTCGAAGAATTTGAGTTTGCGATCCGCATGGTGTGTGAGCCAATTTTTGCTAAACCATTAGGGGAAATCTCTTTTGGTCACGTGCTATTGAACTTATTTAATACCGCACGTCGCTTTAATATGGAAGTGCAGCCACAACTGGTATTATTGCAAAAAACATTATTGTACGTAGAAGGATTAGGACGACAGCTTTATCCTCAACTCGATCTATGGGCAACCGCTAAACCGTTTTTAGAAACGTGGATGGCAAAACAGATTGGACCGGCAGCCTTTATGACTGCTTTGACTGAGAAAGCGCCATTCTGGGCAGAAAAACTACCTGAACTACCTGATTTAGTTTATGACAGTTTGCGCCAGGGCAAAGTTCTCAATCAACGAATGGATAAACTCTACGCAGGTTATCGTCAAAGTAAGCGCCAACAAGCGAAAGGGCAATTCCTATTTAATGTTGGAGCAACTCTGCTGATTTGTTCTGCGGTGTTATTAACCAGTAACATTACTGCGTTAGCATCAATTAGTGCTGCTACAGGAGTCACGTTTTGGCTATTAAGCTGGCGAGCATATCGTTAATAAGCGTTACTCTATTTAGCAATTTTTTAACCCCTAACACGCTGAGGAAATAAGCATGGGTGGTATTAGTATTTGGCAACTTCTTATTATTGCAGTAATTATTATTCTACTATTTGGTACGAAGAAATTACGCGGTGTAGGCAGTGATTTGGGTTCTGCAGTTAAAGGCTTTAAAAAAGCAATAAGCGATGAAGACACAGCAAAAGATGCGAAAAAAGACGCAGACTTTGTTGCTCCTCAAAACTTAGAGAAAAAAGAAGCAGAAACAGCAGAAAAACAAAAGCAAAACGACAAAGAGCAGGCATAACACGTGTTTGATATCGGTTTTTGGGAACTGATACTGATCTCTGTTGTTGGGCTCGTTGTATTGGGACCTGAGCGCTTGCCAAAAGCGATTCGTTCGGTTGTTCAATTTGTGAGTGCAGCAAAAAGCATGGCGAATAACGTCAAAGATGAGCTGTCTCAAGAGTTGAAAATACAAGAGTTACAAGAAAATTTGCGTAAAGCAGAACAGATGAATATGGAAGACTTAGCACCTGATCTTAAAAAGTCAGTTGAAGAGTTAAAACAAGCGGCAGCCGATGTCACTCGTCCATATGCAAAACCAGAAGAAAAAGCAGACACAGTAAAAGTGGATGCAGAAACTTCGGTGGTATCTGATTCAACTTCTAAAACAAAAGCAGAGTAATTATGTCATCAGCTGAACACTCTCAACCGTTGTTAACTCATCTGCTAGAGCTAAGAAATCGTCTATTAAAGGCATTAATTGCCGTTATAGTAGTATTTTTAGGTCTGGTTTGGTTTGCTAACGACATTTATGAGTTCTTATCTGCACCCTTGGTAGAAAGATTACCTGCCGGTGCAACGATGATAGCAACTGATGTCGCGTCACCCTTTTTCACGCCCATAAAGCTGACTTTGGTGGCATCGGTATTTGTTGCTGTACCTATGATTCTTTATCAGGTGTGGGCATTTGTGGCTCCAGGACTGTATAAGCATGAAAAGAAACTCATCATGCCATTATTGTTCTCAAGCTCTTTATTGTTTTATGCCGGCGTATCGTTCGCTTACTTTGTTGTTTTTCCTTTGGTGTTTGGTTTCTTTACCACAATTGCACCAGAAGGGGTTCAAGTAGCAACGGATATTGCCAGTTATCTTGATTTTGTTTTAGCACTGTTTATGGCTTTTGGTATTGCGTTTGAAGTACCTGTTGCCATTATCTTACTGTGCTGGACAGGAGCAACGACTCCTGAAATACTCAGAGAAAAGCGTCCATATATTGTCGTGGGTGCTTTTGTTGTTGGTATGATGCTGACGCCTCCAGATATTATTTCTCAAACTCTACTCGCGGTACCTATGTGTATTTTGTTTGAGTTTGGTTTGTTCTTCTCTCGTTTTTATGTGAGAGAGAAAAATGAAGATGATATGGAACAAGATGAAGCGTAATGCTTGATTAAGAACTAAGAAGTAATAGCTAAAAAGCGCTGATATCTGTCAGCGCTTTTTTTATGTCTTTAGAAAACAAAGGTGACTAGGATCACCTTTTAATTTTAAGCTTATAAGAAGTAATAGAGACAAAGTGGAAGAGTCTTGTGCGAGATCTCTCACAAGAGAGTGAGATTTAACGCTTTATTTGTGGGTTTATTTTTACTTAAAGTTAGTAACTAATTGAAAAATATGAATTTGTGTTTTTATCTTCAATTTCTCATATTTTTTTTTGCAAAAATAGTGAAATAGTCTATTGCTGAAAAAAGGCAAAAGCGTAATCTTATTGGTGTCGGAAGGATGCTGACACGGAACAGGAACTAGCCAAGGATTTGGTACGCTTCAGGATGAGGCACTCGGTTACTTAGGATTAGTAATCGGCAAGGATAGCGAAACGGACATTGAATGGACGCAATAGTAACTAGGATGGTTGCTACTAAGGAAAGACAATGGACACCTCTAGGATTGAGGGAAAGGATTGCACATCAGGATGATGTAAAGGACACCGCTCAAGGAACAAGCGAAGAGAGTTAACTACGGATTGTTAACGGATCAGGATAAGATCAAGGACACCGCTAGGATGGCGAGAAAGGAATGCACTGAAGGAATCAGTATACTATCAAGGATTTGATGCATGGAGCACCATTAGTAGCCGGATTGCTGCGAGTAAAGTTATAACCCCGTTAGACGAGAGTCTAGCGGGGTTTTTCTTGTTTGGAAAAAAATAAAAGCCTATACGCTGCGCTAACTAGAAACTAGAAACTAGAAACTAGAACGCTTCGCTTCTATAAGAGCAAGAGCTGATTCTGAATTTAATAGATTATGGTGTCAGCAACCCCCTCTAACTCCTCCTTATATTGATATTATCGATCCCAGTAATTCATAGAGAAAGGGGGTGAACCTTCTTTGGTGCGGATATTTCAGCGCTTACAATACAGTTCCTCCCCTTGAGTAAATATCCTTATGTGATCACCAATGTCGATATAAGGGGAGGCTAGGAGGGGTTGTGAATGCAGGGTTTAATTGCTCCGTATTTTTTCTTGATCTTATAGTTTCTAGTTAGCGAAGCGTATCGTTTCTAGCTGTATTTACCACTTATCACGTTCACTCCTGAAACCTCTAGCGAAGCGATCTTAATCCTTACTCCCAAAACACCATCACCCGTGTGCGAGATCTCTCACAAACAAGTGCGCTTTTTCGCTTTATTTATGGATAAATATAACCAGTTATATTTTAAGTTGTTGATATTTAATTGCTTTGTGTGTTTCAGCAAAAGGGCGATAATTATTTTTGCAAAAGTTTGAATTTAGTCTATTGCTGAAAATAATGAAAAGCGTAATCTTATTGGTGTCGGAAGGATGCTGACACGGAACAGGAACTAGCCAAGGATTTGGTACGCTTCAGGATGAGGCACTCGGTTACTTAGGATTAGTAATCGGCAAGGATAGCAAAACGGACATTGAATGGACGCAATAGTAACTAGGATGGTTGCTACTAAGGAAAGACAATGGACACCTCTAGGATTGAGGTAAAAGGACTGCACATCAGGATGATGTAAGGGACACCGCTCAAGGAACAAGCGAAGAGAGTTAACTACGGATTGTTAACGGATCAGGATAAGATCAAGGACACCGCTAGGATGGCGAGAAAGGAATGCACTGAAGGAATCAGTATACTATCAAGGATTTGATGCATGGAGCACCATTAGTAGCCGGATTGCTGCGAGTAAAGTTATAACCCCGTTGGACGAGAGTCTAGCGGGGTTTTTCTTATTTGGGACAAAGTAAAAGCCTATACGCAGCGCTAAAGAATCAGCTTTTTCTCTTATAGAAGCGAAGCGGTCTAGCCTCTAGTTAGCGTAGCGTATAGATTCTTCCTGAAACGAAGCGATCTGAACTCTATTGTTTTCTCTTAAATCCCAAAAAGTTTTTTAGCATTAGCCGTTGTAACCGCATCAACATCCGCCAGACTCATCTCACGTAAATCCGCTACACGTTGAGCAACCAACTGCGTATATGCAGGCTCATTACGCTTACCACGGTGAGGTACTGGTGCTAAATATGGGCAATCGGTCTCTAAGATTAAATAGTCCATATTAAGGTGTGGAATGATTTTATCCATACCGCCATTTTTAAAAGTAGAAACTCCACCAAGACCTAAGTGAAAGCCTAAATCATTGATCGCTTTAGCTTCATCAACTGAGCCACCAAAGCAGTGGAAAGTGCCTGATAACGAGCCGTCTTGCTCTTGTTTTAGCAGGGTTAATGTCTCTTCAATAGAGTCACGAGTATGAATCACTACCGGCAGTTTCATCTCTTTTGCCCAATTTAATTGGGTGATGAATGCCATCTCTTGTTCGGCTTTAAAGGTTTTGTCCCAGTATAGGTCAATACCTATTTCACCTACCGCTATGAAGTTGTGTTTTTCAAACCAAGAGTGGATGGTCGCTAGGGTTTGCTTAACATCAGCATTTACATAACAAGGGTGTAATCCCATCATCGAGCGACAAATATTAGGGTAGGCAGCCTCGGTTTTTAGCATTGGTTCGATAGAGTCTAAATCAATGTTAGGCAATAAGATCTGATCGATACCTTGTGATAAGGCACGTTGAACAACCAAATCTCGGTCTTCATCAAATTCTTTCGCATATATGTGAGCGTGGGTATCAATCATAATTAAGGATCTTTTATTCAAGTTATGTTTTCTATCATACCAAGTTAATTGTAAAAATCAGATCCCTAAGAAAATTTGGATTCAAAAGGCGATGGGTATATATTGAACGCATCATAAATACAAAAGGAGCTCAGTGTGTCTGTATCCATTCAAGGTGCGTTTCCAAACCGTCGTATGCGTCGTATGCGTAAGCATGAATTTAGCCGTCGTCTAATGGCTGAGAACCAATTAACCGTTAATGACTTAATCTATCCAATGTTTGTACTTATGGGTAAAGATCGTCGTGAAACGGTAGATTCAATGCCAGGTGTTGAGCGTTTATCGATTGATTTATTACTTGAAGAAGCACAACGTTTATATGATTTAGGCATCCCTGCGATTGCTTTATTCCCAGTCGTTTCTCAAGATGCGAAAAGCTTATGTGCAGCAGAAGCTCATAATCCAGAAGGCTTAGTTCAGCGTGCTGTGAAAGAGTTAAAAGCACATGTTCCTGAGTTAGGTGTTATCACTGATGTGGCATTAGACCCATTCACGACTCACGGCCAAGATGGCATTATTGATGAAGATGGTTACGTGATGAATGACGTAACGACAGAAGTTCTGATTAAGCAGGCGTTATCGCATGCTGAAGCCGGTGCTGATGTGGTGGCTCCGTCAGATATGATGGATGGCCGTATTGGTGAGATCCGTAAAGCGCTAGAGAAAGCAGGTTATGTACATACGCAAATCATGGCGTATTCTGCAAAATATGCGTCTTGTTACTACGGTCCGTTCCGTGATGCAGTCGGTTCATCGTCTAACTTAAAAGGTGGTAACAAGAAAAACTACCAGATGGACCCAGCCAACAGCGATGAAGCTATTCACGAAGTGGCAATGGACATCAATGAAGGTGCTGACATGGTAATGGTGAAACCAGGTATGCCTTACTTGGACATCGTTCGTCGTGTTAAGACTGAACTTCAAGTTCCTACGTTTGCTTATCAAGTGTCTGGTGAGTATGCGATGCACAAAGCCGCTATTATGAATGGTTGGTTGAGTGAGCGCGATACTGTGATGGAATCTCTGTTGTGCTTTAAGCGCGCAGGTGCTGATGGCATTTTGACTTACTTTGCGAAAGATGTCGCTGAGTGGTTGGCGGAAGAGAAATAAGAGCAGGGTTCAGATCGCTTCGCTTAAAGGTTTCAGGGGTGGGTGTGGTGGGTTTTAGTATTAACTAGAGACTATACGCTGCGCTGACTAGAAACTATAAGAGCAGAGTTCAGATTGCTTCGCTTAAAGGTTTCAGAGGTTGGTGTGATGAGCTTTGGTGTTAACTAGAGATTATACGCTGCGCTAACTAGAGGCTATAAGAGCATAGAATTCAGTGCTGTTAACTTTTTTCTAAGAAATAAAAAAAGCATGATGATTTTAGTTAATCATCATGCTTTTATTTTTCCTGAATCCTGAATCCTGAATCCTGAATCCTGAATCCTGAATCCTGAATCCTGAATCCTGAATCCTGAATCCTGAATCCTGAATCCTGAAACTAGCATAATAAGGCTCTTGCTTTTGCTCTTATAGAAGCAAAGCGTTCTAGCCTCTAGTTAGCGCAGCGTATAGGCTCTTACTCGTCCCTAAATACTAGTCCCTAGCATCAATAACCAAATCCCAACCAATATTCGTCTGCTTATCTGCTTCAATTTCCAACTCCGCTCTTGTCAGCGGGTTTTCTGCTAGCCATTGCTTATCAATCGCCAACGATAAAACATCATCTTTTTCAGATAGAGTCACAACTGGAGCTAAAGATACATCACGACGATGGGTTAAAATAAGCGCTAAACGTAGGATACGTAACATACGTTGAGCTGATAAATCAGACACCGCATGTTGGTTCGGCATTGCAGAGAACTGCTCGCGATAACGACGCAGTAATTCAGCTAATAGGTGCTTTTGAGCGCGAGTATAACCCGGTAAATCTAAGGCATTGATTAAGTAGGCTGAGTGTTCGCCCCCTTTTTTATAATCAATGCACATACCAATCTCATGAAGTTGAGACGCAGCTTTTAATAGCGGTAACGCTTGAGGCTCAATTAACCAATCATCACCACATTGTACGACAAGTTGTTCCACTAAATTAGTCACTTGTTGAGCGTAGTCGGTATCAAGTTGGTATCGTTGCTGAATGCTTGAGATGGTTCTTTTACACACTTCATCGTATTGAAGCGCTTCGATCATGCCATAGCATAACCCTTCACGCAGAGCACCGCCTGCGAGTGTCATTGAATCAATATCCAATAACTCAAAAATAGCGATAAGAATAGATAAACCACTTGGGAACACTAAAGCGCGCTCAAGGGTAAGGCCATCAATATCTAATTGTTCTAAATGTTCGTATTGCATTGCTTGCTTTTGAAGGCGCTTAAGCTTGGCTAAGGTAATAACCTCATCCATGCCTTGCGCCAACATAATTTCTTGCAATGCTTGAACCGTACCACTTGCACCTACACAGGTTTGCCAACCAAGATCGGTATACTGCTGTAAAATAGGAGCCAGTGTCTCTTTTGCGCCAGCAATAGCCGCATCAAAGTTATTCTTAGTTAATGCACGGTCTTTAAAATAGCCTTCAAGCCAAGTAACACAGCCCATTTTTAGACTTGTGAGTGCTTGTGCTTCAAAACCTTCGCCAATGATTAGTTCTGTACTTGCGCCGCCAATATCGACCACTAAGCGACGGCCATTACCACCCGAAGTGTGTGCAACTCCTTGGTAAATCGTACGAGCCTCTTCTTCACCTTCGATCACATTAATATCATGACCTAAGATTTGATTGGCTTTTTCTAAGAAGACATCCACATTGGTGGCTACACGCAATGCTGCGGTGCCGACAATGCGAATGTTTTCTACAGGGATGTCTTGCAAACGTTCTGCAAATAAGCTCAAACAATCCCACCCACGCTGCATAGCTTCATGGCTAAGTGTGTAGTTTTCATCTAATCCCGCAGCCAAACGAACTTTACGTTTGATTTTGGCCATGGTTTGCACACTACCATTTATATGACGCACAACAAGCATATGGAAGCTATTTGAGCCTAAATCAATGGCGGCATACATAGGTGATATCGTTGAACTTTTCATAACATCCTTTTCATTTTTCCGTAGAGCTCAGATTACGCTTGAGGGCTACGAGGTTGACGTGGGCGAGAGTACTTACGATTTCCGCCTTGACGCTGACCATTGTTGTTATTGTTGCCATTACGACGATTTTGCTGCGGACGACGTTGTAGACGTATAGGTGCAGGTAAGTCTTCTAATAGTGCCGAAGAGTCGTAATCAGATTGTGGGATTGAATGCTCAATGTATTCTTCGATTGCTGGAAGATTGATTGCGTATTCTTCACAAGCAAAACTGATAGAGTTACCACTTTCACCAGCACGACCAGTACGACCGATACGGTGAACGTAATCTTCAGCTTCGTTTGGTAAATCGAAGTTAAATACGTGAGTTACTTGTGGGATGTGTAGACCACGAGCTGCAACATCAGTCGCAACTAGGATATCAACGTCACCTTTAGTAAATTCTTCTAGGATGCGTTCACGTTTTTTCTGTGGCACGTCACCAGTAAGAAGACCAACACGGTGTTTATCTGCTGCTAGGTGACCCCAAACAGATTCACATTTGTGCTTGGTATTAGCAAAGATAATCGCACGATCTGGCCATTCTTCTTCGATAAGTGTTTGAAGAAGTGCCATTTTATGATCGTTTGAAGGATAGAATAATTCTTCCTTAATACGATGACCTGTTTTTTGATCCGGTTCTACAACAACGTGTTCTGGCTCTTGCATGTGTTCAAAAGCAAGCTCTTGTACACGGTAAGATAGCGTTGCAGAGAACAGCATGTTTAAGCGTTCTGTTGGCGCAGGCATACGACGGAAGATAAAGCGAATGTCTTTAATAAAACCTAAATCGAACATACGATCGGCTTCATCAAGTACAACGGCTTGAATCATCTTAAAGTCGATGTGACCTTGCTTGTAGAAGTCGATGATACGACCGGTAGTCCCGATCAAAATATCAACGCCTTGCTCAATCACTTGTTGTTGTTTTTCATAACGTTCGCCACCGTAAGCTAGCGCGGCTTTGATACCAGTGCTTGCGATTAGTGACTCAGCATCTTTATGAATTTGAATCGCTAATTCACGCGTTGGTGCCATGATAATGGCACGCGGTTGCGTAATTTTACGACCTTCAGGAGCTGGTGTCGTTAGTAGGTGATTAAAAGTAGCAGTAAGGAACGCTAGCGTCTTACCTGTACCCGTTTGGGCTTGGCCTGCAATGTCTTGGCCGGCGAGCAGTACCGGCAATGCCTTAGCTTGAATAGGAGTACATTTTATGAACCCCTGTGCATTCAAACCATCAAGGACCTGAGGCTCTAAACCTAGGTCGGCAAAGTTTTGCTCTGTGATGTGCGTCTTTTTCATTGCTATAGAATATCAGTTAAAGCTTGCAATACGAAACGTATTCCATTCAAATAGGGCATCAATTTGCTGGTTATCATCAAATCAGCCTTTAAATTTAACGTTGGAGTTGACGATGAGCGACAAAATTTTGCAGCTTACAGATGGCGGTTTTGAAGAAAGTGTGATCAATGCTGCAGGCCCAGTACTAGTAGATTTCTGGGCAGAATGGTGTGGTCCTTGTAAAATGATTGCCCCTATTCTGGATGAGATTGCTGACGAGTACGAAGGCAAACTAACGATTGGTAAATTAAATATCGATCAGAATGCAGGAACACCACCAAAATTTGGTATCCGTGGCATTCCTACGCTGCTTTTATTTAAAGATGGCGGCGTTGCTGCAACGAAAGTGGGTGCACTTTCGAAAACTCAACTTAAAGAGTTTCTTGATGCAAACCTATAATATAGGGTGCAATTAAGTCTGATAGAACCGCATATAATGAGAAATTATGTGCGGTTTTGTTTTTCTAAGCTAGACTAAAATGCGAATAAGTGATAATTTATTCGCGCGTATTTCATACGATTTCATTTCTTGACCGAGCTCGAAGGTCATCCATTCTTAAATCCACTAAAGATAGAATCTGATTTTGACTAAACAACTACCTACCACTATGAATCTTACTGAACTTAAAAACCGACCTGTATCGGATCTTGTTGCTCTTGGCGAATCATTAGGCCTAGAAAACCTAGCGCGTCTAAGAAAACAAGACATCATCTTCTCCATCCTTAAGCAACATGCGAAAAGCGGTGAAGACATCTTTGGAGATGGTGTTCTTGAGATTCTTCAAGATGGCTTTGGTTTCCTTCGTTCAGCAGATTGTTCTTATTTGGCTGGTCCGGATGACATCTATGTCTCTCCAAGCCAAATTCGTCGCTTTAACTTGCGTACTGGTGATACGATTGCTGGAAAGATTCGTCCACCAAAAGATGGCGAACGTTACTTTGCTCTTCTTAAAGTAAACGCAGTTAACCATGATCGCCCTGATAATGCTCGTAACAAAATTCTTTTCGAAAACCTTACTCCTTTACATGCTAACGATCGTTTACGCATGGAACGTGGTAATGGCTCAACAGAAGACATTACAGCACGTGTTCTTGATTTAGCATCACCAATTGGCCGTGGTCAACGTGGTCTTATTGTTGCTCCGCCAAAAGCGGGTAAAACAATGCTACTTCAAAACATTGCTCAAAGTATTGCTTATAACCACCCTGAGTGTGAGTTAATGGTTCTACTTATCGATGAACGTCCAGAAGAAGTAACTGAGATGCAACGCCTAGTTAAAGGTGAAGTTATTGCATCAACGTTTGATGAGCCAGCGTCTCGTCACGTACAAGTTGCAGAGATGGTTATTGAGAAGGCAAAACGTCTTGTTGAACATAAGAAAGACGTGGTTATCTTACTTGACTCAATCACTCGTCTAGCTCGTGCATACAACACCGTGATCCCATCGTCTGGTAAAGTTCTTACTGGTGGTGTTGATGCTAACGCACTTCATCGTCCTAAGCGCTTCTTCGGTGCTGCACGTAACGTTGAAGAAGGTGGTAGCTTAACTATCATCGCAACAGCCTTGGTTGATACTGGCTCTAAAATGGATGAAGTAATCTACGAAGAGTTTAAAGGTACAGGTAACATGGAATTACACCTAAACCGTAAAATTGCGGAAAAACGTGTATTCCCAGCTATCGATTTCAACCGTTCTGGTACTCGTCGTGAAGAGCTTCTAACTAAGTCTGATGAGCTACAGAAAATGTGGATCTTGCGTAAGATTGTTCACCCAATGGGCGAGACTGATGCAATGGAATTCTTAATTGATAAACTATCAATGACGAAGACTAACGATGAATTTTTTGATGCAATGCGTCGTCAGTAATTGATAACTAACTCAATTATTGGTACCAAGCTCAATAAATAATGAAACGCTGCCTAATAAGGTGGCGTTTTTTGTTGATTGTTTGTTAATTTGACGGCATCATCATTTGTACTAAGCTTGGTATAAGGAATATCCACTTAGTCCATTGAAGGAATAACATATGCAACAAGGACTGTTAGCATCGATCCTCCTTTCTGCAAGTTTGCTGACTGGTCATGTATCAGCGTCTGAAGTTCAACCAAGCTTTGTGAATAGTTTATTGGTTGATCAGCAACTCAATAAGAAGGTCGATGAACTGCATCAATATTTGATTGATGGCGATATCATCACACTCAACTTTTCTCTCAATCGTCTATCTATGCCACAGCAAGAAGCCGTTCGCTTCATGTTGGTTCAGCAGATAGAGCAGCAGCAATTGATCCTCGATCCAAAAGGAACCATCTGGCTTAAAGAGCAATTGACTATCCACCCAACCTACACCATTAAAGAGCAAGGTAATGGGTATGTGGTGACGAAACTCGCTTTTGATTATTCAAGTATTGCTTCGCGTGTTTTAAGTCAAATGTCGAAAGATCAACAAGTATTGGATTTTATACTCGCAGCAGAAGAGCACCGCTTAGTGTTATCTGAATGGCTAGTGGGTGAACCTCATGAAGTGCGTGTTCGTCAATCGATAGTATTAGCTGAATTAGACAGCTTAACCCCTGAAGCGTTAGATTATCTTGTTGCTCAGATAACAGATGACCCTTTGTCAGTTTGGTTACCAACGACCGAAGTCATGGTGCGTTTAGCGCAGTTATCTCGAAACAGTGAAGTGTATAAAATCCTATGGAAAATGCGCACTGATCAGCACAGTATCGCAGAGCTTGAGCGTCTATCTAACGTCGCTCCAGATCCATTCGCAACTCAACAATTAATGTTAGCCACTAATAATCCTTCACTAAAACAGAATGCTTTTGCTTCGTTAGCACAACTTCATCCTCTTCCTAAAGATGTTCAGCAATTCTTATTGGCTAAAATTGATCATATTCAAGATGGTGGTGCGGTTGCTATACATTTGGCTAATTATGGCCATACATCTTGGTTAGAAAGCTTACCGACAACGCGAAACAAAGTCCGCAAACAGCACGTAAGATTAGCGTTATCACAACGTTAACAGCTAGGACGGTAGGTAAAGATAAATAGAGAGTGTGAGTTTGAATTGGGTTGGGTATAATCTATTCAAACTTCACGACAGTAGATAGCGATGAAATATAAGGATTTACGTGATTTTCTCGATCACTTGGAACAGATCGGACAGTTAAAACGCATTTCACACCCCATTGACCCGCATTATGAAATGACAGAGATCAGCGATCGTACTTTACGAGCGGGTGGTCCTGCATTGCTATTTGAAAATCCTATCGGTTACGATATTCCTGTATTAACGAATCTATTTGGTACTGCTGAACGTGTTGCGATTGGTATGGGGCGTAAAGATGTTCTTGAACTGCGTGAAGTAGGTAAATTATTAGCGTATCTAAAAGAGCCAGAGCCACCAAAGGGCTTTAAAGATGCTTTAGATAAACTGCCAGTATTCAAACAAGTATTGAATATGCCAACCAAGAATATTCGTAAGGCAAATTGCCAACAGATTGTTTGGCAAGGTGATGAGGTTGATTTAGATAAAATTCCAGTAATGAGTTGTTGGGCTGATGATGTAGCGCCTTTATTAACTTGGGGTTTAACCATCACTAAAGGCCCAAATAAGAAACGTCAGAATCTGGGTATTTATCGTCAACAGAAACTCAGTAAAAATAAAGTCATCATGCGTTGGCTTGCTCATCGTGGTGGAGCGCTTGATTTACGTGACTGGATGGAAACAAATCCAGGTGAACCTTTCCCTGTCTCTGTCGCATTTGGTGCCGATCCTGCCACTATTCTTGGAGCTGTAACGCCTGTTCCTGACACCTTATCAGAATACGCATTTGCAGGTCTGCTGCGTGGTAGTCGAACTGAGATCACCAAATCTATTAGTAATGACTTAGAAGTCCCAGCCAGTGCTGAAATTGTACTTGAAGGCTATATAGACCCAACAGAATTTGCCGATGAAGGCCCTTATGGCGATCACACCGGTTACTATAACGAAGTTGAAAAGCATCACGTATTTACTGTAACGCATATCACCATGCGTAAAGAGCCTATCTATCACAGTACGTACACAGGTCGTCCGCCAGATGAGCCAGCTGTGCTTGGTGTGGCTTTAAACGAAGTGTTTGTGCCGATTTTACAAAAGCAGTTTCCTGAAATTATTGATTTCTATTTACCACCAGAAGGCTGCTCGTATCGCATGGCGGTAGTGACGATGAAGAAACAATACCCAGGACACGCAAAACGCGTGATGATGGGTGTGTGGTCGTTCTTACGTCAGTTCATGTACACCAAATTTGTATTAGTGTGTGATGAAGAGGTAAATGCACGAGATTGGTCACAAGTGACAGCAGCAATGTCTCAGCATATGGACCCATCACGTGATAGTTTGATGATAGAGAACACACCAATCGATTCATTAGATTTTGCTTCGCCAGTCGTTGGTTTAGGCTCAAAAATGGGTTTAGATATCACTAAAAAATGGGATGCAGAATTAGCATTATCACCTAATGTAGAATATTCACTGACAGACAGTGAAAAGATTGAAGGCTGTTTAGCTGAAATAACCAAAGCATGCCCTGAGATTATCGATATTCATTTGCAAAACAACAATGCCAGTATGGTCGTCGTTTCTATCAATAAGCAAGCGGTCGGTAATGGTAAGAAAATCATGCAAGAGGTTTGGTCTCAGTTTGATGAGAACAAGTTTGTTATCGTGTGTGATGACGATGTTGATGTGAGTGATTGGAACGACATTATTTGGGCGGTAACCACTCGAATGGACCCTGCAAGAGATACGTTATTTTTGCAAGATGGGGACGGACACTCAAAAATGGGGCTAGATGCGACCAATAAATTGGGCTCTGAATGTCTTCGTGAGTGGGGAACACCAATCAAGAAAGAACCAGAAGTTGTTGCTAAAATCGATGCCATTTGGGATGAATTAGGTATTTTCAAATAAGTATTGGTTTACTACATATTTTAGTGAAGTGTAATGTCTTGTAGCAAAACAGCTGTTGTTATCGATAAGCTATCAACACTAATTAAATCCATTCTGCTTTTGCGGAAAGGCATTTCATTTCACTGGATAAAGTAAACGAAAAGGTATTTCATTAAGCTCTGAAAAAGATAAAGAAAGGTGTGATGAAAAAAATAACCTTACTCCCACAACAAAAAGAATTCAGCATCGAAGAAGGGCAAACCATCTTAGATGCGGCATTGGAAGCGGGGATAAACTACCCAAATCGATGCCAAGTAGGTGCATGTGCCATGTGCTTATGTAAAAAGTTAGAAGGGGAAATTGAATACGATTTAGAACCACTTCTAACCGACAAAGAACAACAAGAAGGGTGGGTATTTGCGTGTCAGGCAACAGCAAAAAGTGATTTAGTGCTGTTGTTAGAATAAATCCTCCCCGTATAATTAGAGCTTAATGCTCAATACACATAATAATTACAGCGTATAAATACCATGTTAAATAGGTATCAGCTGAAAAAGGAAAGTCATGCCAATCAATTGCAAAGTAAAGTCTATCGAGCCATTGGCTTGTAATACTTTTCAAATATTACTTCACCCAGAACAGCCAGTAGAATTTAAAGCAGGCCAATACCTAATGGTTGTGATGGGAGAGAAAGACAAGCGTCCATTCTCAATCGCTAGCAGCCCTTGTCGTCATGAAGGCGAAATTGAACTACACATCGGTGCTGCAGAGCACAATGCCTATGCTGGCGAAGTGGTTGAGTCAATGAAAGCGGCACTAGAAAACGGCGGAGATATCCAAATTGATGCCCCTCATGGTGAAGCGTGGATCCGTGAAGACAGCGAGCGTTCAATGCTGTTAATCGCTGGTGGTACTGGTTTTAGCTACGTACGTTCAATTTTAGACCATACCATTAGTCAAAAAATTCAAAAGCCAATCTTCTTATACTGGGGTGGCCGTGATGAGTGTCAATTGTATGCAAAAGCAGAGATAGAAGCGATTGCAGCAGCACATGAACACATTACCTTTGTACCAGTAGTTGAACAAACTGAAGGTTGGACAGGTAAAACGGGTAATGTACTTGAAGCGGTAAAAGCCGACTTTAACTCATTAGCTGAAGTGGATATTTATATTGCAGGTCGCTTTGAAATGGCAGGTGCGGCTCGTGAGCAATTCATCACTGAAAAACAAGCAAAGAAAGAGCAGCTATTTGGTGATGCATTCGCATTTATTTAATCTAGAACAGTCGTTACATTAGTACTAATACCAATAAAAATGCCACTTCAAAAGAGTGGCATTTTTATGATATTTAATAGCTCAGGGTTAAGTTTGACTATCAACCATAGTCAACGCTTTACGAGACAGATCCGCCGCCGCTTGTTTACGGTTTTGTTTCTCTAAAACGCGCGCAAGATAAGCGTAATCAGACATATTCTCACGAATGGCTAAGGCCGCTTCAAAATGGTCACGTGCAGGCTGCCATTTCTCAGTTCGCATATACAGCTGAGCTAGCGTACTTTGAATCACAGGGTTACGAACATCGTAATTTGCCATGCCTTCAAGCAGTACTGTTGCCGGGTGATAATCGGCCAGGTTTAAGGTTGGTAATAGCTCTACCAAGCGATCATCGCTGCGCTTTTTCAAGTTATCACGTAGGATAATATAAGCTTCAGAATCCGCTTTACGTGCGTGTAGTTGCTTGATTAAACAGACCAATACAGGAACGTGTTTTTGTAGCTTCTTAGGTAAAGAGTTCCAGTGATCTAATAACCCTGCAGTCCCCTTATTTGTCGCAATAAAGGCCATTAATCCACATTCTGCTTTCTCTTCTAATTCCAGCGCTTGTTGCTCTGAAATAAGGTTCGCTTTAGTTAGAGGATGAATGATGTTCTTCAGAGCTTGCCATTCATTTAGCGCCAAATAACATTCTTTAAGTAACTCAAGCAAAACAGGATTACGTGGATAATCCACTTTTACCGACTGTAGCGTAGCAAGAGCAAGTTCATACTGTTGCTCACGCATTTGTAATTTCGCGCTCGTTAATGCAACCGCCAGTCTGCTGTCTGACTGTTCAGAAGCTAGCTTTAAGTAATGATCGCGTTGTTCAATTTGCTGACGACCTTGAGCTGCTTCTGCTGCGGCAAGATAGTTCAATAATGGGAAGTCATTATGTCGGCCACCTTTAGTGATAAGGCGCTCTGCATCTTTCCACTCACCCTCATGAAGCTTTATCATACCTTTGAACGTGTTATAGCGAGCTTTACGTAAGTGACGAGCACTGAACCAACCGCGAGTGAAGTTGCCCACTGATAGGATACGCTTTACCAAGATCTCTAATAGGAACAATCCAGCAATTAATGCCCCAATAAAGATAACCAGTGTGGTTAGGCTCATCTCAATCGTAGTATCAGCAACAGAAATGAGAACATAACCTTGTTGATCGGCAAACGTCGTTCCTACGATTAATCCGCCGACTAAAACAATGGCCAGAAGAAGTAATCGGATCATGAGTTACCTCCTTCTGTTGCTTCAGCTTGTTTTACTGGAGCCGTTTTTTCTTTCACAGGATCTGCTTTTGCAGGAGTCTCACCAATCGCTTGCACATTTCGACGTAAACGTTCAGAAATGAAATCAGACAGTAGGGCTTGCGTCTTCATTTTTTGAGGGTAACGAACATCAACTTTAAATTTCGCTAATGAATCTAATTGAGCCATAAAGCTCATCACCGCAGGATCATCTTGTTGGAAGTATTGAGAAGACCATAACTTCGCGCTCTCTAGTGATGAGGTATACACTTCACTTTGTTCACGATATAGCGCTTTAGAAGCCAATAGTAATTTACCTTTGATGTTCTCTTTTAGGTAAAAGTGCTGCTCAGGGCTAAGTAACGGGATCACATTACCTTCACGCACTCGGTACGTAATAAAGTGACCCGCAAAATCATTAACAGATTGCATTAGGTTTGATTGCCAATCATTAATATTGCTTGATACTTCTTTCTTTTCTATGGCTTCTGCTTCAGGAAGAATAGCACTCGCTAAAGGCAGAGTATTTACTTGTTGTTCAAGGCTATTTAGTTTGAGAACTAAGCCATCGCGGTCAATAAGAGGAATCGCTTTTAGGGTTGAAATGTCACTTGCCATTGCTCGACGTAGTGGCATTAGGCTTGGATCATTTAACGCTGAAATACGCTGATCGGCATTTTCCATTAGACGTGTAGCGCTAACCACGTCATGCTCGAGCCATAATTTACGCCCCGCCATTTTTACTAAGTAATCGGCTTCAGCAAGTAGCCAATCATTTGGACGGCGACCTTTAACATCTGCGATCGCCAATTGAAGGCTCGCAATGCTTTTATCTTGTTGTTGCATCAGAACCGTCGCTTTACGAACGATTTCATCTGCTTTACCCGTAATTCGTTGCTCAGCGGTTACCAGTTTTGCATCAAAGGTACTGTCAGCGCTGATCAGCTTTTGTTCTAACTGAGCAATTTGTATTTGTTGTTGAGTTACTTGCTGCTGTGATGCTAAGAAAGCACCCCCGCTGAATAAAATTGAGATAATGATTGCAACGGTACCTAAACGGCGGCCTTTTTTATCAACCAATTCTTCTGATTTTTTAGTCGTTGAAGAACCTGTTGGTGTCATTGTCTGCTCTGGCTCTTTTTTATCTTTATTTGTTGTAGAAGAAGCCGAAACCAATGCTGCATTTTCTTCTGCAGGCTGTGGTTTATTGTTGTTTTCTGTCATTTGAAAGTCCCATCATTATGATGCTCACTGAAATAGTGCAGCAAGTCGGAATTAGAGGCTCCGCCAACCGTTTCAATATGTTGATAACCAAGTTGTTGGCCAAGTTGGTTAATTCGTTCGCTAGGTACTAATAATCGACAACCTAGTACCCAATCTAAATCGGTATTAGTAAATTGAGAGGTGAAAAAAGAGAGCTGTTCACCACTGGTTATTACTAGGGTGTTTACGTTGTTCTCTTGCCACTCTTTAGCTTTAGTGGCGCCATTAAACGTGGTGGATTGACGTTGATAGGTTTCACAATAGGTGACTTCTGCACCAAGCTCTTCAAGTGCTTGATAAATGAGATCGCGTCCACCGTTGCCACGTAAAATAAGTACTTTTTTCCCTGCCACATTATCTAAGACTGGAAGTG
This sequence comes from Aliivibrio sp. EL58, assembly GCF_900312675.1. Lineage (GTDB taxonomy): Bacteria > Pseudomonadota > Gammaproteobacteria > Enterobacterales > Vibrionaceae > Aliivibrio. The sequence goes on along the minus strand of NZ_OMPC01000006.1, from coordinate 157,239 downwards.
CCAATAAATGTTCACTGTCGCTTGGCGTTGGGAAGTGTACTGGATCTGAAATATAGGATCTGAGGTATTGAGCGCTCTTTTGACCAACGGCAATGTAATTTACCCCTTTTTTCCACTCTTTTTGCTGCAATTGCAAATAATCTTGCGCGTGTTGCACTGCATGTTGACTCACAGCAATAAGAAAATCCCCATCAGAAAGTGATGAGAAATAGTTAGGAAGTAGAGAAAGTTCTTTACCTGGGTGAATGGTTAAAAGAGGATGAGAAATAGCATGATGCCCTAATGCTTGCAGGGCATCACACAATGCTTGGCTCTCTTGCTCAGGGCGAGTCACCAATATGGTCATATTAAGCGTCTGCGTATAGGCGATCTAAAATATCTTTCGCGCCATCGTTAAGTAGTTGCTCAGCCAATTGGGTACCTAATGCTTCTGCATCTGATACTGGTCCAGTAATTTCGCCACGAACCATGATAGTGCCATCGGGTTCACCAACTAAAGCACGTAACCAGATTTGGTTACCATCAATTAATGAATAACTACCGATAGGAACCTGACAGCCACCTTCAAGGCGGTTGTTCATTGCTCGTTCACACAGAACTCGATGTGCGGTTTCTGGATGATTAAGTGGTTCAAGTAGAGCACGAATACGAGTGTCATCTAGACGAGTTTCTATACCAACAGCACCCTGGCCAACGGCAGGTAAAGATTGTTCTGGTTCAATTGAGCTTTTGATTCGATCTTCTAGACCAAGACGGATAAGACCTGCACAGGCAAGAATGATTGCGTCATAATTACCATCGTCTAATTTCTGTAGACGAGTACCCACATTGCCGCGAAGCTCTTTAATTATTAAATCTGGACGAGCTTCTTGTAATTGGCACTGGCGACGTAAGCTACAAGTACCCACAACCGAACCTAGTGGTAAGTCTTCAATACAAGTATAAGTATTAGATACAAATGCATCACGTGGGTCTTCACGCTCACAAATCGTCACTAAGCCTAACCCTTCAGGGAACTCAACAGGCACATCTTTCATTGAGTGAACCGCAAGATCAGCACGACCTTCTAACATAGCCACTTCAAGTTCTTTTACGAATAATCCTTTTCCGCCAACTTTTGCTAATGGTGTATCAAGAATGATGTCACCTTTAGTTACCATGGTAACTAGTTCTACTTCCAAACCTGGGTGAAGCGTTTGCAGTGCATCTTTAACAAAGTGAGCTTGCCATAGAGCCAGAGGGCTTTTTCGAGTGGCAATTCGAACTGGTAATTGCTGTGACATAGTAGTATCCGATCAAAATAATTGCCTTATCCTACCACTACTTGAGGGTGAGGTGAAAATACAGGATGACAACAGTGTGATTATAGGTTAAAAACGACACCGAAATAGTATGGACACCCATATTGTTGTAAGCGTGTAAACTTTACGAGCATTATTAAAAGTGTTATCTTGATCACGTTTTACCGTCGGTATTGAGTAAATGGTATTCAATATTAACCGTCATCACTGATGACAAAGATAAACTAGGCTTTCTATTTGCAAACCTATATTGAAACTTTAATTGCTCGACAACAACGCCTTACTGAACAACGTATAGAGCGTGCGTTAGCATTAATGAAACCACTTGGGCAGGAGATCTTCCATCAATTGCCGTTGCTATTGCATTTCAATCACTCGGAACTTCCGGGCTTTGTTGAAGGTGCACCTAGTGGTATTAAACAGTTTCATGCAAATAAGAAGCAGCGTGAGTGGATGGCTCAACTGACGCTTCGTTACCCTCTATCTACCTCTAACCAAGGCAATATTCTTGGTTTGTATTCTATGGGTAGTACTTCTTCTATTGGCCAAACCATTGGCAGTGACCTTGATATTTGGGTCTGCATTCCAGAAAATCTTCCCGCAGATAAAAAAGCGTTATTGCAGAAAAAGTGCGATGCTTTAACTGAGTGGGCAGAGCAGTTTTACATTGAAGCGAACTTTTTCTTAATGGAACAGAATCGTTTTCGTGAAGCTTATTCTGAAGAGATGACGGGCGATAACTGTGGTTCTTCGCAGCATTTATTATTATTAGATGAGTTCTACCGTACAGCGGTATGTCTTGGTGGGCAGCAACTGTTATGGCAAATTATTCCTCCAGAAATGGAAGAAAGCTATGACGAATATGTCGACCAGCTGTGCTCTCAAGGTGTAATAAAAAGAGAGCAGTGGATTGATTTTGGACGCCTTAATCATATCCCAGCAGAAGAGTACTTTGGTTCTAGCCTATGGCAACTCTATAAGAGCATCGATTCACCGTTTAAGTCGGTGCTAAAAGCGATCTTGTTAGAAGCTTATTCGTGGGAATACCCACACACTCAATTATTAAGTATTGATAGTAAACGTCGATTCTTTGCCGATGAGCCTGATCTCTACGGTATGGATGCGTATTACCTGATGCTAGAAAAAGTCACGCGTTATCTTGAGCGTACCAATGACGCATCTCGTCTAGAATTAGTACGTCGCAGTTTCTATCTTAAAACACATGAGAAATTGTCACGTCGACAAGGACAAGGCTCTGTAGAGTGGCGTCGCAAAGCGCTAACTGAATTAACCTCACAATGGGGTTGGTCTCAAGCAACGATTGTTGAGCTTGATTCTCGTCGTACGTGGAAAGTGGAACAAGTTAAAAAATCGCATAACGATCTACTAGAAGCGTTAATGCAAAGTTATCGTAACTTGATCCGTTTTGCGCGTAATAATGACATAACGTCGTCGATAAGCCCTGAAGATATCAGTATTCTTGCTCGTAAACTTTACGCCGCATTTGAAGAGCTCCCAGGCAAAGTAACGTTACTCAATCCGCAAATTTCGCCAGACTTGCATGAAGCTGATTTAAGTTTTATAGAAGTACAAGATAACGGCATTAATAAAGCAGGTTGGTATGTATACAAACAACCATTAATTGCAAAAGAGTTGATGGGTGCAAAATATCTCGAGCACAATAGATATTTAAGTAAATTAGTTGCGTGGGCATTCTTTAATGGTTTGCTAACGGAATCTACACGATTAGGTGCGGTTGTTCGTCAGGCTGATTTGAACATTGATAAGTTCTATCAAATGGTGAGTGATCTAAGAAATACCTTCTCAGTACATATGCCACAACCAACCAAAGAAGAGTTAGGTAGCCCATGTGAGGTTCGCCAACTTTCTATTTTTATTAATTTGGAAAATGACCCAACTGAAACATTGAAGATGAAGCCTGAGCGTATGAATCAGACGGATGCTGATATCTTTAGTTGTGGTAGCGACCAGAATAATTTGATCGGCAGTGTCGACTTGGTATATCGCAATTCATGGCATGAAGTAAGAACACTTAACTTCAGTGGTGAAACGGCAATTTTAGATGCGCTTAAAACCGTGCTATGTAAAATGCACCAAGATGCTACTCGCCCTGAGTCGGTAGATGTCTTCTGCTACAGTAAACAAATGCGCGGTATTATTCGTAATAATATCTATCAATTGTTGGCTGAGTGTATCGAACTTCGTCTAAAACCGGTTGAAAATAACGAAAAACGCCGTCGCTTTAAAGGCATTAAAATTGGCTCGACCATGTATGGTTTATTCTTTGAACGCCGTGGTGTATCGATTCAGAAATTGGAAGATTCAGTTCAATTCTATTCAAGTATTTCAACCAATAAAGCGATTGGTTCAACGACGATTCCTCTTGGCGATAGTAGTGGTGTTGCGATTCCTGAAGCGGTAGATTCGTTTGCAAGTGAAGGCTTAATTCAGTTCTTTTTTGATGACAGTCAGGACGAAGGTTTTAATATTTACGTCTTAGATGAAGAGAATAAGGTTGAGATTTACCACCAATGTTATGGCAGTAAAGATGACATGGTAAACAGCATTAATCATTATTACACCTCAAGTCGTAACAATGTGGACTTAGCGAATCCAGATAAAGTGAACTTCAATTTACCTCAGTTTTATGAGGTGGTTTCTAATGGTGAGCAAGAAGCTTGTATTCTTCCTTATCGTAGCGGACAGCAACAATGTAAGGCAAAACAAGCCTAAGCTTTCTTATAAACTAAAGCGAAGGCATATTAAGTATAAGCTAAGTCGAAGTCAGTCTTAGCTTTGCTCAATTAAAGGCAAATCCCCCCTCGGCGTTTGGGTCTCACTTCATTTCAGTATATACTTCACGCACATGTATAAATAACCAGTGTGATGTGATGGACGTTTCTTTTCTTCTTGATGGTCTTAATGACAAACAACGCGAAGCCGTAGCCGCTCCGTTAGAAAACATGCTTGTACTTGCGGGTGCCGGTAGTGGTAAAACTCGAGTACTTGTTCATCGTATCGCATGGTTAATGCAAATCGAACAAGCGTCTCCTTTCTCTATTATGTCAGTGACATTTACCAATAAAGCGGCAGCAGAAATGCGTGGTCGTATTGAAGAGTTAATGCATGGCAGTGCTGGCGGGATGTGGAACGGTACCTTTCATGGTATTTGTCATCGTATTCTTCGTGCACATTATCTGGATGCGAAATTACCAGAAGGTTTCCAAATTATTGATTCAGATGATCAGCAGCGTTTATTAAAACGTTTGATCAAAGCTCAGAATTTGGATGATAAAAACTGGCCTGCACGTCAAGCAGCTTGGTTTATTAATGGTAAGAAAGACGAAGGTCTACGTCCTCATCAAATCAATACATTTAATGATCCTATCGCTCAGACTTGGCTAAAAGTTTATACCGCTTATCAAGAAGCGTGTGATCGTTCAGGCTTGGTTGATTTTGCTGAAATCCTACTTAGAGCGCATGAATTACTGCGTGATCACAAACACGTACGTGAACATTATCAAGCGCGTTTCAAGCACATTTTGGTCGACGAATTCCAAGATACCAACAACATCCAATACGCATGGTTACGCATGATGGCGGGCTCTGATTGTAAAGTGATGATCGTGGGTGATGATGATCAGTCTATTTACGGTTGGCGTGGTGCTCAAATCGAAAATATTCAAAAATTCTTAGATGAGTTTGTGGGTGCTAAGATCATTCGTTTAGAGCAAAACTACCGTTCAACTGCGAATATTCTAAATGCTGCCAATGAACTGATCAGTAATAACACTGAGCGCATGGGTAAGAAGTTATGGACTGAAGACGCGGATGGCGATCTGATTTCTATTTATTCTGCTTATAACGAAATGGATGAAGCCCGTTTTGCTGTAGGGAAAATTAAAGAGTGGCGTGATAACGGTGGAGCACTGCAAGATTCAGCGTTCTTGTACCGTAATAACGCCCAATCTCGTGTATTAGAAGAAGCCTTAATTCAAGCAGGATTACCGTATCGAATTTATGGTGGTATGCGATTCTTCGAACGACAAGAGATCAAAGATGCTTTATCTTACCTTCGTTTAATGAACAATCGTCATGATGATGCGGCTTTTGAGCGTGTTGTAAATACACCAACGCGTGGCTTGGGTGATAAAACATTAGAAACAGTACGTTTTGCAGCGCGTGAACGTGGAGCGACCATGTGGCAAGCCAGTCTTGCTTTGATTGAAGAGCAAGTATTACCGGGTCGTGCTGCCGGTGCATTAAGCCGTTTTATCGAGCTAATTAATGCATTAGAAGACGATACTCGTGACTGTCGTTTACATGAACAAACGGACCAAGTGATTAAAAGCTCTGGCCTGTTTACGATGTATGAGCAAGAGAAAGGTGAAAAATCAAAAGCCCGTATTGAGAACTTGGAAGAACTGGTAACGGCGACTCGTCAGTTTGATAAGCCAGAAGAAGCAGAAGAGATGACAGACTTAACTGCTTTCTTAACTCATGCTGCATTAGAGGCCGGTGAAGGTCAAGCAGATGAGTTTGAAGATGCGGTTCAACTGATGACATTACACAGTGCTAAAGGGTTGGAATTCCCATTAGTATTTATGGTGGGTGTTGAAGAAGGGATGTTCCCAAGCCAAATGTCAGCAGAAGAAGCAGGGCGTTTAGAAGAAGAACGTCGTCTTTGTTATGTTGGTATGACGCGTGCGATGGAAAAGCTGTATATTATTTATGCAGAAACGCGCCGAGTGTATGGCCAAGAGAAATACCACAAACCGTCACGCTTCATTAAAGAGCTCCCGACTAACTGTGTTGAAGAAGTTCGTATGAAGGCTAAAGTAAGCCGAACGGGGTCTTATGGTGGTTATGGTTCTCAAGAGGGTTCATCTGACAGTCGATTTGGCCAGAAAGCGATTAATAATAACTTTAATGAAACTGGCTATGCATTAGGGCAACGAGTTAAGCACCCTAAATTTGGTGAAGGTACAATCATTAACTTTGAAGGTGCTGGCGCGCAAGGTCGAGTACAAGTCGCCTTTAACGGTGAAGGTATTAAGTGGCTTGTCACTCAATATGCAAAATTAGAATCAATGTAAATTTAAGTGATTCGAAAATAAAAAAAGAGAGCAAATATGCTCTCTTTTTTTATTTCTATGCGGCATCTACTTTTCTTGACGTAAATGGGCTTATGAATTGTAATTCATTGCAGCCATGGCATTTGAATTTTTTCGTATCGCGTTTAGTTATGTGTTTTTCCACAAAACTTCTTTTTGTTGGTAAGAGCGGTAGCTCCGTATTACATTTCGTACACCTAGCCATAATAGATACCTAATTACAATATTATCAATAGTTTATTTTGTTTTTATTAAACTAGTGTCACATAATAAGTAATAGATTTCATGGTTTTTTTACGATTCTCACATAATATATTTATATATTATAAACTAGCTCTATTATTTATAATATTTGTGTGGCTATAGTGTAAGTAATTGTTTAATACTTTAGAGTTATGATGCAATTTTCTTCTTTTTGAATAATAATGCGTCCGTAGTAAATATAATCAACGCACCCCAAATAAAGACAAAAGTAATCGCTTTATCTGTACTAAATGCTTCACCGTAAAGACCCACCGCAAGAACAAACATCAAGCTTGGCCCTATGTATTGAAAGAAACCTAACGTTGATAGCTTTAATCGTGTTGCTGCGCCAGTAAAGCAAAGCAGAGGAACCGTAGTGATAATCCCTGCGGCAATTAGGAGTAAATTTAGATTGGTTGAGTTCTCTGCAAAATTTGAGGTTGGAGAGTTGGCAATAAATAGCAAATAGGTTGCTGCGATTGGCAATAAAACCAAGGTTTCAATAAATAAGCCTGATTGCGCATCCATCGCTACTTTCTTACGTAATAGTCCATAAAACCCAAAACTACAGGCTAGGGCTAACGCAACGATAGGTATCGATCCAAATGTGATTAATTGGATAAGAACGCCGATAGCCGCAAAAACAACTGCAAGCCACTGTAATTTTCGTAATCGTTCCCCTAAAAAGATCATACCGAGCATGACATTAAAAATGGGGTTGATGAAATAGCCGAGACTGGCATCCAACATGTGATCAGCAGTGACAGCCCAAATGAAAATTAACCAATTAGCGCCTATCAACACACTGCTTGTCATTAGATAACCCATTTTTCGTTTATCTTTTAATGTATTGGCAACGGTTTTCCATCCTTTAGATAGAAACAGCAATCCAGCTAGAAAAAAGAAAGACCAAATAATACGGTGACTTAAAATCTCAAAAGGCGACACTTCACTGATGGTTTTAAAATAAATAGGTGCAATACCCCACATGGTGTAAGCACTAAGAGCAAAAAATACACCCTGACGAGTGCGCTGTTGTTCGATTTCAGTGGTTGGCATAAGTCGATTCTTAACGAAGTAATGTAACGGGAAAGGTGGTTTTATGATCACACCTTGTATGAGTTGTTATGCGACGAAGTATAGAGGGGAGTGTCGAATGTGCCTAGTATTTTCCTATTGCTCTTTTCCTCACCAATAACCATAGGTAGAATAAGCCTCCCATAGTATTGATGAGTTTTTTATGTCCAGCATTATCGCAGAGCAGCCAGCAGAACAGGTTTCACAGAGTTACACTGTTTTAAAAGACGTGTTTGGCTACCAAGAATATCGTGTTGGACAAGAAGAAGTCATCAATGCCGTCCTTGATGGTAAAGACAGCCTCGTTATCATGCCTACGGGCGGGGGTAAATCTCTCTGTTATCAGATACCCGCATTGGTTTTTGATGGGTTAACCTTGGTTATTTCTCCTTTAATTTCATTAATGAAGGACCAGGTTGATCAACTTAAAGCTAATGGAGTAAAGGCGGAATGTTTAAACTCAACCATTGATCGTGAAGAGCAAATTTCGATTTGGAATCGTGTTAACTCTGGCGTGGTAAAAATGCTGTATGTTTCTCCTGAACGCGTGATGATGCGTGATTTTATGGATCGTTTAGAGTCCTTAAATCTTTGCATGATAGCAGTAGATGAAGCGCACTGTATTTCACAATGGGGTCACGATTTCCGTCCAGAATACGCATCACTTGGACAAATTAAACAACGTTTTCCAGCTGTTCCGATTATGGCTCTAACTGCGACGGCGGATGAAGCAACACGTAAAGACATTTTAAGCCGCCTCTCCTTACCAAATCCTCATGAATATTTGGGCAGTTTTGATCGCCCTAATATCCGCTATACCGTATTAGAGAAACACAAACCCGTAAGCCAAATTGTGCGCTATCTTGCCACGCAGAAAAACCAGTGTGGCGTGATCTATTGTGGTAGTCGTAAGAAAGTAGAAATGCTGACGGAAAAGCTCTGCAATAACCATATTCGAGCAGCGGCTTATCATGCTGGTTTGGATTTGGATGAGCGCAACTATGTCCAAGAAGCGTTTCAACGTGATGATATTCAGATCGTTGTCGCTACGGTGGCGTTTGGTATGGGGATCAACAAATCAAACGTTCGTTTTGTCGCACACTTTGATATACCTAAGAACATTGAATCTTACTATCAAGAAACGGGTAGAGCAGGGCGCGATGGCCTACCTGCTGAAGCGGTAATGCTATACGATCCTGCCGATATTGTATGGCTAAGAAAGTTGGTAGAAGAGAAGCCTGAAGGTCCTCAAAAATTGGTAGAAAGCCATAAACTGAATGCCATGACCGCTTTTGCTGAAGCCCAAACTTGTCGTCGCCAAGTACTATTAAACTACTTTGGAGAATACAGCGCTAAGCCTTGCGGTAACTGCGATGTCTGTTTAGACCCACCAAAACAGTTTGATGGTACAGAAGCTGCACAAAAAGCACTATCGTGTGTATATCGAGTAAACCAAGGTTTTGGTGTTGGCTATGTAGTGGAAGTACTCAGAGGGTTGAAGATTGCCCGTATTCGAGAGCACGGACATGATAAGTTATCGACTTATGGTATTGGTAAAGAACACAGCCATGAGTATTGGGTGAGTATTATTCGCCAGCTGATCCATAAAGGATTATTAGCGCAGAATATTACGCGAAACTCGACCTTACAATTAACAGAAGAAGCCCGTCCTATCTTAAAAGGACAAGAAGCCTTAGAGCTTGCTGTTCCGCGTTTAGATATTGCGGCGAAAACAGCAAAATCAGAGAAACTCAATAACCGTAATTACGATAAGCAGTTGTTCGCCAAGTTACGTAAATTGAGAAAGTCGATTGCAGATCGCGATGACTTACCGCCTTATGTTGTCTTCAGTGACGCGACCTTAATGGACATGGCTGATATCACGCCGACCTCGTATGGTGAAATGTTGGCGGTTAATGGAGTAGGGCAAAAGAAACTAGAAAAATACGCTGATCCATTCTTGGATTTGATTGAAATGCACATAACCGGACAAGGATAAGTCATGAGTCTATTTTCAGTAATTGAGTTTGATAAAGACGCGGGACGGATCATCTTTTCTATTCCAGAGTTTGATTTTGATTCTTTTGAAACGATAGGTAAGCAGTTAGTGAGCGCTATGGATGCCAAGATCACTGAGCAGCAAATGGATGCGGATTTACACTCGTGGTTAATCGACTTTGAAGGCGCGCAATTTATGTTACGCGCTGAGCATTATTCGAATTCGGTATGGCTTGAAGCCTTAGCTCGCACCGAACATCAAGAAGAGTTGGCGTTTATTGCAGGTTTGTTTTAAGCGGCTCTTGTGATCAAAAGCGGTTAATGTATAATCACCGCCCTGAAAATTGGCTAGAGTCATTACGTAAATAAACGGTGATTTTAGCTTTGTGTTTAATTTGGGTTCCCTCGCCCCCAATGACAAAAAGGTACTTATATGAGTACATTTACGCCCGCGCAACAGCGCAATGCTTTATCTTTCCTTGTCGTATTCCACCTTGTAATTATTGCATCTAGTAACTATTTGGTTCAGATCCCATTCACTTTGTTTGGGTTTCACACCACATGGGGTGCATTTACTTTTCCCTTCATTTTCTTAGCTACAGACTTAACAGTTCGTATTTTTGGGGCAAAAATGGCAAGAAGTATCATCTTCTTTGTTATGTTGCCTGCATTAGCGGTCTCTTATTTCTTATCGGTTATTTTCTTTGAAGGTCAATATCAAGGTTTTTCACAACTGGGTGAATTTAACTTATTTGTTGCTCGTATTGCGATCGCAAGCTTTATGGCTTATTTACTGGGACAGATATTAGATGTTCATGTATTTAACCGTCTTCGTCAGCTAAAACAGTGGTGGGTTGCTCCAACATGTTCAACATTGTTTGGTAATGCGATAGATACCTTAGCATTCTTTGCTATTGCTTTTTATCACAGCCCTGATGCTTTCATGGCGGAACATTGGACTGAAATTGCGTTGGTTGATTACGGTGTAAAATTAGTGATTAGCTTAGGCTTATTTGTCCCAATGTATGGTGTGCTACTGAATTACTTAATTCGTAAGTTAACCTCAGAAGGGCATCAATTGGCGACATCAGCTTCTCAGTCGTAGTGTTAAAGAAAAATACAAGAGTAAGGTCAGCAATGTGCTGGCCTTTTTTATATCATAACAACATGAAAACAAACGTTTTTATAAATTAGTTGAGATCTTTTCTCATTAACCTATTGCAATCTAAATGAGAATGGTTATTATTACATTGTCTTCAGGGAGTTACGCACTACGGTTTACCCCGCACAACTTCAAGAAGGCACGACATTGCTCACATTGCTTCCAGTATAAATCAGCTCTATGAGTGGTGGTGGCGTTTCTAAGTTAACGACACCATTATTCTTTTTTTGCTGAGCGGCGCTTCTTATCGAAGACGCCGCTTTTTTTTGTCTGTTTTTTGAGTTTCTAGTGACTATTTTATAAATAATGAGCTTTTAAAGCGGTCTTTTTTCATACATAAATAAGGAGGTTAATATTATTGTCCACAAAGCATGATCAAGTAAGGATCTCTTTGTTGATCGTTTTTTTAGATCTAACCATTTGATTTTTTAGTTTTTAATTGTATTTTTTTGAATTGATAAATTAGTTATTAATTAACCAAAAAATAATTACAAACAGAGTTATCCACAGGAGATGCCTAAGAAAAGAGTTCTATTTCTATTCATTAAAGTAAAGAAAAGCAAGAACCCACGATATTGAGCAGTTTGAAGCCTAAAAACCAAGCAATTCGTACTGAAACTGGCATCTTTAAGTTACTTGGGTATAAAATGAAACTCATTGATCATAATAACCTCTGGATAATACCGACTATGGCAAGAATTCCTGATAATCCATTCATCTTAGTGGATGGCTCTTCGTATCTTTTCCGTGCGTATCACGCAGCGCCTAATTTTACTAATGGCGACGGCCAACCAACGGGTGCGGTGTATGGCGTTATCAATATGCTACGTAGTCTTCTAAAACAATTTGAAACGGATCGTGTTGCGGTTATTTTTGATGCGAAAGGAAAAACCTTCCGTAATGACATGTATCCAGAGTATAAAGCGAATCGTCCACCTATGCCGGATGATTTACGTTGTCAAATTGAACCTCTACATAAACTGATCAAAGCAATGGGCTTACCACTGCTCTCTATATCAGGGGTAGAGGCCGATGATGTGATTGGTACGTTAGCATCGCAGGCATCAAAAGCGGGTATTCCAGTACTGATCAGTACTGGCGATAAAGATATGGCGCAATTGGTTGATGAAAACGTAACTCTGATCAATACCATGACAAATGTGATCATGGGACCTGAAGGTGTTGAAGAGAAATTTGGCGTGCCACCAGAGCTGATTATTGATTATCTCGCACTGATGGGTGATACCTCAGATAACATTCCGGGTGTTCCTGGCATTGGTGATAAAACAGCAAGAGCACTATTACAAGGTGTGGGTGGCTTAGATGCCCTTTATGCCAATCTTGATGATATTGCACCATTAGGTTTCCGTGGCTCAAAAGGCATGGCGAAAAAGTTAGAAGAGAATAAAGAAGGGGCTTACCTTTCTTATGAACTAGCGACCATTAAGCTTGATGTTGAATTAGAGCAGCGACCTGAAGAGCTTGTAAAACAAGCCCCAGATGTTGATGAATTAATTCAGATGTTTGGTCAAATGAACTTTAAGCGCTGGCTAACTGAAATGTTAGACGGCAGTGACGGTAAGATCGTTTCACATGAAACATCAGCAAATCGAGCAACGAGCTCATCAGACAGTGCTAATGAAGCTGAAGAAGAAACAATTGTTGCTGCTCAAATAGATCGTTCAAAGTACGAGACTATTTTAACCAAAGAAGCATTTCTATCTTGGTTAGAAAAATTAAATAATGCAGAAGTCGCTGCATTTGATACAGAAACAGACAGTTTAGATTACATGGTGGCTAACCTGATTGGTTTGTCATTTGCTATCGAAGAAGGCGAAGCTGCGTATGTTCCTGTTGCTCATGACTATCTTGATGCCCCTGAGCAACTTGATCGTGATTGGGTTCTTGAGCAATTAAAACCGTATTTAGAAGACGACAACAAAGCAAAAGTGGGTCAAAACTTAAAATACGATGCAAGTGTATTAGCGCGTTACGATATCGAGATGAAAGGCATTAAATTCGATACTATGTTGGAGTCATACGTTTATAACAGTGTGGCAGGCAAGCACAACATGGACAGCCTAGCTCTACGTTATCTGCAACATAACACCATATCTTTTGAAGAGATCGCAGGTAAAGGTAAGAAACAACTTACGTTTAACCAAATCGCATTAGATGAAGCGGCACCTTATGCCGCTGAAGATGCTGACATCACGCTGCGTTTACATAACGTATTACACGCAAAACTCGTGGCGGATGAGAAGTTAAACACAGTATTTACTGATATTGAGCTTCCTTTGATCTCTGTACTTTCTCGTATGGAAAGAAAAGGGGTTTATATTGATGACATGCTGCTTTCTGCACAATCACTTGAAATTGGGCAGCGCTTAGATGAGCTAGAAAAAGCAGCGTATGAAGTCGCAGGCCAAGAGTTCAACATGAATTCACCAAAGCAGCTGCAAGCGATTCTATTTGAGAAAATGGAACTGCCAGTTATTAAAAAGACACCATCAGGCGCAGCTTCAACTAATGAAGAAGTACTGCAAGAATTGGCTTTAGAGTATGAACTTCCTAAGCTGATTTTAGAATACCGTGGCTTAGCAAAATTAAAGTCGACTTATACCGATAAACTTCCAAAGATGATTAATCCAACGACGGGTCGTGTGCATACCTCTTATCATCAAGCGGTCACAGCGACGGGTCGTTTATCATCGACCGATCCAAACCTACAGAATATCCCTATTCGTAATGAAGAAGGTCGTCGTATTCGCCAAGCGTTTGTTGCTCCTCATGGTTGGAAAATCCTAGCAGTCGATTACTCTCAAATTGAATTGCGTATCATGGCGCACTTATCTCAAGATAAAGCGTTATTAGAAGCGTTCTCGGCAGGTAAAGACATTCACTCAGCAACCGCTGCAGAAGTGAAGGGCGTATCAATAGAAGAAGTGACCTCTGAAGATCGTCGCCGTGCTAAGGCCATCAACTTTGGTTTGATCTATGGCATGAGTGCATTTGGTCTTGCTAAACAAATTGGGATTTCTCGTGGTGAAGCTCAAGATTACATGAATGTGTATTTCGAGCGTTACCCAGGTGTAATGCAATACATGGAAGAAACTCGTTTGTTAGCAACAGAACAAGGTTATGTAGAAACGTTATATGGCCGTCGCCTACATTTGCCTGAAATCAATGCTCGTAATGCGATGCGTCGTAAAGCGGCTGAACGTGCTGCAATCAATGCGCCAATGCAAGGTACTGCGGCTGATATCATTAAGAAAGCAATGATCTTAGTGGATAACTGGATTGAAGCGGAAGGGAATGGTCAAGTTAACTTGTTAATGCAAGTACACGATGAATTGGTCTTTGAAGTGAAAGAAGATGCATTAGAAGACGTGACTAAGCAAGTAACGGCATTAATGGAAAGTGCAGTCGAGTTAGATGTGCCATTAATTGCAGAGAGTGATTTTGGTAACAATTGGGATGAAGCCCACTAAGCTAACGATATTGTTATAAAAATGATAAAACTTATTACTGACTGAATTGTAACTAAGTTACATCTAAAACTAAAACTATGAGCTAGCGCACGCGTTGGCTTTTTTTTACCTAAAATAAAGTGACCTCCATCAGATGAATGTTGTGTTTTTATGAACGAAACTGAAAAAAAATTACAAAAAAAGGTTTTCAAAACTGTTCGTTTGTTGTACATTTATCTGCGTAGGGTACAGAGGTAAAGATGTTCTATCTTTCAGACCTTTTGTTTCACGTTATTGGATTTGGCTAAATTCAGCCGCCTCAGTCAACCTTTTTGACTGGGGCGTTTTTTCTTTCTGGCCTTCTAAAAAGTCATCTTCAGGTTTTCTCTTCACTTTTTCCTTTCTTCTTATCTTTCAATATATGTAATTTTACTACAAGTTGCTTTATTGATAATTAATTCACATAATTATCTTAACTTATTGTTTTTTAATGGATAGGTTTGTTTCTACGTGATTTTCAAGACAGATTTGTTGTTTTTAAGTGTGTTATTAATTCTTAAAGGGATTTGGCTTTTTCGAGGATTTGTTTCGAAGAGAAGATTGTAGCATTATGCGCGGCAGAAAAATAAAAACACCTCTTTATCTCTCCCATTTCCCCACCACTTAAGGTGGGGTTATTTTTTGTCACAGGCTGTATCTATATACTCTGTTTATTCAGCATCTAGACCTTCAATGAATTCATCATCGATTTCAAAAGCTGGTGCAAACCATGTATCTAGCTTGGCACGAAGAATATCAACACCAATGCCCTTTAATGAAGAAAATGCATCAACCACCACTTCACCACCAAAATCTACTGCAGCTTCACGCACTTTTAGCACTTGAGCTTTACGCGCACCACTTTTCAGCTTGTCAGCTTTAGTTAATAAGATTTGTACTGGAATATTTTGATCAACAGCCCAAAACACAAGTTGTTGGTCAATATCTTTAAGCGGGTGACGGATATCCATCAATACCACTAAGCCTTTTAAGCACTGACGCTTCTGTAGGTATTCACCTAAAGATTTCTGCCACTTCTTTTTCATCTCAATTGGTACTTGAGCAAAGCCGTATCCTGGTAAATCCACGATATGGCAGTTTTCATCAACTTTGAATAAGTTAATTAATTGCGTACGACCAGGAGTCTTAGATGTTTTAGCTAAGCCTCTTTGGTTTGTTAAGCGGTTTAATGCGCTTGATTTACCCGCATTCGAACGGCCAGCGAAGGCAACTTCAATACCTTCATCTTCAGGTAGATGGCGAATATCTGGTGCACTGGTAATGAAGTGCGTCTTTTGGTAGTGAATGATTTTGCTCACTGTTAACTCCGTCTCGAAGGAAACCAAGCTGTAGATAATGATCCAAGTAGGATTATTGTAGTCAGCTGATTACTTTTTTGTGAAAATGTGTAAAATAACCGCATTAAGGATGTCACTATTAACGTTATGGTGACAAACTTAGAACAAAAACGGTAAAGGTCGCTCATTGTACCATGCTGTAGCCAATTTAGAGCGGTACTGGAAGCTTAATATCCAACACAATGTAAATAAATCCTATTAAAAAGGATAACTCATTGTGAGGGAACGATAATAATAAATGGAATGTCATGAAAAAATTAGCGCTGATATTAACTCTCCTAGCTAGTTGCTCAACATGGGCTCAAGGAGATATCGAAGCTGGAAAGCAAAAATCTGCAACATGTACGGCGTGTCATGGTCAAGAAGGTAATAGTGCTTTGACCCAATACCCAAACCTAGCAGGTCAACACGCAGGTTATCTTGAAAAGCAAATTAATGAATTTAAATTAGGTATGCAAACTCAAGGTAAACAAGGTCGTATGGACCCAGTAATGGGTGCAATGGCGATGGGCGTTGATGAGCAAGGAGCTAAGGATATTGCCGCGTATTATGCCTCTTTACCGATGGCTGATAATACAACACCAGAAGAGTCGATTCCTGCTGGTAAAGCCTTGTACTTAGCGGGTGATATGGAACGTGGAATTACGGCGTGTGTTGCGTGTCATGGTCCTCGTGGTAATGGTACATCATTGTCTGGTTTTCCTAAGATTTCAGGTCAACACTCTGATTACATTAAAGCGCAGTTAGAAAAATTCCGCTCAGGTGATCGTTCTAATGATATGAACGCGATGATGCGAGATATTTCGAAGAAACTGACGGATGAAGACATTTCAACATTGTCTAAATACGTTGGTGGTTTACATTAATTATTAATGTAAACTCTTCAATAAGAGTCCAAATTTTAAAAAGCAGCTCTTGTAGCTGCTTTTTTTATGAAAAAAAACGTTAAAACGATTATCTTTGCACCAGTATCGGGTATACTTCCGCCCCTAGAATTTTCAGGGAGCAGTAGTGAGCTTATGATGCAGCCTTGCCCTTTGTGTCAGCATTTACATGCTGATAAATTCCACCAAGATAAGCACCGACGCTATTATCGCTGTCAGCACTGCTATCTTATTTATGTGGATGAGGCAGATCGTTTCGACGCAAAAGCAGAAAAAGCGCACTATGATTGCCATAAAAATAATCTTGAAGATGAAGGGTACCGAACCTTCTTATCTCGATTTTCTGAGCCGCTGTTGCAACGTGTTGGTGAGACACCGCAACAAGGACTAGATTTTGGATGTGGCCCTGGACCATTGCTTGCTCATATGATGAGAGAGGCCGGTCACCATATCGAACTCTATGATATTTATTACACACCAGATAAGTCCGTGTTCAATAAGCAGTATGACTTCGTCAGTTGTACAGAAGCTATTGAGCATTTTTATCAACCTCAAAACGAATTGGAATTGTTATTGAGCTTGATAAAACCTGGAGGTTGGTTAGGTATCATGACGAAACTAGCCAGGGACGAAAGCGCGTTTGCCACTTGGCATTACAAGAGTGATTTAACCCATGTCAGCTTCTTCAGCAGGGAAACGTTTGAGTTTGTAGCAAAACGCTACCGACTTGAGCTAGAATTTGTTGGAGATGATGTCATCTTACTGAGGAAAACCCAGTAATGAGCCGTATTAAAAAAGCCCGTACTCCGGGAATGGCGAGTGAGCCAGTAGTTGTAACACGTAACCGTACTGATCGTGACGTAGACAGCCGCGAAATCAAGCGTAAAAGAAAGCGTAAAGGCCTAAAAGCCGGTGCTCGTAATGCTGAAAGTAACGCAGAACAAAATCGTCGTTTCGCTCAGAAAAAAGATCCTCGTATTGGTAGTAAAAAACCAATTCAACTTGTTGTTGAAGAGAAGAAGAAAACAAGTAAGCAAGAGCGTCGTCTAACGAATGAGCAAGAGCTTGCGATGTTAGAAAATGATGCACAGCTAATGGTTCTTCTAGACCGTCTCGATAATGGTGAGAACCTAGGTACTGGTCTTCAGAAATACGTGGATGAGAAATTGGCACGTATCGAGCACTTAATGGGTCGTTTAGGCTTATTAGATGACGAAGAAACAGAATCAGAAGAAGAAATTGCTGAATTCCCTGAGTTTGCAGAGCGCAAAGCGAAAAGCGATGACGATCTACTTGCGGAATTTGATGACTTCAACATGGATGACTTTAAGTAATTATGTCTACAGTAACCCTGTTAGCACTGCTTGGCGGTGCAATTATTCTTGCACTAGCCGGTTATGCTGGCAGTTTACTGATGAAGTTAAAAAAGCAGAAGGAACTGCAAGAACAACACAGAAAATTGGCGATACAAAAACGTAACGCCAATATTTTTGAGAATGTGGTGCTGCTTTGTCAGGCTGGTATGCAAGAGCAATGTGATCACTCTGAGTTGGCGATTCGTTTGTACAGCATTATGGATTATCTACAAGAAGATGACCGTATTGATGTTGAACAAGATTACCCTGCGTTATCTGAGTTATTTCATGTAGTCAAAGACATGCCACGCGGTGATGCAAGACAAGAACTCGCAAAACAAGATCGAATGAAAGACAATTTAGTTCGAACTAAAGCGGAAGCTCGTCTGCAAGATATGATTAAAATTGAAATTCAACAATTGCATGATCGTATTAAGCCACTGAATCAAAAAATTGATATTAAAATGATCTGATCGACACTTCTATTTACCACTGCATTGAAGTCATCGGCTTTGTGAAGCAAATGCTTTATGATGCAGGAATAGTGTCAATGCAGATATAAAGAGATGGAAGTTAGTCATGTCAAATCAACAAATAGTATGGGACCAAGAGATCATTGAGAAGTATAACTACTCAGGTCCACGTTACACCTCTTACCCAACCGCTTTAGAGTTTCACGAAGCTTATACTCCTGCTGAATTCGATATGGCGTGTACTCAGTACCCTGAACGCCCATTGTCTCTTTATATTCATATCCCATTCTGTCACAAGCTATGTTACTTCTGTGGCTGTAATAAAGTGATCACTCGTCATCACCATAAAGCGGATATTTATTTAGATTCACTAGAACTAGAAATCCGTCAGCGTGCAGCACTGTTTACTGAACGTAAAGTAACGCAATTGCATTTTGGTGGTGGTACTCCAACCTTCCTAACTAAAATTCAGTTTACTCGCTTAATGAATTTATTACGTGGTGAGTTTAACTTTGAAGAAGGCGCAGAGATCAGCATTGAAGTTGACCCGCGTGAAATTGAATTGGATATGCTTGATCATCTACGTGATGAAGGCTTCAACCGTCTAAGCATTGGTGTACAAGACTTCAATAAAGAAGTTCAGCACTTGGTTAACCGCGATCAAGATGAAGATTTTATTATCTCTATGGTACAACGAGCAAAAGACTTAGGTTTCCGCTCAACCAATCTTGATTTGATTTACGGTTTACCAAAGCAATCAGCAGAATCTTTAGCATTAACGATCAAGCGTGTACTAGAAATGGAACCGGGTCGTTTGTCTGTATTTAACTATGCACACATGCCAACGCTGTTTGCTGCGCAACGTAAAATCAAAGATGCTGACTTACCAGCACCTGCTGAAAAATTAGTGATGCTGCAAGAAACCATCGAAAACCTAACTGGAGCAGGCTACCAGTTTATCGGTATGGATCACTTTGCACTGCCTGATGATGAACTAGCAGTTGCACAGCGTGAAGGCATTCTTCACCGTAACTTCCAAGGTTACACCACTCAAGGTGAGTGTGATTTATTGGGGATGGGCGTATCAGCTATCTCAATGATTGGCGACAGCTACGCACAGAACAAAAAAGACTTAAAAGAATATTACGCTCAGGTTGACGAAAAACGTCACGCTCTGTGGCGTGGTGTTGCGCTAGACCAAGATGATTTAATTCGTCGTGAAGTGATTAAACAGCTTATCTGTAATTTCACCCTGGATACCAAAGCGATTGAAGCGGAGTTTAATTTAGACTTTGATAAGTACTTCGCGGAAGACATTAAGCTTCTACAAACGTTTATTAACGATGAATTAGTGACTATGCACGAAGGGCGTATTGACGTTGAACTGCGTGGTCGTTTATTGATCCGTAATATCTGTATGTGTTTTGATAAATACTTGCGAGATCGTGCGCGTCAGCAGCAGTTTTCTAGAGTGATCTAGGAACGAGATGCGAGAACGGACTTCGTCCTTCGAGGGGCGAGTAAAAGCGTTGTAGTTTGTCTAAAAATTTGAAGCCGTAGGTGTTGATGCACCTGCGGTTTTTTTGTTTTTAGAGCAAGGTTTCAGGACGCTTCGCTTGCAGGTTTCAGGCAGTGTTCTTTCTGTTTTGGTGCTGTGATTACAACGAGTACCTCTGAATCCTTTAAGGGAGCTTGCGACCGATCTGAACCCTGCTCTTACCTTTACGGCTTCACATTCCTACTGATCGGATTCTGCAACGAGATCAGCGTCTCAGTCGACTGCACTTCCTCAATCGCTTGCAGCTTATCAATCAACACATGCTGCAGCTCTTGAATACTCTTACACATCAATTTTACAAAAATATTGTAAGCCCCCGTTGTGTAATAGGCCTCAACCACTTCTTCTAATGCATCTAATTTAGCAAGCGCTGAGTGGTAATCACGAGCGGCGTATAAATTAATCCCAATAAAACAGCAGACGTCATAACCTAATGTTTTTGGGTTAACGATCACCTCAGTCCCTTCAATGATATTAGCAGCTTTCATTTTCTCGATGCGTACATGGATGGTTGCAGGGCTGACATCAAAGCGCTTCGCTAATTCAGCGTAAGGGGTGCGGGCATCATTCATCAGCGCTTGTAAAATATCACGGTCGAGATCATCGATTTTGTTGGTTTGATTCATGAAGCGTCCTTAGCTGATGGGAATTTATATCGTCCAGTCTTTAAATTACCTCAAGATCCCCAGGACAGCGAGCACTTTATCTAGTCGTTTTTATTAATATCTATTACCATAGGCGCTTGCTGTTCCTAATTGATTAAGCCGGTGGAGTGCCCTGTGCAAATAGCGTTATTGTGTGAAGACCCAAATCGTCAACCTGAGTTAGAGGCTATTGCCACTCGCTGGGGATTAACGCATGACCAAGATAATGTTTTTGCTTTGGTATTAACCACAGAGCAGCTGGAACTTCATAAGCGTGATGAACCTAAACTAGGCGCAATCTTTGTTGACTTGGTTTCAGGTGCTGTTGCTCATCGCCGTAAATTTGGTGGTGGTAAAGGACAATCTATTGCTAAAGCGGTTGGTTTAAACAAAGGGGCAACGCCAGTTGTGCTTGATGGTACGGCAGGGCTTGGACGTGATGCGTTTGTATTAGCATCGTTAGGTTGTAAAGTTCAAATGGTAGAGCGTCATCCAGTGGTTGCAGCCTTACTTGATGATGGCTTAGCTCGCGCCAAAAAAGATACAGAAATCGGTACATGGGTTTCAGAGCGAATGTCTTTACTTCACGCTTCAAGTCATGATGCGTTAGAGCAATTAATGGCGCAAGAAAGCTTTCAACAGCCTGATGTGGTTTATCTTGATCCTATGTACCCACATCCTGAGAATAAAAAGAAAAGCGCATTAGTGAAAAAAGAAATGCGTGTTTTTCAATCTTTAGTTGGCGCAGATAACGATGCCGATGCATTGTTAGCACCGGCATTAATCATGGCAAAGAAACGTGTTGTGGTAAAACGTCCAGATTACGCAGAGTGGCTGGATAACCAAAAACCATCAATGGCGATTGAGACGAAAAAGAACCGTTTTGATGTATATGTGAATGCGGCCATGTAATGTAGCCGCACCGTGCTTGTTAAATATGTCTGCTTATAAATATATCAGCTCATAATTAGCTAAGCTTTATTCGTCTTTAAATGGCACCACAAGAACATCAATAGGACAGGTGTTGATCACTTGTCTGGTTGATGACAGCAATTTACTCCAGAAATCTTGATGATGACCACAAACCACAAGGTCGACATCAAGGTTTTCTATCGCCTCACACAGCTCATTACTCAAATCACCACTACTTACTAATGTTTTATGGATTGGGTACTCTGCAAACTCCACCAAGTGCTTCATGGCTTCTTTTGAGGCTTCCATCGCCTGATGTTGTGTTTCTGCAAGATTGATATCAATTAAGCCAGTGTAAAGCTCAGCGTAGCTTACATCGATATGAATAAAAGAAACCTTAGCATCCAAAGCTTTTGCTAGCCCTGCAGCTTTAGTAACCAAAGATTTACTCTCTTCTGTTAAATCGACAGCGACAAGAATATGTTGGTAACTCATGATGTTTCTCCTATAAATTCAATATTGAATCTCTTTATAAAGATAGATTATCACCAGTACTTTTATTTTTTTGTTGCCTAGATCTCGTTCTTGTTGCAGATGATTGAATAAGTATTTGTAGAACGAGATATGATAGAATTGTTGTAATTTCTAATGATAATTGCTCATAAAGGAACATAAATATGTTAGCTAAAACGATGGTTGATCATCTAAATGCACAAATTAACCTAGAATTTTTCTCATCTAATCTATACTTACAGATGAGTGCTTGGTGTGAAGACAAAGGTTTTGATGGCGCAGCGTCATTTTTCCGAGCTCACGCAACCGAAGAAATGGAGCATATGCAGCGTTTATTTACTTATGTAAGTGAAACTGGCGCGATGCCAATCTTAGGTGCGATTGAAGCCCCACAATCAGAGTTTTCTGGCTTAGGCGATGTATTTCGTAC
Organism: Aliivibrio sp. EL58; assembly: GCF_900312675.1. Taxonomy (GTDB): domain Bacteria; phylum Pseudomonadota; class Gammaproteobacteria; order Enterobacterales; family Vibrionaceae; genus Aliivibrio. The sequence continues at coordinate 134,687 of NZ_OMPC01000006.1, read as the reverse complement.
CACATTGGAACATGAGCAAATGATCACGCAAGAGATCAATAAACTGGCTCATGTGGCGTTTACTGCACAAGACTACTCAACGTTTAATTTCCTTCAGTGGTATGTGGCTGAGCAGCATGAAGAAGAGAAATTATTCAAAGGTATTTTAGATAAAATTGACCTAGTAGGTGAAGACGGTAAAGCATTGTTCTTTATCGATAAAGATTTAGCAGTATTAGCAAAATCTGGTTCTACATCTATTATGGATAGCACTGCTGGATAAGTATCAATCTTTGCAATGTAGACGTCTACAGATAATGTAAGTACATCAAGGGTCGTTACTTATTAAGCACATAGACAAGTATGTCGAGGTGATTATGATAAGTGGCGACCTTATATTATTAGCGTTATTTTCAGTAACGGGTATCAACATTATTCGTTATTTGAGCACATTAAAAACCCTTCTTTTTGTGATGAAAGAAGCGCACCCTTTACTTTATCAGCAAGTAGATGGTCGTGGATTCTTCACTACCCACGGTAACATTGGTAAGCAAACCAAACTGTTTCAATATCTATGGCAAGAAGAGTATCTAGATCATTACGACACACTCTTTGTCTTTAAATGCGAAAAAGCCCGTTATTTATTTATGCTCTCTAGTGCGTTATTACTAGTGAGTGTGGCTGTGTTTTTCTTAGTAATTAGTTTGGGCATCTAGCGCTGATAATAGTACACTCCCTGCCAATTGAATTTGGGTGAGAGTGTCATGAAAAAAGTAGACGTAGTAGTTATCGGTGCAGGTGCTGCCGGATTAATGTGTGCAGCAGAAGCCGGTAAACGAGGCCGTAGTGTATTAGTGGTTGATCATGCTAAGAAACCAGGAAGAAAAATCCTGATCTCTGGTGGTGGTCGCTGTAATTTCACTAACTACGATGTTACTGCCCATAACTATGTGTGTAAAAACCCTCACTTCGTAAAATCAGCATTATCCCAATACACCAATTGGGATTTCATTTCATTGATTTCCAAATATGGCATTGACTTTGAAGAGCGAGATCATGGTCAACTGTTCTGTGTTGATTCAGCGAAAGAGATCGTCGATATGCTGCTTAAAGAATGTGAATTAGCAGGGGTTAATTACCGTTATCGTTGTGCTATCTCAGATATTGCCAAGCAAGAATCTGGTTTTTCTCTTAAGTTAGATACAGACACTATTGAGTGTGAATCCCTAGTTGTCGCAACGGGGGGCTTGTCTATGCCTAAATTAGGCGCGACGCCATTTGGCTACCAGTTAGCTGAGCAATTTGACCTCTCTATGGTTCCAACATCAGCTGGTCTTGTGCCTTTCACTTTGCATAAAGAAGATAAAGAAGCGTTTTCTGAGCTTTCAGGTATTGCGATCCCTGTGGTTGTTGAATCAGAAAGTGGTGATAACTTTAAAGAGAATTTATTGTTCACACATCGCGGTTTATCAGGCCCTTCTATCCTACAAATTTCATCATATTGGAACGCAGGTCAAAAAGTAATGATAGATCTATTACCTAATGACGACTTATCTGAAGAATTAGATAAGATGCGTGAATGCCATCCAAATCAAAGTGTTAAGAACTCACTTGCGAAGTTTTTACCTAAGAGAGTGGTAGAGACCTTATTAAATAATACGATTTTTCATGATAGGTCTCTAAAACAAGTCAACCATAAAGAGCAAGAACAATTATGCTCTTTGATTCACCAATGGAAAATATTACCTAATGGTACGGAAGGATACCGTACGGCAGAAGTGACTTTGGGTGGGGTTCATACTGATGAACTTTCTTCTAAAACGATGGAATGCAAGAAAGTATCAGGGTTATATTTTGTCGGCGAAGTCATGGATGTTAGTGGTTGGTTAGGTGGATATAACTTCCAGTGGGCATGGTCAAGCGGCTATGTAGCAGGAATAAATGTGTAAATATTATAATTAATAAAGGCTAAATAGATAATGAAAACTCTTTCGTTAAGTGTACAAGATGTTGTTCAATTACAAGAAGAGTGTGATTCATTAATCGTCCAACAAAGCCCCTCGTGTTTGATACAGATTTTCTCATCTCAATCAAAAGAGTGCGTTCGTAGTTACTATTCATTACTAAAAAAACGTTTTCCAAATGCTGAGATCATTGGTCTCAGCGTTATTCATGCTAGTGTTAATTCTTCTATTTATACCCAATCTACAGTTATCTCCATCTCGACATTTGAATCGACAGGTATTACTTCAGCAGCGGTATTTCATTCAAGAAATGAAAAAGACGTCGGTCATCAGTTACTCAGAAAACTCTCGATGAATCAAACGTCAAAAAGTGTTATCGCATTTGGTTGCTATGGTTCAGCCAGTAATTACCCTCTCTTTGAAGCATTTTCTGAATACTCTAATGCGGTTCCGGTCTCTGGTGGTGTTGCTGCAGATGCAGGCAATGGACGATGGGTTTTTCTGGATGGTGAGTTTTATCAGGATCATCTTGTTGCTATTGCCTTACATAGTGAAGTGCTACAAGTATGGTATGAAGCCTTTGTTGAGTGGAACCCAGTAGGTAAACACTTTCGAATCACCTCATCTGAAGGGCGAATGGTTCAAACTATTGATCACATTCCGGCTTATGAGTTTTATTGTAAATACTTAGCGGACAATAAAAAACTCTCACTGAGTCAGATCCAAGCCTTTCCTTTGATGATTGAAGAGGAAACGGCGCGACTGATTAATACGGTTGAATCGATAACCAAAGAAGGATACTTACAGTTTGCCTCTGAGGTTGCTATTGGTGATGAGGTTCGTTTTTCTTACAGTCATCCATCGTTGACGCAAGAAAAAGTAAATCAAGGTGTGGTGGCACTAGCAGAGAAACACCCTGAGTCTATTTTTATTTATAATTGTGAGTCTCGGATTGAGAATAGCTCTGAATCAACAGAACTTCACAGCTTTTCTGATATCGGTATATGCCAAGGTATGTATGGTATGGGAGAGTTTTTCCGTGCGAATAAACAACAAATTCTGCATCATAGCTTAACGTATTTGGCTCTAAGAGAATCAGAGGAGATCTTTGTTGAGCCTTCTATTTCGCATACACCAAGAACGCACAACTTAACGCCGTTATTTTCATTAATTAAAAACTCATTGTGTGAGCTCGATAAAATGACTTCTCAAATGGAGCAAAAGATCAGTGAGCAGTCGATGAGATTGATTCAAACTTATCGTACAGATAGGCGCACAGGATTACTTAATCGTACTGTGCTAAAAGAACGTCTTTCTCATATATCGCATACTGATCATTTATTATCATTTAAGCTTACCAATTTAAGCCAAGTAAATGAAAAATATGGTTATCAGGTTGGAGATAAACTGCTTCAAGATATTAGTGTTTATATCGAGACTCATTTGAGTGACAAGCTCTCTACTGAAACAGAGTTATATAGTATTGGCGTTGCAGAGTGGGGCATTCTTTTTAACAGCGAAAAGAACAGTGAATATCTGCGTAAACATATCACCGATTTTATTGAAGACTTAGAGCACGAAAATTTTGAACCTTACGGGTTGAGTGATGTTGACTATCTGAGTGTCGCTGTCTCTGGTGGAATTATCAGTCGTCGAGATTTTACTCACGTCGCAGTAGAAGATTTAATTTTAAAAACGGTTGAAGCTCGTCGAATTGCTATGCGTCGAAATCGTCATCTGTGTAATGCGCGTGATTTATTAAATGAGGAGCGCTTACGTCAAAGCCAACTGGATTGGCTAACTTGTGTTAATAGAGCTATTTCTCAGAAAGGCGTATTGGTATATGGCCAACCTATTTATGAAGCAAAGACTCATAAAATGGTTTCAACTGAATGTTTAATGCGTATTCGAGAAGATGGTCAGATTTTTTCCCCAGGGCAGTTTTTACCTGCGGTGGAAGGGACTCATCTTTATACTCGATTAAGCCGTGAAATGATCTCTCGCTCGTTTGAAATAATGCAAACTAATGATCTAAAGTTCTCTATTAACCTCTCACCGCAAGACTTAATGAGTGATAGGACGCTAGATCTATTGGAGACATCGATTTTACGTCTTGATAATCCATTTAGGGTTGGGTTTGAAGTGCTTGAAACAGAGCAGATCCAAGATTATGGGCATATGATTGAAATATGTAACCACTTTAGACGTCTTGGGGCACGTATCATTATTGATGATTTTGGGTCTGGTTACTCGAATATTGATGAGATTATGAAGTTAGAACCTCAAGTCATTAAACTTGATGGGTCGATCATCAAAAATGTTCATCAAGACAGACGTCAACGCCTCATATCACAACAAATGGTACAGCTTTGCCATGCTCTTGATGCCAAAGTGGTTGCTGAGTTTGTACACAATCAAGAGGTGTGCTCAATTGTTGAAGACATGGGCGTTGATTACCTACAAGGTTATTTCTTAGGGGCACCTAAAGCGCTAGAGCCATAAGTATGACCACTACGTTCTGCCTGAAATACCGTTAAAAAGTGATCATAATAGTCTGAAAGAGCCTGGGCATTCCTCAGCTCTTTTGTCATTTCTAATACCTCAATTCCCGCTTCACAAGTACACAGATTTCCTTGGCTTTGATTCCGACGTAAATGATAGCGAGACGCTTCTGTTGGGGTTAATTCAAGACAAGGAAGCGCTTTTAACCAAGGACTTTTGTTAACCATTTTCTTTGCTTCTTGCCATGTCGAATCCAACAAAATAAAGAGCTGCTTTTTGTTTGGATCCTTACATTCAAGATATTCTGAACTCAGGGTTGGCGAATCACTTGGAAACAGCAACCATGTTTCAGTGTCTTCTTGATTTATGTGGTTAATTAGATCTTCTGGCGGTACTTTTCTTTGCCATAAATAGCTTTTGGTTTTAGGTAGGCCATTTAGTAATAACTTACCGGTGTTGGTTAACTTATCTAGTTCGTTTTCATGATAAAGCAAAGCAAATTCAATATTGGAGTCTAAGTGTGGCTGATGATCGCAAATACAGTTATGTACAAAACCACAGGCAGAGCATGAGTTGGTGACAGCCATTATTATTGACCTTGTATCGTGCTGGTTGAATTTACGTTGTCGATTGAATAAAGGGTTAACCCAGATTTAATTGGGAAAACCACACCATTTACTCGTTCTTTATCGGCAGATATTTGGGTGCCATTTTGGGTAAAGACACGTTCAGAAATCATGTATTGGCGTTGATGACGGCTCATGAGGACATGAAGTTTATTGTCCTTAGTTGCTTGCCATACTCCGGTTTCAACCAATTGAGGTTCATCTGTATTGTAGTCATAAGTAGTGACTGCTGAATGGTCAGGATTTAATGTTAAACCAATGGTTAATCCTGAATCCCCAATCGTGCTTGTTCCCTGATAAGCTTCTACCCAATTGAGTGTTGTATCTTTTGCGGCTAGCGTAGCGCAACCTTGGTATTTCTTACCGTCAATATCGACTTCTGAATTCCACCCGTAAATGGACTCTACCATGCTGTCTTTGCAGATCCCTTTAGTCATGGTTAAAGAGAAGTCACGACTTTGATAAACACGCTTATTTATCTCAAGTTTTTGTTCTGTAATGGCTTGTTGTTGCTTTGGTTTTCCCATTTCAGAGAAAACGAGTTCACCGTTAACTACCTGTAAATTCCAAAATGGTTCAGTACCAAAGGCCTTAGTAGGTTGAACATTTCGTTGACAAGATGCCCCTTCGCCAGCAACGAGGGTATTTATTTGAGAGACAACAAATCGGGCAGGGTAATCATTGGCAAAACCGCCTTTTGGTGGCGCCTCAAAATGGCCGATTAATTCACCATACATAGGCTGATAAGGGGATGACTGTATATCAGTACCCGCTTGCCATTGCGTAGGAGATAGGTTTATCCAATATTGTTGATCGCTATTACAAGGCTGAATGCTTTGAGATTCATGCCCAATAATGACAGTGCCACGCAGCATGAAAGTATGCGGTGTTTTTACATCATTTAATTGGTTAGCCTCAGAAGAGTTCCCTGATGTTTTTATTGATGATTGTTGGCTACACCCAGCAATAAATAATAAAGCGCCTAAAGCCAGTAGTGATCTTTTCATCCTATTTCTCTGCATGGTCAGTGTGAATACTAGTATGCCATAGGACAGTAAAAATGAGTGGGAATTCACCTTTGTCAGAGCTATTGGGTGTAATTTAGCGTAAAATAGTAGGGTTATTTAAATGAATAAAGAGAGCTAAGAGAAATATGAGTTGGAACCTTTCGCCTTCAGACGTATTTAGTGCATCACCTGTTGTCCCTGTTATGGTTATTGAACAGTTGGAAGATGCAGTACCAATGGCTCAAGCATTAGCAGCTGGTGGGATTAATGTATTTGAAATAACGCTACGAACAGCGGTTGCTTTAGAAGCAATTACGGCGATTCGTAAAGCGATGCCAAAAGCATTAGTTGGTGCAGGCACCGTGATCAGTACTCAACAGTACGATCAAGCGGTTGAAGCTGGTGCTCAATTTATTATTTCACCAGGATTTACACCAAGCTTATTAGCCCATGCAAAAACGGCGGATGTTCCATTGATCCCAGGTGTTGCAACCCCATCAGAAGTTATTCGTGCGATTGAGCTTGGTTATGCACACTTAAAATTCTTCCCAGCAAGTGCGTTTGGTGGCCCATCGGTATTAAAAGCAATGGCGGCACCGTTACCACAAGTTCAATTTTGTCCAACGGGCGGCATTAATCCACAGAATGTAAATGACTACACAGCATTAGATTGTGTGGCGACTGTAGGTGGTTCTTGGATGTTACCGAAAGACGCTATTGCTGCAAAAGATTGGGTTAAAGTGACAAGACTTGCGAAAGAAGCGGTTGAGTTGATTAAGTAAGAATTGAGAGACTAGAAGCTATACGCTTCGCTAGCTAGAGACTACTAAGAGCAAAAGCAAAAGATAGGATTCAGGGCTCAGGCTTCAGGAAGAGCAAAAGCAAGTACTCCTGAAACCTGTAAGCGTAGCGCCCTGAAACCTGCTTTAATTAGCGCTTAGCTGCCACATCACGCAATGCTTGTTTCTCTGCATCACTTAGGAAAGCCAGATCCAAACCATTAATTTGAATTTGACGAAGTTGTTCCTGAGTTAGGCCAACTTTTGGTGCAGCAACTTCATATTCATGAGGAAGCTCAATCCCTTCAACTGCAGGATCATCTGTATTTAGACAAACCTTAACACCGTGATCAAGGAAAGTTTTGATAGGGTGAGATTCGAACGAAGCAACCGTACTTGTTTGAATGTTAGACGTTAAACATGACTCAATACCAATGTTGTTTTTCGCTAAAAACTCCATCAGTTTAGGATCTTCAACAGCCTTAACACCGTGACCAATACGTACCGCACCAAGCTCATTAATTGCTTGCCACATGCTTTCTGCACCAGCTGCTTCACCTGCGTGTACCGTCACTCGAAGGCCTGCATCACGAACTTGGTTAAAGTGGCTCACAAAACGATCGCCAGGTTGCCCTAGTTCATCACCCGCTAAGTCGATTGCAACCAGTTTATTCTTTTGAGTTAGAAGGCCATCTAGTTCTTGCTGACAAGCGTCTTGACCAAAAGTACGACTCATAATACCAATTAGGTTGGCTTTCACACCAAAATCTTTACAGCCTGCTTCAACGCCATCCACTACCGCTTCAACAACGCCAGCAATTGGTAAATTATGCTTCATTGCCATGTAGTATGGAGAGAAACGTAATTCTGCGTAATCAATTTGTGCGTTCATTGCATCTTGTACGTTTTCATAAGCAACACGACGACATGCGTCTAGATCACCAAGAACCGCCACACCCCAATCAAGCTTAGATAGAAAGGCAACAAGACTTGGCTCTGCTTCTACGATTTGGACATGAGGGCGCAGTGCTTCAAGATCATAAGCAGGTAATTTAAGACCAAATTTCTGACCTAAATCTAAGATTGTTTCAATTCGAATGTTGCCATCAAGGTGACGATGTAAATCCGTAAGAGGGAGTGTTTTAGTTATCATTATTAACTGTTCCTACAAAAAAGACGTGAATGCGTGTATATATTAAGACTGAGTATAGAGAGTCATGCTTATTATGTCAGTAGCCGATCGGCCAAAAACAGCGCAATATTGGTGATTGCGCTGTGATGTTAACTTATTCTGTTGGCCAGTCAGATAATGGTAGTGGACGACTATAAAGGAATCCTTGTGCATGGTCGTAATTTAATCGGGTTAATAGCTCTGCTTGTTCTTGAGTCTCAATGCCCTCAGCAACAAGAGTTATTTTGAAGCCTTTTGTCATGTTATAAACTGCCGCCGCAATGGAAGAATCAACATTATCTTCAGTGAGATCTTTGATAAATGAGCGATCTACTTTTAGTACATCAAAAGGTAATTTATGAATGTACGCCAGTGAAGAGTAGCCGGTACCAAAATCATCAATGGCAATTTGAATGCCTAAATCACGAATACGTTGCATCGTATCTGTGGTGTTTGTATCGTGATTAACGAGACGAGACTCTGTGATTTCTAACGTTAAGTTTTGTGGTGGCATTGCTGTTTGTTGCAATATTAATTCCAGATCTTCTAAGAAGTTATCTTGCGTTAATTGACAGACAGATAGATTGACGTGCATATGGAAATCGTGTGGCCACAAGCCTTGATTAATACGTTCTACTGTATCAAGACATGCTTGAGTGAGGATCTGAGCACCAATAGGAACAATCATGCCATTATCTTCAGCAAGAGGGATGAACTCTAACGGTGATACCATTCCTCTACGTGGATTGAACCAACGAATAAGTGCTTCAGCACCAATTATATTCCCTGTTTTTACATCAATGATGGGTTGGTAAAATGGCACCATTTCATTGTTTTCAATCGCTGAGGCCAACTCGGCGGTTATATTGGCTTTATGTAGTGAAGCTTCCGCCATCTCAGGGGTGTATAAAGAAATATTAATGTTATTCTTTTTAGCCTGACCAAGTGCAATGCTGGCGTTTCTAAGCCATAACGTCATAGAGTCACAATGTAAATCACCGTGTACTAAACCAATAGAGATCGAAATCAAGGTCGGGTTAGTGCTTATTTGAAATGGGGTCATAAAGCAGGAATGAACATCTAGAGCATACTGTTGCAGTTGGTTAATACCTTTTATATCAGCAAAGAAAAGCCCAAATTCATCCCCACCTACACGCCCAATCGCAATATTCTTGTTAGTAAAGCTGGCTTGTAAGCGTTCAGTGATACGTTTTAATAGCTGGTCGCCTTCTAAGATGCCCAAGCTGTCGTTAATATCTCGAAAGTTATTAATACCAATAAGGATAAGCCCTTGCTCATTGTCTTGCTGTTTATCCAGCATAGTTCGGCTATGCTCAATGAGGCCTTGTCGGCTTAATACCTGAGTTAACGAATCAAAGGTGATTTGTTGGCGCATGGCTTCAAACGAAGATTGCAGCTTTTGAGTCATGTCATTAAAGGCGTTCATTAGCATCGTGGTTTCATAGATGCTGCCTTTGGCTTCAACATTATTATCCCAATTACCACTGGCAATGTTACGAGCAGCATTGGCGGTAGTAAAAATAGGTTTAGTGACTTGAGTGATTGAGTACACACCGACAATTAGCCCCACTAACGCCAGTAAAATACCAAAGAAAAGCCCTTTACGTTGCTCTTGTTGTAATTGACCAAGTAAATCACTTTCTGAAATTGCAATGACGATATACCAATCAAGGCCATTACTGTCTTGATAAGGTGTAATTTGGCTGAAGTAGCGTTCGCCGTTATGAGGGAAACAAAACACTTCTGCCTTGTTACGATTCATTAGCTGATTTTCTTTAATGTATTCGGCACTTTTCTGAATCGCAATATCAGAGCTTTCAATTGCTAATAACCGAGATCCTACTGGACTACTTGGTGAGCCAAGAGAGATTATGCTACCGATATTAGAATGAGCAATTAAGCGCTGCTCATTATCGATAAGATAAATCGAGCCTTTTGTCAGTTGAGTCTCTTTATTTAAAAAGGCATTAAATGAGTCTAACTTTACATCTGCGGCAAAGACGCCAATAAAATCATCATCATAAAAAACAGGATGCATGGTGGAGATTGTGATCTCTTTGCGTTCATCAGCATTGGTGTAAATTTTTGACCATGAGGGCGTTAAGGTGTCAGCCGCAGGGATATACCAAGGCCTTTGTCGAGGATCATAATTATATACAGTGGTTCGAATATCATCAGAGATTTTATTACCACGATAGATAATGAGATCATCTCCTGTGCGCTTATCTTGAAGCATAAGAGAGAGCGCGCGATTACTTTCTCGACGAAAACCAACATACTCTTTTTGTTCACCACCGAAAGATAAAACATCCATCTGTTCTAAATCTTTATATAACCCTAAAAAACTGTGTTCTAAGTAGGATTGCATGTCTTTGGTATCGTTTGGTTGATACATTTGGTAGCGCTGAATTTGGTCAACGATATTCTGAACGGCGATAAAAGGGGCTTTTAAGAAAATATTTAGATCGGCGTGCGTGTTTTGCGTATAAGAGGTAAGTATTTTACCACTGACATCATCAACTAATTTCTCATAGCTATTATTTTGGGTATAGAAAACCACGCTTAGTGTTAACAGCAATACCGTAATGAAAGGCAACATCACAGCGGATCTTAAAGAAAACTGCTTTTTGGTGGTCGTATTATTCATAAAGCTCTTTTTATACAATATCGTTCTGTTTAGCATTATAGCGGATTAATCTGCCTAAAATGCAGTTATTTTATCTGTATACTGTTTAAGCTATACAGATAAGATAGCGACGATATTGGTAAAAACTGAAGCTTTATTGTCTTTTAAATGATGAAAGTAGTTTGTTAGATTGTATATTTTCTTCTTAACTTACTGTTTAAAAAGTGCTATTCAAATTCTTTTAATTTTCGAGTTAATGTATTTCTGCCCCAGCCTAATAGCTTAGCGGCATCCTGTTTATGGCCATGAGTATGGTTAAGTGCTTTCTCTAATAAAATACGTTCAACATTAGGGATGACTTTATTTAGGATATTAGCTTCCCCTTGATGCAGTTGTTGTTCTACCCAATCGCTCAGTTGAGATTGCCAGTCTGTATTATCATGAGTGCTAATGCTGATCGGTGAGTTAAATAACTCTTGAGGTAAATCAGAAACGAGAACTTCTTGGCTGCTTGCCATGACGGTTAGCCAACGACAGGTATTTTCTAACTGCCTTACATTTCCGGGCCATGCACATTGGCTTAATGCTTTACTCGCTTCATTACTCAGTGTTTTACACTCTATTCCTAATTCTTTAGAGGCCAAGTGTAAAAAATGCTCTGTTAATTTTTGAATGTCTTCTCGGCGCTCTCGAAGTGCTGGGATATGAACACGAATGACATTGAGGCGGTGAAATAAATCTTCACGAAATCCACCATCTGCGACCAATTTTTCCAAGTCTTGATGAGTTGCGGCGATGATCCGAACATCGACTTGTACTGGTGAGTGCCCGCCAACGCGATAAAACTGACCATCAGCCAATACTCTTAATAGGCGTGTTTGGATATCGAGTGGCATATCACCGATTTCATCTAAAAATAAGGTTCCACCATTGGCTTGTTCAAAGCGACCTTTACGAACTGCATTTGCACCAGTAAATGCGCCTTTTTCGTGGCCAAACAATTCAGACTCAATCAGATCTTTTGGGATCGCCGCCATGTTTAAAGCAATGAACTCATTGTTAGCGCGCGGGCTATGACGATGAAGCGCGTGAGCAACGAGTTCTTTACCCGTTCCTGATTCACCATTGATTAAGACTGAAATTGAAGAGCGAGAAAGGCGTCCAATGGCTCGAAATACTTCCTGCATTGCAGGAGCTTCACCGATAATTTCTGGAACATGATGCTCTTTGACTGGCTTGTTACTGTTTTGCTTTTTCTGTTCTTGACTGTGAGCAAGTGCGCGTTCAACCAAAGTAAGAGCTTCATCAATATCAAAAGGTTTTGGTAAATACTCAAAAGCCCCTTTTTTATAAGCACTAACAGCGGCGTCTAAATCTGAATGGGCAGTCATGATAATAACGGGCAGGTCAGGGTAGTTTTCCTGCACGTGATTAAGTAGTGATAAGCCATCCATTCCCGGCATACGAATATCAGATATAATCACATCTGGTACGTTTCGCTCTAGTGCTTGGAGTACACTTTCAGCATCGCCGAAGCTTTCACACATCATGTTGGTGCTGGTGAGTGTCTTTTCTAATACCCAGCGAATAGAGCTGTCATCATCAACAACCCAAATAAATCCTTTACTCATAATTTGTCTCCGTTATCCACTGATACATTTGTATTTGTTGTGGTCATTATTTTTATTATTTAAGTGGAAGGTAAATGGTAAATACGGTTTTTCCAGGCCAACTTGTCACATCGATTTTTCCATGATGTTGGTCGATGAGGTTTTGGGAAATTGAGAGTCCAAGCCCTGTTCCTCCTTCTCGAGCACTCACCATTGGATAAAATAGTGTGTCTTGAATATGACTGGGGATGCCAGGGCCATTATCAATAATGTCTATTTTGGCGGCAAGTCGGTGGCGTTGGCCATAAATATTGGTTTGATAGTCAGTACGAGTTCGTAGGGTAATCAAACCATCAGGTTGATCTTTTAAAATTTCAGCGGCATTACTGACGATATTTAAAATTGATTGTTCTATCTGCTCGGCATCCATATCAAAGTCAGGCAGACTAGGATCGTAATCACGAACAATACGTACTTGGTAACTTGAGTTTAACTCAATGAGTTGGCGTACTTTTTCAATCACAGCGTGTAGGTTTTCAGGCTTCTTTTGGCCTAGTTTTTGCGGACCTAATAAACGGTCGACTAAATTACGCAGTCGGTCAGCTTGTTCAATAATAATTTGAGTGTATTCATGTAATTCTGGGTTGGGCAGCATTCGCTCTAGTAGCTGGGCGGCGCCACGTAAACCACCTAATGGGTTTTTAATTTCATGCGCTAAGCTTCGAACTAAGACTTTGGCTGCTTGTTGCTGTGCATGTTGGTTGATTTCTTGTGATAAACGACGTTGCTGTTCTATTTGGCGGATCTCAACCAATAAATAGAGGCTTTTCTTTATCTCAATTGGACTTGATGTCACTTCAATGTATAGCGGACGATCTTCAATCATGATGCGAACATCACTGTCAGTCACGCTTTGGCCTGTATTCAAAGGCTGCATTAATGTGGATAGGTCTAATTGAGAATGATGAAATAACTCATCGAAGCTGTGTTGAGCCATGCGTTGAGCGCTTTGAGAGAAAAGTTGTTCAGCCGCGGGATTGGCATAATGAATATTACGCTGATCATCAAGCAGTAAAATTGCAGTGACTTGGTGTTCGAGTAGTTGGGTTGAAAAATCCATAGTGAGCGCCATTATCCTTATAACAAAAATCCTTTGCACCATTATAGTGCATCATACCTTGTTTTTCATACGGGAACTATGTCAATTCCTTTACCGCTTTTTTCTAATATAAAAAAGGCCCGCTTAATTAAAGCGAGCCTGAAATAGTGCAATCTACAGTGTAATCAAAGTAGGTTACGTGAAATTATACTGAGTAGTACATTTCAAACTCAAGTGGGTGAACTGCTGTGTTGAGAGCAGCAACATCTTGAGCTTTAAGGTTGATGTAAGAATCAATGAAGTCATTAGAGAATACGCCACCCGCAGTCAAGAATTCGCGATCTGAATCTAGAGCTTGTAATGCGATATCTAGAGACTCAGCTACTTTAGGGATCTCTGCTGCTTCTTCTGCTGGTAAGTCATATAGATCTTTATCCATTGCTTCACCTGGGTTGATCTTGTTCTTAATGCCATCAAGACCGGCCATTAGCATTGCAGAATAGCTTAAGTATGGGTTTGCTGCTGGGTCACCAAAACGAACTTCGATACGACGTGCTTTCGGGCTTGGTACCACAGGGATACGGATAGAAGCAGAACGGTTACGTGCAGAATATGCAAGCATAACAGGCGCTTCAAAACCAGGTACAAGACGCTTGTATGAGTTAGTTGTTGGGTTAGCAAATGCATTGATTGCACGAGCATGTTTAATGATGCCGCCAATAAAGAAGATAGCCATTTCAGATAGGCCGCCGTATTTATCGCCAGCAAATAGGTTTTGCCCATCTTTGTTTAATGACATATGAACATGCATACCTGAACCGTTGTCACCAACAAGAGGTTTTGGCATGAAAGTCGCTGTTTTACCGTAAGCGTGAGCTACGTTATGAACAACATACTTATAGATTTGAGTTTCATCTGCTTTGTTTGTTAGCGTATTGAAGCGTGTTGCGATCTCATTTTGACCTGCTGTTGCTACTTCATGGTGGTGTGCTTCAACAACAAGGCCCATTTCTTCCATGATTAAACACATAGCAGAACGGATATCTTGAGATGAATCAACAGGAGCTACTGGGAAGTAACCACCTTTAACGCCAGGACGGTGGCCTTTGTTGCCGCCTTCGTATTCCGTACCTGAGTTCCATGCTGCTTCAATATCATCAATCTTAAAGAAAGAACCTGACATATCAGTATTGAAACGAACGTCATCAAATAGGAAGAATTCTGGTTCTGGACCAACTAAAACTGTATCAGCAAGACCTGTTGAACGTAGGTAATCTTCTGAACGTTTTGCGATTGAGCGTGGATCACGATCGTAACCTTGCATTGTTGTTGGTTCAAGAATGTCACAACGAATGTTTAGTGTTGGATCTGCCGTGAATGGGTCAAGTACAGCACTTGCTGCATCTGGCATCATTACCATGTCAGATTCGTTAATGCCTTTCCAGCCAGCAACTGAAGAACCATCAAACATTTTACCGTCTTCGAAGAAGTCTGCGTCAACTTGATGAGAAGGGATTGAGATATGTTGCTCTTTACCTTTTGTATCGGTAAAGCGTAAATCAATAAATTTTACTTCGTTCTCTTGAATTAGAGCTAATACGTTTTCTACTGACATGTAGGATAACCTCCGGTGTTATAATTTAATATTGGCCAGCTAAGCTGTTATTTTCTATATAGCTAGAACTGTGCCAAAAGTAATAATCCTTTAATATTAGTGAGTTATGTTATTTCTCCTTGAGCGTTACTCATTAATTGCACCAATTTAATCTTTGCTTGCACCAATTTAGTGCGAGTAAGGTTTGGGCTAATTAAAAAAATAAATCATCACTAATTACTTCTGACTGCTATTCAGCAGGGAAATAGCATATTTGTCAATCAAATTTCCGTATGAAATGGACTAAATTAAAATATGTTCATTCTTAACGTATTGATAAAGAAATGTTTTTGTTTTTTGTTTTTTTTAATAAAGTTGAAGTTCAAATTGGCTTTTTTTTAAACGTAGCGGTCGTTTTTTCGTCGTTTTTGTGGGCTCGATTAAATTAATTGAAAAAAAATTGTGTCTTCAATCACATATTTCGTGGGTTTTGCTCTAAAATCTGTTAAATTATTGACCGTTTTTAAACCAAAGTAGCGCCAATGGTGGCTCTACCCGCTCTGAGTGAATTTGAATCCATGTCTACTCCACAGATTGATAAACTAAGAAATATCGCAATTATTGCGCACGTTGACCACGGTAAAACAACACTGGTTGATAAGCTATTACAACAATCAGGCACACTAGAATCATCTCGTGGTGAGACTGAAGAACGCGTAATGGACTCGAACGACATCGAGAAAGAGCGTGGTATTACGATCCTTGCTAAAAATACAGCAATTAACTGGAACGATTACCGCATCAACATCGTAGATACTCCTGGACACGCCGATTTCGGTGGTGAAGTTGAGCGTATTATGTCTATGGTTGATTCTGTTCTTCTTATCGTAGATGCAGTTGACGGCCCAATGCCTCAAACGCGTTTCGTTACACAAAAAGCATTCTCACACGGCCTTAAGCCAATCGTTGTTATCAACAAGATTGACCGCCCTGGTGCTCGTCCTGATTGGGTTATGGACCAAATCTTTGACCTATTCGACAACCTAGGCGCAACAGATGAGCAACTAGACTTCACAGTTGTATACGCTTCAGCTCTAAACGGTTGGGCTACAATGGAAGAAGGCGAAATCGGCGAGAACATGGAACCATTGTTCCAAGCTGTAGTTGATAACGTTGAAGCTCCAAATGTTGATATCGACGGTTCTCTACAAATGCAAGTTTCTCAACTAGATTACAACTCTTACGTTGGTGTAATCGGTGTTTGTCGTGTTACTCGTGGTTCTGTAAGAGCAAACCAACAAGTAACTATCGTTGGTGCTGATGGCAAACAACGTAACGGTAAAGTAGGTACAGTTCTTGGTTACCTAGGTCTTGACCGTCACGAAGTTGAAGTTGCAAATGCTGGTGACATCATTGCAATCACAGGTCTTGGTGAGCTGAAAATTTCAGACACAATCTGTGACGTAAACAACGTTGAAGCGATGAAGCCACTGTCTGTTGACGAACCAACAGTAACAATGACTTTCCAAGTAAACAACTCACCTTTCGCTGGTAAAGAAGGTAAGTTCGTTACTTCACGTAACATCCTTGAGCGTCTAGAAAAAGAATTAGTTCACAACGTAGCATTACGTGTTGAACAAGCATCAGATCCAGATAAATTCCGCGTATCAGGCCGTGGTGAACTTCACCTATCTATCCTGATCGAAAACATGCGTCGTGAAGGTTTCGAGCTAGCAGTATCTCGTCCTGAAGTTATCATCAAAAATGATGAAAACGGTGTTCTAACAGAACCGTTTGAAACAGTAACTATCGATGTTATGGAAGAGCACCAAGGTGCAATCATGGAAAGCATTGGTATCCGTAAGGGTGAGCTAACAGATATGGCTCCAGATGGTAAAGGCCGTGTTCGCATGGACTTCATGATGCCTTCTCGTGGTCTTATCGGTTTCCAAACTGAATTCCTAACAATGACTTCAGGTTCTGGTCTAATCTACCACTCATTTGATCACTACGGTCCACACAAAGGCGGCGAAATCGGCCAACGTGCTAACGGCGTATTAATCTCGAACGGTATGGGTAAAGCAGTAACTTACTCTCTATTCAACCTTCAAGAGCGTGGTCGTCTATTTGCTGAACACGGTGACGAAGTATACGAAGGTCAAATCATCGGTATTCATAACCGTGCTAACGATCTGACTATCAACTGTCTACGTGGTAAGCAACTGACTAACGTACGTGCATCTGGTACTGATGAAGCACAAACGCTTTCTCCTGCTATCAAGTACACACTTGAGCAAGCTCTAGAATTCATCGATGATGATGAGCTAGTAGAAGTAACACCAGCAAGCATCCGTATCCGTAAGCGTCATCTTACAGAGAACGATCGTAAGCGTGCAGGTCGTGCTCCTAAGTAATTATTGATTCGGATTTAGCTTTAGTTAAATCACAAATCGAATAAAATTTAAAATCCCTTTGTAGGCAACTACGAAGGGATTTTTTTTATCTGTTATGATAATACCAACCCAAATAAGTAGGTGATCATTCTTGCTTGTTAAAATAGATTATAACTGCGTTATAAACCTTATAATTAGGCCCACTAGTTATTGCAATTTATGCCTTGTTTTAATCTATTTTTCCTACGCAATTATCTGGACATCTACTTACTTGAATTGGTATATGTAAAAATTGATTTTTTAAAGAGTGGATAAATGGAAGACAAGATTAAACATAAGCTAAGGATTGGCTGGTCATATTTTTTATTTTTAAAACAACGAATTATTCACGATAGACTTACAGTAAGTGCCGGCTACATGGCCTACATTACGTTGCTGTCTTTGGTGCCATTAGTGACGGTTCTATTATCTGTACTGTCTCAATTTCCTCTATTCTCTGGTGCTGGAGATATAATTCAGGCTTTTGTCATTGAGAACTTTGTTCCTGCTGCCAGTGATGCCGTTGAAGGAAGTTTAAAAGAATTTATCTCTAATACCGGAAAGATGACCGCGGTTGGTTCAGGCTTTTTATTTGTCGCGTCAGTGATGTTGATCTCAGCGATAGATCGTAGCTTGAATTATATTTGGCGAGTGAAAGAAAAGCGCCGTCAGATGTATTCGTTTTCACTTTATTGGATGATATTGACGCTAGGGCCTTTATTGGTCGGGGCAAGTATTGCTGCTACTTCGTATGTGACCTCATTAAAGATCATGGACGATGAAATTGTTTCCAGTTTTTATCGGACTTTATTAGGTTGGTTGCCTATCATATTGTCTTTCTCAGCATTTGTTGGTTTGTATTTATTGGTACCCAATAAGAAAGTGCGAGTGAGGCATGCCTTGGTTGGTGCGATGTCGGCAGGGTGTTTATTTGAAATCAGCAAAGTTGGTTTTGCTCAATACATCACGCAATTTCCTTCTTATCAAGTGATTTACGGTGCATTGGCTGCGGTTCCTATTTTGTTCGTCTGGGTTTATTTATGTTGGATAATCGTACTTATAGGTGCTGAAATTACCGCAAGCCTAGGTGAGTTTGATGAATGGTTAGCGGGTAAAGTAGGTACCAATGTATTGGAATCTGATATTAAAGCATTAACAAAACAGCAAGGATTTATTGAAAGTGATAGCACTGATCCAGAGAGTAAGTGAAGCCGCAGTAAAAGTGGATGGCGAAGTAACCGGTGAGATTAATCAAGGGTTATTGATCTTACTTGGTGTAGAAAGAGAAGATGATGAAGCCAAAGCAAAACGTTTAATGGAACGCGTACTGACTTATCGAATTTTTGAAGATGATGACGGTAAGATGAACTTAAATGTGCAACAAATTAACGGTAGTGTATTAGTTGTTTCGCAATTTACTTTACCTGCAGATACTAAAAAAGGCACACGTCCCGGCTTTTCTAAAGGAGCGCATCCTATTGATGCCGAGCGTTTGTATGATCACTTTTCAGATTTATGCGAAGAGAAGATAAATACGCAAAGAGGGCGATTTGCCGCGGACATGAAAGTGTCGCTAGTGAATGATGGGCCAGTGACGTTCTGGTTGCAGGTATAGAGCAGGGACGAGGCTCGAGGAAGAGCAGAGTTTAGATCGCTGCGCTTGCAGATTTCAGAGGTGATCGCGGTTATCACAGCGACAAAGAATGGTTCTCCCCCTTTATTGCTATTGTTATGAGACCGATATAGTGAATACAAGGGGGAGTTAGAGGGGGTTGCTTGTGATTACTAGGTTTAGGAAGAGAAAAAACAGAAGTTGGTTATACTGTTTTTATGTTATGTCGATAAGTTAAGTTTCGTTATTAACAACCCCTCCTAGCCTCCCCTTATATCGACAATGACTACCAAATAACATTGGTGAAAAAGGGGAGGAACAGTCTTGTGACCGCTGCAATAACAACGATCACGCCTGAACTCTGCAAGGGAGCTTGCGACCGATCTGAACCCTGCTTTTGATAAATAAAAGGATTTATATGTTTCGATTGATCACCCCAACCACAAAGGCTGAACTAAAAGCCTACTATCATTTCCGTTGGCAAGTATTGCGTGAGCCTTGGCGTCAACCTGAAGGTTCAGAGCGTGATGCGTATGATGATATGAGCCAGCATCGAATGATTTTGGATGGGCGAGGTCAACCTATTGCCGTCGGACGTTTATATTTAACCCCCGATAATGATGGTCAAATCCGCTATATGGCCGTTTCTTCTCATTATAGAGGGAAAGGCATAGGTGCATTGATCATGGTCGCTCTAGAGTCTTACGCGCGACAAGAGGGTGCAAAGCGTTTAGTTTGTAACGCACGAGAAGAGGCGATTCCCTTTTATATTCGTAATGGATTTGAAAACCAAGGAGAGCTCAGTGATGAGCGGGGTCCGATCCGTCACCAGCAAATGCTTAAGCAACTCGATCCTCTTGCAGATGTATTACGTCGCCCAGATTGGTGCGCAGAATTACAAGACCGTTGGGAGAAAGAGATCCCAATCAGCGATAAAATGGGGATTAAAATCACCCAATACACAGGATATCGATTTGAAGTTGGAGCGGTATTAAATGCCAACTTGAATCCACACAACAGCATGTTTGCGGGCAGCATCTTTACGATGGGAACTCTCACCGCATGGGGGATGGTGTGGTTGCTCTTAAAAGAGCGTGGCTTAGATACAACCAGTATTATGTTGGTTGATAGTCATATCCGTTATCGTCAACCGATCACCGAAAGCCCGAAAGGCATAACATCATTAAATTGTTTACAAGGGGATTTTGATCGCTTGAAATCAGGTAAGCGAGCTCGAGTTAAAGTGAAGGTTGATTTGTGTAATGGGGATCAGCCAGCCGCTGAGTTTTCAGGAACGTTTATGTTGATCAGGGAGTAAGAGCAGGACGCTTCGCTTAAGGACGGACTTTGTCCTAAAGGTTTAAGGTTTCAGGAAGAGCTAAAAAGCAGAGTTCAGATCGCTGCGCTTGCAGAATTCAGAGGCAACCTGCTGTTATCACAGTAACAAAGAATGGTTCTCCCCCTTTATCGTTATTGCTATGAGATCGATATAGTTGATACAAGGGGGAGTTAGAGGGGGTTGGTTGTGGTTGCTAGGTTTCAGGAGAAGAACTAGAAACTATACGTTTTACTAACTAGACCGCTTCGCTTCTATAAGAGCAACAGCAAGAGCAGAATTCAGATCGCTACGCTTGCAGAGTGATTGCTTTTGCTCTTCCTGAAGCCTGAACCCTCGCTTTTGCTCTTATAGTTTCTAGTTAGCGCAGCGTATAGTCTCTAGCTTTACTAAGTCTCGCCCTAATCCGCTGCCTGCATTCTTGCCCACCACGCCTCATCCGCCACGATCTGCCCAGTTTCATCTAACTCTGGAAGTGGTAAACCTTTACGCTTCGCTACTTTAGCAAGTACAGGGTGTCCGCGCTCAAACAAGACTTTATTAATGTATTCTTTAGGTAAGGTACTCTCTTCACGGTCATACATGCCCGCTAAATCGCGTTGTCGTTGCGCTTCATACAAAACCAATGCGCTAGCTACTGAAACATTCAGAGACTGCACCATGCCGACCATAGGAATAATAATATCCTGATCTGCGAGGGCTAATGCTTCTTTGCTGATGCCTGTTTTCTCGCTACCTAAAATGATAGCCGTTGGCTTGGTGTAATCAACTTCACGAAAATCGACCGCAGTATCAGATAGGTTAGTCGCTAAGATCTGCATACCTTGCTCTTTTAAAACAGCAACGGCATCTTTTATGCTTTTATGAGTTTCAACATCAACCCAGTTACGAGCCCCAGCTGAAGTATGCCCTAACATTTGCATTTGCTCTGTTGGCCATACAGCATGAATTTTATGGATGCCGGTTGCATCAGCGGTACGAACAATCGCTGATACGTTATTGGATTTATGGGTTTCTTCTAAACAAAGAGTGAGGTCAGTTTGACGAGATTTTAATACAGAAGTAATTCGTTGATAGCGTTCTAAGTTCATGATTTTTTATTTCTTGAAATAGGTTAGAGGGACTAGGGACGAGTAAGGGCAGTAAAATTGGAACTAGAAACTATACGCGGTGCTAACTAGAGACTAGACCGCTTCGCTCCTATAAGAACAAAAGCAAAGGGTTCAGGTCTCAGGTTTCAGGAGGTTCAAAAACGAGTACACCTGAAACCTGCAAACGTAGCGTCCTGAAACCTAAGAACTTACCACGCTAACCATACGGCACTTATAGCCTCTAGTTAGCGTAGCGTATAGTTTCTAGTTCTTATGTCTACGAACTTTAAGTGCGTGTGGCATAACACGAATACGACGCATGATTTCCGCTAAGTGCGTGCGATCTTTTGTCGTTAATTCAACCGTTACCGTATATAAGCGACCGTCTTTTTCTTCGGTTGTGATACCACGAATATTAGATCCAGTACCAGCAATGACATTGGCTAAATCTGCTAATGCCCCTTGGTGGTTTTGAATGTCAATATCCAGAGCCGTTGCAAATTCTTGATCGAATTCATCAGCCCATTCAACGCCCATGTACTTATCTAATTCTTTTTGATAACCACGAACGTTGGCACAATCTTCCATATGAACCACAAGACCACGGCCAGGACTTACGTGAGCAATAATGTGATCACCTGGAATAGGGCGACAGCAGTTTGCAAAGGTCAGTAAGATACCATCAGCACCACGGATAGGTAATTTCTTACCCGTTGATGTCTCAATGTTAGATGAGTTTTGTTCTGTCAGTTCATCGGCATCACCAAGTAATCGGCGTGCAACGACAATACTCATTAATTCGCCTAAACCAATAGCCGCTAACAAATCGTCTTGTGTCGCTAATTTTAGATCTGATAAAACGTGAGTCATGTTTTCTTCAGTAATATCATCTAAAGAAACATTATGACCCAATGCGTGATTAAGTAGACGGCGACCTAAAATTACAGAATCTTCTTTACGCATGGTTTTTAGTACTTGGCGGATCTTAGTTCGTGCTTTTGAGGTCACAACATAGTTTAGCCAAGCCGCATTTGGACGAGCACCAGGAGCACTGATGATCTCAACCGTTTGGCCGCTCTTCAGTGGTTTACTTAGAGGGTAAGGCTGACGGTTAACACGAGAGCCAACACAGCTATTGCCAACATCGGAGTGAACCGCGTAAGCAAAATCAACCGCTGTTGCGCCAACAGGCAATTCAAAAATACGGCCTTTTGGTGTGAAGACGTAAATTTCGTTCGGGAATAAATCCGATTTTACGTTTTCAATAAATTCAAATGAGCTACCTGCACTCTGTTGCAGTTCAAGTAAGCTTTGCATCCAACGCTGAGCGCGGATCTGTGCCGTAGTACTAGAGTTATCACCCTCTTTGTACGACCAGTGTGCTGCCACACCTTTATTCGCCATCTGCTCCATGTCTTCAGTACGGATCTGAACTTCAACAGGGACACCGTGAGGGCCAACCATTGAGGTATGAAGAGATTGGTAACCATTGGCTTTTGGTACAGCAATGTAATCTTTAATACGACCAGGACGAGGTTTATAGATACTATGAACCTGACCTAATGCACGATAACAAGTATCGACATTGTCCGTAACGACTCGGAACGCATAGATATCCATAATGGTATGAAAGCGCTGTTCTTTGTTTTTCATTTTATGATAAATAGAGAACAGGTTTTTCTCTCGTCCCAACACTCGTCCTTTAATGCCAGCTTCTGCAAGGCGGCCTTC
Source organism: Aliivibrio sp. EL58 (assembly GCF_900312675.1). Taxonomy (GTDB): domain Bacteria; phylum Pseudomonadota; class Gammaproteobacteria; order Enterobacterales; family Vibrionaceae; genus Aliivibrio. Next base: position 111,507 of record NZ_OMPC01000006.1, on the reverse strand, counting down.
AATTTCGGAATGGATTTTTTGGATCATCTCTTTACGGTTACCACGAGCCGATTTTACTACTTTCTTCAATACGCGATAGCGATTTGGGTAAAGGGCTTCAAAACCTAACTCTTCAAGTTCAGTTTTAATATTGTGGATACCAAGGCGATGTGCCAAAGGAGAGAAAATTTCTAAGGTTTCACGAGCAATACGACGGCGTTTATCAGGGCGTAATGCACCTAATGTGCGCATGTTGTGGGTACGGTCAGCAAGTTTGATCAAAATAACGCGGATGTCTTGCACCATCGCCATGACCATTTTTCGGAAGTTTTCAGCCTGTGCTTCTTTTTTATCGCGGAACTTAAGTTTGTCCAGCTTAGAAACGCCATCCACTAATTCAGCAACAGTTTCGCCAAATTGTTCTGCTAGCTCTTCCTTGCTAACTTCAGTGTCTTCAATAACATCATGAAGCAGTGCAGCCATTAGCGTTTTATGGTCGAGTCGCATTTCTGCAAGGATACGAGCCACAGCTACTGGATGAATGATATAAGGTTCGCCACTTGAGCGAGTCTGCCCTTCATGGGCTTCTTTTGCTACCAGATAAGATCGACGAAGAGCCTCAATGTGAGGCTCTGGCAGGTAATCTTTGGCAACATCTTTCAGGCTATCGAATAAATCCAAATTTCGCCCCGTCAGGTATGCTGTAATTTATAATCTATAAAAGATTATAGAGATTAACGATTGTGAGTGATTGAGCTTACTGCTGCTAATTCAGCGGCATCTTGCTCTTGTTGCTCTTGACGTTCACGAGCATCAAGTAGATCTTTTGTGATCAGGCCTTCTTCAATTTCACGAAGAGCGATAACAGTAGTCTTATCGTTCTCTTCAGGCACTAGCGCATCTTTACCACCAGTTTGTAGTTGACGTGCGCGACGAGATGAAATTAAAACAAGGTCGAAACGGTTGCCGATTTTTTCAACTGCGTCTTGAACGGTTACACGTGCCATGAGGACTCCAATTTATTAACAAAAATAGTTATATGTTGAGAAAGTATACAAGTAACCGGTATAAGTTTCTAGCTAGGGTTACGAGATACTAATAGAAATACTAAGAAATTAGTCAGCTAATAGTGCGTCTAACATGCCTTTGTATTTCATAGTTTGTTTGTCTTGCTTTAAGCGCTCTGCACGAATAATGGCACGGAAGTCCATTTGTGCAGTATCAAAGTCATCATTAATGATCACATAATTATATTCATCATAGTGAGATATTTCTGACTTTGCTTCACTCATGCGCTTAGCAATAACAGCATCGCTGTCTTGACCACGTGCATTTAGGCGTCGTTCAAGTTCTCCATTTGATGGAGGTAAAATGAACACACTTTTTGCTAAAGGCATCTGTTCACGGATTTGACGAGCGCCTTGCCAGTCAATGTCCAAGAATACATCAATGCCTTTATCAAGAGTTTCTTCGATCCAAACACGAGAAGTTCCGTAATAATTACCAAATACTTCTGCGTATTCTAGAAATTCATTTTTTTCAATCAGCTCTTCAAAATGCTCTTTCTGCATAAAATGGTAATGAACACCATCTGTTTCTCCTGGGCGCATACCACGAGTAGTATGAGACACAGAGACTTTCATAGCATAAGTTGGGTTGCTTTCTAACAGTGCCGAGATCAAACTCGACTTACCAGCACCACTTGGCGCTGACACAATATAAAGTGTGCCTTTACTCATGATAGATTCTCTTGGGAGTTATGGCATTTCTCTTTTAAATCACCTTTAAAAGGTAAAAAAAAGATGAATGCGAAGCATAGAAAATTGGGTGGCGAAGAATAGCACAATCAACAATTAATTTGAATGAAATAAATACGCTAATTGAAATAATAATTTTGTGTTAACTTGTCTTAGCACTATCATTAGAGCGTAACCAATTAATTATCATATTTATTATAGCAATAACGGTGGATAACTCCTTATGCCTTCACATTTACCTAAGTCGTTTAGTAAACCTTTCTTAAAGGTCTTTCACATTCTAGAAGCGGTACTCTTGGTTGCAATAACGCTCGCCACTTTATTTGCTATGGTGAACGAATTTGTTCATGTGTTTTCTGTAAGGCAGATCCAGTTAACTGATATCTTATTGATGTTTATTTATCTCGAAGTGCTCGCCATGGTGCAGCAATTTGTGATGAACGGTAAGATCCCAGTGCGTTATCCTATCTATATTGCGATGATGGCCATTGCTCGTTACATCACGCTAGGAATGAAAGAGTTAGATGCGGTATTAGTGGTATGGTTAGCACTCGCGGCCTTTATTTTAGCAGCCGCCACTTTGTTGATCCGAGCAGGGCATCATTACTGGCCATATGAAGCGCCTGAGAATAATAAAAAATATGATGAGTAACAGTTAACGCATAATCAGATAAATAAAAAGCCTCGCAGGTATTCACCACGAGGCTTTTTTAATGGTTCACAATCAGAACTGATTACTCAATGTTCTGGATTTGCTCACGCATTTGTTCGATAAGTACTTTAAGCTCAACGCCAGATGCCGTTACATCGGTGCTGATAGATTTAGACGCTAGCGTATTCGCTTCACGGTTAAATTCTTGCATCATGAAATCAAGTTTACGGCCACAAGCGCCGCCTTTCTTCATAACATTAGTGGTTTCTTTTACGTGTGAATCTAAACGATCTAGTTCTTCAGCTACGTCAGACTTTTGAGCAAGAAGGATAAGCTCTTGTTCAACACGAGAAGAATCTAATTCAATTTTCGCATCTTCAAATTTAGTTAGTAGACGGTTACGTTGCCATTCTAGAATTTCAGGCATACGAGCACGAACTTTCGCAGCTTCTTCAGTGATTGCATCTAAACGCTGAACGATCAGTGCCTTCATGTTTTCGCCTTCGCTTGCACGCGCTTCAACAAAATCATTCACAGCCAGTTCGAATTCAGCCAATAGTTCTTTATTGATTGAATCGAAATCTTGCTCTGGCGCTTCCATCACACCTTGCCATTGCAGAACTTGGAAAGGGTTAATACCGCCTTCGCCAGATTCAGTTTTTACCCATTGCGCTGCTTTAATTACTTGGCGAGCTAGGTCTTCATTGATTCTTAATTCGCTGCTTGCTGCATTGTTTGCTTCAAAGCGTAAGTGACATTCCACTTTACCGCGAGCAAGACGCTTACGAAAACGCTCACGTAATACAGGCTCTAAACCACGGAATTGTTCCGGCATGCGGAAATACGTTTCTAAATAGCGTTGGTTTACTGAGCGGATTTCCCACACAGCGGTTCCCCAATCGCCTTTTACTTCGCGGCGTGCGTAAGCTGTCATACTGTAGATCATGTAAGCGTCCTCAAATCATCAATAGGAAGGATGATGAATAAAAATATTGGGCATACTATAGCAGATAAGCGCTTTAGGAAGTAAGTGGCGCTTATCAAAGAAACCGACGCTATGCTTTATTCTTGTACTTGGGTATAATCGCCGACAATTTGTCATAATCAAGGTATCTGCCATGCGTCCTAGCGGAAGAACAGCTCAGCAAGTCCGTCCAATTACTCTTACTCGTAACTTTACTGCACACGCAGAAGGGTCTGTATTAGTTGAATTTGGTAATACAAAAGTAATTTGTACTGCAAGTGTTGAAGAAAATGTTCCTCGCTGGTTAAAAGGCAAAGGTAAAGGTTGGGTAACGGCTGAATACGGCATGCTACCTCGCGCAACACACACACGTAACCGTCGTGAAGCGGCAAGTGGTAAGCAAGGTGGTCGTACAATGGAAATCCAACGTCTGATCGCTCGTAGCCTTCGAGCTGCTGTTGACCTAGAAGCGTTAGGTGAGCAAATGATCACGGTCGATTGTGATGTTATCCAAGCGGATGGCGGTACACGTACTGCATCTATCACAGGCGCAAGTGTTGCATTAGCAGACGCTATCAATCACATGATTGCATCGGGCAAGTTAAAGACGAACCCAATGAAAGGCCATGTTGCTGCGGTTTCTGTTGGTATCTACAACGGCGAAGCGATTTGTGACCTTGAGTATTTAGAAGACTCAGCAGCCGATACCGACATGAACGTCGTAATGATGGAAGACGGTAAGATGATTGAAGTGCAGGGCACGGCAGAAGAAGCGCCGTTCTCTCACCAAGAATTGTTAGACATGCTGGCTCTGGCGCAACAGGGCATCAATGATATCATTGAGAAGCAGAAAGCGGCGTTGGCCGAATAATTGATTTTGATAGCTCCTGATTCAGGGGCTATTTTTTTATGCATTAAGAGCAGGGACGAGAACGCTACGCTCCGAGAACCGAGAACGGACTTTGTCTTAGAGGAAGATCAAGAGTAGGGTTCAGGACGCTACGCTTGCAGGTTTCAGGTGTACTCGCTTTTGACCTTCCTGAAACCTGAGACCTGAACCCTTTGCTCTTATAGGAGCGAAGCGGTCTAGTTTCTAGTTAGCGTAGCGTATAGTTTTTTATTTTAAATATCACAATACCAAAAAGAGAGAATGAAAATGAAAGCATACCAGCGTGAGTTTATTGAATTTGCCCTTGAGAAAGAAGTACTAAAGTTTGGTGAGTTTACTTTAAAGTCAGGCCGTACAAGCCCATATTTTTTCAACGCTGGTCTATTCAATACCGGTCGTGATCTAGCGCGTTTAGGTCGTTTCTATGCCGCGGCATTAGTTGAATCAGGTATTGATTATGATGTGCTATTTGGCCCTGCGTATAAAGGCATTCCAATCGCAACGACAACAGCAGTAGCCCTAGCAGATCACTACGATACCGATAAGCCATATTGCTTTAACCGTAAAGAAGCAAAAAATCATGGTGAAGGTGGCAACCTAGTTGGTAGTGCTCTTGAAGGTCGTATCATGTTAGTGGATGACGTTATCACAGCAGGTACTGCAATCCGTGAATCAATGGAAATTATCCAAGCAAACGGTGCTGATCTTGCCGGTGTTCTTGTGGCAATCGATCGCCAAGAAAAAGGCAAAGGCGAGTTATCTGCTATTCAAGAAGTAGAGCGTGATTTTGGCTGCTCTATTATCTCAATCGTAAGCTTAACTGATTTGATCTCTTTCTTAGAAGAGAAAGGCGGTAATGCTGAGCAACTTGAATCAGTAAAAGCGTACCGTGCTGAGTTTGGTATTTAATTCCAAAGCAGTTAAATACCTAACGTAAGGGTATTAATAACGCTTTTTAAGTAAAGAACGATAAGTGGTTGGCTTCGGCTCAGCCACTTTTTTTGTTTCTGGGGCTGGCGTTTGTGGTGGCGTCATATCGACATCAAGCCACAGCTTCATCTTCTGCCAAAGCTCTTTATCTAATTCAGGATGACTAATCAAAAAACTGTTCTTTTCAGAAAACATATTTTGATATGCCTGGCTTTCAGACATAGTGCCCAATAGCGGGTATTTCATGTGTTGTAGCACTTTATGAATAAACTCAGTGCCTTGCTTGTCTTCTTTACAGCGAGTAATCACAAACGCTAATTCAACTCTGTTGTTTCTAAAGGAAGGAGACTTAATTAAATCCTTAATAAATCCCAGCATAGAGTGAACATCAATCGGTGAGGGTTGAACAGGAAAGACGATTTTATCCACCATTGAGATGTATTTCTCCATTTCAAATTGACTGAAATTAGAGGGAGAATCAATCACCGTAATTCTGGTGTCGGCTTCTAACCGTAATGCGAGAGAGAAAGGCACGTTGGAAGAGGGTAAAAATTTCGTCGTTCTAACCCCTTCGCTTTTATTTCCCCAAAAATGACTGGTTCCTTGTGGATCAAGATCGATGATTTCAGTCTTCACGTTTTGATGCGCATAGAAAGACGCCATTGCAATTGCAAAGGTTGATTTGCCTGCACCACCTTTACGGTTGATGACAAGGACCTTCTTACATTGTGCTCTTTTATATCCGACTAACATACAGATGAACCCGCTAGACTTATTGATAACTTATTAATTAAGCAATCAATATGCCATGTAAATAACCAGTAGTACTGCATTCTATACTTAAAATTTGAAGCTGTTACATAAAAAGTAACAATTTCATCTCTCATTTTTTATGAAATAGTTCTTCTTTTGCTCACACTTATGAGTAAACTGAAATAAGTCATATATTGAGGTTAAGCCCATGCAAGAAAACCATAAGATTTTAGTTGTTGATGATGATGCGCGTCTTCGTTCTTTATTAGAGCGTTATTTGTCAGAACAAGGCTTTCAAGTTCGTAGTGTCGCAAACAGTGAGCAAATGGATCGCTTGTTAGCACGTGAAACTTTTCACTTAATGGTATTGGACTTAATGCTTCCTGGTGAAGATGGTTTGTCTATTTGTCGTCGTCTACGTAGTGCGAACAATACACTGCCTATTTTAATGTTGACCGCAAAAGGCGATGAGATTGATCGTATTGTTGGCTTGGAAGTGGGTGCGGATGATTATCTACCAAAACCATTTAACCCACGCGAACTACTGGCGCGTATTCGTGCTGTTCTACGTCGTCAAGTTATTGAAGCTCCGGGTGCGCCAAGTGCAGAAGATAAAATGGTTGAGTTTGGTGAATTCCGTCTAAACTTAGGAACACGTGAAATGTTCCGCAACGAAGAGCCGATGCCATTAACGTCGGGTGAATTCGCGGTACTTAAATCATTAGTCACCAATATGCGTGAACCTATGTCACGTGATAAGTTGATGAACATGGCTCGTGGCCGTGAATACTCAGCAATGGAACGCTCTATTGATGTGCAAATTTCTCGTCTTCGTCGCATGATTGAAGAAGATCCAAGTCGCCCTCGCTATATCCAAACGGTATGGGGATTGGGTTATGTGTTTGTACCGGATGGTGCTGAGGGATAGGGATAAAGCCGAGTTCAGATCGGTCGCAAGCTCCCTTGCAGGGTTCTTGGGTGATCGTTGTGATTGCAGTGTGTAAAATACAGATCCCTCCCCTTAGTAAGGGGAGGAGCTAAAAGTCACTACCTATGAACTCTGCTCTTCCTGAAACCTGCAAGCGAAGCGCCCTGAAACTTAGTATTTACTATACCAGCCATACTTACTCTTATAGTTTCTAGTTAGCGTAGCGTATAGTCTCTAGCTCTCTTCAAATTCATCATCAAACAGAGAACTCCCATGAAAAGTACCTTCGCCAGAACACTTTTACTTCTCGCTTCACTCCTAATCGCCAGTCAGGTATTTTCTTACCTTGCCGTATTTAACTATGCCCTCTTACCTAGTTTGCAGCAGTTCAACCGTATTTTGGCTTATGAAGTGCGCTTAATGTTGGCGGAAGATGTCACGCTTGAAGATGGTGAAAATGTGCAGTTAGGTCAGCCTTTACGTCGTCAGCTATTAGAACAACTAGGCGTAAGCATTCATGATGAACATGATCCTGAAATGGGGGAGTTTTACCACGCAAGTCCGGTTGAATTTTTAAGTGAAGAGATGACGCGAGAGCTAAATTCACCAACAGAAGTGCGTTTGATTCTAGGAGCAGATAGTTACGTTCTGTGGATGAAGACAGAAGCAATGCCTGAGTTTTATATGCGGATCCCACTTTCTGAGCTGCAAGAAGAAGATTTTGCCCCCTTATTTAGAAACAGTTTATTTATCGCCTTGTTAGTCATCCTCGGTGGGTGGGCATTTATTAAAATTCAGAACCGACCACTGATGGCACTGCAAACTGCCGCAAGAAAAGTGGGTAAGGGGGAAATCCCAGAACCATTACCAGAAAAAGGCGCGTCAGAAATTCAAGCCGTGACTCGTGCCTTTAATCAGATGGCGAAAGGAATTCAGCAGCTAGAGCAAGATAGAGCATTATTAATGGCAGGGGTGAGTCATGATATCCGTACGCCATTAACTCGTATTCGTTTAGCAACAGAAATGATGTCACCACAAGACGATTATCTCGCTGAAAGTATGATTAAAGACACAGAAGAGTGTAATGAGATCATCGGTCAGTTCATGGATTATCTCAAACCGGTAGCAAAACAAGATTTCATCGATGTGGATATTAACACCATCGTTAATGAAGTGATTTTAGCTGAAGGGGGCTATGAGCGTGAGATCAAGACTAACTTAGCTGATATTCCTCAATCTGTGCATGGTAATGCGATAGCGATTAAACGAGTGGTCACTAATTTAGTCGTTAATGCGATCCGTTATGGGGGTGATTGGATTGAAGTATCGACTCGCGTTTCTGCCGATCATAAAACCGCATGGATTATTATTGAAGATAATGGCTCCGGTATTGATGAGGCCCAATTAGAATCGGTATTTGAACCTTTTACCCGCGGTGATACAGCACGAGGAAGCGAAGGCACAGGTTTGGGTCTTGCGATAGTAAAACGTATTGTCGGTCAGCATCAAGGTGAAGTGAGTTTGTCGAACCGTCGAGAAGGTGGATTGAAAGTTCAGGTAGAGTTGCCGTTGGGGAGATAGTGGGGGAGAGCCAGAGAGCAGGGTTCAGATCGGTCGCAAGCTCCCTTGCAGAGTTCAGGGGGGATCGTTATTATTTCAGCGACTACAATACAGTTCCTCCCCTTGTTTACTAATGTTACTTGGTAGTAAATGTCGATATAAGGGGAGGCTAGGAGGAGTTGTAAACTAGAAACTATACGCTAACTAGACCGCTTCGCTTCTATAAGAGCAAAAGCGAGGATTCAGGTCTTAGGTTTCAGGAAACTCAAAAGCGAGTACACCTGAAATCTGCAAGCGCAGCGCCCTGAAACCTAAAATATCACCACATCAGTCATACATGCTTTTATAGTCTCTAGTTAGCGCAGCGTATAGCCTCTAGTTCTTTTCTCGCCTCTGCTCTTAGATCTTCGCTTCTTCTTTCTCTTCCTCAAACACTTCACTGCTTGGAAGAATAATATTCAGAAGAATCGCCGTCACACCACCCGCCGTTACACCTGATGAGAAAATGTTTTTAATCATCTCAGGCATGAACTGAAGAATTTCAGGTTTTTGTGCTAAGCCAAGACCCATAGAGAAAGACATTGCCATGATTAGAATGGCACGACGATCTAGTTCAACACGAGAGATAATACGCACACCCGCCGCCGCAATCGTACCAAACATCACAATCGTAGCACCACCAAGTACCGGTTCAGGAATCACTTGAACCATGCTTGCAACACCTGGGAATAAACCAAGAATAACTAACATACCTGCAATGAAGTAACCAACGTAACGGCTAGCAACACCAGTTAGCAAGATTACGCCGTTGTTTTGGCTGAAAGTAGAGTTAGGGAAGCTATTGAACGCGGCAGCGATAGCAGAATTAAGGCCATCGGCTAATACACCACCTTTAATACGTTTGATATACACGGGACCTTTTACTGGTTGGCCTGATACTTCTGAAGTTGCCGTAATATCGCCAATCGCTTCTAGTGCGGTGATTAAGAAGATTAGAACCAGAGGAATAAACAAAGACCAATCAAAGCTTAAGCCATATTGCATTGGAATAGGCAGAGCGATGAGTTCAGCGTCGTGAGACATATTGGTATTAAGCATACCCATTGCCCATGCCGCGATTGTACCTACTGTCATCGCAATCACGATAGAAGCCATACGCAAGTAAGGGTTAGTAGAGCGGTTAAGAACCACAATGATAAGTAATACCGTACCAGCCAATGCCAGTTTGTCTAAGCTACCAAATGTGCCATCACCCATTGCAGAGTAGCCACCACCCATTGACACTAGGCCAACTTGGATAAGCGTTAAACCAATTAATGTCACAACAATACCAGACACTAATGGAGTAATAATTTTTTGAGCGTATTCAAGCACGCGAGATAAGAAGATTTCAGCAGTAGAGGCAACTAAGATAGTACCGAAAATTGCAGCCATCATAGTTGGAACATCAGCACCACCGGCTTTTAGTGCCAGACCTGCACCAATGATTGGACCTAAGAAGTTAAAACTTGTGCCTTGAACAGAGAGAAGACCTGAGCCAATAGGACCAAAGGTTTTGATTTGAATAAAAGAAGAAATACCAGAAGCGAACAGAGACATACTGATGATGGTATTAGTTTCTGCTGCTGGAACACCAAGCGTCTGACAAATTATCAGAGATGGAGTAATAATCGCGACAAACATCGCCAATAAATGCTGAAGTGCAGCAAATAAAGTTTGCGGTAGCGGTGGACGCTCATCTAATTGATAAATCAGTTCAGATGGTTTTGTGGTGTTATTTTTAACGGTCATGGCCGATATTCCTAATTGTATAACGTTGTCTTCATGGTTCGCTGAATGGGAGCATGAAGTGAGAAGGCGTCAATCTGTGATTGCTGTTAATCAGAACCTGTCTCTGTTGGGGTTGATCGATTAAATGAGTGCTTAATCAATTGGGACGGTATTCTACGGATAAAAAAGCAAAAAGCAATCGTTTGCTAATTATTTTTACTCCACCCCGTTCGACAAACCGCATACACATCAATTCGCTCAACTCCCGCCTTTCTCAACTCCGCACACAACAGATTAATCGTAGCCCCCGTAGTCACCACATCATCCACAATTGCTACGTGCTTCTCATGAATAGGTTTCATCACCTTAAATGCACCGAGTAAGTTTGTTTGACGAAAAGAGCGAGATAATCCTTGCTGAGGGCGAGTGGCTTTAATTCTTTTCATTATTTTTGTATCACAGCGAGTCACGGTTTTTTCAAGGTTGAATTCCCTCGTTAACGTCCACCCTAATAAATCGCTTTGATTGTAGGAACGCCACCAAAAGCGTTTCCAATGTAAAGGAACAGGGATGATAAGCGGAGCAGGTTCTGTAATGGATTTACTCAAAAGAACGCCTAAATCCTGCGCTAACCAAAAGTGTTGAGCATATTTCAGCTTGCTGACGTACTCCTTTAAAGGCTCAGAATAATCACTGATACAAAATAGGCGGTCCCATTGTGGTGGGTGTAATAAACACTCGCCGCAGACGTCAGTTTCATGTTCGGTTTGTAAGCCGCATTGTTGGCAGCGAGGAACGCTAGGGATTAAATTAATACAATGTTGGCACCAAATGGTTGAAGAGGGTGGCATAGCCAAATTGCAATAATCACAATGGCTAACACCTAACTTTTGCATTGACCTTCGCAGTAACCTGATGAACACTTAACCATCCTTATTTTTGAATACGAGTAGGCAGTGTAGATGACAACTCCTCTTTATTGGCAAACGGAAGGCGAAGGTTCCGATCTGGTTCTCATTCACGGATGGGGAATGAACGGGGCAGTGTGGCAACCTGTTGTTGATAAGCTAAGCTCACAGTATCGAGTTCATACCGTTGATCTATCAGGCTACGGACACAGTGCAGATCTTGGCAGTGCTGATTTTGATGAGATGGTGGCGCAAGTATTAGCTCAAGCACCAGAAAAAGCCGCGTGGCTTGGATGGTCTCTTGGCGGATTAATCGCAACTCAAGCGGCATTAACGGCACCAGATCGTGTGAGTCAATTAATTACCGTAGCAAGCTCCCCACGATTTGCGGCTGAGAAAGGCTGGCGAGGAATAAAGCCGGCGGTGTTATCTCAATTTACTGAGCAGTTAAAAGAGGATTTCACCTTAACCGTTGAGCGCTTTATGGCACTGCAAGCGATGGGAAGCCCAAATGCTAAGCAAGATATTAAACAAGTGAAGCAGGCTGTTTTTTCACGCCCTTCACCAAATCAAGCGGCTTTAGCTACAGGTTTGTCCATTTTGGCCGATATAGATTTACGAGAAGTATTATCTCAATTATCGATGCCAGTATGCAGAATGTACGGCCGATTAGATGGTTTAGTGCCAATTAGAGTTGCACTAGATATGGATACGCTTATCCCTAATTCAACAAAAGTGGTGTTTGAGCAAGCTTCTCACGCCCCATTTATTTCGCACAGTGATGAATTTATCGCTGAGCTACGCTATTTTTTAGAGTAATAATAGCGTCATCATTTTTAGTTTATTACGCCTAGTTTTTCGATAAGGAAACGTTTTATGAACTTTTCAACTAACAGTATTAGTGTGCCGCTGATTGCACCCTCTGTTAATTTGCCAACAGAACAAGTAGCACGTGAAAATCGTGTTAAAAAACCTGTTGTGCCAACGACAAAGATGAGTGAAACGACGTCTGAAAAAGCGATTAAAGGTGATGATAAACAACATAAGCGTGATGCGTGGGAGCCGTCCGATCATCCCGGTTATGATGTGGTGGAAGAGAAAGAAGATCCGAAACCTCGTTTTGGAACCTTGTATGATATTGATGATGACTTGGCTAAACTTGCGAGATTGTTATCGATTGATACTTACACGCAAGGCGAGGGCACGGGTTACACCATGCGTTTCAATTTACCAAAAGAGTTATTAGAAAAATTGGCTGAGATGGGGAGAATGGTTCGCCGTCGCAGTGTGATCAGTTTTCATTATGATAAAGCGGTAGTGCCGAATAATCCGTCGGATATATTGGCGGTGCTTTAAGAGCAGGGACGAGAGTCGAGGACGCTTCGCTCGAGGGACGAGGAAGAGCAAAAAGCGAGGATTCAGGTCTCAGGTTTCAGGAAGTTCAAAAGCGAGTACACCTGAAACCTGCAAGCGTAGCGTCCTGAAACCTAAGTTATCACCACGCCAGCTATACACGATCTTATAGTCTCTAGTCAGCGAAGCGTATAGTTTCTAGCTTCGCTTTCCACATTTTTACTTCTTCGCCTTCGCAAATGCCGCAGCAAACGCACCACCCATCGCCGCATTACCAACATCATTATTTGAACGCTGTTGTCTTGCTGAAGAGGAAGGCCTTGGCGCTTGAGTGCGCTCATTACGCTGCTGTGGTTTATTTGATTGACGCTGAGGACGGTTATCTTCCCCTGGAGTATCATTCAAACGCATAGTCAGGGCGATGCGCTTACGTTGAGCATCGACTTCCATAACCTTCACTTTTACGATGTCGCCGGCTTTAACCACTTCACGTGGGTCAGAGACAAACGTATCACTTAGCGCAGAGATATGAACCAAACCATCTTGGTGAACGCCGATATCAACAAATGCACCAAAGTTCGCCACGTTAGATACCACGCCTTCCAATATCATGCCTAATTCAAGATCAGATACCGTGTTTACGCCATCAGCAAAGGTCGCAGTTTTAAACTCAGGACGAGGATCTCGACCCGGTTTATCAAGTTCAGAAATGATGTCAGTGACGGTAGGTAGACCAAAATCAGCACTGATGTAGTCATTGGCAGCAACCGAGCGTAAGAACTCAGTGTTACCAATAATCGCATCAATCGCTTTATTGTTTTTCTCTGCCATCGCTTTAACCACAGGGTAGGCTTCAGGGTGAACCGCTGAGGCATCCAGAGGGTTTTTACCATTCATCACACGTAAGAAACCAGCACATTGCTCAAACGCTTTTGGCCCCAAACGAGCAACTTTTTTCAACGTAATACGGTTTTCAAAGCGACCATTTTCATCACGATAATCTACAATATTTTGTGCGATTGTCGTCGATAAGCCTGCAACTCGCGTCAATAATGCAGAAGATGCCGTATTTACATCAACACCAACGGCATTTACACAGTCTTCAATTACCGCATCTAGTTTCTTCGCTAATTGGCTTTGACTAACATCATGCTGATATTGACCTACACCAATTGCTTTAGGGTCAATTTTTACTAGTTCAGCCAGTGGATCTTGTAAGCGACGAGCGATAGAAACCGCACCACGGATTGATACATCTAAATCTGGGAACTCTTTTGCTGCGAGTTCAGAGGCCGAGTACACAGATGCACCGGCTTCACTAACGATAATTTTGGTTGCAGATAAGCCTGATTTTTTCAGTAAATCACCAACAAACGCATCGGTTTCACGAGATGCTGTACCATTACCAATTGCAATCAAATCAACGTTATGTTTTTTGATTAAATTTTCAATCGTATGTGCTGATTTAGCAATTTGGTTGTGGGGCTGGTTAGGATAAATCGTATCTGTTGCTAATACTTTACCTGTCGCATCAACCACCGCAACTTTAGTACCGGTACGTAAACCAGGATCTAAACCTAATGTGGTTTTCAGACCAGCTGGTGCTGCCATTAATAAGTCTTTAAGGTTAGTGGCAAATACATCAATCGCTTCGTCTTCAGAGCGCTCTTTTAAGCCACCCATTAATTCCGTTTCCATGTGCATTAAAATCTTAATGCGCCATGCCCAGCTGATCACTTGCTTACGCCATAAATCAGCAGGTTGAGAACCTAGAGTAATACCATAATGATTGGCAATGATGATTTCACAGTAAGAGCCACGAACGCCTTCTTCTTGATTTGGATCGGCATTAATTGAAAGCTGTAAAAAACCTTCATTACGACCACGAAGCATCGCAAGCGCACGGTGAGAAGGAACACGGGTTAGCTTTTCATTATGCTCAAAGTAATCTTTAAATTTCTCGCCTGCATGTTCTTGACCATCAACCATTTTAGAACTTAGTTCTGCATTGCTGGTTAAGTAGCTACGTACTTTCTCTAGTAAGTTAGCGTCTTCAGCCATACGTTCCATCAGGATTGCACGAGCACCATCAAGCACAGCTTTGGTATCAGCAAAGCCATTATCCGCATTCACATACGATTGAGCGGCATCTTCAGGGTTATTTTCAGGTTGGGTCCACAATAAATCAGCCAGCGGTTCAATACCTGCTTCAATTGCAATTTGACCTTTAGTACGACGCTTACGTTTGAAGGGTAAGTACAAATCTTCAAGACGAGTTTTGCTGTCGGCATCTAAAATCTCACGCTCTAGTTCAGGCGTCAGTTTGTCTTGTTCTGTGATCGATTTTAGAATGGTTTTACGACGGTCATCTAGCTCACGTAAATAGGTTAAACGAGTGTCTAGCGTACGAAGTTGAGTATCGTCCAAACCTTCCGTTACTTCTTTACGGTAACGAGCAATAAATGGAATGGTGCTGCCTTCGTCAATCAATTGAACAGCAGCGGCAACTTGTTGAGGGCGAACGTTAAGTTCTTTAGCAATTATATTTATTATCATTTTGATTCTTTTTTAATTAATTAAAAGCGTGTGATGAGGCTGTTTGTTTTAACTAGAAACTATAAGAGCATGTATGGCTGAGTTGGGAAGTACCGTTTTAATTGGTTCATGCTTTTTCTTTTATAGTTTCTAGAGCGAAGCGTTCTAGTTAGCGCAGCGTATAGTTCTTAGTATTTTATCGAATTCACAAACCATTCTTTATCCCCCTCCGGCGTTTTCACAATCGCTTCTTCATCCACTTCTTTCTTGATGAGCGCGCGAGCCATAGGAGAATCTATCGAAATGTAATCATGGCGACCAAAAATTTCATCAGGGCCGACAATGCGAAAAGAGAGGGTATCGCCTTGTTCGTTTTCAATTTCCACGAACGCACCGAAAAAGATTTTGCCATCTTGTTGGGGGGAGTAATCAACGATTTTGACTTGATCCAAACGCTTACGCAAATAGCGCACACGGCGGTCAATTTCGCGCAGGCGTTTCTTATTGTATTGGTAATCCGCGTTTTCGCTACGATCACCTAAGCTAGCGGCCCAAGTCACTTTTTTTGTGACTTCGGGGCGCTCTTCCTTCCATAGAAACGTGAGTTCATCTTGTAGCTTATTAAAGCCTTCACGTGTGATTAAATTGGTTTTCATCTTTCCCTAGTTTAACTCCGAAATAGCGACATCCGATTAATCGTAACGAATGCCTTTTTTAATGCTTGGATCTTCCATGGTCTTAAATCGCTTATGCAGCCACATCCATTGAGGAATACCACGAAGAATGACACGCTCAACGGCTTGGTTCATTACTGTCGCAACGCCAGTGGGATCTTTCTTCGGAAATTGATCGCTAATGTCATGATCAATCTGCAGATGATAATTATTGTAGGTTCTAAACCCTGATGCAGTGATTACAGCGCATTGGCTCGCACTGATTAAAATATCTGAACCAATAGTGGTACAAGCATCGGGAACCGCAAAGAAAGGCACAAATACCGACTTATTTCGATTGTAGTCGTGGTCTGGTAAATAACAGACCCGTTCGCCATCGCGCAACTTACGAATCATTTCCTTTACGTCTTTACGATCAATGGCTTGATTTCCGTGGCTAGTGCGTCCCCAGTACTGAATAAAGTCATAAGCAGGGTTGTTGTGAGGTCGATAAACGCCGTAACCAGGAGAGACCGCTGCCATAGCTCGACAAGTTAGCTCAAGATTAAGGGCGTGAACAATAACGACCAATACGCCTTTTTTTTCTTTCTCAAAATCTAATAGATGTTGCACATTCTCGTAGCTAAAGTGTTTTTCTATACGCCAGTTTGGCCATACCCAAGCCATCCCAGTTTCAAAAATAGCCAACCCTGAGTTTTTGAAATTCTCAATAACGATAGCTTCGCGCTCAGATGAGGTCATCTCAGGAAAAGCCAATTCAAGATTACGGCGAGCAATATGAGCGCGAGACTTACTAAATTTTAATCCTAGAAAGCCTAACCCTCGAGCGAGTTTATAGGTCGCTTTATAAGGTAAAACCGTGACGATAGTGAACAATAAACCAAAGCCAAACCAAACCCCCCAATATTTAGGGTGCAGAAGAGAGATGGAGAATTTAGGGGCTTGATATTTAGACATCGTAAACCTGTTTGAAAAAAGATCAATCTAACGTGAAATACCGTTAGATTGGGTTGGATTTATTGGATCTGAGCACTTAATAGCGCCCAATACTCATTAAAGTTTGCGGTTGGCTGATATTTGAAATCAGATCGTACAAAGCGACAGAAGCTGCCTTCCACTTGACCAACAAGTTGTGCAGCAAGAATACCCTCATCAACAGGGAATGCTTTGCCTTCACGTATCATGCGTTCACGTAATATCTGTTTGAATTGCAGTTCAATACGTTCGAAGATTTGATTAATTCGTTCACGAAGACGCTCATTTTCAAACATTAATGCGTGGCCAGTCATAATTCGAGTCAATCCCGGATTACGTTCAGCAAACGCCAGTAGAAGTTTTAATAATAGCTCAATACGTTTTAAGGTATCTTTTTCATCTTCAATAATTCGATTGATACGAGAGAATAGAGATTCTTCAATAAACTCAATCAACCCTTCAAACATTTTTGCTTTGCTTGGAAAGTGGCGATATAACGCTGCTTCGGATACACCCACTTGTTTAGCAAGTTTTGCGGTAGTAATACGTGAAGCACCTTCGTTAGATTCCAACATTTGTGCTAACGCTTGTAATATTTCATCACGACGATTTGTTTTTTTTGTTGTCGTCATTGTTGTTCCTTTGTCTTTTTTATTTTTAAGTGCTGTTTTTATAGTATCTAGTTAGTGCAGCTTATAGTCTCTCAACTATCTCCAACATAATCGCCTTACCCAACTCTGACTTCGCCGTTAACGGTAAAGCTTTATCGCCGCCTTTCCAATACAGATGAAGCGCATTGTTGTCGCTATTAAAGCCTTGTCCTTGAATTGAGACATCATTCGCACAGATCATATCTAGATTCTTACGTTCTAACTTACCACGAGCATATTTTTCTACATCTTGCGTTTCTGCAGCAAAACCAACCGTAAAGGGACGCTCTTCAGTCATTGCAGCAACCGACGCAACAATATCAGGGTTCTTCACCATTGTGATGGTCATACCGTCATTATCGGCGGTTTTCTTCATTTTTTGAGTGGCAACTTGGCTAGGTCTGAAATCAGCCACCGCAGCACAAGCAATAAAGAGTGAGTGAGATGACGCGTTACTCATGACAGCACTATGCATCTGTTCTGCACTTTCAATATCAATACGCTCAACATTAGCTGGAGTCGCCAATTTTACAGGGCCACTAACTAAAGTGACTTTTGCCCCTAATTGCGCAGCCGCTTCTGCAATTGCAAAGCCCATTTTTCCTGAGCTGTGATTTGAGATGTAGCGAACTGGATCAAGCGCTTCACGAGTTGGACCTGCCGTGATTAATAAAGATTGGCCATAAAGTGGCTTATCTTCATCTTTTTGAAAAAAGCTTTCACACAAATGCACCAGCTCCATTGGTTCAAGCATTCTGCCCATACCTACATCACCACAGGCTTGCTGACCAGCAGCAGGACCCCAAATATGCATACCACGGCGAGCCAGAGTCGCAATGTTCTCTTGAGTTGCTAGATTGGCATACATTTGTTGGTTCATCGCCGGAGAAACGGCAATAGGTGAATCAGTCGCAAGCACCAAAGTACTTAATAAATCGTTACCCATGCCAGCTGCCATTCTTGCGATTAAATCGGCAGTAGCAGGAGCCAGTAATACGATATCAGCCCATTTAGCCAGTTCAATGTGTCCCATCGACGCTTCTGCAGCAGGATCTAATAAACTGTCAGCAACAGGGTGACCAGAGACGGCTTGCATTGTCAGAGGCGTAATAAACTCTTTGGCAGCGGTTGTCATCACAACACGAACCTCAGCGCCACGCTCGATAAGTCGACGAGTGAGCTCTGCACATTTATAAGCAGCAATGCCGCCACTAATACCAAGAAGAATACGTTTTCCCGAGAGAGATGCCATGACGCGACTTACCTTTAAGTGATTCACCATTAATGCGCTAACCATATCATAATTTTTTTTCAGAGTGATGCACTTCAATCTCTTGATGCAAGTAAATGAGCAAAAACATAATTGCAATCAAGCTTTGAAGCAGGCCGAAGGCTAGGGAGAGAGAAAGGTAAGGTCAGAGGATTGATTGTAACCTGTATAAATATTAATCATTACATGAGTCATTTATGTCTTTAATGAATCTGCCAGAGGAATCCCGTCCAAGAGAGAAGTTACTTGCCCTAGGGCCAAAGTCATTAACCGATGCTGAGCTGTTAGCTATCTTCCTTCGCACTGGTATCAAGGGAATGAACGCGATTGAACTGGCTGACAAGTTATTAAAAGAATTTGGATCCTTAAGAAAATTATTAGGATCGAACGAAAGTGAATTTTGCAGCCATAAAGGACTAGGCTCGGCAAAGTTTGCCCAGTTGCAAGCAGTGGTTGAAATGACAGAGCGATATTTATTTGAAAAAATGGAAAAGGAAGATGCGCTCACCAGTCCAGAGCACACCAAGCGTTATTTAACACGAATATTAAGAGATCGGCATCGAGAAGCTTTCTATGTTCTTTTTCTTGATAACCAACATAGAGTACTTAAAGGGGAGGTTTTATTTGAAGGAACAATCGATGCTGCTGCGGTCTATCCAAGAGAAGTTGTAAAAAGATCGATAGATTATAATGCAGCCGCCATCATTTTAGCGCATAATCACCCATCTGGTGTCGCAGAGCCAAGTCAAGCTGACAGAAGGATAACAAAACGTATCTCAGATGCAGTAGAATTGGTTGATATCCGAGTCCTCGATCATTTTGTGATTGGTGATGGAGAAATAGTCTCTTTTGCCGAAAGAGGATGGATTTGAGTGTTTTTTTAAGCAATTGAATAAAAAAAACACAAAAAATAGTAAAAATGACCCATTAGGGTCTTGAGCAATGCGCATTCAGTTAGTATAATGCGCGACCTTTGATAGCCTTGAATTATTAATTTCATTTGGAATTAATAGTGGTTTTTTGCCACCAAGGTGATATCGAGCTGAAACGATTTGGAGAAGACAGCAATGTCCCGAGTATGCCAAGTAACTGGTAAGCGTCCTGCAGTTGGTAACAACCGCTCACACGCAAAAAATGCCACCAAGCGTCGTTTTCTGCCGAACCTACAAACTCATCGTTTCTGGGTAGAAAGCGAAAAACGCTTCGTTAAACTTCGTCTAACCGTTAAAGGTATGCGTATCATTGATAAGAAAGGCATCGATGTCGTTCTTTCTGAAATGCGTGCTCGTGGCGAGAACGTTTAAAAGGATCTAGAAAATGGCTAAAGGCGCACGTGAGAAAATCAAGTTAGTATCAACTGCTAACACTGGTCACTTCTACACAACTGATAAGAACAAACGTAACATGCCTGGTAAAATGGAGATCAAAAAGTTTGATCCTGTTGTACGTCAGCACGTTCTTTACAAAGAAGCTAAAATCAAGTAATTCGATTACTGATTGCAACTTTGATAATATTGAAAACCCAGCCTTGTTGCTGGGTTTTTTTTTGCGCGGAAGAGCAGGATTCAGGATGCTTCGCACAGAGGTTTCAGGAAAAGTGCTAGAAACTATACGCTGCGCTAACTAGATACTATAAAAGCGAGTATGGTAGGTGTTTTGAGTTCTAGGTTTCAGGGCGCTGCGCTTGCAGGTTTCAGGTGTGCTCGCTTTTGATTTTCCTGAAACCTGAAACCTGAAACCTTCGCTTTTTTCTTTTATAGGAGCGAAGCGGTCTAGTTAGCGAAGCGTATAGTCTCTAGTCTCAAACCATTATAGCCTTAGGGAGTTTTATGAAAAAACCATCACGCCGCAAATACAACAACATGCTGATCATCTTTGTATTACTCTTCATTGGTGTCCTACAAGCCCCTCAGCTAATTAAAACCTACTTACTCGAACCAGAACAGCAAGTAGAAACGGTAACAGGCGTACAGCCTTTATTTGAAGGTGTTAATGCCATCCAAAAAATGCACTTTGCAGATTATGATCTTGCTTCCGATACGTCAAAAACAGATAGCCAATTGATTAAACGTTGGTTTACTCTGGAAGGTACAGTTCTCAATGAAGAGCCAGTGAAAGTACTCAAAACCAAATTACCAGCGCCAAGCACGGTAGAAGTATGGTTAGAAAATCAAGAAGAGCCGCAACGAGTTACTATTTATCAAGCACCGAATTTTTGGATGATGCAGAACTGGCAAGGTGAATGGATAGCGGTGAGTGCGGAAGAAGGGTATTTGTTTAGAAACTAGAGACTATACGCTTCGCTAACTAGAAACTATAAGAGTATGTACGGTTGAAGTGGTAGGATAATTGGTTTCAGGTACACTTGCTTTTGATCTTATAGGAGCGAAGCGATCTAGTTAGCACCGCGTATAGTCTCTAGTTTTTCCTCGCATCTCGAGCGAAGCGTTCTCGATTCTCGTCCCTTAAATGTATTTTAAAAGGAATCCAAAATGCCAGAACTACCAGAAGTCGAAACCAGCCGATTAGGAATAACACCACACCTACAAGGCCAAACAATCAAAGCGATTACGGTGAGGACAGAAAAGCTGCGTTGGCCGATCCCACAAGAGCTACAAAAACTCGTAGGGCAAAGAATTCAATCCATCCGCCGTCGTGCTAAATATTTAATGATAGATACCCCAGAAGGCACAGCTATTATTCACCTTGGTATGTCAGGCAGTTTACGTATACTTGATGAGACTATCCCACCAGCAAAACACGATCATGTGGATCTTGTATTAGATAACGGTAAACTCCTTCGCTATAACGATCCTCGTAAATTTGGTGCTTGGTTATATTCTGAAGTAGGCGTATCACATGATGTACTCGCTAAACTTGGTCCAGAGCCACTTACCGATGCGTTTACTGCGGATTATCTAGCAGAAAAAGCAAAGAATAAAAAAGTCGTCGTAAAACAGTTTATTATGAATAACGCCGTTGTGGTGGGGGTGGGTAACATCTACGCTAGCGAATCTTTATTTATGGCAAAGATACATCCTAAGACACCAGTAGGCGCATTGAAGCTAAAACAAATACAAAGGCTAGTGAGTGAAATAAAAGTCGTACTTGAGACGGCTATTAAACAAGGTGGAACTACCCTAAAAGATTTTAACCAAGTTGACGGGAAACCAGGTTACTTTGCACAAGGATTGCATGTCTACGGTAGAGCCAATAAACCGTGCCTAAGTTGCAACTCTCTCATCCAAGAAGAGAAAATAGGGCAACGAAATACATTTTGGTGTGATAAGTGCCAACCATTACCTAAAACAAAATAGAGAAACCATGAACTTCCAACAAAATTTCAAACAACTCAGTAGAACCATTTGGTTATCTGTTTTTATCGCAGTAATTATATTGTCGGTTGGCCGTTTGGTATTTTTAGCCAATATTGTCGACACAACAGAGCTTGCGCATCGAGGTACTGATCTATGGCGTGCACTATTTACCGGCTTACGCTTTGATTTAAAAATAGTAGTGATTGGTTTTGCACCTTTATTGCTCATTGGTCTGGCTCTCGCTATTGTCCCAAAAGCTTATCGCTTCTTTGCGAAAATAATCCCTTGGTACGCAGGACTTATCTTCTTTCTTGTTACTGGTTTCTCCATTGGCAATTACTACTACTACCTTACCTATGGCAATCATATTGATGTATTTATCTTTGGATTAGCTGATGATGATACCAAGGCAGTATTAGCCAATGCATGGGCGGATTACCCGATCTTCTTATCATTTATTAGTAGTGTGATAGTTGCTTTTTTCTCTGCCATCATTGTACGTATAGCAGTAAGAAAAATGCAACAATGGGAATGGAAACCACAACACAAAGGAATCACTTCTGTCTCTGTTTTTGTGATGATCTTGACGATATTCTTCTTTGCTCGAGGCACATTAGGATCTCACCCATTAAAACGTTATCACGCGCAAGTTTCAGATTATAAAGTACTTAACAGCATCACTCCGAATGGATTGATCGCACTTGAGTGGGCGAAAAGTGATTATAAAAAACAGAATAAATTTCACTCAGTAGGTAAAGCGGATCTTGAAGCTCAGTTTACCAAGGTGGTTGGTAATCCTACGGGGCAGTTTACGACAGCCTATAATGCTTATTTAGCAGAGAACAAACCTCATGTTGTTATGGCATTAATGGAAGGTATGGGAACTAATGTTCTTGTTGAAGATAACTATCCAGAAAATGACTTATTAGGAGCATTGCGACCAGCCTTTGAGTCTGATTTTGTTTTTAAGCGATTTTTAGCGGAAACAACGGCGACCATTAATACGTTAGTGAATATGCTAGGACAAAGTAATGTTCCTACTATTAGTCATTCTTCAGCTCAAAAAGTAGAAGTCGCCGCAGCGGCAGTACGCCCTTATAAAGCAGCAGGGTATAAAACGATCTTTATTACTGCTACCAATGGTATGTGGCGTAATGTTGCCAATTATTTACCATCACAAGGCTTTGATGAGATCTTAGATGAAAATGCGATTTTAAAAGCGTTTCCAGAAGCTGAAGAATTTCGTGGTGAATGGGGATTATCGGATGAGTATGCTTTCAAACTAGCAGAAAAAGAGCTTAAAGAAGCGACTCAGCCTTTAATGATTTACATCCTAACTATCACTAACCACACTCCTTATGAAGTACCAGAAAATTACGATGTAAAACCAATTAAGGTAAGCGAACGCTTGGTGAATCGAATGCGATCTACTAAAGAAGAAGCGACTCGATTATCTGAAACTTATCAATATGCCAATAATGCATTAGGTGAGTTTATTTCGGATATTAAACAATCCTCACTAGGTGATTCAACATTGATAGCTGCAACAGGGGATCATCGTTTAAGAGGCTTTACAATGTCTTACCCTAATGATCTTCCTATTATTCATGCGGTGCCATTTTACTTATATGTACCGATGAAAATCCAACAGCAAGTTCCCAATGAATATGATAAAAATCGAATGGGCTCGCATAAAGATATTTTTCCAACCTTGTATGCATTTAGTCTTTCAGAGGCTAATTACTACAGTTTAGGCGGGCGTAATTTATTGGGGACAGATAAGGTAACAAGATTTGGCTATAATCCAGAAATGACGTTTACCAAAGATGGTATTTATTTAAATGCCAAACCTGAAAAGTTATATCCATGGGCGTCAGGGATAGAGATAAGCCCTGAATCTATTCAACAGGATACAATGCACTTAGGTAATGATTACCATACATTGCAAACGTTATATATTAATGGTCAAGTGAAAGGTGTTCATTAATCAGTACAATAGGCCATTCATTAGAGTGGCCTTTTTTATTGGTATTGTTATAGATATAACGAATTAAATGTAAGAATTCATTCACCATCGAGTAAAGTGTTTATTAATTGATACACTAAATGGCAGCGCAATGATTCTCTTGGATATATCCGGTAATACTAGGGTTAGAGCCTTTAACTAATGAGTTCAATGCCGATTATTTACTAGAAAAAGAAAAAGAAAAAGAAAAAGAAAAAGAAAAAGCAAAAGGAAAAAACAGTTACTAAGTAAGTTATAATGAGTTCTACCATCGTAGTTGGTGACGGTAACATTTATGTTAGTGAGCCATTGTTTAATGCTAAGATACATTCAAAAATACTAGCTGGTAAATGCGTTATACGCAACTATTGTATTGGTTAATGAAATATGTTTTGGTGTGATCGTTCCTAGCCAGTAGTGGAATAATTTGAGTAGTGATAGAGACTAAGGTAATGGACAATAAATGAAGCTGATAAAAAAAATAAAAAAGTTAGCAGCAGATAGAAAGCTAATTTCAAGAAATATAAGAGGGATGGAGCATACTATTCAATGTTCTATTCGCTCAGATGCCTTACATACTTCAGCTCTTTTCTCTAAAGAGAAGATCACGACGGATGAGATTTTTTTAGAGAAAGAAGTTGTTGTAAGCTTTACGACGTTTTCAAAAAAAATTCATGAAGTGTATTTGGTTATTGAATCCATTGCGCAGCAAACCATTCGTCCTAATCGTTTGATTTTATGGTTAGATGAGGCGGAATTTAATATGGATAATATTCCCCATATTTTACATCGTCAGATAGAAAGAGGGTTAGAAGTTCGATTCTGCCCTAACTATCGTTCATATAAAAAAATCATTCCTACATTAGAGCTATGTCCAGAATCATACATAATAACGATTGATGACGATGTATTGTATGGATTTGATTGTTTAGAGATTCTATTACAAGAAAGTAAGCGTAACCCGAGTGTGATCGTTGGGCATCGAGCTCATGAAATAACATTATGTACTCAAAGAGAAGTTAAGCGTTATAAAAAATGGAAATATGGACTCACAGAAGGAAAATCGTCGCACCGTATTCTTTTAACAGGTTGTGGTTCAATTCTTTATCCACCTCATTCTCTACACCCTGATGTTATGAATATTGAACGATTTACAGAGTTAGCACCAAGTACTGATGATTTGTGGCTTAAAGTTATGGCGGTACGAAATGGTACTATTTGTAAGAAAACAGATTACAGCAGTGGCTCGTATTCATTGAAGAGAAACCGAGATATTGGTTTAGCACAAGAAAATATCCGTCGAGGTGGAAATGATAAGCAGTGTGATGCCTTATTGGCATTTTACCCTGAAGTATTGGAAACATTAAGGCAAGTGAAGAACTAATAATAGAGAGTAACAACAGACTATTTTTGTTGTTACTCTCCGTTTTATCTCGTTTAGCTTGTGAATTTTTTATTCAATTCCTTAGCCACTGCTTCAGGCACAAACTGACTAATATCACCACCATGCAAAGCGACTTCGCGGACAATGGTTGACGATAGAAACGCATACTCTTCTTTTGGCGTTAAAAAGACACTTTCTAATTCAGGCATTAACTTGCGGTACATGTTAGTTAAGCCAAACTCATACTCAAAATCGACAGTCGTTCGTAGCCCGCGGATTAATAGATTAGCCTGTTGTTCTTTGGCAAAATTAACCATTAAGCCTGAAAAACCGAGCACAGTAACCGTTGGTAAATGGGCAACGACTTTTTCAGCCGTTTCCACTCTTTCTTCTAGCGTAAACAGTGTTTTCTTACTTGGACTTGCCGCTACCGCGATGATTAGATGATCAAATAGCGTTGAAGCACGCTCAATCAAATCTAAATGCCCATTCGTAATTGGATCAAAAGTACCCGGATAAATTGCTTTCGTCTTTATCATTTTTCATCACCGTTAAGGAGGATGGATTGATAAACATCTTTATACAATGAGGTTGTATATTTGATATCAAACATAGCAATCTTTTCTTGTCCGCCAGTAATCAATTTATTACGTAGTGGCTTGTCTGTTGCAACTTGGTAAATTGCATCAGCAAGTGCTTGAGCATCTCTCGCTTCAACGAGTAAGCCAGATTCCTGATCGTCAATAATATCAGGGATACCACCAGCATTGCTGCCAATCACTGGAAGTTTTGCGCCCATCGCTTCTAAGATAACAGAGCCTAGACCTTCGCTATAAGAAGGATGGATTAATAAATCTGCCGCAGCAAACCAATCACCCATACGATTTTGTTTTCCTAAGAAGGTTACGTTATGTAAATCGTATTCTTTTACTAAATTTTCTAGTTTTTCTCGTTCTGGTCCATCACCAAGTAAAGCAAGGTGAATGTTAGAATCTAGATCTTGAAGTAACTTAGCGGCTTCAACAGTTGTCTGATGTCCTTTATGGTGCAATAGATTTGCCGCTTGAATCACTAAAAATTGATTAGAAAAACGACGCCAAATAGTATCTACATTCTCTTGCTCTACCGAGTAACTAACAGGTGAGCTTGGGATTTTATAAATAACCTTGTCTGGATGACGTTCTTTAATTTTAGATACGATCTCATTACTTAAACCAACCAGAGCTGTAGCATTTGAATAAGCAATATTTGATAACCATTTGTCTTTCAGTGGATTATCAATCCGGCGAGTCACAATATAAGGCACACCAAAGCGCTTAGATTGAATTAGCGCCCAGTAAATAGCTCGTCCTTCATGCACATGAATAACGTCACAGTGCTCAGTTATTGATTTTTTGTGCTGTTTTGAAAAGTGACTAGCAAGCACTAACTTACAATTCAGTTTTTTGATATCGGCCACAAAAGGGCTTTTAGGGTTTGCGACAACAGTAAGTTGATAGCCTTCCTTTAGCTGACGAGTAATCAATTGTAAGGTTTGGCGTTCTCCGCCACTAAAGCCAGAGGCTAAATTTACATGACAAATATGCATAGTGTTTACCAAACCTTATTGAAATCTTCGTTCTCAAGTACTTTAGGATCACGTTGATATTCAAGTAGCTTGGCGTATTTTAAATAGCTATTAATTGCAGAGCTAAGAGCAACTGTCATACCATCAACACCACCTAAGAAGCCTCTTTGGAAAATATACTTACGAATAAATGCATTTAAGCCATGGGTAAAAGGAGAAAAGCTATTTGCGCGCTTTCCTTTTTTATACATGATTTTCGCAGCTCGGCCACTAAAGTTGCGGCCTGGTTTTGCAAATAGTTGACCTAGGTTTTCAAAAGAGTAATGAATAATATCGGCATTAATACGATCTGGGTTTTTCGCTTGAACTGATGCGTGTTGTTTTACATCAGCAAAGCGTGTTTTTGTTCGGTCATAAAGGCGAATGCAGAAATCAGGATACCAACCACACTGTTTAACCCAACGACTACCAATGTAATTGCGGCGGCGGAAAGCGAATGCATCATGAGACGTCGATGTTAAATCTAATGCTTTAATCGCACTCTCCATTTCGTTGGTTAAACGTTCATCTGCATCTAAACTTAATACCCAATTATTGCTGGCATAATCAAGGCCAACATTTTTTTGAATACCATCGCCAAGGTAACTTTGAGTGATAACCTTAGCTCCAAGCTGCTCTGCAAGCTCTACGGTATTATCTGTGCTGTTAGAATCCACAATAATTACTTCAGAACACACTTTCTGTAGTGATTGAATGCATTCAACAATATTTCTTGATTCGTTTAAAGTAATAACAATGCCAGTGATCATAGGTGCGCCTTGTTTATTGTAATGTGTTTTAATTATTATAAATTGAGTAAGGTTTTTAAGGGAGTTTTTACCATATCAAGACTAATATCTTGCATTATATGGTTGCCTTTGACGCGAGTGCTCCACTTTAACTCATCAATGGATTTATTATGTTGTGTCGTTACGTGTTGTTCATACACGCTAACCACATAAGGAAAGCTGTTATAAGGCCCGGTACGTTTTGGGTTACTATGACCATACAATCCAACAACAGGTGTATTTTGTGTGGTAGCAATATGAGCGGGACCCGAGTCAGGGGCAATTACAACCTGTGCTTTATTTAATACCGCAGTTAACTGTTTTAATGAGGTTTTACCAATCAAATTAATAATAGGTAATTGAGTTAAAGATTCAATATTGTCACCAAGTTGTTTTTCACGCTCACTTGGCGACCCACAAAGCACCACTTGGTAACCATGTGTATGTAACCAATCAGTCAGTTGAGCATAGCGCTCAGTGAGCCAATTACGTTCATCTTTACTTGCTGCAGGAGAAATTACCACATAAGGCTTATTTGTTGGGATATGTTCATCAACAAAAGATAAATCTGCGCTGGATAATGGAATATTCCAGGTTGGTTTACTTTTAGGAACACCTAAATATTCGACAAAAGAATAAAAGCTGTCGAGAACATGTGTCGATGCAGTATCTTTAATTTTGCGATTAGTGAACAACCACTGGCCTTCTTTAGCGCGTTTTCGATTAAAGCCGACTTTATATTTAGCTTTTATACCAAGAGTTAATACACTAGCACGTAGTGCCAATTGCATGTGAACCAATGCATCAAACTTCTGACCTTTTAATTGAGCCCAAATCGCTTTCATTCCTGCTAATCCCAATTTTTTATCAAATGGGATTACTGTAATATCAGGTAAATCATGAATCAATTGAGCTTCCACTTTCCCGACAATCCAAGTGATTTTGGTCGTCGGCCACTCTTTTTGAATCGCTTGAACGGCCGCAACAGCATGGCAAACATCACCAATCGCAGATAAGCGTAGAATGCAAAGTGAGTTAGGGGCAGAAGTGAATAAAGCCATAGAGATGTTTACCCAAAAAGAATGAGGTAGAATTATGCTATTAACGGTCATAAATGTAAAATGGCAGAGCAAGAAAGAGACTAGAAACTATACGCTGCGCTAACTAGAGACTATAAGAGCAGAATTAAGATTGCTGGGCTTGCAGAGTTCAGAGGCTTTTAGCTTTTGCACTTATAGTTTCTAGAAGCGAAGTGGTCTAGTTAGCGCAGCGTATAGTCTCTAATGTTTAATATTGGAGTCTTTGTGTGAAAATAGTAAGAAACAAAAAGCAAACCATTTGGTATGACGACTCAATCTTAACTGACTTACCAGAGCAGTGTTGTGATCCTGAATATTGGCAACAGCAAAATAAAGTGATTGGTTCAGCCCAAGGGCGAGGAACGACATGGTTTGTAGCTCTTGATAAGATAGATGCTGCATTGCGCCATTATCGTCGTGGTGGGCTGTTTGGGAAGCTAATTAAAGATCATTACATATTCACAGGCTGGGAAAAAACACGCAGCTACCAAGAATTTCAATTATTGAATACCTTAATAGAGGCGGGAGTTAATGTTCCTAAACCGATAGCGGCGAGATCAACTAAGTTAACATTTTGCTATCAAGCTGATTTATTAAGTCAAAAGATACCTAATGCACGTGATTTGGTTGCGATTTTGCAAGAAAAGCCATTATCAAAAGAGATATATCAAAAGATTGGTAATGAAATTCGTAAAATGCATGCAGCTCAAGTCAATCATACCGATTTAAATATTCATAACATTTTGATTGATGATAACGACAAAGTTTGGATTATTGATTTCGATAAATGCTATCAACAAAAAGGCGATGATTGGAAGCAAAATAACTGGGATAGATTAAAACGCTCGTTTGTAAAAGAAGTGAATAAAAAGAATATTTATTGGACGAGTAAAGAGTGGAACCATTTACTTGGTAATTAAAATTAAGGTATAAACATGAAAATATTAGTTACAGGCGGTGCAGGCTTTATCGGTTCAGCGGTTGTTCGTCACATTATCAGTAACACACAAGATAACGTTATTAACCTAGATAAATTGACTTATGCGGGTAATTTAGAATCACTATCTGATGTTGATTCTCATGAGCGTTATGCGTTTGAACAAGTTGATATTTGTGATAGAGCTGAATTAGACCGAGTATTTTTAGAGCATAAACCAGATGCTGTGATGCACCTAGCAGCAGAATCTCATGTTGACCGCTCTATTGATGGCCCAGCAGCATTCATTGAAACTAATATTGTAGGTACTTATACCTTACTTGAAGCAACGCGTTTTTACTGGAATACCTTGTGTGATGATAAAAAACAAGTATTTCGCTTTCACCATATATCAACAGATGAAGTGTATGGTGACTTAGAAGGTACAGATGACTTGTTTACTGAAACAACATCGTATGAACCTTCTAGCCCATACTCTGCCTCTAAAGCTTCTTCTGACCATCTGGTTCGAGCTTGGTTACGTACTTATGGTTTACCAACGATTGTAACTAACTGTTCAAATAACTATGGCCCATATCATTTCCCTGAAAAACTTATTCCATTAATGATTTTGAATGCACTAGATGGTAAGCCATTACCGGTTTACGGGAATGGTATGCAAATTCGTGATTGGTTGTTTGTTGAAGACCACGCTCGTGCTTTGTACAAAGTTGTTACTGAAGGTGAAGTAGGGGAAACTTACAATATTGGTGGGCATAATGAAAAAGCGAATATTGACGTTGTTAACACCATTTGTTCATTACTTGAAGAGTTAGTCCCTAATAAACCAGAAGGGGTTAACCAATATCTTGATTTAATTACCTATGTAACAGACCGACCTGGACACGATGCTCGTTATGCAATTGATGCGTCGAAAATTGAGCGTGAGCTAGGTTGGAAGCCAGAAGAAACATTTGAATCAGGTATTCGTAAAACTGTTGAATGGTATTTAGATAACAAACAATGGTGGTCACGAGTGTTAGATGGTTCTTATGCAGGAGAGCGTTTAGGCGCATCTTCAGAGTCTACAGTAATTGAAAAGGCGGCTAAATAATGAAAGGCATTGTACTTGCAGGTGGTTCTGGTACTCGTTTATACCCACTGACTCGTGGTATATCAAAACAGCTTTTGCCTATTTACGATAAGCCAATGGTGTTTTATCCAATTTCGACGTTAATGCTTGCGGGTATTAAAGACATTCTAATTATCACAACGCCTGAAGATAATGCCGGTTTTAAGCGTTTGTTGGGCGACGGTTCAGATTTTGGTATTAACCTAGAGTATGCAATTCAACCAAGTCCTGATGGTTTAGCGCAAGCGTTCATTATTGGTGAGGAATTCATTGGTGATGACAGTGTGTGTTTAGTGCTTGGTGATAACATCTTTTATGGTCAATCGTTTAGTCAACAACTGATTCGAGCTAGAGAGTTAACAGGCCAAGGTTTAGCTACGGTATTTGGTTATCAAGTAAAAGACCCTGAGCGTTTTGGTGTGGTTGAGTTTGATGAAGAGATGAAAGCGGTTTCGATTGAAGAAAAGCCAGAAACGCCGAAATCAAATTATGCTGTAACGGGTTTGTACTTCTATGATAATCGAGTGGTAGAAATGGCAAAGCAAGTCAAGCCTTCTCATCGTGGTGAGCTTGAGATTACTACGTTAAATGAAATGTATTTAAATGATGGCTCATTAAGTGTTGAGTTATTCGGTCGTGGTTTTGCGTGGTTAGATACTGGCACTCATGAAAGCTTGCATGAAGCATCTTCATTTGTACAAACGATTGAAAATGTCCAAGGGCTAAAAGTTGCGTGCCTAGAAGAGATTGCTTGGAGAAATGGTTGGTTAAGTGATAAGCAAGTATTAGCTCTTGCAAAGCCAATGATGAAGAATGAATATGGGCAATATTTAACTCGCCTAGTTAATGAAAACCAGAAGAAGGTGGCGAGCTAATGCGAGTATTGATTACAGGTTGTCACGGGCAGGTGGGTTATTGTTTAACGCAACAACTTGCTGATAATGAAAATATCGCTGTGTTATCGCTTGATAAAGAGAGTCTTGATATTACAAATCAAGAGGCGGTAAATAATACAGTCGTTGAGTTTCAGCCAAGCATCATCATTAATGCCGCTGCACATACTGCAGTAGATAAAGCTGAAGAGGAAGTTGAACTTTCTTATGCTATTAATCGTGATGGTCCTAATTATTTAGCACAAGCAGCACAAAGTGTTGGTGCTGCAATACTGCATATTTCAACGGATTATGTCTTTGAAGGCAATAAAGTGGGTGAGTATCAAGAAACCGATATTACAAACCCACAGGGTGTTTACGGTGAAAGTAAATTAGCGGGTGAAATTGCGGTTGCCAATGCGTGTGATAAACACATAATTCTTCGTACTGCTTGGGTGTTTGGTGAAAATGGCAATAATTTTGTGAAAACCATGCTACGTTTAGGTGCAACACGAGATGAATTAAGTATTGTAGGAGACCAATTTGGTGGACCAACATACGCGGGTGATATTGCTCATGCGTTAGTTCAAATAGCAAAGCGAATTACAGAAGGTAATGAGGTTGAGTACGGTGTTTATCATTACTCAGGTTTACCTCATGTAAGTTGGTTTGAATTTGCTGAAATCATCTTTAATACAGCGATTGAACAAGCTGTTATTTCAAATAAGCCAAACTTAACAAGTATTACAACTGACCAATACCCAACACCAGCAAAACGTCCAAGTAACTCTAGATTAAGTACCGATAAAATCACAAAGAACTTTGCTATTAAAGCGAGTGATTGGACAGCTGTATTAAACAATATCCAAGCATATAAAGGCGAAGATAATGAAAGTAATTGATACCCGCATTCCTGATGTGAAAATTATAGAGCCAAGTGTTTTTGGTGACGAACGAGGTTTCTTTATGGAGACTTGGAACCAAAAGCAATTTGAAGAGCTTGTGACAGGTAAGCCGATACAATTTGTGCAAGACAATCACTCAAAATCGAAGAAAGGGATTTTACGAGGGCTGCATTACCAAACAGAAAATACGCAGGGGAAATTAGTGCGTGTGATTTCTGGTGAGGTATTTGATGTTGTGGTTGATATTCGAAAAGGTTCATCGACGTTTGGTCAGTGGGTTGGAGAATATTTGTCGGCTGAGAACAAGCGCCAACTTTGGGTACCAGAAGGTTTTGCACATGGTTTTTATGTGACAAGAGAAAATACTGAATTTGTATATAAATGTACCGATTATTACAATCCAAACGCTGAGGTATCAATTAAGTGGAATGACTCTACATTGAATATAGAGTGGCCATTAAATGATGAGCCCTTACTTTCTAATAAAGATCAGGTTGGATTATGTTTTTCACAAGTCCCTTATCATTGTGTGATTAAATGAATAAACTTACCTTGTTTTGAATTCAAGGTAAGTCAGTTCTTTATTGTCGATTAAGTTGTGCTAGAGCTAATGCGCTAACCTTATCGACAGTAATTGAATTAATACATTTATCTTCTTCATTTGGTGCAATAGCCCAAGAGTTTTCATGTGAATAAAACCACTCATTCATTGTATTGTATGGGGAAGCCTCTGGGTTTTTCCACCCCCATAGTGTAATTAGAGGTACGGTTAACATCTGAAAGATATGAGTCGGTCCGCAGTCATTAGCAATAGACAATTTAGAAGACAAAGCTAGTTCAATCAGGCTTGATACCGTAGGGCTATGATGAATTTTGGTTGGAATATTCGCAATTTTACTTGGAATGCTTTCTTCGTAATGTTTCTCGTCTGGACCAAGAACCAAATTAATTACGGATAGTTTAGTGTAGTGAGTAGCAATTTGTTCAGCAGTAGCTAGATAATGTTTTAGAGCCCATCGTTTATAGTCACCAGCGCCACCACCAGGAAGTAAGGTTAGTCCCATATCTTCTTTTGGGGTGTTGGTATTAACTAAAGATTTGATAATATTCGGTTTGTAATTCTTATCTCTAACTGTATTTAGTAAGCTTAGGTGGCTATTTGCTATGTATTGAAAACCTTTGTTTATATGAAGATAGTGTAGATAGCAGCACTTGTGTAACGTGTTACTACTGTGCCCAAATGATTGTTTAATACTACTTAATTTTATAGCAGCATGCACTTTATCTGATCCTGAATACAAATTATATACGGCATCATATTTATGTGCTTTAAGTTCATTAACTAAACGAAAAAAACTAAACTTTTTATAGTTGATAATTGAAGCAATAGCACCCACAGTAAGTAATACTTTGCTTTGTTCGAACTTTGATCATACTTCAATTTTTGCATTCGGGTATTCAGCTTTTAATGCGCAGAAAAAAGGTAATTGAGTTAGAATGTTACCAAAGTGTGGTCTGCTCGGAACAAAGACCGCTATTTTCATTGTTATTTCCCTTTTTTATTTACACATTAAATCTGTGCGAGATTATATAACGGTTTCAATATTTACAGTACAGGTGATAAGGCTTATACCGAGTTAATTATGCAGAATATATCTAATTTTAAACAAAAATTTCATAGTCATGGCTGGTTTATATTAATAAATAGCTTAATTGCAATGGCGATTGCAACTCGTTATTTTGCTTTTTTACCAGAAATTCCAACGGACACACTGGGACTAAGTTTTTTAGTATCAGGTACTTTTAGTCAAATGGTATTGCTTGCCGGACTAATAGGCTTGGTTGCAACTCCTACGCTCGCTATCTCAAATAGTAAAATTAGAAATGGCCTTCAAGCATTCATAGCTTCGCTTGGTATTGCTGTCTTGTTTATCGATACGTTAGTGTTTGCACAATATCGGTTCCACATTAATGCGGTTGTGCTTGAATTAGTTTTATCTGGGCAAGTCGTTAGTTTTCCATTAATTACATGGATAACGGTTATTGGTGGGGTGGTCGCTCTTGTTGTTGGTCAATACTTATTGATTTCATGGCTAGAAAAACCAGCGGCGATAACACAACATAAATTAGGCCGTAAATTTGCTCTTATTACGTTCTTTGCACTGTTAGCTACACACGGTATTCATATTTGGGCTGCGGCGAATGCTTATCAACCAGTAACTACTGTTAAGCGCTATTTACCTGTGTTTTACCCTGCAACATCAACAAGCATGATGAAAAAATATGGCTGGGTAAATGAGGAGGCCATTGCTCAACAAAAAGCGATGAAACTTAATCGTAAGAGTGATTTAAATTATCCACTTGCGCCATTACAAAAAGAAATTGTTAAAAAACCAATAAATATAATGATCTTAGCGATTGATTCATGGCGTGCAGATACCTTTAATGCTGAAAATACCCCAAATATGTGGAAATACGCACAAGATGGGATGATTTTTAATAATCATATAGCAACAGGTAATGCGACACGAACTGGTATCTTTGGCTTATTTTATGGTATTCCTGGAACGTATTGGCATGGTTTTCTAGCAAACCAAAAATCACCAGTATTGATTGATCGTCTTCAAGAATTAAATTATGAAATGGGAATATTTACAGCAGCTCAACTTGAGAAGCCTGAATTTAATCAGACTGTATTTAAAAATATCCCTAATTTACGTATCAAATCAGAAGGTAATTCACCGTCAGAACTAGATCAAGATTTAACCAAAGATTGGTTAGAGTGGTACAGCAAGCGTGACACTTCAAAACCTGCATTTTCATTTTTATTCTATGATGCACCGCATGGTTATGATTTCCCTAAAGACTACGCACATCGTTATGAACCAATGCTAGATAACATCAATTATTTAGAATTGAATAATGATACCGATCCAATCTTATTTTTTAATCGCTATAAAACCAGTGTCCATTTTGTTGATAGCGTAGCAAAACAAGTTTTAGATAAATTAAAAGAAACAGGTGATTTGGAGAATACTATCGTGATCATCACAGGGGATCATGGACAGGAAATGAATGATAATCGCATGAATTTCTGGGGGCATAATAGTAACTTTACTGATGCTCAAGTAAACGTTCCTTTTGTTATTATTGCTCCTGGTGTAAATAGTAAAACATTAGATTGGAGTTCGGATGATTTAACAAGTCATCAAGATATAGCACCAACATTAATGAAACACTATTTAGGCATAACTAATAACATTAAAGATTATTCTGCAGGTGAAGATTTGCTAGGTAAGCATGTAGATAGGAATTGGATCATGTCATCTAACTACAGTGGTTATGCAATTATAGATAAAGAATCAATTTTAGAGGTTGGTGCAACGGGCCAGTATCAATTGCTTGATAAGAAAAACCGACCAATGAAAGATGCTCAGTTAAATTATCAACATCTTCAAGAAGCGTTAGAGCAGATTAGTCGATTTAATAAATAAAAAGTTTTGACAAGAAGCCTTCTTCACTAAGAAGGCTTTTATGAAAGATTTTAATAAAACGTTTTGTTTTTAAAAGTATCTCCATTTATGGTGATAAAAACTTCATCAGCTTTGATGTGTGTTTGAAAATAACTATGGTTACCATAATATTGGTAGCCATTTTTTTTGATTTTCTGATTAATCCAGCGTTTAAGTCTTTTCTCAAGCCTATCTTTCGATCGTAAATCATGCATCGTATCAAAAGCGAGGACTTTTTCTTGTTGTTTTGAGTAAGACAATGCGTGGCTATAACAAGAGCTATCGCCTAGTAATGAGCTACTTCCAAACCATGGTGGAAGTGCTGTTCTAGAATGTTCTGGGCCATAAGGGAATAGTTTTATTCCTTGTAGGTGATTAACATAAAATAGAATATTCTCAGGAATAAATGTACTTTTTTGTAGAGCTAAATGTAAGGCAATAGCAGAGGCAATATGCTCATCGTGAGGGTCAATTTCTGGATGTGTAACCAAAATAGTTCTAGGCTTAATATGCTCAATCAGTTCAATAAGATCTTGAATTAGAGACTCACCACTATTTATATTATGAGTATCATTAGATAGTTTCACATGGTTCCATTGACGAAAATCATTTGGTGATATATCAGAGATGGAAGAATGTGCGACAATGTCTTTTGGGGTATTTAGTACAGATGAGCTTGAAATGTTAAAGTAACCTAATGACAACAATTGTTGCATAGGTACTTTAGCTAGTAGAGGCGTTGTCATTGCGTTCCAGCTTCGAATATAACCTTTACGTTTCTCAGCTAGTGATATGTCAGTATCTAAGTTTTGAATATATTGGCGTTCTAATCCTTGTAAATTAGAGCCGGTATTAATCGTGGCGATCCAAGTATTAGAAGCGTGATCACTATATAAGCCATATGCAGAAAGCTCTGCGTCATCAGCATGAGGGGCAATAATTAATATTGGCCCTGATGTTAAATCAGGGTTTTTAAAACCAAGTAATTGACTATTAGACGATATTTTACAGTTTTTGCATGTGATTGAGATGTCTTTTAAGTTTTTTATTCCCGTAATATTTAAATATCGAATACCTTTCTGGCCAGCTTCAAAGTATTGTTTGGTCGATAACACATGATTATTTACTGAAATGACTCCAGGCTTCTTTTTGCTTAACGATGTATAGTTGAAACGGAGTAAAATCGAGTGGTTGTCGATTATAGATGAATCTTGATTCTTGCACTCCACAAAACCACTATCTGAAATAATAACTGAACATTCCCAAGTGGATTTTAATGGATATTCGTAATTAACTTCTTTCATACCATCATCGCCTATATCTTATTAATTTGCTGCAGTGTTTTCATTACAGCACCTGTATTTTTTTTCATAAAACTTAAAGCATTTTTTCGTAGAAAATTTCTATATTGTTCATTCTGAAAAATGGAAATAAGGCTATCAGTTAGCTCCGTAGCATTATGAGAAATGGTAACAGTATTATTATTGATAAGTTGTTGGGTTATTTCTTGAAAATTAAAATAACTTGGACCAGTCAAAGATGGTTTTCCCAATGCTACTGGTTCTAATATATTATGACCACCTACTTTATCACCAAGTAAGCTTCCCCCCATAAAACAGATATCAGAAGCACCAATTAACGTCAACATCTCACCCATCGTATCACCTAGATAAACTTGAGTATTTTCCGTTACTATTTGTTTAGACGTACGTTTAATCGTGCGAAAATTGAAATTTTGACATAGTTCAAATGCTGAATTGAAGCGTTCAGGGTGACGAGGCACTAAAATCAATAACGCATTAGGAGTGTTATTTATTAAAGATGCGTGAGCTGCTAAGATTTGTTCATCTTCACCTTTATGCGTACTTGCTGCAATCCATATAGGCCGTTCTTCACCAAGTTGTATACGTAGGTCTATTCCTGATTTTCGTATTTGTTGTGTAATGTCGATATCAAACTTTACAGAACCAGTAACATGCACTTTTTCATTATTTACACCAAGAGCAATGAATCGTTCTGCGTCATCTTGATATTGGCAACAAATATGAGTTAAGTGCTTACTTAGTAGGTTAAATAGTGGTTGTATTTTTTTATAACCTAAGAATGACTTGTTAGAAAGACGAGCGTTTAATACTGAAATAGGAATACCAAACTTTGCAACAGTATGCAGAGTATTTGGCCATAACTCTGTCTCCATGATCAGCATATTTTCAGGTCTTGTTGTTTTTAAAAAGCGACGAACCGCAAAACAAAAATCAATAGGCATATATCTATGCTCAACCAAATTGCCTAGTTTTTCGATTTGTTCAGCACCAGTACTAGTAGTCGTTGTTACAAGGATCGGTTGTGCAGGGTTCTGTTTCTTTAATGCATTAATAATAGGTGCTGCAGCAATGGCTTCACCAACCGAGACTGCATGAATCCAAATCGGCCTTTCTTTGGATTTTAAGGGAGGAGAAAAACCAAAATGCTCTTTCCAACGCAGATGAAATGGGGGCTTACCATCTTTTTTTTTATACAAAGAGTAGAGTAAAATAGGAGACAGTAAAAAGAGCAAAATAGTGTAAAAAAAGCGAAGCATCATGCTGAAAACTCATTTATATATTTATTGATAATCGTTTTAGCATCAAAATCATTCAGTGTCTTTTTTATAGAAGAATCAAATGACTCGTTCCATTCGGTATTTAAAGCTAAGTATATCTTTCCACCAAGAGACTCCGGAGTTTCCTGTGCTAGAAAATGAGTTAAATCTCCGTTCATAATTTGTCTAACTCCCCCTTTGCAGTCTGTAGATACAACTTTTGTCTTACAAGCTAAAGCTTCAATCAACACCATACCTAAGCCTTCTGATTTAGAACTTAGGACAAATAATTCTGCTTGTTTATACCAAGGGAAAGGGTTGGATTGTTGGCCTTTTAAATAAACACGCTCTGTAAGATTAAGATTGACAATTTTTTTCTGTATCGAATCTAAGTCTTTACCGCCTCCTACAATTAAGAGGTCTTCTTCAATATTATAACGACTAACTGCATAATCATAAGCTTCAATAAGTAAGGAGAAATTTTTATTGGGAACTAATCTACCTAAACCTAAAATGTATGGATTATGATGAAGTTGTTTTGGTGTATGGGACTCTAATTCAATTTGTTGAAAATCATTTGGATTTGAAATCATCAGGTGTTTTTTGGGTTCAATTGAATGAGTGGTTACTAAATCAAAAAAGCTCTCATATGCACCATCAGAAACACAAATAACTTTTCTATTATTAAAAAATTTTGAGAAGATATATTTAGATAATTTTCCATATCTATATTTAGTTTGCACACTTTCACAAACATAAACATACCGAGGATCATGCAAGTTCCATAAATGTTCAAACGTACCTTGCCCCCTAAAGATAATCAAATCAAATGGGAGCCCATTTTTTTTCTCTAATTGGTTAAGTTTCTTTTTAAAAAAATAAGACTCAGCAAAAGCAAACCAAAGAGGGAATGTTTTTTTAAAAACTATATTTAAAATTTTGCAAATAAAAAACCATACAACCCCAATTCCCGTTGATAAAACAGCTTTTTTTAAATTAAACAGATGAACGGGTAAATCTTTATTTCTTGGGTTGACTTCTTTTTTTCGGTTTTTTAAATAAATTAATTCAGTAGAATGACCATCGTTGTAGAAAGCATCCGCTAAATTAACAGCAACGCGTTCCATTCCTCCAATTTTTAAGCAATTAACAACAACGGCAATTCGCATGGTTTTTCCTAAATATTTAAATTAATTACAACGAGGGTGTTTACCAGTGAATAAAGTGTTTAAAAGAACGCTAGTTAGCTCTTTGTTTTTGCTTGAAAAGCTTTCTATTAACACTTTTCTGAAGCGTTTCAATGATGAAAAACTAGGGTAATGCCGTAATGTAAGGGCTGTATGATAGCCCATTTCAATTTTTCTAAATTGTTGTTTGCTTTTTGATTCATTTTCATCACGAGACAGTGAGTGATCAAACCCTGGAATAATACTGAGTTGATTTATTGCTTTCAGTTTTCTAATTCTTAAGAAAAACGAAGTATCTACACCATAGAGTGCATAATGTTCATCAAATAAATTACCGTATTTTTGAATTATAAGCTCAGAGAAAGAGTGAGAAATGATTAATCCACTACCTATAGCTACAATCTTATCTCTTCGACCAAAACTAGTTGAAGTTTTTTTTGGAAATTTATTCGGGCTACATACTTTATTAGCAGATTTAACTATAGGAAGACCAACTCCTTTGATATTGTTGTTCATAATTGTATCAATATATTCATTACTCAATTTAGAATCATGATCCAGTATAATGTAGTGGTCATTTGGATTATCTTTTACAAACTGGTTATAAATGTAACTTAAAGGTTTGTTAGTGGTGTCTTGAATTATGGAACATTTATACCCTTTATTACTTAAAGTGCTTACTAAGCTGTCATTTATTTTTATTGGACCATTGTTATATAAGATTAATGTCGTTCCAAGTATATTAACGTCTGTTAGCGCTAGTGATTTTATTGTTTCAGATTTCTCTAAAGAACAATTATATAAGACAACAAGAATTGAGGATGCCATAATAAATTACTCCACACTCTTATCTTTTAAATCGAGTTTTATCGCCAGATAAAAAGTATAAAGGCCAGCAAAGAAAACATTATGTGAGTAAACGCCATAATTTCTAGAGTTAAATGATTCAAATGCATTTATTGTTAACCAATAGGTTATGCAACAAAGAGATAAGAATATCCATAAGTTAGCATTTGGTAGTTGCTCTCTTATAGATAATAATGAACGAGGTAAATTTATATAAAGGGCATAAATTAGTAATAATCCTATAATGCCATATGATACAAGCATTTCAATATGGAAATTATGAAGGTGGCGTAGTCCCTTGATTATACCGTAATTTTCATTAATGCGTTCACTGAATAGCTTTGACTGTGAAATTATTAATCCTGGGGTGTTAGAATCCAAACCAAGGATTGGATGCGAGTTGAACCAAGGTATTGATTCAATCCAGGAGTTGAGTCGAATTCCCACACTACTCATAGGGATATTATCAGTATCAAGATCAATTATTTTATAGATAGACTGCATATCACCTTGGCCACTACGTTTTTCAATCATAGGTGCAATCTCTTTTATTATAAAAAACATAAGAATGAATATTACTACATACCCAAATAGGGTATGTTTTAATTTTATTTTTTCACTGCAAATGGAAAATAGAAGAGGAAGAAGAGTAATAGTTATTAAAATTGCGAGCCATACCATGCGAGATTGGCTTATTACAATCATGGTAAAAAATAAAACACTTAAAATAAATAGAGTTATCGAACCAATGATTCTTATTTTTATATTACTAGCTAAATTTTTCGTAAATGAAAGTAATATTAAATGGAAAAAACAAAATATAAAACTTAATCCTGAAAACATTGACGTATATTGAGCGTTTTTAATGTTGAAATCAATCCGGTTTCCTTGCAGCCCAGAACTAAATTCTTTTATAAAGTCAGAGTGAACAATACAGCCCATTAAAAATCCTATAATATAGCATCCCCATAGTATATAAACATTCTTAATTGACCCTTTTAACCAGTAGGCCATAAATATAAATAGAAATAATTTACCTAATCTGTCTATTTTGGGTGATGAATTAGAAAGTTCAGGTATATATATTAAGCTATTCAACCAACTTAGCACTTGAACTAATATGATTAGAAATAAAAGTATGACCATTGGTTCTTTGTAAATTCTATCTCTATGGAAATAAAATATCCCTAAAGAACCGATTATAAATACAGCTCTAAATATATCACTTATCGTTGGAAATGGAACAACGGAAAAAGTATACATAAAAACTGATAAAAGCATTATGTTACTGTAGGTTTTTGACTCAAACATATTTTTTAATATAAACATATAATTCACTACAAAATATTAAGAATTTTTATGGGTTTCAATTGTTTCAAACACTTCAAATGCCCAAGAGGGCATTCGCGCTGAAAGCAGGGACGACATTCAATATCGGTACACACAA
Organism: Aliivibrio sp. EL58; assembly: GCF_900312675.1. Lineage (GTDB taxonomy): Bacteria > Pseudomonadota > Gammaproteobacteria > Enterobacterales > Vibrionaceae > Aliivibrio. Next base: position 69,383 of record NZ_OMPC01000006.1, on the reverse strand, counting down.
TATCGACTTTTTCAGCCAATGGCGGTGTGTATTTTGGTGAGGTTGAACCATATACACCAACTACATGGCAACCAACGGCTGCAGCAACGTGCATTAAACCAGAGTCATTACTCACAACCGTTTTACAAGCTGCAAGCAGATCAACCGCTTCAATTAGACTTGTATCACCCGCAAGATTAAATACAGATGTTTGATTGTCTAACTCAACTAAGGATTTAATAGTTTCTGTGGTTTCTTTATCTTTAGCAGAACCAAATAACCATACTTGATGGCCTTGATTAATCATTTCATTAGCAACCGTTGCATAATGCTCAACAGGCCACTGTTTTGCTGGACCAAACTCAGCCCCAGGACATAAGCCAAGTACAGGTTTTTCCATAGATAGAGAAAACTTTGTAAGAGTTGCTTGTTGAACATCAGTATCAATAGCAAGTTTAGGGCGTGGCAGATTTTCCAGCCCACCTAACGAGTTTGAATCAATCATCTCAGCTCTTGGGTGAGCCAATGCGACATAGCGTTCAACCATATATTGAAATGATTTCTTGTTTGGACGTAAATCGTTTAATAGGCCATAACGCATCTCGCCTTTCCAACCGATACGTTTTGGAATATCTGCAAACCAAGGGATCAGTGCCGATTTTGCAGAGTTTGGGCAGATATACGCATGAGTATAATTATTGGTTTTAAGTTGCTTTCCTAAGCGACGGCGACCAAGTAGATCAATATCACCATGACCAAGCGGCATTTCAATCGCTTGATTAACTTCAGGCATGCGCTCTAGAATAGGCTTACACCATGCAGGAGCCATCACATCAATAATCGCCTCAGGATGTTGTTGTTTAAGCGTGATATATAGTGATTGAGACATCACCATATCACCAACCCATGAAGGGCCAATAATTAAAATTTTCATGTAATACCAATGATCAATAATTCAGATCGGTCGCAGGCTCCCTTAAAGGGTTCAGAGGAGTATGTTGTGAGTTAATTAATCACAGCAATAATATCTGAATTCTGCAAGCGAAGCGATCTGAACTCTGCTCCAGCCTTATTTATTAATAATCGCCATATACTCAGCAACACCATCAGCAACCGACTTAAACTCAACATCACAACCTGCAGCGCGAAGCTTCGTTAAATCCGCTTGGGTAAACTCCTGATATGCGCCTTTTAAATGCTCAGGAAAAGGGATGCTTTGAACTTCGCCTTTACCATGATGTTTAATCACAGCATCAGCAACAGCGCGGAACGGTTCAGCACGGCCAGTACCACAGTTATAAATACCTGATACGCCATTTTCTAAGAACCAAAGGTTAACCGCAGCTACATCACCAACATAAACGAAATCACGTTTAAACTCATCACTGCGCTCAAACAGTTTAGGATCTTCACCTGAGTTCATTTGGTTATTTAAATGAAAAGCAACAGAAGCCATCGAGCCTTTATGCTGCTCACGAGGACCATACACATTGAAGTAACGGAAACCAGTAATTTGAGAAACGGTTTCACCGTGTGCTTCAGCATCAGCCCATAGGCGACGCACGTAGTTATCAAACTGCTGTTTAGAATAACCGTACACGTTTAATGCACCTTCATACTCACGCTCTTCAACGAAAGTATCAGTATCACCGTACGTTGCAGCAGATGAAGCGTATAAGAATGGAATTTCACGCTCGATACAAAAATGAAGCACTTCTTTAGAGTATTCATAGTTGTTCATCATGATGTATTTACCATCCCACTCAGTGGTAGCAGAGCACGCACCTTCGTGGAAAATAGCATCAATTGTACCAAAGTCATCACCCGCCATAATTTGCGTAATGAAGTCTTCTTTATCCATGTAATCAGTGATATCAAGATCAACTAGGTTCTTGAATTTCTTGCCATCTTTTAGGTTATCAACCACTAAGATATTGTTAAAGCCGTTGTCGTTTAAAGACTTAACAATGTTGCTGCCAATCATGCCAGCGCCGCCAGTTACAATGATCATTTTGATACCACGATTTATTTAGATAATTGATTCGATTGTAGCAGAGAAGAAAGGCGAGGAAAAGCAGGGACGAGAATCGAGGACGCTTTGCTCTAGGGGGGAGAAAGAGTAAAAATCGAGGTTTCAGGAAGGGCGAAAGAGCAGAATTCAGATCGCTTCGCTTGCAGAGTTCAGAGGTGATCGCTGAAGCTACAACGACAAAGAATAGTTCCTCCCCTTGGGTGATAAATCATTGGGATTGGTGATGTTAATAGAAGGGGAGGTTAGGAGGGGTTGCTAATGGATAACTTTGAATATACTCGCAATTACTTCAGTTCTTTATTTGAATGTTTTCTTTTTCTTCTATTGTTGAGGGAATATTTAGAAATGAAGATTGCAACCCCCTCTAACTCCCCCTTGTATTGATTTGATCACTTTCATACATACAGCGATAAAGGGGGAGAATATTCTTTGATGCTGTAATAACAACGCTCACCTCTGAATCCTGCAAGGGAGCTTGCGACCGATCTGAACCCTGAATTCTAAAAAAGGACTACTCATGCCAACACCCCCAAAAAACTCAACCGAAACAACAAACTTTGAAATAAACCTAAAACACCACGGCGGAAAACTCGGCGTCACCAGCTCTTGCCATGAACTCAACATTAATAATAACGGCAACAACCATGGCATATTAATCGACTGTGGGCTATTCCAAGGCAAAGATGCGAAAGATAAACACGGCAATGACAAAAAACTCGATATCGAATTTCCCATCTCACACCTAAAAGCACTAATTCTCACCCATACCCACATAGATCATATTGGTCGCTTGCCTTGGTTATTAGCAAAAGGTTTTAAGCAACCCATATACTGCACTCCTGCCACAGCAGAGTTAGTCCCATTAATGCTAGATGACGGCTTAAAATTACAACTCGGCCTAAATAAAGGCCAAAGAGAAAGAGTATTAGAGTTAATAAGAAAACAGATAAAACCCATTCCCTACAACCAATGGCATCGAATCCCACTTTCCTCTACCGTTAAATCATCGGGCGCAAGATCTTGCTCTAAATCTTCTCGCTCTCATTCTTTCTTCTCTTCCTCGCCCCTAAAAACTAGTCCCTCGCACCTGCTCTTAAGATACCAACCCGCCGGCCATATCCTCGGCTCTGCCTATGTCGAAATCAAACTGCCCAACAATGAAATCGTCGTGTTCTCAGGCGATTTAGGCCCATCAAATACGCCATTATTACCCGATCCAATTCCACCCAAACGTGCAGACTTATTAGTAATAGAAAGCACTTATGGCAACAAGCTTCACGACAGCGTAGAAACCAGGGCAAAACGCCTACAACAAATCATAGACCGTTCATTACAAGATGGTGGCGTAATCATTATTCCTGCATTCTCAGTCGGCAGAACCCAAGAGCTGCTGTTTGATATCGAGCATTTAATCCACCATCAAAAAATAGACTCAAAAATTCCTATTATTTTAGATTCCCCATTAGCCAACAAAGTCACCAAGCAATATCGCCGCTTTAAAAAACTGTGGAGCAAAGAAGCCAAAACCAAGCTAAACAATCAACGCCATCCACTTAACTTTGAACAGTGCATTACTATCGAAAGCCACAAAGAGCACATGCAAATCGTCAATCGCTTAAAAAGCACCGCCGAGCCCTGCATCATAGTTGCTGCCAGCGGCATGTGCGCCGGAGGCCGAGTAATGAATTACCTAGAAGGCTTATTACCAGACAAACGCACCGATATCATCCTAGCCGGCTACCAAGCTCACGGCACATTAGGCCGAGATCTGCAAAACAAAAAATCAACCGTATGGATTGATAATCAACCAGTAGATGTAAATGCTCAAATTCATACCATGTCAGGGTATTCAGCTCATGCCGATCAAGCTGATTTAATTAAGTTTGTTGATGGGATTGAAGAGGGGAGGAAAGAGGTGGTTGTTGTGCATGGTGAGGACAGCGTACGCGAGGAGTTTGAGAGGGCTTTGGAAACTAGAAACTATACGCTGCGCTAGCTAGAGGCTATAAGAGCAGGTATGTATATAGATGAGGTTTATTTACTTACATAATATGAAAGGAGTAAAAGTGTGTTATTTGAAAAATTAAAAGTATGGCAGCGTTCTGCTCGATTGGCTTGTGATGTAATTGAGTTATTTGAAGGGAATAGAAATTTTGCCTTAAAAGATCAAATACTACGTTCTTCGTTATCTGTGCCTTCAAATATCTCAGAGGGAGAGGAACGAGAGACACTTAAGGAGAAGATTCGATTTTACTATTATGCTAAAGGTTCATGTGGAGAGTTACTTACGCAGCTATTGATAGCAATTGAAACAGCAAGTGTGCCAAAAGAGCCTGCACTCCTTTTAGTTAAAGAAACACGAGAAATAGCAAAAGTTATCGCAACAATCATTCAAAAAGATAAGAGAAAAAAGTGAACCGTGGGCTTTTGATCTTATAGTCTCTAGTTAGCGCAGCGTATAGTTCCTAGTTTCATATAACTTTTTCAGTTACAATTTTGAAATATTAGAATTTATTTGGCGCGGGAAAGAGCAATGAAAACAAAAGATCGGATCATTCACGGTGCCTTAACCCTCTTCAACCAAAACGGTGAGCGCAACATCACCACCAACCACATCGCTGCGCATCTTGAGATCAGTCCTGGTAATCTTTATTACCACTTCGGAAATAAAGAAGAGATCATTAATGGGATTTTTGATAACTACGCGCAAGAGCTAAAAATACGTTTTAAGCCGATGGCGGAAGAAGATCAATCGAACATGCCTAGCGTGCAGATCATGCTAAGTTATTTAGATTCGATTTTTGAGTTGATGTGGAACTACCGTTTTTTCTACGCTAATTTACCTGATATTTTGAGTCGTGATGCGAAGTTAAAACTCAAATACACCAATGCACAGCAATCACTGAATGATAACCTCATGTCTATCATGAAAGGGTTTAGAAACTCAGGCGTAATCGCGCTTGAAGATGATGAGCTGCAAGCATTAACTAAAACATTGCATCTAGTTGCTTCTTGTTGGATCAATTACCAAACTGCACTGCTCTCTGATAACGAAATAACAGAGAATGTTATCTATCAAGGCATGCTACAAATGCTAAATGTAGTTAGGCCAATGGCAACAGCACAGGGCAGAGTGCAGATATTAGAGTTAGAAGCGCATTATAGAAGCAGAGTCGCAGCAAGCTGCTAAGACGGCTATGCCTGGAGAGCGCTGCGCTTAAGACGCAACAAGTTGCTTAAGGAGGTCAAAAGACTAAGAGTAATATACTTTTAGCTCTTGCTCTTCTCAAGCGTAGCGTCTCAAGGGCGAAGCCCATCTTAAGCGTAGCGCCCTGATCTTTCTGCTCTTACTTGTCCCTAGTCCCTGCTTTTACTAGCCCCTAAAGTCCCTTCCTAGTAAACCACGGCGATCTTTCATCCGTTAAATTATACAACTCATGCTCTTTATTCAACATCTGCCCACCATCACGTGTCAGTGGCTGCCAGTTAAACATCGCGCGGTTCTTACTTGGCTTCACCGTCATGATGTCAAATGGAATAGATATATAAAAGCCCTTGGTGTAGCTGCCCTCACCAAACTCTTCGGCAGATAAATCGGTAAAGCTTGCGTAAGCGCCAGCGATAACCCCCGAATCAAACTGCTTCGAGAAATCAATACGTGTGCCTTTATCGCCTGCTAAGAACTGACCTACGCCGACTTTAAATAAGGTACTTTTTAAGAAAGACCATTGAGGAGCATAATAGCCCGTCACAAACCCCGTCATGCCACTCGAAATTACCGTATAATCACTGCCATCAGTACCGCCAGATTGAAAATCCTGTTCGTAAAAACCAAACCAGCTATCCGGTGAGCGTTGCTTAATATAAGTCGCATCCACACCAACAGCCCAATTACTGTTTAATGGGCGATACATGACTTCAGAACCAACGCCACCAAACATACTTTCTAGATAACCGGCATAGGCTTGGCTATATAAACCAGAACCATATTCTTCAAACCAAGTCAGTTGCAGTGAGTTTAAGCGTACTGGATTATCATGCACATAAGCTCTAAACATGGTACGAACACGAGGGGCTGAATCACCCGTGCCATCAGGTGGCGTGATGTAATTAAACTTATCGTAGTTATCGATAAGATTAAAATACAAACCACCAGAGAATTGAATCTTATCGGTTAGCCAGATTGATGCATCCGTATTAACACCAAGCGCATATAAATAGAAATCTTCTGCATTACCAATAGATTGCGCTAATGTAGGAGAAATTGAATAATCCCAACGCTCTAAATTATCACTTTTTAGTTCATCAGCAGAAGGGGTATACGTTACCTCATCAGTTTGGCTCGCATCGGTAATATCAGCGTGAAAATATTCGTTGTTTGCTACTTCCTTATATTGTTCGGCATCGATAATCGTTTCAGAGATTGGCATTGATTGATTGGTTTCCACAATGCGGTAAGTTGAAACCGTTGCTGGAACATTATTTGCCAAAATACGAGCAGCACGATCATGGCTTTTATCACCATCACGATATTTGGTTTGTGTCGCTACGATAGTAACGGAATCATCGTTAGCATAGATTTGACTCTCTTCATAACCCGCATTATCATTAAGCTGCTGATTTACTCGTTGCCAATCAACCCCATCAATTGATTCGGTATTTGAACCTGAGTAAGTTGCAATTGGTTCATCACGCCAAATGGCACGCATAGTATTGAAGTTGGTGGTTAGATTAAAACCAAGTGTTAAGGTATCACCTCGCTCATAGCTAAGTTTCAAATCACCCCAATCGCTAAAGCCATACAACACACCCACATTCCAAGGCGTATGTTGAGTCATATCAGCAACGCCACCTTTAACTGGATAATCTTGGCTGTAATCGTTCGCGTCGTATTCTATTTTTAAACGCAGTGGTTGATAAGGCGTTTGATACTCTAAACCACCATAGATAGCGGCAGGGCCTTTGAACCAACGTTCGAAATCAACACTACCGCCGTTAGCTTTATAGCCAGCTTCTCTAGAGCAATATTTATCCGATGCCTTACAAAATGGATTAGTAATATTGCCACTTTGTCCAAGATAGCCCCAACCCATCCCTAGCGTGACATCAAGATTACCAAAACGTTTAGTTGCTGCAATAAATTCACCATCAAACAGACCCGTGCCGCCAAAATCACGAACACCAATAGAGGTTTCAGGTAACCAAGTGCTTTCTTCAAGTAAACGGATTTTAAAATCAATGCCTTTATCAGTATGAGCTGTATCACCACTGAATTCAGGAGCACTACTGTATTTCATATCCTGCGTCATGGTGTATCGAATGGTGGTCTCAAGCCACGGCATCACTTGTAATGAAATATTATAAAAATGGTATTCATTATTAATGCTAGCCCCAATATTGAACTCACCCTCAGGAGCCATTCGGCCAGAGGGCATTTGCATTAAACCTACACCACCAAAATCAGTTTGAGAGGTCGATAATGTGACTGGCTCAAATTGGGTTTTATCAACTTCATACGCATAAACTGAATAAGGAAGTACAGAAGCAACAAGACTAGCGGCTACAGAAAGAGTGAATGGAAAAGATTTCATGATCACAATGCCTTATTGCGTAAAAGTTGGATGATTGACTCGTTTAATGAGCTTGATTCAGACGGTAACGAGGAAAAAGGAACATAAACAACAGCACCAGGAGCTAAATAAACAGGATTGTTTTTCCAAAGGGTAAATTCTGTCATTTGAACGAAAGCATCAGGTTGAATCACTGCGATTTGAGTATTATCAGCATTAGTAGATAGCTTTACTTGTTCTAGATAATTATCAACAGATGCATGTTCTATTAATGGCAATACAATAGGAGAGTTAGATTCAATCGCACCAATAACCGTAATGGCGTTGGGCATTGTGGAGGTGCTTAATGTGTAGTGTCCAGAAAAAAGTGGATTAGAACCATCATCAATACGAACCAGATCACGATCTAAAGAAGTGAAAACTCGAGCGACATAAGAGAAGGTATTGAGCTGAGAAACTAACGCTTCGCTATTCTCGACTTGTTTGAGTTGATTAATGATCTGAGTTTTTAAATCATCAATTTCATGTTGTTTATCGTCATTACTTAATACTGCACCAAGTAGATAAAAATCACCGTCAGTATTGGCATAATAATCGTTAAGTACCGTGGCCATTCTTGCTGGTTGTGGGTAGCTTAATTGCAGTGATTGCTTATCTAAGGTGACCGTAAGCGTGTTGGTTTCTGCTGTATTTGCAATGGTAGAGGTACTGATAAATAAAAAGCAAAAGAAAAAACGTAGCATGATAAGTCACCTATAAAGAGAAGGGTTTTAATATGGTCATTTCAATCTTCCCTAATTTTGGGCCTAAATATTGAACGCTTTTTACGACATCGCCTTGTTTATCTACCCAATAGCGATTAGTAAAAGAGGTATCCAAACTTTTAATATTGACCGTTTCATAGATTAACGTTGTTTTCTTTTTCCATAACGGTGTAGTGATAAGCTCAGAGGTAGAGATAATAGGCGTAATGTCAGCTTGGTAGTGATAAAGGTAGTGATTGATGGTTTTCCAGCTATAGCTCGCATTTCTGCTAATTTGTTTTTGTAATAGTTCAGCGAAGGCTGGTGCTGTTTTAGTACTTGGATCTATCGATTGTAAATTCACTTGAGCCAAGCCAAGTGTTTTTACTACACGTCCATTCTCAGTCACTATCATCGCTTTATCAGAAGAGAGCCATTTTAACTGCATTACCCCTGTTGCTGGTTTTGGCTCTGCAAACGCCAATACCATAAACAACTGCGCACCATCATTAATACGAACAAAACTACTCGCATAAGGCAATTCAGCGATTTTATCAGAAGTTAATGCTACATCTTCTGCACCAAAGAGTGCTTCATCAAGTGTCGCGTTCACATCATTAAACTTTTGCGTACAGGCGGAGAGTGCAAGGGTGAGTATAGTTACTGTAATTAGCTTAAACATGATTAAAGGGTTAAGAGCGGAAAACATGATCCTGAGGTCCTGTGGCGATAGCTGTGAGAAAAAGTTGACAATTAAAGGTGTAGTTTAAAACTCGGACCATAGGACCATAGGACCATAGGACCATAGGACCATAGGACCATAGGCAACAAATATACAAAAACCATCAACAAAAGCTGATGGTTTTAATATAAGTACAACGAGAAACTAAATTACTTAGAAACTGTAGTCGTTGTAGAGTTTGAGCCTGAATCAGCAACAGCAACAACAGCAACTGCAGCAGCAACACCTACAGCGATAGCCGTAGTTGAAGCAGCACCAGCAGCAGCAGCAGAAGCGCCAGCAGTACCAGCAGCAGAACCTGAAGTTGAAGCTGCAGCAGTTGTTGCTTCAGCAGCAGCAAATGCAGAACCAGCAGTCATAGCTAGCATAAGAGCAATAGCAGTCTTTTTCATAAGATTAACCTTTATCATTTATTATACATCGATGTAAGTTCACTTAAGTAAGTTGGGTGAACTTCGCGCAAAATAGCATAGGTAGTACTAGGTGGTAAATAAAAAAGACTAAAAATGAATAAAAAACCGCTCAAAAAGTGTGTCGTTATTGATATTATTGCTAGTAAGTTGATTTATTGATGCTTTTATTTATTGCGTGAATGTTCTTTTTGTGCTTTATCGGGGGTGTGGTTGTATGTATAATGCAGCGCTTATTAATGAGTGTGAATCAATTTATATAAATAAAAGTTCTCGTTTGTCTTACAGGCAGAACCTCACATTTTATTATGTTTTTTGTTAATATAGACATGCTCATATACAGATTTATATCGTTGCGCTGAGAGGGAATGTGCTAATACCTCTGGGCGGTAGCGTATCAAAATTCCACTCTTTAAGTTGAAATCATGTTTATGAACAAAAAATGCCAACCTCTTTTCGCAGGGTTAACCTTGCTTCTTCTTAGTGGCTGTACTGTTTTTCCGGGCTCGCATATCTCAACAACAGATAAGCATGCCGTAGACCAAGAGCAACAAGAGGGCGAAGAGAAATTCTCAGAAGAAGTGAATGTATACGCACTAACGCCTCAACAAGTCGCTAAATATCAAACAGCAAAAACATCAGCACAAGCTAACCCTGAGTTAGAAGCTTTAATTGCTAAATATGAATACCGCGTTGGACCTGGTGACATCTTAAATGTAACGATTTGGGATCACCCTGAATTAACCATTCCTGCCGGCTCTTATCGTAGCTCTAGTGAATCAGGTAACTGGGTTCATGCCGATGGCACTATCTTCTATCCTTATATCGGTACAGTAAAAGTAGAAGGTAAAACCGTTCGTGAAATCAGAACTATTGTATCGAACAAATTAAAACGCTTTATTGAAAGCCCACAAGTTGATGTAAACGTTGCTGCCTTCCGTTCAAAGAAAACTTACGTTACCGGAGAGGTGACACAACCTGGCCAACAGCCGATCACTAACATTCCTCTTACCTTACTTGATGCAGTTAACCGCTCTGGTGGCTTAGCTGAAAATGCCGATTGGCGTAATGTGACCTTAACGCGCAATGGTAAAGAAGAAACCTTATCGCTTTATGCATTAATGCAGCGTGGCGATTTAACGCAAAACCGTTTATTACAACCGGGTGATATTATTCACGTCCCACGTAACGATACCCAAAAAGTATTTGTAATGGGTGAAGTGGCAAATCCGCAATTGCTTAAAATGGATCGCTCAGGCATGAGCCTAACCGAAGCACTAAGCAGTGTCGGCGGTATCAACGAATTAGCCGCAGACGCAACCGGTGTATTTGTCATCCGTTCATCAAATAAGAAGCAAGAAAGCATGGCAGATATTTACCAATTAAATATCAAAGATGCCTCAGCGCTTATTATTGGCACTGAATTCGATTTAAAACCATACGATATAGTCTACGTAACCGCAGCCCCAATCACCCGCTGGAACCGTTTAATCATGCAGTTAATGCCAACAATCTCAGGCTTTAATGAGCTGACAGAAGGCGCGTTGCGAGTGAAGACGTGGCCATAAAGTAGAGCGGAAAAGAAGGTAAGAGCGGTCCTGTGATCCTAGGGGGAGCTTAGATCTTAAGCTGAGATCACTTAAAATACATAGGAGCGCTTTTATAATGAGAACACTCGACTTTGAAAAATTAGAAGTTTGGAAAAAGAGTTCTCGTTTAGCGGTTGATGTTGTTCGTGAGCTTGAAGGCTGTAAGAATTATGGTCTTGTTGATCAATTGATGCGAAGTTCGTTATCTGTTCCTTTAAATATATTAGAAGGCGAAGAAAGAGAAACTGCAAAAGAATCTGCCCGCTTTTTATATTATGCAAAAGGCTCATGTGGCGAAATGATTACTCAGTTGTATATAGCTTCAGAATTAGGCTATATACCAAAACATAAAAGCTCAGCATTCATCAGTGAAGCAAAACACATATCAGTAATGCTAGCGAAACTAATTAAAATAAGAAAAGGAATAGTTAGGTAGAGCGGAAAAGAAGGTAAGAGCGATCCTGTGGTCCTAGTAGAGCTTAATCTACGATCACTTTAAATACATAGGAGCGCTCTAGCTGATAGGACCGTATTTCTATTCTTATCTATAAACTCATTAAAAATAGAAAGGGAAGGCTATGACCTTATGAAAGGGTTATTGCTTAATGCAGATTGTTCTTCCATAGGACCGCTCTTCTCGCTCTATCCCATAGGACCGTTTTTACTCATGTTCAATAAAATCTTAGTCGTCTGTGTCGGCAACATCTGCCGCTCTCCAACTGGCGAACACATTTTAAAACAATTACTCCCAAACAAAACTGTTGATTCAGCCGGTGTTGCTGCTGAAAAAAGTCGCTTAGTTGGTAAACCAGCTGATGCAATGGCAACTGAAGTTGCCGCTGAGCATGGTGTTAGCTTAGAAACACACCAAGCGCGCCAATTGACCAGTGCTGTATGTAAAGATTACGATTTAATCCTAGTAATGGAAGCGGGCCATAAAGAGGCCGTAACAAGCTTAGCACCAGAAGCTCGCAGTAAAACCATGCTATTTGGGCAATGGATAGGACAACAAGACATTCCAGATCCATACAGACAAAGCCGCGAAGCGTTCGATCATGCTTATGGATTAATAGAAAAAGCAGCCCAAGAGTGGGGGAAGAAACTATAAGAACGGTAATTAAAATGGGGGAAGAGCGGTTCTATGGTCCTATGGTCCAAAATCTGCATACCCTTTTTTATTACTTTGAATCTTAAATAAAACAGCAAGAGTAATGAACCTTATAATTTGAGTGTTTATCCACAGGATAGCTCTTTCCATAGGACCGCTCTTCCCGCTCTAAACCTTAGGACCGCCTTTAGTCATGTCAAACACTCAACAACCTCACGACCAATCCTCCGACGAAATCGATCTATCCAAACTGTTTGGATACTTAATCGATGGTCGCTGGATTATTATCAGCATTACAACTATCTTCGCACTGGCTGGTATCGCTTTTGCTCTTTTATCTACACCCATCTATAAAGCCGATGCGCTTGTTCAAGTTGAACAAAAAAGTGGTGGCGGTATATCATCATTAGTTGGTGATATGGGCGATATGTTCGCTTCTGAATCCTCTTCAAATACTGAAATTGAGATCATCAAATCTCGCATGATCTTAGGTGAGACGGTTGATAAGTTAAACTTAACCACTATTGCAGCACCGCAATACATGCCAATCATTGGTAAAGGCTTATCTCGTCTAATGGGTGAAGATAAAGCGATTAAGATCAGCCGTTTTGATATTCCCTCTTATATTGAAGTTCCAGCATTTACTTTAATACTCGATGATGCAGAAAAAGGAACTTATAGCTTATTTGATGCAGAAGAGCGTAAAGTACTTTCGGGTACTGTAGGTGAATTGGCAGAGAAACAAGATTATCGCTTATTTGTGATGCAACTACATGGTGAAACGGGTGATTTGTTTACTGTAACTAAAATCTCACGTTTCGATGCAATCTTAGGATTACAAGATGGATTAGTCATAAGTGAGCGTGGCAAGCAATCTGGCGTGCTTGAGTTTTCTTTAGAAGGTGAAAATAAAGCAAAGATTCAAGCGATTATTAATGACGTAACTCAAAATTATTTTTTACAAAATATAGCTCGTGATAGTGCAGAAGCAGAGAAAAGTTTAGCGTTTTTACAGCAACAATTGCCAAGTATTAAAGAAAAACTAACTATTTCTGAAGATAATTTAAATAACTTACGCGCAAAGCGAAAATCAGTGGATTTGAGTTTAGAAGCACGCGCTGCACTAGATGGAATGGTTAGGCTTGAAGCTCAGCTAAATGAGTTAACGTTTAAAGAGAGCGAGATCAGTCAGCGTTTCACTAAAGACCATCCCGCTTATAAATCACTGCTTGATAAGCGCAATGTGCTTTTGGGTGAAAAAGTACGCTTTAATAAACAAGTACAAAAATTACCAAAAACTCAACGAGAAGTGTTACGTTTACAGCGTGATGTTGAGTTAAATCAGCAGATTTATATCCAACTATTAAATAAATCTCAAGAACTGAGTATTCTAAAAGCTGGTACGGTTGGTAATGTTCGGATTTTGGACAGTGCACAAGCATATTCTGCAGCCGTTAAACCGAAGGAATTATTAATCGTTGTTTTAGCTACCTTACTAGGTGGGATGTTCAGCGTCGCTTTGGTATTAGTTAAAGCTGCATTGCATCGTGGTGTAGAAAACCCAGATGAGATTGAAGCGTTAGGTATTCCTGTTTATGCTAGTATTCCAAAATCAAATTGGCAAGAAAAACTGGATATTCGTTATAATAAGAAAAAGGTTAAACATTTAGAAACTCTGCTTGCTGAATCAAACCCAGCTGACTTATCTATTGAAGCACTGCGTGGCCTACGAACTAGTATGCATTTTGCGATGATGGAAGCTAAAAATAACGTAGTAATGATAACTGGTCCTGCGCCAAATATTGGTAAATCCTTTGTGACAGTAAACTTTGCAGCAGTAATCGCAAAGACAGGGCAAAAAGTACTGGTTGTTGATGGTGATATGCGTAAAGGTTATATGCAGCGTTATTTTGGTATGCAATGGGATAATGGTTTATCTGATTATCTTTCAGGTAAATTAACGCTAGAGCAATCAATTCAAGCATCAGAAGTTGAAAACCTAGATGTTATGACACGTGGTCAAATACCACCAAACCCATCTGAGTTGCTAATGACAAAACGCTTTAGTGATTTTGTTGATTGGGCATCTACTAATTATGACTTAGTGCTTATTGATACGCCACCAGTACTTGCAGTTACAGATCCAAGTATTGTAGGAGCTTTAGCTGGGACGACATTGATGGTTGGCCGTTTTGATCAAACATCAGTAAAAGAGATTGATGTAGCAAGACATCGATTCGAGCAAGCTGGAATCGAAGTTAAGGGTTTTATCTTAAATGCAGTAGAAAAGAAAGCAAGCAGCTCATATGGCTATGGGTATTATAATTACAGTTATGAGAGTGATAAGTAGATTATTTTCAGATATTAATAATTTATTATCATTAGCTATCCAACTAAAAATTAAATGGTTAAGGTTTAAAATGCTAAACAATAAAACAGTACTCATCACCGGTGGTACAGGTTCGTTCGGTAAACAGTTCATTAAAACGATTCTTGAGTGTTATCAAGATGTAACAAAGATAATCATCTACTCTCGTGATGAGTTAAAACAGTTTGAAATTAAGCAAAACTATCCTCAAAAAGACTTCCCTCAGCTGCGTTTCTTTATTGGTGATGTTCGCGATCAACAACGCATGATCCAAGCGTGTGAAGGTGTTGATGTTATCATTCACGCTGCGGCGATTAAGCAAGTAGATACAGCGGAATACAATCCATCTGAGTGTATTAAAACCAATATCACAGGTGCTGAAAATGTTATTAATGCGGCACTACAATGCGGAGTTAAAGATGTTGTTGCGCTTTCTACAGATAAAGCGTGTGCGCCAATTAACTTATATGGCGCGACAAAATTAGCATCAGATAAATTATTTGCAGCGGCGAACAATATTAAAGGCTCTAAAGATATTCGTTTTAGTGTTGTGCGTTACGGTAACGTAATGGGTTCTCGTGGCTCGGTGATCCCATTCTTTATGGAAAAGAAAAAAGAAGGTTTACTGCCAATCACTCATGAAGAGATGACACGTTTTAATATATCTCTTCAGGATGGTGTAAATATGGTGATGTACGCACTAGAAAACCATTTAGGTGGTGAGATATTTATTCCCAAAATCCCATCATACAAGATTTTAGATATCGCAAAAGCGATTGCTCCTGAGTGTGCAACTAAAGTGGTTGGTATTCGCCCTGGTGAAAAAGTTCACGAAGAAATGATCACTGATACAGACTCACTAAATACGATTGATTTAGGTCGTTATTATGCAATTCTTCCTTCGGTATCGTTTACTTATACAGAAGAAGAATATATTGATCACCATAAAGCAGAAAAAGTTCCGTTTGGTTTTAAATATAACTCAGGTACAAACACTGAGTGGGAAACCATTGAAGGTCTGCGTGAGTTAATTGTTGAGCATGTAGATCCTAACTTTACAGTTTAATTGAGAAGAAAATATGATCCCTTATGGTAAGCAAGAAATTACTCAGCAAGATGTTGATGCAGTTGTTGATGTTTTAAAATCTGATTTTTTAACTCAAGGCCCACAAGTTCCTGCATTTGAAGCTGCATTAATGGCACATACGAGTGCAGGCTTTGCATTAGCTGTAAATAGTGCAACGTCGGCATTACATATTGCCTGTCTAGCTCTTGGACTTGGCCAAGGTGACAGGCTTTGGACAACGCCTGTTACTTTTGTAGCTTCGGCTAACTGTGGTCTGTATTGTGGCGCTGATGTTGATTTTATTGATATTGATCCTCAAACCTACAATATGAGTATTAGTGCTTTAGAAGCAAAGCTGATTCAAGCAAAAGCAACAGATAGCTTACCTAAGGTGATTATACCTGTTCACTTATGTGGACAGTCCTGTGATATGAAAGCAATCCATACCCTTTCTAAAGAGTATGGATTTAAAATCATAGAAGATGCCTCACATGCCATTGGCGGTCGCTATCTTGATAACTCGATTGGTTGTTGTGAATATTCAGACATTACGGTATTTAGTTTTCATCCAGTAAAAATTGTCACTACTGCTGAAGGTGGTGCCGTGATGACGAATAGTCAAGAATTAGCGGATAAAATGGCACTTTACCGTAGCCATGGTATTACTCGTGACGAAACTAAAATGCAAAATGCATCTCATGGTGGTTGGTATTACGAACAGATTGATTTGGGTTTCAATTATCGAATGACTGAATTACAAGCGGCATTAGGGGTAACTCAAATGACTCGTTTAGATGATTTTGTATCGGTTCGTCACAAACTAGCTATTCGTTATAATCAGCTACTTGAAGATTTACCAATTACCTTACCTTATCAACTAGAAGGTACCTATTCTGGTTTGCATTTATATGTAATTCGTTTGCAACTTGATAATATATCAAAAACACACAAAGAAGTGTTTGATGTACTTCGAGAGCAAGGTATTGGAGTGAACCTTCATTATATTCCGGTACATATACACCCGTATTATCAAGAGTTAGGTTTCAAAATTGGTGATTTTCCAGAGTCAGAGCGTTATTACCAAGAAGCTATTTCACTTCCAATGTTCCATGTAATGACGGAAGAGCAACAAGATACCGTTATTCGTGTTTTATCGAGTGTGTTAGAGGGGTAATCATGAAGGTAGCAATCATTCCAGCTCGTGGGGGAAGTAAGCGGATTCCAAGAAAAAATATAAAATTATTCCATGGTAAGCCAATGATTGCTTATTCCATTGAGGCCGCTATTGAGTCAGGCTGTTTTGATAAAGTTATTGTTTCTACGGATGATAATGAAATTGCAGAAGTAGCTAAGCTATATGGTGCAGAAGTCCCATTTATGCGGCCTCAAAATATTGCCGATGATTATGCAACAACGATGGATGTTATTCAGCATGCAGTACAGTGGTGTGAGCAGCAAAAGCTGCCAATCATGTATGCATGTTGTTTATATGCTACTGCGCCATTTGTTCGAGCAGAGGATTTGAAAAAAGGGTGGGGAATTGTTCAACAGCCAGATGTGAAGTATGCATTCAGTGCAACAACATTTCCATTTCCTATTCAGCGAGCTATTAAGATCTCTAACGATGGTAATGTTAGTATGTTTTCCCCTGAGTATGAACTGACTCGTTCTCAAGATTTAGAAGAGTCATATCATGATGCAGGGCAGTTTTATTGGGGTGAAGCTGCAGCTTTTAAACAAAAATTAGCAATTTTTGATAAACATTCACGTTGTGTTCTCTTACCAAGAAAACAAGTTCAAGATATAGATACAGCAGAGGATTGGGAGTTTGCTGAAGTACTATTCTCTATGCTAACGAGAGACAAATAATGAATATTATTATTCGAGCAGATGCTTCTATTCATATAGGTAGCGGCCATGTAATGCGGTGCTTGGTATTAGCTGAAGCATTACTAGAAAAAGCTCACTCCGTCTCATTTGTTTGTCGTTCTCAACCGGGCGATATGATTAATTTTATCCAAGAGCGCGGCTTTGATGTTTTTTCTTTAGATGAAATTATCCCTGTAATTCAACCACAAGGTAGTGCTGATTATCTTGGTTGGCTACAGTGCTCTATAGAAGAAGACGCAAGTGCTTTTTTATTGAAAATTAAGAGTGCGGATATTGTAATAACAGATCACTATGCGATTGGAAAAGAATGGCAATCTATTATTCGAAAACAACTTGATTGTCGTATTATGGCTATCGATGATCTAGAACGAAAGCATGATGCAGATTTAGTAATAGACCAAACATTTGGTCGAAATAAAAAATCATATCCAAATATTTCTCGTGCACTTACTGGTACTCAATATGCATTGTTGAACCCAAATTTTTCAGTATTACATGAGCTGGCATATCAAAGAGTTGTACCGTTAGAAAGTATTAGAGTACTAGTTAGTATGGGGGGGATTGATTTACCTAATGCCACGTTATTGGTTTTAAAACAATTATCAAAGTTAGATAATATTACAGTAACTGTATTATTAAGTACTAGGGCTCCTCATTACATTAGTGTTAATTCATTTTGTCAAACGAAGTCAAACATTAAACACATTGGTTTTGTAAGTAATATGGCACAAGAGATGATGAAACATGACGTTTCTATTGGTGCGCCAGGAGCAACATCTTGGGAGCGTGCATGCTTAGGTTTACCAAGTATTATTATTCCTCTTGCTGAGAATCAACGAGAAATTTGTGAACGTTTAGTTGAAGCTAAAGTGGCAGTGAAGGTTAATGTTAATGATATTGATGACCAACTTATAAATGCATTTTGTGATTTACTCAAATCTTGGGGGTATTATCACCAGAATAATTTATCGTTATGCGATGGTAAAGGAACACTGCGTGTAATGACAGCGATAGAGAAATGGAACAATGAAAGTAACGATTATTTGTAGTGACAGTGTTCACCCTGTTTATCCTTATTTAGAACAATGGATTAAACGAAATATAAAGTCACATGATATCTCAATATATTATTCAATAAATAATATTGAGAACGGTGGAGATATTTTGTTTTTAATTTCATGTTCAGAAATAGTTCGAAAACCTGTTAGAGAAATGTTTCGCTATACACTTGTGCTTCATGCAAGTGATTTACCTGAAGGTAGAGGATGGAGTCCACATGTTTGGGATATCATTAATGGTAAAGATACTTTAATACTTTCTCTATTAAATGCTGAAGATAGTGTCGATACTGGAGATATATGGCAAAAAAGATACATATCTCTAGATGGTAGCGAATTATATGAAGAAATAAATCATAAGGTTTTTGAAGCCGAGCTAGAATTAATGTCTTGGGCTTGTGGGAATATTGATTACTCTAAAGCTAAAAAACAAGAGATTCAAGGTAGTGTTACAGACTACCATAGAAAACGTACACTTGAAGATAGTCAACTAAGTTTAGATAAATCTATTGAAGAGCAATTTAACTTATTGAGAGTATGCGATCCGAAACGCTTCCCTGCATATATTGTTCGTAATGGTCAAAAATATAATATTAAATTAGAGAAAGTAAATGATGAATAGTTTTATTGAGATTAATGGTAGAAAAATTGGCCCGAATTATAAGCCATATATTATTGCAGAGCTTTCAGCAAACCATAATGGAGATATAAATAAAGCTTTTCAAATAATAGAAGAAGCCAAAAAGGCGGGTGCTGATGCTATAAAGCTACAAACTTATCGTGCAGATACTATTACGATTGATTGTGATAAAGAGGATTTTCAAATTCGTGATGGACTATGGGACGGACGCACATTATATGAATTATATGAATGGGCTCATACTCCATGGGAGTGGCATAAGCCATTATTTGAAAAAGCAAAAGAATTAGATATCACTATTTTTAGTTCTCCATTTGATTTTACTGCTGTTGATTTATTGGAAGAACTGAACGCGCCTGCTTATAAAATAGCGTCATTTGAGCTTGTTGATCTTGCATTAATTAAGCGTGTGGCTCAAACAGGAAAACCGATGATTATGTCAACTGGAATGGCAAATCAAGAAGAAATTCAAGAAGCGATAGATACCGCAAGAAATAACGGCTGTGAAGAGTTAGTCGTACTTCATTGTGTGAGTGGTTATCCTGCACCAGCAGAGCAATATAACTTAAAAACCATTGCAGATATTTCTGAGCGTTTTGATGTGTTATCGGGCTTATCTGATCATACAATTGATAATGCAACCTCGGTAGCGGCTGTAGTGCTTGGCGCATGTCTTATTGAAAAGCACGTAACACTAGATCGAAATGGCGGCGGAGCTGATGATAGTTTTTCGTTGGAGCCGTCTGAACTAGCCCAGTTATGTAAAGATTCAAAAACAGCTTGGCAGGCAATGGGTAAAGTTAATTACGAACGCACAGAAGCTGAAAAAGGCAATGTTAAGTTCCGCCGTTCTTTATATGTAGTTAAAGATATTAAAGAAGGTGAAGAGTTTACTGTTGAAAATATCCGCAGCATTCGTCCTGGCTTTGGGCTAGCGCCGAAATATTATGATGATGTGATAGGTAAAAAGGCGAACGTTAATATAAATAAAGGCACGGCCTTAAATGCTGAATACGTGAATGGGTTAGGCTTTGAGATATTGTAAAAAGTGCTTAACGACTGATTTAAGACCAAATGCCTCTTTTAATGATGGGGTTTGTATTGCTTGTAGCTATACCGATTCTGTTCAAGATGATAATAGCAGTCTAAAGCTTAATATACTCCAACATAAGATACAGCAAAGTCGAAAAAAGCAACGAAACAAAGGTGCTTATGACTGTATTGTTGGCGTTAGTGGTGGGAAAGACAGTACACGTCAAGCTCATTGGGTAAGGGACCGTCTTGGTCTAAGGCCATTAATTGTTTGTTGTGCTTATCCCCCAAGGCAGATGTCTGAAATTGGTGCTAGAAATTTAACCAATTTAATGAATATGGGGTTTGATGTAATAGTTGCAACACCGGCACCTCAAACCGCGGCACACTTGGCTCTCGAATCATTTAAACAGTTTGGTAATGTTTGTAAATCAAGCGAAATGTCATTATTTTCAACGGTACCAAGACTTGCGATTGAACTTGGCGTAAACACTATATTTTGGGGTGAGAATCCAGCATTACAAGTTGGTGATGCTGCAGTGGAAGGTTTTGATGAATTTGATGGTAATAATCTCCGCCGTTTAAATACATTAACTGCTGGGGGTACTGATTGGCTAAAAGAAGAGGTTAATTTTTCATATTTAGCAGAGCATTATTTATATCCGAATGAAATTGAATTTGAAAAGAAAAAAGTAAATATTTTTTATCTTGGTCCTGCGTGGGATGATTGGAGTAATGATGACAATTCTGTTTATGCTTCTTTGCAAGGCTTAACACTGAGGCCTGGCGAAGAGTCCGAAACGGGTGATTTGTCGAATGCTTCTATGTTGGATGAAGAGTTTACAAATATTAACATGATGCTTAAATATTATAAATTTGGGTTTGGCCGAGCAACAGATAGTGTTAATGAACAAATTCGAGCAGGAAAGATTACTCGTGATGAAGCGATTAAAATTTCAGAGCAATATGATGGTGTTTGTTCTGATCGGATAATTAATAGCTATGCAAATTACGTAGGTATCACAGTGACTGAATTTTGGAATATTGCAAATCAGTGGGTGAATAGTACAATTTTTGAAACACATGATGGTAAACGACCTACTAAGAGGTTTAAAGTGGGGGTTAATTATGAAGGTTGATATCCTTGATATTGGAAGCGGTAATATTCGGTCGATCAAAAATTGGATTGAAAAAGAAAATATCTCAACACGTATTGTATCTAAAGCTAACGAGATTAACTCTGAGTTATTAATTTTACCAGGTGTCGGCTCTGCTGGCTCATATATGGAACGACTTAAAGCAGGTCAATATGATCAAGCGGTGATTGAACATGTTGAAAAAGGTGGACGATTACTTGGCATCTGCTTAGGTTTTCAAATTATGGGTCATTACTCAGAAGAGGATGGCCATATTGAAGGCCTGGGTTTAATTGATGCTCATACTGAGCGGCTTGCAGAAAATGTATCTCATAATGGATGGGAGCCGATTTATTTACGTCAAAATGAAATGAATAGTCAATCATTCCATAGCCAATATAAATTAACAAAAAAAAGAATACTAAATGGTCGAGTTTTTTATAACCATGAATATGGAGTTATAAATAATGAGCCGACAGCATTCTCTATTCCTGTATCAGGTTCCTTATCGAAATATAGTGGACTTTTAGTTAAAGATAATATTATTGGGATTCAATTTCATCCTGAAAAAAGTCAGTTATCTGGCTCTGAGCTGATTTCAATGATTTTATAGGAGGTAGTTGTGCGTATAGGTTCAACAGTCTTACTTAATGAAAAAAAATGTATTCAATCATATGGTTGGGAGTATTTTCGACCACTGGGGAGTCTACAAGGGGTTATTGACTCATTAGAAGAGTATCAATGTGATGAAATTGCAATTATTCGTCCAGTTCGAAAAAATGATAGCTTAGATATTTTTAAAGAGGATCTTTCTGAATTACAAAAACTAAAAACCATGACCCCAGTGAGTTTTGGTGGTGGAATTCGAAGTGTTGAACATCTACAGCATTTAACTGATTTACCTATTGAGCGGCTGGTTTTCTCATCTGCTTTTTTAGATGGTAATAAAGATTTAATTAGTCAGGCAAAAGATCTTTTTGGGCACCAAGCAATTCAGTGCTTACTCCCATTAGCTTATAGAAAAGAGGGAGTGTTTGTCTATCACTCTGGATTATCTGTTTACATTGCAATTGAAGATATTGATATTGAATTTATTAATACTTCAGCTAATGAGATTATTTTAGTGGATACTCAAAATGAAGGTCAAAAAAACTCTTTTGATTGGTCTTTGATTGATGGCCTTCCATTTGAATATAAGAAGCTTATTATCAGCGGTGGAATAGGAAAAAACTGTATCAATAAAGCATATAAGAAACAATTGGCTTCAGTTTTAATTGATAATAAAGTCTTACATACAGAATACTCAATTTCAGGTTTTAAGCATGCAACTATCTTGTCCTAAATGTCACTATCCTCTCAATCATCCATTTAGTTTAACCATAATTGAATCAGAGTGTTCTGGATGCTTTACTCATAGAGAAAAAGATACAATCGATTGGAACTTTAGGTATGAAAAGTTAGAAGAAATCATACAAAGTTATAAAAACCATAAAGGAAAGTACGATTGTGTTGTTCCTGTTGTTGGTGATGCAGAAGATTACTTCACATTGTTAAATGTCTTAAAGCTAGGTTTATCGCCACTTGTTGTTTGCGTTAACGATTATTTTAAAAATGATATTGGTTGGTATAATCTCCATCAATTAATTACTCATTTTGATGTTGATTCTTTTACATTTAATCCAGATATGCGTGTGTATAAAGATTTAGTACGTACATCTTTAAGGAAATATGACCATATATTGTTACCTTTTTTACAGCTGCATACATCTTTCCCTGTTCATGTTGCACTTGAACGAAAAATCCCTTTAATTATTTGGGGACAAAATCAGTCAGTAGAACAAGTAGGTAAATTTTCACATTTAGATTCAACTGAAATGAGTCGTTGGAGTAGAAAACAGCATGATTTATTTAACTTTGAGGTAGATGATTTAATTGGTAATGGTGCTCAAGTTGACTTACGTCACCTTAATTATTATCAGTATCCTGATATAGATAAGTTATCCCGTAGTGGAGTAAGAGGTATTTATTTAAGTAACTATATACGTTGGGATCCGTTAGCCCAAAATCAAGCAATGACCAAGTTTGGTTTTACACCCGAGATTAATACTTCGACATTTGATTTATATGAACGAGCTGGTAGCTCGGTGTACTATCATTTGCATGACTTACTCAAGGAAAAAAGAGTAGGATATCGTAAGGTGAATGATCATGTATCAAGAGAAATTAGACATGGTCGTTTGACAACTGAAGAAGGGAAGTCTTTACTAAGACATTACGGAAATAATAGAGTATACATTAAACCATTCTTTGATTGGTTAGGTGTAACTAAGAGTGGTTATGAGTGGTTCAAAATACATCGGCTAGGTAAGTTAGAGCATCTAATCTGTGAGTCTGCCAACGAATTAAAAGAAAGAGATACTCAAAGAAGTGAGATAGTTCCGACTACTCTTGAAAAAATGCTACAGCCAGGTAAAAAAGCAAAAGAGTCATTTATTATTTTTGGGAAGGGGCTTAATATCTAATGCAGTATAATAATGCTATGTATGTTGGTTGTAATGTTGAATTATGGATGGATGTAGCAAGTCGTTTATTAAAAAAACATGACATAAAACCAGTCTATTTTATTGGAAGAAAACCTGAATTTTCGAAGGATAAAATTAATAGTTATTTTCCTAATTGTTTTTTCCAATATACAGAGGATGCCTGGAAAGGTAACGGATTCCCACAAGATCATAAAATAGTCGCTTTAGATGAAAATACAGTCAAGAGTATTGGTTTGGATATACTGACTGGAATGAGAATGATGGATAGACTAGATGTATTTAAAACTTTCCCTAGCACAGAAAGACAAGCATGGTTTATCGAGCTTATTGAGAAATGGTTGTATGTTTTAGAAGATAGAGAGATAGACATCATAATTTCTCCCTCTATACCCCATAGAGTGTTTGATTTTGCATTGTATGTGGCATCAAAAATAAAGAATATAAAATTTATTATGTTCCAAATGACACATTTTGGCGATGGTAGTTTTATTATTGATGATGTAAACATGACACCAATAGCAATAAAGAATGCCGTAAGAAATGCTAAAGATGCAAAAATTGATGACTTACCAATTATTATTGCCGACAAATTAAAAAAACTATCTCAAGACCACGAAACAGCATTGCCACCCGATATGGTAGAGCAAAAAAATAACTTTGAAAAATATAAGTCAATATCATATCAAGTAAAGTCAATGTTATTTGATTTGAAGAAGATAGGCAATGTATTTCAAACCTCGCCAACATATAGGATCTTTTATAAAGAACACCCTAAGACTTCCTCAATGACTAAAGGGAATGCGTTTTTAATTAGGAAGGCTGGCGAATATAAAAAATATAAGCTGAGAAATACTTACAAATCATATTGTAGAAAGGTTGATTTAAACGAAAAATTTGTATTACTAGCGCTTCATTATCAACCCGAAGAAACGTCTTGTCCTACTGGTGGGTTTTATGTAGAGCAAAGGCAAATAGTTAAGAATCTGCTTGAGAGTTTTGATGACTCGGTGTCTATTTACATTAAAGAGCACAGTTCACAATTTTACCCTTATTTTGAAGGTGAAACTGGACGGGATGAAAGCTTCTATCGTGAAATTAGTTCTATGTCTAACAGAGTTAAATTTGTTCCAATTGAAACCGATACGTTTTCACTAATAGATAGTGCTTTAGCTATAGCGACAATTAGTGGTACTATTGGCTGGGAGGCTCTATTTAGATCTAAGCCAGTACTATTATTTGGTAGAGGGTGGTATGAGGATCTTCCAGGTGTATTCAAGGTAAAAAGTAAAGGTGATTTATTTACTGCTGTAACATCGATAGAAACTGGTGCATATACTGATAGGCTTAAGTTAAATCGGCTATATGGTGCTCACTTAGAAATGAGTAAATTTATCATATACTCAGCGCACTATTTTGATTTTCACCAAATGGGATTAACTAATAAAGAAGAGAGTATTGATAATATAGTTTCTGGTATTAGTGATTTTTTAAGTATTAAGAGTGAATAGTCTAATATACCTTTTTGGCACTTTGGCATCAGCTGCGATGCCTTTTTTATTAATGCCAATCATGACTAGTTATCTTACTCCTAATGAGTATGGTAAGATGACACTTATTGTTACGTTATTTACCTTTATTCTACCTATTCTGACACTAAATGCTCCAGCTTATATTCAAAGATGTTATTTTGATAGTGATGGTTTAACAAGAGGAAAGTTAATCAGCGTATTTAAAGTTTTAATTTTTTATATTTTGATTGTTAGTTTAGTGTTAATAATATATAAGAGTGAAATATTCACACTTTTTAAAATAGAAGATGTAGATAGTAACCTAATGTATATATTAATATTAACAGCGCTGTGTTATGTTTTTTATGACACGCAGTTATTATTATACAATGCAAAAGGATCTGCACTTAAATATACTATACTCTTATTCCTACAATCGTTTTTAGTGCTTGTTTTTTCAACATGGTTTCTTTATCAAGGCTTTGGTGTATTTAGTCGAGCATATGGTTCATTATTGTCGATATTATTGTTTTTATTTATATCAATATACTTTCTGGTTAGATACTTTAAAGAAAATTTAATAGGCAAAAATACATCTTATAAAATTGGCATTGAAAAAGACTACCTAAAATATGGTATCGGTTTTCTACCTCATGTTTTATCTAGTTTGCTTTTGGGTGTATTTGATAAGATTGTAATAGCAAATTTTTTAACTATTGATGATGTTGCCATTTACGCCATTTCTGCTCAATATACCTCGATTCTTTTGATTGTATCCCAGGGATTAAATAGGGAGTGGGTAAAAAAATACTTTGACCATGGTTATACATTATCAAATATTAGATATAGAAATAGATTGATTTTAATTCAACTAGTGGTGGTTATAATATTCTATTTATCTTCGGATCTTTTTTATTATCTATTTGTAGATGAAAGATACATTAAAAATAACATGATATTACTTTGTCTCTTAATGGCGCAACTATTCCATATGATATATATGGTTTTTTCTGTGAAGCTTAATTATGAAAAAAGAAGTTCTTTATTATCAGTATTAACATTCATATCGTTATGTGTAAATGCCTTTATTAGTCTAGCTTTGGTTGGAACACAAGGGGTAGTAGGTGTTGCTTTTGGTACAGTGGTTGGAATGTTAACAAAAGTAATTCTAGTCGTTATGTTGTCAAGAGATAATAATTTTGATAAATGCATACGCACCTAAAATAACGCTAATAATTAATATTCTAATTTAAACTAGAATGGAAAATAAAATGAAAAAAATAATAATACTCGTACATGACGGTTTTTTTACACAGCACCTTCATGAATATCAAAATATTGATCTTTCTGTAGTTGAAGAAGCTCTTAAACGTTTTGATTGTGAAGTGAAATATCTAGAGTACCAAGACTTAGCAAACTACAATTATCAAGTTGATGAAAATGCAGTTTATTGGTGTGGAAGTCATCAGAACATCAGCATTAAACAATATATTAATGATGTTCTTACTGCTCGATTTTATAACAGAAATAATCTAGTGCCATCTTTAGATACTGTATTGGCTCATGAGAATAAAGGGTTGATGGGAATATTGGCTGCGGAAAAAATGCTTCCGTACATTAAGCAGAATTATCGTCTTGCGGATAAAATTAGTCTTCCTCAACAAGTCAGTTATCCTTTTGTATTTAAATCGTTAGGGGGGGCAGGAAGTAAAGGTGTTTCTTTGGTTAAAAACCAAAAGCAATTTCTACAAAGCATTAAGTGTACACTGCGCCTTGATCGCTCTCTTAAAGAAGTGAAAGAAGACGCTAGAAATATCGCACGAAAATTACTGAAACGTGGAGAGCAAGCTCGTTATTTAACCCAGAGAGCTAAATTTTGTGAACAAGAATTCATTCCTGAATTAAGCTCAGATTATAAAGTGTTGGTATTTTGGGAGAAAGTGTTTGTTTTAAAGCGTTCTGTTAGAGAGGGAGACTTCAGGGCTAGTGGCTCTGGCTGTTTTGAAATTCAATCAACAATAGATAATGTACTTGCAGAATTAGCTATATCATGTCGTGAAAAGCTTAGTGTTCCATATTGTAGTTTAGATTTCGTTACGCTTCCATCAGGCGAATATAAACTAATTGAGTTTCAAACATGTCATTTTGGGCCATATACACAGATTTCATCAGAGGTTTTCTTTAGAGCTGGAAATATCTGGGGAAATACCTCATCTTGTGTTTTTGAAAGTGAACTTGTTGAGTCTATGCTAAGTTATGTAAATGAAACTTCAATATAAGATACTTCAATTTTATCCTGTCTTTTGGTTTTATTTTCCAACAATAAGATTAGGTACTATTCCTGTACGTTTTGAAGATTTGCTATGTGTTCTTATTTTCTTTTCTTTAGCGTCTTTTAGTCGTATTAAAATTGAAAAAAGTTATATTTATTATGTGGCTATGTTTTCTTTGATGTTGATGTTAATACTCTCGTCATCGATAGAATATAATGATAACCTTAATCTAAAAGGAGTTATTGTTGGTTTTAGTTTTATAAAATATATATTATGGTTTGTAGTTGCAAGGCAGACTTCAGTATCTGATAGCAATGACAGTTTTTCTCTTGTTTTTTTCTCTGTATTAAAATGGTGTTTTTTATCTCAATTAATTATTATAGTCTTTCAGAAGTATGATATTTTGGGGTTTGCTAGTGGTCCATTTTTTCAGTTTGTAGTTAAATTTTATTCCATACCTAATATTTATTCGACCAGTACCGATATTGAATCATTAATATCAACTCATATGAATTTCAGTTTTAGACCAGCAGGAACGTTTGGCTCGTCAACAGTTACTGGTTTGTCTATGTATATTGCAGGTAGTGTTCTATTTCTCAAATATAAAAATATTGCTTTTAAAGTTTTTGGTTATTTTGCCGCTCTGATTTGTTTTTCTAAAATTGCATTAGTTGCAGCTATTTTTTGTGATTTTATTTTACCTATGTTTCTCAAGTTTAAACTAAAAAACCTGCTTTTAGCCACTGTTATATCGCCATTTCTTGTTGTCGGTATTTATGTCTCTATGGATATTTTAGGTGTATTACATAATTTTTATGGAGCTATAGATGGCACTGACAGAGGGGTGACTCATCGATTAACAGTTATAAACTATATGTTTAATATGTCAGTTAAAGAATGGCTTTGGGGAAATCTCGGTACTTTACCATTTGGTTTTTTTGATAGTGGAACACTGCTTTCAATCTTTAGATATGGAATAGTTTTTTATTTTTTAGAATATTTAATATTTTATCTTCTCTTTAAAAAGATTACAGACGAAAAACTGATTTCTATGTGTTTCGTGTTCTATATTTTATTTGCTGACCTAACGTTTGGCTCTGTTTTTAACCCTGTATTCTCGAGTGCTATTTTCTTTCTTTTGTTAGCTTGTGCAACTGAAGGACTTAGGAGAAAAAAATAAGATGAAAAAATTTTTTTATGTTTGTTCTACTCTTGAGCAAACAGGGCCAACCTCTCAGTTGTTTAACATCATTTCTGGCTTAGATCGTACATTGTATAAACCGATAGTGGTGACATTATCGGCAGAAAAAAACAATTCACTTAAAGATAAATTCGATGCTGTTAACATCCCAGTGATGTGTTTGGATGAATCTGGAATGCTAGGTATCAATGAGCTTGAAAAGCGTTTGCTAAATCATATTGAGCAAGAGCAAATAAGTGTTGTGCACACTCAAGGTATTCGTGCAGACTTAATAATGAGTAAATTGGTCGGTAAGTTGTCGATTAATTGGATATCAACGCTGCGTAATATTCCTTATCTTGATTACCCTGCGCAATATGGAAAAGTTAAGGGTTTGCTGATGGCTGTAATACATTTATTGGCTTTACGTAAGTGTAAGAAGGTGGTTGTGGTCAGTGAGTCTGTCCGCAAGCCATTACAAAAGTTTTTCAAACGTGATATTAATGTGATTAACAACGGTATTGATACATTATTCTATAATAAAGATAAAATAGAGTTAGAGGCTGTTTCTGAAGTAAGACAACAATATAAATTGGCTGAAGATCTACAGATTTTAATTTATACCGGCGTGTTTGAAGAGCGAAAGAACCTTCTACCTCTGCTTGATGAAATTAATAAGGTTGATGGCTTTAAGTTACTGTTAGTTGGAAAGGGGAGTCAACTTGCTCAAATTCAGTTACATCCAGCGGTTATAAATGAAAAAGTAGCAGTGGTTGGGGCTGTTTCTGATGTTAGACCTTATATTATTGCGTCAGATGCTTTCATTTTAGTATCAAAAGCAGAAGGACTTCCAAATTCTGTATTAGAGGCTTTAGCGTTAGGTTGTCCGGCAATTTTGAGTGATATTGGTCCTCATAAAGAGATACACGTTGCTGCAAGAAAGTACACACAGTTAATTGAACTTGCAGATATGCGATCTTTGTCGAGTTTTTTAACGCATACTTATCCGCAGTGGCGAAATAAGATTGAACAAGAGGATTGTGCAGTCATCGCTGCGCGTGGGTTCAGTTCGTCAGTGAACTCTTTAAGTTATCAAAAATTGTATTTAAAAGGTGAATTGTGAGTGTTATTCCACGTGTAGCGGTGATTATGTCTGTTTATAAATCAGACCAATTAGACAGTTTTAAAATTGCAGTTGATAGTATTTTAGAACAAAACTATATAGCGATGGATTTGTTTATTTGGCGAGATGGCTCTGTACCTGAGATAGTAGATAGTTACTTAGATAGTTTAATGTATAATGACAATATTTTCGTTACAAAAAGTAGTAAAAACAAAGGCTTGGCTAGCTCTCTTAATGCTATGATTGACCTGGCTTTAGCAAGTAAACGTTATTCTTATATCGCAAGAATGGACAGCGACGACATTAGCTATACAAACCGAATAAGTAAACAAGTAAGCTTCTTGCGTAACCATGAGGATGTGGACGTTGTTGGATCTGGTTGTAGGGAATTTGGGGGAAGTTTTGCTCTGGAGGAAAAAATACTTCCATTATCGCATGAGCAACTAACCGATTTTACGATTGTCAGATGCCCATTTATACATCCGTCGGTAATGTTTAAGGTGGAATTGTTTGAAAAAACAGGAATACGTTATCCCACTAATACAAAGCTAACAGAAGACTTAGGCCTCTGGTTTGAGTTGCTTTGCGGTGGTGCGAAGTTTGCAAATATGCCTGATATTTTAATGGATTACCGCTTAAACGAAGCAACATTATCACGCCGACAAGGAATGGATAAAGCGTTAAGTGAAATTAAGATTAGACAAAAATATATGATAAAATTGAATAGAGTTAATTTAAAAAATATCTGTGGTATTTATTCTAGGTTATTTTTTCATTTATTACCAATGAGTATGATTCGATTTGCTTATAAGCATTTTCGCTAAACTCTGTTTTGTTAGAACTATTATGTTGTTAGATTTAATACTTGTTGAAGTTTGATCCTACGTTCTTAAACGTAAGGTATTTATTAGAAATCAAAGAGTTTATAACATGAAATATTTAGTAACAGGTACCGCTGGTTTTATTGGTTCTTGCGTTGTAGAAAGACTTTGTGTGCAAGGTCATCAAGTTGTTGGGATTGATAATATCAATGATTATTACGATATAAGTTTGAAAGATGCTCGTTTAAAACGTGTTGAGCATGAAAACTTTCATTTTTTAAAAGTTGATTTGGCAGATAGAGAAGCAATGGCTACTTTGTTTGCTGAACATCAGTTTGATCGCGTAGTACACTTAGCTGCACAGGCAGGGGTACGATATTCAATTGAAAATCCAATGGCTTATGCTGACTCAAATTTAGTTGGACACCTTAATATTCTAGAAGGTTGCCGTAATACTAAAGTGAAACATTTAGTATATGCCTCTTCAAGTTCGGTTTATGGTTTAAATAATAAAGTTCCTTTTGCTACTTCAGATACTGTAGATCACCCAATCTCTCTTTATGCTGCGACTAAAAAATCTAATGAGTTAATGGCTCATTCGTACTCACACTTATATGATATCCCAACCACAGGCTTGCGTTTCTTTACAGTGTATGGCCCTTGGGGGCGCCCAGATATGGCACCTTATATATTTACTAGAAAGATATTAGATGGTGAGACTATCGATATTAATAACAATGGAGATATGTGGCGTGACTTTACTTATATAGACGATATTGTTGAAGGCGTGATCCGTATTGCGGATGTTATTCCTGATCGCGATGATAACTGGAAGGTAGAAGAGGGGAGCCCTGCTTCAAGCTCTGCTCCTTATAGTATTTATAATATTGGTCATGGTAGTCCAATCAATCTAATGAAATTTATCGAAGCGATTGAAGCGGAATTAGGTATTGAAGCTAAAAAGAACTTTCGTGGTATGCAGGCCGGTGATGTTTACCAAACATATGCAGACACACAAGATTTATTTGAAGCTACAGGCTACAAGCCACAGGTTGGTGTTGCTGAAGGTGTTGCTAAGTTAGTTAGTTGGTATAAAGAGTTTTACAAGTAAGGTATTAATGATTGGTTGTTTAGTTGTAACCTTCATTTAATTATTAACCATAGAAAAATTAATACTACTAAAATAATTAAATAAAAATTTAGTTAGGATCTTTATGTCTCACACATACCTCGAACTAGGCTTTACCTTCTTTATATCTCTCTCCATTCTTTTTATGATGAGAAAGGTCGCTCAAAGAATCAACTTAGTTGATAAACCCAATGAGCGAAAATACCATACAGGTGCAATTCCGCTTGTCGGTGGGATTTCTATCTGCATTGCTTTTATGCATTTTTTAATCTCCAATCCCGATTTATTACCTAATTATAGATTGTATTTATTATCGATTTTCATACTGACTTTGGTTGGAGCTATTGATGATAAAATCGATCTGAGTTTTAAGGTACGGTTGATTATTCAGGCAGGTTTATCGGTTGCTATGATGATGATAGCTGATATTAAATTATATCAACTCGGTGATATGTTTGGCTTCGGTTCCATGAATTTAGCAGGTATAGGAGTTGGTTATCTAATTACGGTGTTTGCGGTTATTGGTGCAATTAATGCCTTTAATATGGTAGATGGCATTGATGGTTTACTCGGTGGTTTATCTATCGTAACTTTTGCTGGTCTTGGTAGCGTGCTGTATCTAGATGGTCAACTTAACCTAGCTTACTTATGTTTAGTATTAATTGTTATTATTCTCCCATATGTATTGTTAAACCTTGGAGTGCTTACTCGTCGCTATAAAGTATTTATGGGTGATGCAGGAAGCATGTTGATTGGCTTTACGGTGATTTGGTTTTTGTTGTTGGCAAGTCAAAATGGAACTAAAGCACCGCTCCGTCCAGTTACGGCACTATGGTTAATCGCAGTTCCTTTGATGGATATGGCCGCTATTATGATTCGCCGTGTACGCCGTGGTGATTCACCATTTAAACCTGATAGAGAGCATTTGCATCATATATTCCAGCGTTTAGGTTTTAGTTCACTTCAAACGTTGCTAATTATTTGCGGTATTGCCACTGCATATGCAGCCTTTGGTATTTATGGAGAGATGCTAAATATCCCAGAATATGTGATGTTCTATTTATTTATTGCTTGCTTCCTTGTTTACGCAGCACTTTTGAGTAATGTGTGGAAGATAAGTACTAAGATACGCGAGTGGCGGGGGCTTTGAAAAAACGGGAAGAGCGGATTAAGAGCGATCCTGTGGTCCTATGATAAAGCGAGGTGTCAGGGCGCTGCGCTTGCAGGCTTCAAGGGTACTCGCTTTTGATTTTCCTGAACCCTTCTAGTACAGCGCCCTGGATTCTCGCATCTCCCCCCTTTCTCCCTTATAATCCCCTAAGATAAATTTCCCTACAGGATAAATAATAATGAAAATTGCTATCGCTGGTACAGGTTACGTTGGCTTATCAAATGCAGTATTACTCGCACAGCATAATGAAGTGATTGCTGTTGATATCATGGCTGAAAAGGTTGAGCTAATTAACAACAAGCAATCTCCAATTTCAGATGTTGAGATTGAAGATTTTCTGGTTAATAAAAAATTAAACTTGATTGCGACTCTCGATAAAGAGCTCGCATACAAAGACGCAGAATATGTAATTATTGCCACACCAACGGATTATGATCCCGCTACAAACTACTTTAATACTGGCTCGGTTGAGGCGGTGATTAAAGAGGTAATGGCAATTAACCCAAATGCAGTGATGGTGATTAAGTCTACTGTTCCTGTTGGGTATACCGAGCGTATTAAGCAAGAACTGGGTTGTGATAATATTATCTTCTCGCCTGAGTTTTTACGTGAAGGCCGTGCGTTGTTTGATAATCTTCACCCGTCTCGTATTATCGTTGGTGAGCAATCTGATCGTGCTCAAGTGTTTGCTGATTTATTGGTTCAAGGTGCAATTAAAGAAAACATAGAAGTATTGCTAACATATTCTACAGAGGCGGAGGCAGTTAAGTTATTCTCTAACACCTACCTTGCTTTACGTGTCGCATATTTTAATGAGTTGGATTCTTACGCTGAAGCGCATGGTTTGAACGCTCGTCAGATCATTGAAGGGGTAGGTTTAGATCCTCGTATTGGTAATCACTACAATAATCCATCGTTTGGTTATGGTGGATATTGCTTACCAAAAGACACAAAACAGTTGTTAGCTAACTATCAAGAAGTGCCGAATAACATTATTGGTGCGATTGTGGATGCCAACCGCACTCGTAAGGATTTTGTTGCTGACTCTATTATGAAGCGCAATCCAAAAGTTGTGGGTATTTATCGCTTAATCATGAAAGCGGGTTCTGATAACTTCCGTGCATCTTCTATTCAAGGGATTATGAAACGCTTGAAAGCCAAAGGCATTGAAGTGGTGGTGTATGAGCCGGTACTTAAAGAGGCTGATTTCTTTAATTCTCGTGTGATTGAAGATTTGAATGAGTTTAAGCAAGTGTCTGATGTGATTGTATCTAACCGTATGATGGAAGAACTGGCAGATGTTGAGGGTAAGGTTTATACTCGCGATTTGTTTGGTAGTGATTAAGAACAGGGCGCTTCGCTGCGAGAGGCGAGGACGGACTTCGTCCTCGAGGGGCGAGTAAGAGCTTAAAAGCAAGAGCGGATATGACTGGTTTGGTTGTGTCCGCTTTTTTGTTTTGAAGAGTAAAGCGAGGTTTCAGGACGCTGCGCTTGCAGGCTTCAGGGGGGACTCGCTTTTGATTTTCCTGAAACCTGAAACCTTTGCGCGCAGCGTCCTTAACCTAACCTTGACTCTCAATCAGGACCGTAGGACCATAGGAAAGCTCTTCCCGTTCTTAAAAAAGGATTTTCATGAACTACGACATCTTCAACGGTGATGCTGACGGCATCATTGCTCTTCTTCAGCTTCGTCTGGCTAACCCTCAAGAATCTACCTTAATCACTGGTGTAAAACGTGATATCAACTTAGTCGCTAAAGTGGATGCTAAAACAGGTGATAAACTAACCGTTCTTGACATCTCAATGGAAAAGAATAGGGCAGGTCTAGAGCTTGCTTTACGTTCTGGCGCTGAGGTGTTTTATGCTGATCACCATCGTGCTGATGATATTCCTGAGCACGAGAATCTATCTGCTCATATCGATTTAGATGCCAATACTTGTACAGCGTTAATTGTAGATAACCTATTAAATGGCCAGTTTCATGAATGGGCAATTACTGCGGCTTATGGCGATAACTTAATTGCTAAAGCCGATGAGTTGGCGGATGTTGCCGGCTTATCTGTTGAGAAAAAAGCACAGCTAAAAGAGTTGGGTACCTTAATCAACTATAATGGTTATGGGGCAAAGGTGGATGATCTGCATTTTGATCCTGCAGCGTTATACCAATCGTTATTACAATACTCGTCTCCTTTTGATGTGATTGCCGATAAAGCATCCCCTTTTTATCAGCTGCAAGCGGCGTATCAATCGGATATGGATAATGCGTTGGCGATTGAAGCGGAGCACAAAAGTGAGAAACTAGGGTTATTTGAATTACCAAATGAAGCGTGGGCACGTCGTATTAGTGGCGTTTATG
Source organism: Aliivibrio sp. EL58 (assembly GCF_900312675.1). Classification (GTDB taxonomy): domain Bacteria; phylum Pseudomonadota; class Gammaproteobacteria; order Enterobacterales; family Vibrionaceae; genus Aliivibrio. The sequence goes on along the minus strand of NZ_OMPC01000006.1, from coordinate 33,916 downwards.
GTAACCTTTTAGCAAATCAAAATCCTGACTCTGCTCATGCGGTATTAACGCAAAATGTCGATGGTACGTATATGGTATCTCTTCGTGCGCCATTGAATAATAAGCAAGGAGCGGGTGAGATCTGTAGCTCGTTTGCAACCGGTGGTGGTCGTGAAGCGGCGGCGGGAATTAATGTGTTGCCGAAAGAATCTATTACTGAGTTTATTGCGATGGTTGAGAATAAATATTAGAGTGAAACTAGAAACTATACGCTGCGCTAACTAGAGACTATAAGTGAAGGTATAGCTAGTGTAATAATTAAGCCTATCAACATGGATGCTTTTGATTTTATAGTTTCTAGAGCGAAGCGTTCTAGTTAGCTCAGCGTATAGGTTCTTCTTTCTATCATTAATAATTAAAAATAGAGAACAAAATGAACATATTAGTCACTGGCGGAATGGGTTACATCGGTAGCCACACATGTGTACAAATGATTGAAGCGGGCTTAACGCCGATCATTCTAGATAACTTATACAACAGTAAAGAAGTGGTGCTTGATCGCATTGAAGCCTTGGTTGGTGTAAAGCCTAAGTTTTATCAAGGTGATATTCGCGATCCTCAAATCTTAGAAACCATCTTTGCTGAAAACCAAATCGATAGTGTGATCCACTTTGCTGGCTTGAAAGCAGTAGGTGAGTCGGTTGAAAAGCCAATCATGTATTACGATAACAATGTATCGGGTACATTAGTGTTAGTTGAAGCGATGCGTAAAGCGGGCGTGAACAGTATTGTATTTAGTTCATCTGCTACGGTTTATGGTGATCCGGCTTCTACGCCAATTAATGAAAATTTCCCAACTTCAGCAACCAATCCTTATGGTCGTAGTAAGTTAATGGTTGAAGAGTGTCTAACTGATATTCAAAAAGCGCACCCTGAAATGAGTGTGACGCTGCTTCGTTACTTTAATCCGGTTGGCTCTCATAAATCAGGAACTATGGGGGAAGATCCTCAAGGGATTCCAAATAACTTGATGCCGTTTATCTCTCAAGTGGCAGTTGGTCGTCGTGAGTTTTTATCTGTATTTGGTGATAATTATCCAACCGTTGATGGTACAGGCGTTCGTGATTATATCCATGTGGTGGATTTGGCTGATGGCCACTTAGCGGCGTTAGAACATAAAGGCCAACAAGCGGGTCTGCATATTTATAACTTGGGTACCGGTAATGGTAACAGTGTTCTTCAAATGGTCGCTGCGTTTGAGAAAGCGTCTGGCGCTAAAGTTCCGTATCAAATCGTCCCTCGCCGCCCTGGTGATATTGCCGAGTGTTGGGCAGACCCTGCTAAAGCGCGTGAAGAGTTGAAGTGGGAGGCTAAGTTGTCTCTTGATGATATGACTGCGGATACGTGGCGCTGGCAGTCGAGTAACCCGAAGGGATATTAAAAGCGGAAGAGAAAAGGCGGGGTAAGAGCGGTCCTGTGGTCCTATGGAAAAGGATTAAAAGAGAGAGCTGAGACTATACGCTTCGCTAACTAGAATCTATAAGAGCATGTATGAAGGTGTGGTAGTTTCAGCGATAATCATACTGTTCCTCCCCTTGATCGATATATTGTTGAGATTAGTAATGTTGATATAAGGGGAGGCTAGGAGGGGTTGTAAATGATGAAGTTTAGTTTATCTATATTATTAAATATGGTGTAACCAACCCCCTCTAACTCCCCCTTGTATTGACGATGTCGATCTCATAGTTATAGCGATTAAGGGGGAGAACCTTCTTTGGTGCTGTTCGTTCAACGCACACCCTTGAAACCTGCAAGCGTAGCGATCTGAACCCCAAGCCCTTGCTCTCTACTATTCCTCCCTAATCAAATTGCATTCCCCTTACACTTCTTTTACTCTCACAGAGTCATAAACCATTTATCTGTGAGTTTACCAATGCTTTCTCATCCACCTTCTGATTATCTTGAACTCTATGCAACTTTGCTTTGTGGACCTAATCTTCAGGCCGGAAGCGATCATCATGCTGAATTTACCGCGGCGTTAGCAGAGAGTGAGAATTGGAACGTCAATTACCTTAAGGTTAATGTGGTGTTTGATGAATGGTGTTTCTCGCAAGAGATAGATAAAGAACACTTCTTGGCAGCGCCGCAGTTTGATAGTAGTTATCTTCGTCATCGAGAAAGTGTTTATGCTCTCGACCTTCAAAAAATTTCTTTTACTCAATTGTGCGATCTCGCCTTGTTGAGTGTGCTAGACCCTTCTTTATTAAATAAAACAAAAGAGAATCTAAACTTAGCTCTTGAACAATTCGGTCAAGGCTTGCCTCAATATTGGCAACGCTCGGTAGATTTTATTACCGCCAGTGATGCGGTGTTAGCTCGGTATTTTGATAACCCTGCTCGTTGGCTTGCTTCTCTAGTTCAGAAGAATGGCAAAGTGGCATGGGGCCGAATGTTGATTGAGTTAATTGTCGCTTATCGTGTACGTGACAATGCTGATGTGTGGGTCGGCTTAATGACATTGGCTAATAACCCAGTGGTAGCGACCTTACTTGAACTCCCAGATGATTTTGCTCTGGCGAAAATAGCAAAACACGCCTTGTCTCGCTTGGTAGATCAAAGCAATCCGTTAATACTTGTTTCTTCCCCTTGGCAGCAGTGGCTAACGCGCATTGATGGGGTACTAAATACCGAAGTCGCTAATAAAGAGCGTTTGATTTGGCAGCTAGAACCTTTGGCCATGAAGGTGAATGCCAAAATACAGGCGAAGAATAAACGTGGTTGGACTCAGGGACGTAAAGTGGCTCTGGATAAGTTTAATCATAAACACAAAGAGATACTCAGTCCAAGTGATACCGCGATCCTTTCTGCCGCCGCTTATGATGGTATGGATTGGGGAGATAGTAGCTCAAGAGTCACCCGAACTGTTGCTCATGCGTTATGTGATGCCGATAATTTGTATGATCATCATGGCGACCAAGTGTCGTTTTATCGAGAAACACCGCTACTGGTATGGCGCTCGGTAGGAGATGAGTTGGCGTTTGAGGTTTATCCTTATTATCACCAACAGACTTGCGCTCAACCTTGGTTATATCACTCTGGTGGTGGTATCTACTCTTTCATTGATGCACCTGAGCAGCTGACTGATTTTTTAGAAGAGTTAAGAGTTCGGGACCCGCATTTTCCTGTAACCCAAACAGCAGAGTTAGTGGCTGTACTGGGTGAGCAGGTGCATTGGTTTGATATAGATAAACAGCAAGGGACAGTGACTCGGGGTGATAGTGTGGCTGAACCTCAGTTATGGCTTGCTTGGAATGGAGCGTCTTTGGATGTGGCGATTGAGTTTAGCTCTAGCGATAACAATGTCAGTTGGTCGCCAGGAAAAGGCAGTGAGTGGGAAAGTGGTTTTGATGGGGTGTGGTATCAACGTGATCTTGTCAGTGAGAAACGTCAAGCTAACGCACTGGTTGATGAATTAGGCTTGGTAAAAAACAAGAATTTCATTTGGCAGATTGAAGGTGAAGCGGCGCTAACGTTTATTACTCAAATTGATGGTGAGTTGGGTGCAAACCTGCACTGGAAAGCCGACAGCCAGCAAGTGAAAGTGATTGGGGTCGATGATTTTTCGATGTCGATTAATCAAAAGCAGAATTGGTTTGAAGTCGATGGACGAGTTCATATTGATAGCAGCTTAGAGATGGATTTACGTCAGTTGTTGGCGCATCACCGTACGGGTTTTGTCAGCGCTGATAACTCGTCGTTGACGCTATTAATCTCAGAGCAGTTACGTCGCCAATTAAGCTTAATCGACAGTCTGGTCGATGATGAGCAATTGGTTGATCAACGCATGGCGTATCCGCTGCAAAAACTGGTGGAGTCGATGTCGGCCAATAGCGATGATGCGTGGGATAACTTGGTAGAAGAGTGGCGAGTGAAGCCAGAGCTGGATGCCGATTTATTATTGCCATTGCGTGATTACCAAAAAGAGAGTGTTGAATGGGCAGCACATCTTTCTCAGCATGGTTTTGGTGCTTGCCTTGCGGATGACATGGGGTTGGGTAAGACGCTGCAAGGTTTAACGTTGTTGAGCCATTATCGTGAGCAGGGACCAAGTATGGTGGTGTGCCCTAAATCGGTATTAACCAATTGGGTGCAAGAAGCCGAGCGTTTTACGCCACAGTTAACCATGATTGATTTAGAGGCGAGTAGTGATCGTATTGCCACGATTAATGCCGCAGGTGTAAATGATGTGGTCGTGATGAGTTATGGCATGGTGACGCGATTGGCTGAAACTTTAAATGAAATTGATTGGAATTGTGCGGTATTGGATGAGGCACAGCAGATCAAGAATCCGCAAACAAAACGCTCAAAAGTAGTGTTTTGTTTGCAAGCCGCGCATCGTTTTGCGTTATCAGGAACCCCAGTAGAGAATCATTTGGTTGAGTTATGGAGTTTGTTCTCTTTCTTGAATCCTGGATTACTTGGCGATCTTAAATCGTTCCGTTCTAAATACGCACAAGCAGCGAAGCAAGAACAAGATATGCTGCGATTAAAGACCTTAGTTAGTCCGTTTATTATGCGTCGTACTAAAGTAGAAGTACTGACGGAATTACCAGCGAAGACAGAAGTCGTTCACCATATTGAACTCTCCAATAAAGAGCGAACCGCGTATGAAGCGGTTCGAAAAGAGTCATTAGTCAATTTAAAAAGTGAATCAAGCCGTGGTGTAGTAGAAGTGTTTGCCGCATTAACAAAACTGCGTCAGATCTGTTGTGATGTTAGCTTGGTGTTTGACTCTATGAAAGGAGAAGAGAGTACCAAGTTATCTGAAGCGCAGAGTTTGATTGAAGAGGCGTTAGATGGCGACCATAAAGTGTTGGTGTTCAGCCAATTTGTTGGTGTGCTGAAACGTTTTTCTGCTCAGTTAACAGAGTCAAATATCGGTTTTAGTTATTTGGATGGCAAGTTAACCACTAAGCAACGTCAAGCGGCGATTGATTCGTTTAAAGATGGCACTAACTCCGTGTTTTTGATCAGCTTAAAAGCCGGTGGCACAGGATTAAACTTAACCGAAGCGGACACGGTGATTCATATTGATCCGTGGTGGAACCCGGCAGTAGAAGATCAAGCCAGTGATCGCGCCTATCGTATGGGCCAACAAAAGCCAGTGACGGTTTATCGCTTGGTAACAAAAAATACCATTGAAGAGAAGATTATCGCTCTGCATCATGATAAACGTGACTTGGCCGATCAGGTGTTGTCCGCAAGCTTAACCAGCAAGACATTAGACCCAGTAATGTTGTTGAGTTTGTTGGAGGGGGAGAGCTAGAAGCTATACGCTGCGCTAACTAGAGACTATAAGATAAAAAGCAAAATCGAGTACATAATTAACTTGGTTTATGCGTTGTTAGCTTTTTCTCTTATAGGAGTGAAGCGATCTGAATTCTATTTTCTTTAAAAACAAAAATGCCCACAGGCTACAAACCTGTGGGCATTTTATTTTATCGACTATCTAAAGCTCTTATTTAAAAAGAACTTCACCAGACATCTCAGCAGGAATCGCTGTATCTGTTAGCGCTAGCATAGTTGGAGCTAGATCAGACAGCTTACCGCCTTCTTTAAATTCAATTTCTTTGCTACCAACGTAGATAAGAGGAACAGGAAGGTTAGTGTGCGCTGTGTGAACGCCGCCTGTTTCAGGGTTGATCATCATTTCAGCATTACCGTGATCGGCAGTGATAAGCATTTGACCATCAACTTCTTTAATAGCTTCAACTACTTTACCGATACACTCATCTAGTGCTTCCATTGCTTTAACTGCAGCTTCGTATACGCCAGTGTGGCCAACCATGTCACAGTTAGGGAAGTTACAAACGATAGCGTCGTACTTACCAGATTTGATTGCAGCAACTAATTTCTCAGTCAGCTCAGGAGCGCTCATTTCAGGTTGTAGGTCGTAAGTTGCTACTTTTGGAGAAGCAACCAGTTGACGCTCTTCGCCTTCAAATTCGTCTTCGATGCCGCCATTGAAGAAGAAAGTAACGTGTGCGTATTTTTCGGTTTCAGAAATACGTAGTTGAGTTTTACCTTCTTTAGATAACCACTCACCGTAAGTATTTTCTAGAGACGCAGGAGTGAATGCACAAAGAAGAGGGATGTTTGCCGCGTATTGAGTCAGCATCACAAAATCAATTGCTGGGAATACGTTACGAGCAAAACCATCGAAATTAGGAACGAATGCACGTGTGATTTCACGCGCACGGTCAGCACGGTAGTTCATGAAGATAACTGCATCGCCATCAACGATTGCTGCTGATTCTTCGCCTTCCGCTTTGATTTCAGTAGCTTGTACAAACTCATCGTTCTCTTCACGAGCGTAAGCCGCTTCAAGACCTTCAACAGCAGTATCAAAAGTGAATTCACCTTTTGCTTCTGTCATTAACTCGTAAGATTTTTGTACGCGATCCCAGTTGTTGTCACGGTCCATTGCGTAGTAACGACCAATTAGAGAAGCAACACGGCCTTTGCCTAATTTAGCGAATAGCTCTTGGAAGTTTTTCAAAGAGTTTTCAGCTGAACGAGGTGGAGTATCACGTCCGTCTAGAAAGCAGTGTAGGTAGATTTTTTCTGCGCCACGTGCTGCTGCCATTTCTACTGCTGCGTAGATATGATCTTCATGAGAGTGAACGCCACCTGGAGACATAAGACCCATGATGTGAACGGCTTTGTCTGCTTTAACCGCTTTGTCGATAGCATTAACTAGTGTTTCGTTTTCTTGGAACTCACCATCAGAGATAGCTTTAGTGATGCGAGTAAGGTCTTGATATACAACACGACCAGCGCCGATGTTAGTGTGACCAACTTCAGAGTTACCCATTTGACCATCAGGTAGACCAACGTCCATACCTGAAGCTGAAATTAGTGTGTTTGGTTGAGTAGCCATTAGGCCATCAAGAACTGGAGTATTTGCGTTTGTGATTGCGTTATCTGCTTGAGCTTCACGGTGACCGTAACCATCAAGAATAACTAGAGCCATAGGCTTTTTAGCTGACATAAAGGTGTTCCTCGTCAATAACTTAATAAATTCGAATAAATAACTTTGTGTAATTTTACTACAAAGTTTGAAAATGGGCCATAGCGAAGCGAGGAAGAGCAGGATTCAGGTTTCAGGAAAAGCTAAAGCAAGAGTAGAGTTCAGAACGCTTCGCTTGCAGAATTCAGAGGTGATCGTGGTGGCTACAGTGATCGGAATACTGTTCCTCCCCTTGATAGGTGTATTGTTGAGATTGGAAATAATGTAAATATTGCATACCCAACCCCTCTAACTCGTCCTTGTGTAGGCTATATCAATCTCATAATCATCAGCGATCAAAGGGGAGAACATTCTTTGTCGCTATAATTCCAACGATCACCTCTGAACCCTGCAAGGGAGCTTGCGACCGATCTGAAACCTGAACTCTGCTCCTCCTAGCTCTTCGCCTTTCCTCGTCCCTCGAGCATAGCGTCCTCGAATCTCGTCCCTGTTCTTAAATACCAAAATGCACAGACCCCACCCATCACATTCCCAATCGCAATCCCAACAAACAACCCTTCCATTCCATAAAAGTGACTGCCAATCCACGCCGTCGGCAAAGTAAACACAAACAACCTCATGAAACTCCAACTGAAAGAATGTAACGGTTTTTGCATCGCATTTAAGCTGCTTACAAGCACCATCACAATGCCTTGGAATCCATAACTGAATGGCACACAAATCAAGTACATCCACAGGCCATGTTGTACGGCATCATCTTGGCTAAATAAATGCGATAGCGGAATGCTGAGTGGAACAATTAAAATATAAAGAAACAATTGGAAGAAGACAGAGAACTTCATCGCTAAGAAAATCGCTTCTTTGACTCGCTCTGGCTGTTTAGCCCCAAGGTTTTGAGCGACAAAGGGACTTAATGAAGAAGTGAGTGCCATTATCACCAACAACATTAATGACTCGACTCGTTGCGCTGCACCATAAGAGGCGACCGCAACAGTACCTTGGCTGGCAAGCATCATCATTAAAATGGCTCCTGATATTGGGTTTAATGCGTTTGATAATGCTGCGGGAGAGCCGATTTTTAATATCTGATGCCAATCTTGTTTCATCTCTGATGGCTTTGGCGGTGCCAGTAATTTTACTTTTCGAGTTAATACATAAAAAGAGGCGCATAAAGCACCAAACCAACTGATGCCACTGGCAATCGCAGCGCCTCGAATACCCAGTTCAGGGAAAGGTCCATAACCAAAGATAAGTAGAGGATCGAGTACGCCATTGATTAATCCTGCCAGCATCATGATTTTTGCCGGAGTGGTGGTATCGCCCGTGGCTCGAATGGCACTGTTGCTCGACATTGGAATAACCAGCAGCGGAATAGTGAGATACCAAATAGACATATATTCATGAATAAGAGGCAGCAGTTTGTCTTCTGCACCTAATAATCGAAATAGGGGGTCAATGGTGAAAAAGCCAATGCTGCAAGCGATAAGAATAAGGATGACCGCTAAGATTAATCCGTGTGTCGTTAATTGAGCCGCGTGCTTGCTGTTACCTTGTCCTAGCAAACGTCCAATAGAGGCAGACAATCCAACCCCAATCCCCATGGTAATGCAATTCACCGCAAAGGTTACGGGGAAGGTAAAACTCACCGCAGCAAGGGCATCTGTACCAAGCAATGAAATAAAGAAGGTGTCCACCAGGTTAAATAGAAGAATCGCAACCATGCCAAACACCATTGGAGTGGTGAGTTTTTGTAATACGTCGGCGATAGGTTGGGTTAGTAAACCGTGTTTATCTAGCATGGTTTTCTCGAGTGGTGGTGGGATGGGTAGTGTAGCGGAAATAGGGACGAGATTCGAGGATGCTTCGCTCGAGGGACGAGTAAGGGTAAATAGAACTAGAAACTATACGCTGCGCTAACTAGAGACTATAAGATCAAAAGCGAGTATGGTGCTGATTTTGCTCTTATAGAAGCGAAGCGGTCTAGTTTCTAGTTAGCGAAGCGTATAGCCTTCAGCGATCACCTCTGAATTCTGCAAGGGAGCTTGCGACCGATCTGAACTCTGCTCTTTCTTCAAAAATTTAGCCTTAAACCCTTGCAATCCCCCCCTAAAAACCCCATTAATAAACCAAAGCCAAATCATGGCACTTTATTCTTAAATGGAACATTATCAGGAGATACGACCAATGAATATCCGTCCTTTACATGACCGTGTGATCGTTGAACGCCAAGAAGTTGAATCAAAATCTGCAGGTGGCATCGTGCTAACTGGTTCAGCGGCCGAAAAATCAACTCGCGGTACTGTTCTAGCTGTTGGCAAAGGCCGCATCCTAGAGAATGGTTCTGTACAACCATTAGACGTAAAAGTTGGCGATTCAGTTATCTTTGCAGAAGGTAATATCAAAGCAGAGAAGATCGAAGGCAAAGAAGTATTGATCATGTCTGAATTTAACATCCTAGCGATTGTTGAATAATAAACGATATTAAGAAAAGAATTTAAAAAGGAAATTAAAGATGGCTGCTAAAGACGTTAAATTTGGTAATGACGCACGAATCAAAATGCTAGAAGGTGTAAACGTTCTGGCTGACGCGGTTAAAGTAACTTTAGGTCCTAAAGGCCGTAACGTTGTTTTAGATAAATCATTTGGCGCACCAACTATTACTAAAGATGGTGTTTCTGTTGCACGTGAAATCGAACTTGAAGACAAGTTCCAAAACATGGGTGCACAAATGGTTAAAGAAGTGGCTTCGCAAGCGAATGACGCGGCGGGCGACGGAACAACTACTGCAACTGTTCTTGCTCAAGCTATCATTGCTGAAGGCCTAAAAGCCGTTGCTGCTGGCATGAACCCAATGGATCTTAAACGTGGTATCGACAAAGCAGTTGTTGCTGCAGTTGAAGCACTTAAAGAGCTGTCTGTTCCATGTGCTGATACAAAAGCTATCGCACAAGTAGGTACTATCTCTGCGAACTCTGACTCTACTGTTGGTAATCTTATTGCTGAAGCAATGGAAAAAGTAGGTCGTGACGGTGTTATCACTGTTGAAGAAGGTCAAGCACTTCAAGACGAATTAGACGTTGTTGAAGGTATGCAGTTCGACCGCGGTTACCTATCTCCATATTTCGTAAACAACCAAGAAGCGGGTTCTGTTGATCTAGAAAGCCCATTCATCTTACTGGTTGATAAAAAAGTATCAAACATCCGTGAATTGCTTCCAACGCTAGAAGCTGTAGCTAAAGCATCTCGTCCTCTTCTTATCATCGCTGAAGATGTTGAAGGCGAAGCGCTTGCTACTCTAGTTGTGAACAACATGCGTGGTATCGTTAAAGTTGCTGCGGTTAAAGCTCCTGGTTTTGGTGACCGTCGTAAAGCAATGCTACAAGACATCGCGGTTCTAACTGCGGGTTCTGTAATTTCAGAAGAGATTGGTCTAGAGCTTGAAAAAGTAGTTCTTGAAGATCTTGGTCAAGCGAAGCGTGTAACTATCACAAAAGAAACAACAACTATCATCGATGGTGCTGGTGAAGAGACAATTATCTCTGGCCGTGTTACTCAAATTCGTCAACAAATCGAAGACGCAACGTCTGACTACGATAAAGAAAAACTTCAAGAGCGTGTAGCTAAACTGGCTGGCGGTGTTGCAGTAATCAAAGTTGGTGCTGCGACTGAAGTTGAGATGAAAGAGAAGAAAGACCGTGTTGAAGATGCACTTCACGCAACTCGCGCTGCGGTTGAAGAGGGTGTTGTTGCTGGTGGTGGTGTTGCTCTTATCCGCGCTGCATCTAAAGTTGCTGGCCTTGAAGGTGACAACGAAGAGCAAAACGTAGGTATCCGTGTAGCACTTCGTGCAATGGAAGCGCCAATCCGTCAAATCACTAAGAATGCAGGTGAAGAAGATTCAGTCGTTGCTAACAACGTTCGCGCTGGTGAAGGTAACTACGGTTACAACGCAGCAACTGGCGTTTACGGTGATATGATCGAGATGGGTATTCTTGACCCAACTAAAGTAACGCGTTCTGCACTTCAGTTCGCAGCATCTGTTGCGGGTCTTATGATCACAACTGAAGCGATGATCACTGATAAACCACAAGATTCTGGTCCTGCTATGCCTGATATGGGCGGCATGGGTGGAATGGGCGGCATGATGTAATCATCCCCTGAACCTATTGTCTAAATAGACAAAAGTTCAAATTGAGAGCCGAGGTTAACTTATTCGTAAGTGCCTCGGTTTTTTTATGCTTTGAAACTAGAGGCTATACGCTGCGCTAACTAGAGACTATAAGAGCGAATATTATTGGCGTGGCAATGAATTAGGTTTCAGGAAAAGCAGAATTCAGATCGCTGCGCTTGCAGATTTCAGAGGTGATCGTGGAAATTACAGCGACCACAATACAGTTCCTCCCCTTGAGTGATTATTTATTGAGATTGATTTTCGATAAGTTATCAATATGGCAAATGTTTTTAACCAGAATAAACAAAGAATACTAAGACAAAATCTACGAAATGATATGCCACATGCAGAAAAAGAATTGTGGTTTTACCTAAGGAAAAATCAGTTAGGGGTTAAGTTTAGAAGGCAGCATGGGATTGGAAATTATGTTGTTGATTTTTTTTGTAGTGAAAGAAAGTTAGTTATTGAGATTGATGGAAACAGCCATTTTTCTATTCAAGCCCAGCAGTATGATGAAGCTAGAAATTTGTTTATGGAAAATTTAGGAATAAGGGTCATTAGATTTACGAATCAAGATGTTTTAGATAACTGTGATAATGTGCTTCTTTGTATAAAAAAGTATATTTAGTTACAACCCCCTCTAACTCCCCCTTGTATTGACTATATTGATCTCATAACCCTAGTGATTAAGGGGGAGAACTGTTCTTTGTCGCTGTAATTTTAGCGATCACAATTCTGCCTGAAACCTCGCTTTGGTCTTATAGTCTCTAGAGCAAAGCGTTCTAGTTAGCGCTGCGTATAGTTTCCCAATCAATAGATACAAAAAAGGCCAACCGAAGTTGACCTTTTTACAATTTAAACTCTAAAACGAGAATTTAAAAATTAAGCTTTTGCTTCAGCTGCTGCTTTAGCGATAGCTGCAAAGCTTTTCGCGTCAAGAGCTGCACCGCCAACTAGAGCACCATCGATGTCTGGTTGTGCGAAGTAAGCTGCTGCGTTTTCAGGTTTAACAGAACCGCCGTATTGGATAACAACGTTCTTAGCAACTTCTTCTGATTTCTCAGCAATGTGAGCACGGATTTGAGCGTGGATGCGTTGTGCATCGTCAGCTGTAGCTGCTTTACCAGTACCGATAGCCCAGATTGGTTCGTAAGCGATGATAGCGCCTTCAAGAGCGTCAACGCCTTGAGTGTTGATAACAGCGTCAAGTTGACGTGCACAAACTGCTACCGTTTCGCCAGCTTCGTTTTGTGCTTCAGATTCACCGATACAAAGAACAGGAGTTAGACCGTTCTCTTTTAGGAATGCGAATTTCTTAGCAACAAACTCGTCAGACTCAGCGTGGTATTCACGACGCTCAGAGTGACCGATGATGATGTGAGAAGCGCCGAACTCTTTAAGCATAGCTGGAGACATGTCGCCAGTGAAAGCACCGCTGTTGTTTAGGTCAGTGTTTTGAGCACCTAGGATGATTGCGCTGCCAGCTTCAGTAAGCGTACGCTCAGCTAGGTCAACGAAAAGTGCTGGTGGAGCAACTGCAACGTCTACGCCTGTAACGCCTTCAAGTTCAGCGTTAAGACCGTTTAGTAGATCAACAACCATTTCTTTGCTGCCGTTTAGTTTCCAGTTACCCATAACTACAGGATGACGCATAGGATTCTCTCCAATTCAAATTAATGTAAAAAACTTGCGTAAAAATATAACAGATTTTGCGACAGATTTAGTGTCTAAAATCATTTTTATGCATAATTTTAGCGCTTTTATTTCGAAGTGCGAAAGATTATTAACTGAATAGATGAGATTTTCGCTCGTTCTTAAGTGTGATTCATTAGGCACTTTTATATTGAGGAGATTGTAACTTACGCGCTTTCACTGAATGATGGAAAAATAATCATTCATTTAACGCAGTATGAAAAGGAAGTAATAATGCCGCACTTAATCATGGAATATTCAAACTCAGCAGAGGATCGTTTAAATACACAGGGGTTGTTAGAAGATCTGCATCAGGTGGCGATAGATTCAGAGTTGTTTTCAGTTAATGATGTGAAGTCTCGTGCGATCCGTGTTCACTCTTGGTTAGTGGGTGATAAAGGTAACAGTGCGGATTTTATCCATATAACGGTAGAGCTATTATCGGGAAGAACCGCTGAGCAGAAGAGAGAGTTAAGTCGCGCATTAATGGATGTATTAGCAGAACAAGCGAGTCACATTGATAGCTTAACTATCAATGTGCGAGATATGGAACCCGAGAGTTTCCAGAAAATAGGTTAGACGCTTTTTCCTGAATAAATGCTAGTGCTTGATATTATTTGATGGACGCGTTCGTGTATTTGGAAATTGAATAATGTCTGCTGCTTGGTGCTCATTAATGGGTTTATTTAATGAATCAGCAAAACGAACAAACTGCTTACCGAGTTCTTTCCCTAATAATATGTTGATGTGATTAGGATTGTTGCCTCTTTCAATAATACGATCAATGTGGCTTTGCTGTGCCAGCAGTGGCCCTTGATGCTCTTCCGGTAAACTTTCAATAAATTCCATACTAAGTTTGTGTCGCAATGCTTCCAGTTGCTCAGGGGATTTTTCCGCTAAGGCTTTAAGTTCATCGAATGAGGGGATTTCTATCTGATGATGTGAATGCGGCATTGGCTGACTCCTTGCTGTGGTATCCATGAGTTCAGCTTAGTTGGAGTTTTTAGATTTTGAGAAAGTGGAATGGGGGAGATTGAAGGGTTGTCTCGTTTGTGAGATAGCTATACGCTAACTAGAACGCTTTGCTCTAGAAACTATAAAATCAAAAGCACTTACGTTTTAATATATTCGACTTCAAGTCAATTATACATGCACTTATAGCCTCTAGTTAGCGCAGCGTATAGTTTCTAGTTAAAAAAACCGCAGATGCTTTCACATCCACGGCTTAAAATTATTAACAACATTCAGCTCTTCATCGCTCCTCGAGCGAAGCGTCCTAGCCTCTCGTTCCTGCTCTTAAAGAATAATATCTCTAACTTCTTTGTCTTTACGCTCTAAGTAGTGAATCGACTTGATGCGACGGATCGTACGGCAGCGACCACGGATAAGCAGTGTTTCAGTCGTTGCAATATTACCTTGGCGAGTGATGCCTTCTAGTAAATCACCTTTCGTGATACCAGTTGCTGCGAAAACAACATCGTCGCTACGTGCCATGTCAGTCATTTTTAAGATAACGTTAGCTTTAACGCCCATCTCAGCACAGCGTTTTAGCTCATCTTCACCGTAAGCACGGTTTTCTGGTGTATCGCCTTTCACTTCATGACGTGGAAGAAGACGCGCTTGCATGTCGCCATCTAGTGCGCGAATAACGGCAGCAGAAACGACACCTTCAGGTGCGCCACCGATGCAGTACATTACGTCTACTTCGCTATCAGGCATACACGTTAGGATTGATGCAGCTACATCACCATCAGGCACTGCAAATACACGAACGCCCATTTTTTGCATGTTAGCAATCATGTCATCATGGCGTGGTTTAGCCAGAGTAGTTACCACTAATGTATCTAGAGTTTTGCCTAGTGCTTTAGCAACGTTTTCTAAGTTTTCTTCTAGAGAAAGGTTAAGGTCAATTGCGCCTTTTGCGCCAGGACCAACAACCAATTTTTCCATGTACATATCAGGCGCTTTTAGGAAGCTTCCTTTTTCACCAGCAGCAAGAACAGCAAGTGCATTTGATTGGCCCATTGCTGTCATGCGAGTACCTTCGATAGGGTCAACGGCGATATCAACCGCGTCGCCGCCAGTACCAACGTGTTCGCCAATATATAGCATAGGTGCATCATCGATTTCACCTTCACCAATAACAATCTCACCACTGATGTCAGTTTTGTTCAGCAGTGTACGCATTACTTCTACAGCAGCGCCATCAGCAGCGATCTTATCGCCACGACCAAGCCATTTGTAACCTGCCAGTGCGGCACCTTCAGTAACTCGAGAAAAAGCCATTGCTAAATCGCGTTTCATAATTGCTCCGAATAAATCGATGAATAAATAAAAATCGCGAAGATTTTAACATAACAAAAAGGGAAACGTTTGCTTTTCGAGTAAAGATTCGAATTTTTTAGAATTTATCAATTTGATTTATAGAAGAGATACTAGGCTGTAATTCAAATAATGCATTGAAACGACTAGTTTTAGTATGAAGTTCGTTTTAATCTTAAGAAAGTAAGTCAGATGTTGGTAAAAGATGCTGTTTTTTTGTTCAAATGATACATTTTCATGAAGAACACTATGGCAGAATTGCAATTGCTGAGTAGAATAGAAAATAAGTCAGCAGAGAACATTTTACTCTCTGCATCTCATTGAAGATTACAGTTAAGGTGGCAGGAATGTCTTTAGAAATATTAGAACAACTAGAAGCTAAAGTTCAGATGGCAGTAGATACAATCGCACTGCTACAAATGGAAGTTGAAGAATTAAAAGAAACGAACGCTGAGCTAACTCAAAATCTTGAGCAAGCAAACAACGGTCGTTCTGAAGTTGAGCAACAAGCTCAAAAAGCACGTGATGACCAAGCTCAATTTGAAGCTCGCATCCGTGGTCTACTAGGTAAGATGGAAGAAGTAGAGTAATAGAGCAGGGACGAGGACGCTTCGCTCGAGGAGTGAGGAAGAGCTTGGTTCTGTGAATTATTTGAAACCGTAGGTGTGAAAGCATCTGCGGTTTTTTTATGCTAGAAACTATACGCTGCGCTGACTAGAGACTATAAGAGTGAGTATAGCTACTGTAGTGATAACTAGGTTTCAGGACGCTGCGCTTGCAGGGTTCAGGCGTACTCGCTTTTGATTTTCCTGAAACCTCGCTTTTGCTTCTATAGTCTCTAGTTAGCGAAGCGTATAGCCTCTAGTTCTTAAATCTCTTCCTCACCCATCTCTTCTAACGGCTCTTGAGAAATAATAGTCCCTGTCGAATCCGCATACAGATGATCTTCAGGCAAAAACGTCACGCTACCAAAATTAACTGCCACATCAACTTCACCGATGTTCTTCTTCGCAGCGCCTACAGGGATAGATGCCAGAGCTTGAATACCAATATTGATCTCTTCTAAATAATCCACTTCGCGAATACAACCGTAGATAACCAAACCTTCCCAACCATTATGAGCGGCTTTAGAGGCTAAGTCGGCATCAACCAAGGCACGGCGTAATGAACCGCCACCATCAACAAGTAATACTCGGCCTTCGCCTTTCTCATCGAGAACACGACTAATTAAGCCATTATCTTCAAAGCACTTGATTGTCGTGATTTGACCGGAAAAAGAGGTTTTGGCACCAAAATGGCTGAACATAGGTTCAACAACATCAACTTGGTCTAAATAAATGTCACAAAGGGCTGAAGTGTTATATTCCATGATGATGTCTACCTTTTGGTTTGTGTAAGGATATTCTAGTAATGACTTAATATACGTGCTTAATAAGTCATTACTATGATGGGCAACAAGTTATACGAACTTTATTGTGCAGCTACTCGATCAATGTTGTCGTTGGAGCTATATCGATAAATATAGGCCAATTGAGAAGAAAATATTAGTGAATAAAGCACACTGAACCACTGTTCCCATCATTGGTCGGATGGCTTCGCCATTGGGCGCGCGCAGTACAGAAACCACATGATAAAGTGCAAATGGACCTGCTAGTAAAAATAACCAACCAGCAAGTGAGTGGATTTGAGTGGCACTAAAAATGGCAAGACAGATAAAGCTAACTGCCATTAATACAGCGTGATATTTACGACCCCAGTCACCACCCATACGAACCACGAGTGTCATTTTCCCACAGGCTTCGTCGTTTTCAATATCACGCAGGTTGTTAATATTTAATACGGCGACGGCTAATAGACCACAAGCTACCGCAGGCAATAGCAATGCAGAGGATAGATGACCAGTATGCAGATAATAAGTACCCGCTACGCCCAATAAACCAAAGAAGGTGAATACTGAAATATCACCCAAACCGCGATAGCCATAAGGTTTGTCACCCATGGTATAAGCGATGGCAGCACCAATAGCCAGTAAACCTAAGGCGATAAAACCGATGATATCCATGGTTTGATGTAGAGAAGTAAACACCAGAATTAAACCACTAATGATGGTTAAAACGATATTAATGCCAATGGCTTTTTTCATCGTATCTTGCGTGACAAGACCTGATTGCATAGCACGTTGTGGCCCAAGACGATCATCGTTGTCCGTACCTTTTACAGCATCACCATAATCATTAGCAAGGTTAGATAAAATTTGTAATAAGGTTGCAGTAACAAATGCCATGAGAGTGATGGTAGCTGAGGCGTGATTGTTCCAATACGCTAACGCCGAGCCTGTCATAATTGAAGCAAGCGCAAGCGGTAAGGTTTTTGGACGGGCAGCACTGAGCCAAATAGCAAAAGGAGAATTTTTCATAGCATCGCAAAAATAGTGAATAGAGTCTCTATTATTCACTATTTTTGGAAGAACCCCAAATTTGAAAAGAAAAAGAGGGGAAGTTTAGACTCGTTATCCGATTTTTCCGGTATCAATTAACTGTTGCAGTAACGGACGAATGATTAATTCCATTGCAAAGCTCATCTTTCCTCCTGGAACCACAAGCGTGTTGTGACGGGACATGAAAGAGCCATCAATCATGGCAAGTAGGTAAGGAAAGTCTACATTACGGATCCCACGGAAGCGGATCACCACAAAGCTTTCATCTAAGCTTGGGATGCCTTTGGCGTTGAGTGGATTTGAAGTATCAACCGTAGGTACGCGCTGAAAGTTAATGTGAGTACGAGAAAACTGCGGCGTGATGTAATTGAGATAATCATCCATTGAACGAACAATCGAATCCATCACGGCTTCTCGTGAATGACCGCGATCACGAGTATCTCGAACGAATTTTTGGATCCACTCAAGGTTTACAATCGGCACCATGCCTATCAATAAATCGACGTGTTGTGAAACATCAATATCGCCATCAACCACACCACCATGTAACCCTTCATAGAAAAGTACATCGGTGTTTTCAGGCAAATCTTGCCATGGAGTAAAAGTCCCCGGCATTTGGTTGAAGGGAACGGCCTCATCAAACGTGTGTAAATAGCGACGGTATTGCCCTGTGCCATCAAGACCATATTGACGGAAGAACTGTTCGAGTGCTGGAAAGTCATTTGCTTGAGGACCAAAGTAGCTGATGTGCTTACCTTGTTCTTTGGCTTTACGGATCTCTACATCCATTTCAGGACGCGTAAATCGGTGAAAGCTATCGCCTTCAAGCCATGATGCTTTAATGTCCATCATATTGAACATTTTACGAAAGGCTTCAGAAGTCGTAGTAGTACCTGCACCGGATGAACCAGTAACGGCGATAATTGGATGTTTAGCGGACATGACAAACCCTGTCGGTTATTCTTGGCATCAAGCCTTAATGTCAGAATGTTATAACAGGGTTGCGTTAAATGATACGTTATCGTTTAAAATTTGTGATTGATTGAAAACGATTATTTAAATTCATGATTGGTGAGATTAGGATTAAAACGCGCTTTGGTTTGAATATCGACCGTTTCATGTAACTCTGAAAACACGACCATTGCTTCGCCACTTTTAAGTAATAGTTTAATTTGCTCTATTTTATCTTGATGGCTGCATTCCATCTCACCGTAATCTGTCCCTTCTCGAAGTACAAATTCTGAAATTAAATTCTCTAGTGTGTCTGATGCGATGTCTTGCCAAGGAATGATCATACTACTTATCTCATCCGTTTAATGAATAGCCATGAGTGGCGTTAGGATTATAGAACGTGTTGAAACCACTGATTTACGGTGGCCTCTAACCAAAAATTGGGTTTGGTGAATGAACCATTAATAAAGCCCACATGACCACCATGCTCTGTTAGTTGATAGTGTACACAGTTAGGCAGAGGATGAGTAGGGATCACCGCTTTTGTCATAAATGGGTCGTCTTTAGAGTGAATAATGCGTGTTGGAATATCTATGTCATCTAAAAACTGCAGACCACTGCATTGTTGATAATAATCTTGTGCGTTCTCGTAGCCGTGCATTGGGGCGGTGAGTAAATTATCAAATTGCAGGAGATCGGGAATGGCTGCAATCATTGTTTTATCTAAACCGACGATTGCTTTTCTACTTCCGTTGATCTTTTTGATACTACTGGCTTTCAATGATCGTAATAAATAGCCTTGATAGATTTGGGAAAAGCCTTGTTGAATACGCTCTGAGCAAGCGGCTAAATCTAAAGGCGCAGAAATAACGGTTGCAGCATTCAATAGTGTTTTTGTTTCGTACTTAGCAAGATAATTTACCAACATATTGCCACCCAGAGAGATCCCAGTAGCAACTTTTACTTGTTGTGGAAAGCGGCTGTCTAACATTTGAATAAAAAAACGCGCGTCTTCGGTTTCCCCTGAGTGATAGGCTCTGGCTAAACGGTTTGGTACGGCACTGCACCCTCGAAAATGCATCATTACGCCTAACCAACCTTGTTCTTTAGCGGCGGCGAGTAATCCATTTGCGTATGGGCTTTCAAAGCTGCCTTCTAAGCCATGAAATAAAATGAAGATGGGTTTATCTCCGGCTTTATTTGGATTTTCACTCCATGCTAAATCTACAAAATCACCATCAGGCAGTTCAAGACGCTGCCAATAAGCATTGAATAGTGGATTTCTACGTATCAAGCGAGGCAGAAGGGTTTGAATGTGGCAATTGGATAACCCTGTAGCTGGTGTAAATTGGTCCATCATCGAGATATACCTTAATTAGCTTGGTTAGCTTGTAAGTTGAAAATGAGTGTTTCTGCGTTCAGTGAAAGACAGTAATGACGTAATAGAGCGGGAGGGTCGATTGCTGTCACTTGTTTTAATGGAATACGTAATAAAGCTTCAATAAGATCAGCTTGCTGTTGTCGTTCGAGTTGAAGCTCAAAGTTAAGCGCATCTTGATAAAGAGAGATATTGGCCGTTTTTTTGATCGCTTTGCGTAATTTACGATAAGAAAACAGCAAGGTGTCAGTGCTAATAAGAGCCGTTTCGAGAGTCTTTATATCTGGTGTTGGAAAGCCAATGCTAAGGCTATCAAGCCAAATTAAGAGTAATGCTAAGTTAACATTGCCATGATGTTTGTCTTGCAGGATCAGCGCGCCTTGTTGTACACCGTCTTCATTGTAATGGGATAACGAGAAGGACCAAAAGGCTTCGCCGGTAAGCAAAGCCTTTTGTTGTTTACTGACTGGAGGATTACAGCTGAGAGGCATTCTCTTTTTCTTCAATTTGCTCTTGAAGATCCATCCACTCCATTTCGACATCTTCTAGCTCTGATTTTGCAGAGGCTTGAATCGCTAAGACTTCCGTTAAGCGTTTTTTGTTTTCTGCTTCATACAAAGAAACATCACCTAACTCTTCTTCAGCTTGGCTTATGGCTTCATTCAATTTGTCCATTTTCTTTTCAAGCTTAGTCACTTCTTTACGTAGTGGTGCTATCTGCTTTCTGAATTCGGCTTCTTTACGCTTTTGCTCTTTTTTGTCTGCCGCACTTAAGCTCGTTGAAGTGCTTGGACTGTCTTGCTTGTCTTGTTGTAGTTGTTCTTTACGCTCGGTCTTGTTTTGTTCTGTTAGCCACTTGTAGTAATCGGTTAAGTCACCATCAAAAGGAACCACTTGGCGATCATGGACTAGGTAAAGATCATCTGTGGTAGCACGAAGTAAGTATCTATCGTGACTGACGATAACCATTGCACCTTCAAAGGTTTGTAGTGCCATGGTTAAGGCTTGGCGCATATCTAAATCAAGGTGGTTGGTTGGTTCATCGAGTAGCAACATGTTTGGTTTTTGCCACACCACAAGTGCTAATACTAAACGTGCTTTTTCACCACCTGAGAATGGACCTACTTTATCGAGCGCTTTCTCTCCTTGAAAACCAAAGCTGCCTAAGTAATCACGCAGTTGTTGCTCGGTGTGATTAGGAGCAATTTGCATTAAGTGTTGTAGTGGCGTTTCTTCTACGTGCAGCGTTTCTAATTGATGCTGTGCAAAGTAACCAATTTTTACCCCTTGAGAGTAGCTGAAAATGCCACTTTGTGGTGCTAACTCACCTGAGAGTAATTTAATTAAGGTCGATTTACCGGCACCATTTCGACCCAGTAGACCAATACGGCTGCCCGGAACAAGGTTCAAACGAATTTGTTCTAGAATGGTGTTGTTTTCATAGCCCGCGCTTACTTCATCCATCATTAGAATTGGATTTGGCAGGGCATCGGGTTCTCTAAAGTTAAAGCTGAATGGATTGTCTAATTGTGCTGGTAGCACTTTTTCCATCTTCTCTAACGCTTTAATACGGCTTTGTGCTTGACGTGCTTTTGATGCTTTGTAACGGAAGCGGTCAATGTATGACTGCATGTGCGACATGTTCTTTTGCTGCTTTTGGTATTTCGCTTGTTGCAGTACTAATTTTTCAGAGCGTTGCACTTCAAATGACGAGTAGTTACCTGTGTATTCGTTCAATTGCTGATTTTCGACATGAATGATGCGATTGATTACTGGATCAAGAAAATCACGGTCATGAGAAATAAGCATTAAGGTGCCAGGGTAATTTTGTAACCAACGCTCTAACCACATTACGGCATCTAAATCTAAGTGGTTGGTTGGTTCATCGAGTAGCAATAAATCAGAGCGACAAATCAGGGCTTGCGCCAAGTTTAAACGCATACGCCAGCCACCAGAGAATTGAGTTAGATTCCACTCCATCTGCTGTTGAGAAAAGCCTAAGCCGTTAAGTAATTCAGCCGCACGTGAGTTAATGGTGTAGCCACCAGCAATGTCTATTTTGCTGTGAAGTTCAGCAACCAAGGTGCCGTTATCTGCATCTTCTGCTTTACGTAACTGCTCTTCTAAGCCTCGAAATTCACGATCGCCATCGATAACATAATCAATTGCTTTGCGCTCTAATGCCGGTGTTTCTTGCGCTACCCATGCCATTTCCCAGTTTTGAGGAACACGGTTTGAACCGGCATCAACGCTTAATTCGCCTTTAATTAGGGCAAAAAGAGTGGATTTACCACAGCCATTTTTTCCGACCAAGCCCACTTTGTCACCCGGGTGAATAGTGGCAGAGGCTTGTTCTAATAATGGCTTCCCGCCACGAAGTAATTGAATGTCTGAAAACGTAATCATGCTGTGGTGTTCTTCTCTTGTTGGCAAAATAGTGAATACGAAGAGCATAGTAGGCGTAAGAGGGAAGATTGTCGATATGGAAATAGTCTGTATGATGGAGAAGATAACAACAAAAAGAAAAGTCTAGAAAGGAATTTATGACTCAGTTGCCTAAAATATTAGTGATCCTCGCTCATCCTGATCCTGAACATTCAGTTGCCAATAAAGCCATTTTAACGGCCTATCAAAATCTCGCTCATGTCACCGTGCATGACCTTTATGCTCAATACCCAGAGTTCTTTATTGATGTAGTTTATGAACATGAGTTGATTGCTCAGCATGACATTATTGTTTTTCAACATCCTCTTTATCTCTACTCATGCCCGGCACTGTTAAAAGAGTGGATGGATTGTGTCCTTGGAAAGGGGTTTGCCTATGGTGAGGGCAATGCTCTAAAAGGGAAGCAATGGCGCAGTGTAATTACCGCAGGTGGTATTGAGGAGGCATTTTCTGAGAGGGGTTATAATCAATATACAATGGATGAGATTTTAATTCCTTTTAAGATCACCGCTGCGTTATGTCAGATGGAATGGTTAACGCCATCAATTCAATATTGGGCTCGAAAAATTACGGTAGAAAAACGTCAGCAGTTTATTGATGAGTATAGAGATTGGTTGTTGAATCCCAAAGGAGGCATCTAATGGCGGGTGATTGGTTACATACCAGTTCAATATTTTTAGCGGCGGCAGTGGTTACGGTTCCTTTGGCGCAGCGATTTGGTTTAGGTGCGGTACTGGGTTATTTATTGGCGGGAATTGCGATTGGTCCATGGGGGTTAGAGCTAATCTCGGATGTAGATGCGATTTTACATTTTTCTGAATTTGGCGTGGTATTGCTTCTCTTTTTGATTGGCTTAGAGCTAAACCCAAATAAGTTATGGAAGATGCGAAAACCAATTATAGGGTTAGGTGGTAGTCAAGTGGTGGTGACCACCTGTGTGATAAGCGCGGTGATGCTGTTGTTTGGTCTGACGTGGCAAGTGAGTGTGGTGATAGGCATGGGGTTGGCTTTGTCATCAACCGCGATTGCCTTGCGAGTGATTGAAGAACGCAAATTATCCTCCTCTGAGAGTGGTCAATCAGGTTTTGCGGTCTTGTTGTTTCAAGATATTGCGGTGATCCCAATGCTGGCGGTATTACCTGTGCTGGCTGGGGGCGCGAGTGGCAATTGGCTTGATGGCTTATGGATATTGGCAGGTGTAATCGGTATTTTCACCTTAGGTCATTTTTTATTACGACCACTATTTAGCTATGTAGTGAAAAGTGGTGCGCGTGAATTGTTTACGGTTGCGGCACTGCTTTTAGTGATTGGTGTGTCTGCTGCGATGAAACAGTTGGGATTATCGATGGCGCTTGGGGCATTTCTAGCAGGGGTGTTACTGGCTGAAAGTGAGTTTCGTCATGAATTAGAAGTGGCGATTGAACCCTTTAAAGGTCTGCTACTTGGTTTGTTCTTTATTGCGGTAGGAATGTCGGTCAATTTAGGATTGTTACTCCAATATCCATTAGAAATATTGGCTGCTGTCACTCTATTGGTTACCTCAAAAGGGATGCTACTTTATAGCTTAGCTCGAACGTTTGGTACTCAAGCTAAAGCGCGCAGTCAAATGGCGATGATTTTAAGCCAAGGTGGTGAGTTTGCTTTTGTGTTGTTTACGGCAGCGCAAATGGAAGGCTTATTAAGTCGAGAATTAACCGCCTTTTTATTGGTGGTGGTCAGTTTATCGATGATGACGACGCCGTTATTATTGATAGGTCAAGATTGGTGGTTTGGTAGAATACTGAACGGTGAAGAAGAAATGCCACAATCAGACTTTACTCATGCTACTCAACCAAAAGTGATTATTGCGGGCTTTGGTCGGTTTGGACAAATTGTTGGGCGTTTGCTGTTTGCCAATAAAATTAAGTTAACCATTCTTGAAGGTGACCCAAGCCAAATCCGTTTACTGAGAAAGTTTGGCTATAAGGTCTATTATGGCGATGCTACTCAAGTCGAGTTATTACGCGCAGCAGGAGCTGAAAAAGCCGAAGCGATTGTGATTTGTAAGACCGATCCGCAAAAAGTGATGGAGATAGTTGCTTTATGTCAGCAGCATTTTCCACATTTGAAAATTCTAGCGAGAGCGAGAAGCCGAGTTGAGGCGTATGAGTTGTTAAGTGAAGGGGTGGATCACTTTTCACGAGAAACTTTTTATGGAGCCCTTGATTTAGGCCGACAAACCCTCACATCTTTGGGTATGCATCCGTATCAAGCCAAACGTGCAGAGTCGCATTTTAAAAAGTTAGATGTTGCTATGCTAAAAGAATTGTTACCATTGCACTCAGATGACAAGGTTCTGGCTTCTAAGGCGAAAGCGGCTCGAATAGAGTTAGAAGAGATCTTTGGCTTAGAAATGGAAAATGAACGATCAGATCAGAACCATTGGGATTGATGTGAGGCAGAGTTAATTAGCACAAGGATAATAACCGTGAAAAAACGATTTATTGCAGGTGCGGTTTGCCCATCGTGTAGCACTACGGATACGCTACGTTGGTGGGAAGAAAGTAATATTGAACATGTCGAATGTGTGGAGTGTGGTCATACTGACCGCAAAACGCCAAAATCGATAGAAAAAACCAAACATGCGCAAGATGATGTTATTGGCGTTTTTAAGCCTGAATAGTATTATGTCGCAACACTGAATACCATCCACTAATGCCAAGTGCATCCGGAGTTAAAATGAAAATTGAAAAGAATGTTGTTGTAAGTCTTGCTTACCAAGTAAAAACTGAAGAAGGCGTAGTTGTTGATCAATCAACAGTTGAAGCTCCTCTTGATTACCTACATGGTCACAACAACCTAATCGTTGGTCTTGAGAAAGCGCTTGAAGGCAAAGTTGCAGGCGATAAATTCAGCATCACTGTTACTCCTGAAGAAGCATACGGCGAGCACATGGATGAGATGGTTCAACGTGTTCCTGCGAACGTTTTCCAAGGTGTTGAGCAAATCGAAGTTGGCATGCGTTTCCTTGCTGATACAGACCAAGGTCCAATCCCTGTAGAAGTGACTGAAGTTGACGGCGACGAAGTTGTTGTTGATGGTAACCACATGCTTGCTGGCCAAACGCTAGGTTTTGACGTTGAAGTGGTAGCACTACGTGAAGCAACTGAAGAAGAAGCTGCACACGGTCATATCCACCAAGAAGGCGGTTGTGGCGGTCACGATCATGATCACGAAGGTGGTTGTTGTGGTGGCGAAGGCCATTCTCACGATCACAAAGAAGATCACGAATGTTGTGGTAGCGGTAACTGTTCTAAGTAATCTTTTAAGAGCAGGAACGAGAGGCGAGGACGCTTCGCTCGAGGAGCGAGGAAGAGCTTGAGTTCTATGATAAATTTGAAACCGTAGGTGTGAAAGCATCTGCGGTTTTTTTTAACTAGAAACTATACGCTGCGCTAACTAGATACTATAAAAGCGAGTATGGTAGGTGTTTTGAGTTTTAGGTTTCAGGGCGCTGCGCTTGCAGGTTTCGGGTGTGCTCGCTTTTGATTTTCCTGAAACCTGAAACCTTCGTTTTTGCTTTTATAGGAGCGAAGCGGTCTAGTTAGCGAAGCGTATAGCCTCTAGTAATGCGGTGGTGGTGTCTCTTCTGACGCATCAGCCATGCTCGACGTATCCATAGTCTTCATCTTACCAACCATAAACTTCATCTGAACTTGCATATTCGTGATCAATAATTGTTGCTGAGATAACGCATCATTTAACTCTTCGATCGTTTGCTCTTGAAACGCTATTTTGTACTCTAAATCACTGATTCTATCGTCTAATTTTTTAATATCTGTCGTCATTATTCTATCAACCAAGCTTGAGCTATTCCGGCTGAAGTAGCGGAAATGACTCGTTGTTTTTTATCAATGGCGACATCATACACTACCGCTGTTGGTGGACGTGCATCTTTTAATGGTTCAGCACGCCATTGTTCTTGCTTCTTACCTGACAAAGTATCCCATAGCATGATATTACCGGCAGGTGAGCCTGTCATGAGGTATTTACCATCATCGCTAAAGCGAGCACTTGAGAACACTTGTTGGCGAGCAAAGGTACTTAACTCTGTCATTTTATCGCCAGTTTTTAAATCCCAGATAAAAGCTTCATTACCACCATCGGCTGTTAAAGCGTATTTGCCATCTCGTTGCAGTGCGATGCGACTTACGCGTTTCTCATGCTCAAAGGTGTGCAGTATTTGTCCCGTTTGCGTATTCCAAAAATAGGCAAAGTGATCATTACCACCAGATAAGGCAAATTTACCATTGGCAGATAAGGCGACTGAATTTACTTTTTCACGATGGGCGAGAAATTCAAGTCTACGTCCAGTGGCTAAATCGATATAGATAGCCTTGCCATTAGATAGGCCAAGTAAGACTTGTTGGCCATTACTTGCAATATCAACGTCACGAATAATACCATCAGAGATAGACCATAATCCTTCAGATACGCCCATTCCTAAATCCCAAACGGCAAAATTGGTTTGTGTTGCTGTAATAGCAAAGCGAGAATTATCGGAGATGGTGATATGAGAAACGGTAGAATCGTGCTGATCTTGAGCGCCAAAATAGGTGAGTTCTTTATTATCGACCAGATCCCAGAAGTGTAAGCCACTTTTAGTTTCACTATCAGTATTGGCGGCGTTAGATCCTTTTTTTACGAAGAATAACCCAAAGCGAGCGTCGCGGCTTAACGCGAAACTTGTGGTGCCTTGTGTTGCCACTTCCCAACGCTGAACGTCAGAATTATTAAAGAAACAGCCTGATAATGTCAGCGTAATGACAAAAATTGCTAGGTATTGAGAGATAAGGCGCATCAAATTGAACTACTCGTTTGTAATGTGTCTATAAGTACTAGTATATTGTGATGAACAGTATTTCACATCTTTATCTAAAAAATTGAATAAGAAATTGAGGCAAGACCTCAAATAACCGGAGTTTTGAAATGAAATCTATCTTTAAAGTGTCGTTACTTGCTGCAACTGTTGCATTCGTTGTTGGTTGTCAAAAAGAAGAAGCACCAAAAACAGAAGCAACAACGTTACCTGCAACTATTGAAGCATCAGCAGAAGGCGCAACGGCATCAACGTTCGCATCTGAAGATGAAAAAGCGGGTTATGCAATCGGTGCATCACTGGCTAAATACTTAAACTCTAATTTAGAGAAGCAAACAGAACTTGGTTTAGACCTGAAAAAAGAAGACGTACTTGCGGGTGTTACTGATGTATTCAACGGTAAAGAACGTCTAACAGACGAAGAAATTCAAGGTGCTCTACAAGCGCTAGATCAACGTGTTGCTGAAATCGCACAACAAAAAGCAGCTGCTGAATCTGAAGCAAACATCAAAGCCGGTGCTGATTACCGCGCAGAGTTTGAAAAACAAGACGGCGTAATGAAAACTGAATCAGGTCTTCTATACCAAGTAGAAACACCAGCTGAAGGTCCTAAACCAAAAGCAACGGATACTGTAGTTGTTCATTACTCAGGTACATTAATCGATGGTACTAAGTTTGATAGCTCTTACGATCGTAACCAACCTGCGACATTCCCATTGAATGCAGTAATTCCTGGTTGGACTGAAGGTGTTCAGCTTATGAATGTTGGTTCTAAATATAAGTTCGTTATTCCAGCTGAATTAGGTTACGGCGCTCAAGGTAACCAAGCGATCCCTGCAAACTCAACATTAGTATTTGATGTTGAATTGCTAGAAATTAAAGATGCAGCAAAACCTGCAAAATAATTTTCTTGAAGATTAAATAATCTAAACTTTGTTTTAGATCACTGAATTAGCCCCGGCACTTGCTGGGGTTTTTTATTTTCATGCAAATATTCTGATAAACTTGATGTAATTATTTTAAGCGTAGGTCTTAACGCATGTGTTAAGCAGCAAATATTAAGTTGGTAATTATGAATATAGCAAAGACCACAGAAGAAGGTTTATCTGCGGTAGTGCCATTTACTGAATTTGATCATCATATTCTGCGTTCTTATGAAGCTGTTGTTGATGGTATTGCCAGTTTAATCGGTAGCTATTGTGAGATTGTTCTGCATTCATTAGAAGACATTAATAAGTCGGCTATCCGAATTGCCAATGGTGAGAATACAGGCCGTAAAGTCGGTTCTCCTATTACTGATTTAGCATTACAAATGTTGAAAGATATTCAGCGTTCAAAGCGTAATTTCTCACGTTCATACTTTACTCGCGCAAAAGGTGGGGTGTTGATGAAGTCGATTACGGTGGCGATCCGTAATGGTGATGAACGAATTATTGGCCTACTGTGTATTAACATCAATCTAGATGCGCCTTTCTCTCAAGTTTTGCATTCTTTCATGCCAAGTGAAGAGGCGAATGAAGCGGCTTCAAGTGTCAACTTTGCCAGTGATGTGGATGAGCTTGTTGATCAGACGGTTAAGCGTACTATTGATGAGGTCAATGCCGATAAAGAAGTTGGCAATAACGCTAAGAATAAACAGATCGTCATGGATTTATACGATAAAGGTATTTTTGATATTAAAGATGCCATTAACCGTGTTGCTGATCAGCTCAATATTTCAAAACATACGGTTTATCTCTATATTCGTCAGAGAAAAATAGAGGATGGTGAAAAGTGAGTTTGCGCTACGGATTAGTCGTTAATGGCTCGGCCTATGGCACTCAAGCGTCAAGACAAGCTTTTCAATTTGCACAAGCGTTGATCGAGCAGGGACACAGATTAGAGAAAGTGTTCTTTTACCAAGATGGGGTGTTGAACGCCTCTTCATTGATCTTACCTGCTAATGATGAATTTGATATCACTAAGGCATGGCAAGCATTGGCACAAGAGTACAATGTAGAATTAGAAACCTGTGTTGCGGCTGCATTGCGTCGTGGTGTTATCGGTCAAGAAGAAGCAGAACAACATAAGATGGAGCAACATAACCTAGCGCAAGGCTTTCAACAGGCTGGTTTAGGTGGGTTAGCAACGGCGTTGTTGAAGTTTGATCGTGTTGTTCAGTTTTAATAGCTTGGATCTGAAAGAAATAGGTAAGTCATGAATCGTATTGGATTTGTATTTCAAAGTTCACCGCACTCAACCACTAAGGGTAGGGAGGGGCTAGATGCCATCCTAGCTGCGTCGGCATACAGTGAAGACATTGGTATTTTCTTTATTGGTGATGGTGTGCAGCAGTTACTTGAAGCACAGCAGCCTGAAAAAATATTATCTCGCGATTATATTGCTGGGTTTAAAATGTTGCCTTTGTACGATCTTGAAGAGATCTTTGTCTGTCAGACGGCGCTATTAAATCGTGGATTAAAATCTCATAATCTGAACATTGATGTTGAAGTCATCTCAAATCAACAAATTAATGAGAAGTTAGCACAATGCGCTCAAGTGATGGTGTTTTAAGTTATGCTGCATATTTTAACCAAAACAGACAATTTACACGCGCTTTATAGGCAAGAGTTACCCGTAAATATAGATGATGATGTGTTTTTATTAACACAAGACTGTGTCTATGCAGGAATATTGGATCATAAAGATCATTTATTGATCCTCTCTCTTAAGCAGTGTTATTTTTTACAAGAAGATGTTGAGGCGAGAGGTATTAAAGGATTAATTGATAATAAAATTCAATTAGTTACTTATGCATCTTTTGTCTCTTTAACCCAAGAACATTCCCCTGTGGTGACTTGGTAATTGAGTGTTATGGCCAAGAAAGAAAGACTATTTTTAAATTGTTTATTAATAGTGCTGTATATTTCTTGACACATATCACGTTCAGCCTTAGAATTTCGCGTCCCTATTTCCATAGGGATATAGATTTTTCAAAAGTTTTCGAACCTCTAATCAGGAGCTATTTTAATGGCAACTATTAACCAGCTGGTACGCAAGCCACGTGCAAAGCAAGTTGTTAAAAGCAACGTGCCTGCGCTAGAAGCGTGTCCACAAAAACGTGGTGTATGTACTCGCGTATATACGACTACTCCAAAAAAACCGAACTCAGCATTACGTAAAGTATGTCGTGTTCGTCTAACTAACGGCTTTGAAGTTACTTCATACATCGGCGGTGAAGGTCACAACCTTCAGGAGCACTCAGTTGTTCTTATCCGTGGTGGTCGTGTTAAAGATTTACCAGGTGTGCGTTACCACACTGTTCGTGGTGCACTTGACTGTGCAGGCGTAAACGACCGTAAGAAAGGTCGTTCTAAGTACGGTGTGAAACGTCCTAAGTCTTAATGGAATCCGTTAAGTAAGGCCAAACACTAAATATTTGTAATTTGAAGAAACTGAAAAGTTTTGGATAACCTGAAGACAACAACGGAGATATTCCATGCCACGTCGTCGCGTAATAGGCCAACGTAAGATCCTTCCAGATCCTAAGTTCAAATCTGAACTGTTGGCAAAATTTGTAAACATCGTAATGGTTGACGGTAAGAAATCAACTGCTGAAAAAATCGTTTACGGTGCCCTAGAAATCATGGCTGAGAAATCTGGTAAAGATCACTTAGCTGTATTCGAAGAAGCTCTTGAAAATGTTCGTCCATCGGTGGAAGTTAAATCTCGCCGTGTGGGTGGTTCAACTTACCAAGTTCCTGTAGAAGTACGTCCGGTTCGCCGTAACGCACTTGCTATGCGTTGGATGGTTGATGCTGCGCGTAAGCGTGGTGAAAAATCTATGGCTCAACGTCTTGCTAATGAAATGGTAGACGCGTCTGAGAACAAAGGTACTGCGGTTAAGAAACGTGAAGACGTTCACCGTATGGCTGATGCTAACAAAGCATTCGCTCATTACCGCTGGTAATACCGAAGGTGCAGCAGTCCTTGCTGCACCTTATTTCTTTCTTTCCCATTTAGTAAAACACTTAGCCATTATCGCTATTTCAATGCGTGTGCGTTGGGAAATAGCAATAATCCCTAAGATAAGAGGATACAACCGTGGCTCGAAATACACCTATTGAGCGCTACCGTAATATCGGTATCTGTGCTCACGTAGATGCAGGTAAAACTACAACTACTGAGCGTATTCTGTTCTATACAGGCCTTTCTCATAAAATCGGCGAAGTTCATGATGGTGCTGCTACCATGGATTGGATGGAGCAAGAGCAAGAGCGTGGTATCACAATTACCTCTGCGGCTACTACGACTTTCTGGCGTGGTATGGATGCACAATTCGAAGATCACCGTATTAATATCATCGATACTCCTGGACACGTTGACTTCACAATTGAAGTAGAACGTTCTTTGCGTGTACTTGATGGTGCGGTTGTTGTGTTCTGTGGCTCGTCGGGTGTAGAACCTCAATCTGAAACTGTATGGCGTCAAGCGAATAAATACGGAGTTCCTCGTATAGTATTCGTTAACAAGATGGACCGTGCTGGTGCAGATTTCTTACGTGTTGTAGGCCAAATTAAAAACCGTCTTGGTGCGAATCCTGTTCCTATCCAATTAAATATTGGTGCAGAAGATGATTTCAGAGGTGTTGTTGACCTTATCAAGATGAAAACAATTAACTGGAATGAAGCCGATCAAGGGATGACCTTCACTTATGAAGACATTCCTGCTGATATGCAAGAACTTGCAGATGAATGGCGTCAAAACCTAGTTGAAGAAGCCGCTGAAGCCTCTGAAGAGCTGATGGACAAATACCTTGAAGGTGAAGAACTATCAGAAGAAGAGATCAAAGGTGCATTACGTACCCGTACATTAAATAACGAAATCGTATTAGCAACTTGTGGTTCTGCTTTTAAAAATAAAGGCGTTCAAGCGGTACTTGATGCTGTTATTGAATTCTTACCTGCACCTATCGATGTTCCTGCAATTAAAGGCGTTGATGAGAATGATAATGAAGTTGAGCGTCACGCAGACGACAACGAACCATTTGCAGCGTTAGCATTCAAAATAGCAACAGACCCATTCGTAGGTACGTTGACTTTCATGCGTGTTTATTCTGGTGTTGTTAATACTGGCGACG
Organism: Aliivibrio sp. EL58; assembly: GCF_900312675.1. Classification (GTDB taxonomy): domain Bacteria; phylum Pseudomonadota; class Gammaproteobacteria; order Enterobacterales; family Vibrionaceae; genus Aliivibrio. Next base: position 1,534 of record NZ_OMPC01000006.1, on the reverse strand, counting down.
GTGTTTATAACTCAGTTAAGCAAAAGCGTGAACGTTTTGGCCGTATTGTTCAGCTTCATGCCAATAAGCGTGAAGAAGTGAAAGAGATACGCGCTGGTGATATCGCTGCGGCGATTGGCCTTAAAGACGTAACTACAGGTGATACACTGTGTGATCAAAACGCAAAAGTTATTCTTGAGCGTATGGAATTCCCTGAACCGGTTATTCAAATCGCAGTTGAACCAAGAACACTTGCTGACCAAGAAAAAATGGGTATCGCACTAGGTAAACTAGCCGCTGAAGATCCATCTTTTAAAGTTGAAACCGATAAAGAATCAGGTCAAACACTGATTTCTGGTATGGGTGAACTACACTTAGATATTATCGTTGATCGTATGAAGCGTGAATTCAGCGTTGAATGTAACGTTGGTAAGCCTCAAGTAGCATACCGTGAAACTATCCGTGGTAGCGCGGAAGTGGAAGGTAAATTCATACGTCAATCTGGTGGCCGTGGTCAATACGGTCATGTATGGCTAAGAATTGAACCAGCAGAACATGATGCTGGCTTTGTTTTTGTCGACGAAATTGTTGGTGGTGCTGTTCCTCGTGAATACATCAGCTCAGTAGCAAAAGGTATCGAAGAGCAAATGAATAACGGCGTGTTAGCAGGTTATCCTGTACTCGACGTTAAAGCTACGCTGTTTGATGGCTCATACCACGATGTTGACTCCAATGAAATGGCGTTCAGGATCGCGGGTTCAATGGCATTCAAGAAAGGTGCGCTTGAAGCACAACCTGTTATTCTTGAACCAATGATGAAAGTTGAAGTAACCACTCCAGAAGACTGGATGGGTGATGTTGTTGGTGACTTAAACCGTCGCCGCGGCATGATTGAAGGTATGGACGATGGCATTGCTGGTTTGAAAATAATCCGCGCGCAAGTTCCTCTTTCTGAAATGTTTGGTTATGCAACATCTCTACGTTCTGCGACTCAAGGTCGAGCGTCTTATTCTATGGAATTCTCCGAATATGGTGAAGTTTCTAAGAATGTTGCCGATAGAATCATCGCTGAACGCGGATAAAACACTCAATACCCTTGCGTCAAGAGCAATTGACGCATAAAATAGCAAATTCTGGCGCGCCTTATCACTGTTCGATAAGGCGAATCATAACTAGGAAGGAACACGATCGTGTCTAAAGAAAAATTTGAACGTACGAAACCGCACGTAAACGTTGGTACTATCGGCCACGTTGACCACGGTAAAACAACTCTAACTGCTGCTATCTGTACTACACTTGCAAAAGTGTACGGTGGTGTTGCTAAAGATTTCGCATCAATCGATAACGCTCCAGAAGAGCGCGAGCGTGGTATCACAATCTCAACTTCTCACGTTGAGTATGATACACCTGAGCGTCACTATGCACACGTTGACTGTCCTGGACACGCCGATTATGTTAAAAACATGATCACTGGTGCTGCTCAAATGGATGGTGGTATCCTAGTTGTTGCTGCAACAGATGGTCCAATGCCACAAACACGTGAGCACATCCTACT
>NZ_OMPC01000004.1 GCF_900312675.1 Aliivibrio sp. EL58 | reverse complement strand
TGATGAAGAAGAGAGCATTGACTTAAATATCTAAGATGAAAAGACGGCATTACTTGATGAATTACTTGATGATGACGAAGAGCTGAGTGACGACGACGACAGTGTAGAAATCGATGAAGATAGCACAGCCCTTCTGGATGAGTTTTTAGATGATGAAGACGAAGACGATACAATTGAGCTAGATGAAGACAGCACCGTACTTTTAGATGAGTTACTTGGTGATGATGTTGAAGAGGAAGAAACTACTCCGGGAAAGCGTGGCGATGATACTGAAGTAGAAGGTGTAGCAGTATCAGAGGCACTTTCAGAAGACACACCTCGTGATGAAGATTGGTTAGTTGAAGCTGATGAAGACGAAGATGATGATATTTCATTATTTGAATCTGATACAGAAAAAGAAGATGCTTCATTTGAGCTTGATGATCTTCTTGAACCAGAAGTTGAATTAGAAACTGARCAAGATGATGCATTGTCTGAACTTGAAGAGCCAGTAGAACTGGGTACACCAAGTGCTGATGCGACAGAACAAGCTCAAGAGTCAGAGTTAGAGCCAGAAACTAACGATGAGTTAGATGATCTGTTTGCTGAAACTGAAGAGCTAGACGTTGAAAATGATGAGCCTTTAGCTGAGGTAGAAGAGGAAGCAGAAGATGAAATTTCGTTTGAGCTTGATGATCTTCTTGAACCTGAAGTTGAATTAGAAACTGAGCAAGATGATGCATTGTCTGAACTTGAAGAGCCAGTAGAACTGGGTACACAAAGTATTGATGCGACAGAACAAGCTCAAGAGTCAGAAGTTGACGATGAGCTTGATGATTTTCTTGAATCTGAAGTTGAATTAGAAACTGAGCAAGATGATGCGTCGTCTGACCTTGAAGAGCCAGTAGAACTGGATATACCAAGTACAGATACGACAGAACAAGCTCAAGAGTCAGAGTTAGAGTCAGAAACTGACGATGAGTTAGATGATCTGTTTGCTGAAACTGAAGAGCTAGACGTTGAAAATGATGAGCCTTTAGATAAAGTAGAAGATGAAGACGACGAAAATGATTTTTCTTTAGATGACTTCTTAGAAAACAGTGCCGTTGATTTTTCACAACCAAGCAATGAAACTCAACTTGATGATAATGATAATGATAATGACAGTGACTTTGAAGGACTATCAATAGAAGATGCATTGGCTGCTTTAGAAGATGAAGACAGTAACGATCTTGAAGAGTTTAATTCTGAATTAGATACTTCTGATGAAATTATTCACGCAGAGCTAAGAAATGAAGCAGCAGAAGATGAAGATAAATCAGAGCCAACAGCTTTTGATTTTCAATCACGAGTTTCTGATGAAGAAAAAGAAGCCTTAACTCATCTTGATAGTTCTGGTTTAGATCTTGATAGCATGCTGGATGATGGAGCGAGTGATTGGAGCGGATTCAATTTAGATAACGCATCAAATACAGAAGCAGAACTAGAAGATGAAGATTGGTCAGAGCAACCTAATGTTGAGAGTGATCCTCACGGTGAAGATCGTTTCTTAAGTATAGAAGCATTAATTGCAGAAACTGAAAATGGAGATAAATCAGACTTCGAAGAAGAAGATTTGAATTTAGATGTTGGGTTGGATGACTTCCCAGACATGCTAGGTAATGTAGGCTCTCATGATGTTGATGTAAATAGTGATGCTCAAAGCAAGCTTGATTTAGCTAAAGCTTATATTGAGATGTCTGATGACAAAGGCGCTTTAGAGCTTCTAGAAGAAGTATTGCGATGTGATGATCCAGCACTGAAAGTTGAAGCTGAAAAATTAATGCGACAAATTGATTAGTTTAGATTGGCAATAATCTTAAAAAGGCGGTAGCGGTGAGCTCCGCCTTTTTTTATAATGGCGTATTATTGAATAAAAAGAATCAAATATCATGCGAATAGCTTTATGTATCGAATATGATGGTGCCAGTTATCACGGCTGGCAGAGTCAAAAAGACGTAACGAGTGTCCAAGAAGAATTAGAAAAAGCCTTAATGATTGTTGCGAATGAACCTATTGAGGTTATGTGTGCAGGCCGAACTGATGCTGGAGTACACGGAACCGGTCAAGTCGTACATTTTGATACAAATAGCACCCGTAAATTACCAGTATGGATGGTAGGGGTAAACGCAAATTTACCAAAAAATATAGCGGTTCGTTGGGTTAAAGAAGTTACCGAAGATTTTCATGCTCGTTTTACCGCTACAGCACGACGTTACCGTTATATCATCTTTAATAACCGCCAACGTCCCGCCATTTTTAGTCATGGTGTTAGCCATTATCATGAAGCATTAGATGCTGATTTAATGCACCAAGCTGGGCAGTATTTATTGGGTGAAAACGACTTCACTTCGTTTCGAGCTGTTCGTTGTCAGTCACGTACCCCTTGGCGTAATCTAATCCACTTGAAAGTAACCCGTCATGGGGACTTTATCGTGATTGATATTAAAGCTAATGCCTTTGTTCATCATATGGTGCGTAATATTACTGGTAGCTTAATTGAAGTAGGCAGAGGTAAGCAAAAACCGGAATGGGTTCAATGGCTACTAGAAGCAAAAGACCGTAAATTAGCGGGACCAACAGCTAAAGCTGAAGGCTTATATCTTATTGATGTGGATTATCCAAAAGAATGGGATTTACCACGAGTGCCATTAGGTCCTCTATTTTTACCGGATAATTGATCTTTCAACGAGATTAAATATGTGTATTTAATCAGCAAAAAGTTGATATAGGTTCAATCTTGAAAATAGGTACAACCAGTTTTTTATCTACACTGGCTATTATTTATGGTTTAATCTATTTAATTGATTTTATTTCTCTTGCGATGGTGCGAGAGATCACTAATAGAAAGGTCGTCCATGAGTTGGCTTGAAAAGATTTTTAATACAAGCAATATTGTTAGTTCACGTAAAGCATCGATCCCTGAAGGGGTTTGGACGAAATGTACGTCATGTGAACAAGTGCTTTATTCTGCAGAGCTAGAACGTAATTTAGAAGTGTGTCCTAAATGTGACCATCACATGCGAATGAAAGCTCGTAAACGTTTAGAAACGTTTTTAGATGCAGAAGGCCGTGTAGAAATTGGTCAAGAATTAGAGCCAAAAGATCTTTTAAAATTTAAAGACTCAAAACGCTATAAAGATCGTATTTCAGCAGCACAGAAATCAAGTAATGAAACAGATGCTCTTATCGTAATGAAAGGAACATTATTAGAATTACCTGTTGTTGCTTGTGCATTTGAATTCTCATTTATGGGTGGTTCAATGGGCTCTGTTGTTGGCGCTCGCTTTGTTAAAGCGGTTGATGCGGCAATTGAAAACAACTGTCCATTAGTTTGTTTTTCTGCAAGTGGTGGCGCTCGTATGCAAGAGGCACTTATGTCTCTAATGCAAATGGCAAAGACAAGTGCGGCATTAGCACGTTTATCTCGTAAAGGCCTACCATTTTTCTCTGTACTGACTGACCCAACAATGGGCGGTGTATCAGCAAGTTTAGCAATGCTAGGTGATATTAATATTGGTGAGCCAAAAGCCTTAATCGGTTTTGCTGGTCGCCGTGTTATCGAACAAACCGTTCGTGAAGATCTTCCAGAAGGTTTCCAACGCAGCGAGTTCTTACTTGAACATGGTGCAATCGATATGATTGTTGACCGTCGTGAAATGCGTCAGCGCATCGGTGGTTTAATGGCGAAAATGACGAATCAGTCTTCTCCATTAGTTGTTTCTGTTGATGGACCAAAGTAAAAAACAAATTAAATGAGAGCAAGGTTGTTAGTTCTTACTTTAAAACAGCAACCTAAGTCATATATACTGTCACTATATTCCGTAGTGAAGTAGTTGAATTATGACATCATTTGATTCTCCGAAAGCCACATCTGATTTATCGGTGTGGCTTCGTTATTTAGAAAGCATTCATACAAGTGCCATTGATTTAGGCCTTGAGCGCGTTCAGCGTGTTGCACAACGAGCAAAACTCACCAAACCTGCACCAACAGTGATAACTGTTGCAGGAACAAATGGTAAGGGCTCTACTTGTGCATTAATGGAATCTATCTTACTTAATGCCGGCTATCGTGTAGGCGTTTATAGCTCTCCTCACCTTATTCGTTACAACGAACGTATTCGTATCAACGGTAACGATTTATCTGATTCACTTATCACTCAGTCTTTTTCTGCGATTGAAGCGTGGCGTAAAGAAACATCCTTAAGCCTTTTTGAATTTGGTACGCTATCTGCTTTGTGGGCTTTTAAAGCGCATCAAGTCGATGTTGTTCTTTTAGAGGTCGGCCTTGGTGGACGTTTAGATGCAACAAATATTGTTGATCATGATGTTTCTATTATTACGAGTTTAGCGGTTGATCATGTTGATTGGCTTGGTGATGACATTGAAGTAATTGGTTTTGAAAAAGCAGGGATTTATCGCTCTGAAAAACCAGCAATATGTGGTCAGCCAAATCCACCATCTAGTGTTGCCGCCCATGCAGATGATATTGGTGCTGATTTATACCAAGTCGGTTATCAATTTGATTATAGCGTGAACTCTGAAGCGCAAACGTGGTCTTGGAAAAGTGGGGCATTTGATTTAAATGATCTGCCATTACCAAACTTACCACTAGCGAATGCTGCAACGGCAATCATGGCTTTAGGAACATCAGGGTTAGAATTAACAGATGTTAATATTGTTGAAGGGTTAACGTTAGCGAGTCTACCGGGGCGAATGCAACGTTTAAGCCGTGGCAATCAAGAGAGTGAGCCAACGATTATTCTTGATGTTGCACATAACCCACATTCAGCAAATTATCTCGTACAACAAATAAGACAGCGTTTCCCAAATAAGAAAGTACATGCAGTAGTCGGCATGTTACATGATAAAGACATTGAATCGACTCTAGGTGAGTTCACGGGAAGTGTTGATGTTTGGTATCCTGCTTCATTATCTGGCCCTAGAGCGGCTAACGCGAGTGAATTAACCGCGGTTATAGATGTAGAAGCAACAGAATATTCATCACCTGTAGATGCCTTTAAGGTAGCGCTAACGCAGGCTGATAATGATGATTTAATTTTAGTTTTTGGTTCTTTCCATACGGTTGGTGAAGTATGGGATTACTGGAAAAAAGAAGCATGAGGAACATGAGTGTCTAGTCCATTTCAACGACGTTTAGTCGGAACCATTATATTGGTTGCTATTGGGGTAATTGTTTTACCAGATGTATTCGATGGTAAGAAAAAACATTACCAAGAAGAATTTGCCAGCATTCCAATTAAACCAGAGCTTTCTAAAGATGTAGAGCAGTTCGAAATCCAAGAGCCTGTCGACTTTGATGCAGAGCTTCCAGGTGAGCCTGTTGAGGTGACTATTGAGTCATCTGAAGCGGAGCCTGAAAAAGAAGTGCTTACCATTGTAGAGAAAAAACCAGCACCAGAAGCCAAAAAAATTGATTACGCTAAAAGCGCATGGATTATTCAGTTAGGCGTGTTTAGAAATGCAGATAATGCACAAAATTTAGCTCTTAAACTGCGTAAGCAAGGCTTTCAAGCTCATACTTTTCCTAAAGATCCTAAAAAAGGGGATTTAGTACGAGTGGCTGTCGGTCCAGATGTTTCGAAACCTGATTTAGAGAAACAGTTACCGAAACTAAAAGAAATTACTGGCTTAAATGGTCAATTGCTTAAATTTACACCACTAAACCCATAAGAAAACGTTTGCGTCGCGGATTTTTCTGTTAAAATGCGCAGCAACAGAGAAAAGATAAATTATGATTTGGATCGATTTTGTCATTTTAGGTGTTATTAGCCTATCAGCTTTAATCAGTTTGATTAGAGGATTTGTAAAAGAAGCGTTGTCATTAGTGATATGGTTTGGTGCTTTTTTTGTCGCCAGTAACTTCTATCCTAAATTAGCGGTTTATTTTACAAACATACATGATGAAATGATAAGAAATGGCAGTGCAATTGCTGCCTTGTTTGTAGCGACACTGATCGTTGGTGCGGTGGTGAACTATGTTGTTGGACAGCTAGTTCAAAAAACCGGATTATCAGGAACTGATCGAGTGTTGGGTATTGTCTTTGGTGGGTTAAGGGGCGTATTAATTATAGCCGCGGTCCTTTTCTTTATCGATGCCTTTACCTCATTATCAGACTCTGAGTGGTGGAAGCAATCTCAATTGATACCGCAATTTTCGGTGGTCATTGAATGGTTCTTCGATTACTTAAAGGATACATCAAGTTTTCTTCCTGGCGCTAAATAGCGCCAGTTTTTTAGCAAATTGAGGACTCTAGGACATGTGCGGTATTGTTGGAATCGTAGGCGCAACACCTGTAAACCAGTCAATTTATGACGCTTTGACAGTGTTACAACATCGTGGCCAAGACGCTGCTGGTATTATTACCATAGAAAGCAATCGTTTCCGTCTGAGAAAGGCGAACGGCTTGGTGAAGGATGTATTTGAAGCAAAACACATGCAACGTCTACAAGGTAATGTAGGTATTGGCCATGTTCGTTACCCTACAGCAGGTAGCTCAAGCGCTTCAGAAGCTCAACCTTTCTATGTAAACTCACCTTTTGGGATCACATTAGCGCACAATGGTAACTTAACCAATGCGAATGAAATCCGTGAGACCTTATTTGAACAAGAGCGCCGACATGTAAATACGACTTCAGATTCTGAAGTGCTATTAAACATCTTTGCTCACCACCTTGATGCAACAACACATTATCCTCTTACTGCTGAAGATATTTTTAAAACGGTAGCTAACGTACACGAACAAATTCGTGGTGCATACGCGGTAGCTGCTATGGTTATTGGCCACGGTATGGTTGCCTTCCGTGATCCAAACGGTATTCGTCCTTTATGCTTAGGTAAGCGTGAAGTCGAAGGTCGTACAGAATACATGGTTGCGTCTGAATCAGTAGCACTTGATGCGGTTGGTTTTGACTTTGTTCGTGATGTTGCACCAGGTGAAGCAATTTATGCTCCATTTGAAGGTGGTTTATACACACAACAATGTGCTCATGATCCAAAATTAAACCCATGTATCTTTGAATTTGTTTACTTCGCTCGCCCTGATTCATTCATTGATAAAATTTCAGTGTACAGCGCTCGTGTTGAGATGGGTAAACGCTTAGGCGAGAAAATTAAGCGCGAGTGGGAAGACTTAGATATTGATGTCGTTCTGCCTATTCCTGAAACCTCATGCGATATTGCACTTGAAATTGCACAAATTATTAATAAGCCATACCGCCAAGGTTTTGTGAAAAACCGTTATGTTGGTCGTACGTTTATCATGCCTGGTCAGCAAGAGCGTAAAAAATCAGTACGTCGTAAACTGAACGCAATTCGTTCAGAATTTAAAGATAAAAACGTATTGCTGGTTGATGATTCAATCGTTCGTGGTACTACATCAGAGCAAATCATTGAAATGGCTCGTGATTCAGGTGCGAAAAACGTTTATATGGTATCAGCAGCACCAGAGATTCGTTTCCCGAATGTGTATGGTATTGATATGCCAAGTGCGAACGAATTAATTGCTCATGGCCGTGAAGTGGATGAGATCTGTAAGCAAATAGGTGCAGATGCGTTAATCTTCCAAGACCTACCAGATCTTGTTGATGCTGTTGGTTGTGGTAACCGTGAGATAGAGCGTTTTGAAACGTCTGTGTTCAATGCACACTATGTAACGGGTGATATTGACCAAGAATATCTTGAGCACATTGAAGGATTGCGCGGTGATGATGCTAAGCAAGACAGTGAAGCTCAAGACATTGCAAGCCTAGATATTTATAACGAAGGTGTGTAATACCAATCGTAGTAAATAACTGATCATCCAAGCTGGTTAAACTGCTCGATAACTGCGTTCAATTTTTTGATTGTAGAATAACTACTTATCAAAAAATCCGCCTTGTTCTCAAGCATTTTTCCTGCGCTATTTCTGAACACTTACTTACTGTGATTGGTATGATTATCTAATTGATTAATATAAAAAAGCCTGTGATATTCACAGGCTTTTTTGATCATTCTTTTAGACAAAACTAAATGGGTATCACTCGGCAATATGGTTACTTACGAAATCAATAAAGAGACGAACTTTTTCTGGTTGATGATCTTTATGATTGTAGATCATATAAATGTCTCTAGGGTTAGCAGACCAATTTTTAAGAACACGCACTAGCGAACCATCAGCAATATAACGACTGATCATGATGTCTGGCATTAATGTGATCCCCAAACCATCAGAACAAGCCATTCGAATAACATTCAACTCACTCGCTTCAAAGCGACCAGCGTCAGTAATCGTAACCGATTCACCTTCACCATTTGTTAAGCGCCAACGCATTAATGGGTGGCCTTTTAATAAGCTATGTTTATGAAGTTCTTGAGCATGACTCGGCTCTGAATTCGCCTCTAAATAAGCAGGGCTAGCAACCAAAATATCTTCTAAAGAGCCAATTTGACGGGCAATAAGTGAAGAGTCACGCTGTCTTCCTACTCTAAAAATGATATCCCAATCAGTAGGATCAAGTTGCTCCGGTTGATTGCTCATTGTTAAGTTAATATCAATGTTTGGGTAGAGTAACATGAACTTATTTAATATCGGTTGGATCATGCGTTTTGTGAGATTAGAGGGCGCAGCGATTTTGAGCTTACCAGCCGCTCCGCGACACTCTTCACCTAAGCATTCACTCATATTAACTAAAGTCGCTAAAATTGGGGCGCATTCATCGTAAAATTTCTGTCCCGACTCTGTTAATGATAGTTTGCGAGCATGGCGATTGAGTAAGCGAATATCTAAAGAATCTTCTAAAGCTTGAATCCGACGAGTAATTGTCGCTACAGGGATCAGTGTCTTTCTTGAGGCAGCAGTGTAACTGCCATTATCGACCACCTGTCGAAACAAATTTAAATCATCTAATTTCATTATATTGAGATACTCTCTGTTTTTTCTAGCGCTAAAGTGTAACTAAAACCCTAAGGTACGTGTTGTTATAAGTCAACTAAAGTGAAATTTTATAAATAAAAGTCCACATAAGCGCTTAAGCTTACACTTATTAACAATCTTATTGAAAAATATTTGTACTCAACCTGATCTCGAACTAAATTTATTCTGAGTGATAAATTAAATAGTAAGGGAATTATTCATTATTCGCCAAGGGAACGTGCAGAGGGTAGTCGTATGTCGGTAGAGCAATGTAAAAAAAGAGTGCGTGAAAATAAAGTACCAGTAGAAGATCTATTATTGAATAAAGATGTCTTAATTGTAGATGATGACCCAACGTTTCGTTCAATTGTCAGAGCCGTTTTAGAAAGCTATTCATGTAATGTCAAAGAAGCGAGTAATGGATTAGAAGGCTTACAAATGCTACAACATTCGTTGCCCGATGTTCTGCTGTGTGACTTAGCAATGCCGATTTTAAATGGCATTGAATTCGTTGAAGAGGCGGTTCTCGAGTACCCAATGTTACCTATCATTGTTATCTCAGGCAGTGGTGATATGCAGGATGTAGCCAAAGTATTACGTTTAGGAGCAAAAGACTTTTTAGTAAAACCTATCACGGATGTCTCTATTCTTATTAAATCATTAGCATCGGCATTGAAGTTAAGTGAAGAGAGTTCTTATCGAATGCAGGACTTTTCCAGTCAATGGTTTAGAACATCAGAAATGGATAGAAGTTGTAATGATGAATTGCACTGGCATTTAGATTATTTACAAAAAGAACCAAATGTTGGACGAGAATTATTATTTGAACTGTTGCCAGAGAGTGATGCTCAGCATGGTGATTGGAAACTTGGCTATCGTCTTCTTCAATCAACTGACGGCATGCCATTAATCTTTGATTACGAATGGTTATTAGATGGTCGTTTATTTTTCTATTTGGTGGATTCTAATACTGGTGGTGAGAGCAGTGTCGTTTCTTGTTTATTGATCCGAGCATTTTTTAATGATTTTATACGAGATCAAAATATCTCATTAAATACACTTCCAAGTATGTTGGAATCAATAGAAAAAGGGATGGTAACAATAGATAATGCACAGCCGATGTCAGCTATTTTTGGTTACGTTGATCTGGCAGACGAAGCTTTATTTATTTTATCCGCAGGATTAGACGCTGTATGGGAAAATAAGAGAGAGCGACATATTTTGCATGCAGGTGAACAGTTAGTGCTAAATGCTGCAAAAAATAAGGTACATCGCTTTCCGATCATGCAACGTAATCGATTGTTATTAAATAATTTAGGCTGTAGTAGCTTTAAATTAGAGTTGAGTTTTACCTCTGTTGATTAATGTATGCAGATAGCGTAAAAATGAAGTTATCCAGTATATGTAGAGACAGTAATTTGCATTTTTCACATAAAGCATTTTGGTTTATTTTGGCAAGTATTGCGTTAATCTTAGGAATTATCGGTATATTCCTTCCCCTATTACCGACCACACCTTTTTTATTATTAGCGAGCGCAGGGTTCATGCGTACTTCTCCACGTATGAATAATTGGTTATTAACACATTCCTCTCTTGGCCCTCCTATTGTTGAATGGCAAGATCGTAAAACTATTAAAGCCTCCATAAAAAAGAAAGCACAATTTATGATTGTTGTGAGTTTTATTATATCAATCAGTTTAGCGCCAATCGTGTGGGTAAAAGTTCTGTTGCTTGTATTGGCAATTATACTTCTTTACTGGTTCTCAACTATTCCAAGCTCTTAATTTTTCAATGAATCGTGAAGATTAATCGGGATTTGATCGACAACTCATCTCGACGGGTAATACTTGCTCACGGCAAAGAAAGTGAATAACATAAGTCGGTTAATTTATTTTAATGCCATATTTTGGCAGAGTAGGACAAAATCATGTCGACAGAAACACTAGAGCTGATTAAAAACAGCATCAAATCTATTCCTGATTACCCAAAAGCTGGCATCATGTTTCGTGATGTAACAAGCTTAATGGAAGACCCAAAAGCATACCAAGCGACTATCCAGCTACTTGTAGAAAAATATAAGCAAGGCGGTTTCACTAAGATCGTTGGTACTGAAGCTCGTGGCTTCTTATTTGGCGCACCATTAGCATTAGAATTAGGTGTCGGTTTTATTCCTGTTCGTAAACCAGGAAAGTTACCTCGTCCAACAATTGCACAAACGTATGATCTTGAATACGGTACTGATACGTTAGAAATCCATACTGATGCGATTGTTGAAGGCGATAAAGTATTAGTAGTAGATGATCTACTAGCAACTGGCGGTACGATTGAAGCAACAGTGAAACTGATCCGTCAACTTGGTGGTGATGTTGAGCATGCTGCGTTTGTTATTAACCTACCAGAAATCGGTGGTCAAACTCGTTTAGAAGGTCTAGGTTTAAACGTGTACAGCATTTGTGAGTTTGCTGGTCACTAATTCTTCATATACACAATAAATTGAGTGAGATCTCTCTATCAAGGGAGATCTCATTTTTTTGCTGTGCTACGATTTAGATCTATTTTATTTTGGGCTGTATTCTATGAGCTATCAAGTTCTGGCGCGTAAGTGGCGTCCACATCATTTTAAAGATGTGGTAGGCCAACCTCACGTGCTTACGGCGTTGGAAAACGCACTTGACCATAATCGACTTCATCACGCTTACTTATTTAGCGGGACTCGTGGTGTGGGTAAAACCACCATTGCACGTTTGTTCGCAAAAGGGCTGAACTGTGAAGAAGGGATCACATCGACGCCATGTGGTGTGTGTTCTACCTGTAAAGAAATTGACGAAGGACGTTTCGTTGATTTACTTGAGATCGATGCGGCTTCTAGAACCAAGGTAGAAGATACACGTGAGCTACTTGATAATGTTCAATACAAACCTGCGCGTGGTCGCTTTAAGGTTTACTTGATCGATGAAGTTCATATGCTGTCGCGCCACAGTTTCAATGCGTTATTAAAAACATTGGAAGAGCCGCCAGAATACGTCAAATTCTTATTAGCAACGACCGATCCACAGAAATTACCTGTGACGATTTTATCTCGTTGTTTGCAGTTCCATTTAAAACACATCAGCGTTGATCAAATTCATGAACAACTTGATTTTGTTTTAGATAAAGAAGAAGTGACCAAAGATGCGAGAGCGCTAGGACTTATTGCACACGCTGCCGATGGCAGTATGCGTGATGCGCTGAGTTTGACTGACCAAGCGATTGCACTGGGTAATGGTTCTGTTACTACTGATATCGTTTCTGCGATGTTAGGGACACTAGATACCGATCAAGCCGTTCGCATTTTAGAAGCGATTAGCACCAAAAACATGCAGACACTAATGAGCTGTGTGAATGATCTCGCTGATATGGGAATTGAGTGGGATGGATTAGCAAAAGAAATCGCTAATCAATTGCATAAATTAGCCATGTATCAAGCATTGCCAGCAACCTTGGATAAATCTCAACCAGATGCAGAGCGTATTGAGCTATTAAGTGGCCAGTTATCACCACAAGAAGTACAGCTTTTTTATCAAATTGCCCTACAGAGTCGTAAAGATTTACCGTTAGCGCCAACGGAAAAAACAGGCGTTGAAATGATGTTGTTAAGAATGGTCGCGTTTCGTCCTGTTCATGCACAACAGCTAGATGCTCAACCTGTCGCAGTACCAGCTACAGAGCCTCAAGCGGCGCAAACAACAGCGGCTCCTGTATTAAGACAGCAACCAACGGCACCGGTGAATCAAAATCAAGCAGCAATGAGACCTCAAACGCCAGCACAGCGTCAGGCACCTCAAGTTGCTCAACCACCGCAACAAGAATACGCACAGAATCAATATGTGCCACCAGCGCAGTCAGAGCAGCCACCAGTGTATGATGCTCCACCGATGGGAACTCCGCATCAAGTAATGCAGGAACAACCACAGACAGCACAGCAAGCCCCTGTGACACCACCAAAAAGTGGTTTGCTAGGCGTTCGTAATCAGTTACGCAGTGCAAAAAATAATTTAGCTAACACAAACAATGGTACTGGCTCAAAAAAGTCTAGTGCGGCATCCGATAAGAAAAAAACGAGTTCAGTGCTAGAACGTATTGCTGAGAAGCAACATTTAGCGCCTCGTACTCAGGTGTCGCAAATTGGAAACTCAGCAGCACAAGAGAAGAAACCAGAAGAACCTTATCGTTGGAAATCAATGCAGCCTGAAGTTAAAAAGGTAGCAAGTGATATTACGCCAACCAAGTTAAAACAAGCGTTAGAGCATGAGAAAACACCGGAGATGGTGCAGCTATTGGTGGACGAATCATCAAAGCAAGATCCATGGTCAGCATTGGCAATGTCATTAACAACATTACCAAAGCTTATTCAACAATTGGTCTTAAACTCTTCTTTTGTTGAGCAAGATAATCAAATAGCGTTACATTTGAGAGCGGAACAATCACATTTAAATGGTGACAAAGCCAATGAATTGATTACGCAAGCGTTGAGTCAGGCGTTAAATAAAGACGTCAACGTATCAATTGATATCAGCACTGAAGGAACGACACCTTTAGAGTTGCGCGAACAAATGTACCAAACAAAATTACAGACGGCGTATCAAAGCCTACAGCAAGATCCGCACGTAAATTTCTTTATGCAGAGATTTGGTGCAGAAATAGATCAAGAGAGCGTAAGACCGATTTAAACGTCGCTCACGCATTCTAAAGTAAAATATTCCGATGGGTTGAAATTACAATATTCATCCCCATTTTCTTAATAATAGAGAAGTAAACTTAAGAGAGAATAATTATGTTCGGTGGAAAAGGCGGCATGGGCAACTTGATGAAGCAAGCCCAGCAAATGCAAGATCGCATGCAGAAAGTACAAGAAGAAATCGCAAACACAGAAGTGACTGGTGAATCAGGTGCAGGCCTTGTTAAAGTAACCATCACTGGTTCTCACAGTGTGCGTCGTGTTGAAATCGATCCAAGCCTAATGGAAGAAGACGAAAAAGATATGCTAGAAGATTTGATCGCTGCAGCGTTCAATGATGCGTCTCGTCGTATTGAAGAAACACAAAAAGAAAAAATGGCTGGTGTTACAGGTGGAATGCAAATGCCACCGGGCTTTAAAATGCCATTCTAAGTTTTCTTAGATAATAAATATTAGGATAGATTACGATTTATCTTGGTAAATTAGGCGGCTAAGTGGCTGCCTTTTTCTTTTCTGGAATATAAAAACTATGCGTACCAGTGGTCTATTAGAACAATTAATGGAATCGTTACGATGTCTCCCAGGGGTTGGACCGAAATCAGCTCAACGAATGGCATTTCATCTTTTACAACGTAATCGTCAAGGGGGAATGCAATTAGCCGATTCTCTGTCTCGTGCGATGTCTGAAATTGGTCATTGTTCAGAGTGCCGAACGTTTACTGAAGAAGAGACGTGTGCCATCTGTTTAAATCCAAAACGTCAGATCAGTGGAGAGCTATGCATTGTTGAAAGTCCTGCTGATATTGTTGCCGTTGAAGCAACGGGGCAATTCTCTGGACGTTATTTTGTTTTAATGGGGCATTTATCTCCTCTTGATGGTATTGGGCCAAGTGATATAGGGCTAGATTTACTTGACTACCGCTTAGGGCGTGGGGATATTAAAGAAGTGATTCTCGCAACAAACCCAACCGTTGAAGGGGAAGCAACAGCACATTACATTGCTGAAATATGTCAAGAACACAAAGTATCAGCAAGTCGAATTGCTCATGGTGTTCCTATGGGAGGAGAGCTAGAATTAGTGGATGGTACGACGTTATCTCACTCTATTTTGGGACGTCAGAAGCTTTATTAAGCATTAAAATATAACTGACTAATTGGAGCATTCCACCACTAAGTGCTCCAATAAGATGGGCTTCGGTGGCGACTTTTGCATTGATAAGAGAAATGGTGGAAGTACTTGCTCCAAAGTATTGCTCCCAAGCTATTTTAGCCAGTACACCGATTAATAATAGCCAACCAGTATTGCGCTGTTGTTTAATGTCTTCAATGGCTGCCCAGATAAATAAACCGTGTAACACACCCGATAATCCGACATAAGATTGCATGGGTGAAAGCAATAAAAACGATCCTGTCAGCAAACTGATAGAGAGCAGTAATAGCCATAACTTTTTAGGGTTTAACATATCCTTAAAAATAAAACAAAATACAGTTAAAGCAGCTGCATTCATCATTAAATGAGGAAGGTTAGTATGGGTAAAGTTACCTGTTATTAATCGCCAAATTTCCCCTTGTTGAATTAAGCTTCTGTCCCAAACAAAAAAATCTGATACCGGAGTCAGTTGTGCAAGACCAAGCATGACTAAAATGGGAAAGAGTAATTTAAACAAATCAAAGGTTCCTTGTGATTCGATTCTGTCTTCAATGTCTAAAAACAAAAAAAGCGTGTATCTGTGAGTGGATAACACCGATCTCTACTGAGGTTGAACTCATCATACTACAGCATCCCACAGAAGCTAAGCGACCATTGGGAACAGCAAAGATCTTATCGTTAAGTTTGGTAAATTGCCGCACTTTTATCGGTGAAAATTTCACAGACCACACAGAGCTAAATACTCTATTGGCCGACGAACAATACCAACATCAAGTGTTGTTTTTAGATGGTACCAGTCAGGCGATTTCATCAGTATCAAATCAGACAAAGCAGAAACAACGTGTGATTTTACTGGATGGAACATGGAAGAAAGCTTATAAAATGTGGCAGCTTTCGACGAATCTGCATTCATTACCAAAAGTACATCTTGATACCGAGTTATCTGGTAACTATCGTGTTCGAAAAGCGCCAAAAGACAATGCCTTATCAACGGCAGAAGCTGGGTATCATGTATTAAGCCAGCTTGATGGTGAGTCAGCCGAAACTAAAGAGTTGGACAAATTTGGTTCGATTCTAACGGCATTCGATAACATGATTGAATTTCATATTAGCCAAATGCCTGAAGGGGTATACCAAAAGAACTACCGTTCAGAGTAGTTCTTTTATCTCTTAGTATTGGATTAGTATTCGGTCAAATAGGAACAAATAGCTGATTATATAAACGCTGGGCATAGCCATCGGTCATGCCTGCGATATAATCAGCTATGACTCGATGCGCATTCCCCCCAGAAGCGATAGCCTCTTGCCACTCTCGTTTATCATTTTCAGGCAATAAACGCTCAGGATCTGAATTAAGCGCATCAAAAATCTCCATCACAATTTGCTGGCCTTTGTATTCAATTCGCTGCATTTCAGAATTATGTATTACGTATTGGCCAACAAATTTTTTCAGAATATCTAACGCATAGGTCATTGGTGGGCTTAAATATGCATTCCAACGCAATAATTCTGATTCGAATTCAGGCTCTTCTTCAAAGGTGGTTTTTTTAATGCTAATTGACGTCAACAGGGCATTTACGATGCTGCCAATCCCATCTTTACGTTGATATTGAAGACCAGAAAATAATTTATCACTGATGGTTTCAATATTTTCTTCAAACCATTCATCACCGCAGTCTGCAAGCTTACTGGCTACTGATTCTTGCCACTGATTACGAGTGACAATTCCCATCACTATCGCATCTTCTAAGTCATGAACACCATAAGCAATATCATCCGCCAACTCCATAATAGAGCAATCAATAGATTTAAAGCGTGTTTTACGATGCGCGTTGTCATTTTCTTTTTGGAAGCGAAGCGTAGATAACAGGGTTCTATCGTGCTCTGATAATGTAGCCAAAATCCAATCTAGGATCTGAGTATCATCACGATAAATACCTTTAGGTGGATGCCATTCAATCGATTTTAAGTGTCGCAAATTAGTCACAGGCTCAGGTCGGTAACTTGAATGAACCTGATCTAAGAAAGCGGGGTACTTTAAAACACCAAGTAGGGTTCTTCTTGCTAAGTTCATACCGAAATGTTCAGTATAAGGTTCTAACTTACTTAAAATTCGCAAAGTTTGGCCATTGCCTTCAAAGCCACCGTGATCACGCATCATATAATTAAGTGCAATTTCCCCACCGTGCCCAAAAGGAGGATGGCCGATATCATGAGCTAAACAGATACTCTCCATCAAACTGGTAGAGGTTAATAGATTGCGAAATTCCGGTTGTCTTAATTTAAGCTGAGCAACTACCCCCGTTCCTATTTGTGATACCTCTAAGGAATGAGTTAAGCGGGTGCGATAAAAATCATTGGCACTACCGGGACCATGAACTTGAGTTTTTGCTTGAAGGCGACGAAAAGCGGCAGAGTGGAGAATACGAGCACGATCTCGTTGAAAAACGCTGCGCTGATCATTACGACGTAACTTCTGTTCGTTACTGATGCGATCTTCCCAGTGTTGGGATAACGTAATATCGATTGGTTTATTCATTATTGTTGTTCTCGAAGTTATTGCTACTGATATATCATTACAGCTTTGTTACAAAAAGATCAATGAGTTATTTGAAAAAGAGAGCAAGAACACACGCTTAAATTAGTGTTATTTAGTTCATGAAGATGGATTGCTATAATAAGATTCACTTTGCTGAATGGAATAAGCTCATGAGTAGTGTCGTTAATTTATCGGATGAATTTGAACAGCTGCAACAAGCCTATCAAGCCTCGCCTTATCCTTCAAAGGATGATCGACTCGCGTTATTGAACGGGTTAAAAACGGCACTTTTAGCTGAAAAAGGCGCTTTGGTATCTGCATTAGAAAATGATTATGGTTTTCGAAGTCATTTCGATTCCACCATTTGTGATTTAATGCCTTCTATTCAACACATCAATTATACGCGTAAGCAATTACCTAAATGGCTGAAAATAAAAAAGCGCCATGCAGGCTTACTGCTTTCTCTCTCTAAGGTTTCGATTTGTTATCAACCGCTAGGCGTGGTTGGTGTGATTGTTCCGTGGAACTTTCCGATATATTTAAGTATTGCTCCAATTGTGACAGCGATAGCTGCGGGAAACCGTGTCATGGTGAAGTTGAGTGAATACACCCCTGAAACAAATCAAATACTTCGTCGTGTATTTTCGGATCTCTCTGAGCATGTTTGCATTATAGAAGGGGAAAGCGACATTGCCGCTGAATTTTCCCAATTGCCTTTTAATCATCTGCTATTTACGGGCTCTACTCAGGTCGGAAAGTTAGTGGCTAGCGCTGCGGCTAAAAATCTTACACCAATCACACTTGAATTGGGGGGTAAATCACCCGTGATAGTTGCTGAAGATGCAGAGTTAGTTTCTGCGGTTGATGCCATTATGCTTGGTAAATCAATGAATGCTGGGCAAATATGCGTAGCGCCTGATTATGTGTTTGTGCCAAAAGAGAAGGTAGATAAATTTATCTCGCTTTATACCCAACGTTTTTTACAGGCTTTTCCTGAGAAAAAAGGGCGACGAGAGTACAGTCATATTATTAACCAAGCTCAATACGATCGTTTACTGGCTTATCTTGATGATGCACAAGAGAAGGGAGCGAAGATCACCGCGATTGGCGAGATAAAGGATCAGCAAGGCCGTTCGTTTTTACCCCATTTGATTACAAATGTTACTGAAGACATGCGGGTTATGCAGGAAGAAATTTTTGGTCCGATTTTGCCGATTATTGGCTATGACGATATAGAAGAAGCCTTGAGTTATATTCAGGCTCGTCCGCGACCATTAGCGCTTTATATTATGTCATTAGATAAAAAATTAGTTAAAGACATTAGCCAGAAAACACACAGTGGTGGATTGGCAATTAATGACACCATTATGCATGTAGCTGCCGATGATGCGCCTTTTGGGGGGATCGGAGATTCAGGTATGGGGAGCTATCATGGTATTGAGGGCTTTCGAACGTTCTCTCATGCTAAAACAATATTAAACACACCAAATTGGTTGCCAAGAGCAAGATTGCTGTTAAAACACAAAAAATGGATGCTAAAAATCCTAAGTCGTAAGTTTATGAGCTAATCATGACTAATAAGCTCTGTTTATATGTGATTGTTAGGGCTTAGCGGTTGGCAAAAGAGGGGAACAGTCGTATGATTTGTTTCCTTTTTTTAATGTGAATTGCTCTTTATGTCTCAGCATCAACCAGTCCAAGGCGCTTCTTGGATGTTAACCGCAGGCCTTGCCTTTGCGATTGTTAACAGTATTGCTCAATATGTCAGTATGAACTTTGGTCTTCCATCAACGATGGTTGCTTTAGTTCAATATGGGATTGCGTTGATCGTCATCTTGCCTTATTTACGCACATTAGGGTTGCGTAATTCTCTTCGAACGGAACATTTTGGCATGCATGCGTTGCGTGTATTCTTATCCGTAATTGGTATCCAACTTTGGTTGTGGGCGCTGGCGTATCCAGTTCCAATTTGGCAAGGCATCGCACTGTTAATGACCTCTCCTTTATTCGCGACTATTGGCTCTGGCCTATTCTTAAAAGAGAAAGTGGGGGCGGCTCGTTGGTGTGCAACATTAGCTGGTTTTGTTGGAGCGATGATCATTCTTGAGCCATGGGCAGATAGCTTTACATGGGCAACTTTATTACCAATTGGCGCCGCGTTCTTTTGGGCGTGTTATTCACTAATGGTTAAGAAAATGTCGGCAAATGATTCACCATCAACCATGGTGGTTTATCTTTTGGTTCTTATCACTCCATTTAATATCTTACTGGCGTTACCAGATTGGCAAACACCAAGCGGTATGAATGTGTGGTTATTATTATTTGGTGCAGGTGTTATGACGGCATTGGCTCAATGGGCTATCGTAAAAGCATACGCTGTTGCTGATGCGTCGTTTGTGCAACCGTTTGATCATGCAAAGTTACCATTGAATGTATTAGCCGGTTGGATTGTATTTGGTTGGGCTCCACCAGGACGACTGTGGTTAGGTGCTGCAATAATTATTGCTTCTGTTGCCTTTATAACGCAGTGGGAGCGAAGAAAGAAGCCTGTAATTAAGTAATATAAGCCTATTAAGAATAAGAAAAGCCGATTCAGAAAACATGACTGTTATGCTGAATCGGCTTTTTATTTAGTATCGATATTTATGGAGAAGTAATACCAATCACAGTAAGTAAGTGTTCAGAAATAGCGCAGGAAAAATGCTTGAGAATAAGGCGAAATTTTTCGATAAGTAGTTATTCTACAATCAAAAATTTTAACGCAGTTATCGAGCATTTTAACCAGCTAGGATGATCAGTTATTTACTACGATTGGTATAATATTACTTCACAGCATCTTCTAGGATTTCACGAGATACCTCAAGGGTAATCGCTTGATGTTCGCCTAGAGCAACCATGCCATGAGCTTCAAGTTGTTTGATGATCGCATCAATGGCTGCTGCTTTATCATCGCCGTGCTCAGTTAGCTCTGTTGGAGAATTCAGGCTATGGTAGAACGTTTCGATTTCAATGATTGTGCGCTCTGCTAAATCATCAGAAGCCTCTAAACCAAAGACGTTTTTACCCATTTGTTCTAGTTTCACGCGTTTTGCTTCGATTTGGTTACGAAGTAAAGATGGCTGAATGATAGATAAAGAACGAGCGTGATCAACATGATAAAGCGCTGTCAGTTCGTGACCAATCATGTGTGTTGCCCAATCGTGAGGAACACCAGTACCAATAAGGCCGTTTAAAGCTTGGTTTGCTGTCCACATTAGGTTTGAACGCCATTCGTTATTATCACGGTTGTCGTATTGCTCACCAAGAACTAATAAATTACGAAGTAGAGTTTCTGCGTAACCATCTTGAACCATTGCACCAGCAGGCATCGTTAGGTATTGCTCACAGGTATGAACCCAAGCATCGACTAAACCATTTGTTAGTTGGCGCTCTGGTAGTGTTTTCATTGAATCAGGATCAAGAACCGCAAATTTAGGTTGTACTGCCGCTGCCATGAAAGGCAGTTTAGTTTGTGTCGATTTTTGAGTAATTACCGCACCAGAGTTAGACTCAGAGCCTGTTGCTGGTAGCGTTAAAATCGCGCCTAGTGGCACCGCTTCTGTCACAGTGTGCTGCCCAATTAGGATATCCCAACCGTTACCGTCGTACTTTGTTGCAGCTGCAACGTATTTTGAACCATCAATAACTGATCCACCACCCACAGCAAGAATATAATCAACCTTTTCTGCTTTTGCGATAGCAACTGCTTTATCTAATGTTTCAACCGTTGGGTTTGGCTCAACGCCTGAAAACTCAATCCAAGAATGGTCAGAAAGTGCAGTAACTACTTGGTCATAAACACCGTTTGTTTTAATTGAACCACCACCATAAATCACTAATACTTTTTGATCTTGTGGAATAGATGTAGCGATTGCTGCAATTTGACCTTGGCCAAAATGGATTTGTGTCGGGTTAACGTAAGAGAATTTCATTGCTTTACCTCATTTCTTCCAAAAGGTGATGTTCTATTTTTTAGAACTTATTATTTCAATAAGTGCATATTAGTCTTGGGTTGTTGCTTTTGTAAGGTGAATTTATGGATTTTTATTGCCTATTTCTACAATTGACTGTATTTTCAAAAAATAAAGTAATAGATGTGATCTTGATTAGATAAAGGAACGCTGATGAATTCTCTTGGTGACTTAATGCAAAGCTATGCCGATCGTTATGGTTTTAATGATCTGGAAGGTATAAGAGAAACTGCAATCCCAAACGTGTGGTTTTACCGTAGTAGTAAAGGAAATCAACGACAGCCGTTTGTTTATCAATCGGGTATTATTGTGATGGGTAAAGGGCATAAACACATACATATTGGTAATCAGCCTGTGCATTATGGACCTGATGATTATCTGGTTGTCGGTGTGCCAATGCCACTAGAATGTGAAGCCTTTCCTGAAGATGATAGTCCATTACTTGGTTTAACGATCAATGTTGATTCAACCTTACTTCATCGTCTGGTTAATGAACTAGAGGCCGCTAATTTTCAAGCGCCCGTACAATCAAATCAAGATGGCTTTGGCCTTACATCAGTTAAAATGGCTGATGACATGCTTGATAGTTGTAAGCGCTTGATGCTGGCACTACATAGCGATCTCGATACGAAATTATTGGGTGAGTCTTTATTAAATGAAATTGTCTATCGAGTACTGACTGGCACAGAAGGGCATGTATTATTTAATTTAGCACATCATGATGGCCAGTATGCCAGAGTCGCTAAAGCGATGAATAAAATGCACCAATCTTATGCGGATGGATTAACAGTACAAAACTTAGCTGAAGAAGCCAATATGAGCGTGTCTGCGTTTCATTCGGCGTTTCGTAAAGTCACGTTAGAGTCTCCGTTACAATATTTGAAAAAAGTGCGTTTGAATAAAGCCAAAGAGTTGATTCAACTAGAAGGACGACGTGTTAATGATGCTGCTCACTCTGTAGGCTATACCAGTACATCACAATTTAGCCGAGAGTTTAAACGCCATTTTAATATGACGCCTAAAGGGTGTGTCGCTTAGTGTTAATAAAATAGAGAATTCAAATATGTCAAATGTCGTATTTATAGCAACAAGCCTAGACGGATATATCGCGGATAAAAATGGGGGATTAGATTGGTTACATGCGATCCCTAATCCAGAAGGTAATGACATGGGTTATGCTAAGCATGTAGCTAGTATTGATGCGTTAGTGATGGGGCGTAATACGTTAGATATGGTATTGAGCTTTGGTATCGATTGGCCTTATTCAAAACCTGTTTTTGTATTGAGCAACACGATGACTTCAGTACCTGATGGCTATGAAGATAAAATCTTTTTAGTAAAAGGCCCATTGAAAGAAGTATTAGATCAAATCCATGCAAAAGGATTTATGAATTTGTATATTGATGGCGGAGTTACGATTCAAAATTTCTTAAAAGAAGATCTGATTGATGAGATGATTATTACCACGATTCCAGTACTTTTAGGTGGTGGTTCGTCACTGTTTGGTGATTTAGAGGCATCAATAGACTTTAAATGCATAAAAAGTGAGATATTTTTGGACTCAATTGTTCAAAATCAATTTGTACGTCAGCGTTCATAGTGTTCACTGTTTTTTAAATATAAAAAAGCCTGCAAATTCAGCAGGCTCTATTTTTCATTTTATATTCGCGTGATTGAGATTAGATCAATTACTGCTTATAAGTATGTAAGAAGCGCTCTAGACGACCAATTGCCGTTTCTAAATCGTCAACACGAGGCAGTGTTACGATGCGGAAGTGATCGGGTTTTGGCCAGTTAAAGCCAGTGCCTTGAACTAACAGCACTTTTTCCTTGATTAAGAAATCTAGAACAAACTTCTGATCATCTTTAATCTTGTACATCTTAGGATCAAGTTTAGGGAATAAGTACATTGCCCCCTTTGGCTTCACACAACTTACGCCTGGGATTTGAGTAATTAAGTCATACGCTTTGTCACGTTGCTCTAATAAACGCCCACCCGGAAGCAGAAGCTCATTAATACTTTGATAACCACCTAGTGCAGTTTGAATCGCGTGTTGCATTGGCACGTTGGCACACAAACGCATTGAAGCCAGCATATCTAAACCGGCAATATAGCCTTGAGCGTGATCTTTAGGACCATTCAAGAACATCCAGCCACCACGGAAACCACACACACGGTACGCTTTCGATAGACCGTTAAACGTTACAGTTAAAAGATCGGGAGCTAGTGTTGCTAATGTTGTATGAACTGCACCGTCATAAAGTACTTTGTCATAAATTTCATCAGCAAAGATGATTAGGTTATTTTGGCGTGCAATCTCAACCACTTGTAATAAGAAATCACGACTATATACAGCACCCGTTGGGTTGTTCGGGTTGATTAGTACAATACCTTTAGTATTCGGTGTGATTTTCTTTTTGATATCGTCAAGATCTGGGTACCAATCTGCACCTTCATCACATAGGTAATGAACTGGCTTACCACCAGAAAGTGCTACTGATGCCGTCCATAATGGATAGTCAGGTGCAGGTACTAGCATTTCATCGCCATTGTTCAATAACGCCTGCATTGCCATTACGATAAGCTCTGAAGCACCATTACCGATGTAGACATCTTCTACATCTAAATCTAATAGACCACGACGTTGATAATGCTGAACTACCGCTTTACGAGCAGAGTAGATGCCTTTTGAATCACAGTAACCTTGCGACGTTGGCAGGTTTTTAATCACATCAACTAGGATTTCATCAGGGGCGTCAAAGCCAAATGGGGCGGGATTCCCAATGTTTAGTTTAAGAATTTTGTGACCTTCTTCTTCCATTCTTTTAGCATGTTTAAGAACTGGACCACGGATGTCGTAGCATACACTGCTAAGTTTTGATGACATTCCAATATTTTGCATGGTGAAACCCTGATGAAAAAAATACGTTATAGACTCAAATTACACTATTTCTAGGGGACTGAGAAACAATTTTTAGAAAATAATCACGCAAAATTCGCATCAGCAATATTTACTACTGAGAAAGAGGCTTTTGCCATTTCTTTTGATAATGAGCAGCATTGGTTGATATATGTGCAATTAAGGAAAATTCACATTGTTTTAGATTTACATAAATAAGCAAAATTTGATAATAGTTTTATTTTTTAGACATACAATTGATGTGAATTATTTTTTATTTTCAAACCTTTTGCTAGAATAACTAGTTCATACAAGGAAATAGCAAGCAATACCGCTTGTGCAATACGGTTGCCATGATGGCTGAAAACGATCAAGAGAGGTTAATTTGTCCACTTTTCAAAATGCCATTGAATCGATTCGTCATCAAATTACGCAGGCAACGTCATCCCATACTATCTGTCTTGAATTGGATTGGTCTATTGGCGAACAACTGATTGACTGGCTAGAAGCTCAACCTGTATACCCTAAGTTTTATTGGCAATCTCGAGATGGCCAAGAAGAAGTTGCGGTCGTAGGGCAAGTGAAGACATTTACTGATCCAGGTGCTGCACAAAAAGTGTTAGCGCCACAGCAACGTATCTGGGGTGGTCGTTCTTTTGATGGTCGTACTGAACGTAATCGACGTTGTATGTCGTCTTTTTTCTTTTTGCCACAAGTAGAAATCAGCCGTTTAGCCTCCTCTTGGCAGATCATGGTGAATCTATCAGACGATAATTCACGTCTACTATCGACACTAGATAAACTTGTCGAGCATTTCTCTTCATTATCTGAATTACATTGTCGGGTGACCCAACGCATTAACACGCCAGAAAAAGCAGATTGGACTAATATGGTCAATAAAGCTCTGACGGCTATTTCAAACAAACAGTTTGAGAAAGTGGTTCTTGCGCGTAAAACGACATTAACGCTCGATCAAGACTTATCATCTGCTCAGTTTTTAAAAGCGAGTCGCAAAGCGAACAGTCATAGTTTTCATTTTATGATGGCGTTAGATAGCGAGCATTGCTTTATTGGTTCAACACCAGAGCGTCTGTATGTACGTAATGGCTATGCATTAAAAACAGAAGCATTGGCAGGAACGATTGGCCGTGGACATGATGAAGAAGAAGACAATCAATTAGCATCATGGTTAATTTGCGATAAGAAAAACCAATATGAAAACCGCCTTGTGGTGGATGACATTATCAATCGCCTGTCTAAATTTAGCCTTTCAATGAAGGTCGCTGAAACGTCTGAATTAGTAAAATTGCGTAAAGTACAGCACCTCAAACGCCCAATTTCAGCTGAGATAAACTCAGATTGCAGTGACTCGCAATTATTAGATAACTTACAACCAACTGCAGCTATTGCAGGTTTGCCTCGTATGTCGGCGTTGGATTTTATTATCGACAACGAACCGTTTGCCCGTGGTTGGTACAGTGGCGCTGTCGGTTTTTTAAGTCAGCAACGCAGCGAATTTTGTGTCGCTATTCGCAGTGCCTTAGTTATGGGGAATAAATTGCACCTATTTGCAGGGGCAGGAATTGTACCTGGCTCTGAACCAAGCAGTGAATGGGAAGAGTTAGACAAAAAAACCTCAACTCTGTGTACCTTATTAGAATCGGATCCTACCGTGAGTGTAGAGATCAAGGAGTCGCAAGTCGCATGATGCAACCAGAGCAGCAAGTAACGCTAAACCAAGTTTGGGCTGAGTTGATTATTGAAGAGTTAGTTCGATATGGGGTGAAGCATGTTTGCATAGCTCCGGGATCTCGCTCGACACCATTAACGCTTGCGGCTTCAGAGCATCAACATTTATCAATTCATACTCATTTTGATGAGCGTGGATTGGGTTTTCTTGCTCTTGGTATTGCTAAAGCCTCAAAAGAAGCGGTTGCGGTGATAGTGACATCAGGAACGGCGGTTGCGAATTTATTGCCTTCGGTTGCCGAATCAGGATTAACCAAAGAGAAGCTAATATTACTTACAGCAGATCGCCCCGTTGAATTGATTAACTGTGGTGCAAATCAAGCGATTAATCAGCAAGGCATATTCTCATCTCATGTTTGTCATTCTCTCCAACTGCCATCACCAAGCATTAATATTCCAGCCCAGTGGTTATTAAGTCGATTAGATCAAGCCTGCTTTGCTCAGCAAGAGCAGGGTGGTGCCATTCATATTAACTGTCCTTTTCCAGAACCATTTTATGGCAAGAAAGATAATGATCTTGTACGAGATTATCTTGCGCCTATTCAAGAATGGAAAGAGGCATTCTCAGCCTATATTCAACAACCTCGTTATTCTTCAGTTGTGACCGTATCACCTCAATGGATGAAAACAGCCCAGAAGAAAGGCATTGTGATTATCGGTAACGTCACGTTAGAAGAAGCACAAGCCGCGGCTAAATTAGCGCAAGAATTAGGATGGCCAGTATTGGCGGATCCACAATCAGGTTATTACTCATCGTGGGCGCATTACGATTTATGGCTACAGAATACAGCCTGTATTGAATTACTTGCAGATGTTGAGTGTGTACTTCAATTTGGTGCACGTCTAGTGTCTAAACGCTTAAGTGCATGGTTAGATAAATATCAACAAGATTACTACTTGATTGACCCACACTTTGAACTACTTGATGCCAGTTGTCATTCTCATGTTCGCTATCGTGCAGATATTACAGCATGGTGCCAGACTCATGCTGAAAGCTTAACCGAGCGAGATTGCTTCTTTGACCACGCACCTTCTCTATTGTGGAGTGAGTCTTTAAAAGTGGCCTCTCTTAATGCGTTGGCGTTGGCTCGCTCTATGGCATGCCACAGTGAAACACTGTCAGAATTAAGCTTTGCACTTACCATAGGCCAGAAGGCTGAATCATGTGATTGGTTCATCGGTAATAGTTTAATTGTTCGTTTGTTAGATATGGTCGGAGAGCTAAATCAACAACACACGTATACCAATCGTGGTGCCTCAGGCATTGATGGGTTAATCGCAACAGCAGTGGGTGTTCAACGAGCAAATCAAAATCCTTTGTTGGCTTTAGTCGGTGATACCTCTCTACTTTATGACTTGAATTCATTAGCATTATTAAAGCAAGCAACTCAACCGGTTGTCATTGTGGTCATCAATAATGATGGTGGTGGCATTTTTGATTTGCTGCCTGTTGATGAAAAGAAAAAAGATGATTTCTATCGTATGCCTCACCAACTAGAGTTTAGTCATGCCGCTGCGATGTTTGGTTTGGCCTATCATAAGCCAGAAACACTAAGTTGTGCGATGTCGATGATTAATGAGGGTCTACAACAGGGTATTCACCTAGTGGAAATTAACACCCCAGCAGGACAAGCTGGTGAAGAGTTAACGCGTTTATTCCAAACAATCCAACATGCCACTTTATTCTAAATGCATTAAGCCTAAAGAGAATATCGCACAACCTTGCGTGGTATTTTTACACGGATTATTAGGCTCAATAGGTGATTGGGAAAAGATAGCGTCAGCGATAGCGAAAACTCACCCAGTGTTATTAATCGATCTTCCTGGTCATGGTCATAGTCGTTTAATTAATGTGTCTGAGGGTCATGGCTTTGAGCAAACTTGTCGCTTGATAGTCGAGCAACTTGAAAGCAGTCCTTATCAAGAGTTTATTTTTGTGGGCTACTCCTTAGGTGGACGCATTGCTATGTATTTGAATGCGTGTGTTGAGTTGCCAAGCAATATCTCTCTTCGTGGCTTGTGCATTGAAGGGGGAAATTTTGGTTTGCTATCAAAAGAAGAGAAGCAAACTCGATTGAATAATGACATTCGATGGGCTGAGCGATTTGAACAACAACCGATTGTTGATGTTTTAGACGATTGGTATAAACAAAAGGTATTTTCTTCACTAAACCCTGAGCAAAGACAAGTTTTAGTGGTTAAAAGAAGTGATAACCTTGGTAAGTCAATTGGGATGATGTTGAGATCTACATCACTGGCTAAGCAACCATATTTGCTTGAAGCCTTACATCGTAGCACCATTCCTATGCTTTATATTTGCGGCGAAGCAGATAACAAATTTCAACACTTGGCTGAGCAAAGTCAATTAACGTATCAAATCATTGCTCAGGCCGGTCATAACGCTCATGTGGAACAGCCCGAACGCTTTACACATGTACTTAATACATTCTTACAACAATGGAAATAAACCCATGGCAAGAACTGTTGGCATTTCAGAACAAGAACTTTACGCTCCAGTAGATTGGACAGATTGCACGGCTCAATACGAAGATATTCAATATCATAAATCGGCCGATGGCATCGCGAAAATCACTATCGCACGTCCACAAGTACGTAACGCTTTCCGTCCTGGTACGGTAAAAGAGATGATCGATGCGCTGGCGGATGCTCGTTATGACGAGAAAGTTGGCGTTATTATTCTTACCGGTTTAGGCGAAGATGCATTCTGTTCAGGTGGTGATCAGAAGATCCGTGGCGATTACGGCGGCTACCGTGATGACAGTGGTACACACCACTTAAACGTCTTGGATTTCCAACGCCAAATTCGTACGTGTCCAAAACCAGTTATTGCTGCTGTTGCTGGCTATGCGGTTGGTGGTGGTCATGTTCTGCATATGATGTGTGACTTAACTATTGCGGCTGAGAACGCACAATTTGGTCAAACAGGCCCTAAAGTGGGTTCTTTT
Source organism: Aliivibrio sp. EL58 (assembly GCF_900312675.1). Classification (GTDB taxonomy): domain Bacteria; phylum Pseudomonadota; class Gammaproteobacteria; order Enterobacterales; family Vibrionaceae; genus Aliivibrio. The sequence goes on along the minus strand of NZ_OMPC01000004.1, from coordinate 281,365 downwards.
GATGGCGGTTGGGGTGCTTCTTACATGGCTCGTATCGTTGGTCAGAAAAAAGCGCGTGAAATTTGGTTCTTATGTCGTTTCTATGATGCACAAGAAGCATTGGACATGGGTCTAGTAAACACGGTTGTCCCTGTTGCTGATTTAGAAAAAGAAACCGTTCGCTGGTGTCGTGAAACACTACAACACAGCCCAATGGCATTACGTTGCCTTAAAGCGGCATTAAATGCGGACTGTGATGGTCAAGCAGGCCTTCAAGAGTTAGCGGGTAACGCAACAATGATGTTCTACATGACAGAAGAAGGCCAAGAAGGTCGCAACGCCTTTAATGAAAAGCGTCGCCCTGATTTCGATAAATTCCCTCGTAATCCATAAGCATTTATCACTGATTTGATTTAAGTATTAGAGGCTCTTTATGAGTCTCTTTTTTCTTTTTATTGGTTGGAGTAACAAATGAAAGCAGCCAAGATATATCAATACCAACTCCCTATGGACAGTGGAGTTATTCTTCGTGAACAACGTCTTCAACAACGAGATGGCTTGATCATTGAATTACGTGATGGAACACAGTGTGGCAAAGGTGAAATCGCACCTCTGCCTGAATTCAGTCAAGAAACATTAGAGCAAGCGCGTGAAGATTTATTGTCACTGACGCAAGCGTGGCTAAATGGTGAAGAGCTGGATCTTGATGCGAATTGCCCATCGGTAGCATTTGGCTTTAGCATGGCATTGCTAGAGCTTGAAGGCGGCTTACCGCAAGAAGGTAATTACCAAGCGGCACCATTATGCTCAGGTGATCCTGATGATTTAGTGGTTAAGCTTAATGAGATGAGTGGCAAAAAAATCGCGAAAATCAAAGTCGGCTTATATGAAGCGATCCGCGATGGAATGGTTGCGAATATGTTCTTAGAGCTTATTCCTGATCTCTCTTTACGTCTTGATGCTAACCGTAACTGGACACCAAAAAAAGCTGAGCAATTTGCTAATTACGTCAGTCCACAATTTCGCTCTCGTATCGAGTTTTTAGAAGAGCCTTGCCATACTCCAGAAGAGAGCTTGGCATTCTCACAAGCAACAGGTATTGCCATTGCTTGGGACGAAACAGTACGTGATGACGGATTTGAAGTAAGCGCTCAAGAAGGCGTAAAAGCGATTGTGATCAAACCAACCATGGTTGGCTCAATAGAGAAGTGCTTGGCCCTTGTTGAAGAGGCGCATCAGTTAGGTATGCAGGCTGTGATTAGCTCAAGCTTGGAATCAAGTCTTGCATTAACACAGTTAGCGCGATTGGCTGCATGGAAAACACCAGACACGATCCCAGGTTTAGATACTATCGACCTTTTTAAAATGCAATTAGACACGCCATGGCCTAATTGTCAGTTACCACTGAATACATTATCAGAGCTTAAGATTGTATGGGAAAACTAATCTCTCCACTTTTTACGACTTGGCCTTGGGCAAAGTGGGGTGAAGATCGTGAAATGGAAATCGCTCTTCGTGATGGCAACAACGTATGGACTTGGGGGGAAGTATCAACCCAAGTAAATCGATACGCTAACGGTCTTATTCAACAAGGCGTTAAGCGTGATGATGTGGTTGTTGGTGTCGCTAAAAGTGGGATTGATCTCGTTTGGTTACAGTTAGCGTGTATTCGTATCGGTGCTCGTTTTTCTGCGATTAACCCAAAAACGCCGAGAGCTCAGCTTCATCAGTTAGTGACGAGTATTTCAGCGCAACATATGTGGTTTGGTGAAGGACAAGAGAGTATTTCTGGTACTTGGCACCACCTGCAATTAATCAACGCTGAATACAGTGTGATTGCTGCGACATGGCAAGCGAATCGACTAGCAACATTAACCTTTACCTCGGGTTCTACTGGGTTACCAAAAGCCGTTGCCCATAGTGCAAATAATCACTTACATTCTGCGGCTGGCTTACTAAGCACGATGGAATTTGATAATTGCGATTCATGGTTATTATCTTTGCCTTTATTCCATGTATCAGGCCTAGCGATTGTATGGCGTTGGTTATTAACTGGTGCAACAATGGTAATGCCAACCGAAGATGGGTTATTAAATGACTTATGTGGTGTTACCCATGCGTCATTAGTACCAACACAATTGCAGCGAATTTTAGACAGTGGCGATGTTTCTCGTCTTGCATTAAAGCGCGTATTACTTGGTGGAGCGGTTATTCCAACAGAATTGACCAATGCCGCTAAAGAGAATGGCATTGAATGTTGGCTAGGTTATGGCATGACAGAGATGGCGTCTACGGTAACCGCGAAACTGGCAGATGGGCAACCAGGGGTCGGTAACATACTGCATTATCGTGAATTGCGTATTGAAAAAGGCGAAGTTCTTGTTCGTGGCGAGTGTTTAGCACTAGGCTATTATCGTTCATCTGGCATCATGAATATCACTAACGAAGAGGGTTGGTATCAAACTAGCGATCTTGGTTATGTGATGGGAGCAGAGCTTCATATTCAAGGCCGAGCTGACAATATGTTCATTTCCGGTGGTGAAAATATTCATCCTGAAAAAATTGAACTGGCTTTGTTAGCGCATGATGCGATTGAGCAAGTGATTGTTATTGATGTGGCAGATGAAGAGTTTGGACAACGCCCTGTTGCCGTTATTAAAATGACACAACCGATTAGTCATGACGAACTGCATACCTTCTTAAAAGAGAAATTAACTCAGTTTGAATGTCCAATTCGCTATGAAACTATGCCTGAACACTTACTTGGAACAGGCCTTAAAATTTCACGTCCACAAGTAAAAGAGTGGGTTAACTCACTGCCAATCACCGCGTAATTGAATTACTTTTTCACGCATTACGCTTGATGTTGCTAGATGTGGTGGTACGGGCTCTCCGGCTACCACTTCTATTTTTGACCAACAGCGGCTTGGTCGTTTTAATATCGCTTTCCCACCATGACGACTAAAGAAACTGCCCCATAAGCCACGCAGTGCCATTGGAATTACAGGTACGGGTGAGCGTTTCAATATGATGTCTATTCCTCGTAAAAATGGCCCTACTTCACCATCGTGAGTTAATACCCCTTCAGGAAAAATCAAGACGATTTCACCGTTAGATAATGCTTCTTCAACATCGAAAAAGGCACGACGAATAGAACCACTTTTTGATGCATTAATAGGAATTACTTTGGTTAAACGGAAGAAGTATTTAACTAAAGGTAATTCGGCGTATTCCTCTTCCATGACAAAGCGAATAGGGCGAGGGCATGCCCCACTAAGAATAAACGCATCCATATAAGTAATATGATTACAAACCAGTAAAGCGCCACCTTCTTCAGGAAGATGTTGTAACTCTTTATGTTTTACTCGATATAAGGTGTGAGTAATGATCCAAAGTAAAAATCGGATCACAAAGACAGGCACTTTACAGAATAGAAAGAGAGCGACAACTCCATTCATGATAGCCAGAAGTGCAAAAAATTGAGGAATAGAGATCTCAATAATCGATAAGCAAACAATACCTAAGATAGCGCTAGAGACCATAAATAGCGCATTATAGATATTATTGGCAGCAATGATCTGAGAGCGATGTTCCGGCTTTGGGCGCTTTTGAATGAAGGTATAGAGAGGAACAATATAAAGCCCGCCACAAATCCCTAAAAAGAACAGGTTAATAAAAACAGGTAAAAGCTCAGGGCTTAAAAATGTCGCCATAAAACCAGAGGCATGAATAGGCATATTTGGTGTTGAAAGGTACAGATTCATCCCAAACAGAGAAAGGCCAAAACAGCCTAAAGGAATGATGCCGATCTCAACTCGGTGTTTAGATAAAACATCACAAGTAAGAGAACCAATCGCAATACCAACAGAAAACAACGCCAGCAATACCGTTACAGTAATGGCATTATCGTTAAGATGTAGATGAGTATAATTTGGGAACTGAGTTAAATAACTTGCACCTAAAAACCAGAACCAGCTGATCCCCATAATCGCTAAAAATACAGCGGGATCTTCTTTGGCAATATTAAGTGTCTGTTTTGTTTGTTGGATAGGGCGCCATTTAAAAACTAAATCGGGAGCAATGGCTTTAGTGTGAGGAATAGATCGGCTTGCAAGGTAACCAAGTACGGCAAAAAGAACAACCGAACCTGCTGCAATGTACTCCGCGTTATCTTGTGAAGCAATAAAACCAGCGCCAATGGTTCCGAATAAAATAGCAAGAAAAGTTCCTGTTTCAACTAAGGCATTTCCTGACACTAACTCTTCTTTTTTGAGTTGCTGAGGAAGAAGAGCGTATTTGACCGGACCAAAAAAAGCCGATTGTGTTCCCATCAAAAAAAGAAGAATTAATAATAAGGTGTAATTTTGGAGGATAAACGCCATCGCGCCAAAGAGCATAATAACGATCTCAGCGAGTTTAACCTTGCGAATAAAGGCAGATTTCTCATACTTATCGGCGAGGACGCCGGCAAAAGCAGAAAAAAGAAAGAAAGGCAGAATAAACAGGCCAGCAGCAAGATTAATAAACAGATTAGATGGCATGGGTAAGCTATCAACACTAGCAAAAGCAACAAAAAGTAATAGCGTATTTTTATAGATGTTGTCGTTAAATGCGCCTAAAGCTTGAGTTAAAAAATAAGGCAGGAATCGACGTTGAGTTAATAGCTTGGCTTGCTTTGCCATGAAAAGTCCCTTGATTACAAAGCTAGTGTTGCTTCCATTGATTAATATAGTTCAATAGTAGGTTATCGATGAGAAGATGGCCATCAATTGGTGTTGAAGAAAACAACAAGTCATCCAAACTTAATAATGTAATTCCATGAACACTGGCCCAGATAACACGACTGCTTTTCTCTACATCAGAATCGCATTTGTGTGGATTAATTGTTTTAATTATTTCTTCAAGAACGCCCATCATTTGATTAATGCGGTTCTCTTGCCAATCAGGTAAGGCCTCACCATTCATATTATGTTGAAACACTAATCGCCAGCGATTGGGATGCTCTTGGGCAAAGTCATAATAACAGTAAGCAATGGCTTTTAGTGCTTCTTCAGGAGTAGCGCTGTTTTCTAGCCCTTGATTTACTTGCAGCATGATTTCATCTAGCGTTTGGGCGATAGAGCTCAGAAGCAATAAATTATAACTACCAAAAATATTCACTAATGTACTCGGTACATAACCAATGCTTTTTGCTAACTTTCTTAAACTGAGTTCGTGATGACTATGCTCGCCAAGGAATACTTTGACATTATCTAATGCCATGTCGCGTATTTCTTGATGAGTATGGTCGTTTCTGCGCGCCATATGACCCTGATCTATAAAATTATGTACAATGTTCTTAATTTTAAATGTATCTACCGATTCTTCAAGTAAGAGTTTTATCAATTAGGACGTAAAGCACAGTGTTGAGAATAAAACAGAGAGCTTTTAACACTCTGAAACATCCTGATCAATTTTAAAGCTCCCAATATGAAGCAATGCAGGCTATTATCAGGTCAAATTATTTTAATACAGTAAAGGAACAGACAATGAAACGTCTTTTATCTATTGCTGCCCTAATGTTTGTTTTTGTTCTTTCTGCGCCTCATGCAGAAGCAAAGAAATTTGGTGGTGGTAAATCATTTGGCAAAAGCTTTAAAACAGCGCCTGCGCCAAAACAGAAGCAACAAAACACGAATACCATTGGTAAGCAAGATACCGCTAAGGGCGCATCAAGCAAGAAAGGCTTAATGGGCGGACTACTTGGTGGTCTTCTTATGGGTGGTCTTTTAGCATCAATCTTTGCTGGCGGTGGCTTTGAAGGTATCCAGTTTATGGATATTCTAATCATGGCTGGTGTGGCATTTGTTCTGTTTAAGCTTTTCCGTATGTTTATGGCATCAAAGGCCAGCAGTATAAATCAGAGGCAAGGGGCAGCATACGCAGGCCCACAAGCATCTCACGACGAGAAACCAAGCTTCCGTGATAACCAGCAGTACTTCCAAGGTGAGCAAGCACAGCCACAAGCGACAGGCGGCTTTGGCGCACCTGCAGCTGATGAGATCCCGCATAACTACCCACCGGGTTTTGATCTGCAAGGCTTCATCAATGGTTCTCGCGAGCACTACCGTATTTTACAAGGTGCATGGAACCATAACCAACTTGAAACGATTCAAGAGTACGTATCAATTAGCTTATACAATGATCTAGTAAAAGAGCGTGCAAATCTTGAAGGTGAGCAACACACAGACGTTATGTTTGTTGATGCTGAAGTTGTTCGTGCCGATCATAATGCAAATAACGCACAGCTTAGCTTACAGTTCTCTGGTCGCTACCGTGATTCAGTGGAAGGTGTTGAAGAAGAAATTACAGACATCTGGCACTTGGAGCGTGACCTTACGCAACCAAATGCACCGTGGTTAATTATTGGTATTCAAGCTTAACTGTCTAAATACATAATAAGTTGATTAAAAAACATCCTCATAGAGAGTAATCCTATGGGGATTTTTTATAGGTGTGATCTAGCTCTGTTTTAATCTTTTAAAGACAGTCTATGCTGAATTCAGTTAATAAATAAGAGAGATATATTATGCCATTTAATAAAGACATCGTTGAAGAAATGAACCTTCTCAAGCAATTCCCACTAGAAAGCACTCAAGCGGGTTTAAAAGTACATTCTGACGCAGCACCCGAAGCAATCGAAGCAATGAAGCGTCTATTCTCGAAAGGATTGGTAACACAGGAAGATGGTGGTTATTTAACAAACCACGGCATTGAAACAGCAGAACAAGTACAAAACGTAATTCGCGTACTATCGTAATCGAATGCTGTTGTAAAAGATTATAGCGTCATTGACTCAAGTTCAGTGATGGTTTGAATAGCTTGTTCTGGGGTTGACCCACATACGTCAGGGCAAGCTTTAAATTGATGACACACCTTTGGGCGTTCTGCCTTACCAAACAACTTACACAAGTTCTCATCGTTTAATTGTACGCAGCGTACTCCTGCAGGTTTCCCATCAGGCATTCCCGGAATAAATGAACTTATACTCGGGGCTATACAGCAAGCACCACAATATAATCTACACTCCATAACACTATCTCATTGCATCAATTAAAGGATGCGCAAAATACCATTCTTCCCCTTTCAGGTCAAAGTTACTCAGGATTATCTCTTTACTGATTAGTAAACCACTTGCACTTTTATCTCAAGATGGGTATAAAACCGCCTCTTCCCATAACGAGTGTAAAGCAATGACAGAGCAATTTTGGCAACAAAAAAAATTAGAAGAAATGACAGAGCAAGAGTGGGAATCTCTTTGTGACGGCTGTGGTAAGTGCTGTCTACACAAGTTAATGGATGAAGATACAGATGAGGTTTACTACACTAACGTGGCATGTAGCTGGTTAAACAGCAAAACGTGTTCATGTAAAGATTACGCTAAGCGTTTTACTTCAGGTGAAAACTGCCTAAAACTAAGCCGTGAAAATATCGCTGAATTTAACTGGTTACCAGTGACTTGTGCATACCGTCTATTGGCAGAAGACAAAGACATTCCAGAATGGCACCCACTGATCACTGGGTCTAAATCAGCAATGCATGCTGCTGGCGAAAGCGTAAGAAACAAGGTTGTTTATGCGATTGATGTAAAAAACTGGGAAGATCATATTACAAATCACCCTCATAGAAACTAATGACTAATAAACCAAAAACACAAAAGCCTGATCGTAAAACCGCGATGTTAAATATCATTGAATTAGTGAAAGCGGATTTTCCATTTGATGCGCCTGAAGCTCAAATATGTGGTGATACGTGTGTAGGTTGTCCACGTAAGTTGATTGAATTGGTGGAAGGTGAGTTACTGTATTGGGAGTCTTACGTTCAACGTGGAGAAACCCCCAATTTTTCAGAGATCGAAAGTTTTGCCAAACTGTGTAAAAACGTTCGCCGCGGTTTAGTTAGAAATGGAATATTAGAGCCGCTACCAAGGTAATTCAGTTCCGTCAAAATTTAAAAATTGCCCACTATTATCGATTGATAGTTGGGCAATAACTTTTGTTAATTCTGCAACTGATTCTTCTGTTGAAATAAGGGCATTTGGTCCTCCCATTTCAGTTTGAACCCAACCTGGGTGTATCGCGATAACGGTAAATCCTTCTGGCTTCAAGTCATTACTTAAACTTTTTACTACCGAGTTTAATGCAGCTTTAGATGAGCGATATAAGTAGCCGCCACCAGACGTATTTTCTGTCATGCTACCTACCTTAGATGAAATACAAACAATGGTTTTATCATTACTCAATTGCAAGTTAGGGTAGAGGGCTTCAACTAGCTTTTGAGGGGCAATGGCATTAATTTCAAATACCTTCTTCCACTCTGTAACATCACAATTCCCAAAGCCATACCCTTTAGGGCCATAATAGCCTGCATTATTGATTAATAGATCGATTTTACTTTCTGAAATCTGCTGAGATAGCTTAAGAATAGCGTTGTAATCAGTAAGCTCTAATTGGTAAAGTGATAGCGTATCGTACTGTTTGGTGAGTGTGAATAACTCAGTAGCACTGCTCTCATCACGATAAGTCGCACTTACTTTAGCCCCTTGTTGTAAGTAGTAAGCAACAAGTGATAATCCTATCCCACGGTTTGCACCTGTAATGAAGACGTGTTTCATACTTTGCCCTTATTGTTGTTACACAGAATAGTTGTGTTTCTATGTGTAAACGAATTGTTGTCTGTTTTTAGACATTAGCGCTTGAGGCTCTCTGTTCATCTTAATACAATTTAACAGTACATTATAAAAACATATTATAAAAACCAGTCAGCCAACGATAAGATAATAATTATGAAATTAGAAGCAATTGATTACACTGCTGAGAATGCAGCGGAGCTGTTTGTTAAATCACTGCGTGAGACAGGGTTTGGCGTATTAAAAAATCACCCAATTCAACAAGAGCTTGTACAAAGCATCTATGACAATTGGTATGAATTCTTTAACAGCGAAGAAAAAGAGAACTTCCAGTTTAATGTAGAAACTCAAGATGGATTTTTCCCTGCGTCGGTATCAGAAGTCGCAAAAGGGCACACTAAAAAAGACATTAAAGAGTACTACCATTATTACCCAACGGGTCAATGTCCTGAGCAGTTAAAAGCACAGATTCAAGAGTATTACGATAACGCTAATATTCTCGCTAGTGAGCTGCTGTCTTGGGTTGAAGCGCACTCACCAGAAGACGTATCTGTATTGTACTCTCAATCGCTTTCTAGCATGGTAGAGCAAAGTGATAAGACATTACTTCGTATTCTTCATTACCCACCATTAGAAGGCGATGAGGAGCTTGGTGCTATCCGAGCTGGTGCACATGAAGATATTAACTTATTAACAGTGCTCCCAGCAGCTAATGAGCCGGGTTTACAAGTTAAGACTAAAGAAGGTGATTGGTTAGATGTGCCTTGCGATTTTGGTAACTTAATCATCAATATCGGTGATATGTTGCAAGAAGCATCAGGGGGTTATTATCCATCAACAACGCACCGAGTGATTAACCCTGAAGGCTCGGATAAAACGAAATCTCGTATCTCATTACCGTTGTTCTTACATCCAAAGCCTGACGTTGTTTTATCAGAGCGTCACACAGCAAACAGTTACCTAATGGAGCGTCTACGTGAGTTAGGTGTGATTTAATTCGTTAATATCGAAAAGAACATTAAAAAGCGAGTAATTTAGGTTACTCGCTTTTTTTGTGTCACTGTGATCGAGATTGTCCCTCTATGGCTACTTTGTGGAGGACGCCGCAATTAGGTGTTCATATTTTTCTATAATGAAGCAAGAGAATAAATGGAGGCAAAGGATATGGAGTATCGAATTGTTGGTATTACCAGCGACCATGATAATGATATCTGCTACATCATTAAAAACGTAGGTGTTGAGTTTGGTGCGATAGGGGAAGGTTTTGGCCCATCGGACGATGAAGTTTTGGAAATGAGTAAATACTATAATCCGGCATTCAAAAGTAAATACCTCATTTTATTGCTCGATGGCCGAGTGGTTGGTGGCTGTGGTTTAGCTCCATTTAACGGCAGTGAGACTGTGTGTGAGCTACGTAAACTATTTCTATTACCTGAAGCACGAGGCAGAGGCTTTGGTAAAACCATTGCAGGTAAAGTACTTAAATGTGCGAAAGAGTTTGGTTATTCTCAGTGTTATTTAGATACGCTCTCAAGTATGAAATCTGCCATTAGTTTATATGATGATCTTGGCTTTGAGCGATTAGCAAAACCTCTTGATGGTGCAGTGCATAATGGCTGTGATGTATGGATGCTTAAAACGTTTAAATAGACATAGGTAGATAACGCGAATATTTACTTCTTAGTTATTTTCAGAGTAGCCCAGTTTAAAATTTTCTAACACCTTCTTTGAGGCTTATGAAGATAATTGATTTGAGAAGAGATAATACGGCAGATACAAAAAAGCCCCAGCATTTCTGCTAGGGCTTTGAATGTGGTGGAGGGATAGGGATTTGAACCCTAGAACCGCTATTAACGGTTGCCGGTTTTCAAGACCGGTGCTTTCGACCACTCAGCCATCCCTCCGATGCGGTGAATAATAGGCGTAACCCTTCTTCTTGTAAAGGATTCTTTTTGATAAAAACACCGTTTGCTCTAAATTCGATCATATCGATGAAAGTTAGAGCAAAATTGCAGGTTGTTACTGTTTATTTTAATACAGGGCGGGCATTAATCGCTTGTACTGGACGATTATTTCCTTGATACAGAGATTCAAATTGAGTTAATTGCTCAGCAGAAATCGTAATCGGGTTTTTCATTACTAACCAAGTAACCCCTTCTGTGCATGGTGGGGTAGTTAATGAGCCATTAAAGCGATAATAAGCCTGATCACCAGGCAGTAGCTTTGTAAGCGTTAATTTACTATCAAGTTTAACATCACCTGATTTTGGCATTTGAGCCCAAACTTTTGCCAATTCAGTATTTTCTTTACCCTCTTTAAACATAACTCCTATCACGGCTAGGTTTCCATCTTTATTGGCGTGAACTAAATGCATTTCTAAAGGATATGAATGACCAGCAATCAGGTTTTCACTTGGGGCATGGAAATGAAGTTGTAATAGACTAAATGTTTTCCCTTCAACTTGAATAGATTGCTTGCCATCAAAATTTACTTGTACGGTATGGCCATTATTGACGATATTCTTACCGGCTTGAGCATAGTTGAATGTGATAGGATCTAAAGTACTCTCAATTGCATTGGTAATATCAATAGGGGATTGATTCACTCCTGTCTGGCAGTTGCCGTGCCAATTAGCAGGGGCGGTTTCTCCTGCATAACTCCACTCTGAAGCAGAAACGAATGAGCTAGTTGATAGAGCGGTGATAACTGCCAACGTTGAAATAATATGTTTCATGGTTTTCTAGCCTTTTTGTTTTATAAAATATGGCGTTAGGCTAGTACAGATGGGGTTGAGTTAAAAATGCTTTGAATAGAATTTAGCTAACTACTTCCATTTATATGAAACGGTTTGAAAATATGTTTTATTTCTAAGGCACTATTTGATGAAAATAAGGTAACTATGGGGATGTTTCATATTCGACAGATACAAAAAAGCCCTGTCATTTCTGACAAGGCTTCGTTGATGTTGGCGGAGCGGACGGGACTCGAACCCGCGACCCCCGGCGTGACAGGCCGGTATTCTAACCAACTGAACTACCGCTCCAATTTTTAAAACCCAGACTCTATCTGAATTTTCAAAAGTGGTGGAGGGATAGGGATTTGAACCCTAGAACCGCTATTAACGGTTGCCGGTTTTCAAGACCGGTGCTTTCGACCACTCAGCCATCCCTCCAATGCCGAGCATAATAGGCTGAACCACTTTTATTGTAAAGTACTAATTTTAAAAAAGATTCTGTTTGATTTAATTTTAAACAATTTGAGGGCATTTAAAGCAATGTTGAAGGTTTGATTATTGAAGTTAGCTTAAGCTGGGTAAACATAAGTCGGGAAAAATGAGGATCTAGTTAGATATGACCAATGGATTGGTTTAATGAAACTTATTGAGATCTCATATTTAACAGATACAAAAAAGCCTCGTCATTTCTGACAAGGCTTTATTGATGTTGGCGGAGCGGGCGGGACTTCCTATCTCACCTTGAGAGCAGCACGTCCCCGGCGTGTCAGGCCGCTAAGCTCTCCAATAGAAAGTCTAATCAACTGAACTACCGATCCAATTTTTAAAACTCAGATTCTATCTGGATTTTGAAAAGCGGTGGAGGGTAAGGATTTGAATACTAGAGTTATTATGTAATGAAATTTACGGGATTCTCATATTCAACAGATACAAAAAAAACCTGTCATTTCTGACAAGGCTTCATTGATGTTGGCGGAGCGGACGGGACTTTCTATCTCACCTTGAGAGCAGCACGTCCCCCGGCGTGTCAGGCCGCTAAGCTCTCCAATAGAAAGTCTAATCAACTGAACTACCGCTCCAATTTTTAAAACTCAGACTCTATCTGGATTTTTGAAATGCGGTGGAGGGTTAGGATTTGAATACTAGAGTTATTATGTAATGAAATTTACGGGGACCTCATATTCAACAGATACAAAAAAGCCCTGTCATTTCTGACAAGGCTTCGTTGATGTTGGCGGAGCGGACGGGACTCGAACCCGCGACCCCCGGCGTGACAGGCCGGTATTCTAACCAACTGAACTACCGCTCCAATTTTTAAAACCCAGACTCTATCTGAATTTTCAAAAGTGGTGGAGGGATAGGGATTTGAACCCTAGAACCGCTATTAACGGTTGCCGGTTTTCAAGACCGGTGCTTTCGACCACTCAGCCATCCCTCCAGTGATTTGAATAATATGCGTATCACTGGATCTTGTAAAGGATAAATTTAAAAATATGGGCTGACTGCACTATTTTTGCGCAATGTGCTCTGTTTTTAACTGATTTCTTTATTTTTGTTATATAAAACAGTCGCAATACAGCCATAGCTACCTTCTTTATTAGTCAACGTGAAGGTCAAATCATAACGTTGACTAATGTCTCTAACAATCAATAATCCTAAGCCGAACCCTTCAACGCCACGGGGTTTTTCATCTAAACCAATGCCAGAATCAATAATAGAAAACCCTTCTTGATTCATTGATATGATGATTTCGCCTTCATCTGTACAGTTGAAGGCATTTTTAATCAGATTACCAATTAGGACTTTTAATATGTTTTCAGAGATATAGGTGGTAGTTAAGCTTTCTAATTCAATACGATAACTAACTTTTTTAAAGCGTAGTAGATGTGCGTGCGTTTCAATAATTCTTTCCAGCTCAGTAACGTCGATACTTCGATAAGTTATAGCTGAATTTTTAAGATCAGATTCATCACGAGTAAGTGATAGTAAGGTATCAACAAAGTCACTCATCTCTTGTACGGCATCGTTTAATCGTTTTTGTTGTCTTTGTATAAATACTGGGTCGTTTGATTGATCAAGTAGTTTGGTTGCTCCTTTCATAATCATTAATGGTGTACGTAGCTCATGGCTAGCATATCGAGTGAAAGAACGTTCACGTTCGATTAACTGTTCTATTTGTTGGTAATTAGCATTAAGGGTTTCAATTAATTGCGCACTTTCTTGGGTGTTTCCTGAAATGCTATCTGGAATTTGAGATATATCTCCCTGTTTTCTATTGCTTATGTTTTCTGTTAATCGAGTTAGAGGTTCTGTTATTCTTTGTGATATTTTTAAAATAATAAAAAAGCTGATAAGCATTAGCAATAAAGAGGAGCCAATAGTTTTTGATTCCATGAAGAAAATACGACGCTCAGAGTCATCAGTAAAATCTCCAGTTAAGACAATGTAAATGCTCTTGCCATGGTTATCTAATGTACGATAAACAAAGGCCTCATTTTCGACATAGCTGTCTTTTTTGAATACTTCTATTGTAGTATCTAACGGTAGATTGAAGAAATCAGTGTAATTAATATCAATATCTTCTTTGTTTGTATAAACGGTAATACGATCAGTGATTACTACTTTGGTTGAATTGGTATTATCAAGGCTGTTTATTGCCACTTCTTTTGCGCTTAGGATTTTTTGTTTAGCGAGTAGGTTCTCAATGCTATCAAGTGTTGAATCAATCACTAATGCATGAACGATAATAATCGCCAAAGCAACGATCGAAAAATAAATAAAAGTAAGGTGTTTAGCACTGTATTTACGCATTTCAGTCTACTTTCCCAATTAATTGATAACCAACTTTGGGAATGGTTTTTAAGTATTTATGAGTAAATGGTTTATCGACTAAGTTTCGTAATTGATAAATATGGCTGCGTAGTACGTCTTTTTCAGGTTCATCATCTCCCCATAGTTCATAAGCAATCGCTTCTTTATTGACAATTTTAGGGGCAGAAAGAAGCAGATTTTTCATGATGATAAATTGAGTGGGGTTGAGACTAAACCTTAACCCTTGGCGAGAGAGAGTATTTGAGGTGAGATCTAATAATAACTCTTCAAACTGAAGTTCTGTTTTGGCTTGTTTTCCTGAGACTCTACGAACAAGAGCATTGATACGGGCATCAAGAATATCAAGGTCAAAAGGTTTAACTAAATAATCGTCGGCACCTTGCTTGAAGCCAAGAAGAGTGTCTTCTGTGGTATCTCGTGCCGTGAGCATAAGAATTGGGGTGTCTATTCCTTCTTCTCGTAAACGATTACATACGGTTAAGCCATCCATTTTAGGTAGCATGACATCAAGAATAATCAAATCGAAATGTTCTTTTTTAGCAAGATCATAACCTTGCTGACCATCACTTGCATAATCTAATACATAGCCTTTAATCTCAAAGAAATCAAAAATGATCCCCGCAATATCTTGATTATCTTCAACAAGCAATAGTTTCATATACACCTCTATTTATCTGATTTTATATCTTAACTATTTTATGTGAAAAAAAAGTAGATTTAAGGCGATATTTGAATTTGGTATAAACATTAGATATAAAAAATCCCTTTATGAGAAAGGGATTTTTATGAGGCTATTTATTTTTTAGGGTGATAAAACCGTTTTAGCTCTGAGATGCCTTGCATCAGTAATGAGAGTTTCGGTTTTTCATCCGTCAAACGATTATAGTTTTCATCGTAGACTTTATAATTACCAAATGTATCAATAACAACAGTATTGCTATCTGTGATTAGGGCGATATTTTTTCTGTCACCAGCTAATAGCCAATTACGATCATTATCTTGAGTTAATAAATTTAAACCACTGCTGTAACTTTCAGCTGATGTCGTTGTTTTTAAAAATGACTCCATCAATGTTGGTGCTAAATCTAAGTGACTTGAACGAGTCATAATTAATTCAGGCTCAACGTCTGGCCAATGAATTAACATAGGTACACGAAGCTGATATTTACTGAAGTTAGTACTTGAGCCCCAGCTATTAGTATTGGTTTCATCAAATTCCATACCGTGATTTGATGTAATGACAACAATGGTATTTTCCCACTCAGGAGATTGTTTTAATGCGCTCAATACTGCTTTAAGTTGTTGGTCGGTTTTTTTAACTGCTTTTCGGTAGTTAATCTCAAAAGCACTTTGATCTGAGTTTTCTGTCGATATTGGACTTGTTGCATCATATTCAGAGACAGAGGTCAGTTCTAAATAACTAAACCATGGCTTGTCAGATGTTTGTGCTTTGAACCAATCATTCCATTGAGAAATTGCTTTGCGATCAGACATTTTCTCTTTAGGTTCGCCAATCTCGCCTTTAGTAAAGATGATTTGCTTATACAATGACGAAGTAAAATCATCACCACTAAATAAACCAAATTGGTAATCACGGTTATGTAGCTCAGCTAAAATTGGTGATTCAATTTCTGAGTTTCTAAAGTTATCAACGTAGTTTCCAGGCAATCCATAAAACAAGCCAAATAAGCTTGTTGGGTTATTACTGGCACTGTAATGATTGTTGTAGTTTAGATTGTTCTGAGCAAAGCGTGTTAAATTTGGCGTATCAATATGATTTAATGTGTCAGCTCGAAGGCTATCGATCATAATGATTTGTAAGTTATAACCAGTTTGCTTTGTTTTAAATTTTATTGGCTCAAGAGGGTAACGCATCGCTTCTTTTGCGCCGCCAGTACCTTCTTCTTGGATTTGTTTTGCCAATGCATCGCGATCAATAAAGCCGTGTTTTTCTAAAAACGAGCGTGCTGTCATTGGATAAGATAATGGGAATGTGGCACGTTGAGCGGTTACTGGCCCATAAGCTGAAGCATCAGCCCATGTATGAATTAAGTGACTACCAATGAATGCGACAGCGAAGGTGATCGCAAAAGGGCGACCAACATGCTTATGTGCAAGTTTGCGTAATTTATTCCACACCCATTCAGAGAGAGAAAGTTGAAGTAGGAAAATTACGGGCACCAGAATAAACAAATATTGCCATTGGGTGTTTAAATTTGATTTATCGTTGTTCAGCAGCATATCCCAAACCAGTGGGGTAATATGCAGGTGAAGGTTTTGATAAGCGTAAGTATCTAGCAGCAGCAAGGTCATACCTGCGGTTGCTATGATGACACTTAAGATACGCATTAATCGTTGAGATGGCGTAATAAAGGTAAGAGGGAACAGTACTAGAATGTAAAACCCAAAGACCAAAAAGCCAAAATGACCTATCCAGTTTAACACTAGATAGGTCTGACCAAGTAACGTTTCAGGCCATGGAGATTGCGATATATAACGCGTGCCAATAAGCATTGCAGCAACGATATTGAAGAAGCTAAACCAGTGACCCCAAGTAATTAACTTAGAGACTTTGTCGCTGTAGGTATTCCCGCTATCAACCATGGTAATTGAATTCTCGCTCTTAGTGAGTTTTTGGTGTATCTAATGAGCTAAATAGTGCTTGAGCAAATTTCTCAGCAATAACTTTACGCTGCTCTGCTGGCACTTCTTGGTTTAGTACATTAGTAGCAATGTTACCAACCAACATTAGAGATAGATCAGCTGGTGCACGATGCTTATCTAGTACATCGACCATCTCTGTTAACATTTGTTCAATTTGTTTGTTGCTGTATTTCGAAGTAGTAATAGCCATAAGTCTTTTCAGTTAATGATAGTGAAAGCGGCTTATGATAACCTACTATGCACGTCAACTAAAAACCTTTTCTATTATGAGTTTAACCCTTTCAAACGTAATTTTACATAAATTAGTAAAAAATGAGCAAGATGAAATCGAAGTTTGTCTACGAAATCAAACTCTTGAGAACGAAGAGTTCACTGAAGCCCTCGTATCTGAGCTGCATCGTGTCTTTAACTCTAAAGCAGGTAAAGGCTTTGGTGTATTTAAGACTGAAAGTGAGTTCGGGCATTGGTTAGGTTCCGTTCGTAAGAATGAAACGCCATTTTTAGAATTCAGTAATAAATCGGCAGAGAAATTAAAATCAGAGCTGATTAAATACCCATTTGCTGAAGAAGGTATTTTAGTTATCGCTGAATATCGTTCGCTAGCAACAGAGTATTTGTTTGTCGCAGTATTACCATCAAACGAGAGTATGAAGGTCACGGAGCAATTAGATATTCGTTCTACTGATTACCTTGATATTGCTAAAATGGATATTGCGGCACGTATTGATTTATCAACTTGGGAAACGGATTCAGACTCAAATCGCTACCTGACGTTCATTAAAGGACGTGTGGGACGTAAAGTCTCTGATTTCTTCTTAGATTTCTTACAAGCAGATGTAGGTATGGATACTAAGGTGCAAAACCAAGTATTGATGCAAGCCGTTGAAGATTTCTGTGCAGATGAGCGTTTAGAAAAAGAAGAAAAACAGCAATATCGTAAAAGCGTATATGATTATTGCAATGGCCAACTTCAAGCTGGTGAAGAGTTAACCGTCAAAGAGTTATCTGGTGAATTACCAACCTCTGAATCAGGCTCTAATTTTTACCAATTTGCTGAAGAGCAAGGGTATGAATTAGAAGAATCTTTCCCAGTTGATCGCACTGCAATGCGTAAACTTACTAAGTTTGTTGGTGCTGGCGGTGGTTTATCTTTGAACTTTGATGCGATGTTACTGGGTGAGCGTGTTTTCTATGATCCAGAAACAGATACTCTAACAATTAAAGGCACACCACCAAACTTAAAAGATCAATTAACACGACGTCTAGGTTCTTCTGAATCATAACTCGTGTTTATATTGCAAAAAATAAAGCTGTTGATTTATGCATAATTGACAGTTTGTTCTCACATATTTGATAACTTGATTTTTGCAAAATGATACCCTATCTATCCTTTAATTATAAAATTCTGGTTAGGTAGGGTTGTTCATGAAATACACCTCTAAATTCTTTGTTTCTAAGCTATTCTCGATAGCTCTATCCCTTTTTCTGCTCAATGGTTGTTCTTTACTTGAGCTGAAGATAGAGTCTCAATCTATCCCATTAACGACGGCAGAACTCAATACTCGTATTTTAACTCGTGAATACAGCAAACATTTCTTTAGTGAAGTGGAATCTGCTGCGGATAAAATATCAGCGACATACCCTAAAGACGATACCTTACATCAATCGTATGTTTTGTTATGGAAGATCCATGCAGAAGAAGGGTTGCAACGTGCGGCGTATCAAGTGTCTCCAAAAATAGCCTTAATTGATACTTGGGTTTTTGCTGCTCAAATGGAACAATTCTTCTCACTAGAAGGGAAAGGCTCTGAGTTATTTGATGGCGATGTCGCTTTTAAAACAAGCCAAGTTCTGAATGATGACATTAAAAAAATGGCAGAGAAGCTGTTGTCGAGTTCTGAGTTTAGTGATGCTCAAGACTTTATTACCACGTTTGTTGCAGAGCACCCATTTGATAATTTAATGATGCGAAGAACCCCTGCTTTAAAAGCGTGGTTAGCGCATCAAAATATCGATGAAACGGAAGCGGTAGCAACATTAGGAACCATGCCTGAGGCGTTAGGTGATGTCTCTGACCGCTTAGGTTTAGTGTCAGAACAAACCCCGAAGATCATGACATGGAAAGCCCAATTGATTGCGATGAACAGCAATCTAAATGGTAATGATATTAATAAAACCATGGAAAGCTTGCGCGATACCTCTGAGTCGTTTCAAGACTTTGTGAACAACAACCCTGAGTATATGCAAAATCTAGCAGAACAAATGAGCTTACAGTTACAGCCATTGCTTGACGATTTGGATCTAAAGACAGATGACAAGTTAAATCAACTCAGTGCTGAGCGTATTGCTTTAGAGGCGATGGTTGCTCGTGAACGTCAAGAGTTAGTGAACATGGTTGAGAGGGAGCGTAATGCAATTGCGATTATTGTTTCTCAAGAGCGTGAGAAGTTTACTCAAGATTTAGATAAAGTCTCACAAGATGTGCTGACACTTGCGATAGATAAAGTCATTGATTTGATTAAGAGCACCATTATTTACTTCATCTTATTTATCTTAGCTATTTTCTTTGCGCCTTTAGGATTGGGTTACTTCTTAGGTAAACGAGCAGCTGTGAAAAAAACGGTTGTATAAATATTGTGATAACTATAGATAATAGTTAGAACATAAAAAATAGACATAAAAAATGCCAGTGGTTGAGTCAACCGCTGGCATTTTTCTATTTAGATGACGCTATTTAAAGGTAGAGCAGTATGAATTACGCTGTTTTTGTTTCTACTGCAATAGCTTCGTCAGTATCTTCTGCTGTGATTGTTGGTTCACATTTATCAACAAACCAACCCATGTAAGACGTCACGATTGTCACGATAATACATACAAAGCTTAACCACATGAACGGTGCGTAAGACAGTGTCGCAACACCTAAGATACTTGCCATGTAGATACCATTATCACTCCATGGAACCATACCTGATGTTAGCGTTCCGCCGAACTCTGCGTTACGAGAAAGGTTCTTACGTTTGTAGCCTAAACGGTCGTAGTTTTTCGCACAAATCTTTGGAGTAAGGATAAGCGATACATACATTGCTGAGCCGAAGATGTTACCAAAGAAAGCCGTAGCAATTGTACTTGTCGCGAGTGAACCAGGACCTTGTACGCGTTTTTCGAATAGTTTAGCAACGGTTTCTAGTACGCCAACTTTATCCAGTAAGCCACCAAAGCCTAAACCAAATACGATAACAGCTACTGAACCAAGCATTGAAGACATGCCGCCACGGTTTAGAATTGAGTCAATGAAGCCAACACCAGATTCAATTGAGAACGGAGCCCATGCTGTATTGAATGCGGTCAAGAAGTCGATATCTTGAACCATCACTGCCCAAATAATACCCAGAAGAGAACCAAAGCTAATTACTGGGAAAGAAGGCATACGCATTGCTAATAGACCAAGCACAATCACGACAGGAACAAATGAGAATGGAGAAATTACAAACTGATTTTCCATCGCAAGAATTACTGAATCTACTTGGCTCATGTCAACGTTACCAGCAAAGTGGAAACCAAAAGCGGTAAACATGATACCAGTAATGATGTAACTGATAAGTGCAACTGGAAGCATGCCCTTAATGTGTTCCATTACTTCAACGCCTGACATTGAAGAAGCAAGAATTACTGAGTCTGACAGTGGTGACATTTTATCGCCAAAGTAACAACCAGAAAGGATAGCACCTGCAGTAATCGGAGCCGGAACACCAAGACCTTGACCAATCCCCATCATCGCAATACCAGCTGTACCTGCAGCACCCCAAGAGGTACCAGTTGCAAGAGCTGTTAATGAACAGATAATCATTGTTGCAAGAAGGAAGATTGATGGATGAATTGCTTTTAAACCATAGTAAATAATGGTTGGAACAATACCGCCAGAAATCCAAGTACCTACTAAAGCACCTACAGCCAAGAGAATTAATACCGCTCCTAGTCCATTGGAGATGCCATTTAGAGCTGCTTTTTCTAAAGATTTATAATCATGACCTAACTTGATACCTAAAGTAATGATAATGAACCAACCAATATAAAGTGCTAATTGGATAGGTAGATCAAGTTGTGCCGTGAAAGAAAAGGCAAGTAGTAGAAATAGCCCTAAAGATATAATTACCTGCGTTAGCGATGGTAACTTTGTCGTTGCTTGCTTCATGTATAAAGCCTCTTTTTTGTATGCATGAATAAAATTCATACGATAAGGGATTGTGTTTTCTAAACGAGATGCACTTTACCTTATGATCAACAAGAGATCGATTAACTATAGTTGATTTGTGATTTCTATCTATAGCGGTGTTAAAAGACTGCTTATAAGTAAATTTTTGGTTAATAATTGGTTTTATATTTTAAGTTGATTGGTTTTAACACTCGTTTGATGTTTTTATTTTGTATCAAATTTTATACTTAACTTTGTTTTTAAGTATCAGTAATTAACTGCTTTTTAGTGTAATCGTTTGCTAATTCATTATTGAGTAAAATATCATGAAGTGTAACGAGGTGTAATAATCTAAAAATATTACTTTTTAAGCTGTTTGTGGTTATTTATTGTATTAGTTGTTAAAAAATGGTTTTTTGTTGATGTAAAAGTGCGATTTTTGTCAACTTAACTAAAACAGTGTCGTTTTTTTATCCATTTTTTTGAAATAAGAAACGTAAATAGGTAGAAATATGATCCATAAAAAGTAAGTAATGAAGCAAATAGTGCTTGAGATTTTGTCCTGTTCATCATATAGATGGAGTAAGTATTTTTTATTTTTTGAATTACAGGGAGAGTATAATGAGAGTAGGTTTAGTCGGCTGGCGTGGAATGGTGGGGTCAGTATTAATGCAGCGTATGGTTGAAGAACGTGATTTTGACCATATTGAACCTGTATTTTACACTACATCACAAGTTGGAATTCCAGCACCAAACCTTGGAAAGGATGCCGGTTTACTGCAAGATGCATTTGATATTCAGTCCTTATTAAAATTAGATGCAATTATTACCTGTCAAGGTGGTAGCTATACTGAAAAAGTATACTCAGCACTTCGTCAAGCAGGTTGGAAAGGCTACTGGATTGATGCTGCATCTACATTACGTATGAAAGATGATGCGATTATTACGCTTGATCCAGTGAACTTTGATCAAATTCAACAAGGCATTCATGCAGGTACTAATACTTATGTTGGTGGTAACTGTACGGTTAGTCTGATGCTAATGGGTCTTGGTGGCTTATATAAAGCAGGTTTAGTTGAGTGGGTTAGTGCTATGACGTATCAAGCGGCTTCTGGTGCTGGTGCGAAAAATATGCGTGAGCTAATTTCTCAAATGGGCGTAGTGAATGATTGCGTGACATCTGAACTAGCAAATCCTTCAAGCTCTATTTTAGATATTGATAGAAAAGTAGCAGAGACAATTCGTTCTGATTCTTTCCCAACATCAGAGTTTGGGGCTCCACTGGCGGGTTCATTGATCCCTTGGATTGACGTGAAACGCGAAAATGGTCAGAGTAAAGAAGAGTGGAAAGCAACGGTTGAAACCAACAAGATCCTTGGTCTTCAAGATTCACCAATTGCGATTGATGGTACTTGTGTACGTATCGGTGCAATGCGTTGTCACTCACAAGCATTAACGATCAAATTGAAGCAAGATGTCCCAATGGATGAGATCGAAGAGATCATTGCAACGCATAATGATTGGGTTAAAGTTATTCCAAATGAGCGTGATATTACTGCTCAAGAGTTAACACCTGCAAAAGTAACAGGTACTTTGTCTGTGCCAGTCGGCCGTTTACGTAAGATGTCGATGGGTAATGATTTCTTGAATGCCTTTACCGTTGGTGACCAATTACTATGGGGTGCAGCAGAGCCACTTCGTCGTACATTGCGTATAATTCTTAACGAAAAGAAATAATCTCAACATTCTAAATAGAGTTAATTGCATTAGTTAATAGAACAAAAAAGGCTTCCCATGAGAATATCAGGGAAGCCTTTTTATTATAACAAGATGACCTTGTTATTAGATTTTAGTGAGTTAACTCGCCACGTAAACTTTGCTGCATCATGGTACGCATGGTTTCATAAGGCAGATCTTTACTTAGTAGGTAGTGCAGTTTAGCTAGTGCTGCTTCTGGGGTCATATCATAACCACTGATCACACCGGCTTCAGCAAGCGCACAACCTGTTGCGTAACCACCCATGTTTACTTTTCCTGATAAACATTGAGTTAAGTTTACAACGACAACACCACGCTCAGAAGCGTCTTTTAGTTGTGCTAAAAGCTCTGGATTTTGTGGGGCATTACCTACACCAAAAGTGAGTAATATCATTGCATTCACAGGTTGGCGTAATGTGTTTTTAATCACTTCGGCTGAAATACCTGGGTACATGGTTACTACGCCAATTGGTTGTGGCGTAATATTATTAACCGTGAATTCACCTTCAGGCTGTTTATTGATTTCAGCACCGTTGATTTGGATATTAATACCCGCTTCAAGTAATGGTGACAGGTTTGGCGAAGAGAAAGCATCAAAGCCATCAGCATGTGATTTTGTACTACGGTTACCACGAATTAATTTGTTGTTGAAGAATAATGTGACTTCGTTAATCGGGTAGTTAGCTGCAATGTGTAAGGCATTTAATAAGTTGCTTTGGCCATCAGAGCGTAGCTCAGCAAGAGGGATTTGAGAGCCAGTTACGATCACTGGTTTTCCAAGGTTCTCAAGCATAAATGAAAGTGCTGATGCTGTGTAGGCCATGGTATCCGTACCATGAAGAATTACAAATCCGTCGTATTTATCGTAGTTAGCACGAATATCATCTGCAATACGTTGCCAATCTTCTGGCGTCATATCAGATGAATCAATTAATGGTTCATATTCGTGAATGGTGAAAATTGGCATTTCTGCACGATGAAACTCAGGCATTTGTTTTAGTTGATGTTGCATAAATCCTGATGCAGGTACATAACCATGATCATCAGATTTCAACATGCCGATTGTGCCGCCTGTATAGGCGATGTAAATGTGTTTTCTTTCCATAATAACAACGGTACAGAGTTATGGGAGGTAGTGCGATTATACTGTGCCTTCGGCATAAAGAAAGCCCGACATGTGTCGGGCTCGTCATGCTTTTAAAGATTGCTACAGTTTAAACAGAAGAGATATTGCCCTTTTGGATCATTAAAGTTATTCAACATGTTGATGTCTGTTGCAACTTTGCTGATGGTTGGTTGCAATGCTTCTGGTGCTAATGAAAAAAGCTCTGTTTTGATATTAGCGTTAAAGCTCATACTTAACTCTTCAAGGAATTGCTCCATTGGAGATAGTGGCTCTTTAACCCAGTAGAGGTTATATGATTCCATATTAGCTAATTGAGCTGCGGCTTGTACGGCATCATCAAAATCACCTAATTGGTCAACTAAACCATGTTTTAGCGCATCTTTACCTGTCCAAACACGGCCTTGTGCTACGTTATCAACCGCTTCTAGAGATAGATCACGATGGTCACTCACCAGTTTAATAAAGCGGTGATAGCCATGTTCGATACCTAACTGCATCACTTGAGCTACATCATCATTTAACGGGCGAGTTAAACCAACACCATTAAATGGAGAGGTTGAGATCCCATCATTGTGGATCCCCATCTTATTTAAGCCTTTTTCAAAGGTAGTTAGAATACCAAAGATACCAATTGAGCCAGTAATGGTGGTTGGTTGTGCAATGATCTTGTCTGCACTTGCTGAGATCCAATACCCACCAGAGGCGGCGACACTCGACATTGAAATAACGACCGGTTTACCTGCTTCTTTAAGGGCATCCACTTCATTGCGGATCACTTCAGAAGCAAAAGCACTACCACCAGGGCTATCAACACGAAGAACGACCGCTTTTACATTGTCATCTCCACGAGCTTGACGAAGTAGAGAAGCGGTAGAGTCACCACCAACGGTACCTTGTCGTTGAGTTCCATCCATGATTGCTCCACTTGCAACAACAACAGCAATATCTTGAGCATCAGGAATGATAGCTGGGCGAACTTGTGGGCGATAATCGTAATAACTGATTTGTTTAAAGCTGTCGTAGCCATTAGAACCAAATTGTTCAATCATGTCTTTACGAACTTCTTGGCGTGTTGCTAGCTTATCCACCAAACCAAGCTCTACTGTCATTTGTGATAAGTCACCATTAAGCGTTTTTAACTTCGCAATGAATTGATCCATTGGCATCGTTAATGTTTTTGCATCAATTTGACGGTTAGTAGCAACATCATCTAAATAGGCATCCCACAATTGAGTCAGCCATACTGATGTCGATTCTTTTGCCGCATCAGACATGTCATTTCTAAGATACGGTTCTACCGCTGATTTGTACGTTCCAACACGGAAAACATGCGTAGAGACATTCAGGTTTTCAAGTAGGTCTTTGTAGTACAGCGTATAAGCGCCGTAGCCACGTAATAGAACCGTACCATCAGGTGCCATGAAAACTTTATCAGCGTAACTTGCTAAATAGTATTGGCTTTGATTGTAGTAATCACCAATGGCATAAACCGGTTTACCTGCAGCTTTGAAGGTATTGATGGCTTTAGCGATATAACGGAGTTTAGTTAAGCTGGTTTCATTCATTTCTTTTAAATGAAGTACTAAGCCCGAAACATTGTCATCATGAGCCGCAAAGCGAATAGTATCGACAATATCAAATAAGACATTTTCTTGAGATTTTTGACTGCCTAATAAATCAGAAGTAACACGCTCTAATGGTTCGCGAAATTTACTCTCTTCAACAATGGGACCAGACAAATCAAGGATTAATGCTTTCTTCTCAACTTGTTGAGTTTCAACGTTAGACTCATCACTGGCTAGGAAAGTGAAGGCAATCACTCCCACAAAAGCAAGAAAAAATAGGTTTAATACCAGTTGACGGGTAAAGGAAAGTAACTTCCATATGGCTTTAAAACATTTTCCTATGAAGTGGAATAACCCTTTCATATTGTTCCTTATTATTAGTTTGAACTCTGTCACTATCCTACGCTAACTGAATCAGAAAGTAACTAGACTAAATCGTTCTAAATGAGAATTACTGTTATTAGTAAATTGAAATAAAAACATTGATGGATGTTGCATATTTGTAAATACTTAATTGTAGCAGAAGCCTATAGCTACTATTCTGGTCAGACCACAATAATTATAAGCGATGGATTGTTATGACGTACCCACACCTTTTTCAGCCGTTAGATTTGGGGTTTACCCAATTAAAGAATCGAGTATTAATGGGCTCTATGCATACTGGATTAGAAGAGAGTAATGATGGATTTAAAAAACTCTCAGCCTTTTATGCTGCGCGGGCAAAAGGTGGGGTTGGTCTTATTGTTACTGGTGGTTTTGCACCAAATTTTCGTGGGCGCCTAACCCCATTTAGTGCGCAGTTTAGCTCTTCTCGTGCTGCGGATAAGCATAAAGCCTTAACCAGCGCGGTACATGATAATGGCGGGAAAATTGCACTTCAGCTTCTTCATGCTGGTCGATATGCGATGCATCCTTTAGCGGTCAGCGCCTCTGATATTAGAGCACCAATAGGGATGTTTACGCCAAGTCAAATGAGTGAGCGTCAAATCCAGAAGACGATTAATGACTTTGCTAATAGTGCTTATTATGCAAAAAAAGCCAATTACGATGGTATTGAAGTGATGGGTTCTGAAGGCTATCTCATTAATCAATTTATTTGTGCTAGAACTAACATGAGATATGACGATTGGGGTGGTAACTATCAAAATCGTATGCGTTTTCCGTTAGAAATAATTAAAGCGATACGTGAAGAAGTAGGTACTGATTTCATTATTATCTTCCGTTTATCTATGCTTGATTTAGTTGAGCAAGGCAGCACGTTTGATGAGGTGGTGGAGCTTGCTCAAGCATTAGAAAAAGCGGGAGTCACGATACTAAATACAGGCATTGGTTGGCATGAAGCAAGAGTACCAACCATAGCGACTCAAGTACCGCGAGCGGCCTTTAGCTGGGTAACTGAAAAGCTAAAAGGTAAAGTATCTATCCCATTAGTTACTTGTAACCGTATTAATACACCCGAAGTCGCTGAAGATATATTGGCATCAGGACAAGCCGATATGGTATCGATGGCACGACCATTTTTAGCGGATGCAGAATTTGTAAATAAAGCAGAACAAGACAAATCAGAATTAATTAATACTTGTATTGGCTGTAATCAAGCCTGCTTGGATCATGTATTTAAAGCTAAGCGAGCTACGTGTTTAGTTAATCCTCAGGCGTGTTATGAAACCGAGTTAGTAATTACACCTGCTGAGAAAAAGAAAACCATTGCGATAATTGGCGCGGGAATGGCCGGTTTGTCTTGTGCTACATCAGCGGCTGAACGTGGTTATCAAGTAACGGTATTTGAGCGAAGTGATCGCATTGGTGGGCAGTTTAATTTAGCCATGCAGATCCCAGGAAAAGAAGAGTTTAAAGAAACAATTCGTTATTTCTCCAATAAATTAGATCATAAGAATATTATAGTTAAGTTGAATTATACCGTTGAGATGGATGAACTACGCCAGTTTGATGAGGTGGTGGTGGCGACAGGAGTTAAACCAAGAGCACCACAGCTAGAAGGCAGTGATCATCCAAAGGTGATTGATTATCAAACTTACATTAAGACTCAACCTAAACTTGGTCAAAAAGTGGCGGTGATTGGTGCTGGTGGTATTGGTGTTGATGTCGCGACCATGATAACTGAGCCTGAAGATCACACATTAGATGCGTGGCTAAAAGATTGGGATATCGATAAAAATATTGAGTTCGAAGGCGGTTTAAAGCCACAAGATACATATCAAACCACCCGCGAAGTATGGCTGATGCAGCGTAAAAAAGGCAGCATAGGAAAAGGCCCAGGCAAAACAACAGGTTGGATCCATAAACGTACCTTACAAAAACGCGGCGTACATATGCTAGCGGGTGTTGAATATTTAAAAGTGAATGATGAAGGTTTGTATATTCGTCAAAATGAAGAAGTTAAGCTACTGGATGTTGATCATGTCTTAATGTGTGCAGGCCAAGTATCCGTCAATGACTTAGTTGAAACACTAACCTCAGCGGACATTGAGCATCACGTTATTGGTGGTGCAGAGCATGCAGGTGAATTGGATGCGAAGCGAGCAATCCGTCAAGGGGTTGAACTAGCCGCAAAACTTTAAGCTAAAATTCCAACAAGTTAGGCAACAAAACTTGATAACTGTCTATTCATACAGGTATAGTGCTGATGTTATTCACAACATCAGCACTTTTTTATGTCACGATTATTTATTGCAGAAAAACCGAGTTTAGGTCGAGCGATTGCCGCCGGTCTAGCAAAGCCACAGAAGAATCAACAAGGCTACATAGAATGTGGCAATGGCGACATTGTAACTTGGTGTATTGGCCACCTATTAGAGCAAGTTGAGCCTGATGCTTATGATGATAAATACAAATCGTGGCGTATGGAGCATTTACCTATTGTTCCTGAGCAGTGGCAGCTTCGTCCAAGAAAATCGTCGAGCAAACAATTAACGGTGATCCGAAAGTTACTGAAAACCGCTTCTCAAGTGGTTCACGCGGGTGATCCTGATAGAGAAGGGCAGCTGTTAGTAGATGAAGTTTTGGATTATTTAAAACTGTCTAAAACGAAAAAAGCCGCGACTCAACGGTTATTAATTAGCGATTTAAATTTACCGGCAGTAAAACGTGCATTAACGTCAATGCGAAGTAACCAAGAGTTTATTCCTCTCTCTATTTCAGCTTTAGCGCGCTCTCGTGCCGATTGGTTGTATGGCATGAACATGACACGTGCTTATACCTTATTAGGTCAACGTGGTGGTTATCAAGGTGTATTATCTGTAGGCCGTGTACAAACGCCAGTGTTAGGCTTAGTGACCCGTCGTGATGAAGAGATTGCTAATTTTGTTCCTAAAGCGTATTTCACTTTAGAAGCATTAATTCCTTATCAAAATCCTCAATTGAATGATGGACAAGCGTTTGATATTCGAGCGAAGTGGAAGCCAAGTGAAGCGTGTCAGCAATGGCAAGACGAAGAAGGGCGCGTGCTCAGTCTGAAATTGGTAGAAAACGTGGCTCAGAGAATTGCGAATCAACCAGCAACCGTCACTAAAGCTGAAAATAAAGAAACAAAGCAAAATGCGCCTTTGCCTTATTCGTTATCGTCATTACAAATAGATGCTTCAAAACGTTATAACCTAAGTGCACAGCAAGTATTAGATGCGTGTCAGGCGTTGTATGAAAAGCACAAATTAATCACTTATCCACGTTCAGATAGCCGTCATTTACCCAAAGATCATTATAAGCAGCGTGAACAAGTATGCGCTGCAATTGGTAATAACGATAAGCAATTATTTAGCGCAGTAACCAATGCAGATTTAACGTTGAAATCACGAGCATGGAATGACAGTAAAGTAGATGCTCACCATGCGATTATTCCAACCCCAAAATCGAGTGGTTCGATAGGGCTTTCTGGGTTTGAAGAGAAGGTTTATCACTTAATTGCCCGTCAGTATTTAATGCAGTTTTATCCTGCTGCTGTTTACGCCGAAGCTGAGTTGGTGTTTGATATTGCAGGGGGTGTCTTTGCAGCCAAAGGCAAGCAGATGTTGTTTGCAGGCTGGCGAGTATTACTGGGTAAAGCTCAAGCGCAAAATGGCGATGATGATGTAGCGAATAAAGTTCCTCCGCTTAAAAAAGGTGAAGTACATACGTGTCGTGAAGGTGAAATAAAACACAAGATGACGGAGCCTCCTAAGTATTTTACTGAGGCCACGTTACTGCAAGCCATGACGGGTATTGCACGCTTTGTTGAAGATAAAGAGCTGAAAAAGATCCTAAGAGATACCGATGGATTAGGAACAGAGGCCACGCGAGCAGGGATATTAGATACTTTATTTAAACGCCAACTATTAACTCGAAATGGTAAAAACATTAATGCGAGTGAGGCCGGAAAAGGCTTGATTAACGCGTTACCGAATGAGGCGACCTACCCAGATATGACGGCTCATTGGGAGTTTCAGCTACAAGGAATGACAGAAAGAACCTGCTCATATCGCCCCTTTATGTCTGAATTAGAAACTAAAGTCCTAAACTTTATGCAAAGGGTTCAGCAAGGTCCGGTACCAGAATCATTAAAAACGTTGAAAAGCCCGACAAAACCGCAATTTAAACGTCGTAGAAAAGCAAAGAAATCACAAAACTAGATCCGTATCATCGAACAGAGTTAAAGAATAAATTAAGGTGCCTTCTTAACGTTACTTTTAGAATAATTAAGAAGGCAATATGACATTTAAACATGCAGTGGGTTTTGGTGTAGCAGGTAACTTTGCTGGCCATCTGGAGCAAGCAGGTGAAGCGACTGACTTTTTAAGTGTAAAAGTTGAAAATGCCATTCAACCCAAAGCACTGTTTCCATTTTATATCCCATCACAACAAGCGGGATTCTTATCTCAATATCCACTGTCGTCTGATTTAATTATCCCACCTAATGATGCTGATAACCTGCAAATTGAACCAGAAGTTGCGATTGTGTTTGATATCACTTATCAAGACAACAAAGTCGTGGCGTTAACTCCGGTGAAGTTTGCGGCATACAATGATTGTTCAATTAGAAAACCCAATGCGAAGAAGATCAGTGAAAAGAAAAACTGGGGTGAAAACACCAAGGGGCTCTCGCAAGATTTTATTGAGCTAACCTCGTTTACTAAAGGCTGTGAGTTAGATAAATATCGTATCGCTAGTTTTCATATTCGCAATGGTGAAATTAATCGATACGGTGAAGATAGCGCTGCGATTGATTACAGTTATTTCCATGAGCAACTGAATGATTGGATGATTGATCGAATGAACAATCAAAAGGATGAAGGCCCCGCTGAAGATCTTGCGCTTTATTTATCTGAGGCAGATTATCCAGAACAAGCAATCATTAGTATTGGAGCAACGCGATACACTGAATTTGGTGAAACTAACTTCTTACAATCAGGCGATGAAAGCATCGTGGTGGTTTATGACGGTGAGCAATATGGAACTCAAGATATTGAAGAGATGGTAAATAGCAAAACGTGGACTAAAAGTGGGGTATCTTTGCTTTCTCAAGTAGTTAGATAATCATTAGTTATGTTTCTAACGGTAATTTACTGTCAGATAAATGTTAAATGAAACATTTCTGCAAGATATTCAGTAAATAAATAGGTATTATAGTCTGTTCATTTTCTGTTAAAGAATTTATATATGCCAAAATCAAATTTAAAACATATCTTTGTTATTCCAACACTGTTTTTAGTGTTACTGCTTAGTATTGTTTTAGATAATCATATTGGTTCTGTTCAGCGACAAGTGAACCGTGAATATGATCGTATTATGGATTCTTTACAACGCTCTATTAAAGTGATGATTTCGCTTGATTACAATTTATCCCAGCTCTATAAACAAAGTTCAGGCGGTTTTTATAATCATAACTTTAAATTAGATGAACAGGCTGGCCTTTGTGTTATTCGTCCGAGTAATGATCAAAGTGCGGTAATGGATAATCAGAATGTATCGGTACCTAAAAGTCGTTTAGATTACAGTATTGCAGGAGCAAAAGAGCTGTGTGATCCAAGTTCAGATCTCTATGATATTGCTTCTAAGAAGGTTACGCTTGCTCCTGTTATCTCATTTATTCATGATTATGAATCCTATCTACATGGGATCTATTTTATTTCAAAATACAATTACATCATCTCATCGCCAAAACAAATTGCAGAAAATTTAACCAAGCAAACATTGGATACTATCTACTCTCGACCATATTGGACGAACAGTATGAAGAATACCAATCGAAAACATGTCACCTTTACCCCGCCGTATACTGATGCCTTTTTTGATGGTTTAGAGGTGTTAACTTTTTCTACGCCTATTTATTATAAAGACCTCTTTAAGGGCGTATTGGTAATCGACTTATCGGTTGAAAAACTATTACGTTCAAATAGTGATGTTTCAAAGCATATTCAATTATTAGAGAGTGATAAGTATGAGCGGTTTGAACAGTATCGCTTTATGCAACCAGTGACGCTTTCGGATACTAATTTTACCTACTTTCTATATTACAAAAGCTCAATAAAACAAGAACTGATTAGCTTTTTAACTCATGATATTAAATCGTTAACCTTGATTTTTGTAACCTATATTCTCGCTGTTTTATCGATGTTTTATTATCAAACACATCTATCTCAACGTTATTATCGTGACTTAGCAAAACAAGATCCAATGACAGGTTTATATAATCGTCGTGGTTTTGAAATGAGTCTACAAGATCGTGTGGTTAAGAAATTTGTTGGCTTTGCTCTTTACGATATTGATGATTTTAAACAAATTAATGATGTATTTGGTCATGATGTGGGCGATGAAGCAATTATATATGTCGCGAAGATATTGAATAAGAGTGTTCGTGATAGTGACATTGTCTCTCGGTTTGGTGGCGAAGAGTTTGTGGTTTGTATAAATGCAGAATCCAGATCTAACCTAGAGAGTGTGTGTGAACGAATAAGAAAGTCGATTCAAGACTCATCAGGTAAGGTTGTGAAAGGGGGCTTTACTGTCTCTGGTGGTGTTGCAGTGATTGATTCTCAACA
The DNA here is from genome assembly GCF_900312675.1 of Aliivibrio sp. EL58. Taxonomy (GTDB): domain Bacteria; phylum Pseudomonadota; class Gammaproteobacteria; order Enterobacterales; family Vibrionaceae; genus Aliivibrio. The sequence continues at coordinate 248,813 of NZ_OMPC01000004.1, read as the reverse complement.
AGAATTTTCATTTGAGCATGTCATCAAAAAAGCAGATGACCTCCTGTATAAAGCAAAACAAGAAGGTAAAAACCGAGTTTACTTTTCATAAACTCGGAAATTTTAATCTGTTCTATAGAGTTAGCTTACTTTTTCTAGCTCTTGATGAAGTCTTGCAACGATTGGGTCTGATTTTTTATGGCTGCGAATATCCATAAAAATGTCTTTTGCCTCAGTGTATTCTTGGCGAAGATAAACGAGCCATTGTTTTACTCGGTTTGAATAATACTGACCTTTGTCACCCGCCATTTGTAACTTTGAATAATGAATAAGTAGGGCTATTACTTCTGGCCATGGCATCTTGGTGTGATTGTGCTTTACAACATTACCTAAGTTAGGGATGTTGAATGCGCCACGGCATACCATTAATGAATCAATGCCTGTTGCAGCAATACAACGTTGCCCATCTTCATAGTTCCAAATTTCACCATTGGCAATGATTGGAATATCGACTTTTTGACGAACTTGGTTAATGTAATCCCACTTTATTTCTTCTGCGCGGTAACCATCGACTTTAGTTCTTGCGTGAATGGTTAGCTCGCTTGCACCTGCTTGTTTTATCGCATCTGCAATAGCAAAGCACTCTTCTGGATTTTCCCAACCTAAACGGATCTTGGCTGTGACTTTTTTATCACTTGGAACGGCATCACGACACGATTTCACGATCTGATAAATTAATTTAGGATCTTTTAATAGTGCAGCACCACCTCGACTTTTGTTTACCGCTTTTGCAGGACAACCAAAGTTGAGATCGACACCATCAGAGCCGAGTTCAATAGCACGTACGGCATTTTCTGCCATCCAATTAGGCTCTTGTCCTAATAGTTGTACACGGATAGGAGTACCAGATTGTGTTTTACTGCCATTGAGTAGTTCTGGACTGATACGGTGGAACACGTGTGGAGGTAACAACTGGTCTACGATGCGAACAAACTCAGTAACGCAGAAATCATAGTCATTAATCTCTGTTAATAGTTCACGCATTAAGTGATCGAGTACGCCCTCCATCGGGCCTAGTATTACTTGCATATCCCACCTCTTTTATTGGAGATGGGATTGTAGGGGGAAAGGGGAACTATGTCACTTACTTCCTTTAGTATAACTTTTAGTAATAGTCTCTCCCGTTGATGGGAAATAATTCAGTTGGTAACCTTGTTGAGTTTTGTTTGCTATGTCTGATGTATAGTAATACATGCATGCTTGTGGTTTACCTGAAATCGGAGAACCATACCAATATTCTATATCAGCGCTAGTAGTCACAAATCCGTCGCCTTTATATTCTTCAATAGTTAATTCTTGATTTAATAATGCATTCCAAAGTTCACCACAACCTTCACCTGTAATTTTACCATGATAAGTTGTACCTAATGGAAAACCTTCATTTGATGGGTAAATAGTTTCATCAGCGAAAGTAACACCAACAGCAGAACTTGCTGATGGTTCACCTTGCAGAATCCATACGCCGTGATACATATTGACAGCGGCAGTAAAGGCAGAAAATACACCATCAGCTCTAGACTTATGAGCATCATCTTGTAGATTTAAAAACTTGGGAGCAGCGGTAACCGCTAAAATCCCCAAAATTACAATAACAACAACTAACTCAATTAAGGTAAATCCTCGATTTTTTTTCATAACGTACTCGACAGCAAAAAATTAATAATAATGGCACTTAGGCTCTAATAATTATTTGCGCTATACTACGCCGAAAACTTAATTTCGGAAGTGAATAAATAATGAAGTATCAATTAATTGCACTAGGTGGTGTTGATTTGAACTGCTCTGGCCTTTTTCTTGAAGGGGCAGTACTTGCTGCAAATATGGCAACCAAGCCATTAGACCCTGAAGTGTGGTTAAGCGACTTGGTTGGTGCTGATAATGTACAAGCAATACTAAAACCAGTATCTCAGCAAATAGAGCATCAATACACTTTACTAAAGCGTCATGAATATGAAGTCACTGAGGTTGTAAATTTTGATAATCTTGATGATGTAGCAGAATTTGCTGAAGGCTTTATGACGCTATGGCCAACAGTTGAAGAGTTATGGGCTGATCTTAACGTAGCTGATGGTACGATGCGAATGCTGTCTGCATTACTGACGACTATGATGCTTGCCGTTGATGAAAAAGAAACTCATCGTCAAATGGCAGAAACAGGAATTGATACGCCACCAACGCTAGAGCAGATGTTACCTAAAATTGATTTCATGATACAAGAAGTAGCAATGGCTGCGGATGAATATCAAATTGGTTATAAAGGACAAAAGGTAAACCCATATAAAAATGTGGGCCGTAATGATGCTTGTCCGTGTGAAAGCGGTAAGAAATTTAAGAAGTGTTGTGGAAAATAAACACTAAGCTATCTTTTAGTGAAAAATAGAATAAAAAGCCATCAACTGATTGATGGCTTTTTTGTGTCAAATCGAAAGATTTTTAGGCTGATTTCTTATTAAAAAATTGAGCAATAACGAAAATAGCCAAAGCCACTAAATTACCGGCAAAGATAATAACCAACCATTGAGGCATAGTTAGTGTTAAGAATTGCCATACAATTTTGCTGCAATCTCCATACGCTTCAAACATCCACGGCGCCCATTTGTTCAGTGGTGCCCAAGAAGGGAAGGTAACAAATAAGTCGCAGGTCGCGAAAGGCGATGGATTTAATTGAAAATCAACGTGCTGCATAGCAAGTTTTAAACCCCAAGCGGCACTGATACCCCAAGCAATAAATCCACACCAACGAATGAATAGGTTATTAGGGTTAAGTAAACCAATGATAGCGGCACCACCAATTCCCATCATAGCTACGCGTTCATAAATACACATTACACAAGGAGGTAGTTTCATTACATGCTGAAAGGTAAGTGCTGCGGCTTCAAATGCAGCAATACAGAGAAGCAATAATAGCCAAGATAAGCGAATGCGGGAGAAGTGGTTAAGGGCTTGCATTAATTATTCCTTAATAAAAAAAAGAAAGGCTCCGTATATACAGAGCCTTTATATATCAAAAATAGGTTATACCTTATTAATGACCACTAGAAACCGCAGAAGTTGCACTTTCTATTGTACTATGAGTTAACCAACCTAAATCGTAGAACATTGCTGTCATCGGTTCAAGGAAGAACACAATACCAAACATACCAACAAGAGCTAAAACAATCGTATATGGTAATGCCATCCAAACCATACGTCCGTATGATAATTGAATTAATGGAGCAAGTGCTGAAGTCAGTAAGAATAAGAAAGCAGCTTGACCATTTGGTGTTGCAACTGATGGTAAGTTTGTACCGGTATTGATGGCTACTGCTAATAAGTCAAACTGGTCACGAGTTATCTGACCATTTAATAATGCTGTTTTCACTTCATTAATATAAACCGTACCAACAAATACATTATCAGACACCATAGATAGCAAACCATTTGCGACATAGAATAGAGCTAACTGTGAGCCTTTATCTTCGACAGCTAATACGGCATCAATAATAGGTTTAAATAATTGTTGATCGATAATTACAGCAACAACGGCAAAGAAGACGGCTAATAAGGCGGTAAACGGTAGAGCTTCTTCAAACGCTTTACCCATTGAGTGTTCTTCGATAACACCAGTAAACGCAGTGGCTAAGATAATAACCGATAGACCGATAAGTCCCACAGCAGCTAAATGAAGTGCAAGAGCGACAATTAACCAAACAGCGATAACCGCTTGAATAATTAACTTAGCATTATCAATATTAGTACGGTTTTTACGTTCTTCTGATTCATACTCTTCAAGAATATTACGAACATTAGCAGGCAGTTTTGCACCGTAACCACAGATGCCTAATTTCTCTACAACAACACAAGTTAGCATGCCGCAGACAAATACAGGAGCAGTGATTGGTAACATTCGAATAATAAACTCACCAAACATCCAACCAGCTTGATCAGCTATGATTAGGTTTTGAGGTTCGCCTACCATGGTCATTACACCACCAAGGGCAGTACCTACACCAGCATGCATAAGAAGGCTACGTAAGAAAGCACGGTAGTTTTCAAGATCATCACGAGTCAGTTCATCTGTTACGTTTGAATCGCAGGTGTGATCATGACTTGGGGTGCCACCTTGTCCTGAAGCAACGCGGTGATAAATCGCATAGAAGCCAACAGCAACGCTAATAACAACCGCAATAACGGTTAATGCATCAAGGAAAGCAGATAGGAAAGCCGCAGTAAAACAGAAAGCAGCAGAAAGTGCTGGTTTTGATTTAATGCCAATTAATATTTTGGTAAAGATAAATAGAAGCAGTTGCTTCATGAAATAAATACCGGCAACCATAAATACTAATAATAGTAATACTTCGATGTTAGCAACCAGTTCATGCTTCACTTGCTCTGCACTTGTCATACCTATCGCAATTGCTTCAATGGCAAGTAAACCACCGGGTTGCAAAGGATAGCATTTTAATGCCATAGCAAGAGTAAAAATAAACTCTATTACTAATAACCAACCAGCGGTAAACGGATCGACTAAAAAGAAAACAAAAGGGTTAATAACTAAAAAGGATAGTATTGCAAGTTTGTACCAGTCGGGGGCTTTACCAAGAAAGTTTTTGATAAATGCATTCCCTAGCGAAATAGACATGTGATTTTCTCTACATTGTTACATTAAATACTATAAAAATAAGGTTAAGTAGGGAGTTGATAATAATCGCCTAACATATTGTTATTAGTAAGGATAAACAACTATTTAGAAAAACAACAAAATCATGTTACTGCTTTGCCAAATAACTACCTATGTGTACCTAACCTTATACCAAACGGGGGAACTTTACTCTTTATTAGTGAATAGTCAATATTCGAAAAGAGGTAAATTGATCAAAATGTGCCTTTGGTCGATTTTATGATTAAAACTAAAGAAATGTATATAAAAAAAGCATTGTTAGGCTTGAATATTCAAGTTTAAGCAAGCTTAAAAGTGAGAGTTATGTGTCTAATTAGTCGCTTAATTTAATAAGTGGTTAAGAAATTATTGAACTGGTGGTATGATGAGTGCAGTTAATTTATATAAAGAACGGATTGTAAACTTGTATGGTTATTAAGGCTAAAAGTCCTGCTGGATTTGCTGAAAAATACATTATTGAAAGTATTTGGAATGGTAGATTCCCTCCTGGTTCAATTTTACCAGCAGAGCGTGAATTATCCGAACTAATCGGGGTTACAAGAACAACGCTTCGCGAAGTATTGCAGCGTCTTTCCCGTGACGGTTGGCTAACGATCCAACATGGTAAGCCAACGAAGGTTAATGATTATATGGAGACATCGGGTCTGCATATTTTAGATACGTTAATGACATTAGTTGATGCGAATAACGCGACATCAATTGTTGAAGATTTATTAGCGGCACGTACTAATATTAGTTGTATTTTCATGAGACAAGCGTTTAAAACGAATAAAGAGGGCTCTTTGCGTACTCTTGATCGTGTAATCGAATCTTGTGAGCAATTATTAGCTGCTGATAATTGGAATACGTTTATTGAAGAGTCTCCTTTTGGTGCTAAAATTAAAGCTGAAGTAAAAGAAGATAACGAGAAAGATCCAGTAAAACGTGAAGAAATATTGATAGCTAAAACATTTAACTATTACGATTATATGTTATTTCAAGGTGTAGCTTTTAAATCAGGAAATCAAATTTACGGACTGATTTTTAATGGCCTGAAAAAATTATATGCTCGTGTTGGTAGTTATTATTTTTCAAATCCAGAAGCTCGTGAACTTGCATTGCAATTCTATCGAGATTTAAAGCAGATTTGTGAAGAAGAAAGAAAAGATGCAGTAATGCCAAGAATGCGTCAATATGGTATTGAAGGTAATCTTATTTGGAATGAGATGAAATTGAATCTACCAAGTAATTTTAGAGAAGATGACAGTTAAGTGTCATTGTAAAAATATATAAAAAAGCAGGCCCTGAGCCTGCTTTTTTTATACCTAAAATATAGTTATCTAGATTAACCTGTTTGTAATCCTATTACGCGTTGCTGGAACGTTAGTCATTGTGGTTTTTTATGTTGTTTTTACTATGAGTACAGATTTTTCAAATCAAAAGCTAAAAAACTATGAAAAGGTATTAAGTACTGTATAATGCTGTTCGTAATCTAAGTATAAATACATAAAACAATTAGAAAGGTTGTTACCGTGAATAAACTAGTAAGTGGATTGATTGTTGGGGCTGCATTAACTGTTGCTACTAGCGCTAATGCAAAAATTTCTCAATGGTCGATTGGTGCTGCTGCTGCCTATTCACCTTCTTTTTATAAAGAAACACCTTCCAATACTACCGTTATTCCAGTAGTTGGTTACGAAGGTGAGCATCTCTTCTTACGTGGCTTTAGTGGTGGTTACCGTTTATATCCAGTAGGAACACCACAGAATATCATTTTTCGTTTTATTTATGATCCTCGAACATTTAAGCCTGAAGATTCCGATAATGCAGCAATGCAACAGTTGGATGAACGTAAAGCTTCAATCTTAGGTGGTGTGACTTACCAAGCCATTACGCATATTGGTTTATTTGAAATTGGCGGTGGTACAGATATTGGTAATACACATAATGGCTTATATGCTGAAGCGGTTTGGAAATTACCAATTCGCAGAAAAGGCTGGGCAATAACTCCGTCAATAGGTTACTCATATAATAGTGAGCGTTTAAATAACCATTTATATGGTGTGTCTGCTGAAGAATCACAAAGAACTAAGGGAGTAATTAGTGAGTTTGATGCTGATTGGGATGGGCAATTTTTTGTCGGTTTATCTACTTACTTCCATTTAACACCGAATATTCGTGTGACTGGTGGTCTTAGATATGTAAATCTAGAAGGTAATTTAGAAAAGAGTTCAATGATAGAGCATACGACAAGTACAACAGGTAATGTCGGTATAGCATACGTGTTTTAAGGTAGATAAATTGAATGAAAAGTGATGAATTAATTTATCACTGTTTTTTGTTTAAGATTTGAGAATGAAGATAAAATTCCCTCAGAAACATTCAGATACAATAGAATATATACTAAGTATTGTGATAGTTAAGAAGATTTCTGTTTTTTTTTATATCTCAAACATAAAAAAAGCTGCTCAAGAGAGCAGCTTTTGAATATAAAAGTATTAACTTTTACACTAGGAATTCTTCTAAAGACTTACCAGCATCTAGTTGAGTTTGTAGTGCTGATGGAGTACGACCTTGGCCTGTCCATGTTTTTTCTGCACCTGCATGATCTAAAAATTTATATTTAGCAGGGCGTGGAGCACGTTTTTGCTTTGTCTTAACAGTAGTAGAAGACATAGTATCTAATAGGTCTTCTGGTGCGATACCGCTCTCGATCATCATTTGACGGAACTCTTCAAGTTTTGCTTGTTTTTCAGCAAGTTGAGAGCGTTCTTCAGCTTCAGATTCTTGGCGTTCTGCAACTACTGATTGCAGTTTTTCAAGTGCTTCTTCTAATTGCTCAAGTGTCATTTCACGAGAAAGTACGCGTAGGCTACGTAGGTTTAGTAATGTTTTAATAGTATCAGACATGATTGATTCCATATTTATTTTGATAATACATTTATTATATAACAAGAAAATAATATAACAAATATTTTGATAATGAAATAAAAAGATATAATGATAATAATATTAAAAGTGACTGTTGTTTATTGAATCGCTAACAGGATAATTAATTTAAAGTATCTCATTCTAATGATGTTATGAGTTAATGTTAAAATACTCAGATATAGTATTGCAAAGTTGTGTTCGATCCGTACAATGGTCGCACCTAAACGGGTAGAGGCGCATTGCCTAAAAGTAGATTGTTAGAGGGTGATTCTGATGACAGCGATCGAAAGGAGTCAATGCCGAAGTTAAGTACGTTAATCAGATGTATTTAGCTGGGGTTATTTCGAAAAGGAATAACACTGCCATAGTCAATTTTATTTTTTAACTATGGAGCGCTACTGTGGGGAAATGTTTTAACATTCACTTCCTTTAACGGCATTGCCGTATCAACAGTAGATCTCCAACCAAACTGGTTGTTGTAGATCATGAACTTAGCTGATTTTTCAAATTCTCCGATATCGATATTGCCCCCATTGGTTGCATTGGGTTTAGCAATTGTTACTCGCCGAGTACTACTTTCTCTTGGTGTAGGTATCGTTCTAGGCGCAATTTTGCTGTCTAACTTCTCCATTTCTGGCACTGCATCTTATACTTTTAGCTCTGTTAAAGGTGTTTTTATCGATGATGGTTCTATTAATACTTGGAATATGAGTATTGTCGCTTTTCTTCTTTTATTAGGAATGACGACGGCACTTTTAACGCTTTCTGGTGGTACTCGAGCTTTTGCTGAGTGGGCACAAACAAGAATTAAAAGTAAACGTGGAGCAAAACTTCTTGCTGCCTTCCTTGGTGTTTTCATTTTTGTTGATGATTATTTTAATAGCTTAGCTGTTGGTTCAATATCCCGCCCTGTAACTGACCGTTTTTATGTATCAAGAGCAAAGCTAGCTTATATTCTAGATTCAACAGCTGCACCAATGTGTGTATTAATGCCAGCATCAAGCTGGGGCGCTTACATCATTACGATTATTGGTGGCATTTTAGTTTCACATGGTGTGACTGAATATTCTGCTTTAGGTGCTTACGTTCGCTTAATCCCTATGAACTTTTATGCAGTCTTCGCATTATTAATGGTATTTGCTGTTGTTTGGTTCCAATTAGATGTTGGCCCAATGCGCGATCATGAAAATGAAGCGGCGCGTGGTAATGGTTTTGATGATCAAGCGGTTAATGCTGAATCTAAAGACTTAAACGAAGAGCTAAACATTACAGAAAGTGAAACAGGAAAAGTATCTGATTTAATCTTCCCAATTATCGTACTTATCGTTGCGACTATTTTCTTTATGATTTACACCGGTGCTCAAGCATTAATTGGTGATGGTAAAGAATTTAATATTTTAGGTGCGTTTGAAAATACCGATGTAGGCGCTTCGCTTTGCTACGGTGGTTTAATTGGTCTAGCTGCTGCTCTTATTACTGTATTCCGTCAAGACATCTCAGCAAAAGATATTGGAATGACAATGTGGATTGGTGCTAAATCAATGTTTGGTGCAATCTTAATTCTATTCTTTGCATGGACAATTGGCTCGGTTATCGGTGATATGAGCACTGGTTCTTACCTATCTAGTTTAGCTCAAGGTAGCATTGGTATTCATTGGATCCCTGTTATCTTATTCTTACTATCTGGTTTGATGGCATTTAGTACCGGTACATCATGGGGTACATTCGGCATCATGCTACCAATTGCAGGTGACATGGCAGGAGCAACGGACATTGCGCTAATCTTACCAATGTTAGGCGCAGTATTAGCTGGTTCAGTATTTGGTGACCATTGTTCTCCAATCTCTGATACGACAATCTTGTCTTCAACGGGTGCTCGTTGTAGTCATATTGACCATGTATCAACACAACTACCTTATGCATTATCAGTTGCCGGAGTTTCAGCAATTGGTTATATCGCTCTTGGTTTTACTGGTTCAGTATTGATGGCATTCATTGCTTCAACAGCCGCGTTTATTTTAGTGTGTGCAGGCTTAATGGTTCTGTCTAAAAAGAGAGCAATTACAGCTTAAGGCATAAACTATCTTAAACAAACCGACCTCAATGGTCGGTTTTTTTATTGCTTTTTAACCATGAAATCGCGATCATAACTCCTTATCTATCTTGATTGGAGTGCTTTGTGTCTCGCTATACTTTACCTATTATTGATAAACAATCACCCTTTCAAAAAGAATTCGAAATCGTTATCCGTGATCTTATAGGACATATTCGTTCTGCTGCACCTAAATCCGTTCATAGTGTTTATTTATACGGCAGCGTAGCAAGACGAGAAGCGACAGCAGGGCGTTCAAATTTAGACGTCACCTTATTAACAACCGTTCCTTTGACAAATAAAGAGCAGACGTTAATAAACACGATTAAAGTTCGCTTCCAATCCAAATACCCTCAAATAACTGGTGTTACCTTTACTATTGGCGAAACCGCAGAAGTACTGCAGTTAGAATCCATATTTAGTTGGGGGTTTTGGCTTCGTCATTGCTGTGTTTGTATTTTTGGTGATGATCTATCGACTCGATTTGGTGATTTTGAACCAAGTTGGGAAATAGCCAAAAACATGAATATGGATATTGAAGAGTGGTTAGAGGTATATATAAAGAAAATCTCTGCCAGTCAAACTATCGATTCTCAAGTAGAACACCAAAAAACCATCGCGAAAAAGCTACTACGCAGCTGCTACTCTCTAGTCATGCACAAAGATAAAGGGTGGTATGATCACCCAATATTATGCGCACGAAAATTCTTAGAGTATTACCCTGAGAAACAAACAGAGATCGAAAGAGTCGTCATGTTATTAAAAGGACGAAAAATACCTAAGCGCTCAGCAGTTGCATTATTACAAGAATTTGGTGGTTGGGTTGTCGGTGAATTTAATAAGATTGAAAGAAGAATAGGTTAAGAGTGAATTCACATCAGACTGGATTTTTACTTACCCGACAAAATAAAGAAATAAATTCACAAACCTTAGTTGATTTATGGGTTAAGTGTGATGGTCATATTGCACATTTACTTATTGATAATGAGCTTGCGGTTGCCTTTATTTTACAAGAAAGATTGTCAGAGTATGAGAGTTTATTAAAGAATCTCAATATTTCATACACACTTAAATCCACACAATTAACGACCTATCATCATCAACCTGTCCTTGGTATTTATTTTTCGTCGACTCAACAAAAGCGACAGGTTGCTCAATATTTTGAGCAAGCTCAGTTACCTATTTTTGAAAGTGATATTCGTTTGGCGGATCGTTATCTAATGGAGCGATTTATTTGTGGTGGGCTCTCTTTTATTGGGACGCCGATACAGCGAAAAGACCATGTTGAATATCGAAATGTAAAAATAAAAGCCACACCAGTGACTCCTGTATTTAGTAAAGTCTCTTTAGATATCGAATGTTCTGAAAAAGGGATTTTGTATTCAGTCGCCCTGCACAGTGATCTAGACACTCGTATTATCATGATTGGTAAGCCGGAAGAAAGTGAGCTAGCGATTGAGTGGGTAGAGAACGAAAAGGCGTTATTACTTGCGCTGGAGCGTTGGTTTCAAACCTTTGATCCTGATATTGTCATTGGTTGGAACGTGATTAATTTTGATTTTCGCTTATTAATTCAACGAGCAAAATGGCATAACTTAGCATTTCGAGTTGGGCGTGGAAATAGCACTTTATATTGGCGAGAGTCAGATAAAAATCGTCAACAAGGCTTTCTCTCTTTCCCTGGAAGAGTCGTGCTAGATGGGATTGATGCCCTTAAAACGGCGACTTATCATTTTTCTAGTTGGTCTTTAGAGTCAGTATCACAAGAGTTGTTTAATGAAGGTAAATCAATCCATGATCCGAGCGATCGTATGGGTGAAATCAACCGAATGTATCGCGAAGACAAGCAATCACTTGCTAAATATAATCTTCAAGATTGCGTATTAGTTACTCGTATATTTGAACATACCCACATTATCGATTTTGTTATTGAACGAACGAAGCTCACAGGGGTTGAATTAGATCGTGTCGGTGGTTCGGTTGCAGCATTCACTAACTTATATTTACCTCGATTACATCGTTCTGGCTATATTGCCCCTAATCTTGAGAGTGAAAATTGGATAGCAAGCCCTGGCGGTTATGTCATGAACTCAAAGCCCGGCTTATATGATTCAGTATTAGTGTTAGATTTTAAATCACTTTACCCATCGATTATTAGAACTTTTAGGATTGATCCCCTTGGATTGCTTGAAGGGTTAAAATTAGAAGTAGGAAAAGGTGAAGAATTTGCTATCGATGGATTCAGAGGTGGGCGGTTCCATCGAACTCATCATTTCCTTCCTGGATTGATTGAATCTTTATGGTCTGCCAGAGATGTCGCTAAAAAGAATAATGAAAAAGCATTTTCTCAAGCAATAAAAATCATCATGAATTCATTTTATGGCGTATTAGGCTCATCTGGCTGTCGTTTTTTTGATCACAGATTAGCGTCGTCAATAACCATGCGTGGACATGAAATAATGAAAACCACCCGTGAGTTGATTGAATCAAAGGGCTATGAAGTCATTTACGGTGATACAGATTCTACCTTTGTGACGCTAGGGCAGGAGATGTCTTCAGAAAAGGCCGATGAGATAGGCAAAGAGTTAATTACTTATATTAACCAATGGTGGACACAACATTTACAGGATGTTTACGCCATAGATTCTGCATTAGAACTTGAATATGAAACCCATTATCGTACTTTTTTGATGCCGACTATTCGTGGCTCTGAAACGGGTTCTAAAAAACGTTATGCAGGCCTGATTAGAAAAAATGGCAAAGAAGAAATTATTTTTAAAGGATTAGAAACAGTTCGTACAGATTGGACTCCGTTATCTCAAACCTTTCAAAAGGTATTATTTGATAAAGTGTTTCATCAGCAAGAAGTAAAAGAATACGTACGTAATTATGTGGATGATACACGCTCAGGCAAATTAGATGACCAACTTATTTATCGTAAGCGATTAAGAAGAAAGTTGGATGATTATCAAAAGAATGTCCCTCCGCATGTGAAAGCCGCGAGATTGGCCGACTATTATCACCAAAAAATGGGCAAATCAGCACAATATAAATATGGGGGCTGGATTGAGTATGTTATCACTACTTCAGGCCCTGAGCCGTTAGAGTATTTAAAAAGCCCAATCGATTACGATCATTATGTCGAAAAACAATTAAAACCGATTGCTGATGGTATTCTTCCTTTTATAGGATTGGATTTCATGCAATTATCAGCATCGCAATTAGGTCTATTTTAACGATTGCTTTTATTGTATATTGATAAATAGTTGATTGAATTTATTTATTTTCAAGCGTGTGGTGTTTCTTTAGAGATGCAGCATGAAAAGGTAAATAGGTACTAAAGTCAATACTATATAAATAGTAAAACTTTGCGTACAAACACATAATCAATAGGCGACAACCTTATTTTTTAAGGTAAAATAGGCCATAAAATTTGCCTCAGTCGAGGTGCGCAGTAAATTTAAGTCGGAGTGTCAGTTGTGATTAAAGTATTCCTTGTAGATGATCATGAGCTGGTTCGCACAGGGATTAGACGTATTCTTGAAGACGTCCGTGGAATTAAAGTAGTAGGGGAAGCTGACAGCGGTGAAGACGCCGTAAAATGGTGTCGAACAGAGCAGGCAGATATTGTCCTTATGGATATGAATATGCCCGGGATCGGTGGATTAGAAGCCACTAAAAAGATTTTACGATTTAATCCAGATATGAAAGTTATTGTTTTAACGATTCATACTGAGAACCCATTCCCAACAAAGGTAATGCAAGCAGGTGCTGCTGGCTATCTTACAAAAGGGGCTGGCCCAGACGAAATGGTGAATGCTATTCGTATGGTTCAAAGTGGGCAACGTTATTTATCACCAGAGATCGCGCAACAAATGGCATTAAGCCAGTTCACACCAGATTCTGAGAATCCATTTAAAGAATTGTCAGAGCGTGAATTGCAGATCATGATTATGATAACGAAAGGCGAAAAAGTGACGGATATTTCCGAGCAACTTAACTTGAGCCCTAAAACAGTAAATAGCTATCGTTACCGATTATTCAGTAAATTGAATATCAGTGGAGATGTTGAATTAACTCACTTAGCTATTCGTCATGGTATTTTAGATGCTGAGACGCTTTAGTGCCTTCTTTTGATTCAAAAGCTTTCTTAAAATCTGTTACTCATCAGCCCGGCGTTTATCGTATGTATAACGCTGAGGCTGAGGTTATTTATGTAGGCAAAGCAAAAGATTTAAAAAAACGATTATCTAGCTATTTTCGTGTAAATATCCCATCAGAAAAAACCAAAGCATTAGTCAGTCATATTGATCATGTTGATGTGACGGTGACTCATACTGAGACCGAAGCCCTTATCCTTGAGCATAATTATATTAAGCAATATTTGCCGAAATATAATGTATTACTTCGAGATGATAAATCTTACCCTTATATTTTCATTTCAAACCATAAGCATCCAAGGATCTCTATCCATCGTGGGGCGAAGCGTAAAAAAGGGGAGTACTTTGGGCCTTATCCAGATTCCGGAGCAGTGCGAGAAAGCCTTCACTTGATCCAAAAACTGTTTCCAATTCGTCAATGTGAAGATTCGGTTTATTCAAATCGTCAGCGTCCTTGCTTGATGCATCAAATTGGTCGTTGTTTAGCGCCGTGTGTAAAAGGCATTGTTAGCGATGATGAATATAAAGAGCAAACGGAATTTATTCGCTTATTTTTACAGGGTAAAGATAGACAAGTTATTCAGACGTTAGTTGAGCAAATGGAAGCGGCAAGCCATTCCCTGAAATTTGAAAAAGCAGCGGTTATTCGAGATCAAATTCAAGCAATGAGACGAATGCAAGAGCAGCAATACGTTTCAGATGACAGCGGTGATGACTTAGATGTATTAGGTTTTGCTATCGAAAATGGATTAGCTTGCGTACATTTATTAATGATCCGCCAAGGAAAGATACTTGGTAGTCGAAGCTTCTTTCCTAAGATCCCTGTGAAGACGGATAAAGAAGAAGTATTCTCAAGCTTTTTAACTCAGTATTACTTAAACCACTCTCAAGGCCGTACTATTCCTAATCGTGTAGTGACAAGTTTTGAGTTTGATGGCGAAGGGCTAGAGCATGCATTAACAGAGTTATCTGGGCGTAAAGTCCAATTTCAATTAAATCCTAAAGGAATAAAAGGGCGTTATTTAAAATTAGCCGATACCAATGCATTGACTGCGCTTACAAGTAAATCGAATCATAAGCTGACGATGTATCAGCGATTTAAACAATTAGAAGAAGCCTTGTCTTTAGCCTCAATTCAGCGAATGGAATGTTTTGATATTAGTCATACCATGGGAGAAAAAACCGTGGCTTCTTGTGTCGTATTCAATCAGGAAGGACCAGTAAAAGCGGAGTATAGACGTTATAATATCACTGGGATTACGGGCGGCGATGATTACGCTGCGATGGCTCAAGTTTTAGAACGCCGTTACAGTAAGCATCTTGATGTAGATAAAATTCCTGATATTGTATTTATCGATGGGGGGAAAGGGCAGTTAAACCGCGCTTATGAGGTTATCTCTAAGCACTGGGATGATTGGCCAAAGCAACCACTATTGTTAGGTATAGCGAAAGGGATTACACGAAAACATGGATTAGAAACCCTAGTTAAAGTGTCTGGTGAGGAGTTTTCGATGCCAAGTGATTCGCCTGCTTTGCATTTAATACAGCATATTAGAGATGAAAGTCATAATCATGCGATCAGTGGACATAGAGCTCAACGTGCTAAAGTTAGAAAAACCAGTACGTTGCAAAATATTGAAGGCGTTGGTCCAAAAAGAAGACAGGCATTATTACAGTATTTAGGTGGTCTCCAAGAATTAAAAAGTGCAAGTGTTGAAGAAATAGCCAAAGTGCCAGGAATTAGCCTCTCTTTGGCAGAAAAAATACAGGATGCGTTGAAACACGGATAAAAAAAGCGCACCATAGACCTAGCGGACCAAAACTAAAGAATTATTATGCGATTAACGATACCAAATATACTCACGTTTATCCGACTTGCACTTATTCCAGTGTTTGTTGTTGTTTTTTACTTGCCTTATGAATGGTCAGCGGTTGCTGCAGCAATGGTTTTCTGGGTGGCAGGCTTTACTGATTGGTTAGATGGATTATTAGCAAGAAAATTAGGTCAAACTTCTCGTTTTGGTGCCTTTTTAGATCCCGTAGCTGATAAAGTGATGGTAGCAGCTGCTTTAATTTTAATTACTGAGCACTACCATTCTATTTGGGTAACGATCCCTGCTATCACCATGATTGGTCGTGAACTTATTATCTCTGCATTAAGAGAATGGATGGCCGAGATTGGTAAGCGTGCAAGTGTTGCCGTATCGTGGGTTGGTAAAGTAAAAACCGTTTCACAAATGTTTGCGCTGTGGCTTTTGATTTGGCGTTATGATGATTGGATGATTTGGGTAGGTTATGCTGCACTTTATGTTGCGACAATTCTAACTTACTGGTCTATGGTCCAATACTTAGCGGCTGCGAAAGATGACTTGCTTAATGCAGACGATTGATTGAACTAATTATATGAAAAGCGAACTTAGGTTCGCTTTTTTTATATTTGAAAACCGCTGATTTTTAGATAACTGATATTACAGGCTTTTGCCTTGGTTATTTCTTGCTATTTGTTGGTGGTTTTTAAGCTATCGTGTTCAATAATCTGATGTGAAGAGGTTGTTTTCGTTCGTTTTATGCTCATTTTGGCCGGATTTTATTCAAACGAAACAAAAACCAAAAAATAGTGTTGACTCTAATGGCTGAATCAGTAGAATGCATCCCGTACCCAAGAGGAAGGCAGCAAATAAGCAGCTAGCCAATTGAGGATACGTTGGCGCCTTGGCAGAGTGGCTATGCAGCGGATTGCAAATCCGTGGACCTCGGTTCGACTCCGGGAGGCGCCTCCAATCTCTTTTTAGAGATGACTTTGCGACACTAGCTCAGCTGGTAGAGCGCAACCTTGCCAAGGTTGAGGTCACGAGTTCGAGCCTCGTGTGTCGCTCCAGATTTTGTAAAAGGCAGTCACGTAACATTGGCAGACTGTTTTAAAGATGGTGTCTAACCGTTCTTTTTAGAACACATTGGTTAGGAGCATCGCAATAAAGAATTGCGTGCCCTGGTGGTGGAATTGGTAGACACAAGGGATTTAAAATCCCTCGGCGTTCGCGCTGTGCCGGTTCAAGTCCGGCCCGGGGCACCATCTATTAAAGTCTACATTGAAAAATGTAGCATGCGACACTAGCTCAGCTGGTAGAGCGCAACCTTGCCAAGGTTGAGGTCACGAGTTCGAGCCTCGTGTGTCGCTCCAGATTTGTAAAAGGCAGTCACGTAACATTGGCAGACTGTTTTAAAGATGGTGTCTAACCGTTCTTTTTAGAACACATTGGTTAGGAGCATCGCAATAAAGAATTGCGTGCCCTGGTGGTGGAATTGGTAGACACAAGGGATTTAAAATCCCTCGGCGTTCGCGCTGTGCCGGTTCAAGTCCGGCCCGGGGCACCATCTATTAAAGTCTATATTGAAAAATATAGCATGCGACACTAGCTCAGCTGGTAGAGCGCAACCTTGCCAAGGTTGAGGTCACGAGTTCGAGCCTCGTGTGTCGCTCCAAATTGAAAAGCCCAATCAGAAATGATTGGGCTTTTTGACGTTTATAATTTAATGATTATGAATAAAAATTTCCATAATATAAACAGCTGTGTTACTTTCCTTCACAATCTCGGAATAGTTCTGGGGGAGACGCGTTTTAACTTTATATTTTTACTAAAATTTAAAGATAAATACGTAGGGTAGGTATCAACAACAATTTGTTGATAGAAGGGATACTAGTGACGGTAACGTCATGCTTATGGGAAACCCAACATTGAACACATTTAAATTACACACTCAAATCTGCTTAATACTTCCACTGTGCCCTGTATTAGAAACAGGCAGCATCACCGAACCTTGAATCTTTGAAAAACAATTGCCATTACGTGGCTTAATTTCTATATGCATTTTGCTATGGATAGATTTTTCACATCTTAATTTTCAAGGTTATAAAAATGAGCGCACTCTTTGATGAGAGAGCTGATGCTGTTATGTCTCAGTTATCAGTTCAATTGGTAGAATCAAATAGTCAGGAAGAATTCAACCAACAAGAACAATGGAAACAGCACTTTATTCAAACAGGCGCTGGAGGAAGTGATCAATTCCTTTCTATGTTGAATCATACCAATCAAGCGTTAGCTTTGGTATTTGAACAGGTGAGATCCCCGTATTCAGGGGTTACACCAGCCTTACTTGAAAAAGCCATTCAAAACGTAAACCTAGATAATGAACCATCAGATCTGCGCAATGTTATTGATAGAACCACAGACCTAGTGGTTAAAAACTCAATATTTGTCCAGCATCCAAACTGTATTGCCCATCTTCATACTCCGCCATTACTTTCCTCTATTGCTGCTGAAGCGATGATTGCTGCGCTTAATCAATCGATGGATTCGTGGGATCAAGCCTCATCAGCAACCTACGTAGAGCAGAAAGTAATAGATTGGGTATGTAAAAAATACCAATT
The DNA here is from genome assembly GCF_900312675.1 of Aliivibrio sp. EL58. Lineage (GTDB taxonomy): Bacteria > Pseudomonadota > Gammaproteobacteria > Enterobacterales > Vibrionaceae > Aliivibrio. The sequence continues at coordinate 230,523 of NZ_OMPC01000004.1, read as the reverse complement.
AGGTGCAAAGTCTGATGGTGTATTTACCAGCGGTGGGACACAAAGCAACCTCATGGGATTATTGCTTGCCCGTGATTGGATAGCAGACAAAGTAAGCCAACATTCGATTCAAAAATTGGGCTTACCAGAGTATTCGAGTAGATTGCGTATAATATGCTCTAAAAAATCACATTTCACCGTGCAAAAATCTGCATCTTTGTTAGGATTAGGTGAGCGTTCTGTATGTTGTGTTGAGACAAACTCAAATGGCACTATTCATATCAATTCATTAGAGGAAACACTTGGTGAATTGAAAGCAGAAGGGTTAATTCCGTTTGTTTTAGTGGGAACCGCTGGTACGACAGATCACGGAGCCATTGATGATTTATCTGCATTGTCCTCTATAGCACAAGCAGAAGGTATGTGGTTTCACGTTGATGCCGCTTATGGTGGCGCATTAATATTAAGTGAGAGTAAGCAACGATTAGCTGGCATTGAACATGCCGACTCACTCAGTGTAGATTTTCATAAATTGTTTTACCAAACCGTTAGTTGTGGTGCGATCTTAATTAAAGATAAATCTAATTTTGGTTACTTGCGACATCATGCCGATTACTTAAATCGAGAAGATGATGAACTGCCTAACTTAGTCGATAAATCCATCGCGACAACGAAACGTTTTGATGCCTTAAAAGTCTTTATGACAATGCAAAATGTAGGGGCAGAGCAATTAGGAAAAATGTACGACCATTTATTGATACAAACCAAACAAGTCGCAGATTTAATTCAAAACAATGATCGTTTTGAATTACTGGCAGAACCGTCACTTTCAACCGTATTGTTTCGCTCTAACAGTAAAATTATCAAGGATCTAGATAAGCTAAATAAAACAGTCAGGCTAGAAGCGTTAACGCGTGGTATAGCCGTGTTAGGTGAAACGGTCGTTAATCATAATGTCGCGTTGAAACTAACCATCTTAAATCCATGTTTGAAGGTTTTAGATTTTGAATCTTTATTGGAACAAATTGATAACTTAGTAATTGAACAAGAACAAATAAGGGTAAAACAATAATGTCTATTCTACAAATTGGCGCTGGTGGCGTTGGATGGGTTGTTGCACATAAAGCAGCACAAAATAATGACACACTGGGTGATATTACGATTGCTTCTCGCACTATTGAAAAGTGTGAAAAAATTATCGAATCGATTAAGGGTAAAAATAACCTGAAAGATACGACTAAGAAATTGGAAGCAAAAGCAGTTAATGCTGATGATGTTGATGCACTTGTTGCTCTTATCAAAGAAGTTCAGCCTGATCTTGTTATTAATGCTGGCCCTCCTTGGGTTAACATTTCAATCATGGAAGCGTGTTATCAAGCACAAGTTTCTTACTTAGATACGTCTGTTGCTGTTGATTTATGCTCAGAAGGCCAACAAGTGCCTGAAGCTTATGATTGGCAGTGGGGCTATCGTGAGAAGTTTAAAGAAGCGGGCATTACCGGTATTCTTGGTGCGGGTTTTGATCCAGGTGTGGTTAGTGTTTTTGCAGCATATGCGGTTAAGCATTTGTTTGATGAGATTGAAACTATTGATGTAATGGACATCAATAACGGTGATCATGGTAAAAAGTTTGCGACAAACTTTGATCCAGAAACGAACATGCTAGAGATCCAAGGTGATTCTTTCTACTGGGAAAATGAAGAGTGGAAACAAGTACCATGTCATACCCGTATGTTAGAATTTGATTTCCCACATTGTGGTAGCCATAAAGTATATTCAATGGCGCATGATGAAGTTCGTTCAATGAAAGAATTTATTCCAGCAAAACGCATTGAGTTCTGGATGGGCTTTGGTGACAAATACTTAAATTACTTTAATTGTATGCGCGATATTGGTCTGTTAAGCCCAGAACCATTGACTTTGCACGATGGTACTGTTGTTCAGCCACTACACGTATTAAAAGCATTATTACCTGATCCAACCTCACTGGCTCCAGGTTATACTGGACTAACGTGCATCGGTACTTGGGTTCAAGGTAAAAAAGACGGAAAAGATCGCAGCGTATTCATCTACAATAATGCTGATCACGAAGTTGCTTATAAAGATGTAGAGCACCAAGCTATTTCTTATACTACAGGTGTACCTGCAATTACTGCCGCTCTGCAATATTTCCGTGGTAAGTGGGCTGAAGCGGGAGTATTTAATATGGAGCAGTTAGACCCAGATCCGTTCCTAGAAACAATGCCTGAAATTGGCCTAGATTGGCATGTTCAAGAGCTAACGCCAGGACAACCAGACATTAAAACTCTAAAATAATAGAGTATATCTATCGTCATTATCAATGATGGTGAATTAATTTTAAGCCGATGAATTCATCGGCTTTGTTCGATTTATAGAGAAGAGAATCATGACAACTCAATTGAAAAAAAATGAGTTAAAAACCCCATATTTCATGATTGATGAAGCCAAGCTGATAGCGAACCTTGAAGTAGCGAAGCGCTTGAAAGATCTTTCTGGTGTTAAATTGGTACTGGCATTGAAATGCTTTTCAACGTGGGGCGTTTTTGACATCATCAAGCCTTATCTTGATGGTTCAACCAGCAGTGGTCCATACGAAGTAAAATTAGGCCATGAAACCTTTGGTGGTGAAACGCACGCTTACAGTGTGGGTTACAGTGAAGATGACGTAAAAGAAGTGGTCGACATTTGCGATAAGATGATCTTTAACTCACAATCGCAATTAGCCGCTTATCGTCATCTTGTTGAAGGTAAAGCGTCGATCGGTCTACGCTTAAACCCTGGCGTAAGCTATGCAGGACAAGATCTTGCGAACCCTGCGCGTGAGTTTTCACGTTTAGGTGTACAAGCGGATCAACTCGATCCTCTTGTGTTTGAAAGCTTGAATGGCGTTATGTTTCACATGAATTGTGAGAATAAAGACGTTGATGTCTTTTCATCGCTATTAGATGCTATTTCAACTAAATTTGGTACACATCTAGATAAATTAGAGTGGGTGAGTTTAGGTGGTGGTGTTTTCTTTACTTGGCCTGATTATGATGTTGAAAAACTGGCATCAGTACTAAAAGCTTTTGCTGATAAACACCAAGTTCAGTTATATCTTGAGCCGGGTGAAGCAATCATCACTAAAACCGCGGATCTCGTAGTAAGCGTGGTTGATATTATTGAAAATGGCAAAAAAACGGCCATTGTTGACTCTGCAACTGAAGCGCATCGCCTTGATACGTTAATCTATAATGAGCCTGCCTCAATATTAGAAGCATCAGAAAATGGTGAACACCACTACGTTATTGGCTCATGTTCATGCCTAGCTGGTGATCAGTTCTGTGAAGCCCAATTTGAAAAGCCATTAGTGATTGGTCAAAAACTGCATATGTTGGACAGTGCCGGTTATACCATGGTGAAATTGAATTGGTTTAATGGCTTAAAAATGCCTTCGGTATATTGCGAGAGAACCACCGGAGAGATCGAGATTTTAAATCAATTTGGCTATGATGATTTTAAGCGTTCATTATCACAGTGGACGGTGAGTTAATCCTAATTCAGAGTCGTTAGAACTAAAAATGGCAGCGTATTTAGGCTGCCATCTTTAATTATGTCAACCAAGCTTAGATAATAGTAACGACCATATCATTACTCAGTGCTTCAATCTCTGCTGCTAAGTCATTTATATTAGCTGATATCGGTAACTTTAAGCTTAATGTAGCGGTAAATACACTGGTGCCATTTGCTGGAACTCCAATACGATGACTGTCCATATCAATCAATTCAACCGATTCTTTTTGCAGTATATTACTGATATCATTGACGATACCGGCTCTGTCTTCTGCATCTACTTTCAATTGAGTATGTTGACTTTCAATAATCGTTTCTAATGCGTCGGTAAAAGTAACCAGTAAGTCATCTTGTGAGGCAAAGTAGTCTTGGACCGCTTTTTTATGAGCCGTAGGGACTTCTATTTTAATTACTGCAGAAATATGGGTATCAAGGTAATTGATTTTACTTACTAACCATTTTCCCCCTTCTTCATGAGTCACCGAAGCCAAGCGTTTAATTAGGTCTGGGCTAGAAATACCAACAAAAGCAGCAATAAATACACTTTTCATAGTGAAGCCTCCAACTAAGGTTATTATTGTTCTATTCAATAAGTAATAGCATTAGTATCAGTGTAGACGTCTTGTTGTGAAAATGTTTGATAAACATCAACATATTAACCGCTCAAATAGATCAACTTCAAAGTTTACTGTTCTATTTTGTCTCTCTTAGTTCTCGTGCTTAGTATTTCTGAAAGAGAGTGCATTTCTGGTAAAATTTGATGAATTAAATGCAGTTGTTGCAATACCATTCTTACTGAATTTTCATCTTCATCACGCCATTCAGAAAGCTTCCTTTCAATGCTCTCTTCCGCAAAAATATTTAATCTATCACTGCAATCCGTATTATTGAGTTGGCATTGAATTTGATTTAAATGCGCATGAATAATACGGTGAGACTCTGCGACTAGCTGATGTGTTTCTTCATCTTTTAAGCGCGTACGATGAGCACCAAGAGCTGAAATATAACTTAACATCGCATGGCATAAGCAAAGAAAACGGAATGATTCATCAACTGCGGTTTGATACTTACCGGGTTCGATAAGCATATTGCTGATTGCAGAGCTAAGTGCCGCTTCATTATTGTGAGCTTGTCGACGAGATAAGCGGTACTGTAAAGAATCTTTTTTGCCGGCTCGATATTGTGAAATTATATTAGCTAAATAATCTTGATGGGCATTTACCGTATCAGCCATGACCTTATGTAAACGCTTAGATTGCCAGTCGGGTAAGATGTAAGTTACAGCAACTACGGCTAAAATACAGCCAACAATAGTATCACCTAATCGAGGTAGAATAACCGCATAACCTTCACCTAATTGGTTAAAACAGAACAGAACCAAAATGGTGATAAAGGCCGTTGCAAAGCCGTAGTTAGCAAGACGGAAAGCAAAAAATAATACTCCGGCTATGACCATGAGAACCAGTTGACTATCAAGAGACGGGAACAGGACTAAGAGTGCGGTTCCTGCTAATAAACCAATAATAGTTCCTGCAACACGAGCAACGAGTTTTTCTTTTGTTGCGCTGTAGTTTGGCTGACAAACAAACAGAGTGGTTAATAAAATCCAATATCCACGATCTAAATCAAAGGCTTGAATAATGCCATACCCAGCAGTGAGGGCGAGAGCCATTCTAATAGCATGACGGAACAGAACGGAATCAGTTGTCATGTTTGCTTTTAAACGCTGCCACATTGCTTTTGGCGTGTGTGCAACTTGGTCTGCTAAAACGGTGTCTTCTTCAAGCTCTAAACTGTGTTCAGGGTTACTGATATTGGCAAATTGGCGCTCTACTGTCGCTAGATTACTAAACAAATATTCAAGCTGAATAACAGATAATCGCCATTCTGGTCGTTGTTGTTCCTTTAATGCAATTAACGATTGTTGTAACTCGTCTAAAGCAAAAATTGAAGTTTGGGCATGTTGATAGGGTAAGCCAAGCGATAAGCAGCGCGCAACTTCCTTACAGGCTAAAGATTGGCTATGAAGCAAATGCTTAAAGCGAAAGAGAATATCGCTACGATTAAAGGTATTCGCAAGATCTTGATAGCGATAATGGCTAGAGCTGACGCGTTCATGAATATCTTGGGCAATGAAATAGATCTTTAAAAAACGGTCACTGGCTCCCACAACATGTCCGCCTTGAGCACGAGTGAGTAACGACGTTTTACTGTTATTTAGTGCTGTTACCATCTGAGCATTATTTTTGGCTTCTTGAAGACGGTACGGTTGAGGCGTTAAGTTAGTAACCGGATGAAATAGTTCACTTTTAATATCTAAATATCTTGCCATGGTTTCAAATACGGTGGCGAGATTTTGTTGCACAGGCTGCAAAGGCCAGAAAATTTGCCAAATAAGTGAGATGGAATAATACCAAGCGGCACCTCCTAGCAGTAGCATCGGTTGATACCACAGGTTTGGACTATCAGCAGCCCCCAGCATGGTATAAATAGCAATCAGTAATGAACCAAACGCGATACTTGCGTAACGAGGCCCCAATGCCCCAAGCATAATAAAGGAAACTGTTGAACAGAAGAGCCCAATCGCAAATAAAATAGGGGTATCAAAAAGTAGCTCGATAGAGAAAGCAGCAATAGCAAAACAGATAAAGGTTAAAAAAAGCGCCTTAAGTCGGCCTGAAAGTTTATCTTCTGTTTCAGCTAAAGCGGCAGCAATGATGCCAAGGATTAAAGGGATAATTGCAGTGTTTTGTTCTAAATACCAACAAGGAATGACAGCACCAACTAAAGCGAGCAATACTCGAACGCTAAAATTGATGGTTTTATTGGCCCAGTATTGGCGAAAAATTTGGCGATAAGTCACAATAGGTATTATCTAATCGAGTGGAAAAAATCCATCATAACAAAGTCCTATCGATAAAAAAGTATAAGAGACTAGATCATTGTCTTAATACTGATCTGGGACAACAAAAAAAGAACCTGATATCCTAGGCACTCTTCGAGTTAACTTATCTTTAGGTAGTATTGAATCATGCAGATCAAAGCAACCACTTTCGCTCAGTGGTTAGTTCAGGGTGACTATTATCAGCTTGAATTAGAAGCAGAGCAGCTGTTGTTTACCTCACATAAATTCCAAGTATCGGTGCCATTTGATAAATGGAGTGGAAAGGTGACTTTTCAAAGAGGGTTGGTTTGGGGTTCTCTTTGTTTTTACAATCGTAATGAGAAAGTGGCATGGCGAGTTTCAGGCTTACCGTGGCAAGAGTGTGATGCCATTATCAATACGGTTTTAAATGCCTATGCCGATTGGAAAGAATCTAAGATAGCGATGTTAAATCAGCTAAAACCACAAATGCTGGATTTAGTAGAGAGTTTTGTTTCTCAACGTCGTTTTCTTAAACAAACTGAAGCCTTAATGATGGTTGAAAAGCTGTATGATCTTTTTGAGCAAACAGGTCTTTCAATACCACTTGCCGAGCAGCTGCAACCAGACTGTATTGCTCCGGTATTAAATTGGCTCACCGATCCAGAAGAGCAACTAAAAGAGCTGAATGAAACATGGTTAGAAGCGCAAAAAGTAGAATGGAAAGCGTTCTTTTCTGAATGTGAATCTCAGCCATTAAATGAATCTCAACAAAGTGCATTATTATTAAATGAAGATCACACCTTAGTATTAGCTGGGGCGGGTTCAGGAAAAACCAGTGTACTTGTAGCACGAGTACGCTATTTAATTGAAAGTGGCCAAGCTCAAGCTGATGAGATTTTATTACTTGCTTTTGGTCGTCAAGCAGCTCAAGAAATGTCAGGTCGGATTATAGAAAAGCTGGGATCTGATATTGGACAAAAAGTAAAAGTAGCGACCTTTCATCAACTTGGTTTAGATATTATTCGTCATGTTGAATATCAACAACCAAAACTGTCTTGTTTAGTGACCGATGTTAAGTCACGTAAAGAGTGGTTTAGTCATGTTCTTGATTCTGAATGGAAAAATGCGACAGCAACCAATCGTTGGAAAAAGCACCTTAAAAAGTGGCCGATAGCCTACTTGAGAGGGGATGTTGATTTAAAAGAAGAGTCACATAACGAAAAGTTGCAAGAGTGGCTGTATAAGCAAATTTGCCAATTAAATGCTTTGCAACTTGATAAGAAAGTGATTGTTGAACGAATTGAAACCCATGTGGATTCTGCTCGTTTGAAAAGTGAATTAAATATCGTTTGGCCATTTTTTAAAGCGTATGAGCGAACATTAAAGCACGAAGAAGCCATTGATTATGAATTAATGATTTCAAAAGCTAAGCAATACATTAATGACAAAAAATACGATTTGCCTTGGTCTTTTGTGATGGTTGATGAGTACCAAGATATTTCGCCTCAACGTTTGGATTTAATTGAAGCGATTTGTCATAACGAAAATACTCACAATACTAAAGCGACGTTATTTGCTGTTGGTGATGATTGGCAAGCTATTTATCGCTTTGCAGGGGCAGATGTATCGCTAACGACTGGATTTGAAAAGCGTTTTCAATCAACTCAAATAGCTCAGTTATCGACAACTTATCGCTTTAATGATCAAATTGGTGCGGTTGCGAATCGCTTTGTTCAAGAAAACCCAATGCAGCTTAAAAAAGAGTTGATAAGTTTTACTAAGCAAAAGAGAAAAGCGGTTAAAGTCATAGAGCACAGTTCAATAGAAAAAGAATTACTGTCTTTATCTAAGAATGCGCGTAAAGGTGAGAATGTCGTTATTTTAGGGCGCAATCATAACCATAAACCGGATAATTTTGACGAATGGCTGAAATATTACCCAGGGCTAAACTTGGAATATAAAACCTGTCATGCCAGTAAAGGAACCGAAGCGGATTATGTCTTTATTGTGGAGATGACAGAGGGGCAGTTCCCAATGAAATCAAGAGCAGAGTCGCTTGATGGGGCGTTACTTCCTCACGAAGAAGAGTTTAGTTATGCGGAAGAGCGTCGTTTATTTTATGTGGCATTAACCAGAGCAAAAAGAAAAGCGTGGGTGGTTTATCACGGTAAACCTTCTCCTTTTGTTCAGGAATTAGTAGATAAAGATTACCCAGTGATCATTGAATAATATGTAGCTATATCATAGTTATAAAAAAGCCCTTACTTCTATTGCTGACTGTGAGTAATAGAAATAAGGGCTTTTTATTTATTTGAGAGAAAGAAAAGTAATTATAGGCGTTCTGCTAAATACGCTTCGTAATCAGGGATTTCAATTTCAAGCTCTTTAGTCATATTTGGTGATGTGATCATTAATTTCGCACTAGAGCGGTTCATTGCAACAGGTACGTTCCAAACTGTCGCGATACGTAATAATGCTTTTACATCAGGGTCGTGAGGCACTGCGTTGAGGGGATCCCAGAAGAAGATCATCATGTCGATTTTACCTTCTGAAATCAATGCTCCTAATTGTTGATCTCCCCCCATAGGCCCACTTAATAGACTTTTAATTGCTAGGCCAGTTTCTCTGCTAAGCATGTTGCCTGTAGTACCTGTACCAAATAAAAAATGACCTTGTAATGCTTCCTTGTTTTCTTTTACCCAACGTAGAAGTTCTGGCTTGTAATGATCATGAGCTACAAGCGCGATATTTTTATGGCCTGGGATAATCCGTGTTGTCTTTTTCATTAAGGTTCCTTATTTTTTAATTTCTTACAGACTAATTCTTTTTTATCTCAATCAAATGACAATGCAATTATTGTGGTGCTGCCACAAAAAACGTTGGACGGTATTCCGCCGGAGAAAGAGAATCAAGTAATACATTTTTTGGTAAATATTGAGGTGTTAATACCTCAATGGTTGGCGATAATCTAAAAGGCAATGGAGACTTATTTAAATAGCCAATAGCTTGCTGAATACTGAGTCGGCCTTGTAGTACCATTTTATCGGTAGGAGAAAATAACACACGTTTACGAAGTAAACCGCGATAGACCGCATGGCTTAGATAAGTTGAGACCAGTTTTACTTGGTTTTGCATCTTTCGGCTCGCTAATTCGCTGATAGCCACCTCAATTGCGACAGCACCACCGACCAAATAGTCTAATTTTTCACTTTGAAGCGCATCTTGAATAAGATTACGTTGCAGCTCTTTACTGTTATCGCCCCAATAGGTTGCACTAACGATAATATCGCTCTCTTTAATTGCATCATTAAAGCCTTTGGTTACTGGTTTTGTACCCCCACGAGTTTTAGGTCCAGGAAGCCACCCGACATAGGTAAGCCCTGAATCTTTTGGGTGCTTCTCGGCAAGAAATTGACCCGCTTTAAACCCCATTTGGTACCAATCAACGCCGACTTCGCCTAGATGATAAGGCGCATTCGGAGGGTATGAACTGATTAATTGATTTACTGTTGCAAAAACAGGTATGTTTCCAGTGAGCGCTTTTAAGTCATTTTGATAAGCAACGGGATCAACCGTTCCTAAAATAATTGCATCTGCACCAAGTGAGACACATTGCTTTATTTGTTCTTTTTGACGTTCCACATTTGGGTAGCCGCCAGACTCATAGACAGTTAATTCAACGTTATTGAGTTTTGCCTCCTCAACCATGCCGTAATTAACAGAAAGCCAGTAAGAATCTTTTAAGTGTGGATAAATAGCACATAATTTCCATGGTTCATTTGCGTTCGCAAGGGGAGACAGCAAGATCGAAAATAGTAGAATAATTATGGGATTAAAAGTAAGTTTCATGGTCTCTTCGCACTGACTTTAGGTTGGTGATATGATACTCGCATTACTTCTTTTTCTAAAGTGTATTCAAGATTATGTTATTTGCTTCTACAGGGATCGGTCGCAAGCTGTTTCTTACTTTCATGGTAATGATCGCCCTGATGGCTTTTGGGTCTGTCGTGGGGGTTCTTGGCTTCTCATATGTTGAAAAAACCGAAAGAACGGTGATTGATTCTGCTATTCCTGCGGTAATTGAAGCTCGTTATATCTCGGACTTGAGCACTAAGATCATTTCTACATCCCAGTTATTATCCCAAGTCGATTCTGAACAAGAGCGAAAAACTTACGGTAAAGAGTTATTCACGTCGATTGAAAGTTTATACGTTCGTTTAAAAGGGTTAGGGGTCTATCCGTTTGATAAAGCGCTACTGACTCGATTGGATCGTCAAGTTCAAGAGATCGTCGATAATTTAGCAACAATGGGTAATAACGTTGGTGAAAAGGTCGTTTTACATCAGCTTATTCAAGAAAAAAGTCAGAAATTAACAAAAACCGCACTGCAGTTAGAAGAGCTATCACGCTCTCAAGTATTGAATTCGAATACAATTACGATTGCAAATGTCGTTAAGATCTACGATTTAGTCGATAATGGTGATAAAGAGGCTGTTTATAAAGCATTGGATACTTTGGTTGAGATCGATCTTGATTTAGCGGAACGGTTACATGAATTACGTCTATTGACCTTTAAAGTCGTCAATACTATCGATGATGCACGAAATAGCCACAATATCGCTAAAGTTGAGAAACTGCGCCAAGATTTTACTCGTGATATGACGATTATTACTCGTCGTGTGCAAGCGGTAGAAGATCCGAGTCGAACGCAACAAATGTTAATGCTAGCGAATAATCTTACCAAAAGTGAACGCCTTTTCAGTGAACTGATCCAATTGGTTAATATTAATAAGAAACTCAAAGCATTAAGTGACGAGAATATACATCAATTTCAAGAACTAAACCTCACGATAGCTCAGTTGCTTGAACAAGCCAATGACGTAACTCAGCAAGCGGTTGCTGATGTGAATTTTGTACTTAAAGTGGTACAGCAGCTACTGATCTCAATCACCTTATTAGGGCTATGTTTAGTTATTTATATTATGTGGCGCTATGTTTATGCTCGCGTGATCATGAGATTAAACCAATATGAACAAGCGATTACCGATGTTGCAAATGGAAAACTGGATATTGAGTTAGATACCTCTGGTGATGATGAACTAGCTCAAATGGGGCGCTCGATCTTAGTTGCCCGTGATACAGCACAAGAGCTTCAAGATTATAAAGACAGTTTGGAATTACAAATTGCACAGAGAACCCAAGAATTAAAATCCAGTAACGAACTGTTGAATGTGGAAATTATCAATCATGACAAAGCACGAGATTTAGCAGAACAAGCGAACCGAGCGAAATCTGCATTCTTAGCAACCATGAGCCATGAAATTAGAACACCTCTTAATGGTGTGCTCGGTACAGGAGAATTACTCCGAGGTAGTGGCTTAACGGCACAACAGAAGCAATATGTCGATATCATTAACCGCAGTGGTGAAAACCTTCTTGATTTACTTAATGATATTTTGGATTACTCAAAAATAGAAGCCGGTCATTTATGTATTCGGGCAGTCAATTTTAATATTCATTCAATGATCTCTGATGTTCACCACCTATTTAGCTCCAGAGCACAACAAAAAGGTATTACCTTAGCGTTTGATGTTCCTGCTGACTTACCTGCGTGGTGGATTGGAGATTGCACTCGAATTCGACAAGTACTCAATAACTTTGTTGGTAATGCGGTTAAATTCACTCATACCGGAAGTGTCACAATTCAATTACACGTTATTTTAGATACCACACTGCTATTTGAGGTTGTAGATACTGGTGTTGGAATTGCTAAACATGAAATTGGCAGCTTATTTGAAGCCTTTACTCAAGCTGAAGAAGGTCAGAAAGTGTATGGCGGCACAGGTTTAGGGTTAGCAATTAGTCAGCGTCTTATTGAAGCGATGGATGGTGAAATCGGTGTGGAATCTAAAGAAGGGTTAGGGAGCACATTTTGGTTCTCTTTAGAATTAGAGGAAGGGCACTGTATTACTGTACCTAACGAGGATAGCATTATTCCCGAAGTACCTTCTGCTCATTTACTTTTAGTTGAGGATAACCCTGTAAATCAAATGGTTGCAGTTGGTTTTCTTGAACGTTTAGGGCATAAAGTAACCGCTGTTGATACAGGTTTACTTGCCGAAGAAGCCTTGGAAAAAGAACAGTTTGATATGTTACTTCTTGATATTAATTTACCAGATACAGATGGCGTATCATTACAAAAAAGATTAAGAGATATTGAGCAAGAAAAAGAAGGTAGCAATGAATACACCCCAATACTTGCTGTTTCTGCTCATGTATTTGATGAAGATGTAGAGAGCTATTTAGCTGCAGGCTTTGATGGTTTTTTAGCAAAACCTTTAGTTGAAAATCAATTAATTAAAATGTTGAATCGCTTTTTGAGTGAGGCGTATCAAACTCAAGGTATAAATGAGTGTATCGAGACTGAGAATTGGCCCCAAATGGCCACTGAGATAACAGAAGAGAATTCAATGATATTAAATGAAAAAGTACTTCAAGGTGATTTAGCTGTATTAGGCGAAGAACGCATGCTTAAAATCATTGGTTTATTTAAACACTCATCTAAAGAAAATGTCCTTTTATTGCAAAAAGCGATTAACAGTGGAGAGGCGTACCAAGTAAATCAGTTAGCTCATAAGTTGAAAGGTTCAGCAGGAAGCTTAGGACTAATGCAGCTTCATGCTCTTTGCCATGCTTATGAAGATAATGGTAAAAAAGGGAATGTCTCAGACTGTGATTCAATAGAGTTAAATAAAGTTTATGAAGACGCATTGGTAGCGATTGAGCAGTTTTTCGACAAGTGAAATTAAATTCAAAAACATTTAATATTAAAATAAATTTAATTTCATGTATTCATGATATTTATCAGTTAATTATTGTTATTTCTTTATATAATTCAATTTATTAGTTGTTTTTATCTTGGAGAGATTAGTGAAACAAATTGGACGTTTATCGGTAGGATATAAAATAGCAATTCCATTATTGGCGATTGTTTTTCTATTTAGCATTATTTCTATTTTAACGGTTGTAAAATTAAATCAGCAGGAAGAGATTAACTATAAGCTTGTTGAACTTGTTCAACCTGTGAATGAAAACTTGGAAGATGCTTATCGAGATCTTTATCAAGTAACAGCGGCAGTGCAGGGGCTAATGTTATCAACAACAGTAGCAGAAATTGAGCATCATACTTTTGAATTTAAAGATAATGCATATAAAGCACTTCCTCGCATGAAGAAAGTACAAGAGCTCTATCAAGCAAATATTTTGCCTTCTAACACACAGTTTGAATTGACTACTTTAATTACGGCTGCAGAAAAATGGATTCAACTATATGAACCTTTATTTTCTGACCCAAATAATGCTCAACAGTACTATCAACAAAATAGTGAGCAGTTAGATGAACAATTTAAGACTATGCGTAAGCAATTAAAGTCTATTAGTCGTTTGATCATGGCTGAGCAACTTAAGCTAAGGGAGTTGAATCGTGAAGGTATCGACTCTATAAAGCTTATTGCAGAGGTTGGTGCAGGAAGTGCAATCCTGTTTGCTTTATTTACTATTTGGTTACTAATTAAGTGGATTGTAAAGCCGATTAAATCTCTTGAACAAGCAATGTCAGATGTTGCTTCTGGTGATGGGGATCTAACACAACGTATTATTGTGTCTTCTGAGGATGAAATTGGAAAATTAGCGCAAGCATTTAATTTATTTGTCTCAAAAATCCATTGCACTGTATCTGATGTTATTGTTTCATCTAATACCGTTCGAACTGAAATGGATAATATTCAAGGTATAACAAAAAATATTGCTGAGTTTTCTTCGAGTCAGCAACAAGAGAGTGAAGTTGTTGCTGCTGCTGTACATGAAATGCAAGTGACAAGCAGTACTGTAAATGAGAGTGCAAATGAAGCAGCTCAAGCAAGTCTAGGTGCAACATCAGAAGCCGAAACAACAGAAACTATTTTACAACAGACGGTTATTTCGATTCAAAGCTTAGCGGATGAGATTACACAAGCTGGTTCAGTCATACATACCTTAGATAGTGATGTATCTAATATTGCCTCAATACTTGATGTTATTAAAGGCATTGCTGAGCAAACAAACTTACTCGCATTAAATGCAGCAATTGAAGCGGCTCGTGCCGGCGAACAAGGTCGTGGTTTCGCTGTTGTAGCAGATGAGGTAAGAGCGTTAGCAAGTAAAACTCAAGACAGCACTGGTGAAATTCAGAAAATGATTGAGCGCTTGCAAGCTGGAGCAAAAGAAGCGGTTACGGCAATGGAATCAAGCACTCAAAGTGGCCAAGAAACGATTGAATTAGCAAATCAAGCTTCAAAGTCATTACAACAAATTACGAGCGCTATTGTTATTATAAATGACATGAATACTCACATTGCAACCGCGGCTAATGAGCAAAATCATGTTAGTGGTGATGTGAATGCTAACGTGCAACGTATTGCAGATAATAGTACGCAAATGGTAGTTATGGTGAGTAGTTCTGAGAATGCTTGTATTGCTTTATCTGAGCAGTGTGAGCGATTAGATGATTTAGTTTCGCAATTTAAAGTTTAGTATTTATATTAATTTTAGTTGGTAGACAAGGTTATAAATAAAGCAGCCCATAATACGTTATGGGCTGTTTTTTTACTTATGGTAGAGAGTTATTTATTATCTAAGACTGATGAAATAAAACGCTCTTTTGTTTCTTTATCTGCTTTTTCATACCAATAATGCAGCATTTGCTCTGCAGTATTTTCACCTTGTTCGTTTTTGATCTCTTTATGAGTAACGGTCACCATGCCTTCTTTGAAAGCGGCAGGGTTACTTGTGGTATTAAATTGTGCTAATTCAAATTGAATATTACGACCCACTTGAACACCATGGTGAATGAGTTGAGCTTGAGCAAATGGGATTGTTTTTTCGTTTTTATCAATTAAGTTCCAATTCAGCTCAGTATTAAAAGCTTCTGCTTTTTCTGGTGAATTATAGGTTGGGAATTTAAACGTAACGTCAGTATCTGACGCTGAAAATTTAGAAATGATAATGTCACTCGATACAATGATATTATCTTTTCCTTGCTTAAATACTGGGTTATATCTAAAGGCAATTTGGTGCTCGCCATTTTCTAATTCAAGCGTAGATGATGTTGAGAAAAAAGAACTTTCAAGTTCCACTTCTTGGTTATCAACCAGTAATAGCTCAACGTCACCAGGAACGGTTAATTGAATCGCAGCTTGTGCACTGACAGAAGAGAGAATACAAAGGCTGGCAGCAAAGAGAGAATGGATTTTCATTTAGTACACCTAATCATAATAATTTGATTAAGTGTACTTAGATTATAAGTGTAAGGGAATGATAATATTGATTTAGAAGTTGTAGCTAATTCCAGCATAAGTTGTGCCAAAGTCATAACCAATACCATCCATTATTGCACGCGCAATATTATGACCAGCAGTAAGACTAAAGTGTTCATTGATGTCATACCCCGCTTCAAAGCCATAAGATAGGCCTAAAGCACTACGACTTTGGCTTCCTTTTCCTATATAGCCTAAGTTGTTGTCTTCTAGGTAAAAATCAATATCCATATCTAGATAGTAATAACCATAACCAAACATACTGGTAATAAAGAAATCTGATTCAAAAACATAAGCTCGATATTTTAAATTTGCTCCAAAAAAGTGTGCGTCAATATGGCTTTTAGCGTATTCATTACCTTCTTTCCAATCATAATCAAAACTCCCCATATTATTATATTCAAGCTCTACTGACATATAAAAGGTTTCACTTATCGGGAAGTCATAACCTCCTTTTAAATTAAATCCTCCATCTAAGTCAGTTTGTACTCCCAAGAAAGTGACGGAAGAGTTTTCGATATTGGTTGTAATGTAATAACCTGATTTGTCTGCTTTTACTGAAAATGAAAAAATAGTAATTAAAAAGAAATAATAGAATCGCATAGATATATCACCGATAAGTATTTATTTAACCTAGTCTAGTTTGTTTTGAGAGTAAATTAAACAATTTGGTAACATTTTCATACATAGTTCCCAACAACCTTCGGTAATATTTACTCACAAAACAAAAATACGTTATATTAGAATTCACCTCGCTTTATAAACGTGTTTGGAATTATTTTATGTCAACAATTCGAGTGCTTGTTTCTATTTCTTATGATCCTTGGTTTAACTTAGCCGTTGAGGAAAGTATCTTTCGTTCTATGCCTAACGATCAACGTGTGCTTTTTTTATGGCGCAATACAGATTGTGTCGTAATAGGCCGAGCTCAAAATCCATGGAAAGAATGTAATACTCGAAAAATGGAAGACGATGGAATTACTCTTGCTCGCCGACAAAGTGGTGGTGGGGCTGTATTTCATGATTTAGGTAATACTAATTTTACGTTTATGACAGGTAAGCCAGAATACAATAAAGAACAGTCGACTCGTATTATCTTAGATGCGCTTACCACACTGAACATAGAAGCAAAAGCGACGGGGCGAAATGATCTCGTAGTTGAGAGTAAAGAAGGGGAAAGGAAGTTTTCAGGCTCAGCGTATCGAGAAACAATGGATAGAGGCTTTCATCATGGAACTTTGCTATTAAATGCTGATCTAAGCCGACTAGCGAATTATTTAAATCCAGACCCTAAAAAACTTCAAGCAAAAGGCATTACCTCAGTACGTTCTCGCGTGACCAATTTAAGTGAAATCAATCCAGATATTAGTCATGAAAGTGTTTCAGAGGCTATTTTATCGGCTTTTTTCTCTTATTATAATGAAACGGTAGAACCTGAATATATCTCACCGGATTCATTGCCAGACTTACCTAATTTTATCGCTAATTTCGAACAGCAGAGTAGCTGGGATTGGAACTTTGGTCGTAGCCCTGAGTTCACGCAAACATTAAGTGAGCGTTTTGTATGGGGTGGGGTAGATCTTCATTTAGACATAAAAAAAGCCCAGATAGTTAATGCAAAACTCTTTACTGATAGCCTTGATCCTGCACCATTAGAGATGTTAACAAACGTCTTGATTGGCCAACCTTATAACGTTGAAACGTTCAACCAAGTTATTAATCAGGTAGGTGATGTTTTTCCTAACAATCTAAATGAACTCGCAGAATTAAAAGCGTGGATTAAAACGGCTATTGCATAAATAGAGAGACATAAAAAAGCCCCTAGCTAGTAGGGGCAAAAGTTTCCATCGCTTTGTTATTATTTGGTATTCAATTAACCAAAGTCGCCGTTTACGTAACCTTGCGTGCGGTCGTCTTTAGGGTTTGAGAAAATAACGTGTGTGTCATCGTGTTCAACTAATTCACCCATTAAGAAGAAAGCCGTTTTATCTGAGATACGACGAGCTTGCTGCATTGAGTGAGTCACAATAACAATGGTGTAATCCTTCTTTAGGGTTTCCATTAGCTCTTCAATCTTATGCGTAGCTATTGGATCCAGTGCCGATGTTGGTTCATCCATTAGAATAATATCTGGCTCCATTGCAATCGTGCGTGCAATACATAGACGTTGTTGTTGGCCGCCTGATAATCCAAAAGCATGAGATTTTAAACGATCTTTAACTTCATCCCATAATGCAGCACTGCGTAATGATTTCTCTACAACGGCATCTAATACTTTCTTATCTTTCACGCCTTGTGCTTTTAAGCCATACGCAACATTTTCATAAATACTCATTGGGAATGGGTTCGCTTTTTGGAAAACCATTCCTACCTTGATACGCAGGTCGGCAACATCAATATTACCGTAGATATCGTCACCATCTAGACTTACAAGCCCTGTGATTTTTACGCCTTCAATCAAATCGTTCATGCGGTTCAAACAACGAAGTAAGGTTGATTTACCACAACCAGATGGCCCTATTAACGCGGTCACTTGTTTTGCAGGAATAGGTAAGTTAATGCTTTTTAGTGCTTGGTTTTGGCCGTAAAAAAGATCTAGATTTTCAATATTAAATTTGTTCATTGTCGTTTCCTTACTGACTGCATCTTATGCCGTGCAATCAGCGAATAATAAGTGATAATTAATAAGTTGATTAATAAATTAGTAAGACGCTTTGCTGATTTTTCGAGCCAATAACTTGGTTAGCGTGTTAATTATTAATACAAGCACAATCAATACTGTTGCTGTGCCGTAAGCTTGGTTCCACTCTTCAATCGTAAATAGCTCTGTGGTTAGCTTGTATAGGTGAACCGTTAACGTTCGGCCTGAATCAAGCAGTGAATCAGGAATACGAGCAACCATACCTGCCGTTAAGAATACAGGAGCCGACTCACCAATAACGCGACCAATACTCAAGATAACAGAAGTGATGATACCAGGCATCGCACTTGGTAAAATCAGACGCCAGATAGTGTATATTTTTGATGCGCCTAGTCCGTATGAGCCTTCACGAAATGTTTGAGGTACTGCCATCAATGCTTCTTCGGTGGTACGAATGATTACAGGCAAAATCAAGATACTTAGTGTTAATGCACCCGATAAGATAGAGAAGCCTAAACCTAGAATTCCTACAAAGAAAGTCATACCAAACAGACCAAAGATAATCGATGGAATACCAGCTAATGATTCAGTACAAAAACGGATAACCTTGACTAGTTTACTGCCGACTTTGGCATATTCTGTTAAGTAAATGGCGGTCATGATCCCAAGTGGCGCAGCAACGGCAATCGATGCTAATACCATATAAAGAGTTGCGACAATCATTGGGAAGATGCCGTGCTCTTCGCCTGTACGAGTATAATTATCTGTGATGAATGACCAGCTTACGTGTTGTAGGCCATTCGATAGGATGTACCAGATAATCCAAAATAAGAAACCGACGGTAACTGCTGCTGATAACCAAATGAATCCTGCGGCAATTTGGTCTTTAATATGACGTTGCTTTTTTAATTTATTCATTGTCTTATCTCGCTGTTTCACGATTTAGATAAAGAAGGATGCCATTAAGAGACATGATAAATACAAGAAGCACAACGCCTGTTGCATACAATGCACTGGCGTGAATACCACTTGCATAAGACATTTCAATCGCGATGTTTGCTGTTAGCGTTCGAGCTGAATCTAAGATACCTTCAGGCATTGCTGGTGCATTACCCATAACCATGATGATTGCCATGGTTTCACCAAGAGCACGAGCGATACCAAGAATAACGCCTGTCATGATGCCTGAACGAGCAGCAGGAAGAAGAATACGGAAGATGGTGAATATTTTAGAAGCACCTAACGCCAATGAACCTTCTTTGTACGTTGCAGGAACGGCTCTAATCGATGTTTCTGATACTGTAATTACAGTAGGTAAAATCATGACGCCTAGTACGATAATACCAGCAAGGATGGTGTTACCTGCAGGAACTTGGAATACGTCTTGGATTAATGGAACAATAATAACCAGACCAAAAAAACCATAAACAACGGATGGGATACCAGCAAGTAGTTCAACGGCTGGGCGAATAATATTAGCAACGCGCTTTGGTGCGATTTCAGCGATAAAAATAGCGGTTAATATCCCAACCGGAACACCAACAACGACAGCACCAAGAGTAGAAACTACTGACGCTACAATCATGGTGAAGACACCATACAATGCAGGTGGTAGCCAATCTTGTCCTAGGACAATGCCACTTACGCCAGCTTGTTGAAATGCAGGGATACTTTCTTTAACGATAAAGTAGGCAATAGTAGCCAAAGATAGCGTACCGATGACGGCACAGCTAAGAAATAATGCATGGAAAATACGCTCTCGCCAATCTACGCGCTTCTTTTGGCGTAATGGACTTTGAGACGGTTTATCTTGCTTGAGTGTATTTTGATTATTCATTGCGATGGTCATAATAAATACTCACATGTCGAAAAATTCGAAATGGAAAAATGCCTGACCTTCGCAGGTCAGGCAAAAAGGTAATAATTAGTTTACTGAGATGTAGCCTTTCTTTTCTACAAGATTTTGAGCTGTTTCTGATGTCATCCAGTTTAGGAATTTGTCAGCTTCAGCAGATGGCTTACCTTCTTTGTAAAGAACAAGGAAAGGACGAGATACTTTGTATGTGCCATTTTTAATGTCAGCAACACTTGGTTCTACGTTATCAATAGCCAGTGCGTGAACTGAGTTATCAACGGTGCCTAGAGAGATATAACCAATGGCATATGGGTTACTTGCAACCATTGTTTTTAGCGCACCGTTACCATTAGCAACTTGAGCTCGTTGCGAAATAGCAGAAACTTTCATTCCAGATATTTTCTTCTTAAGGCTCATGATGTCTTCAAATGCGCCACGTGTACCTGATGCTGTATCACGAGTGATAGCAACGATTGGCTTATCTTCACCACCAACCTCTTTCCAGTTTTTAACTTCGCCTTTATAGATAGCAGTCACTTGCTCTGATGTTAGTCCTTTAAGTGTATTGCTTGGGTTAACGACAACCGCAATACCATCATGTGCAACAATCAGTTCTTTTAATGTTGCTTCTTTTTCTGATGATTTAAGGTTACGTGATGACATGCCTAAATCAGCAGAGCCATTTTTTGCCGCCTTTACACCAGCTGAAGAGCCAGGTCCTTGAACTTCGATGTATACGTTTGAATGTTCTTTCATGTAAGTTTCAGAAAACATTTCCATAAGAGGTGTCACGCTGCTTGAACCAACGGCAGAAATAGTTTCTTTCGCTGATGTTGGTAATGCTACTACTGAACTCAGAATTGCTAGTGCGCCGATAACTGACTTTTTCATTTTCATTTCCTTTATGAGGCATACGTGCCGGATTAAGTTGACGAGGCCACTTTAGAAAATTTATGTGACAGTAATATTTCAGTTTTCTTAAAAGTGTATGACAGAAGGGAGAGGTGGGAATTTTTATTAAGTGATTTTTTTTATTTCTATTTGTTTTTAATAGATATTTTTATTGTTCGAATAAAAATAAAGGCGGTGAGCCTTATGGGGTCACCGCCTTTAATTAAATGAATAAAACTGTTTTTAGTAGCTGCAAATAGAACAATTAGGCATTTTTGCTAGCTTCATTTCACGCCAACTCATAGAAAGTGCATCTAGCATTAGCAATTTACTGATTAATGGCTGACCATAGTTCGCTAATACTTTAATAGCTTCTAGCGCTTGTGTAGCACCAATGATCCCAACAACAGGAGACATCACTCCCGCTTCTACACAGGTAAGTGCTTGTTGACCAAATAAACTGCTTAGGCATTGATAGCACGGCTCGTTAGCTTGATAAGTATAAACACTTACTTGACCTTCCATTCGAATCGCAGCACCAGATACAAGCGGTGTTTTAGATTCAAAGCATAAACGATTAAGTTGATTGCGAGTATCTACGTTATCTGTGCCATCTAAAACCAGATCATGACTTGCAATAAGTGAACGCAATTCATCATCAGATAAGCGCTTATCAAACGTATCAATCTGGCAATGAGGGTTAATGCGATTTAATGCCATTTTTGCAGAGATGACTTTTTTCTCACCAATCGTCTCATCACAATGCAGCACTTGACGTTGTAAATTAGAGAGCTCAACGGTATCGTCATCAACAAGTGTGATCTTACCTATCCCTGCGGCTGCTAGGTATTGGCTTGACGCACAGCCTAAGCCTCCGGCACCAATAATAAGTATTGAGCTCTCTTTTAAGCGTTCTTGGCCATCAAAATCAAAGTTGCGTAAAATGATTTGACGGTTATAACGTAGCATTTCTTGATCGGTTAATTCAGTCATTGAAAATACTCTTAATATAGAGAGGAATTAAACAATTCAATAGTGACCATTTCACCGGCTTCAACACGGCCACGTTCTCGCTCTAGTACCACAAAGCAGTTAGCCATGCTCATTGAACTAAACGCGCCTGAGCCTTGGTTGCCTGTGGTTGCTACTTCAAACTGACCTTGAGTATTAATAGAGTAAATACCACGTTGGTAGTCAGTACGACCTGGACGTTTTTTAAATAGAGTCGTTGCAACGGCAGGAATCGCTTTTGGAGCTTCCCACTGCGTATGACCTGCTAATTTCGCTAGCATTGGTTGTACTAATACGTACATGGTTAGCATGGCAGAAACAGGGTTCCCCGGTAATCCACAGAAATAAGAGTCTGGTAAATTACCAAATGCGAAAGGTTTACCTGGTTTTATTGCTAGCTTCCAGAAACCAATTTGGCCAAGTTCATCTAGAATGTCTTTTGTATAATCCGCTTCACCGACGCTTACGCCACCCGAAGTAACAACGACATCCGCTTCTTTATCTGCTTTTAAGAACACTTCTTTTAGTGTTTCAGGACAGTCAGGAATGATGCCTAAATCAATGGCTTCACAACCAAAGCGTTCGATGAGTACTTTGATACCATAGCGGTTACTGTCATAGATCTGACCATCTTCTAGCGGCTGACCTAGTGGTTTAAGCTCATCACCTGTCGAGAAGAAAGCCACTTTTGGTTTATTAACTACCGGAATATCATTAATGCCTAACGAGGCAATTAAGGGAATATCACGCGGTGTTAAGCGGTGACCTTTTGCTAATACAGTTTGACCTTGAGCAACATCGTCACCAATTGGGCGAATGTTGGTCTGTGGTTTTACATCAGCTAAAGTAAGATCAAAGGTAATGTTGCCTTCTGAATCAGATGTCAGTTCTTGCATAATAACAGCATCGCAACCTTCAGGGATTTTTGCGCCTGTCATGATACGAATGGTTGTTTTCTCTGGCCATTGACCTTCAAAAGGAGTCCCAGCAAAAGATTTACCAGCTAGAGGTAGTGTTAAAGATTGTTTTAAATCAGAGATACGAACGGCATAACCATCCATTGCAGAGTTAGCAAACGGAGGAACATTGATTGGTGAACAAATGTCTTCAGCCAATACAAAGCCAATTGCGTCAGCTAATGCTAATGTGCTTGTTGATGAAATAGGAGAAACTTGAGATAAAAGGGTCTCTAAAGCGGTTTCTACTGGGATCAAACCTTGAGTTGCGCAGCAATCCATCATGGTACTCTCTAGATTAATAGTAATAATGACAGAACATTACCATATTTTGACTAATAACATCTAATAGACCTAGCAAAATCAGGGTGTATTTCTGTCACAGAGCGGGTATCCTTAGCGAAGTTCAATTGATTATGGAATTTGGAGTATACGATGTCATCACTCAGTGAATCAGCCATATTAGTACGTGACGCTCTCGTTGCGCGTGGTCTTGAGACGCCAATGAAGGAAAATGGAATTAGTCGCGAAGAGAAAAAAGAACGTATAAAAGAACACATGCGTGAAATCTTAACGTTATTAAGCCTCGATCTTACTGATGATAGTTTAGAAGAAACACCTCATCGAATTGCGAAAATGTACGTAGATGAAATTTTTTCTGGTTTAGATTATACAAACTTCCCAAAAATCACTGTAATTGATAATAAAATGAACTGTGATGAAATGGTGCGAGTAAACGATATTACGCTAACCAGTACTTGTGAACATCACCTAGTCACTATTGATGGAAAAGCTACGATTGCTTACATTCCTCGTGAAAAGATCATTGGTTTATCAAAAATTAATCGTATCGTTCGTTTCTTTGCGCAGCGTCCACAAGTTCAAGAGCGTATGACACAACAAATTTTAGTGGCATTACAGACCTTACTTGGCAGTGATGATGTGGCGATTACGATGGAAGCGACGCATTACTGTGTTAAGTCTCGCGGTGTTATGGATGCAACAAGCAGCACGACAACAACAGCGCTTGGTGGGATTTTTAAAAGAAATCCAGCAACAAGACATGAGTTTTTAAGCGGTATCCGCTAGATATTAGTTATTTAAAGATTAAAGATAACAAACAGACAGTAGAAAGCCCGTGATTTAATAAGTCACGGGCTTTTTTATCGTTTAATTTTTACAGAAGGGGACTGAACATTGAGAAGAAGCGTTCAGTAAATCTATGCGGTAAGTTTCGCTGTTGCCATACCGCAAGTTCAATAGGGGTCGATTGTTCTAGATAACCGTTTAAAACCCAAGCTAGTTGTTTGGTAAATTCAGGATCATCAACGATTAAACTGACTTCAAAATTTAACCAAAAGCTACGCATATCTAAATTAACGGTACCGATAATACAATAGCTATCATCAATCACTACTGATTTGGTATGTAGTAGGCCGCCATTGAATTCATAAATATGAACGCCTGCTTTTAATAGAGTCTCAAAGAAAGATTTTGAGGCCCAGCTAACCATTAAAGAATCATTCTTTTTAGGCAAAATTAGCTTAACTTCAACCCCACGATGAGCAGTAGTCCGTAACGTATGCAACAGTATTTCGCTTGGTACAAAATAAGGCGTAGTGATGGTGATTGATTTTCTTGCCTGATTTATTGCGGTAATTAGAACTTGTTGAATAATATCATCTGGCATACCAGGCCCAGATGGAACCACTTGTGTTGTATGGTTAAATGGGTCGATTGAAATAGGGCATTCAGGCAGGGCGGGTAATTCTCTTATCCCTGTTTCTACTTCCCAATCCCATGCGTGAATGGTATTTAACACGGCGACGTTAGGTCCTGTAAGACGAATCATAACATCTACCCATTGTCCTACGCCTGAGTTTTGTTTGAAGTACTGAGGATCAACCAAGTTCATTGAGCCTGTGTAAGCCACCTTATTATCAATGATAACTATCTTACGATGTAGGCGTAGATCTAATCGACGGAAGAACATACGAAATGGACTTACGCTTAATGCTTCTACGATGTTAACACCCGAATCTTTAAGCAGCTTTGGCCAGTGACTTTTGAAAAAATCGATACTACCTGCCGAATCTAAAAGTACGTTAACTGTTACTCCTCGTTTTGCGGCTTTGATTAATGCACTGGCAACACTATCGGCTAATCCACCATGATGCCAAATGTAAAACTCCATATTGATTTCATGTTCTGCTGTTTCAATATCTCGAACAATCGCGGTTAGTATTTCTGAGGGGGTATTAAGTAGAGATAAGGTGTCCCCACTGAGTGCGGGAATGCCTACTCTATTAGAACAAAGGTTGTGTATTGATGAAATTCGATGAGATATCGAGTTTGGTTGGTGATGCTGACAGTGATGAACTTGTGCAAACCACTCTTCATAAGGCGTAAACATTGCTTTCGCTCGCTCGCCTCGGGTACGGCCTAAATTTAACTCACCAATAAGAAAGTAAGCGATTACCCCAAGAACAGGGATAATGTATATGATCATTAACCAGGCGAGTGAGACGCCAACGGGTCTTGGTTTGAAAACAACACGTATGGTTACCCCAGCTACTAAAAGCCAGTATAAGATAAAACCGATAAGAGTAAGCGCTTGATAAAATTTATCCATTAGCCTTCGATAATAAGAATAGTAAGTGAATCTATATTAAATCAGGAGTCGCAAGAAATAAGTAGGAATTAAGGAAAATATTTACAAAATAAAGGGTATTGATGGTTTTGTAAACACTTGAGTTAAAAAAGAGGGCTATACGTTAAAAAATATAGCTATTGGGGTTTCAATTTTATTCTCAAACTGTTTTACTTGCAAATATTGAGCATTACTTAACATTTTTTAGAGTGTACATAATTATATACACCACTTTGATGCTCATATACAAACACAGTGCATATGCAACAATATAGAATAATTGGAGAACTTGTGGCTATGAGCAATACCACTAAGCCCCGTGATACCTGGGGTTCAAAATTAGGATTTGTAATGGCTGCAGCAGGATCTGCTGTTGGTCTTGGTAATATTTGGAAATTTCCATATACAGCTGGTGAGAATGGTGGTGGTGCATTTGTTGCTATTTACTTATTCTTTGTAATTTTTATTGGTTTTAGCGTAATGCTAACCGAATTTGCTATTGGCCGTCGTACTCAAAAATCTGCAGTTGGCGCATTTAAGTCAACAGATCGTCGCTGGACGTTTGCAGGTGTTATTGGGGTTGTCAGTGGTTTATTAATAATGGGCTTTTACCCTGTTGTAGGTGGTTGGGCTATTGCTTACATCGGTAAGGTTGGTACAGGTCTTTTAGATGCGCCTGAGGCGATTGGTGATAGCTTCGGTGGGTTTATCTCTGATCCAGTGCAACCATTAATGTGGATGGGCTTCTACCTACTGCTAAATATCGTTATCGTAATGAAGGGTATTTCTGGTGGTATCGAGAAGGCTGGTAAGGTATTGATGCCTTTACTATTTTTGATTCTTGTTATTGTTTCAGTAAAAGGACTAATGCTTCCTGGTGCAATGGCAGGTCTTGAATTCCTATTTAGCCCTGATTTCTCTAAGATTGACAGTAACGTTATTCTTGCTGCACTTGGTCAAGCATTCTTCTCTCTGTCTCTGGGTATGGGTTGTATGATGACTTATGGTTCTTACTTGAAGAAGAAAGAGAACTTAGTTCAAACAACAGCAATGGTTACTGCGATGGATACGGGTGTTGCTATCCTTGCTGGTGTTGCAATGTTCCCTGCAATGTTTGCTTTCGGTATGGCACCAACAGCTGGCCCTGGTCTAGTGTTTGTTGTTGTTCCTCAACTGTTTGCTGAAATGGGCGGTGTAATTGGTCTTTTACTTGCTCTGATGTTCTTCATTGGTTTAAGTGTTGCGGCATTAACATCTTCAGTATCTTTACTAGAAGTTGTGGTTTCTTACTTAATTGATGAGAAGAAATTTACTCGAGTGAAAGCCGTAATTGCAGCAAGTACTGTAATGGCTATTTTATGTGTATTTGCTTCTTTATCGTTAGGCGGCTTAGGGCCAACTCTGTTTGATACTGGTGCATTTGATATCTTTGATTTATTAACAGACAAGATCTTCCTAGCGGTAGGCGGTATGTTGGTATGTATCTTTGCTGGTTGGAGACTGAAGCGTGAAGATCTTGAAGATGAGATCACAAACGGCGGCGAAGTGAAATTCCCATTGTTTGGCCTATGGTACGCTCTAGTTAAGTACATCATCCCTGTTGCAATCGCAATCGTTGCATTTATGGGTATCTCATCTGGATTTGATGGTGGCAAAGGTCCTATCATGTTACTAGGTGTTGCTATCATTGCTGGTTCAGCGCTAATCTCGAAGAAATTCTAATCTAGATAGCACTGGCAGCAAGTAGATAAATAAAAACGAGAGTCTCATCGCTCTCGTTTTTTTATGTCTAAAATTAGGGAATATCAATTCAAGTACTATTTGATTAATCATTAATTGTATAGCTATACACAAAACATAAAAGTTATAAATATAAAAAAGCCTGATAAATAATCAGGCTTTAATTTTAAATTTTAGTGTTCAATTAGCTTATTCAATCTCGCCATCAATGTAATACCACTTACCATTTTCTTTTAAGAAACGAGAGTGCTCTTTTAATTGATGTAGTTGACCATCTTCAGAATAGGTAGCTTTGAATGATACAAAACCTTCATCGTCAGTTTGATTAGATAAGTGCGCGGAGATCACTTTTAGTTTACGCCAATTGAGCTGGATTGAATCCTCAATACCTTCTCTAAATTCTTCCGCTTTACATGATGGATGATAAGTATCAATAATGTATTGGGTGAGCTGTTTTACATGAGCGCTGTAACGAGAGCGCATTAATAGCTCAGGTGTTGTTGCTAAGACGTGGTTGTTGTGAATTGGCTCACAACACACTGAATAATTCTTCTTGGTGCCACATGGACAGTGATTCGATTTAGACATGAATAGGTATTACTCTTAGTTTGCTATGTCATCTACCCATTCGGCAGATTCTTTATAGCAGGTAGTAAATTCTTGTTCGCTCATCTTTAATGCTATACAACATTTCGATACGACCGACCAATTGGCTTTTTCATAACTTTCAATTGCCAATATCAGCATACCAAGGGCTCCTTTACGTTCTGTCAGGGCCAGTTTTATTTCTGTAGAAATAGGCAAGTGTTGAATTAAGCTATTTAAAGGTTGGTCTAATAATGGTTCTAACAATGAAAATAAGCCGACCAAAAAGGCTTGGCTTGGTTCAAGGTTAATATTTGTTTTCGTCACGATAAGTTCACAGAGCTTAGCTCGATGAATGGATAACGTATATAGGGATTGCGGTTTGTGTTGTGTCGCGTGAGCTACAGCAACTAAAGAGACAAATTGACGTAGTTTCGTTTCGCCTAAATAAACTAATGCCTGTTTAAAAGAGGTGATAGGTTTATCAATAATAGAAGAGGCATTAACAAAACGCAGTAATTTATAAGACAGTGATACATCTTGTACTAAGTATTTTTCGACCGCATTAAAATCAACAATAGGTGCTGAAATTTCTTGATACAGCTGCATTATTGATAATTGATTAGGTTGAATTGCGCGTTGTTGTAGCATTTCTGGTTTACTAAAAAAGTATCCTTGAAAATAAGTAAAGCCAGCTTCTTTGGCTTGTTCAAATTCCTCATAGGTTTCTACTTTTTCAGCTAAAAACGCAATTTTATATTTATCACAATGACGGATAAATAGTTTTGCTTTTAATATTGGGATCGCACGGATATCAAATTTAATGATATCAATATAAGGAAGAAATGGCGTCCAGTCTGGGCTCGGCTCAAAATCATCCAGTGCGAGTTTATACCCACGTTCTGAGAGAGTCTTAATAGCATCAAGAAGTTCTTGATTTGGAATGCAATCTTCAAGTATTTCAATAACTAAATTATTAGAATTAAATAGCGCAGGAACAAGGTTGATTAAACTCTGCTGAGGAAAGTTCACAAAACCTAATTTATCATTGGTTGCATTACAGTGTGAGCTAAGAAAGTGGTCAGACAATAATCGACTTGTTGCTTCTTCCGCTTCAACGGCTGGAAACGTATTTTTTGGTCCATCACGGAACAATAATTCGTAACCAATTGTATTTTTCTTTATATCTAAAATTGGCTGACGGGCAACATATGAGTACATAACAACTATTCTCTACAGCGTGTTGAATCGAAACTTGAGTCATCATAATCCCTTTATTACAAAAAGACTATGATTCTCCTTATGGCAAAGATAAAGAGGGGTCAGTAATGTGATTTATTTAAAACTTTTATTATGAAGCGTATATTTATTGTTCTTATATTCGAGAATAGATCCTTGTGTATACCAGTCTCCTAGCACTATACGGGTCATTTCTTTAGTCTTGTGATTAAAAGTATGCACATTAGGACGGTGTGTATGACCGTGGATCAGTCTTTCTACCCCTTCTTCTAACATCACTCTTTCAACTTCACTTTGCGTTACATCCATTATAGTCAATGTTTTGTGTTGCTTCTTTGCTTTTATTTTATCTTGAACATTTTTAACTATGCGCTGGCGTATAAATAGGGGAATGCGATTGAATACCCATTGCAGCCATGGTTGATGCACTTTAGCGCGAAACTCTTGATATTTAATATCATCAATACACAGAGTATCTCCATGCATGATAAGCACTTTTTCGCCATCGAGTTCAATGACTGTGTGATCTGCTAAAAGTTGAACGCCTGTTTCTTTGCAAAAACGTTTATTTAATAAGAAATCACGATTACCTTGAATGAAGTAACACTCAACACCTTGCTGAGTTAGGGCTTTAAACGCTTCTTTAATTAGGACATTAAATGGTGAATTATCATCATCGCCAATCCAGAATTCAAATAAGTCGCCTAAGACATACAATTTATCTGCGTGAATAGCTTCATTCTTCATAAAATCGATAAAACAATCTGTGATATCGGGACGAAGTGGGGAGAGGTGGAGATCTGAGATGAATAAAATAGTCATAAAATGCTTTTAGTCATGAAAAAGATGCCAGCCCGAGAGCTGGCATAAAAACAGAATTATTCTGTAATTGTAGTACCAGTGATGAATACTTCTTCAACTGGAACATCTTGGTGTACATAACCGTAGTTACCAGTTGCAACGTTTTTAATTGTATTAACTACGTCCATACCTTCAACAACTTCAGCGAATACACAGTAACCCCAACCATCCATAGACTCAGATTTAAAATCTAGGAATTTGTTGTCGTTTACGTTGATGAAGAATTGAGAACTTGCAGAATGCGGTTCCATAGTACGAGCCATTGCTAATGTACCTACTTTGTTGCTTAGGCCATTGTTTGCTTCGTTTTTGATTGTTGCACGGCTTGTTTTCTCTTCAAGACCAGAAGTCATACCGCCGCCTTGAACCATGAAGCCATCAATTACACGGTGGAATAGAGTATTGTCGTAGAAACCTTCTTGACAGTATTGTAGGAAGTTAGCACAAGTAGCCGGTGCTTTGTCTTCGTGAAGTTTAACTGTGATGTCACCAAAAGATGTGTGAAGGATGATCATTGAATTACCTTTGTAATTGTATTAAATAGAATTTGATTTTACCTAAGATTAACGCGGATCTACAGGGAATTTTCTTGCTATCATTACTTAATATAGGTTTAATAGCCTTTATATATCCTTTAAACAAATAATGAGTAAAAAAAGAGCATGTTGAAAATATATAACTCAATTACACGTCAAAAAGAAGAATTCAAACCAATTACCGAAGGTAAAGTCGGTATGTATGTGTGTGGGGTTACCATTTACGACTTGTGTCACATTGGTCATGGTCGTACGTTTGTCTCTTTTGATGTGATTTCTCGTTATTTACGTTTCTTAGGTTACGATCTAACTTTTGTTCGTAATATTACTGATATTGATGACAAAATCATTAAGCGTGCTGCTGAAAACGGTGAAACGTGTGATGCATTAACGGAACGTTTAATTGCAGATATGCATGCTGATTTTGATTCGTTGAATATGAAACGTCCAGATGTTGAGCCAAGAGCAACTGAATATATTGCTGAAATTGTTGCTTTGGTTGAGCGTCTAATCGAGCGTGGTTTTGCTTATGTTGCGTCAAATGGTGACGTAATGTTTGAAGTAAAGAAATACGATGAATATGGCCGCTTATCGCGTCAAGACCTTGAGCAACTTCAAGCGGGTTCTCGTGTTTCTATTGAAGAAGCAAGTGTTAAACGCAGTAGCATGGACTTTGTTTTATGGAAAATGTCTAAGCCAGGTGAACCAACATGGGAATCTCCATGGGGAGCGGGTCGTCCAGGTTGGCACATTGAATGTTCTGCGATGAACTCTTCAATTTTAGGTAACCATTTTGATATTCATGGTGGTGGCTCTGATTTGATGTTCCCACATCATGAAAATGAAATTGCACAATCATGCTGTGCTCATGACTCTAAGTATGTAAATACATGGATGCACAGTGGCATGGTTATGGTTGATCGTGAAAAAATGTCTAAGTCACTAGGTAACTTCTTTACTATTCGTGATGTATTAGCGCATTACGATTCTGAAACAGTGCGTTACTTCTTAATGTCTGGTCATTACCGTAGCCAATTAAACTACAGTGAAGATAACCTGAATCAAGCTCGTTCATCACTAGAGCGTTTATATACCTCTTTACGTGGTCTTGATCTAACTGTTACGGCTGCAGGCGGAGAAGAGTTTGTTACCCGTTTCTCTACGGCGATGAATGACGACTTCAATACACCAGAAGCTTATTCTGTTCTGTTTGAAATGGCCCGTGAAGTAAACCGCCTAAAAACAGAAAATATAGAAGCAGCATCGAAATTAGGCGCATTAATGCGTGAGCTAGCGGATGTATTAGGTTTGTTATCACAAGATCCAGAAGCTTTCTTACAAGGTGATAATGGCAGTGACGATGAAGTTGCTGAAATTGAAGCTTTAATTAAAGCGCGTAATGATGCTCGTGCAGCAAAAGATTGGGCAGCTGCTGATGCGGCTCGTGATGCGATTGCAGCATTAAACATTGTTTTAGAAGATGGCCCAGAAGGGACGACATGGCGTCGTAAGTAATCTTAACTAATTATATTAAAGGGGCTGGTTTTCCAGCCTTTTTTATTGCCAAATTTATAACTTTTTAAACTTTAATAGAGGACACATTTGTGGCTCAAATGTACTTTTATTACTCAGCAATGAATGCGGGTAAATCTACAACACTTCTTCAATCATCTTTTAATTATCAAGAACGCGGAATGAATCCTGCTATTTTTACTGCTGCGATTGATGATCGTTACGGTGTGGGTAAAGTTAGTTCTCGTATTGGTCTAGATGCTGATGCTCATTTATTTAATACAGATATGAACCTATTTGAAGCAATTAAAACGCTTCATGAAAAAGAGAAACTTCATTGTGTGTTAATTGATGAATGCCAATTCTTAACGAAAGAGCAGGTTTATCAATTGACCGAAGTCGTGGATAAGTTAGATATCCCAGCATTATGTTATGGTTTAAGAACTGACTTCTTAGGTGAGCTGTTTGAAGGAAGTAAATATTTATTGTCTTGGGCTGATAAATTAGTTGAGCTTAAAACAATTTGTCATTGTGGTCGTAAAGCTAACATGGTTATTCGTACTGACGAACATGGGGTTGCTATTGCTGACGGTGATCAGGTTGCTATTGGTGGTAATGAATTGTATGTATCAGTTTGCCGTTTGCATTATAAAGAAGCACTAGGTAAGTAATACAGAACCTTGGTAACTTATACTTAGAGTAAAAAATGAAAGGCCATGTTCAAATAAACGAACGTGGCCTTTTTTATATTTATGGATTATTAAGGGTATTAGTTACAAGTAGAAATACCGACGCTTTTCCATACTCCCCAATCACCAGATTGGCTTGGGTTATCGCCTGTAGTCCACCATTTAGCTTCCCATACACTGCCTGAATGTGAAACTTGGTCTCCGCCGTTATAGATTGCAGATGAGTCCCATGCATTATCACAAGTGATAGGAGGTTCTCCCGCATCTTTCAGAACAGTTAGGGTAACGTTTGAAGTATCTGATGCCTGACCATCATTCACTGTGACAGAGAAAGTAAAAGGAGTATCTACAGTATAAGAGCCTGCTGTAAAGGTTGCTTGAGAGCCAACAACAGTAGCATCAATACCAATAGGGATTACCCATGAATAGGTTAATGGATCACTGTCTGCATCAGTTGATGTTGATGCATCAAGCGTAACAACATCGCCTTTGTTTACTGATATTGGAGCAACGATAACAGCTACAGGTGGGGTATTTACCGGCCCTGTACCTTCAACACTTACGGACACTGCTACTGAGTCAGATGCAGTAGCACCTTTATCATCAGTAACGGTTAGCGTGAATTGAAGTATTTCAGACTGAGTTAACGTATCCGTTGTAAAGCTTGGATTAACTGCATCTGCACCATTTAATGTAACGCTAGATCCAGAGACTTGCGTCCATGCATAAGAAACAATAGAACCATCACTATCAGATGATGACGAAGCATCAAGCTGTACCGATGCAGGGGCGATAACTGAAACATCTACGCCAGCATTAGCCACTGGTTTTTTGTTTGCAGGAGGAGTAACTGTACCGTCACCAGCAAGCCCTTCTTGCATTGCATTTAGAATGTCACCATTATCTGCATCGATTTCCCATGCAAATAAACCAGCTAAACCGAGTGAACGAACATACTCACCTTTAGCTAATACCGACTTCTTATTATCGTAAGTAACAAGATCACCATTACTAGGATCATAAGCATAAGCGGCTTGAGCGACTTCATCATAACCAACTTCAACACCGACTTTATCTACGTAGCGAGTCACGACATCTTTATAGTCAATTACACCTGCTTCCCAAGAACCAGCAACTTTACCATTACCAACACCAGTCATTGGGTTTGTTGGATCAGTCATGCTTTCACGCGTGACGCCTGTCCAACCACGAGCATACATTGCAGTACCTACGACTAATTTTTTAGCGTCAACACCTTGGGCAAGTAGTAAGTCAATCGCATTTGTAATGGTGTATGCTGGGCCTTTACGCGGTTCACCTTTATCATCAAGACCAGTACCATCGCATTCACCTTGTGACATATGTGAGCCACAATTTAATGCAGTTTGATGGCCAACTACGTTGTTCCAACCGCCGAAGAAATCGTATGTCATAGCAAAAATATAATCCATGTACTGCGATGCAGCAGCATAGTCAACATCTTCAATCTTGTCATAGCCAGCACCGATTGCAGAGGTTAACTCATAGGTTTTTCCTGTTTCTGCACTTAGCTCATCGAGCATTGCTCTTAGTTCTTGCATTAGGGCTACATAAGCTGGGCCGTCATTTACAGGATCACCACCAGTTGCACTTGCACCATCGCCGCCAGGGAATTCCCAATCAATATCTACACCATCATAAAACTTCCATGTTTTAAGAAATTGCTTAACAGAAGAAACAAAGATGTCACGTTTAGATTTATCAACAAAGTCATAGAAAGGATCTGATAATGTCCAACCTCCAATAGAAGGAACAATTTTTAGGTCTGGATAGCGTTGTTTAAGAGCCATCATTTGACCATAAGTCCCTTTATAAGGTGTGCTGTGGACATGACCTGATTGAGGTTGTGGCATTTGTACTGCTGCCCATGGGTCATGGATAACCACTTCATAATCAGGAGTTCCAGCACAAGCACGATTAAGAGCAGCTAAACTATTGCCATTTTCAATCTCACCTAAAGAGGGGTTAGGGCCACAAATTGGAACAAAGCCATAGAGGATATGAGTGAGGTTTTGAGCAGGGATCTGATCAACTGCAAATTTACGTCCATAGACGCCCCATTCAACAAAATAAGCACCTGATACCATTCCTTCTGGTGTTGTGTAATTTCCGTTTGTTGGGTCAATATTCATTGGTAGGGGATCTAAATGACTACCATCAGTATCAGCAACGACAATCGACTTTGCATCACTGGTGCTACATTCTTCTGTTGCTCCAGCGCCATTACAAAGTTGTACTGTCATCGAATATTGGCCACCTTGACGAACTTGAAGAACGGTAGAGGCTTTTTGTGAAGCAGCAGGAGAAACGGCTTCTTCATGAACAACAACCCCATTTAATAGCACGCGCCATACTTCCGCTGATTCTCCAGACCATCGGTCCCATGTTACAGGAACTTCTGCAAAGTCTTTTAGCGTGACAAGATCTTTATATGATGTAGCAGCTTGATCTACTTCAATAATAGCAAAATCTGTTTCCATCCAAGAAATAATGGCTTGTCCTGGCGTTGCTGCATAAGTTGGGGCTGAGAGGGCAAGAGTAATTGCCGCGGAGCACAGCCCCAGTTTATTTTTAAACATAAATAACATCCTTGATTGATTAATCCAGTTGGATTACAGCTGAAATACTCAGCTCTGCTATTTATATTTGTATGTATTTTATAAATTTCCAGTTGTTGTATTTAGTTTGGCAGCAGGCTTATACATTCAACATGCTCAAAATGTAACCAGTATAAAAAAGTGAAGGCTCACTCGAAAATATTGTTTTTACATGTTGTGTAATTGGGTGAAGTTATTTTTCGAGTGAAATTAATGTTTTTTTAGGTGAAGGAGCAGATTAATCAATGAATTATCGGTTATTTTGTTGAGTAAATATTGGTTTTTTATATTGTAAACTGTATCTAAAATGTTATTAACGGTATTGAATTCTAGTCTTTGCTAGTTTTCTATATATTTGAATACGGCTATAGGCTAATAACTGGTCATTTATGCTGTAAAATGTGATGATTTTAAAAATTATCAGGTGTTTTGTGACAAAAATGTGGCAAAATGCTTCGATGGTTGCTAATGTCCCACACGATTCTTCGAAGGATTTATTTTTTTTAAGACGTATTTAACGTTTTTTAGATCATAAATGATTGGCAAGTCGTTCTGCCCGAAGAGTGTCATGGATGCAAAATAGAATGTATTGGAGTTAATGCATGTATAAGAATAAAATTACACAAGCAATCTTGCTTGGTGGCCTGTCACTAACACTAGCTGGCTGTGGAGATAAAACTGCAGAGCAACCAGTTAAAGAAACAAAACCTGCTGAAAAACCAATGTCGACAGAAGTGGTTTATGCTGATGTTCAAGAACTTACACGTGGTAACGGTACTGAAGTTGCTACTCTTGATCCTCACAAATCTCAAGGTGTTCCTGAATCTCATGTAATTCGTGATCTACTAGAAGGTCTTGTAAACCAAGATGCTGATGGTAATACTATCCCTGGTGTTGCGGAAAGCTGGGAAACTGCAGATAATAAAAAATTCATTTTCCATTTACGTGAAGACGCTAAATGGTCAAATGGTGATCCTGTAACAGCAGATGACTTTGTATACAGCTTCCAACGTGCTGTTGATCCTGCTACAGCATCACCATATTCTTGGTATATGGAATATACTAAGATGGTAAATGCAAAAGACATTATTGCTGGTAAAAAAGACAAGAGTGAACTAGGTGTTAAAGCGGTCGACGCACACACACTAGAAATTCAACTTGACACAGCAGTACCATACTTTGTAATGATGATGGGTCACACAACAGTGAAACCTGTGCATCAAGCAACTGTTGAAAAATTCGGTGATAAGTGGACTAAACCAGGTAACTTTGTTGGTAATGGTGCATTTGTTGTAAATAGCTGGGTTGTAAATGAGCGTTTAGAACTGCTTCGTAACGAACAATACTGGGATAATCAAGATACAAAACTTGATAAAGTAACGTACCTACCAATTGAAAACCCAGTGGCAGAAATGAACCGTTTCCTTTCTGGTGAAATTAACTTTACATCAACACTGCCTACTGAACATTTCAAGCGTCTAAAGAAAGAGAACCCAGAGTCTGTTTCTGTTGAAGGTAGCCTGTGTACTTATTACTACTCATTCAATACTCAAAAGAAACCATTTGATGATGTTCGAGTTCGTAAAGCAATTTCTTACGCAATCGATCGTGATATCGTATCTGGCGCAATCCTAGGTCAAGGCCAAAAACCGGCTTACTTCCTAACGCCTGAAATCACAGCTGGATTCAATCCAGAGCTACCAGCTTACGGTAAGATGACTCAAGATGAGCGTAATGCAGAAGCAAAACGTTTACTAACAGAAGCGGGTTTTGGTCCTGAAAATCCACTGAAATTTACTCTTCTATACAACA
The DNA here is from genome assembly GCF_900312675.1 of Aliivibrio sp. EL58. Taxonomy (GTDB): domain Bacteria; phylum Pseudomonadota; class Gammaproteobacteria; order Enterobacterales; family Vibrionaceae; genus Aliivibrio. The sequence continues at coordinate 193,138 of NZ_OMPC01000004.1, read as the reverse complement.
CATCTGAAAACCATAAGAAAATTGCTGTTGCAGCAGGTTCTATGTGGAAGAAGACACTTGGCCTAGAAGTTTCTCTAGAAAACCAAGAGTGGAAAACCTACCTAGATTCAAAAGACCAAGGTCAATTTGAAGTAGCACGTGCTGGCTGGTGTGGTGATTACAATGAAGCATCTTCTTTCCTTACTCTAATGGTGAGCAAAAACACAACAGGTGGTAAACACTACCTAAGTGCTGAATACGATGCGTTAATCGAAAAAGCTCTAAAATCAACGTCTGAAGAAGAGCGTACCGCTATCTACCTACAAGCTGAACAGCTTCTAGCTAAAGATATGCCAATCGCACCTATCTATCAGTATGTTCGTTCTCGTTTACTTTCTCCACAAGTAGGTGGCTTCCCAGCTGAAAATGCGGAAGAGAAAATCTACTCAAAAGATCTATATATCAAAGCTAAGTAATCATTAGCAAATAAAACTATAAAAAAAAGCCACTGCACGCAGGATAGCGTGTAGTGGCTAGATCTATCTTTATTTTATTTTTGTCACAGACTGGAAGAGTGAATTATGTTTCAATTCATTATCAAACGGATCCTTGAAGCAATCCCAACTATGTTGGTATTGATCACCATCTCATTTTTCTTAATGAGATTCGCCCCTGGTAACCCATTTTCTACCGAACGCCCACTTCCACCAGAAGTAATGGCGAACATCAATGCAAAATATGGTTTAGATAAGCCTGTATTTGAACAATACACAACTTACCTTGGAAACATTCTGCAAGGTGATTTTGGCCCATCATTTAAATACCAAGATTATACAGTTAATGAACTTGTTGAAGCGGCATTACCGGTCTCTGCAATAGTAGGTTTTTTTGCCTTTATCTTTACTGTAGTACTTGGTGTATCAATTGGTACGCTAGCCGCATTGAGGCAAAATACCTGGCTTGATTACAGTATAATGTCCACCGCCATGGTCGGGGTGGTAATGCCATCCTTTGTGTTGGCACCTGCTCTTATTTATTTATTTTCTATTGAGCTTGGTTGGTTCCCAGCAGGTGGCTGGCATGATGGTTCATTTAAATACATGTTCTTACCAATCTTGGGTATGTCATTCCTGTACGTTGCAACTTTTGCTCGTATTACCCGCGGTAGCATGATTGAAACTCTTAACAGTAATTTTATCCGTACTGCTCGTGCAAAAGGGCTAAGCTACCGCTACATCGTTCTAAAACATGCGTTAAAACCAGCAATGCTGCCTGTTGTTTCTTATATGGGGCCCGCATTTGTAGGTATCATCACCGGTTCAGTTGTTATCGAAACTATTTTTGGTTTACCAGGTATTGGTAAGTTATTCGTAAACGCTGCTTTTAACCGTGATTATTCGTTAGTAATGGGGGTTACCATTTTAATTGGTTTCCTATTCATCTTATTCAACGCGATTGTTGATGTATTACTAGCTGTAATTGACCCGAAAATTCGTTTTTAATAGGGGACGGACGTATGTTAACTAAAAAAGAAAATTTAGAAGCGATCGAATCTTTCTCAGAAAATCTTGAGATTGAAGGTCGTAGTTTATGGCAGGATGCTCGCCTACGTTTCATGCGAAACAAAGCAGCAATGATCAGCCTTTGTGTACTTACAGTAATGACACTAGCGGTAATCTTCTTACCAATGTTCAGTCAGTACGCTTATGATGATACGGATTGGTATGCACTGCACGAAGCTCCAAGTGCTGCTCACCTTTTTGGTACGGATAGTTTAGGTCGTGACTTATTTGTTCGTACTCTAGTTGGTGGCCGTATCTCATTAATGGTAGGTATCTTAGGCGCATTAGTTGCGGTACTTATTGGTACTCTTTATGGTGCCACATCAGGGTTTGTTGGCGGTAAAGTTGACCGAATCATGATGCGTTTCATTGAAATTTTATATGCGGTTCCATTTATGTTCCTAGTAATCGTACTAGTGACTTTCTTTGGTCGTAATATTGTACTTATCTTTGTTGCTATTGGTGCGATAGCTTGGCTAGATATGGCTCGTATTGTACGTGGTCAAACGCTTAGTTTGCGTAGTAAAGAATTTATTGAAGCAGCCCACGTTTGTGGTGTGAGCAAGTGGGGTATCATCACTCGCCATATCGTTCCAAACGTATTAGGTATTGTTGCTGTTTACTCAACACTACTGATCCCAAGCATGATCTTAACGGAATCTTTCCTATCTTTCCTAGGTCTTGGTGTTCAAGAGCCAATGACAAGTTGGGGTGCTTTGCTTCAAGAAGGTGCTCAAACAATGGAAGTGGCGATTTGGCAGTTAACTTTCCCAGCTTTATTTATGGTTGTTACCTTATTCTGCTTTAACTATGTAGGTGATGGTTTACGTGATGCGCTGGATCCAAAAGACAGATAACCCTCTGTATGGACAGTTAGTTATTAAACAAATTTGAGCAGGAAAGAATTATGAGTTTATTAGATGTAAAAGATCTGCGTGTAGAGTTTACAACTCAAGATGGCAACGTAACCGCAGTAAATGACTTAAACTTCTCACTACAACAAGGTGAGACATTGGGTATCGTAGGCGAATCTGGTTCTGGTAAATCACAGACTGTATTTGCATTAATGGGCCTTTTGGCTAAAAACGGTATCATTACTGGTAGTGCAAAATTTGAAGGGAAAGAAATTCTTAACCTTCCTGAAAAAGAGTTAAACAGCATTCGTGCTGAGCAAATGGCGATGATTTTTCAAGATCCTATGACATCACTTAACCCATACATGAAAGTTAGCGAGCAGCTAATGGAAGTATTAATGCTGCATAAAGGCATGGGTAAAGCGGAAGCGTTTGAAGAATCAGTTCGCATGCTAGAAGCGGTTAAAATACCAGAAGCTCGTAAACGTATTACTATGTACCCTCATGAGTTTTCAGGTGGTATGCGTCAACGTGTAATGATTGCGATGGCATTATTATGTCGTCCTAAGCTACTTATTGCGGATGAACCAACAACAGCACTAGATGTAACTATCCAAGCACAAATCATGCAGCTATTGAATGAACTAAAAAGTGAATTTAATACCGCTATTATTATGATTACCCATGACTTGGGTGTGGTTGCAGGCTCGTGTGATAAAGTATTGGTGATGTACGCAGGTCGTACAATGGAATATGGCTCAGTGAATGAAATTTTCTATGAACCAAGCCACCCATACGCAGAAGGTCTGTTAAAAGCTATTCCTCGTTTAGATCAAGAAGGTGAGATTTTACCAACTATCCCTGGTAATCCACCAAACTTACTTCGTTTACCTACAGGTTGCCCTTATCAAGAGCGTTGCCATCGTGTAATGGACCGTTGTAAGCAAGAAGCTCCGATCCTGCAACCATTTGCAGCTGGTCGTTTACGTGCTTGTTTTTCTGATCAGGAGACGTGGTAATGTCAGCAGATAAAAAATTAATACTAGATATAAAGAACTTAAAAGTTCACTTTAGCATTCCATCAAAGTCAGTATGGCCTTGGGCGAAACCTGCAAATTTGAAAGCCGTAGATGGGGTTAACGTTCGTTTATATGAAGGCGAAACTCTGGGGGTTGTAGGTGAATCTGGCTGTGGTAAATCAACATTTGCTCGTGCCATTATTGGTTTAGTAGAAGCAACAGAGGGTGAAGTGGTTTGGTTAGGGCAAGATCTAACTAAGCTGGAAGATGAGCCTCTACGTCAGAAGCGTAAAGAGATCCAAATGATCTTCCAAGATCCATTGGCATCTCTTAACCCACGTATGACAGTTGGCGATATCATTGCTGAGCCACTGCAAACCTTTTACTCGAAGTTAACGAAAGAAGAAGTGAAAGATAGAGTAAAAGAGATGATGGCGAAGGTAGGCTTATTGCCTAACGTAATTAACCGCTATCCTCATGAATTTTCTGGTGGGCAGTGTCAGCGTATCGGTATTGCTCGAGCGCTTATCTTAAAACCAAAAATGATCATTTGTGATGAGCCAGTATCAGCTCTTGATGTATCGATCCAAGCACAAGTAGTAAACCTACTGAAAGAACTGCAAAAAGAGCTTGGTCTAAGTTTAGTATTTATTGCCCATGATTTATCAGTAGTAAAACACATCTCTGATCGCGTACTGGTTATGTATTTGGGTAATGAGGTTGAACTTGGCGAGTCTGATGCGTTGTTTAGTGATCCTAAGCACCCATACACTAAAGCACTAATGTCTGCGGTTCCAATTCCAGATCCAAAGCTTGAGAGAGCAAAAGTGATTGAGATGCTAGAAGGTGATTTACCTTCACCTATTAATCCACCATCTGGTTGTGTATTCCGTACTCGCTGTCCACAAGCAACTGAAGCGTGTGCACAAACAAGGCCAGAGCTAAAAGGAACAGATGTACATGCTGTTTCTTGTTTGGCAGTAACCGATATTTAATATAAAAATAACCACTATTATCAAGATTGATTGTGGTGGTTTATTTACAGTTTAGATGTATTCAGCCTGTGACAGGCTTGAGCGCGATAGTCAATTTATATCGCGCTTTTTTTATATTTAAAATTCAAATGTTATAAATGTATAAAATTGGTTAAATGTTATTTAATTGATGCCGATATAAAAATGAACTCATATTAAAAGGATATTATATGCATTCGTTATCCCTTCAGTGGAAGATAACCATTGCTGCCGCAATTGGACTTTTTACGCTCGCATCATCATTGATTGGTTTCTCAATCTATTCTTCGATTGAGAATCAGAAGATCGTTCAAAAACAAACATCAGATTCTGTTATTCAACAAACTCAAACGTTATTAATGGCAGAAGCAAAAAATCAATCGAAGCAAATACAGACTTACTTAGATGAGGCTATTTATCGAGCAGAGATGCTTGCTGAAAGTGCGCTGTTTTTTCAAAAGAGTGCAGAAGATACTTTTATGGATAGTAGTGATTTACGCCAATCTTTAAGTGAGATGATGAAGAGGCCTGTGGAGCAATATTCTAATATTTACGGTACTTACAATATTTATTTACCTGACATGTTAGATGGAGAAGATTTTAACTATCATGATGCTGCTTATGCGAGTTCAAATAAAGTAGGGCGCTTTGCTCCTTACTGGTTTAAATCGGTCTCTGATAACGCTCAAATGCGTGTATTTTCAGAGAAAGAGTTAGCTAATACAGCTGAAAAATCTAATGGTGATGCTGCGAATTATTGGTTTACCTGTAGTTTAAAAGAAAACCGATTATGTATTATGGACCCTTATTATTACGACAGCGATGGCGTAACAAGATTAATTAGTTCTATTACTGCGCCATTAATAAAAGAGAATGAAATTATCGGTATGGTTGGTATTGATCTTGATATTGCCCGATTATCGGGATTAATTACTCAAGCCGATAAAGCGATATTTAATGGTGAAGGGGCGATCTATGTGGTTAACGGAAAAGGGCAACTCATCTTATCTGATCAGAAAGAGGCAGCCTTTGGTCAGAGTCTTGGATCTTACAATCGTACATTATCCTCTGTGCCTTCTTGGGTCTCCCAAGGGACGACACAATTAATATGGTCGGATAGCCAGGATAAATTATTTGTCTTTGTACCTATTAATTTAAAATCGCAAAATTGGGGAGTAATTATTGAAGTTGATAGAAAAACTGTTTTCTCTGATGCTAAAAAATTAGATCAATTGCTTATAGAACAAGGTAATGAATTTTTATTTATGCAGGTTGGTGTTGGCCTAGGATTGACCTTTTTAGTTTTGATGGCTTTATGGTTTGCAACAAAGCAGATTATTAGACCTATCTCATTAGTCGCGGCACGCTTAAAAGATATTGCTTCTGGTGAAGGGGATTTAACCCAACGTTTGGTTATACAGAGTAAAGATGAAGTAGGGCAACTGGCACATTGGTTTAATGCTTTCTTAGAAAAACTGCAATTTACAATTAAAGATGTCGCTCAAAGTAGTGATGAGCTATCTAATGTTGCTGCGCGATCGAGTGTTATTGCAAGTGAGTCTAAAGAAGGTAGTGATGTTCAATTTAAAGAAGTTGATATGGTTGCAACTGCTGTTGAGGAGTTAACTCAAACAGCAAGCTTAGTGGTTGATCACTCTACATTAGCAGCTGATGCGGCTAAACAAGCAGAATCAGCATCAAACCAAGGAAAAGAGTTAATACTCACAACTGAATCTGTGATCCAATCTTTAGTCGCTAATATGGAAAAAGCGGTTCCCGTAGCCCAAGAATTAGAAAGTAATAGCATTAATATTACGACGATTTTATCGGTTATCGAAGGTATTTCAGAGCAAACAAATTTATTAGCATTGAATGCAGCTATTGAAGCAGCACGAGCAGGTGATCAAGGGCTAGGTTTTGCTGTTGTGGCTGACGAAGTTCGTCAACTTGCAAGTCGTACTGGGGATTCTGTTGATGAGATCCGTACGGTTATTGAGCAGTTGCAATCAGGAACTAAATCAGTCGTTTCTGCAATAACCGAAGGAAATACGATAGCGCTAGATGGTGCATCAACTATTAAATTATCAGTAGAAAGTTTGCAGCAAATCAGTGATGCGGTGGTAACGATACAAGACATGAATATGCAAATTGTAAGAGCAGCAGAAGAGCAACAAGCGGTATCCAATGAAGTTAATCAAAGTGTCAGTAATATCAGAGATTCAAGCCAAAAGATGCTAGAGCAAGCGAACTTAGGTGAAGAGGTTGGTTTAGAACTGTCTTCTTTATCTACGCAACAAAAAGAGCTGATGTCACAGTTTAAAGTCTAAGGCTTTGTGCTATGAAAATAAAAACGCCCATGAAGTTAAACTCATGGGCGTTGTTGTTTAATCTGTACAATTAATTACATTGGTAAAAAATCAGATTAGTATAGTGATTGCTATTCTTCGTCTTCTTCTTCTGATTCTACGAACCAGTAGCCTATATTAACAAACTGCAGTAAGTTAGATACTGAGTGTGGATCTTGCAGTAAATTCTCAATATCAAGCAGTGTAAATTCTGATGTTTCACATAGAGCAATGACATCATTTTTTACAGCTAGTGGGAAAACATAGCTTTCGCCATCAACATAAAGCGTCATGTTATCTTCACAAGCTTCTGTTTCATGATAGAAAGCACGAAGACCTGCAACTTTGATCAGAGCTTGACCTGATTGTAAGTAACCAAGTAACTCTTCAGTTGTCCATTTTTCAGAATCAGGAAGGATATTTAAATGATGGCGAGAGTTACTTAAATATTCACCCATAAATTGTTTAAGGCTCTGTTCATCAGACATGGCATTTAACATCATGGTTTTTAAGCCTTCAAAGCTTTGCGTTGTAATCTCTGTTCCGTGAGTTTGCGCTTTAAGCTCTGGATTGTGGTAATGCACATCACTTTTTTCATTTTCAATAATGAAATCCGCAAAATTACTCACTAGCTCTTGTTCTTTTGGAGAACGGAAGCCCGCAGAATAACTCATTGATGGTTCTAATGCATAGCCGTCATGTGGGAAGCCTGGTGGAATATAAAGAATGTCACCAGGTTCTAAGATTTGATCGATAATAGGATCAAACCCAGTGATTTGCTTTAATGCACTATGGCGGTGCTCTTCTTGATATTCACCGATATCACCCACACGCCAGTGACGCTTACCTTGGCCCTGAATAATGAAAACATCGTATTGATCAATGTGTGGACCAACGCCACCATCTGGCACAGAATAGCTGATCATGATGTCATCAAATAACCAGTTCGGCATTTGTTTGAATGGTTTAAATAGCTCAGCAGCACCTTCGTGCCAATGGTTCGCGGCTTGAACGATAATAGACCAATTGGTTTCACCCAGCGTATCGAATAGTTCTTCGCTTAATGGACCGTGTTCTGCTTTCCATTCGTTGTTTAAGTTAGAAACAAAGCGAGAATCTACGTCATTTTCTAGTGTTAAACCGGCTAACTCTTCAGGCGTTACTGGATCTTGAAAGTTTTCAAAACCACCTTTGATGATAACGGGTTTTTTCTGCCAATATTCTGAGAGAAACTCTTGTAGTGAAAAGCTTAATTGATACATGATTATTTTCCAATAAAAATGCCCGATAGTCGGGCATTTAGAATAAATTTAGGGTGAAGTTCGAGCTTAGAATTTCACGTTGTTATGGTATTGGCTCAGGATCTCTACCATTTTTTCCATGGTTTCTTTAGAAGGAGGGTTTACTCCATCAAGAGGGTATTCAAGTCCCATCGCTTCCCATTTATGCGCACCTAATTGGTGGTAAGGAAGTAGTTCAATTTTCTCGATATTATCCATGTCTTTAATGAATTCACCAAGTAGGTGTGCTGATTCTTCATCGTCAGTATAGCCAGGAACAATAACGTAGCGGATCCATGTTTTCTGGCCAACTTTATGCAAATAACGCGCAAAATCTAGAACTCGAGTATTCGATACACCAATTAGTTCTTTATGCACGTCATCTTTCATCTGTTTAAGGTCAAGCATAACAAGATCAGATACTTCTAATACTTCATCGATTACATCGGTGTGCTTACGAATATAGCCATTTGTGTCTAGACAAGTATGCATGCCTTCAGCTTGTGCTGCACGGAAGAAATCACGAACAAATTCAGGTTGAAGCATCGCTTCGCCACCAGAACAAGTAATACCGCCGCCAGACGCTTTCATGAAGTGGCGGTAGCTTTTAGCTTCTTCAATTAATTCAGTTACGGTAACTTCTTTACCTTCATGGGTATCCCAAGTATCGCGGTTATGACAATACATACAACGCATTAAGCAGCCTTGTAAAAAGATGATAAAGCGAATACCTGGACCATCAACGGTACCACAAGATTCAAAAGAGTGAATACGACCTACAGACATGACGACATTTCTCCGAACTATAATTATGTAGTCATTTTATTACACTTTGGGCTAATTAAGTAGGGTAAACCAGAGAGAAATAGGGGGAATTATGAGGAAAGTGGAAATAAAAAAGCCCCACCAAAATGGCAGGGCTTAATGCTACTTAATTAACGCTGAAATTATAAAGTTTCAGTGAAAGTACGTGCGATTACGTCTTTTTGTTGTTCAGTAGTTAGAGAGTTAAAACGCACAGCGTAACCCGATACACGGATAGTCAGTTGTGGGTAGTTCTCTGGGTGCTTAACTGCGTCTTCTAGAGTTTCACGGTTAAGAACGTTTACGTTAAGGTGTTGACCACCCTCTACGTTAGCTTCGTGGTGGAAGTAACCATCCATTAGGCCAGCAAGGTTAGAACGACGGTTGTCATCGTCTTTACCTAGTGCGTTAGGAACGATAGAGAATGTGTAAGAGATACCATCTTGTGCATCAGCAAACGGTAGTTTACCTACTGATGTTAGTGATGCTACAGCACCTTTCTCATCACGGCCGTGCATTGGGTTAGCACCAGGAGCAAAAGGAGCACCTGCTTGACGACCATCTGGTGTGTTACCAGTTTTCTTACCGTATACAACGTTAGATGTAATAGTAAGGATAGATTGAGTAGGGATAGCATTACGGTACATAGTAAGCTTACGGATTTTACCCATGAACGTAGAAACTAGTTCACATGCGATATCATCAACGCGAGCGTCGTTGTTACCAAATTTAGGGTAATCACCTTCGATGTCGAAATCGATAGCGATGCCATCTTCGTCACGAATTGGTTTAACTGTAGCGTATTTGATTGCAGATAGTGAATCGGCTGCAACAGATAGACCAGCAATACCACATGCCATTGTACGACGAACGTCACGGTCATGAAGAGCCATTAGAGACGCTTCGTAGCTGTATTTGTCGTGCATGTAGTGGATAGAGTTCAATGCTGTAACGTATTGAGTTGCTAACCAATCCATGAAGTGATCTAGACGATCCATTACTTTAGCGTAATCAAGAACTTCATCTGTCATTGGCGCTTCTTTAGGACCAACTTGGATTTTCAGCTTCTCATCAACGCCGCCGTTGATAGAGTAAAGCATTGTTTTCGCAAGGTTAGCACGAGCACCGAAGAACTGCATTTGCTTACCAACGATCATTGGAGATACACAACAAGCGATTGCGTAATCGTCAGAACCTAGGTCAGGACGCATTAGGTCATCATTTTCGTACTGGATAGAAGAAGTATCGATAGATACTTTTGCACAGAAACGTTTGAAGCCTACAGGCAGTTGCTCAGACCAAAGAACCGTGATGTTTGGCTCTGGAGAAGGACCCATAGTGTAAAGGCTGTTTAGGAAACGGAAGTTAGTACGTGTAACTAGTGTACGACCATCAATACCCATACCACCCATAGATTCTGTAGCCCAGATTGGGTCACCAGAGAACAATTCATCGTATTCAGGAGTACGTAGGAAACGAACCATACGTAGCTTCATTACGAAGTGATCGATCATTTCTTGAGCTTGTTCTTCAGTTAGAAGACCCGCTTCGATATCACGTTGGATGTAGATGTCTAGGAAAGTCGAAGTACGACCTAGAGACATTGCAGCACCATTTTGAGATTTAACAGCAGCTAGGTAGCCGAAGTAAGTCCACTGAATAGCTTCTTGAGCTGTAGTTGCTGGCTCAGAGATATCACAACCGTATTTAGCTGCCATAACTTTGATTTGACCTAGAGCACGGTGTTGCTCAGCAATTTCTTCACGAAGTTGCATTGTTGCTGTTAGATCTTCGCCTTTTTCAAAACGTTCTTGTAAAGAAGCGAATTGAGCTAGCTTGTCTTTGATTAGGAAATCAATACCGTAAAGTGCAACACGACGGTAATCACCAATGATACGACCACGGCCGTATGCATCAGGAAGACCTGTTAGAACACCTGATTTACGACAGTTTAGAATGTCTTTAGTGTAGATATCGAAAACACCAGCATTGTGTGTTTTGCGGTATTCAGAGTAGATTTTTGAAACCATAGGATCAAGTTCACGATCATATGCTTTACAAGAACCTTCAACCATACGTACGCCACCGTTAGGGATGATTGCACGTTTTAGAGGAGCATCAGTTTGAAGACCAACGATTGTTTCTAGGTCTTTGTTGATGTATCCAGCGTCATGGGCTGTAATGGTAGAGATAAGAGAGGTATCAAAATCAACAGGTGCATGAGTTGCGTTTTCCTGTTTGATGCCTTCCATTACTTTAGCCCAAAGCTTGTTAGTTGCTTCAGTACCTTCAGAAACTAGGAATTCTTCGTCACCTTCATAAGGTGCATAGTTCTTTTGGATGAAATCGCGAACGTTAACTTCGTTTTGCCACTCACCGTCTGCAAAACCTGTCCAAGCTTTAGCAAATTGCTCTGCCATGATATACCTACCTTTCTTAGTAGAAAAAATACGTACTACTTATAATGAGTTGAGTTACTCATATCCCCATAGAGAGGTTAAATAGTACACTCTAATATTAATAACAATATGGATGATTATAAAACCTAGCTTATAAGCATTCATATTGCGACTAACCGTTCGATTTTTCAAGAATACATTAAACTTTTTTTGTAAACCTTAAACTAAATCAATAAATCTTCAATTTTTTTAATAAAGTTGGGGTAACTGTTGACGCTACCCCATAAGTATTATAGTTCTGAACCTAGATTACCATACTAAGTTACAGAAATGCAGGAATGCCGTACTGACCTTCAAGCATACCAACCGCTAGCATAGCGATTAAACAAATCACTAATACACCACCTGGAATAACGATACGGTCAATAAAAGAAAGGTTCTTAGGACGTTCTTTATCACCGATTAAACCGTTGTTATCAAGTAGCATTGTCATAGCCCAAGCTAATACAGGGTTTGCAACAGCAGCAGCAAAGATACAGATACCCGCAGATTGTGCATCTTTATTTTCTTTAACCATTTGTACGCCAGCTTCAAGCATTGGTAAGAATACACCAACCAATAGAGCCATACACATTACTGGTGGCCATACCGCAACATCCATTGGGAAACCAAGGATCGCAATAGTCATTACAATAATACCAAGAAGAATAGCACCGCCTGGAATAGGGCGTTTAGCAATAGCCGCTGGGATCATGTATGTCCCCCAAGACGATGTAATGTTACCACCACCAACAGCAGTACCTACCATTTGACGGATAGAACACATTGTCATTGTATCATCAACATCCATCAATACTTTTTCAGTACGACGTGGGTAGTTTAGCTCTTGGAAAATACGGTGACCAAGGAAATCTGGAGACCACATTGCAACAGCAAGAATTGCAAATGGTAAAGACGCTAAGAAGTGTTGTAGGTTTGGAAGACCTAGCATCCAACCTTCAGTAGTAGATCCCCACCAATAAACAGGGTTTAGGTTAGGAATACCCATCTGAGTTTCAAACTTAAGGTCAAAACCAGCGCCTAGGGCAAGCGCTACTGCTAAACCAGCAAATGCACAAGCAGGAATAGCTAACCAGCGTTTGTTAATACGAGCAAGGTAAGCGTATAGAACGATGTTTACTGCAAGTACGACTAAGCCAATGTAGCCTAAACCACCTTCAAGGCCAGTAGACCAAGATTGGATTTTACCAATTTGCCCCATTGCGCCGCTAAAGCCTAAGAAAACAAGAAGACCACCTGCGACTCCTTCAGAGGTCAAGTTAACAAGCTTGGAACCCCCTTTGAAGTAACTTAATAGTAATCCGAATACACCTAATAAAATGGCAAGAGCAAGAGGGTGTGCACCGGCTAACGCGATCGCACCGATAAGTGGGATCATTGGGCCGTGATTACCTGCAAGGTTAGCGCGAGGGTTAAAGAAACCAGATGCTAAAATACAGAATAAAAACGCAGGGATTAGCATTTCAACACGAGCAACTTCAATGGCAAATTCTTTACCTAAGTTGATGTGCGGCCATGCTTGTGTAAGACCATCGGCCCAAGACATCATTACAGCAGAGTACATCGCGATGATACCAATAGTACCTGCTAATGCTGGAACAAGATCTTCAAGTTCGAAACGGAAATCACGGCCAGGTAGGTTTAAACCAAAGCGACGCGGTTTCATTATTTGCAGTTCATGATCTAAATAGTCTGAACGGCTATTGAACTCAGAAGCTGGGCGGTGTAACTCGCTATAGCTTTTTTCGTTCTGATCTTTGTCTATAGACATAGAATCCTCATAAATAGAATTTTAAGTAATTAAAAATCAATAAATAGATATTGATGTTGTTTTTGTTATTTTCGCCGAGTGTAGCACACGAAAATTAAGCCAATGATTGATCTTGATCACTATATAATTGTATATGAAAGAAAACTACAAAATGAGACCGTTAATACTTTGGTGTTATTATGTTAATGATAGAAATAGTGATAACTTTTTCCTTTATAAACATACCACTACAGTGTTTTTGATGCATTTCTATAATGATATCAACAATATTGAAGTTGTTAATATTTTTTAATAAATAACAAATAATAGCAGTAATTCATTTACATGTACCACGCATTTTATGTGCCTTAATGGTTATATTTAAACATAAATTGCCACAATTCAATGTTTCATTATTGTTAATTTTATTGTGCATAGAAATGTTACAGTAAAAGTAATAAGTGACTAATATTGATTTTTATATGAATTAAAATTCCTTATGGATTTGGTTTATGTTTTCCCCTCATAGTTTGGTTAATAAATTGTTGCTTGTGATAATTTTGAGTGTTAAATTCTAAGAATAAAGAGAAAAGCAAACGATTAACGTGTGATTGAATTAGGAGTATATGGCGCATGAAGGATGCTGTCGCGCTAGAAGTAAAAGACTTACACAAGCACTTTGGGCAAAATGAAGTTTTAAAAGGCATTTCGTTAGAAGCCAATAAAGGTGATGTAATCTCTATTATTGGTTCGTCTGGTTCAGGTAAAAGTACTTTCCTACGTTGTATCAATTTACTTGAAACACCAACTCAAGGAGAAATTTGGGTTAATGATGAGTTGATTGAAATGAAAAACAATCGTTTAGGAGAGTCAATTCCTGCGAATGAAAAACAAGTTCAACGAATTCGCTCACGTCTTGCGATGGTTTTTCAAGGCTTTAACTTATGGTCACATATGACAGTGCTTCAAAATGTTATAGAAGCACCGATACATGTTTTAGGCGTCCCTAAAGCAGAAGCGATTGAAAAAGCTGAGCAGATTTTAAAGCAAGTAGGCTTGTATGAGCGTAGAGATTATTACCCAGGACATTTATCTGGTGGGCAACAGCAACGTGCAGCCATTGCTCGTGCTTTAGCGGTTGATCCTGAAGTTATGTTATTTGATGAGCCGACCTCAGCGCTTGACCCTGAGTTGGTTGGAGAGGTTCTCGGAGTAATGCGAGATCTTGCTGAAGAGGGGCGCACAATGTTAGTGGTAACACACGAAATGGCGTTTGCTCGTGATGTATCAAATCATGTGATGTTCTTACATCAAGGCTTGGTGGAAGAGCAGGGCGATCCCGCTAAGCTTTTTACTAATCCAGAATCTGAACGTTTAAAACAGTTTATTTCATCTATTTATTAGAAGTCGATGAATACCAGAGCAAGAAAAGAAACACAACAAATAGTATAAATATAAAAATCGTTAGTTACAGGAGCAAGGAAATGAAGAAGTGGTTACTAGCAGCAGTTGTTGCATCTACAGCCGTTACTGGCGCAGCTCAAGCAAAAGAATGGAAGCAAATTCGATTTGGTATTGAAGGGGCTTACCCTCCTTTTAGTTGGACAGAGCCATCAGGTGAGCTTAAAGGCTTTGATGTTGATATGGCTAACGCACTATGTAAAGAGATGGAAGCACGTTGTAAGATCGTAGCGCAAGATTGGGATGGTATTATTCCATCACTGCTTGCTCGTAAATATGATGCAATCATTGCAGCAATGTCGATTACTGAAGAGCGTAAAAAGAAAATTGATTTCACTGAAAAATACGCACTAATTCCAAATAAATTTGTAGCCAAAAAAGGCACAGATTTAGTAATGACAAAAGCGGGTCTTAAAGATGTAACTGTCGGTGTTCAGCGTGCGACAACACACGATAAATACCTAACAGATAACTTTGGTAAAGGTGTAGATCTAAAACGTTATGGTTCATTTGATGAAGCTTATCTAGATCTTAAAGCAGGTCGAATCGATACTGTTCTTGGTGATGCATCTGCATTAGAAGAAGGTCTTCTTAATAAACCAGGTGGTAAAGCATATGAGTTTGTTGGACCATCATTAACAGATCCAAAGTGGTTTGGTGACGGTTTTGGGATTGCGACTCGTAAACAAGATAAAGATTTAACTAAGCAACTAAATGCAGCGATTCAATCACTGCGTGAAAAAGGCATTTATCAAGAAATTGCCGCTAAATACTTCAACTATGATGTTTATGGTGAATAAGCAGTAGTAAGTATAAAAAGGGAAGAGGCACGTCTAGTGTCTCTTTCATTATTTCTAATAGTTATATCCACTCCAATAAATAGCGACTGATTTTTATTGGAGTAGGTATTAAAGCGAAAGCTTGGAAGCAGTATGTTAGATTTACAAGGATATGAATCCTCCATCTTAGACGGAGCAATAGTGACGCTACAAGTTGCATTATTGTCTCTTATCTTAGCTGTGTTTCTAGGTTTACTAGGCGCACTGGCTAAAATGGCGCCTTATCGTTGGGCGAGAGGAATCGCAACTATTTATACAACGGTTGTCCGTGGTATCCCCGATCTTGTGTTAATGATGTTGTTATTTTTTGGCGGTCAGATGCTGCTTAACAACGGGTTGTACGCAACGAATGAGTGGATTAATGAGTGGATGACTAATTCAAATCCAGATCATGAGTGGTTTTCTTACCTTCCAGACTATATTGAAATTAGCCCATTTATCGCCGGTGTTTTAACTATTGGTTTTATCTTTGGTGCTTACATGGCTGAAACTTTCCGTGGGGCAATCATGGCAGTTGACCGTGGTGAGATGGAAGCAGCAAAAGCCTATGGAATGAGTGGCGCAATGGCATTTCGTCGTATTTTATTTCCACAAATGATCCGTCATGCCTTACCTGGATTTGGTAATAATTGGTTAGTTTTATTAAAAACAACCGCGTTAGTTTCGATTATCGGTTTAGAAGATATGGTTCGAGTCAGTTCAATGGCGGCAGGAACCACTAAAATGCCATTTACGTTCTATATGTCTGTCGCATGTATCTTTTTACTTTTCACTGCTATATCAACAGGTGCTTTAAAGCTTGTTGAACGCAAATTCAGTATTCATATGAGGTAAGCATGGATTTTTCAATTATTATTGAGAGCCTACCTGTTTATTTAGAAGGGCTTTGGACTACAGTTTGGTTAGTGGCACTTTCTCTCGTTATTGGCTTGTGCATCGCAGTACCTTCTGCGATAGCAAGGAATAGCGACAACCCATTAATTTGGGGGCCAGCTTGGGCTTATATTTATTTTTTCCGCGGAACTCCGTTATTAATCCAGTTGTACCTTATTTACTATGGTATGGATCAGTTCTTCCCAGTGAAAGATACACTATGGGAGCACGCATCATTTTGTGCTTTAGTGGCTTTTGCTCTAAATACAGGGGCATACACTTCTGAGATTGTTCGCGGTTCAATTAATGGTTTACCACAAGGTGAAATAGAAGCAGCGAAAGCCTATGGTATGAGCCAATTTCAAACCTATAAACGCATCATTTTACCAAGTGCATTGCGTAGAGCACTTCCAGCTTACAGTAATGAAGTTATCTTTATGCTTCATGGCTCTGCTATTGCGGGAATTGTGACCTTGATGGATTTAACGGGCGCAGCTCGATTGGTAAATTCTCGTTATTATGCGCCGTTTGAGTCATATATTGCAGCAGGTTTATTCTATATGTGCTTAACGTTTATTATCATTTTTGTATTTAAACAATTAGAAACTCGAATGCTTAGATTTATGAGACCGCTAAGTTAACTGTTTTTTAAGTACTAATCAAAAAGAGCACTGAATGTGCTCTTTTTTTTATAGCTATGTAATTAATTAGATGATCTATTTATTACGCAGAAAAATCGCTTAAGAATAAGGCGTAAATTATTATAAATAGTTATTCTACAATAAAAATTTTTAACGTAATTATTAAGTGATTTAACCAGTAATAATGATTAGATAATTACTGGAATTGGTATTAATATCAATAGAACAAGTAAATGGTCAGATTGTGCTCTTGAGGAGATGGTTATGAACTTATCATTTTTATTGATAAGGCTAGTAAAATTAGTCGTGATTTGTGCATTGTTTTTAAGTGTTTTTGATTTCATAGAGCATGGTGAAATACT
Organism: Aliivibrio sp. EL58; assembly: GCF_900312675.1. Classification (GTDB taxonomy): domain Bacteria; phylum Pseudomonadota; class Gammaproteobacteria; order Enterobacterales; family Vibrionaceae; genus Aliivibrio. Next base: position 175,897 of record NZ_OMPC01000004.1, on the reverse strand, counting down.
TTGGTACCAACGCTGGTTCTAATTGTAATGATAAAAAAAGAGCACTTTTATGTGCTCTTTTTTATTTTATAACCATTAATTAAAATGACGACTATACTGCGTTATTAAAAAATAAATTAACGTCAGTCAGTTCACTTATCTCATCTAAGTAATTTTTTAGGTGTGGAGGAAAATCCAAGCCTTTTACTACCGTCAGGTTACGAAGGAATGGGAACAAATTAATGTCATCCCAAGTGATCTTATTGCCCTTTTCTGATGGTAAAGTAATGAAATTAATGTCAACCAAAAGAGGCTTTAACATATTAATGTATTCATCACTTTGAGCAAGTGCCTCTTTAAAGCTCATGCCAATGAAGGCTTCTTTTTTCTCAGTATACCAAGTGACAGCTTCAGGGCGTTGAAACTCTTGTAAATTTAGTTGAGTCCAGCGAGGGAATGTTAAGTTAAAGAACAAAGGACGAGCGGTATCTAGCCATTCTGAAATTTCATCAGCGTGGGTCGCTTGCTCAATAACAGAATGATGATCGTGTTTATCAAAAAACTCTGCGATATCAAGGCTTTCAGCCATGTAACTACCATCTTCTTTCTCTAAAATTGGAACCATATTTGCACCGACTTTTTCGATTCGGCTATCAACATCATCATTTTGCATATAAATGAATTTAATAGGCAGTTTTTTAATACCTGCCACCATTTTAGCTTTCATGCAAAATGGGCAATGTTCAAATAAGAATAATTTCATACTACTTCCTTATTAAAAAAGCCTCACTTATAGAATATAAAGTAAGGCTCAAATCGTTATTTAAATGTAGACCAGATTGGCGCGTGATCAGATGGTTTCTCAATGCCGCGTAATTCGTAATCAATACCGGCTTCAGTACACTTAGCTGCGAGTGTTGGTGTCGCCATTACCACATCAATGCGAAGACCGCGGTTATCAACAAACCCCTTAGAGCGGTAATCAAACCATGAGTACTGATCAGTGACATCAGGATGAAGGTTACGGAAGGTATCTTCAAACCCCCAATCTTTTACTGTTTGTAGCCATTCACGTTCTTCTGGTTGGAATGAACACTTACCTGTTCTTAACCAACGTTTCGCATTTGGTTCACCAATACCAATATCTAAATCAATAGGGCTGATATTAATGTCACCCATAATAATGAGTTCTTCATCGCTATTGTGGTGAGTGTTTAGATGCGTCATTAAATCTTTATAGAATTGACGTTTATACGGGAATTTAGTTTCATGCTTGATGCTATCACCCTGTGGGAAATAACCGTTCATAACAGTGAACTGTGAGCCATCTTCACGTTGATGTGTTGTCATGATCATGCGTTTTTGATGCTCTTCGGTATCAGTATCAAAACCGTACTGAACAGAGATAGGCTCTTGCTTGCATAACATAGCAACACCGTAATGCGCTTTTTGGCCATGGAAGTAGACTTTGTAGCCCATAGCTTCAACAGCTTCGACAGGAAACATCTCGTTATGTACTTTGATCTCTTGTAGACCAATAACATCAGGGTTGTGCTTATCAATAATAGCTTGAAGTTGATGAAGGCGAGCACGAAGGCCATTTATGTTGAAACTAATTACTTTCATTATAGTTAAAGTCCTTGTATTTATTTTGAATCCTAAACGAAGGCAGGATCTTTTAATACAATGATATTACCATTATTTTAAGTGATAAGTTAATTCATTAGCTTGGAAGAAGGCTGACAAGTCTCACAGCGCCAAGTGCATTTCTGCTGCCCAAAGCCTGCTTTTATCCATGCCATCGTGACGCTAGCTGAAGGGTTACAAAAAGCCTCTTTATTACATAAGCTACAGATTTTCCATTGGGAAGGTTCTTGCTGCTTTTGAGTTTGTACTATGTGCATTTTAATGCCTCTTTTATATTATCGAAAAACAAAGTAACTGTATATTTGAACAGTGATTTTAGCAAGCAATAAAAAGAGGAAATTTGCCATTTTATTTATTACAGGCACAAAAAAAGCCAACTCATTTCTGAATTGGCTTTTCGATCTCTATCGAGATAAATAATGGTGGGGGGGGACGGATTCGAACCATCGAAGCTTACGCGGCAGATTTACAGTCTGCTCCCTTTGGCCACTCGGGAACCCCCCCAACGAGGATTTTTATACTTAACTAACTCGTTTCCCAACGGAGTAATCAAGTTATCTTAATCGTTAATACAATTAAGAAGAATAATGGTGGGGGGGGACGGATTCGAACCATCGAAGCTTACGCGGCAGATTTACAGTCTGCTCCCTTTGGCCACTCGGGAACCCCCCCAACGAGGATTTTTATACTTAACTAACTCGTTTCCCAACGGAGTAATCAAGTTATCTTAATCGTTAATACAATTAAGAAGAATAATGGTGGGGGGGGACGGATTCGAACCATCGAAGCTTACGCGGCAGATTTACAGTCTGCTCCCTTTGGCCACTCGGGAACCCCCCCAACGGAGATTTTTATACTTAACTAACTCGTTTCCCAACGGAGYAATCAAGTTATCTTAATCGTTAATACAATTAAGAAGAATAATGGTGGGGGGGGACGGATTCGAACCATCGAAGCTTACGCGGCAGATTTACAGTCTGCTCCCTTTGGCCACTCGGGAACCCCCCCAACGGAGATTTTTATACTTAACTAACTCGTTTCCCAACGGAGTAATCAAGTTATCTTAATCGTWAATACAATTAAGAAGAATRATGGTGGGGGGGGACGGATTCGAACCATCGAAGCTTACGCGGCAGATTTACAGTCTGCTCCCTTTGGCCACTCGGGAACCCCCCCAACGAGAGATTTTTATACTTAACAAGAGTTTTCCCAACGACCTTGCCAAGTTCGGAGCGAATAATAGCAAACTTCGTTTTTCTGTAAAGCACTTTTCTTTGTTTTTTGGTTTGAATGATTGGTTTTTCGTCAAAAAGGGGTAAAAAGCCCCATTTTTGAACAAATAATATAAAAAAGGGTCATATGGAAGTGATTGTTTTTACAGTTTATTGCACCATCTTTACATTCATTGACGAACAAAACCGCTTTCACTTGGTAAACTAGAGTCAGTAAGTAATTTTAATAATTCAAATAATAAGTATCAATATGAATCAAACTAAGTCTATTACTCTTGCTGTTTTATTAGCATGCACTTTATCAACACCTTCTTATGCTAAGAAACCAAGAGGAAATCAATCGGTTGCTGTTGTCTCTGAAGAGGTTGCAACACATGAAATATCTCAATCATTATCTTTAATCGGTAAATTAGAAGCGGCAGAGTCTGTCATTATCTCTCCTGAGGTTTCTGGAAAAATTGACCGAATTGCGGTTAAGGCAAATCAAGAGGTCAAAAAAGGCCAGCTTTTAATTCAATTAAATGATGATAAAGCCAGTGCTGCTATTAAAGAGGCTCAAGCGTATTTAAATGATGAAAAACGTAAACTAAAAGAATTTCAACGCTTAGCGAAAAAGAATGCTATTACTCAGACAGAAATTGATGGCCAAAAAGCCAGCGTTGATATTGCCCAAGCACGTTTAGAAGCGGCAAATGCAAATTTATCAGATCTTCACATTTCAGCTCCTTTTTCTGGCACGGTCGGATTCATCGATTTTAGCCGCGGAAAAATGGTTAATGCTGGAGCTGAATTACTGACCTTAGATAATTTGTCTTTAATGCAGTTAGATCTACAAGTACCAGAGCGTTATCTTTCTATGTTATCTACAGGCATGAAAGTAGATGCTATGAGTCAAGCATGGGGAAAAACGGTATTTTCAGGAAAAGTAGTAGGTATTGATTCTCGTATTAATGCTGAAACCTTGAATTTACGTATCCGTATTGAATTTCCAAATAAAGATCTAAAAATGAAACCGGGTATGTTGATGGCTGCAGAGTTGGACTTCCCTGCGATTAATGCACCAATAATTCCAGTTCAAGCATTAGAGTACTCAGGTACAAAACGCTATGTTTATGTCATCGGTGATGATAATAAAGTGACACGTACTCAAGTTACACTGGGCGCTCGTGTTGAAAACCGTGTAGTGATTGAATCTGGTTTAGAGATTGGTCAAGATATCGTAGTTCAAGGCTTAGTTAATATGCGTGAAGGCGTAACCGTTAAGTTACTTGAACAAGAGACTCAACCTGCTGCTAAAGGACAATAATCATGTGGTTATCTGATACCTCAGTAAAAAGGCCCGTGGTTGCCATTGTTTTAAGTTTGTTGTTGTGTGTGTTTGGTGCGGTGTCGTTTAGTAAACTAGCCGTACGTGAAATGCCTGATATTGAAAGCCCTGTGGTTTCTATTAGTACTCGTTATGAAGGCGCTTCGGCGACGATTATTGAAAGTCAGATCACGACTGTATTGGAAGATCAGCTTTCAGGTATTAGTGGTATTGATGAAATAGAGTCAACCACTCGTAACAGCATGTCTCGTATTACCATTACCTTTGATTTAGGTTACGACTTAAATACCGGTGTGAGTGATATTCGTGATGCGGTAGCTCGTGCCCAGCGAAGTTTGCCTGATGAAGCGGATGATCCAGTTGTCTTTAAGAATAACGGCAGTGGCGAAGCGTCTTTATATATCAATTTAAGTTCAAGCGTTATGGATCGAACTGAGCTTACCGATTACACCGAGCGTGTATTGGTTGACCGTTTTAGTTTGATTACAGGTGTGAGTTCGGTTGATATTTCAGGTGGTCTTTACAAGGTTATGTATGTAAAGCTCAAACCTGATTTAATGGCAGGGCGAGGCGTTATTGCTTCTGATATTACCGCAGCACTTCGTTCTGAGAATATCGAAAGCCCGGGTGGTGAAGTACGTAACGACGCCATTGTGATGTCGGTTCGAACTGAGCGCCTCTATAACCAAGCAGAAGACTTTAATTATCTTGTAGTTAAAACCGCCAGCGATGGAACATCAATTTATCTAAAAGACGTTGCAGATGTGTTTATCGGTGCAGAAAACGAAAATTCGACCTTTAAAAGTGATGGTGTTGTTAACGTAAGCATGGGCATTGTTCCACAATCTGATGCGAATCCATTAGATGTGGCGAATTTAGTTCATGAAGAAGTAGAGAAGATCCAACAGTTTCTACCTGAAGGTACTCGTTTAGCCATTGATTATGACTCTACCGTGTTTATTGATCGCTCGATTTCTGAGGTATACAGCACACTCTTTATTACGGGTGGTTTGGTTATCTTAGTGCTCTATATCTTTATTGGCCAAGCACGAGCAACGTTAATACCGGCAGTTACCGTACCCGTTTCATTAATTTCGTCGTTTATGGCGGCGTATTACTTTGGTTTTTCAATTAACTTAATCACCTTAATGGCACTGATCTTATCGATTGGTCTAGTGGTTGATGATGCCATTGTGGTCGTAGAGAACATTTTCCATCATTTAGAAAAAGGGGAGTCGCCACTATTAGCCGCCTATAAAGGTACAAGAGAAGTGGGTTTTGCTGTAATAGCAACGACCTTGGTTCTGGTAATGGTATTCTTGCCGATCTCATTTATGGATGGTATGGTTGGTCTACTATTTACTGAGTTCTCAGTATTGCTTGCGATGTCGGTCTTATTTTCTTCTTTGATAGCTTTAACGCTGACTCCAGTGTTAGGCAGCAAGATCTTAAAAGCGAATGTTAAACCAAATCGTTTTAATCTCTTTGTCGACAAACTGTTCGCTAGTTTAGAAAGAGGTTATCGTAAATCGGTTAGTAAAGCGGTGGCATGGCGTCTATTGGCTCCTGTGATTATCTTAGCCTGTATTGGCGGTAGCTATGGGCTAATGCAGCAAGTCCCATCACAATTAACACCGCAAGAAGACCGTGGTGTATTATTTGCGTTTGTTCGTGGTGCTGATGCTACCAGTTATAACCGAATGAGCTCAAACATGGATATTGTTGAAGAGAGATTGATGCCATTACTTGGTCAAGGATTCTTAAAATCATTCAGTATTCAATCACCTGCATTTGGTGGTAATGCAGGCGACCAGACTGGTTTTGTTATCATGATCTTAGAAGATTGGGCAGACAGAGATCTGACCGCTCAAGAAGGATTAGGCTTAATTCGTAAAACCTTAGTCGATATTCCAGATGTTCGTGTATTCCCAATGATGCCAGGCTTCCGTGGTGGTTCAAGTGAGCCTGTGCAATTTGTGCTTGGCGGTTCAGATTACAAAGAGCTACAAAAATGGGGTGATGTATTAAAAGCAGAAGCGAATAATAGCCCATTGATGGAAGGTGCAGACATTAACTATTCTGAAAAAACACCAGAGTTAGTTGTGTCAGTTGATCGCAACCGTGCTGCAGAGTTAGGCATTAAGATCTCTGATATTTCAGATACCCTTGAGATCATGCTTGGTGGTAAAAGTGAAACAACGTATGTGGATCGTGGCGAAGAGTACGATGTGTATTTACGAGGTGATGAAAATAGCTTCAATAATGCTGCGGATCTTAGCCAAATTTACATGAGAACGGCGACTGGGGAATTAGTTACTCTTGATACGGTAACTAAAATCAATGAAGTTGCGTCTGCTATTCGTCTATCACACACCAATAAACAGAAATCCATTACCTTAAGTGCCAACCTAAAAGATGGTGCAACGCTAGGTGATGCTCTGGATTATTTGGATGCGAAAGCGATTGAAATGTTACCGAGTGATATTTCAGTAGCTTATACCGGCGAGTCTAAAGACTTTAAAGAAAACCAATCAAGTATTTTGGTAGTATTTGGATTGGCGCTGCTCGTTGCTTATCTTGTTCTTGCGGCACAATTTGAAAGCTTTATTAACCCAATGGTGGTGATGTTTACTGTTCCAATGGGGGTATTTGGTGGTTTCTTAGGGCTAGTGATTATGGGCCAAGGACTGAATATTTATAGCCAGATTGGTATGATTATGTTGATCGGAATGGTAACCAAAAACGGTATCTTGATTGTTGAGTTTGCGAACCAGTTGCGAGATAAAGGCATAGAGCTAGAACAAGCGATTATTGATGCATCAGCTCGTCGTTTACGTCCTATTTTAATGACAGCATTTACGACATTAGCAGGTGCTATTCCATTGATCATGTCTACAGGCGCTGGTTATGAAAGCCGAGTGGCAGTAGGTACGGTTATCTTCTTTGGTATGGCCTTTGCGACTTTGGTAACGTTATTTGTTATCCCTGCGATGTATCGATTAATTTCAGGACAGACGCACTCTCCAGGTCATGTGGAAGCGTTATTAAATAAAGAATTAGATCATGATATTACAGGGCGTATTTCGCATTAATATTGAAGTGATAATTCGATAAAAAGAAAGGCCATTACTTACTTTGAAGTGATGGCCTTTTTTTTAATTAAATAATTATACTTACAGCTTAGCGTTTAAATCAGCCATTACTGCGTCTTTATTTTCTAAATACTCATCTAGACCATTCCTACGTAAGTCACACGATGGACAATCACCACAGCCGTCACCAATCACACCGTTATAGCAGGTTAGTGTTTGGTTGCGAACATAGTCTAGCTTTCCGTATTTATCAGCCAGTGCCCACGTTTCAGCTTTGTTTAGCCACATCAATGGCGTATCAATACGAAGTTTACGATCCATACCTAAGACGAGAGATTGGTTGATTGATTTTACAAACTCATCACGGCAATCAGGGTAGCCAGAAAAATCAGTTTCACACACACCAGTGATCACAGATTCAGCACCTAATTGATAAGCGTAAATACCAGCAAGGGTTAAAAATAGAATATTACGACCAGGAACAAACGAATTTGGTAGGCCATTTTCTTGCAGTTCGTGAGAGACAGGAATGTTATCGCGAGTTAATGAACTAACAGCAAGCTCATTAAGTAAACCGACATCCATCACTTTGTGAGAGGCTGCACCCAGTTCAAGCGCGACTTTTTTGGCTACTTCAATTTCCTGATTATGACGTTGGCCATAATCAAAAGTAATACAATGAACATGATCATATTGAGTAAGTGCTTGAATTAAACAGGTAGTGGAATCTTGACCGCCACTAAATACAACGATTGCTGTAGACATAATAGAATGAATCTCAGTAGGATTATTTATTGGTATTGTAATAAAAAAGCCACCGATGATCGATGGCTTTTATTGTTATTACCTATTGGTTTAATCCTAACGGGACGTTATTATTTTATTGGTTTTTTATAATTGACCCGTTTTCTCAAAGCGGCTTAGTTGTGCTAAAAACGGAGTTAAGTCGCCAATGTTATTAGCCACCCATTGATCATTATAGTAGGTATCAAGGTATCTCTCGCCGCTATCACACAGTAAAGTCACGATTGAGCCTTTCTCACCACGTTGTTGCATTTCACAAGCCAATTGCAACGCGCCAAATAGGTTAGTACCAGTAGATGCTCCCGCTTTTCTGCCGAGGATGCTTTCTAGCCAACGCGCTGTTGCTACACTTGCTACATCTGGAATCGTGCGCATTTCATCGATAACTCCAGGAATAAAGCTTGGCTCTACACGAGGACGGCCAATGCCTTCGATTTTACTGCCACACTCTAATGTTAGCTCTTTATTGCCCGTTTTATAGAACTCATGGAAAACTGAATTTTCAGGGTCGACGACACACAATTTAGTATTGTATTTTTGGTAACGAATAAAACGACCGATGGTTGCAGAGGTACCGCCAGTACCTGGGTTCATTATGATCCACGTTGGTTCTGGGTGATCTTCTAATTGCATTTGACTAAAAATACTATCGGCAATGTTGTTGTTTCCACGCCAATCTGTTGCACGCTCTGCGTAAGTAAATTGGTCCATATAGTGACCATTTAACTCTTCTGCAAGTCGACGAGATTCAGCATAAATTTCATCAGAACGTTCTACAAAATGTGCTTTGCCACCGTAAAAATTGATCATCTCGATCTTTTTGCTTGCTGTTTTACGAGGAACAACAGCAATGAATGGCAAACCAAGTAGGCGGGCAAAGTAAGCCTCTGACACCGCAGTGCTACCTGATGAAGATTCAATAATTGGCGTATTTGGACCAATCCAACCATTAGAAATGGCATAAAGGAAAAGAGAACGAGCTAAGCGATGCTTAAGAGAGCCTGTTGGGTGTGTACTTTCATCTTTTAGGTACAAATCAATGCCATCAAGCATAGGTAAATCAAGTTTAATAAGGTGCGTATCTGCAGAGCGTTGGTAGTCCGCTTCAATTTTACGAATAGCGTTGTTAATCCAGTTATGATCTGTACACATAATGCTTTCCTTAATACTGTTAATGCAAATAGTAGCGATGTGATTAATTTACCTCTGTACGTTGAGAAAAACTTTGCTATATTTACTTTAAATTAAGTATAAAAGAGAAAGTTTTTCTATTTTGGAGTTTTTATGGGAAAGCATGAGCTAGATAAGGTCGATACTACCTTACTTTCGTTACTGCAAAAAGACAGCACCATCTCGTTACATGATTTAGCAGAAGCGGTTAACTTAACTACAACACCGTGTTGGAAGCGATTAAAACGTCTAGAAGAAGATGGGGTGATTGAAAAGAAAGTAGCTTTACTTAATCCTGAAAAATTAGGGTTAAGCTTTAATGCATTTGTATTGATAAAAACATCCAATCACTCACAAGAGTGGTATAACCAATTTGTGGATACTGTTTCGGATTTCCCTGAAGTGATGGAATTTTATCGAATGGCGGGAGAGTATGATTACATGATGAAAGTGTTATCAGCAGACATGAAAGCCTTCGATGGTTTTTATAAAAAACTAGTCAACAGTGTTGATGGGATCTCGAATGTCACCAGTACATTTGCGATGGAGCCTCTAAAATATACAACAGAGCTACCGTTATAGTTATATGGTAATTATGTGTGAAAAAGAAGGTCAGGTGGTAACTACCTGACCGATAAATTATATGATTGAAGAGGTGGGTTTATTTTTTCTTCATTCTCATCACGCCTTCCTGCATAGCTGATGCAACAAGTTCACCTTTTTGATTGAATATTTCCCCACGAACTAGGCCACGAGAACCACTCGCATTGGTACTTTCAATAGAGTACAACAACCATTCATCCATCTTAAATGGACGGTGGAACCACATTGAATGGTCAATCGTCGCCACTTGGAAGTTTGGCGTTAATAAGCTGACTTCATGTGGATGAAGGGCGGTTGGTAAGAATCCCCAATCAGATGCATAAGCTAATAAGTATTGATGGATTAATTGGTCGGCTGGTAGCTCACCATTGGCCTTAATCCACAGATGTTGTGTTGGCGCCGCTTTTTTAGGGGCTAGTGGATTAACAATATTAACAGGACGAACTTCAATTGGTTTTTCACCACAAAATATTTTTTGAACCGCGGGTGGAAGGACGTGTTTAATGGCTTCTGCAAGTTGTGTTTCTGAGGCGAAATTTTCAGGCCCTGCGATATCAGGCATACTTGATTGGTGCTCAAAGCCCGGCTCATCACCGTGATAAGAAGCGGTTAAGTAAAAGATAGGTCGGCCATTTTGAATCGCTTTAACGCGACGTGTGCTGAAGCTTCTGCCATCTCTTAAATTTTCCACATCATAAATAATCGCTTTTTCTGGATCGCCAGGATAAAGAAAGTAGCTATGGAAAGAGTGAACGGTTCTAGCATTATCAACAGTATAACGAGCAGCAGAAAGTGCCTGCCCAATGACTTGGCCACCATACACTTGTGGCAATCCAAGATTTTCACTTTGACCTCTAAATAAGCCTTGTTCTAATTGTTCTAACTGCAATAGTGTAAGTAATTCATTTAATGGTTTATTCATTCTATATGCCTTAATGCCTCTGACGTGATTACTCTATTGTGAGTCAGATTCAGGTTCAGTTCAATAAGTTAAACACTATGTTAACTGAGTCAGATTTGTATCAAAACTGTGCAATTTTACTCTGGTTGAGTTAGTTTTCTGTCAAAGATGAAGTCGTTAAGCAGACACGGTGAGATATTAGGTCTATATTCGTGTCAGTTTGTTAGATAACGATAATATTATAAGAGAGAAAAACATGAAAAAATCATTATTAATTGCTTTTTCTGTAGCGACAGGGATCACGATGGTTGGCTGCAATTCAACAGATAAAGCAGAAAAAGAAGTGGTTAAGCAAGAAGTGGTAGTGCAAGAAGATATGGCTCAAACAGATGCGTCTGGCACTGAAGTAATTGAAGCATCTGAAACACAATTAGTGACAGGTAGTGTTGGTTACCGTGAGCGTATTGCTTTACCTGCAAACGCGGTGATTACCGTAACATTGGCTGATGTGTCTTTAGCGGATGCACCATCAAAAACGATTGCTGAGCAAACTTTTGAAGCGGCAGAAAAGTCATCACCATTTGATTATTCTTTAGAATTTGATACGGCTGATATTCAAGCGAATCATCGCTATTCTGTACGTGCAACAATTAAAGTTGATGGTAAGTTACGTTTCACAACAGACACAAACTACGCTGTGATCACTGATGAAGCAAAAACAATGCAACAAGATTTATTGTTAAAAGGCGTTCGTCAATAATATTGATTGGCTTTATGTAAACAGGCCGTTGTGTCTTAAGGCATGACGACTTGTTTAAAATGGCAAATTTTCCCATCTTCTCGAATCAATATCCCTTCTTCTTCAAGCAATCTTCTCTGTTTTTCAAATTTATCACCTAGTAATGAAATCTTCCCCTGTGCATTGACAACTCGATACCAAGGTAACAGTGTATCTTCTGGGAGTTTAGCTAACACTTTTCCCACGTGTCGTGAGTGATTAGGAAACCCTGCTAACGTTGCAAGCTGTCCATAAGTGACGACTCGGCCTGACGGTACGTAATATAAATTCGTATAAATACTTTGAGTAAATTCATCCATTGAAATAAATATCTTCTATTAGAAAAGAGAGATTGGTCAGTGATAAAGCTAAGTATTACCGCTAAACTGAAATAGTAGCAAAGTAAACCGCTTTGTACCAAGGAGGGCTAGCGATGGTATTAACCGTGTTGTCTATTATATTAAGTATCCTACTTGTTGTTGTTGGCGTATTGGCTTTTGGGATTAGTGGAGGAGAGCTTCCTTTACTTGCTTTAGCCATTCCTATGTTATGGCTCATTCCTCAAGGTGGTGTTGCTACATGGGTGTTACTTGCTGGAATGTCATTGTTTGGCTTAACGCTCAGTGAGCAGCCATTATCACTCTCGATTGCTGTTTGGACTCTATTTCCCTTATTAATGGTGATTTTTTCACGACGAAAAAGCATTCATCTGGTGGCCTTTATTATTGCGGTTGTGGTGGCAATGGAAGCTGGGATCATGGCCTTACAATATGAAGGTAAATTAGAAGGCAGTGCCTCTTTAACATTGGTTCAAATAATCAGTGTTATTTTGGTCTGGATAGCGGCGAGAAGTTGGAAACCTGTGAATCGAAATGCGTGGTGGCCTCTGGTACTCGTTATTCCATTATGGATAGGGGGCTTACAACACGCGGCACTTGTTGCCTTGTCAATTACTGGTCTTATTGTATGTTTACAGAGTCTTGGACGATCTAAATATAGAGATTGGCTTTCTATGCTATCGTGGCTTTTACCCGTCATTGCCTTTGCAACCTTAATTATATCTCCTAAGTTTGAGGTGCCAGCATCGGTCATGGTTTCTTGGCTAATGATTTTAATGATTGGGTGGGTTACTGATTTTATGATGCAAGTAGATGATGAACCTATCGATTAAGCGATTAAGTTCATCATCTATATTTACTGTTAAGCGTTAATGGCTACGACAGTTGTTTCTTTTGTTTTTGTATTATCGCACTTAGTTTCAATCGCCTCTTTAATGGCTTCAGAAGATTGAATTAAATCATCGTAATGGCATGCTTGATCTCGACCGCGCCCTTTTGCTTCATACAGCGCAATATCAGCAAGTTTGGTTAAATCATCTGATTGTTGCCCATTTTTAGGGTAAGTAGAAATACCGATGGAAACACTTAGTTTCCCTAACGATAGTTCCTTAATTGCAAGGTGGAGATCACTTACGGAAGCACATAGCCCGTTTGCTACAGCAAGAGCGTCTTCAGCATTGGTACTTGGTAAGATAATAGCGAGCTCTTCACCACCAAGACGACAAATTGTATCTTCGCCACGCATTGTATTAAGCAGTAAAGTACCAATAGTTTTTAGGACATAGTCACCAGCATCATGGCCGTAGTTGTCATTAAAGCGTTTGAAATGGTCAAGATCTAGCATAAGAATAGACATTTCTTGTTTATGTCTATGCGCACGCATGATTTCTTGATTGATGGTTTCTTCGTAGTAACGGCGATTGTATAAACCGGTCAATGGATCACTGATCGCTTGTTCTCTCAGTTTTTCTTGTAAGTTTAAGTTAGCTAAAGCTAGACCGAGATGTTCTGCAACCGTAAAGGCTAGTTTTTGTACATCAGGCTCTAAATCTTCTTTATCACCAAGGTAGATGTGCATCATACCGATAGTATTTCCATGAGCAGTCAGAGGAATACAAAGTGTTTGATCTTCCCCTGTTGCTGACATATGAGAGCAAGGCAACGTTGTGTACTTATCGTTTGCTAGGTGGAATTTACCTTTACGTAGCGCCCAGCACTCTTCTGGTGCATAAGTTTTGCTTCCTGGCCATACTCCGCCCCAGTCAAGCTTAACAAGCAATTGGTTACGAGAAGAACGCATTAATGAAATAACGCCATTTACGTTACCAAGAATTCGAGGAAGGATATCTTCAACCACCATCTGAGCTTCATTAATTGAATTACAGGCAGCAAGCATAGTGGCAAGGCGATGTAATAATTCAATCTCTTGAGTACGCTGTTCAATACGATCTTCTTGTAAATCTTGCTCATTTTGTACTTGCTGCTGAATCAATTTGTTACTTAATAAAGAAGAACCAATAACAAGTGAAATATTAATACCCATTAAAATTATTAGGATATTCATCAATTCTTCTACCATTGCGTCTATACGCGTTAATGGTGTCGCGACTCTAACAATATAAGTTTGACCTTGGTAATCGAATGATTGTGCTGAATACAGTAAATTTTTAAAGCGAGAAGTACTGAAGCGGGTCGTGGTGCCATAATTTAAGTTTTTAGCGTCAACAACTTCTTTTCTATTTAGGTGGTTTTCAAGTCGTAATACGGCTTCTAAAGAAATATCACTATCTGCGATAGGTGTACCATCAGCTTTGATGATTGTTACGTGATCTTCTTTAGCTAGTTCTAGCTTGGTTTTTATATAAACATCTAAGGCTTTTAAATCAGAAAAAGAAACTTGATCATCATTTATTTCTTTTATGACGCGTGAGATTTCTTCAGACATTCCACCTTCGACCTTTTTTTCAAGCCAATCAGAAAGTGTTGAGTTAAAAATAAATAAACCAAGAGACATAGTAAATATCATGCATATGATAGGTAGGTAGAGCCATTTTTTGCTGATTGTGTTTTTGTTCATCTAACAATATCCAATAATTCATTAGGCCAATTAATCGGCTTTAATACCATATATAGGGTATCTGAATTAAAGGTGAAATAATAGATTATTTACAATAAAGTTAATACGATGTGATTGATAAGGTTGGTTGGTTAAGTTTTTGTTCTGAATGATTTTAATTTGAAACTGTAAAATAAATAAGTTAAAACGAGGAGATGCAGATACTGCCTTTAGCTTAAAACTAAGAACAGTATCTGAAATTATGAAGGAGAATTATTGTGAGCTAATTTATAACTGCTTTCTTAGTTCACATCTTGTTTCCGATGAAACAACAGACCAATGTGTGCCTTTAATTGCTCCCTCAAGAGACCACAATAATTCATCACTAACATGGCTAGAATGAGTTTGTTGAATTGCTTTATAAGCATTTACTGAGCCTGTACTACGTAGTTCTTCTACTGTATTAATCCCTGCTTTCTTTAGCATTCTTTCTGTAGCTAATCGAAGGTTTGGTAAATCTTTAATACGTGATGGTTCTGCGGTTTTCTGTTTTTCTTTATCTTTTTTCGCGACATCTAAAGCTATAACAGCTTGAAGCAAGATGGAATCTGGTTCATTCCAACACTCCTCAGGAAGAGCAAAATATTTAGTAACAACTGGAAAACCACGTTTTTTATAAACGTAAGGTTCAAATCCTTGCTCTTTAAATAAATTAATCGTTTCTTCGCTTGATCGTAAATGCAGTTTGTCTTGAACGACAAGGGCAAACATAGTGTCATCTATAAAGACACCAAAGCCACCAAACATTGAACGCGAAGAGATCTTCCCAAGAGAGGAAAGTAAACGAAGTGATTCTTTTAGTATTGGTTTATCCATTGCAATAATTCTCGGTTAGTAAGTCTATGTCACTAAACAACTGAGCCCGAGGAAATAGTAGCAAGCTTAAAAGAAATCATTGTTATTTTAACGTAAAAATTAACAACGATTGACAGAATACTCGCCGTCGGCAACCCCGCTACCTTATATATAATACGTAGGCCGGAAGCTTTGCGTCCTATACTTTCGCATAGTTTGCCATGTTCGTGACACTATTGATGATATAGCAATCAATAAGGTGTGTTATAGCAAAAAACGCCATTATGTGATCTTGGTTCACATAATGGCGTTGTTTTTTTGTTATCTCTGTTCAAGTTTTAAATAAAAAAGAGAAATAAATAAGTTTTTGATATAAAAAGAATTGTAATTATTATTTTAAACGATTAAGAACACTACT
The DNA here is from genome assembly GCF_900312675.1 of Aliivibrio sp. EL58. Lineage (GTDB taxonomy): Bacteria > Pseudomonadota > Gammaproteobacteria > Enterobacterales > Vibrionaceae > Aliivibrio. Next base: position 160,196 of record NZ_OMPC01000004.1, on the reverse strand, counting down.
GCGAGAAACAACCTCTGGCTGCATTTCAAAAACACGACGTTCGTGATGTTTATCCTTAATTCGCTCTAATAATATCTCTACCGCGGTTTTTCCTACACGACGTTTAGGTTGGTGGATCGTCGTTAGCGGTGGTGAGAAGTAAGCTGAAAGTTCTATATTATCGTAGCCAATAACAGAAATATCTTCAGGCACTCGCAAACCAGATTGCTTAATTCGACTGATTGCAGCCAGAGCCATTATATCGTTAAAACAAAATAAAGCAGTTGGACGTTCTTGCATGGCTAATAGTTTATCAATCGCTTTTGATGCAGAAGCGCATTCAAAGTCACCTTCTAATATCCATTCTGATTTAAATGGTAAGTTAGCTTCTTCATGAGCGCGTTGAAAACCATGAACACGTTCTTTACATGTGGTTTTTTCAGCTTGACCTGTAATACAAGCAATTTGAGTATGGCCATTTTCGATCAAATGTTTTGTTGCTAAATAGCCACCTTTTTCAGAGTTATCAATGATTTTATCTGTGTGTGGACTATCAGGGCCCCAGTCCATAATTACCATTGGTAACTCGGTATTCTTTTCAAGTAGTGCTAATAATTGTTCATTAAGATCTGAACACATAACCAATAAGCCATCTACTCGTTTTTCAGAAAGCATACGAAGGTAATGTTTTTGTTTATCTAAATCGCCCTCGGTATTACACATAAATAGTGTGTAACCTTGTTTGTAGCAGTAGTTTTCAACCCCATGCATTACTTCAGCAAAAAATGGGTTAAATGATTGAGTTACTAGCATACCAATAGTACGTGTCGTATTGCACTTTAAACTACGAGCAACAGCACTTGGTGCATAGTTAAGTTCTTCAACTGCTTCCCATACGCGCTTTTGAGTTGCTTCGGCGACAAAGCGTGTTTTGTTAATTACGTGCGATACCGTGGTGGTTGAAACCGAAGCAAGTTTTGCAACGTCTTTAATAGTAGCCATATAAAAGCCTTAAATGATTATTAAGGGGCTATTTATCTTCCAACAAAAATGAGTTTTGATCTGTAAAGAACTGATGGAAGATAAATAGGCCCTAAGTCTAGGTATAAATAAAAAGGTATAAATAAAAAAAACCGCCAAAAATGCGGTTTTCATTTAGTTTTCAAATTTTATCGTTTGCGTTCACATTTTATAGGTAAAGCATAGTGCAAACAATTATTGATTTAATAAATTTTGGTTGTAATCTGATTTACATCACGGACTTGTTAGTTTATTGCATCAATTTTAGCATTTATATTACTCACCGGTAAGGAAAGTCGCATCTAATCGTAAGAACGCAACTAAAAAGTCGGTAACAGAAGCATAAAAACCAAACTCATCTCTTTCTTTACATATTTGACTAAATCTTGGAACCCATGAAAGTAATTGTTCGTTGATAAACGTTAGTTGAGCATTCATGTAAGTTTCAAAATCTTCTTCAGATGATTGCTGATTTGTCATGGCAATTAAGTTACCAAGAAAATCTAATTCAATAGCAATATGGTCAGCAGGTTCGTTAAACTCAGACTTTTGTGCAATGTCATATTTTGAAAGTAGATCTCGCATATCTTGAGCTGGCTTGCCATTTAGGATGCCTGCCTTGTCTAAATATATCGACGCGTAAGGCAGAGCACTGTTTTTATCCGAGCCTAGAAAGGCTTGACAGAAATCAGCAGATAGCTCAAGTTGCACGTCTTCGCGGCTTTGTAATTGATTTAGTTTTTCAATTAAAGCATTCATCGATGTCGCTAACGTTGGAGTTTCAGCCAAGCTTGCTAAAAAAGTACGTACTTCAAAACTGTTGTACTGATCAAGCTGCTCAGTTGTTAGTTCATTAGCTAATAAGCTTGAAAGCCACCAGTAAATTTCAGCGCGTTGTTCATTAAATGCTGTTAATTCGTTCATTTATCTTTTACTCCAAAAAGTTTATTTAAGAATTGTACTGGATAAGTATGAAAAGGAATAGCACCTCTCATTAACAGGGTGTATAAATATATGAGTAAAGATTAATGTTCGATTTTTATTAAGAATTGTCTTGAATCAATTAAAATACAGAAATATCAATTGAGAATTGGCATTATTACAAAATATGAATAGAATAAGATAAGAACCATCCTAATAACCATAAAAAAGAGAAGATTATGAGCTATCACATTTTAGTTGTTGAAGACGAAGTGGTAACTCGCTCTAAACTTGTAGGCTATTTTGAAGCCGAGGGATATCAAGTGAGCGAGGCTGAAACAGGGGCAGAAATGCGAACTATTTTGGCTGAACAAAAAGTTGATTTAATTATGCTTGATATAAACCTACCAGGAGAGGATGGTTTATTGTTGGCGCGTGAATTACGCAGTCAGTCGAATATTGGTATTATTCTTGTTACAGGACGAACAGATAGTATTGACCGCATTGTTGGTCTAGAAATGGGGGCTGATGATTATGTTACTAAGCCTGTTGAATTACGTGAGCTATTAGTACGAGTGAAAAATTTATTTTGGCGTATGTCGTTAGTCAATGAACCTGTTGAAGTGGATGAGTCGAGTATTGTTCGCTTTGGTGAGTGGACTTTTGATATCCAACGTCGTGCTTTGTCAAATAATGGCGAGCCAGTAAAACTCACGAAAGCAGAATATGAATTATTGGTTGCTCTGTCTTCATACCCAAATACGGTTCTATCACGTGAACGTATTTTGAATATGATCAGTCATCGCGTAGATGCCCCAAATGATAGAACGATTGATGTACTGATCCGTAGAATGCGAGCAAAAATGGAAGTGGATCCAAAAAATCCTCAAATTTTTGTCACTGTACACGGTGAAGGTTATATGTTCGCAGGAGATTAATTTTCATAAACTGCGATAGATAATACAGAAAGCCACTCAAAATTGAGTGGCTTTTTTTGTTGTTATATCAATGTCAATACTGATTTCGCCTCATACATAAGAAAAGCTGTCTTTAATTTTTGTTTGTACTACTATGTTATGTGATGTCTATTCAAAAATAATTATTATGGGTTAGTGATGAAACAATTTTTTAAAATGGCAATGATTGCCTCTGCGTTAGTCGGTGTGGTTGGCTGTCAGAGTACTGGTGGTGAGTCAGCAGTGGCTGTAACTGAGCAAAATGACAAAGTACAATCAGTATCGACATTTGATGCGCTTCAGAAACAATATTCATTAGATAAAACAACTTTTGATTCTGTAGACTCTTTTTCAATTTATTCAGAAGCCGCATACGCGACAATGATGGAAGAGTGGGCTGAAGCAAAAGAGATCTTTTTAGAAATTGAAAAAGAGCCAGGGCTAATTAATGAAGAGTACTCAATGTTCTCTTCGGGTTCTTATGCTGCAAAGTACATGTCTTTAGTTGCAGTTGCCGATAGTGAACTTTCGAAACTTAAACGTTATAAAGCAACGGCAGATGTCGTATTGTCTGATGCTATTGCACAGATGGCATATTTGATTGAGATTGATGCTAAAAAGTATTACTCACAAGAGTTTTCAAGCCTAAACACTCAGTATAAAGCACTCTTTGTAACTGTGGTTGAAAACGATATTGCTGAAGCTCAAACTAAGCAAGCATCATTTCTAACCAATGCAAAAGTTACAGAGATTAAAACAACATTAAAAATTCATGTTGAGCCACTGGAAAAAGAGTTTTCTGACTTATCTCGTAAGGGATTTAAGGCCATTGCACCAATTAGCTATGGCCAAGCTAAAGCGGAATTAGATAAAGCTAAAAAAGCAGTACAAGCAAACAATCGTGATAAAGCATTAATTGTTGATGTTGTTGCTAAAACACGTTTTCAACTTGATCATTTAAAAAACATGGCAGCTGAAGTGAAATTACTGAAAGCAGTTAAAAATGGCCAATTTGAGCAACCAGTATTAGAGTTTGAAAATAAATTATTATCTATTTCACAAGCAATTAATGGTGATGATTACCGTAACCAACCATTAAGAATGCAGACTGAGGCGGTTTTGGTTTCAGTACAGCAAATGCATGAGATTAATAATACGGCTGATCTAGAAGATAAAATCAAAGAGCTTCAGGTGCAAATAAAAACACTGGAAGTGACAGTTGAAAAGCAAACTGGCGATCGTGCTAATGTTCAAAAACAAGTGGTTGTACTGACACAACAACTTGAGCGAAATGATAACTTAATTAATAATTTGAATGGTGTGATTGCTTCTTATAAAGAGAAAGAAGCGGCAGAAAAAGCAAAGAAAGAGGCAATAACTGCAGAGCCAGCCACAGCAGAAGAAAATGCGGAACAAGCGGCAGTTGCAGAAAACAATCAACCGGAAGAGCAAGCATCAGCAGAAACGGCAGTAGTCGAAGAGGCTCCAGTAGCTGCTGAACCTATCGCAGAAGCTCAAGAAAGCATCGTAGAAGAGACAACTGTTGCTAAAACTGAATTGGTTAAAGCGGATCCAGTGACTACTGACGTTGTTGAGGCAAAGGTAGAGACTAAGTAATTGTAGATATAACTGACAGTTCGTCAGCGTCTATACAGCGAAAGCACCCTATGCATTGGTTTAGGGTGCTTTTTTATTGGATATTTATCCGTTTCTGCTACACTTCGGCTGTTCACTTTTTTGAGGTACATCATGACATCACCAGAACCTAAATTAACCCGTTTAAATAAATTCATTAGTGACACGGGTTATTGCTCACGAAGAGAAGCAGATAAGCTTATTGACCAACAACGTATTACAATTAACGGCAAAGTCCCTGAAATGGGAACAAAAGTAGCTGAAGGTGATGAAGTTCTGGTTGATGGAAAACCATTAAAAGAGAAACAAGATCGTATTTATATTGCATTTAATAAACCCGTAGGGATTACATGTACGACTGAGCGTCATGTTGAAGGCAATATCGTTGATTACATTAATCATGAACAGCGTATCTTTCCAATTGGTCGTTTAGATAAACCTTCAGATGGCTTGATCTTTTTAACCAGTGATGGCGATATTGTAAATAAAATTCTTCGTGCAGGTAATGCGCACGAAAAAGAATATGTAGTACGCGTTGATAAACCGATCACTGATGAATTCTTAACTAAGATGGCGGCGGGTGTACCTATTTTAGATACGGTTACTTTACCATGTAAGATTGAACAAGAATCTCGTTTTGTTTTTCGTATTACCTTAACACAGGGACTTAATCGTCAGATCCGCCGCATGTGTGAATACTTAGACTATGAAGTATTTAAGCTAAAGCGTGTGCGTATTATGAATATTGATCTTGGCAAATTAGCATCAGGTGAATGGCGTTACTTGAGTGCAGATGAAATGGACCAAATTAATAATATGATTGGTTCATCTAGTAAGACGGAAGAAGCTTCTCGTAAAGTTCAAGAGATCGATGGCAAAGTACGAGTAATTAAAAAAGCAAGTTCAGGACGTAATCATCATTCGAACAATACGTTTAATGAAAAGCGTCGTGAAAAAGCAAAAGAAGAACGATTTGGTAATTCTGCGCCTAAACGAAGAAATGATCGTAAAGAGCAAGGTAAGCCACAGTCAGAAATTAAAGTTTGGCGTCCGAAATAGACCGTTTTTTCAACATCTTAACTGTTTTTTAAGTTATTTGGCGATAAAGTCTACAAACAGAGTGTCAAATGCAAATTTTTGTTTGACACTTTTTTTAAATCGGTTACATTAAGCCCCGTAAGAGAGATGGCGCCTTGGCAGAGTGGCTATGCAGCGGATTGCAAATCCGTGGACCTCGGTTCGACTCCGGGAGGCGCCTCCATTTCTTAGTGATTTATGCGACACTAGCTCAGCTGGTAGAGCGCAACCTTGCCAAGGTTGAGGTCACGAGTTCGAGCCTCGTGTGTCGCTCCAGATTTTGTAAAAGGCAGTCAATTAACATTGGCAGACTGTTTTAAAGATGGTGTCTAACCGTTCTTTTTAGAACACATTGGTTAGGAGCATCGCAATAAAGAATTGCGTGCCCTGGTGGTGGAATTGGTAGACACAAGGGATTTAAAATCCCTCGGCGTTCGCGCTGTGCCGGTTCAAGTCCGGCCCGGGGCACCATCTATTTATCATTCAAGTGTAAATTTGAATGATGAGAAGTGTAGTTCATTAACGAACTAATAAAGATAAGTGTGAAAGTATATATGGCGCCTTGGCAGAGTGGCTATGCAGCGGATTGCAAATCCGTGGACCTCGGTTCGACTCCGGGAGGCGCCTCCACTTACTTTAACAATAAGAATTAAACATTACTGTTATTACGGTGATGAAAGATGGTGTCAACCTTCTCATTTATTGAGAACATGGTTAGAAGCATCGCAAGAAATTGCGTGCCCTGGTGGTGGAATTGGTAGACACAAGGGATTTAAAATCCCTCGGCGTTCGCGCTGTGCCGGTTCAAGTCCGGCCCGGGGCACCATCAATTAAAAAGGCTCATCAGAAATGATGAGCCTTTTTTCCTTTCTGCTAAGTCATATTTTCTACTGTAACCCCAAGTTCAATAATTATCTGTAGTGATTTTTTGCTTAAAAATGGATCATTGAATTAATCACATTGGTATTATTATCAAAGCAGTAGCTGACTTATATTGCTAGTAGACGTCTAGATGTAAACATTTCCAAACCGCCGAACTTACTGTATAATGCGCGCCTTTCTAGTTGTTTATCTTATTAATGCTTCAAGGCTAACATTATGAACCTTTCTGCTAAAACCGTTGTTGTTATCGCTATTGGTGCCGCTCTATATGGTATCGGTGGCCTACCAATGTTTGGTATCCCAGTCTTTGCTAATACCACGCTAAAACCAGCTATGGCTGTACTTGCTTTATTTTCAGTACTGTACGGGCCGATAGTAGGGTTCCTTGTTGGATTTATTGGTCACTGGGTAACGGATTTATTCGCAGGTTGGGGTGTTTGGCTTACTTGGGTTTTAGGTTCAGGTATTGTCGGTATGATTATTGGTTTGTTCCCAATACTGACAAAGAAACGCATAGAGTCAGGACTTTTTGATAAGAAAGATTTCTTCATCTTTGTCATGTTAGCGTTTGCAGGTAATGTGATTGGTTACGGAACATCAGCGTTTTTAGATACTATCCTATACGCAGAACCGTTTAGTAAAGTATTTATGCAACTGTGCATCATTGCGGCAGGTAATACCGTACTAATTGCTATTGTAGGTTATTTTATTCTAACTAACCTCGCTAAGCGTAAGAAACAAAGCACAAACTTAACAGAGGCGCCATAGTTAATGAGCGTAACCTTTTCGAACTTCTCTTTTCGATATGTGTCACAGGATAAACCGACGCTTAAAAATATCAATCTAAGGATAGAAAAAGGCGAAAAGATATTAATTATCGGGCCAAGTGGCAGCGGTAAATCAACATTAGGTCAGTGTTTAAATGGCCTAATCCCTCATACCATTAAAGGCGAGATCCAAGGTCAACTTTGCCTTAATGAACATGATGTTTCTGATTGGAAAATAGAACAATACACAGAGAATGTTGGCACCGTTCTTCAAGATACCGACAGCCAATTTGTCGGTTTAACGGTTGGAGAAGACATTGCTTTTGCCCTTGAAAATCAAATGGTTTCAAGAGCGGAAATGTACCCAATTGTTCGTGATACTGCAAAAATAGTGGATCTTGAGAACTTACTTAATAAATCACCTTATGATCTTAGTGGCGGTCAAAAACAGCGAGTGTCATTAGGTGGGATCTTAGTTGACGACGTCGATCTACTGTTATTTGATGAGCCATTAGCGAGCCTTGACCCTAAAACGGGCAAAGCGACTATTGAAATCATTGATGAGTTACATAAAAGCAGAAGCAAAACCGTTGTTATTATTGAGCATCGTCTAGAAGATGTTTTGCATTGCCCTGTCGATCGTATCATTTTGATGGATCACGGTGAGATTGTTGCAGACATGACACCAGATCAGTTGATTCAATCTTCACTATTAATGGAGTATGGGATCAGAGAGCCTCTGTACGTATCGTTACTTAAACGATGCCAACTTGTGCTTTCAGCTATTCCTCATATTAGCCATTTACCATCGATCCCAGCGGAATGCTTGAGCTCTGCAGTGAATGCTTGGTTTGATGATAGTCAATGTAATGGTTCAGAGATGGCCAAGCAGGACGCATTATTAAGTATTGAAAACTTAACCTATTCGTATGATGGTGAAATAAACGCATTAGAAGACGTTTCTTTTACTATGAATAAAGGTGAGTTTGTTTCTATTCTAGGTAAGAATGGCTCGGGTAAATCAACAATTACTAAGTTAGTGATGGGAGTGTTACAACCAGATTGTGGTTCTATTAAATTAAATAATCAAGATCTAGCAGATTTGTCTATTTATGAGCGCTCTCAAAAGGTTGGGGTAGTATTACAAAACCCAAATCACATGATCTCGCATCACCTAATATATGATGAAGTAGCGTTTGGCTTAGTTAATAGCGGCTTCTCTGAAAAAGAAATTGAAGAGAAGGTACTTTACGCATTAGAGCTATGTGGTTTAAGTCGTTTTCGTCACTGGCCGATTGATGCGCTTAGTTATGGTCAAAAGAAGCGTGTAACGATCGCATCTATTTTGGTTCTTGAACCAGAGCTATTGATTTTAGATGAACCAACAGCTGGGCAAGATTACAAGAATTACACTTCAATGCTTGGTTTTATTAATCAGCTTAACCAACAGCTAGGTTTAACCGTAATTATTATCTCTCATGATATGCATTTGGTTCTTGAACACACGACACGATCTATTGTCATTGCTGATAGCAAATGCATCGCTGATCAGGACGTAACCAAGGTATTTAGCCAGCCAGAGTTATTAAATAAAGCAAACTTAACTGTAACAAGTTTGTATGAATTAGCTGAGAAATTGGAGATAGAAAATATCACTGGTTTTATACAGCAATTTATTAATGAAGAGCATGAGAGTAAAAAGAATGTCCACTAATAAACAGAGTTTTGGTATTAATTATGTGGATTTGGACACTTGGTTACATCATTTAAATGGGGTAACTAAGTTTCTGCTGTTCATTACGTGGATTACCGTAGTTCTGACTACATTTGATTTACGTATTATCATTCCATTGATCTTATTAGGTTTATATTTATTAAAAGCCACAAGAGTGCCTTTTACTGCTTATAAACCATTATTGATTGGCACTGCGACAGTATTGAGCATGAATGCGGTATTTATGTTTTTGCTAGCGCCGAATCAAGGTAATGAGCTATTAGGCTCAACAACGGTATTAATGCCTATTTTTGGTAGTTATGCGATTACTCAAGAGACTCTGTTTTATCTAATTACGGTGACACTTAAGTACTTTAGTATGTTTCCAATCGCATTGGTTTTTGTATTTACGACTCACCCAACAGAGTTTGCTGCGAGTTTAAATCGATTAGGCCTGCCTTATAAAATCGCTTATGCCGTAAGTTTAACACTAAGATACTTACCTGAAGTAAAAAGTGACTTTATAAATATAATGCATGCTCAACAGGCCCGTGGTGTTGATTTATCTAAGAATGTTCCCGTTTTTACTCGAATTAGTAATATAGCTAAAATATTAGGCCCATTGATCTTTTCAAGCTTAGATAGAGCTGATGAAATTTCAAACGCGATGGTATTACGTGGTTTTGGGCGTGGGAAAAGCAGAACGTGGTTCAGTGATAAGGCGATAACTAAGACAGACAAAGCTGTCATGTTTGGCTTATTCATTATTGTTATTTTAGCTATCACAAAGCGAGTCATGGATAGTCAGCTATTTTGGTATCCATTTAATTAGGCGTGCTATCAAAGCGAATTGATTATAGAGTATTGACGATTAAAAAGTAGGCATAGTACCTACTTTTTATTTTTTAGATTGTCCAAATTCTTCAATAACATCAGAGCTAATGTTTTCATGGCTAAAAATGAGCATTGAGGTTAGTTTTTCTACCATAGCCTCAGGCTCTAATTCACTGAATATAACTTTGTTGATTAACTCTTTAATTAGTAACTCTTCGTGCTCTAAAAAGCCACGAGCATCGATCTCGACAGGTATATCACTTGGCATACGATCAAACTGTAGAAATGCCATATTATGATTTACGTTTGAGGTTAATAACTGCTCAGGAAACCATTCTTCGCCCGTGACGACTTCTAAGTCATTACCATAACTTGTTTGAATATCTTGTAAATTTTGTATCAATTCAGAAATTTTCACAATTTTTTCTCAAGAGGTGAATTACTATTTACTGTAACGACACTATACTTAAATTCTATAGTTGATTGAAATTATATTTTACTTCAATTGCTTAGAGCGTTTACCTTTTAACCAATTAGATTGATCCCACTTAGAGTATTTCTTTTGTATAAAGACATTTTAAAAGTAACCCCAACGATATTATTATCGACAATTTTATTTTTCTTCAATAGTGCAGTAGCTTCTGAAGAAGAAGTCATTACTAAATCTTCTGTTGAAAAAGAAAAAGATTGGGGTATTGCTGCAGTTGTTAGAACAGCAAGCATCCCATACACAACAGATACCGAAACTGTTTCAACATTTATACCAATGATGTTCTTTGAAAATGATTATGTGTTCATTAATGGAATGGAAGGTGGCGTCTATTTATATCAAGAGAGTGATTGGCAACTAAGTGCGTTAATGCGATTACGTTACTTTGATTTGCCTAAGCAAGCTCAAAATAAGGCGGGTGGTGATGTCGTTGATACTGGTTTTCAAGCTCGCTATCAGATTAATAAAGAGTGGTACTTTGACTCTGAGCTTATGGTAGATCCCGAATTTCGTTCTTATATGAATTTTCGATTGGGTGCTGAAATTGAAGCAGGCGATTGGTGGTTTAACCCAAGTATAGAGGCCCGCTGGAAAGAGGCTGAATTTAATAGTTATTACTATGGTTTAAATGAAGAAGCTAACGACACATTAAGCGCTGGAGTTGATGTAAAAGCGGGGTTTATGTCTCGTTATCATGTTACGTCTAATTTATATCTTCTCGGTGGTAGCTATGTATCTCGTTTAGATGACAGTGCCTATAGTAGTCAATATATTGATAATCGTTGGGAATTTGAATACTTTTTAGGTGTGGGCTTCTTTACAGATAGCAGTACTTCTTCTCGCAAAGATATAACAAATAAGCCATATTTACGTATAGCACATGGCTGGGCTACACCATCTAATATTGGCGATATTATTAATTTAGAGTCAGAAAAAGATCCACACAATAATCAAATGACGTCTGTTTTTTATGGTTTACCACTAACAGATGAACTGTTTTCATTACCTATCGATCTTTATCTAACTCCAGGTTATGTTCAACATTGGCAATCAGATGTCCAAAACTTAAGTTCAGAGTTTGTAGTAGCGATTAAAGCTTATGCGACGATTCCATGGCCAACTAAATGGCGATTTGGTGTTGCCGAAGGCTTATCGTATATAAATCATGTTTCCTACATTGAACAGTCTGAAATGGATAGTAAGGGATATAAAGAAAGTAAGCTCTTAAACTATCTAGATTTCTCTTTTGATGTCAACTTAGGTGATTTGTTTGATCAGCGAGATTTAGATGGTGTTTGGCTTGGTTATAGTATTCACCACCGATCTGCTATCTTTGAAAATTCATCCCAGTATGGACGTATAAAAGGTGGCAGTAATTACAATAGTATTTATATTCAGTTTGATATTTAATTTAAAATAAAATATTTATAATCAATGGTTTAAACGATTTTTTTGTTTTCATTTAATTAAGTGCAATGCGGTATGTATTTGACGGTCGTCAAGTAATTGTACTAGTGAATATTTAGTGTCATATCTTTGTAATATTGCTTTGCGCTGCGAAATAAGTGAGTTATTATTTTTGGAATAAAGATCATATTTTGATGGCTAGAGTAAAGGATTACGATGCGGATATTTCAAAAAATAACAATAGGAATGTTGATTATTTCCATTGGAGCTTTAATTTGGTATCACTTTAAAGGTGATACTAAAATGCTCACCATTAACCCAGAAAAATATCAATATTACGCCGCAGATGATAAAAAAGTGGGTGGTATAAGTGATGCTATTTTAGTTGAAAAAAATGGCAAACCATCCATGCGTTGTACGATGAAAAAAGGTAAGTATGCATGGCCATATTGTGAAGTTGCGATTCATTTTTCTGATAGTATGTTTGAAGGTGTTGATCTCTCTTCATATTCAAAACTCATTTTAGATATTGATTACAAAAGCGCTGATCCAAACGGGCGTTTACGTGTTTATTTAAGAAATAGTAATCCGATTTACACTAAACGAAATGATGGAGCATCATTAAAATTTAATGGGGTAGAGTATGAACCTGGTTTTAATGCTGGTCCCAAAGAAATTGAGTTATCAGACTTTCAAGTTATGACTTGGTGGATAGCGGATTATAAAGTCCCTGTAGAACATGCAGCCCCAGAGTTTTCGAATATATCTATTATTGAAATAGCAACTTCATCGACGGTAAAGAGTGGTGATTTTGAAATGACCATTAATAGTATTGAGCTACGTGGGTCATGGATTAAAGAAAATACATTATTGAAAATTATTTTATATGCATGGTTAGTTATTATCATTGCCTATATTTTATATGAACAAAAAAGATTAAATAAAAACCTCAAAGTAAGTGCTTATCGTGAAAGCCGTTTACGTAAATTAAACGATAGCTTAAAAGAGAAGAATGTTGAATTTGCCGAGCTTGCTCATCGAGACTCATTAACAGGAGCTCGAAATCGAAATGCAGTACGAGATTGGCTAGATCAAATGTCTCAACAAGTTCGTTGGGGTAAACAGACGTTTTCAGTGATCTATATAGATATTGATTATTTCAAAAAGATCAATGATAAGCTCGGTCATCAAACTGGAGATGATATTTTAAGAGAGTTTGTTTTGGTGGTAACTAGTGCGATTAAAAGCACGGACTTTTTGGTTCGTTGGGGAGGAGAAGAGTTTGTCGTTTTCTGTCCAAATCATAACGCGCAACAGGCAACAGAAAAAGCAGAGCATATTCGTAAAACGGTTGAGCATCATTTATGGTGCCACAATGAATCGCTGACTTGTAGTTTGGGTGTTACTGAAATGAAAGATGAACGCATAACTGAAGTTATTGCCCGTGCAGATGATGCGTTGTATAAAGCAAAAAATGCTGGGCGAAATAAAGTCATAACCAGTGTAAGTGTAGGTAATGTAAGTACAAGCTCACGCTATATGTGATGAAGCGTATATGAAGTAACTCTATTTAGATGAGAATCAATCAAAGAAGTTGAAAGCCTGATTTCGATAAGCTATCGAAATCAGGCTTTTTTGTACCAATATAATTAATTAGATAATTTCTGGAATTGTATTATTCAATTGGAATCGAATCTCTGTTTATCGGTTCTTTGGGACCAAGAAATTTAGGTTGTACATTAAAGATATATAAATCAAGTATTGCTTTGGTTCTCGCTAGCACTTCTCTAATTCTTATTTTTGTATTTGCCCATCCGCTAGGGGAAGGAACAACTAAGCAGACGGTATCCATAGAGAAATGATTAGCAATGAAGAGTGCTCGTTGGCAATGAAATTTCTGAGTCACAATGGTAAGGCTATTAGCTTCAAAAATCTGTTTAGCACGCTGTACAGAGTCGAGAGTTCTAAAACCTGCGTAATCTAATGTAATATTCTCTTCAGGGATCCCTGCTTTTAATAGATCTCTTTTCATCGTCCAGGGTTCATTATATGAGCGATGAGCATTATCACCACTTAATAAAAAATGCGTTACTTTATCCTTTTTATATAACTCAATCGCCGCATCAATACGATATTGATAGTACGGATTTAAAGTTCGTCGAATGTATTTACTCGTTCCAAGAACTAAGGCAGTGTCTTGGGTCGGTATCGATTCAATGTCTTGATACAGTTGAGATCCTGTTGAGAGTGAAATGGTGACATCTGCTAATAATACGACAGATACAATAACCCCGATAATCAGCACTGTTATTTTTAACCATTTTTTAATCTGGTGTAAATTCGGGAGTTTCATTGAACCTCAACTTGGTAGATTAGGCGTTATACTTGACGATTTTTTTGTGCCCACATACCAATAATAATAAAGGTAGAAAGAACAATAGCAAGCATAAAAGCAGGCTCAATAGAGCGCAGTGCAGATGTGAGAAATGGCGATGCTTTTACAATCAATAAACCATAACCAAAGGCATTAACACCGATAAAAGCCACAGTGCGAATTAAAAAATGTTTACCAGATAAAAAAGCACGAAGTGCTCTATTAATGTCACCACCAAGCATAACTAATGCGCAAGCGATCATAGCAACAGAGATATCAGATAAGTATGGGGTTAAGTAGCTTCCCATTGAATTGAAGAAAGAAATAACGTGATTCATATAATGAGTCTTTAAATATCGTAAGGTTAATTAATGGCTATTAGAAACATATAGTTGAAAAAAAACCAGAGAAATCTTCTCTGGTTTTGATTTTGGTGGAAATTTTTAATTAAAACGCAGTTCGTTTGTAGCGACGATATACTGGTTTCCAGAAGTACTGGTCAATTTTTTGATGTAATGCTTCGTCAGTGATTTCTAAAGCATAGCCTTGTTCAATCGCTTTTTTAGCAACAGCAAAGGCAATTTTCTTTGATACTGTGTGGATCTCTTCCAATGGTGGTAGAAGCGCACCAGAACCATTAATAGCAAGAGGGGAACACTCTGCTAATGCACGGCTTGATTCTTGTAGCATTTCATCAGAAACACGAGTCGCTTTAATTGCTAAAACACCTAGACCAATACCAGGGAAAATAAAGCTGTTGTTACATTGTGCAATTGGGTAAGTTTGACCATTATGAGTAACAGGATCAAACGGACTACCTGTTGCTACTAATGCTTGTCCATCAGTCCAACGAATAATGTCATTTGGTGTTGCTTCTACACGACTTGTTGGGTTTGATAATGGGAACACAATAGGGCGTTCACAGTGTTTATGCATCTCTTGGATAACTTCTTTGCTAAATAAGCCAGGAGCACCAGATACACCAATTAACACTGTTGGTTTTGCATTACGCATAACATCTACAAGTGAGTAGTTAGGTTCTTCAGAAACCCAGTCTTTCGTATTTTCAGCTTTTTGTACTAAACGTTGTTGGAAATCAAGTAGGTTTGGCATGCCTTCTTGTAATAAGCCCCAACGGTCAACCATGTACACTTGCGAGCGTGCCTGAGCATCAGAAATACCTTCAGATACCATTTGAGCAATAATCGCTTCAGCAATACCACAACCCGCAGAGCCTGCACCTAAGAAGGTAACACGTTGCTGTGCTAATGAACTGCCCGCCGCTTTACAGGCTGCAAGTAGTGAACCAACAGTAACCGCAGCAGTACCTTGAATATCATCATTAAAACAACAGATACGATTTTTGTAACGCTCAAGTAAAGGCATTGCATTTTTTTGTGCAAAATCTTCAAATTGAACAAGAGCTTGAGGCCAACGACGTTGAACTGCTTGAATAAAGTCTTCAACAAACTCAGCGTATTCATCACCAGTGACACGAGGGTGACGCCAGCCCATGTACATAGGATCTGCAAGACGTTGAGGGTTATTAGTACCTACATCAAGAACGATAGGTAGGGTATGCGCAGGACTAATACCACCACATGCGGTATACAGTGCTAATTTACCAATTGGAATACCCATACCGCCGATACCTTGGTCACCAAGACCAAGAATACGCTCACCATCAGTAACAACAATTACTTTTACGTTTTGGTTTGCTGCGTTATTTAGTAGGTCATCAATGCGGTTTTTGTTCTCATAAGAGATAAATAGACCACGACCACGACGATAGATGTTTGAGAAGTTTTCACACGCAGCACCAACAGTAGGCGTGTAAATAATTGGCATCATTTCACTGATATGGTTTTGAACTAAGCGATAAAACAAGGTTTCATTCGTGTCTTGAATATTACGTAGGTAGATATGTTTATCCATATCATTTTCAAAACTTTGATACTGCTTATAAGCACGACCAGTTTGTTCTTCGATGCTTTCGATAGCTTCAGGAAGTAAGCCTTCTAAGTTAAAATATTTACGCTCAGTAGTGCTGAATGCGCTGCCTTTATTTAGCAGAGGGGTACTTAGAAGTGCTGGGCCAGCATAAGGGATATATAGGGGACGTTTGTTGTTATTCATTGTTATGCTTCTTCAAATCAAGAATGAACCACAGATCCTATGCCTACTTTACTTAAATATCAAAGCGTGATTGAAAATAAAGTGCGAATACAGTCATGTTTTTATCAATCAAATCCGCTAGAGTAGTGAAATATTCTATTATTTTACGGTTTGTATGTTTTTGTTACCAATTAATGCCATTCGTTCTGATTTTTCTGCTTCTATTTTAGATAAAAATTTAGTGGTTCAATCTGAAACGGGATCGGGAAAATCGACTCATTTACCTTTATGGGCATCAGAGTACGGTCGCGTATTAGTTATAGAGCCAAGAAGGATCGCTTGTACCGCATTGGCTGAATATTTAGCAATGCAGAATGGTCAGGCTGTGGGTGAAGATATTGGTTATGCGATCAAACTCGACAGTAACTATAGCGAAAACAGTAACATTGTATTTGTTACCCCCGGAATCGCATTAAAGTGGTTTATGGAAGATAAATTAGTCACATTTCCATTCATTATGATTGATGAATTCCATGAGCGTCGCTGGGATACTGATCTGTTAGTGGCTTTATTGCGTGATCATCAACAGCACCGTCTTATTTTAACCTCGGCTACGATAGAAAGTAAGCCACTAGCGAGTTATGTGAATGCCACGGTTTTAACGGCAGAAGGTCGACAATTCGCCGTTAATATATCAAATGTTGCTGAACACCCTCAACAGATGCCATCGATAAAAGACTTAGATCTTCACGTGATCTCAATGCTACAAAGTATTATTCAGCAAGGCGAAACCGGCGATATCTTAGTCTTCTTACCAGGAAAGAAAGAAATCACGCAATGTGCTCAAATTGCGACGAAAAAATTCCCTGATAGTAAAGTGATCCCACTGTTTGCAGGCGTTTCTGATACTCATCGGCATCAAGCATTAACGAAATCTTCCCAACAACGAATTATCTTTGCAACCAATGTGGCAGAAACCTCGCTTACGATCCCCAATGTCACCGTGGTTATTGATTCAGGATTAGAGCGAAGAACGCACCAGCGAAATGGCCGAACAACACTATCTCTGCAAGCCATTTCTAAAGCGAGTGCAGATCAGCGAGCAGGACGAGCAGGGCGAACTCAAGTGGGGCAAGCGATTAGATTGTATGGAGAGCATGCCCCATTAGAAAAAATGACACCCCCAGAATTACAAAGAGAAGAGTTAGTTGAGGCTGTCTTAGCGGCAGCCAGCTGTGCTCGAGCTTTACGAGAGATGACATTCTTAGAGCCATTACCAGAAAAATCGTTAGCGTTAGCCGAAGAAAAACTACAACAAATGGGTGCGATAAACCGTGATCTTGTTATCACAGATTATGGCTTGCAATTGTTTCCCTTGCCCATTGATACCCTTTTTTCTCATATGCTTTCGGTAGTGAAAGGGCGATCTGAAAAAGAAACTGTTGCAGATTTAGTGGCGGGGCTTTCTGTTTCAAACAAATTATTCTCAATCGCTAATTCAGAAATGGCATTAGATGAGTTTTTGCGTTGGAATCCACAATCCTGTGATCTAGTGACTTTAGCCTCTATTGTTCGAGGCCATGATTGTGATGGATTAATTATTGATGATGAATTGCGTAAAGAAGCTCAGGCATTAGCAAAGCAGATCCGCAATGAATTAGGGTTACCAGAGCTAGCTGTCAGTAGCCGTTTGAAAAGAGAAGCGGTATTACTTCAATTGGTAAATAAATTACCTGAATTAGTCTTTGTTCGTAGAGAAAAACGCAGAGAGGCTTTTGGCAATGGTTATTTAGAAGTGGTTCTTGGACGAAATAATCATTTTTTACCTATCTATGAAGCCGCCATTATCTTTAATCAGTTTTCTTTACCTGGAAGAGGCAATAAGCAAACACTGACAATTGCAACGGCATTAGCACCGATAGATATTTCTTGGATTATTGAAAGTGAATTGGCGGAATGTCGAGTTGGTGAATGCATCAATGATAATCAAGACATTAAAATAGCTCATGATTATTACTACGCCAATCGACTATTGAAAACGGTTTATGTTGAACCGGCAGAAGAGGATGCGATTGCGGCGATCGTCTCACAAGTGATTGAAGGTCATATTCTGCCCTTATTTAAAGATAAAAGAGAGGCAGAAATTGCCGCTTGGCAGCTTTATTGTCAATTAAACGGCAATAAGCAGAGTTCAGCGATGACTTTTGAATATTGGTTTACCCAACAGCTAGAAGAGCTTGGCGTTACTTCACTAGACGACATGGCAATGTTTGATGAAGATGACTTTATTTTTGATGGCGTTCCTGAGTGGGAGTTGGTTGATTTTATGAAAAAATACCCTCAAATCGTGGTATTGCCTGACATTACAGTCTCTGCCGAATATTTCCCATCAAGTAAGCGAGTGGTATTAACCTACATGAAAGGGGATAGAAGAGGGGATCTTAAGCGGTGGGAGCTTCCAACTTGGTTAGGTTGGCGAATTCAGTATAAAAAAGCAAGTCGTAGTATTGATGTTAAATAATTCAAATAGATAAAGTTAAATGTCGGTATGTATTTTGCTTATCAATACAAAAAGGCAAGTTACTGACAAAAGGTCAATTATGAAAAAATGGATGCTACTGATTGCATTGGCTATTCCTCTCGTAACCTCAGCAAAAGAATTAAATCGTATTCATGGCTATGAAGACAGTTATGTATTAGGTACTTATACTGATGAACTGAATAAAGACACTTATGTTGCCGGTGGTTTTGAAGATGCGGATGGCTTACAACAAGTTGAAGTTAAATTTCAATTTTCGTTAGCCGTTCCAATTATGCCGATTAATCAAAGCACGTCAGTGATGTTTGCTTATACTCAGAAATCATTATGGCAGTTGGGAAACAATGATATTTCATCCCCTTTTAGAGAAACCAACTATAAGCCACAGTTTTTTTTAATGCATCAATCAAATATGCTGTTATTTAATAACGCTGAGATTGGTTATGTACATGAGTCAAATGGTCAGACGGCGAGTTTATCTCGCAGTTGGGATCGAGTGTATGGAGCGTTAGAGCGTATTGATGGTCCGGTTCAATATGGCTTTAGAGCGTGGTATGTATTTGCAGAAGAAACACCAGATGAAGACATGACGGATTACTTAGGTGATTACGATGTATGGGTTAAGTTAGGAAATGATATTGGTCAGTTTAACACGCGTTTTCATTATAATTTTGGAACAAACAAAGGCGGCGCAGAAGCGGGTTATACCCTGTATCTAAATAAATTTGTTAGTTTGTATGTTCAGGCATGGAAAGGGTATGGTGAAACCTTGATTGATTATGACCATGATCAAACCCGAATTGGCTTAGGTATGAAGTTAATTCCACCAAATTAATTTAAATATTAATGTGTAATGATTAAGCCTCGATGTAAATTGGGGCTTTTTTATGAAAGTTAATTATTATATTTAGCGGGTTAATGTGTAGAGGGAAGTGAGGCTTGTCATACTATGATGGCGATCATTGCTATCATTTATAATATGCATTACGATCGCGCCAGTTTTTTTCTAGGGAATACAATATGATTATAATGATGTTGTTGAGTTTTGTAATCATCGCTGCGGTATTGTGGTGGTTTTACAGTCGAGATAAAGCGGCCTCTTTAAATCCAGTATGGATGATATTTTTTGTTGTAATCAGCATGATTGTTATTTTTTCTTCGGGTTTACGCCCAGAGAAGTTTGCTGTGAATAATAAAGTGATTACAGAACCTTTAGGCCCATTATCGTATGATGATAAAATGCGATATTTAGAAGATCAATTAAAAGCGTCACCAAATAATTCTGATCTATGGTTTGAAATTGGTCAAGGCTACTTACTAAATGGTGAGTTTAATAACGCGAATATTTGTTTTGATTATGCACTGCGCCTCTCTGATGAGCCAACAGCAAATCAATACGCTGCAAAAGCAACAACTCAGTATTACGCACATTCTCAAATCATTAATGAAGAGATACAAACTTTACTTAATAAGGCATTAGAGCTTGATGAGTATAACCAAGCGGCATTAACCTTAATTGCTTCCGATCATTTTGTGACGTTCCGTTATCAAAAAGCGATTAATGCTTGGCAGAAGATTTTAGATTCAGAAAGAGTTGATGTAGATAGAGTCACTATTATTAATTCAATTAACCAAGCGAAGCAATTAATGCAGGCTCGTCGCTAGTTAAAGATATGAAAAAGCCGACACTTCAAAGGTTGAAGTGTCGGCTTTTTTATTGGTACTTAGCTAATGAGATTTAGCTCTTTATTTGACGATTATTTTATTGGTGCATAATCGGTTGATTCACGTTCTTTTGCTTGGTTTTCCCACTGAGGAACCACGGTTTCTAAGAAGTGTTTTTTCTCAGCTTCCATACCTTTCATATCCATACCCAATGCTTTTTGTGCCGCCGCTTTGGTTGAAATATCTGGTATAGCGATAGGGTCCGTAATCCCTTTTTTCGCTAGTAGACGGATCAGTTTGGTACGAGCATCTGCTGCTTTATCAACCGCAGTCCCTAGTACTTCTAGAGCAACTTCAGGTGCATGCATATGAACACCATGTGAAGCAATCGCATAATCCCAGCGCCATTGTGCATGACGAATATCTTGTAGGATTGGCTCCATTTCTTTTTCAGTTGCACCAGCATCCCATGCAGCTCCAGCTTCAAAGTGAGCGGCCACGATTTGACGTTCAGCGGTTAGCTTCATTTTAAGTACTTGTGCTTTACGACTAGCAACAACACCTTGTAGCATTTCTTTAGATTGTGTATGACAGTTTGCACAGGTATCTTCAAAGCGATCGAATGGGTTACCGACTTTATGATCAGTATAAACGGTGCCATCTTCTTTTTTCACTTTTGGCATATGACAATCAACACAAGTTACGTTGTTTTTGCCATGGATACCATCACGCCAAGTTTCATAACCTGGATGTTGTGCTTTTAGCATTGGCGCTTTAGATACTTTATGCGTCCAGTCTTTAAAGCCAATTTCGTCATAGTACTCTTCCATTTCATCAACCGTGGTGCCTTTATCCCAAGGGAATTTGACGGCTTTGGTTTTTCCTGTGAAGTAGTATTCAACGTGACATTGACCGCAAACAGCAGCTTGTTGGTCTAAACGAGATTGATCCCCAAAAGGTTTACCAATCGCATCCATTGCACGTTCAACATGAGGTTTAGTAATCGCTAAAGCGGGTTCGCCATTTTTAAAGCCTTCACTACGAGTGTCATGACAATCGGCACAGCCAATCGGGTTTTGAATTTCACTCCCTAGACGAGCCCATTTACCAGAGAAATAGCCATCTTCGCCTTTCTCTTCGATTACACGGCCAACATCAGGGCTTTTACAGCTCCAACATGCCATTGGCATTGGGCCAGAGTTTTCATCGGTAGGGCCTGCAGTGCGGAGGGTTTGTCTTACATCATCAATCGCATAAAAGTGGCCACGTGCTTTGTTATAGTCTTTAGCAAAACCATAACCTGCCCACATGATCACCATATTTGGATCTTCGGCTAATGCATCTTCAATTTGTACGCTATCAGAGGTAGAGCGCCATGATTCATATTGATCGGCATGCTCTTTTGCATAAGCTTCATTGCGAGGGTCAACTCGCTCACTGTTTTCAGATGCAGCAAAGCTGTGGCTACTTAATAATAACGTAGTCACCATGGCAATTGCAGCGGCTGAACGACGGGTCCATTGCTTTTTCACTATTGGTATCTCCAAATTCTTGTAATTAATTTAGCCAAGCGTTGTGAAAGCGACTATCAATCAGAATTGGAAACCCTACAAGTCTAACGTAAATGCAAGTTGGTGATTTTTTCATCGGACTTAGTGTTGATTTACATCAAGTTACATAGGTGATCTATATCACCAATAAATACAAGTAACCCTAAAGTGGTATTTCTAATGCATCTTGTTAAGAATGGTTCTTATTTTCGTTAAAATACAACAAGATAATGGTTTATTGACAACTATCACAAAAGTAGTAGAAGGTTAGCTTTGATTTGATACAACTTGTATTATTTAGACACATTTAGTTATAAAATACTCTTGTTAAGCGTTGTGGCTAAACTATCCAATGAGAATTGATATCAAAGATGAAGAGGAATCTTCATTATTATAATCACTCATCCTCTATTTATTTGTTAACGGTTCGCTGTATTCAAATAGTATAGAAAGGGAAGGATATACAATGGGCAAAGTCAAATTAGCCATAGCCACAATGTTGAAGCTTACCTTCGCATTTTGTCTCTATGGTTTGTCTCTGAATGTTGCAGCAGATGAATCGCCCCAAGTTAAGGCTGACTCATCAACTCGACATGAGGTGACATTAATTCGTGACCGCGATTATGCGTGTACACAATGTCATAAAGACGAAAAAGAAACTCTCAAAGGCTCACACGGAGAAAATTCATTCGCGACTCTTAAGCGTGATGTGAATTGTGTTGAGTGTCATAAATCAATTGGGCCTGATCACCGAGACGGCGCATCTCAAGTTACCAAATATTCTGCGGCACAATCAAAACAAGGCACGGAAAAAGTGACCCTCTCGTTTGATGAAATTTTACAAGCTAATAGCCAATGTACTGATTGTCATACCTCAGAAAAATTACGTGATGATAGCTGGACGCACGACGTTCACGCCAAAAACTTAACCTGCTCATCTTGTCATATCGTTCATGGAGAGAAAGAGGCTGTGCTTTCTTTTGACCACTCTGCGAAGATCAAGATGTGTGTTGATTGCCACGCTGATTTTAATCAGAAAGAAAATAAGCTAGGAGAATAGTATGAGTTGTTCTAGACGAAATTTTTTAGCTGGTTCTGGTGCGGTTATTTTTACTACCGGAGTTGCAACCACGTCATTAATGAGCAGTAAAAAAACGCTGGCTTATTCGATGGAAGACGGCGCGAAACGCTATGGTATGGTTCATGACGAGACAGCTTGTATTGGCTGTACGGCGTGTACGGAAGCGTGTCGTGAAGTGAACAGTGTGCCAGAAGGCGTTTCTCGATTAGAGATTATTCGTAGTGAACCAAAAGGTGAGTTCCCAGATGTAGATTATCGTTTTACGCGTAAGTCATGCCAACACTGTGAAAATGCACCTTGTGTGATGGTGTGCCCGACTGGTGCTGCATACAAAGATGAAAAAACAGGAATTGTGGATGTTCACAATGAAAAATGTGTGGGTTGTGGCTATTGTTTAGCGGCGTGTCCTTATCAAGTGCGTTTCTTTAATCTTGTGACTAAATCTGCGGATAAATGTGATTTTTGTCGTGAGACTAATTTAGCACAAGGTAAGCAACCTGCTTGTGTTGAATCTTGTCCCACAAAAGCACTAATATTTGGTGATTTAAACGACAAAAATAGCGAGATTAATGCGGTACTGAATAATAATCCAGTTTATCGTGACAAAGTGGGTCTAGGCACTAAGCCTAAGCTATATAAGATCCCACATCAAAAAGGGGAGATTTAAGATGAGTGCATGGGAAGCTGCGTTTAATTTTGACTCTTTGGTATGGGATTGGATCATTGCGATCTACCTTTTCTTAGCGGGCATGTCTGCTGGTGCGGTCATGATATCCATTTACTTAAAACGTAAAGTGATTGAAGGAAACCCTGCAGATAACGGCATAATCAAAGCGACGGCAATATTAGCGCCATTTGGTATTATTGCCGGTCTTACTATTTTGATTTTCCACTTAACTAAACCGTTATCTTTTTGGAAAATTATGATCTTCTTTAACCCTACGTCAGTAATGTCGATGGGGGTTATCTTGTTCCAAGTGTATATGGTCGTACTGTTTGCTTGGATAGGGGTTATCTTTAGAAAAGATATCATGGGGTTCTTAAAAGGAAAGTTTGGTTTTATCGACACGATTTTGTTGAAAATTGAACAGTTTGAGAACGCATTAGAAATTTTCTTAGCGGTGCTAGCGGTTATGCTGGCGGCTTATACTGGTTTCTTATTATCAGCTTTACAAACCTACCCAATGTTAAATAACCCGGTATTGCCGATTTTATTCTTGTTCTCAAGTTTATCTTCCGGTGCGGCGGCGTGTTTATTGTTTGGTGTACTTGGATTTAAAGAATCAAGTCATAGTACGTCGGTAAAATGGATTCATAATTTTGAGCGTCCAGTTGTGGTGTTTGAATTATTTGTTCTTATCACTTTCTTTACGGGATTAAT
Organism: Aliivibrio sp. EL58; assembly: GCF_900312675.1. Taxonomy (GTDB): domain Bacteria; phylum Pseudomonadota; class Gammaproteobacteria; order Enterobacterales; family Vibrionaceae; genus Aliivibrio. The sequence goes on along the minus strand of NZ_OMPC01000004.1, from coordinate 135,809 downwards.
CTTTAGTGGAGGTCAAGGTGAAGCGGCTGCATGGGCTGCTATTGGTAGTGGCTTTTGGGGAACTTGGTTCTGGGTTGGGGTGATTGGCTTAGGTATGCTGACGCCGTTAGCTCTTAATGCATTTACGCCAAAAGAAGTCGCTCATGGCAAAGGCTTTATTTTTGTTGTGACATCACTAAGTTTGATTGGTGTATTAATGCTGCGTACGTTTGTACTCTATGCAGGACAAATGACCGTCGTATAAAGTGTAACGCCATATCAGTGCAGCCTTGTTTATCAGGGTAATACAGATATGGCGTTTCATCATTATTAAATAATTTATTGAAAATCAATGGAGCAGTATGATTGCTGAAATCGGTCAGTTTTGGTTAATAGCAACGATGATATTATCATTTGTCGCTATGGGCTCGGTTGGATATGGCCTTATTAAAAGTAACGAACAATGGTCAATAGCTATTTTTCCTCTTTCTTTACTGAGCTGTTTTTTTTGTATTCTTTCGGTCTCTGCGCTTGGCTATGGTTTTTATATCGATGATTTTTCGATCCGATACATTGCTGAACATTCTAATTCAGCGTTACCTGTCTTTTTTAAAATTGCCGCTATTTGGGGAGGCCACGAAGGCTCATTATTGTTCTGGGTATTAACCTTAACGTTGTGGGCAGCGCTTATAACGCTAAATAGAAAACGGATTGAACAGGCTTATGTCGTTCGTGTTTTATTGGTGTTAAATACACTGATTGTGATTTTTTCCACTTTTACTCTTTTCGCTTCAAATCCATTCATCGTCTATCTAAATACGCCATTAGAAGGTCGAGATCTGAATCCAATGTTGCAAGATATTGGATTGATATTTCACCCACCATTACTTTATTTGGGTTATGTTGGTTTTGCCGCTACGTTTTCTTTTGCTCTGGCAGCGCTAATGATGAAAGAAGTTCCATTAGCATGGGTTCGTTATGCAAGAAATTGGACCTTACTGGCATGGGCTTTATTGACGGCAGGGATCAGCCTAGGTTCATGGTGGGCATATTATGAATTAGGATGGGGTGGTTGGTGGTTTTGGGATCCTGTAGAAAACGCCTCTTTGTTACCTTGGTTAACTGGGACTGCGTTATTACACACCTTGATAGCCAGCCATAAACAGCAACAGCTACTTAAAACTTCTGTCGTTTTAGCGTTGCTTACGTTTAGTTTGAGTATTCTGGGAACTTTTGTGGTGCGATCGGGTGTACTGACCTCGGTTCACGCGTTTGCGGTTGATCCTACTCGTGGCATTATTTTGCTATTGATCCTTTTTGCTGTGCTTTTGGTCTCATTTTCTTTGTATGCACTTAAAAGTAAACAGTTAAATAGTAAATCGATCACTGAGTTGATGAGTCGCGATTTTCTTTTTCTACTGTTATCAGGACTGTTTTCAATAGCGACAATAACCGTGTTGCTAGGCACTTTTTATCCTATGATTTTTCAAATTTTAGGATTAGGAAATATCTCTGTTGGTGCTCCCTATTTCAACCTACTGTTTGTGCCTATGGCGATAATAGCGCTGTTGATGATGGCAGTTTCAATTTTTGTTCAATGGGGTCAAAAAACAGAGATAGCGACCAAAAGAAACGGCTTACTATTAGTTCTCGGTTCGATAACCAGTGGCGTGATTATCTACCGACTTCAATACAGTGAGTTGTTTATTGTGCCATCGATTATTTGGGTATTATCTGTCGCTGTTATTGGTGGTTCATTATGGGTAATAAAACAATCACAAGGAAAAGCGCTTGGAATGGCAGTGGCACATATAGGCGTTGCCGTTGTGATGATTGGGGCGGCAATGAATGGCTATCACTCTTTTGAAACCAGTGCCAAAATGGAACCAGGTATTACAGCAAAACTAGCCGATTACGACATTACGTACTCTGAAACGGAACTATTGGTTGCTCCGAACTATACCGCAGAACAAGCCAATTTAGTGATCAGTGAAAAGGGAAAAGAAATAGCGACAGTTCAGCCACAGCGTCGTCATTATCAAGTACGTGTGATGAACATGAGTGAACCTGCGATGCATTGGTTTTGGCATGGTGATATCTATGTCACTTTGGGTGAAAAACTTAAAGATGGTAGCTTCGCGCTTCGCTTACAATATAAAGCGTATGTAAGATGGATATGGTTTGGCTCTATTCTAATGGCATTAGGTGGTATTATCGCCATCATTAAAAAGAAAAAGCGGAAGAAGCATAAAGGCACTCTTGATGAAAACAGGCTCTAAGAAAACAATAGCGAAAATAGGCCTAGCCGTTAGTGTATGTATTGGTATTTTTATCGTATTACTTAGCGGATTAGAAACCAAAGAATCAAGTACTTCAAAAGCGATGGTGGGTGAGAGTGTCCCTGCTTTTGAATTGCCAGAAGTCATGGATACGTCTGTATTATTAAATGAATCTTTATTTCAACAGCAACCATTAACTTTATTAAATGTCTGGGCTGCTTGGTGTGGTATTTGTAAAACCGAGCATCAGTTTTTACACCAATTAAAAGAGCAGGGCATAACCATCATTGGTTTAGATTATCGAGATGATCGTATAGCAGCTAAACAAGTGTTAGAGCAGACAGGATCACCATACCAAGCCGTGATTTTCGATCCAAGAGGATCACTTGCAATGGATTTAGGCGTTTTTGGTACACCGACGACTTTTTTAATTGATCAGAAAGGAGTGATATTACATCGCTTTACTGGCGCTTTAGATGAGAAAAAATGGCAACGTGAATTTGCTCATTTCTTTAAGGAATAATAATGAAACGATGCAAAGAATTACTGTTCTTAATTATTGTATTATTCAGCTCTATATCTGTTCAGGCTAATTCTGATAATGGTTCAATCTTGTTTGTTGGCGCGGACAAAGAGGTGATTGAAAGTGTTGAATTGTTTGAATTTAATTCACCTGAAGAGCAGAAGCGCTCTATTGATTTAGCGAAACAATTGCGTTGCCCTCAATGTCAAAACCAAAATTTAGTAGAGTCAAATTCTCCAATAGCTAAAGACTTACGCTTAGAAGTCTATCAGCAAATCAAAGCAGGTAAGAGTGATAAAGAAGTGGTGGCATTTATGACGCGTCGTTTTGGGGATTTTGTTTTATATGAACCGCCATTAAATGCGAAAACCTATGTGCTTTGGCTATTGCCGTTATTGCTGCTTATTGGTTTTGGCATTATGGCGGTTAAATCAGTGAAGAAGAATCGTAAAGAGTCTTCCTAGCTTGCTATCGCTGCTGGCTCTGCTTCATAAGACCATTCAACACAATACTTTGCTAATATTTCTAATGAATCCAAACAATGATGCGGAGACTGTAAATTTTGCTCAGCTAGCGCTACTGGGATTTCAGTGCAACCAAGAATAATCGCTTCTGCGCCTTGGGATAACATATCTTTAAATACAGGTAGCATTAACGCTTTCCCTTTTTCAATGTTTCCAGCTTTAACTTCGTAGATACCTTGCATAACTGCTTGTTGCTGCATGTCATTAGTTTCAATCACATCAATATCATACTGGTTGAGTTTCTGTTGATACATTCTTGCTTTCATTGTTGCTGTTGTTGCAAGTAATCCAACCGTTTTATGTTTACGTATTTGGGTCTCTTGTACAACGCTATCAATGATACTAATGGTATGAACATGACTAGTCGCGCTTAACTGTGAATACCAATAATGTGCAGTATTACATGGAATAACAATGCACTCTGCACCAGACTGTTCTAACTGATCAAAGCTGTGTTTTAATTCAGGGTAAGGATCTTCACCATGGCCCATAATAAATGCCGTCCTATCCGGAATTTGTGGAACACTACTCACTACCATTGGAATGTGTTCTTGATCATTATGTGCTGGTGTCTGGGTGATTATTTTCATCATAAACTCAACCGTTGCTAATGGCCCCATCCCACCTAAGATACCTAGTTTTTTATTCATAATATTAATCTTGCTAATGCAGAAGTTGAATAAATCATGTCAGTCGTTGTGGTTTTTGTTAAATGCTAAGAATTATAGTTGTATGTCAAATCGGCATAGCTAAAAGCGTAAAAATTAGAATTAAGTCTCAGTAAGTCGTTTTTTTGGATGATCTCTATACATTTGAGACGAAATTGTTTTCTTTGAAAGTGATTTATTAGAGTTATCTAGCATAAAAATATTATGTAAATCGTAATAATGCATTTTAGGAATAGTGATGTTCGTCCCTTTAAAGGACAGTGAGAAAATGACATGAATGTAGAAAGTAAGTGGCTAGAAGATTTTTTAGTGCTAGCAAAAGTGCGGAACTTTTCTCAAGCCGCGGCATTAAGGAATGTAACTCAACCCGCGTTTAGTCGACGGATTCGTTTATTAGAAGATACCGTAGGTGCTGAGTTAATTGATCGAAAAAGTAAACCGATTGAGTTAACGCCCAGTGGGAAACTATTTCGGATAACGGCGCGAACATTGGTTAATCAAATAATGACGGGTATTAATCAGATTTCAGATTTATCACGATTGGGAGGTAACGTTGTACAAATCGCGGCAGCTCATTCATTAGCTACAAGTTTAATTCCTACAATACAAAGCTTGTTACCAGAGAGTGATTACAAACCGATATTAAGTGTTGAGGCAATTGATGTTGATCAGGCGACCAAAGAATTAAGAGAGGGGGCGTGTGATATTTTATTGGCTTTTGATGATGAAATCCTAAGACTGCCACCTTACCAATCTCAATTACTGTCTAAAACAGAATTATTACCAGTAAGTGCTTGTAACGAGCAAGGCAAGGCGATCTTTAATTTTGATAGTGGAGAATCTTTACCATGGTTAGCTTATAGCTCAACGTCATACATGGGGAGACAAGTTGAAACAGTGCGAGAGCAAGTGCAATTAAACCCAATATTCTCGTCATCAATGACCGATATGTTGAAAATGTTGGTTCTTGATCGTCAAGGCATTGCTTGGTTGCCTGCTTATAGTATCAAAGAAGAGTTAAGACAAAAAAAAGTCGCAATCATTGGTGATCCAACATTACGACTTTCTATTGAATATTACGCTTATCGCTATCAAGCTAGGTTGCATCCAGCAGGCGAGAAGGTTTGGAGTATTTTATGTGAAATAGAGTCTTAGTTTTTACCTATAGGCTCTTTTTCTAAGTTAATAGTTGGAACACATAAGATCAGAATAGATGCACTGATAATTGAAGCCATCAGATCGGTCGGCCAGTGCATACCAAGCCAAACACGACTAAAGCCAACACCAACTCCCCAAGTAATAACAGCAGTGGTTAAAATGTAGTGCTTATTTCGTAACAAAAATCCCCCCCAGAATAAAACACAAATAGCAGCAAATATAGTATGCCCTGATGGAAATGAATAGTTAGTGCTTGCTCGCCATTGTTCAATGCGGGCTGGACTTACTTTATTTTCTGCATGGCTAATAAGTGCTTGTTTACTGTCTTCATCTAATGAGTAAAAGCCTTCAGTACTGTCAATAAGATCAACTTGTACTAAGGCTTGTGTATATGGACGAGGGATCTCAGTTATTGCTTTCACACCGCTTTTAAGCATAAAACTCAATACGAGAAGAATGCCAAATTGCATATATAAAGAGAGTGTTTTTTTAATAGATAATCGCTGAATAATAGGGATTGAACAGAGAATAGCTAAGGTAAGAATAAATAGGTATTCACCTGCTGAACGACTAAACCATTTAAGAAGATCATTTTCAAAAGGTGGTAATGGCGTGAATAAATCAGGTCTAGGGGCCAATAATAAAATTATCCCCATTACTGAAATAAACAGAAAAAAAGCGATCAATTCGTAAGAGCGATGTTTAGGAGAAAAAGAAAAAAACATAATTATTCATTTAATAGGTTTTAGTGGGATGAGTTTACCTTTATTCGCTTATTAATAGTCAGAATAAAGCAAGGAAGGCCGCTAATTTCATAGTTCTTTGCCCCTATAGTGTAACAATTTATTATGATAAATAGATGCTCTATATCTATAAGATATTTTATTGGAATAAATCGTCAGACACTCTTTTATTTAAAGAGTTCGATTATTTTATAGGTGTTTATAGGATCTCTAACCACCCAAAGGATACTGATGCCATCCTTGTATTCATTCATCTGAGCCATAGTTTATAACTATTATTGGTAAAACTGATAGATAGCTCTACGAATAAAGATTCTGCTTATACGGAGCCTTTTTTTTGTTTATAAATCATGGTCTAATTACAGTTCAATCATTATTTGGTATCAACATGTCTTCAGTTATTCGTCGAGCAAAAGAAACCGATCTATTTTGCCTAAACTCAATGATGTATCAGTTGCATGATGAGCATCATCAACAGTGCCCTGAATTATTTAAAACGGCGTCTGAAATTGAAGAAGAGAAAAGTATCTCTCGTTATTTAGATGATCCAGATTGCATGGTGTACGTGGCAGAACTTGAAGGTGTTGTTATTGGATTTGTGACAGGGCATTTTTGTGAATTGATTTCAACTGTAAGTAAACCTGTCATGATGGCAACAATAGATGAACTGTATGTTGAATCACAACATCGTAGAGAAGGTGTTGCTGAGCAATTAATGACACGAATTGAACAAGAGCTAAAAGACTATGGTGTGAGAGAGATTTTTGTTGAAGTGTGGGATTTTAATCAAACCGCGATAAATTTCTATCATCAGCAAGGCATGACAGATCATATTCACTATTTGCGAAAAGCATTAAAAGAGAGTGAGATATGAATAAGTTTTTTACTTTTGCTTTATTGCTTACAACATGCCTTTCAACCCTATTTTCGACTTCAACGATCGCGAATGAAGCCCCTATCTCAAAGGGCGCTGTGTGCGTGGTGGATGATGGTTTTCGTGTTGTTCTCATTGAAGAGTTAATTACGGGAAAATTATCACTGCCTGGAGGCTTAATTGATGAGGGAGAAACTCCACAACAAGCGGCTGAAAGAGAAACGTGGGAAGAAGCAGGCTTAGTTGTTACCGCAAAAGAGATACTGCATCAAGACGAAAAAGCGATAATTTACCGTTGTAGTAGTGACTCGGACATTATCGTATTTGATTTGGAGACCAGTAATGGTTTGTATCGGATCCCATCATGGTTTGCACCACATTATGGTGTAGAGACTGAAGCTGTATATTTAACAGAACCTTACAAAATAAAGTCAGATAAATATCGTTATCCAGAACAGTTAGAGCAACTTAAACATTGGTTTGCTAAGCCGTTAGAGAGTGATAATAAAATCACATGGGTGAATAATTTAGTTGATCAAGCCTCTGATATCCATCAAGTTGAATTACAGTTATTGACGTCATTACGAGCAAGTATAGATAGTTTACCTGCAATTATTAATATCAGTATTAAAATGTTTTTTACGGTAATTAATGAAACAGGGACTGAAGCTTTTTTCTATTTTCTATTTATTGTTGCTCTTGTTTATTTTGGCCGTGAAAGCGCGCTCACCTTACTATTTGGCATTATTTTAACCATTGTATTTGCCGAGCTAGCTAAGCAAGGGTTAGGGTTACCTCGACCATTTGTTTATGTTCCTCAATTACAGTTAACTCAAGCAAATGGTTTTGGATTACCAAGTATGAATGCCATGTTAGCCACGGTTATTTATGGGGTATTTTATCTTTCACTAAAGAGAAAGCAGATTTCATCAATAACATTGCATCGATTTGGTCTATTCTTTATTGGATTGATTATAACTCAATCAATTGCTCGAATTTGGCTTGGTATTCACTTTTTGAGTGATGCAATTGTGGGTATAGCATTAGGCGCGATGGTTATCGTTCACTTTTCGAGCTTACAGCGTAAGCATGGTGATTTGTTGTATCGCGTTATGGCAAGTTTACCGTTTTGGGTAATCATAGCTTTAGTCACAAGTGGTATTGCTTTTACTATGCAATATATGAATTATTTATATATGGCGTCACTATGCTGGGGTGTCATTTTAGCTATTCTGTTATCAAAAGAGCAGCCCATTCTAACTATTAAAGATCGTTTGGTTACCTTGTTTGTTTTATTGATTATGGTAGTTAGTGCGCGTTTTGGTACGGGTTTACTATTAGATTCATTAGAAGCCAGTTCAGTAACAGTTCTAACAGTAAAATCGATCGCGAATTTATCGCTAATACTTATGATCCTTACCATATCTGCTTGGTTGCCACGCGGATTAAATCATAAAAAGAAAAATAAATAGAAAGAGAGACTGAGTAGCCTTATTTATGTGGAAGGCTACTCGGTAACGTACTGGAATAGGAAGTAAATGATTGGTTTATTTTGAATGCTTTTCTAACCACTCTAATGCTTCATTTTGGATTAGCACTCTTTTTGTTTTGTTTAGCTTCTTGCCAGAAAAGTCACGATATTTATCCGCATTAGGGTAGGCTTTTGCAGCGGCTAAATTAAACCAAAAATAGGCTTTTCCCATATCCTGTTTAACTTCAGAACCTTTAAAGTATAAAAAGCCCAAATTACGCATTGCGGTTGGGTTTCCAGCTTCTGCCGCTTGTATATAAAGCAATTCAGCTTGATGCGTACTTTGAACTAAGTCTTTACCATTAAGATATAAATCAGCTAAGTTATTCATAGCATTGCTATTATTCATTTCAATGGCTTTATTATACCAGTCAATAGCGATTGAGAACTTCTCTTGGCTTTCATAAATCTTACCAAGATTGTAGTAGGCCATGGAACTTTCATTTGCTGCAGCTTTAGTAAAATATTGAATGGCTAAGTGTGTATTAACGTCAGTACCAATACCTTTCGCGTAAATTACACCTATTTTATTTTGTGCTTCGATAGAGCCATTATTTGCGGCACTTGTTAACCAAGTGATGGCTTCTTTATAATTATCTTGGTTTAAATAAGCAGTACCTTTTAGATAATCATTGTGAGCTTCAGTATTAGCTAAGGCTAGAGAGGAGAATAATGACGCCGATAAGATTAGGGTTTTTAACATTAATTTCATTACAGAACCAAGAAGTTAGCCAATATAGAATGCCATTTTATCAATAAAGTATGGTGACAGCGAGAGATAAATTAATAGGGGCTTGATTCTATATTTTAAAAGGCACTTTATTAATTATAGAGTGCCTTTTCAATCATTACTTACTTTGTATCGCAATCGCGGGCGGATAGATATCTGATTTTCTAAACTCTTGCATCACACGCAGTGTAATATCCGTCTCAAATAACTTTTCAAATTTAATATCAACGACATAGGCTTTACACGTCAATTGTATAGCTAAGTAATTATCCGTTATTGTCTGCTTTACAAGTACGACGACAGGCTTTGGTAAATGGATATAACGACTTGATGATGCTGCTTCTTGAATAATATCACGAGCCGTATTTATGTCTTGATCCATTCCAATGTAAAAAGGAATAACGACTTGCATATCTAGTGCGCCGTAGTTTCCACTCATCGCGACTTCATTTAAGAATTTATTGTTTGGGATTGTAATGATATCGTCGTTTAATGTTTGCATACGGACTGAACGTAAACCAATGGCAATAATGTCCCCATAATGCCCTTCGAATGTCACTCTATCCCCAACCTGAAAAGGTCGGTCAATCATGATGGTTAAACCCGCAATGAAAGAAGCAGTAAGGTCTTTTAATGCAAAACCAACAGAGACGGCGAGAGTACCCCCTATCAACGCTAATACTCTTTCATCGACTCGAAAACTAAGCATGAATACCGCCATACCCGTCGACATATAAATAAAGAATTGAAAGAAAGATTGCAGCTTTTGCATCAACATTCGACGCTGAGCAAACTGGCTACTGATCCCATCAACAATAGATTGTGTAAAGCGGAGCAATAACCATGCAACAAATACAATGATGAATGAAAATGCGACACCACTCCAGCGGATCAAACTTGCGAATTGATGGAGATTATCAATTGATTGAGGATCTTCCGCTAATGCGGTATGTCCAAAGCTGAATGCAATAAGAAAGACAAATAATCGAAACATATCATTTCACCAGTAAGTGTTGACGATGTAAAACATTAGTAATGTGACGGAACCAGTGATCGGAAATACGAGCTTTTTCTTCGTTCCATTCAATGTATCCACGACTTTGAAAGTATCGTAATGTACTGATCACTTCAGCTATGCTTAAACGACTGCATTCACAGACATCAGCAGGAGAGGCAATCTCCAGTTGTACAATCGAACGAAGTACTGCAAGCATTGGCTTAGGCATTGTCTCTAAGTCATCTGAATGAGGGGCTTTAAATAAGCGAACCAGCACTGCTTCAGTGTCTTTATCACGATGTAAAGATAATCGGAAAAAGCGTAATGCAACCGTAGGGTTACCATCCGAGTAATCCCATAAAATACGATAGAAGCCATTTCTAGCTCGCTCTTCTTCCGTTAAATTTTCCTCATCCCATTGTCTTGGCAGAATTAAGCCATCAAATGAAATAGAAGGCACCGTTTCATTAGTTTCTGGATTTTGTGTGGTGGTAATACGAGACTCAAGCAGTTGGGCTATCTGTTTTTCCCCCCATTTAGGCATGAAGGTAACCAGATCAAATAGCAAACGCTCTCCACGAGCTCGATCGATAAAACGCCAGCTCGATTTTTCAATAGCTAAAACAACGCGATGACTTTTACGAGCGCGACGCAATAAGTTGGTCAGTTTCATTAAATCAGCTAAACCATTTACTTTAGGCTTAACTAAGCGCTGTGCATTATCAAAAGCCAATAGGTAACAAGTTTCACTATTTCGTAAGTGCTGAAGAATATCTCTTTCAGTCGATTCTTCAGGTAATCCTAACTGTTTAGCAAATTCTGGTAATAAAGCAGAGTAGCCGTCATAAGGGCAATTTAAATACAGTGGCTGTGCATTTTTAACTTTATTTATAATTCGATTAAGTAGAGTGGTTGTACCAACGCCTCGTTCTCCTGAAAGAACACATACGGCAGGATTATCTGTTAATAAGTAACGAGAAAGTGCCGTCATTTCTTCTTTTGCATACTCTTCAATTAATGTTGATTCTTCTGAGCCTGGAGAAATATAATCAAAAGCGGCAGAGCCTTTGATTCGAACTAGGTTAGATTGTACACGTGAGACTTCTGTTTGTTTTGCGACTTCAATTCTAAATAAATACGCGAGAGCATGACTAAACGCGGTGTATTGGGACAGTACGCTAATAATATTGTGTTGGATTGATCGCCAAGAGAGCCAAACCGCACCACTAGCCGTCGCTGCGATAGAGATCAGAAATGTATTTTGATTTCTTACTGCCCATTGAATAGATACTGGCAATGGATCTAGGAGATGAATCTTTTCAAAGACCGTTTCTTTCCATTGCTTTAGGGTATAAACCGTTAGGAGGACAAAAAATAGATACACTAATGAATTGATCCATGCGTAAATTGTACCTTCACCAAGAGTGCGAGATGAAATCTGTAAAATAACACCGGCAACAATCCCTCCCCAAACATAGTGACGAATAGTGGCTAATCGACGAGCAATAACCTCTTTCTTATTATGTTTACTGTTACGGTAAATAAACTCTAGAATGAAGCTTACGGCAATAGAGCCACCTAAAATCCACCAGGTAAAGATCTCAAGGAAAATAAGATGTTGTAGGCTTGGAAGTGTCGAGATAATTCGTAATGTTACAGTAATTAATAGTAACCAAGCTATCGCTTTATGGGCACGAGTAAGGTACCAAATAGCCCTAATAATGATATTGGGTTTTGTCGAGCCTTCTAGATTTGATTTTTTAAAGTCATTGATTAAACGAGCGCTATTTTTTAACCACCAACTGAATACAAAAAAGACACACAATACTTTGAAAATAACACTGATAATAGGTACCGGTGAAATTTGTAAATCGTGTAATAAATTTTTGAAACTTCGAATTTGATAATGCAAATAATACTCAATGTTCAATCGAGTGATTGACAGCTCAGAATAGAATTGAGTTACGCCATAGGGACCAAATCCTGTTAACTGATCTCTAGTTGTTTGGTCAGTTAATTGTAGCAATAGCTGCTTACTAAGATTAAGAGAATTTAGTGATTGGTGATCCGCTTCAACGACTAACCAATGAGCTTCATCACTATTATCTCGATAATCAACCAATGCTTTTTCAAGACCTTCGGCATGCTTTTTTTGCTGAGTAATTGTCGTCGATAATAGACGCTTTACCTGAGAGTAATCGTTTTTAGAGAAAAAGTGCTGCTCTGGTAGAGCCTGAATATTTTGCTCAATTTTTTGTGCTTGTGGCGAGATCTCTATTGGCTGTTCATCAGAAAGCCCCCAACTTGCATAACAAGCTTGAGATAAAGTGAAAAGAAGCATAAATAAAAAATAACGAGAGAGCTTTTTCATATAGACCAAATACAGAGTAATTTAATATTACCTTAGCGAATTTTTTGAAAAAAACCAGTAACAAAGCTAGGAATGGAGATGAAAATATAGATATGGCTTATCATTCTATTTATTTCTCTCTTTTTTGATTAAAAATATAAAGATAAGCCTATTTTGCAAAAGGTATTAATTCTAATTGGTAGGGAAAGGAACTAGAATAGAGGGATAAAAATGTATTCCTCTTTTGATGATATTTATATGTATTGGTTCTTATTTTTTACTGGCGTAATTTGCTTAATTGTTATGATTTTGCACTTTCAATCAGTTGAAAAGAAAAAAGTGTTAGCGGCGCAACGAAGAAGCAATTATTCGCCTTCTTCTCCTATCGTCGTTTTTGATGATGAAACAGACAGAAAAGATAAAATTGAGCGTGCAAATAAAGGCAATATCACCGCTCAGCTTGCCTTAGGGGCAGATCTAGAATTAGTCGACCAAAACGGAGCCATTAAATGGTATCTCAAAGCGGCAGAGCAAAATAGTCAACAAGCTTTTTATGCACTCGTTCGTCTTTATGATGATAACTATGATGATCCTGAATCGAGCGAAAAATCCAAATATTGGGCTGCTCGATTAGGCGATTCAAAAGGCAAGCAGAGTTCAACATTTAGGTTAGGCAAGCTGTACCTTGAAGGAGTTGGTTGCGAAAAAGATATTGAACTTGGAACCCAAACTATTACAGCATTAGCATTAAAAGAACATTTAGAGGCGCAGCTTTTTCTCGCTCAATGGTATCAAAAGCTTCAAGATGGTCATCCTGAAGGTTTCTATTGGATGTTAAGAGCTGCGTATCAAGGTGATCCCAAAGCAATGGTGACTGTCAGTTCCTGTTACTACCACGGGATAGGGGTAGAGAAAAATATTTATAAAGCGATTTATTGGACAGAGCGTGGAGGTGAACTTAAAATTCCTGAGTCACAACTTCGCTCAGCTCAATATAATCAAAAGATATCTTCTTCTCATAATGCGGTTGCTTATATTTGGGCTTATCTCGCGGTTGCGAGTGGTTATGAGGAAGCTCATAGTTTAAAGAATGACTTAGAAGCCAGTTTGCCTTTAGAAAATTTGTTAACGATTCAAAATGTGGCTCGTAAGTTACATGGATTGATGGATGAAAAGCCGGTAAAGAAACATTCGGTAATTCGTTTACTTAATAAGTTCTATGTAAGAGAAAATTACTTTCCGCCAGAAGACATTAATGATGAGTGTGCAATGTATACCAACTAGATTTCTTTCTTGGTGTTGTAACTAAATCAGTAGATATACCAATTAATAGATACAAAAATGCCAGCCTGTGAGGGCTGGCATTTTTTATACTTGTCGAAATATTTATCGATTAATCATCACGCATAATACCAAGAATACTTAGTAGGCTGATGAAGATGTTGTAGATAGAAACATACAGCGTAATCGTTGCTGAGATGTAGCTTGTTTCACCGCCGCGGATGATTGATTGTGTTGTAAGCAGAATCGCACCAGTAGAGAAAAGAATGAACATGCCGCTCATCGCAAGGTGTAATAAAGGCATTTGTAGGAAGATATTCGCTACCATACCAATTAGAAGCACAACGAAACCAGCCATTAGCACACCGTTAAGGAATGATAAATCACGCTTAGTTGTTAATGCGTAAGCAGATGCTGCCATGAATGATAATGCAGTACCGCCAAGAGCTGTTAGGATAACATCGCCCATACCTGCACCAATGTACATGTTCAGGATTGGACCAATGGTGTAACCTAAGAAGCCAGTAAATAAGAAGGTAAATACCAGCCCCATGCTGTTGTTACGGTTTTTCTCTGTTAGGAACAATAGGCCGTAGAAACCAACAAGCATAATGATAATACCTGGACGAGGTAAATTCAGAGCCATTGATACACCAGCAACAAGCGCCGACCATAACAGTGTCATAGACAGTAAGAAATAAGTATTACGTAATACTTTATTAGTTGACGCAATAGAACCGACTGATTCAGTTTGATAAGATGATTGATTAAAAGCCATGTAGGGCATCCTTATGAAAAAACAAGTTTATTCTTATGTTAGAGTATCAAGTATACAACAAGTTCAAAAAACTGGTATACAAAGACAAGTTAGCAAAGCCAAACAATGGGCTTTAGATAACGGTTATACGTTCAATGATACCTTTATAGATCAAGGTGTGTCCGCTTACAAGGGAAATAATGTTTCAAGCGGTGAACTTGGGTCTTTTATTGAAGCTGTTAAAAGTGGAGCAGTTCCTAGAGGATCTATACTTGTCATTGAAGCATTAGACCGATTATCACGACAAGATATTTCGAAAGCAATGCGCCAGTTTCTTGAGCTAACTGGTTTAGGACTTGAAATAGTCACGCTTTCTGATAACCAACTATATTCAGAAGAATCAATCGGCGAGAATGGCATGCAGTTGATGATGTCTTTAATGTTTATGATGAAAGCAAATGAAGAATCGAAGCTTAAATCTGAGCGCATTAGTGACGCCAAAAAGCGAGCATATGATAAAGGTGTAAAAGGCGAGGGACTTGTTTCGGGACATATTCCATATTGGTTAGTATGGAATGGCAAACAATTTAGTGAAAATCACCATGCTGATGTTATCCGCACTATTTTTGAGATGGTGAAAAATGGATTATCATTTTCACGAATTGCTGAGTGTTTAAATAACGATGGAATACCATTACCACCAAGTAATCACGAAAACCGTAAAAACCGAGCAATAAAATGGACGGCTACACGTTGTCAAAAAGTAGTACGTGATAAAAAGGTTATCGGCTTACTAAAATCAAGTAAGGGTGATGTTTCAAACTATTACCCTGTTACCGTATCACTTTCTGATTTTTATGAAGCACAGGCAATCGTTGACGCAAGATCACAAAGAAGACCGAGCCAAAATACAATGACTAACTTGTTTAGTGGTTTTATTAAATGTGATGAGTGTAAAGGTGGGTTAACTATCAGAACTGGGGCAAAGCATAAAATGACACCGACCGTTATTAAACGAAGCGGTTTTACATTTATGTGTAATGCTAAAAATAATAAGGGTTATAAGTGTGATTTTAAAACGATGCACAGTTTTTCATTTGAAAAGATGATCCTTGAATGTATCCCATTGCTTGATATATCACCTATTAAAGATGTAGATAAACGTCCTGCACTAAGATCTGAAATGGATGAGTTAAATCAACAGCAATCCAATCTTGTTGATAACTTAATGAACCTATCAGGAAGTGCAGCAGATGCTATACAAAAGCGTTTACAAGTTGTATCAGATCGTATTGATGTAGTTTTAAACCTGTTAGATGATGAAGAACAAAAACAAAACATTGAAACACCTAAGATTACTTATTCAAATGATGATATTGAATCTATTTTAGATAAAGGTAATGTTGATTTAAGACAGAAAACTAATAATGCCTTACAACTGTTAGTTAAAGATATATATATTAATAAAGGTTCAACACGTTGTAATGTTGAACTATATAATGGTGAAATATATTTTATATCTTGGGATAAAGTAAATGATTATTCAAAAGTAAGATATTCCAAACATAACAGCGATACATGGCATTTAATCAGAAACAATGCCATGTAATACAACATATAAACCGTCCTTTGTGGCGGTTTTTTTATATCTATCGGTTGTGTAGTATCTACTTGAAATGTTTGTGATTTTTTTCACGGACACGGATCACGGTTTTATTTTCTTATGTGATATATATTTCATCCAAACAACGAAACTAATAAATAAAAGTAAATAATATAAGATATTTTTAGGTACTTTTAATAATCATGTCATATTGAGTTATAGGCGTGAATATTTCGCACGCCTGAATATAAGGATTTAATAAAATGAAAAAGAAACGATATACCAAAATAGAAAAGAAACGCCTTGTCGGTCTGATGGATGAATATCAAATTGAAAGCATTGAAAAAGAATATGGTCTTTCACGTTCAAGTTTGTACCGATGGCGTAATCAAATAGACAAGGGGATTTTATGATTGATTTTGATGAATGGTTAAATCTACCAGAAGAAGAAAGAAAACGATTATCGGAGGACGATGAATAATGAAATACCATATTAAGAAAATACCAATAATGATCGACGTTAATAATCTGCAATGGTTGAACAGCCGTGCTGAAAGTATTGCAAAAACAGTAAACAAACTTATCGAAAAAGAGCGCATTCAAAGAAGTGCTAACAATCAAGGGGAAAACGATGGAAATAAACCAAAATAATATTGCAGTAATAAGCGACAAAAAAGTGAATGGGCAGAAAGTTATTGCCGGTGATATTTCACTTAAAGACCTAATAAGCAAGACCAAGGATGGCACATATAAGCAACTTGTTTTAGCTTATCAAGCAGCCAAGAAAACAGATGCCCAAGCAAAGAAAGAAGATTACGTCCCAAGTGTGATGCCACATGCTTTTATTTCGGATGGAATAGTAAAACTGAAAGATGATAAAGACCAATATCAGCATGAAAGATGGGATCTTTCAGGAATTATTCATTTAGACTTAGACAAAATTGATATTGATATCAACGAAGTTAAAGCCAAGTTGCTGACAACAAAACCTATTGCATTGTTTACGTCCCCAAGTGGAAACGGCTTAAAGTGTTTTTGGGCGCATGATCTAGAGAGTACGCTTGCTAATAAGAAGAACTTTCAACGCATAGCACAGCACCATATCAGACAGCTTTTGAGTGATCTTGGACTTGGCAAATATTATGATGGCAAAGTCTATAACCCTAACAGACAATGCTATGTAAGTTATGATGAAAACGCATATCACAGTGAAGCCAACAAAGCCCTGACACTATCAAAGACAGCAACTTGGTATCTTTCCAAGCTTGCGGAAGTAAAGGCGTTAGAAGACCGTATGCAGGCTATAAAGGCGACTGCTACAGGTACAGTAAGTCAAACACCTAACCAGTCACGTATTGATTATATTATTGATAAGAACGCCGCAAACGCTAACGCTATTTCTAACAGTGGTTATAATGGAGCGTTTAGCCTTGCAACAGTAATGATCCGTTGTGGCATGGATGATATAAGCATTGAAAATAAGCTTGCAATCACATTTCCAAGCACTAAAAATTGGGGCGGAGCTACTTACAAAGACCAGATACAAGCAGCAAGAAACCTTGTAAAAGATAGTCGTTTTGATTTTGCGGAATCAATCAAGCTTGTTTTATCTAATGAAGACGAAACAGCGCTGAAACAGTTTAAATCAGATCTGGCACAACTACAGGACGAACTTAACACCAACAAGCCAATCAAGGCTAAACGTCAACCATTAGGTACTATTGACGTTGTGAGTGGTTTGCCCAGTACTGGTAAAACATACGAAGCCATTAAGCGCATTACAGATGCCCAGCGAGGTATATTTGTTTATGCAGTTCACGACATAAACACGATGGGTTGGCATGATGGTAGCCGTGTAAAAGAGATTGAAAACTATTGCACTGAAAACGATATAACGTGCCCCGATATTGTTCGTATTGCTTCAAGTGATCAGGATGGTAATAAACTTGACGGTATTATGAAGCAAGCACAGGATGCAGTTTCAAATCTATCAGATTATTCTGTAATCTTTATCACGCACAAAGGTTTGGAATACTTAGATTTTGGTATATTTCAAGATCTATCAGATGGTGGGACACACCTTATTGTTGATGAAGTGCCGAGCATATTTGAACTTAGAAGTGAATCAGCTTCACTTGGGAACTATAATACGTTGCTTTCATATCTTGAATATAAACAAGAAGATGATCATATTGTGGCAAGTAGCTTATCTGATAAAGGTTTTGATTTACTTGCGGCAGAAAGTGATCGAAATAATGACTGGTATATTACAAAGTTACGAGAGCTAACTAAGCTTAATATACAGAGTCGCTTTATATATAATAAAGAAAACTGCAATCTTAAAACACTTTCCATTATTGATATTGAAAAGCTACTACAGTTCAACAGTCTAACTTTGATGGGCGATGATGCGCATAACAGTATTCTATGCTTACTTTTAAAGGATCGTGTAGATATCAATGTTCGCAGACTTACACCAAGACACGATAAAATTGCACATCGTTTCAATGGGATATACTACTGTACTAACTTGACGTATGGCACAGCTAAAGTGAACAGACACCCTGAGATATTACAGGAACTGTCCAAGGATATATTTAAAGTTGGTGTTATTGATCATGATATTGAACAGCACTTATGCTTATTTAATAAACAAGAGTTAGAAGTTGATACGTTTGGTACATCTTATCAAAATATGTTTGGTGCTGATGGTCTTTATACTTTACGTGGCACGACAAAAGATGATGACGCAGGATCTAAAAATCTAGTTTATGGCACTGCAAATACACACGGCAAGAATAATCTACAGTCGTTTGAGTTGGTTGCTTGTTTATATTCATTAAAGCCAAGCCCAATACAAAATGCTTACTTACTTGATCGTGGTCTAACACAGGAGCAGATATACCGATGGACTGAATACAACAGCCATATGCAAAATGCTTTTCGTGGTTGGTTACGTGATCCGAACAGTAATAGTAAGGGTGTTTTAGTGTTGCCTGATATTGCTTCATTTAACTACTTTGTTGATCGTATTCGTGAAGAGTTTGGGGATAGTGAGGCTGATAGCATTAAGGCAATGGGAAAGTGTATTGATAACCCAATCGTGGAGGATTTGTTTATGCCTAAGAAATCAGGCCGCAAGACTAAAACAGGTGACGAAGCACTTACAGCAACGCAGAGAAGCAAGCTGCGAAAGTGGCGAAACCATAAAGACCTTTCACCACAGTTCGTTGATGATAAGTTTGCTTCATTAGGTGTGGCAATGTTTGAAATGAAATTGCCTACTTTGAAACAAGAGTATGGCACTTATAAACCGCCTAAATCAAACGCAGAGCGACAGAGGCGCAAGTGTGAAAAAGTGAAACAACAAGCCACAGAGGCCGATGGTTTTGACGCACTAAAGAAGCAGTTTGGATACGACGAAGATAAACCGTTTGTATATGGCGGTAAACCTTTGTAAGGGTTGGGTTAGTTGATACACGAAAAAGGGCACGAAACCCTTAAATAGGAATAACTGATTTAAAGCGTGCCTTTTTCCGTGGCACTTATTTCGGGGTGCACAAAACTGTTTTGTCTATAAGGAAACTAGCACCTAAAAACTAAATTGAGCATACACGGCATACAGAGCATACACGGCATACAAGAAAGGTTTTCGTGGCATACCAAGCGGCATACAAATAGGCATACATAAGATAAATACTTCTGTTATTAACAGGAGCCGCAATGATTAATCCCAACGAATACACCCCACTAACTGAAGATGAAGCCTTGGAATGTATTATTGAAAATATATTACAAGGCACAGGAAAGAATAATACATTAATAAGACAGCACCATGAAGAAGCACTTATATTATTCTATCAGTGCCTACCCCTACTACAAGAACAAGGAATAATAATATGATTGGTTAGATCTACCAGAAAGAAGAACATTATATATTATTAAAATGATCATATTAATATAAGTCGTTGATATATAGTGCGTTAGGGGGTATCCATAAGGCAGGTGCGCACCCCTTTACAGCGGCGTGTAACCTTTCTTCACGAAATATAACCCCAAATACCCTAAAAATACCCCAAATAGCACCCACAAAAAAAGCCAGAGTGAATAAAATCACTATGGCTTACCGCACATCCCATGCGTCGTATTTAATATACGTTTTGACTTAATATTACAAAAATATTGATATTAAGATTTTAAACTATCTAATTTTATGGCTTCAATTTATTAATGTAAACGATGCGATTCGTGTTGCACTTTCAAGTTCATAAGTAAACAAACTTAATATTTTATGTTTTATGATAAATTGACTGGAAAATGTCCAGTAATCGATAATACCATTATTACCAATCATTAGTATTTATAATAATACAGGGGGGGAACGTGGGAACTATATATTTACTATATGAGATTGCCACGATTAACTGTATTAACGCTATTCTAAACTTTCAATATTTCCCCTGTAATAAAATCCAACCTTAAAATATTAATAAATACACCTATACAAAACGAATTTCTTTTAATGCGTTGCTTTTAGTTGAACTCAATAAAAAAGCGTAGGTGTGTTTCAGTTTAATAAAATAAATCACCTGTAAGCCACAAAAGAAATAAATCAAAAATAATAAACTTACAGGTGGATTTAATATGGATATTAAACAACTTATCAAAAAACAAACGGACTTTAATAATAACTTAGAAACAACAATCACAGACTTAAACGACAAGATTGACGCTATTCAATATAAGGCAGATAAAAAAGAACTACGCGAAAGCCGAGCAACAGTTGAAAAACAAGACCCACGCGAACCGAAAACAAAGAACTTTCTAATCAAAGATTTTACTAATTCAGGTCAAAAAGATTACGCACAGTTCAAAGCACAAGTAAAAGGCTTACCGCTTGATGGCAATACGGCACTATACGAAGAAACTTTAAACGTAGAAGTACTAGAGCAAGCGATCCAAAACAACGCAGTTTTAAATGCAATCGGACAACGCGCAACCACTAACCTTACATATCGTCGTACTGTACTAACACAACGCCCACAAATATTGTTAACAAAAGAAAATACAACTTTCACGGCAGTAAGTGAAACAGACGCAACAAACTACAGTTCTATTTCTGGTTTGTTTACAAAGGCTTTCGCATTTCCACGCCTTACAAATGAAGTACTAGAACAAAGTGATGCAGATGTAGAAAGTAATCTATTGAAACTACTTTCTGAACAGTTTGCAATCACAATGCAAGATCAAATCTTACACGGTGACGGAACAGAAACAGCAGGTGTTCAACAGCTTAAAGGTATCTGTAATGCAGCGATTGATCGCGCAAATGCATACGCTGAAGCACTAAAACCAAGTGCAACACGTGCACGTGACATTCTTGCAGCAGTAAAAGCAAATGCCGCTGATATTGGCACAACAGCAGCAGAGATCGAAGCGTTCTTATATACATTAATGCTTACAGTTCCTGAACGTTCGCAAGCAACAAGCCAGTTCGCAATGAATGAAAATACACTTTCTTTCCTGATGCAAAATCTAAAAGATACACAAGGTCGTTCGCTAATCAATCTTGAAATGATTAAAGATAACGGTGTTTGGGTTCGTCGTATTAATTTATTCGGTGCAACTATCATTCTAAATGAAACTATTGACGATATTGGAGCAGGTAATGCCCCGATCATTTTCGGTGATTTCACAGCCGCGTATGAAATGCTTAAACCGTCCCAAGGCGATCACTTCCTAGTAGATCAGTACACAATCCCTGACACAGTTGGTTATTATCAAGATATGTATTTCGGTTCTGTAGTAGCAGATCATGAAGCACTAGCCGTACTAGTTTGCGTAGCGTAATGGAGGTTTAGATTATGAACTTTCAAGAGCATTTAACAAAGTCGTTAAACTACGCGCCAACGCTATCAGCACAAGAACTATCAGACCAAATCACTGAGCAAGCATTTAACAGTTCTTCTTTATTGCAGAACGTGGGAATGCAGATTGCAGACAATCCAAGTTACCGCAATGTATTCGTTACGCACCCAAGTATTTCAGAAGTAACAGAGGGACAAGTGATCCCGACTTCTACAGTACAGAGTTACGTTACGAAAGCAGCCGATTTCACGAAGATTGCAACGAGCATTGAACTATCTAATGAAGTGCTTACGTTTTCTAAGTTTGATATTGAAGCAAACACAGCAATGTTAGTGGGCAATGTTACAGCAGACAAGATCGCTGGTTTAGTTACTGACAACTTAAAGATACGTGAAACGCTTACGCCTGATCGCGTTATTGGTGAGGACGTTCTAAAAGTTGTTTCTGGTATTGCTAACGAATGGGGGAGTGATGCGGCAGGCATTTACACCTTACTTGGTAACGTTGTTAAAACGATCCCTGATGTATACGACGCGAACAGCAAACTATTCTGCAACAAAGAAAATCTAGTTGATTTCACTACAGCGTTAACGAGCCAAGGCGATCAAACGTGGCTAGTTCAGAACGGATTGCTATTCGGTCGTTATGAGATCGTTGTTTGTGATCAGTTGCCAACAGGCACAATGTACTTCGGTGACTTAGAAGCAGCGTTTGATGTTGTAGCGTTACAGGGAAATCAAATTGCTGATCCATATACAAAGCCTGATGTGTTGAAAATCACGAACACAAGCAAGTTTGCAACAGTAGCAAAAGACGCTATTGGAATCACCGCAGTAGTGCAAGAAGTCTAATAAAAGGAGCATTTATGAACACTAAGTTTTTAAGTGCCCCAGTTCGAAAACTAGAGCAGGGCATTGTCACTGTAAAAGTTGCAGAACTAGACGGAGCACAAGCGGATCGAGTCGGTGACGTTTACGCGCAAGAGTCTTTTGATAAAACCATCGCAGAGTTTGAAGAAGGTCAAAACCCTATCGCTTTACTTTTTAACCATGACTATGCACGTCCAGTAGGCCGTATTAATAAGTTTTGGAAGGAAGGAACAGATTTAATGATGGAGGCTGAAATCAATCAAGATATTGAAGACGGTAAAATGATTAAATCAATGATTGAGCAAGGCACGATCAAAAACACTTCTATTGGCTATCAAATCAACGACGAACAATACGACAGATCAAACAGCAAGAACATTCTACTTGATATCACATTACTTGAAATATCATTTGTAGCAGTGCCCGCCGATCCTAAAGCACAGATTGTAGATACTAAATCAATCACCGAACTATCTATCAAAGATGCTTCACATGCTTTACGTGGCGCAGGATTTACAAAAAGAAAGACTGATTTCATATTGATGAACGGCTTCAATGCTACTGAGAAATCAGTACAAGATGAAGCACACGATCTAAAGATGAAATATTTACATAGTTATAGAAAAGATCACGAAAAAGCAGAATCAGAAAAGGCAATGCTTGAGCATGATATTCAAAAACTATCAAAGTTATTCGGTTGTCGTTTTGGTTAGTTGGTATTGGCTACAACAGAAAAGATTGAAGAAACGAAAGCAGTTCTTCAGACAGAATAAAAAATAATATTAAGGGTTATCCGAGAGGGTAGCCCTTTTTTTATGTGGGGTAACAATAGAAAGGAAGTAGCAATACAAAACTTAGATATTTAACGTATTCCGTTGATTCATAAACCATATAGAAATTGCAAGGCATTCAACTAAAAAATACAGACATAGATCACAAAAAAATGTTTATTTTTCATACATTACAAAGAAATCGAGAACAATCTTAAAACAGTGGTGAAGCTAGAGTCACCCGTATAATATGCTTGATCTAGATCAAAGTATTTTATTTGTAGATCGAGCTTAATATCACCCTAACGACAGGACTATGTTGTGCTTAACGAGCAAGTGGACACAAGATGTAGTGTTTGTCGGTTGGTTTGTGTGATATGCATCACGTTTTTTGGTGGTATTTTGATTTTCTTCTTTTTTCTAATAAAGAAAAGATATGTGTGAAAATAGCCAATATAAAGCGCCATGATACGCAGTGGCGTACTAAAATATCATATTTGATATAATGATATCATTTGATATCAAATATCCCTTAAAATGCGTTACAGGGCGTTTTTATTGAGATCTTATGTTTTAAAAGTAGATCGAAGAAAATAATGATGCTATCTTAATGAACATGGAATACAGGGTTTGTTTTTCAATACGTTAAAAACAAAAAAGCCCTGATTCCAAAATAATGGATTACAGGGCTTTCTTGAAATCCGAAATCAACCACAAGAATGGGGAAGTCAGATAAAGTTTGATATGTTCTTTGTTAGGCAAAATGTTTAGATTCTATACTTTCGACGGTTCAAGAATTTGAACTATTTCGTCTAACGCGCTATCAAAATAACATCGTGTGGCAGTAAAATGCAACGGCTTTTGTTCTTTTCTTGTGGATTTTAAAATCCAAATGGAGAATGAACTTATGGATTTGCTTGTAAAATTAGTAACTAAAGCGTCTTTTGTTGGAACTAAGCTTTTGAAACTGTTTCAACTAATAACGTTATTTACTAGGGCATGGGATTTTATAACTGATAGTTTTGATAACTTCCTATAATAAAATAATGATAGAGCCTACTTCGGTAGGTTTTTTTATGCCTGTCTTTTGGTTGTGAATATCTATGTATAACTATGTATAAGTTGTGGTTTTGATCGGGGTGAGGCAGGGTAAAGGACAGCCAATGAACAGACATATAACTAATAAAGATAAAACGAAAGGAAACAATACTATATCTTGTATGAGCCTTTGATTGTGGATATAATCTGTTTTGTTGATTAGTAATCGACAACGATTTAATGATATTTAAAGATTTCTTTTGCAAGTGCTTAGTAACCACTTGTAAAATCAGATATTAGAGCAACGTGGGCGATACCCTGAAATAAGGCTTCGCACGAATATGGGACACCGATACTGTATTGTCTATCATGGTACAGTGGTGACTTGAACCCACGTTGCTTTAACCTATTAAGGTTGAACAATGATAGAACTTACCTACAGCACTAAGCGTGTTTTAAAACAACTTACCTACCTTACAACAAATCATTTCAGTCATTTTGAATGGTTTTATCAATCACATCAACAGCTTGCGCGTTTTCTTGATATGTCGATATCAACAGTTAGACGATCAATTGAAACCCTTATCAGTCAAAAAATACTAGATGTCGATCACCGAAAGGGAACTTCTAATATGTATCGTTTGAACCTAGAACGTTTAGACGAACTTCTTACAGAAGAGCCAACCCCAAGCAACGAGAAGCGTGTTAGTTCACTTATTGAAGTTTTTAGAAATACTATTGTAAAGCGTGAAGATAAATCGTTTTTAGATAACTTTGTTAAGTATGGGATTAAGCATGAACCTATCTTTAAACGCTTTGTATCCTTCACTGTAGGCTATAAGAAATGGCTTCAAGGTGTTATCAGTGATAATGATTTAGAATCTTTTTTGGTGGGGCTTATAGTATACAGAAATAAAGTAGGTGTTATTCAGCGCAATACTTTATTTGTTTGTAGAGCCGACTCTTGTGTATGAGTTTGGCCGAACATTTGATTATTCATCGTATTCCCCTTGGAATGGACAGACATAAATATATAGACAGTTATGGTGCCTATAGTTCAAAAAATCAAGTAAGTTCTAATTTTTGAACTGAATTAATTGAGCTAGAAACCATTTTACATCAGTGCATTAACTTAGCTTGTGTACTTTGTAAGCATCTGTAACAAAAAAGCAGTAATCAAACGATCACTGCTTTTTAGTCTTACTCTTCGAGATAACCTCGTGATTTTAGTGATGCAAGATCTGACTTAAGAATAGCTGAGTTCTATCAGATTGTGGATTCTCAAAGAAATCGACGGGATTATTTTCTTCAATAATCTCTCCAGCATCCATGAAAATTACCCGATCGGCGACTTCTTTAGCAAACCCCATCTCATGAGTTACGCATAGCATTGTCATCCCTTCATCCGCGAGTTCAACCATTACATCAAGTACTTCTCGAACCATTTCAGGATCGAGCGCAGATGTCGGCTCATCAAATAACATCACTTGCGGATTCATGCATAGCGATCGAGCAATCGCTACACGCTGTTGTTGCCCACCAGACAGTTGGCCTGGGTATTTATCGGCTTGATCTGGGATTTTTACACGCTCAAGAAATTGCATTGCTAATGCTTCCGCTTCTGCTTTTGGCATTTTCTTTACCCAAATAGGCGCTAAAGTACAATTTTCAAGTACGGTTAGGTGAGGGAAGAGGTTGAAGTGTTGGAAACACATACCGACTTCTCTACGTACTGCTTCTATATTCTTTAAGTCTTCGGTAAGTTCTGTACCTGAAACGTAAATATGTCCCTTTTGGTGTTCTTCTAGGCGGTTAATACAGCGGATCATGGTTGATTTACCCGAGCCAGAAGGGCCACAAATAACAATCTTTTCGCCTTTTTTTACTTGTAAGTTGATGTTCTTAAGCACATGAAATTCGCCATACCATTTGTTCATGTCATCTAACTTAATCATATAATCTTGTTGAGTTGTCATAACTACATCCTTGAATTCTGTTAATTATCGCTTGTGGCCTGTATGAAGTTTGTTTTCTAAATAGATGGAGTATCTCGACATAGAGAAACAGAACACCCAGAAAACCAAAGCGACAAAGACATAACTTTCTGTTGAAAACCCTAACCACTCAGGATCGGTATTTGCGGCTTGGCCAATACCGAGCACATCAAACATACCTATAATAAGTACCAGACTTGTATCTTTAAATAAGCCAATGAAGGTATTTACGATTGATGGAATAGTGATTTTTAATGCTTGTGGCAAGATGATTAAGCGCATCTTTTTCCAATAGCCCAATCCAAGTGCATCAGCCGCTTCATATTGACCTTTTGGTATTGCTTGTAAGCCACCACGAACCACTTCAGCCATATATGCGGCACTAAATAACACCACACCAATGAGTGCTCTAAAGAGTTTATCTAGCTCCATACCTTCAGATAAAAACAGTGGAAGCATAACCGAAGCCATAAAGAGAACTGTGATTAATGGAACACCACGCCAAATCTCAATATACACGGTACACATGCTGCGAATTATTGGCATTTCAGAACGGCGGCCTAGTGCAAGAGCGACACCAATAGGAAGCGAAACAACGATCCCCACTATGGCAATAACCAGAGTGATTAATAACCCACCCCAAAGGTGTGTATCAACAACCGGTAAACCAAATACGCCGCCATACAATAAGAAGGCTGCAAAGAATGGGAAGATGTTTACAAATACTAACCAAATAGCCACTTTTTTAGGTGTATGTTCATAGGCTAGTAGAGCTACAAAGATAGCTAACAGACCATAAAATAGCTGAGGTCGCCAGAGTTCATCAGTAGGATAGAAACCATACATGAACTGGTCCCAACGAACGTTGATCATTACCCAACAAGCGCCTTCACTTGAGCAGGCATCACGTGTTGTTCCTATCCAATCGGCATTGATTAAAGCCCAATTGACCGCATTCCATAGACCACTAAATGCTAAATACGCAATAATAATCGTCAGAATTGAATTAATAGGACCGTTAAATAGATGTTTCTTAAGCCAAGTTATTGCACCAACCGTGTTTGCTGGTGGCGGAAGATCTGGCTGAAATTGATGTATGCTCATGATTACCTCTCAACCAGTGCGACTTTACTGTTATAAATATTCATCAAAAATGAGGTCAATAGACTTAAGGTTAGATAAACCGCCATTGTCATTGTGATGATCTCAATAGCTTGGCCTGTTTGGTTTAGCGTAGTACCTGCAAATACAGACACTAAATCAGGATAACCAATCGCCATTGCTAATGAGGAGTTTTTCGTTAAGTTTAAGTATTGGCTTGTTAGAGGGGGAATAATGATGCGCATCGCTTGTGGGATAACGACAAGTTTGAGTGTTTTATTTCTAGGTAAACCTAAAGCCATTGCTGCTTCTGTTTGTCCATGGCTAACCGCGTTAATACCTGAACGAACAATCTCTGCAATAAAAGAAGCAGTATAAACACTTAATGCTACAACTAATGCGGCTAATTCAGGAATAATACTAATACCACCTTTAAAGTTAAATCCCTTAAGTTCTGGGTACTCAATGGTGATAGGCATTCCTGAAATAAAGTAAGCCATCGTTGGTAAACCAATAATGGCTAATAGTGAATATCGAAGCAAAGGGGTTTGTTGACCAGTAAGCGTTTGTTTGTTCTTTGCCCATTTAGATAAAAAGATAATAAAGACAATCGCAATAATTACTGCCATGCCGATAAGGTTAGAACCTTCTTCAAATATAGGTCCTGGAAAGAATAATCCACGAACATTTAAGAATACGCTTTCGCCTAAACTCAAACTTTGGCGTGGAGATGGGAGTGCTTGTAATACAGCGAAATACCAAAAGAAAATTTGCAATAAAAGGGGGATATTTCGGAACGTTTCTATATAGACGGCAGCGCATCGACTGACGAGCCAGTTGTTAGATAATCGAGCAATACCAACGGTAAACCCAAGTACAGTCGCAAATAAAATCCCTAAAATAGAGACTAATGCTGTGTTTAAAAGCCCAACAATAAAAGTGCGTCCATAGGTGTGTGTTTCATCATACTCCACTAAAGATAAACCAATACCAAAGCCAGCCTCTTGATTTAAAAACCCAAGACCAGTCGCGATACCACGAGATTCTAAATTGGATAATGCATTGTTAACTATGGAATAAAAGAAAAATACAAGTGCAGCAACTGCTATCACTTGGAATAAAATCGCACGAAATGTTGGATTATAAAAGAGGTTTTTATTTTTAGATGACATACAACTACAACCTTAAATCCATTTATCAAAAGGGGTGAAAATTCACCCCATAAAATTGTGTTATTTATCTTTATGATTAGTTGATTAACGAATTGGAGCGGCGTACATGAAACCGCCTGCATTCCAAAGGGCATTTACGCCACGTGAGATTTGTAGAGGAGAACCTTCACCAACCGTGCGCTCAAAGCTTTCGCCGTAGTTACCCACTTGTTTCACGACTTGGTAGCCCCAATCATCACGGATCCCTAAGCCTTTACCTTTAGGGCCGTCAACGCCAAGAATACGTTTGATGTTTGGATCTTTTGATTTTAGCATTTGGTCTGCATTCTTAGAGCTAATGCCGTATTCTTCAGCATTAATCATTGCACTCAACACCCATTTATTGATGTTGAACCATTGGTCATCACCTTGACGAACAACTGGTCCTAGCGGTTCTTTTGAAATGATTTCAGGTAATACTTGTGCTGTTTTTGGATCTTTTAGATTCAAACGAAGGGCATATAAGCCAGATTGGTCAGTAGTTAGGACATCACATCGACCTGCATCAAAGCCTTTAGAGGTTTGCGCCGCGGTATCAAATACAACAGGTTTGTATTCCATGTCATTGTTACGGAAGTAATCGGCAAGATTAAGCTCTGTTGTTGTTCCTGATTGAACACAAACAGATGCGCCATCAAGTTCTTTTGCACTGGTTAAGCCAAGGTCTTTTTTCACCATGAAACCCTGACCATCATAGTAGTTAACACCAACAAAATTTAAACCTAAAGAAGTGTCGCGGTGTAGTGTCCATGTTGTATTACGAGAAAGAACGTCGATTTCACCCGATTGTAGTGCAGTAAAACGCTCTTTTGCAGTTAGCGGAACATATTTAACTTTTGATTTATCGCCTAAAACAGCTGCGGCAACCGCTTGACAGAATTCTACATCAATACCTTCCCATTCACCTTTTGAGTTTGGGTTTGAAAAGCCAGGAAGGCCGGTACTAACACCACATTGTAAATATCCATTTTTTTTCACTTTTTCTAATGTACCGTTTGCAGCAACAGCCTGTGTTGATAGCAGCAATGCAGAAGCGGTAAGTGCAGCATAGAGTGGGGTCGTTTTAAATTTCATCTGTGTTCTTCCTTGTAATCCATTATTGAATTGGCGTATCACAATCTATTGTGTTGTGTTGGCCATTGGTAACGGGTCGCTCAGTTTGTAAGCAACTGTATTTAAAACATATAGAATAGTTATTAATTTGTGAAATCATGTACTGTCTAAATTATAGGCAAAGAGATCTGTGTTTTCCAAAAAATATAGTGGATTGAACTGCAATATTAACTTTATCTAGTGTAATTTATCTGGTCTTACATCTATAAATGTAACAATATTGTTAATTTATTTATTTTTTGAATCTGTTAAGTAGAAATGAACAAAATAGTGAATAAATACCTTCTTTTGTTAAAGCAAGGTATAGTGAGTCAAGAACATAAAACGTAAGGATAAAAGCAGTAATGAGATATTTTCCCATTTTTATGGATATTCAAAAGCGACCAGTCTTAGTCATTGGTGGTGGGGAAGTTGCGTGTCGAAAGATTGATATGCTATTGCAAGCAGATGCAGATATTACTGTGGTCGCTCCTTCGATCAAATCCTACTTGATGAATTATGTAGAAGAAGGAAAAATTCACTATATAAAAGGGTTTTACCATAGTGAATTATTAACAAAAGAATATGTGCAAGTTTGGGCAACGACGGATAACTCAGATCTAAATCATCAAGTTTATCGTGATGCACATGACGCTCGTATTTTAGTGAATGTTGTGGATGATACCCCACACTGCGATTTTATTACCCCATCAATGGTGAATCGCGGGCGAGTACAAGTTGCTATATCAAGTGGTGGTTCATCACCAGTATTGATTCGTATTATACGAGAGCAAATAGAAACGCAATTATCGACA
Source organism: Aliivibrio sp. EL58 (assembly GCF_900312675.1). Lineage (GTDB taxonomy): Bacteria > Pseudomonadota > Gammaproteobacteria > Enterobacterales > Vibrionaceae > Aliivibrio. The sequence continues at coordinate 105,054 of NZ_OMPC01000004.1, read as the reverse complement.
AAAGTAGCGATGTTGGCTGATTTTGGAGCAGATAAAAGAAATGTAATTAAACAACACTTTTTAACCGTAGACGAAAGAAGAAAGTTTTGGGAAACCTTTTTACGTGCGCCAGAAATAGAGACACTTACAACTCGTAATGAACTTGAACATCTTTTTAGTCAGCACCTTTCAAAAAATATTGAAACAACGGCTGAGCGTAATTGGATTGAATACCATCAAGAGACGGAAATGTTGACGTTAAAATCGTTACGTTTGATGCAGCAAGCCGAATGGGTGATCTGCTTTGAAGACTGCCCATCTGAATTTGTTGAATTATGCCGCCGTGATGCAGAGCGCTTATTTGTTAGTTCAGAGCAAGAAATCGTCGAATATTTGGCTCAAGCAGAACGAGAAAAAATTCGAGTTACGATCTTAATGAAAAAAGGTCACCTTGTGCGTAATGAGAAATTACAGAGTTACTTATCAAGTGACATCTATGTGCCAACACTTTAAGGAAAGTGGATGCAATATTTAACAATAAAGGATGCCATAGAAGAGCAAATAGAAAGTGGCATGCTTGAACCTGGGCATAAGCTGCCTTCGGAAAGAGTATTAGCAGAAGCATTTTCAACGACTCGAATTACGTTACGTGAAGCGCTTAATTATTTAGCTTTATCAGGAAAAGTATACAAAGAAGAGAGAAGGGGGTGGTTTGTATCAAAGGAAGCCTTGGCGTTTAATCCACTTGCCGAAATAGATCTTTCATTGGCATGTAAGCAAAAAAATAGATCTTATAGCATTAAAACGCTTGATTCAAAGCGTCTATTAGCACCTAAAATTGTGGCTGACACATTAAAGTTAGCCCCTTTTTCCTATGTTTTAATGTACAGTCGATTGATCATGCTAGAAGGCAGAAAGGTAGCCGTTCAATATCTGTATCTGCCAGAGTTATTATTCCCATCATTAAAAAATATGGATAATGATAGTAACGTTATAGAGCTTCTGAAAGAGCATTATGCCTTAGAAAATAATAACTTATCGTTAAAGCTTGGTGTTGGTCCCGCGACAGAATTTGAGTCCGATATATTGAATATTAGTTCAGGAAGTATGTTGTTGGATATTCAGCAATCTGCAATAAATAACGATAAAAAAGGCTATTTATTACAGGTGACCCGCTGTTGTCATGATGCGATTGAGATTAAGATTGATTAAAGTATTTAGAAGGCATTGAGTTGTTTTATTTGATTAATTAACTCACCTTCGGTGACAGGCTCTGAATCAAGGTTAAATTCAGCAGAAGCACCACCTTTTAACATATAGACAGTAGTACCGCAGTGATCATAATGGAACCATTTGCCATCAATACATACATCGGTATAGCACTTAGGGTTTCTTAATAACGTCATAAAACCCCTCCTTGATACATTTTGTTAACAAATTCAAGGTATCGTGGAATAGAGACATAACTTTTGATCTAAATCAATTGAAACCTTATTTGATGTGCATTTGTTGCTAAATTGTTAATTTAGTCGCTTTGGCGCTTGAGCTCCAGCAACAGGTCGATTAACTGAAATAGTTCGACCTTTTTTAAGCCCTTTTTCGTAATCCGCTGTCATATTAGCCATGGCTTCACGTAGCTGTTGCTTAAATGTTTCGCGGTCGATATTTTTAAATTCTTTATCGATGTAATCATTAATTTTGTTGGCTGATTCATCATCGGGTGCAATGACGGGTAATTTTTCAAGAGCGCCTTCAATCCAACCAGCTAAAAATGAATTCACTCGTTTAGTGACTTCGAGTTGTCCTTTGCCAGAGCCTGCAAAACTATTTTTAAACTGACCTGTTTGTTCATTCATTTCGCGATAAACAATATCGAAGGCGAAAGCCGCAAAAATAGCACGATCAGCAGATCCAATAAATTCGACTTTTTTGAGTCCTTTATGATTTAGCAATACGGCTTCAACACCAAATCGAGTATTGATACCACGAATGATCTTTAAAATATTGCTGCCAACGTTACTTGGGAGTAGATGAGTACTTTGGGTTTTTCCCATCTTGATAAACTCAATGTCATCTTTTTCAAGACCATACTTAAGCATAAGGCGATGCGCCATCTTAATGGCTTGAGCGGCTTCATTCACATTAGCTGAATTACCGAGTTCAAGACATTTAGCGATCTTTTTTAGAGCCTTTTGCTTTGTAGACGACATAGATTTACCTTACTTTTTAGCGGGTCGTTATTTTACCTGTCTCTTATTTGATTTGGAAGGTATTTGGTATTCAAAAGATGTAGAAGAGGATTTAATAATGAGAAAAGAAGAACTTACTTATATACTTAGGGTTGTGGATGGTGCTCTTTATGTCTGTCAACAATCACAAAGAAACACCATTGTCTTAACTATTAAGCATTAAGGGGGAGAGTTAAATCCCTAATTCATCAAACAAAGAGTCATCAAAATCTTGAGATGTTGTATCTTTTATCTCTGAGGTTTTATTATTGCCTGATTTGTGTTGCTCAAATAGGTCATCAGCATCAAACTCTTCTTCCTGTTCAAAGCCTTCAAGCTCAATAAACTCGGTCTTATCCATTGCCAATTCAAGATAGAAAATATGATTATTTGCAGTAGTAAAAGTCACTCGACGTGCCTGAGGTCGATCTAAATTAGTATCAACAGAAAGGATGACTTGTTTGTTTAACGTCAGCATCTTTGGTTGGTTTTGAGAAATTGTGGTTTGCAATGTTTTTCGGATCTGCCCGGTAAAATCACCAACGATTTGGTTCATCAATTCACCAAGAACATCTCCAACTTCATCTGAAGTGTGTAAAATGGCCAACTCTTCATCAGGCATACCCATATTGCGCATATATCTTGTATACAACTCTAGTGCAGCATCTTTAGTAAAGTTAGTTACAACCAAACCAGAGAAGCCACCATCAAAAAGAACAAAACAACCAAAGTCAGGCTTTAAGCTTGTCTTTGTTATTTTTTGAACCATTGATGAATAGTTAACAGGACTTTGCGTAGCCTTAGTTAACACCCCTGACATTGAACGACATAAAGTAAGAAGAATATCGTCAGTCGTAATGGTTTTTGTTTTATTTTTTCTGGTTGCAGGTTTCATAACGTTCTCTATAAAAAATGTGCCATCGAATCTCTAGCAGAATAACATCTCGTTTTTATTCTGTGTAATGGTTCGTGTTGATCTTTCGTTTTACTGACTCTTATGAGACGAGTCATATTATAAATATTTAACGGATATAGCATAGCTTTGATGTTTTATCCATGCGAGATGTTGTAAAGTGTCTAAAGAACAACATTAATAGTGCTGAGGGATCAGCGATTTTAGGAGCATGGAGCAATGTTACCAGTATTACCATTTCAGTCGTCTATCGACTCAACGGTACTTGAATATTTAGATCAATTAGCAAAAACCGATTTTAGTGGTGATGTCGAAACGACGTATTCAAGTCGTTTGGCAGTTGCGACCGATAACAGTGTTTATCAACAATTACCTCAAGCCGTTTTACTTCCAAAAACAACAAAAGACGTTGAATGTTTAGCTTCTCTAGCAGACAGAGAACATTATAAAGCGGTGACTTTTTCTCCTCGTGGTGGTGGTACTGGTACCAATGGTCAGTCACTAACGAAAGGCATTGTGGTCGATCTCTCTCGTTACATGAATAATGTGTTGGAAATTAATGTCGAACAGGGTTGGGCGAGAGTTCAAACAGGGCTAATTAAGGATCAACTTAATGATGCTTTGCGCCCGCATGGCTTTTTCTTTTCTCCTGATTTATCGACCAGTAATCGAGCGACTATTGGTGGGATGATCAATACTGATGCATCCGGACAAGGCTCACTAAAATACGGTAAAACATCAGATCACGTATTAGCAGTAACCGCAGTTCTGGCCAATGGACAGTGTTTGGATACATCACTTTCTTATGATGAACAATCAGAAGCTGTTCGTTCTGTTTTAGATATTACTGCAGCAGTGTGTCGCGATAAGCGTAAACAGATTGAAGATAAATTTCCGCCATTAAATCGTTTCTTAACTGGATACGATTTAAAAAATGCGTTAGATACAGAAACGGACCAATTTGATATTACACGCGTACTATGTGGTGCAGAAGGTTCATTAGCCTTTTTAACCGAAGCGAAAGTAAATATTACGCCCATTCCAAAAGCCAGAACCTTAATCAATGTAAAATACGATACGTTTGATGCTGCATTACGAAATGCGCCATTTATGGTTGAGGCTAATGCGCTTTCTGTTGAAACCATCGACTCAAGAGTATTGAATTTTGCAAAGCAAGATATTGTTTGGCATAGCGTTAGTGATTTAATTACTGATGTTCCAAACAAAAAAATGCTTGGCTTAAATATGGTGGAATTTGCAGGAACAGAGCCGGAAGTGGTTGAACAGCAAGTTTCGGTTCTTATCGCAAAGTTAGAGCAACTTATTGAATCAGAATCTGCCGGTATTATCGATTATCAAATAACGCAGGATGTTGCCAGTATTGGTCGTATTTATACGATGCGAAAAAAAGCGGTGGGTTTATTAGGCGCAACAAAAGGTGCCGCTAAGCCTGTTGCCTTTGCTGAAGATACTTGCGTACCACCAGAGAATTTAGCCGATTTTATTCAAGAGTTTAGAGCGTTATTAGATTCACATAAGCTGAACTACGGGATGTTTGGCCATGTTGATGCCGGCGTATTACATGTACGCCCTGCGTTAGATATGTGTGATCCAGAGCAAGAAGCGTTAATGCACGTTATTTCAGATCAAGTGGTTGCTTTAGTTTCTAAGTATGGCGGCTTAATGTGGGGAGAGCACGGTAAAGGCTTCCGTTCAGAATACGGACCTGAGTTTTTTGGTGAAGAGCTATTTATTGAGTTAAGACGCGTTAAAGGCGCATTTGACCCTGACAACAAAATGAATCCAGGTAAAATTTGTACTCCGCTTGAGAGTGATGCTGAATTAGTCAAAGTGAGTGATACAAAGCGCGGTTATTATGATCGCCAAATTCCAATTGAAGTAAGAGATAGCTTTAACCAAGCGATGGAATGTAATGGTAATGGATTGTGTTTTAATTATGAAACGAGCTCTCCAATGTGTCCATCGATGAAGGTAACTGCAGATCGTCGTCACTCTCCAAAAGGCCGTGCAGGGCTTGTTCGTGAATGGTTACGTCAATTATCAGAGCAAGGCATTGATCCTGTTGAGCTAGAACATGATCTTTTAACAAAACGTCCATCAATTAAGCAAATCATTGATCGCATTCGTAATCGAATAAATAAAGACAAAGAGTATGATTACTCGCATGAAGTGCATGATGCAATGATGGGGTGCTTAGCCTGTAAAGCGTGTGCAAGTCAGTGTCCAATTAAAGTGGATGTTCCAAGCTTTCGTTCGCGTTTTTTAAATATCTATCACAGCCGTTACCAGAGGCCAATAAAAGACTACATGGTTGCAAATATTGAAACCATGCTACCTATCATGGCTAAAATCCCCAAAGTAGTTAATGGTGTATTGAAGCAACCGGTAACTAAAGCTTTGACGAAAAAAACATTAGGCTATGTTGATATGCCTTTACTATCGATTCCCACGTTAACTGAGCGTTGTCAAAAGAAAGATATTTCTCAATTTAATCTAGAAGAATTGAAAGGTTTTTCTGAAAAGGAGCGTCAGAAGCATGTCCTGATTGTTCAAGACCCATTCACTAGTTATTATGATGCCGGTGTAGTGAGTGATTTCGTTGAGTTAATTCAACGACTTGGATTGAAACCAATATTGTTGCCATTTAAACCAAACGGTAAAGCACAACATGTGAAAGGCTTTTTAAAGCAATTTACAACGACAGCGACAACAACGAGTGAGTTCTTAAATCAAGTTGCTGAATTAAAAATTCCAATGGTTGGCGTAGATCCTGCTTTAGTTCTTTGTTATCGAGACGAATACAATGAAATTTTGACGGATAATCGTGGTGATTTTACTGTACTGACAGTGCATGAGTGGCTGTATCCTAAATTATCCTCTTTTGATAAAGCGACAGTATTTGATACAAGACCTTGGAAACTATTTGCTCACTGTACTGAAAAGACAAAAATGCCTAATGCAGAGAAAGAGTGGGGTGAGATATTTACTCACTTTGGGTTAACGCTTAATACCGTTCCTGTTGGGTGCTGTGGCATGGCAGGGACTTATGGTCATGAAGCAGATAAATTAGAAACTTCAAAAGCAATTTATGATTTAAGCTGGAGAGGCAACTTAGCTAATTTAGATAAAGAGCGTTGTTTGATCACAGGGTATTCATGTCGAAGTCAAGTAAAACGCTTTGAAGGAGAGCAGTTGCAGCATCCTTTACAAGCAATATTGACGAACATTTAAATAGCTTAATTTTGCGCTATTGTGTGATAAAATAGCGCAAAATTTCCGTGAAGTAACCCCCATTATTTTGCAAAAATGTTGATTTTGTATCTATTTTAAGGTTATTTTATCCTTTACGGGTTGGTGTGTTGTTTTGTTACTTTTATTCGAGTTATATGATAGATGAGCAGTGCTGAGTTAATTAGACGTATTCCACAAATGAATGTGTTGGTTTTTACTGAAAAAAGAGAACGTAGTACTCAGATCCGTCAGTTTTTCCAAAAAGCGGGCTTTAAGAGTGCTGATTCTTTTAATATCAGTATGAGAGCTTCAGAATTGCCTGTTTATGACTATTATTTTATTGAATATCACTATGCTGATCATGAAGTGATTTGTGAGATAGTTAATCACGCACGTGAAAAAGCTAAGTTTGGAAAACGTCCTATTTTTATTATCGACATTGATAATGATGATTCATTAGTTGATGATATTAACGCGAGAGAGCTCTTCCCGGATTTTATTGTTAATAGCCCAATTAATTTTGGTTATATAGATGATCTAATTAAAAAATCTTTTAACTTAACACTACTTATAGAAAAGTTAGTGGGTGAAGTAAAAGGGTCTCAATCTGCTTTTATCCAACGAGCACAGACTTATTCTGGAACGTATAAAAATCGTATGCTGCTCAATATGACCCTAGAAGAGTTGTATAAAGCAAAAGATTTTTCGACTTTTAAAAAGGTGTATCAGCGCCACGATAAAAGCGAAATAATGCCACAGAATTTAATGGCGTATTGTCATGTGGTAGAAAAACCAAAAGCAATCCCTGTTCTTGAGCTTTTACTGCGCTCTAAAAAGTACTTATTCCAAGCAAATTTAATGCTTGCTGATATTTATACAGAAGCAAAACAGTTATCTAAAGTCCAGACATCTTTAGCAAAGGCTTTTGAAAATAATCCGAAAAATGATAAAGCTTTCTATTCTTATTTAACATTTATTATTGAAAATAATGAACCCGCATTAGTGCATAATATGGTAATGAAACGTTTTTATCATATAGGCATTAATCCTACGACTCTAAATAAGATGATTATGGATATCGCAGACGTTGTTTATAAGTCAAGTATGACCTTGAATAAGGAACAATATCGTCGTTATTTTGGTCAACTTATTATCACGTTAAAAAAACGTATAGCGATGGATAAGCGCGATGAATTACAAGGTTACATAAATATTTTCATTGCTCGTCAACTATTTAAGCAAGGAAAACGTTATAAAGCGAAAGCCATCGCAGCCACTTGTTATCATCGTTTTTTATCTGAGCGTAAAGTCGCATCGGATGAATTTAGAGTGGCCACCTTTGGTGTTCTAGCCATGGCTGGTGAAGTTAAGTTATGTGTTGCTTTGTATAAAGTATTTGATCAAGCGGGTTTGAAAAAAAGTGCGCCGTTATTGTTACAACAATCAATGGCTCACTTTCAAAAATTGAATAAAGTTTATCAATGGTTAAGAGCTCAAAAGTCAGCAGATGATAATAGTGCACAATTGACTAAAATTGGCCAAACTTACCCGTACTCATCAGACTTGAATTATATGCTTCTGACTTTAACGCTAAAAGGGAAGAATTTAATGAAAGCACCAGAAAACATTAAGCAATGTTTAGCCGTTATACACAGAATGGAAAGAACTAATAATACGGCTGGGTATGAAAATGTGATGTCTTCTGTTGAGCAAAATAAGAAAATCTTAATTGATGTTTTGTTAGGTAGTTCATAGAACTGTTTATTTTTCTTCTCAATAGGTTTCACCCATCACAGAGATAGGAAAGAGTGATTTAGCTTTTTTCCAAAAATAGTCCACACTTAAGTTATCAAAACTGATTGATAGCACGTTAGGGGGCTATAATGGAAAATAAAAAAGTAAAACAATACATGAGCGCACGACCTCTTTATTTGACAGCGGATATGTCATTATCAGCGGCTTTAGATCAATTTATTACTTCGCAACATATTGGTGGTCCAGTTGTGAATGAACAGCGAGAGGTCATTGGCTTCATCTCAGAGCAAGATCTTATTAAATCGTTAATTGGGGTGAGCTATCACTGCCAAGACACTCATTTAGTCTCTGATGTGATGAGAACAGAAGTACTTACCGTCACACCTGAAGATACCATTATTGATTTAGCTCAGAACATGACAGATAACAAACCTAAAATTTACCCTGTAGTAGAAGAAGGTAAGTTAGTTGGGATAATCACTCGTCGAAATGTACTTCAGGCATTGAGTGAGTCAATTGGACATTGTTTCAAACACCCAGTGTAGATATTATCTCTATAACATTTTGATATAATTAAAAATTAAGACACTTCGGTGTCTTTTTTTATATTTGAGCAAACTTATCCTTGACCTTGGAGTTAACTCTAAGGTCTATAGTTAGTGTAGATAAACAAATTACCTAACAGAAAGGATTTTCTCATGTGTACTACTCATAAAACCACACAGAGCCATGATCATAAACATAACCCATCAAGTTCGTGTTGTGCTGCTGCACCAAAGATCACGGCAATAAAGGCAGAAAGCGCGGTTGCTGATTGCTGTAGCAGCGTTGATAAATCAATAGATGCGGACTCATGTTGCGGAAGTGATCCTGGAGAATCAGACCCCTTAGTTGTTTCCCCTGTAACACCAAATAGCGCTTCATTATCTCGCAGTTGGCTTATTGCTGAAATGGATTGCCCAAGCTGCGCTGCAAAATTGAAAAAAGCTATACTAGCGATTCCAGATGTCATTGATGCTAACGTTATTTTTGCAACCGAAAAACTGACGGTAAGAGCGAAGAACGAAGCGGTATTTGAACAAATTATTAGTGTGGCTAAGACCACAGGTTTCCCGCTATCTGATATAGGTGCAAAAAACACATCAGAGAGTGAATCTCAGCCGTTCTGGAAAAAGAATATATTATTGTTAACCTTGGTTGCTTTCTTAGTTATCGCAACAGGTATTAACTTAGTCAATAAAGAACTAGGCACCATCGCTTTTACTGTCGCGGGTCTATTTGGATTAATTCCTATTGGACGTAAAGCGATTCGTTTAGCGATAAATGGATCGCCATTCTCAATCGAAACTTTAATGACGGTAGCTGCAATCGGTGCTGTTTATTTAGGTGAAACGGTAGAAGCGGCCATGGTTATCTTATTGTTTATGTTAGGTGAACAATTAGAAGGCTATGCATCGGCAAAAGCGAGAAGTGGTGTAAAAGCATTAATGGATTTAGTGCCTGATACTGCAGTTCGTATTAAATCGGATGGCACTAAAGAAGAAGTTCCAGCATCAGAATTAAACGTAGGAGATAAAGTTCAAGTTTCTCCAGGCGATCGTTTAGCCGCAGATGCAATTTTACTTTCTGAATTCGCTTCTTTTGATGAAAGTGCACTAACCGGTGAGTCAGTTCCTGTAGATAAAAAGGCTAACGATCCATTAATGGCTGGTTCTATTGTTAATGATCGTGTGATTGAAATTCAGATCACTTCGGCACAAGGTGAGAATGCGATAGATCGTATTTTACATCTGATTGAGGAAGCAGAATCTCGCAAAGCACCTTTAGAGCGTTTTCTTGATAAGTTCAGTCGTTGGTACACGCCAGCAATGATGCTGATGTCATTACTGGTTATTATTATTCCACCATTGATGTTTGGTCAATCATGGGACACGTGGATTTACCGTGGTTTAGCTATGCTACTGATCGCTTGTCCTTGTGCGTTAGTGATATCAACACCAGCAGCGATTACTTCTGGTTTAGCTACAGCGGCAAAACGCGGAGCTTTGATTAAAGGGGGCGCTGCATTAGAAGAGCTTGGTCATATTCAAAACATCGCATTTGATAAGACGGGAACACTAACCCAAGGTAAGCCAATACTGACTGATATTCGTGTTTTAGTTGAAGCTGAAACCGAAGAAAGTATTTTATTGCAATCAGCCGCGGTTGAAATGGGCTCATCTCACCCATTAGCAAGAGCCGTAATAATAAAAGCGCAAGAACAAGGATTAACTGTTATTGAAGCCGATGACCGTGAAACAGTGGTTGGCAAAGGTATTAAGGGTACCGTCAATAAGCAACGTATTGAATTGTATGCACCGCAGCAGTTTGATGGTGAGGTTATCCCTGAAATTGAGAGCCAAATCGCACTTCTAGAGCAGCAGGGTAAAACGGTTGTATTAGTCCTTATTAATGAGCAGATCTCAGGGTTACTTGCGTGGCGTGATGAACTGCGTCCAGATGCAAAAATAGCCGTTGAGAAGTTAGTTAAATTAGGTATAAAACCAATCATGCTTACTGGCGATAACGAACGCGCAGCAAAAGCTATTGCTGAAGAGTTGAATATTGACTATAAAGCGGGTTTATTGCCATCAGATAAAGTGAAATACGTTGAGCAGTTAACTGCGCAGGCAAAAACGGCAATGGTCGGTGATGGTATTAATGATGCGCCAGCAATGAAGACCGCTTCTATTGGTATTGCTATGGGTGGAGGAACCGATGTTGCTCTTGAAACCGCAGATGCGGCATTAACTCATAACCGTTTAGAAGAACTAGCACCAATGGTTGCGCTATCAAAAGCAACATTAAGTAATATTCGTCAGAACATTACCTTAGCGCTTGGTTTAAAAGCGGTATTTTTAGTCACCAGCTTGTTTGGTATTACTGGCTTATGGGTGGCAGTTTTAGCTGATAGTGGTGCGACAGCCTTAGTAACTTTGAATGCACTGCGTCTATTACGCTTTAAAGAAAAATAAACGTACGATACACGCCATTTTATTTGTTTAGAATGGCGGTTTTTTGTTTATGGATGTGCAAGAGTAAGATAAGCCGACACATCAATCTCATCAATTTGCTCTGGTTTTAAAAATTTGTTGGCGTACTCAAGGTAAACTTTATCTTCTAAAAACAGTTGGAATATCTCTTTATCTATATGCTGATTTTTTGCCATGAAAGCCAATATTTTTAATGATTCAGACAGTGTCTTTGGTGTTTTATAAGGGCGATCACTGGCAGTCAGTGCTTCAAAAATATCAGCAATAGCCATCATCCTTGCGGTTACCGGTAATTGAGATGCAGGAATAGCATAAGGGTACCCTTTACCTGACATTTGTTCATGGTGCCCACCTGCAATTTGAGGGATGTTTTTAAGGTGTTCAGGATAAGGCAATTCTTTAAGCATATTAATAGTTTGAATAATATGGTCATTAATTAAAAAACGTTCTTCATTGGTTAGGGTTCCTCGCTGAGCAGAGAGGTTATATATCTCGCCGTGATTAAACTTATTCTGGTAAGGTTTAAGATTAAACTGTTCATCCGCTTTTCGGTTTTGCTCCCAAGGAATGAGATGACTACTGCTATCTTGCAAAATGGATTCAATAGTCGGAGTGATTTTGTCTGCATCAGGCAAGCGCTGTTTTTCTTCCCATGATAATCCAAGTTGTTTATCCAAGGTGCGAATAAAGGTTCTTTTCGCTATTTTATTTAGACGTTCAATATTGTCTTCACTAAAAAATTCAGCACCGAGGTTAGATTGGGCAATAAACGCAAACTCTTCATCCAGTTCTTTAATTATATTATGGTAATTACTTTCTAATTCTGGTGTGTTTTGTCTACTTTTAAGCAGTTCATGTAAGTAAGACAGTTCAGCATCTCGTTTTAGAATTTCATAGCGAGTTCGGATCTCATGAATACGATTTGTAAACATATCCAGTTTTGTTGCTTTATCTATTACGTGATCAGCAGTGGTAAGCTTGCCACAATCGTGAAGCCAAGAAGCAAGGTATAATTCTTCCCACTCCTCATCATTCAATGAAAATTTATTCCATTGATTTTGATTTTCTTGAGCTGCTTTTGCTAGCATCAATGTTAATTCTGGTACCCGTTGACAATGGCCTGCAGTATGAGGAGATTTTGCATCAATGGCAGAGGCAATCGATTTAGTAAAAGAAAGCAAAAGGGCTTTTTGTTGCTCTAGAAGTTTTTGTTTATCAATGGATACTGCGATTATTTGCACTAAACGTTCAATAAATAATAGTCGGTATTTAGGGACAGTATGATTAAGTGGAACTTCAATGACTAGGCAGCCAATGAGTTTTTTCTTATCATTATGTAAATTGAAGTAATGGACAGAGGCTTCATAGTAATAAGATTGTTCTTGATTCTTGATAGGGATCTTTTTCTTACCTTCGATACTGCTTAATGTATTTTCGTTATCCGTAATATAAAGATAACTGTGTCCTGTCGTAATCTTATGGATTTTTTTATCAACAATCGCGCCTAATTGAAATAAATTACCGCTTTTTGCAATGATAAAAACCATTTTTAAAATATCATCAATAGTTTGATCCATCGTTTCAAGCGTGCTGCTGAGGTTATGAATTTCTTTAACAATCGAATCTTGCTTTTTCTGTTGATTAAATTGAAAGTGATTTATTTTTTGCGCGTTTTTAAGCAGTGTAACTAATCGATTTGATATGTAAGAAGAGGATAGAAATATAATCAATATCGCGAAAAATATGTAGGCGATGACATTCAAAAATAAATCATTAGATATAGTATTAAAGTTATGATTAATAACACTTCCAGGGATGAGAGATACAAAATACAGAGAGCTACGATTTAATTTGTGGACAAAAGCGGTGTAGGTAGAGCCATCTAGAGACACGGTCGCATGCTCATCATGTAGTACGCCTTGTAGTTGTGAATAAGATAAAGGAGTAGGGACATGGTCTGAGTAAATTATCTCTTTTAACTGGTAATCATAAAGATAAAATCCGACATTTCTTTTATTTACAAGTTCGTGGTCTGTTGTTTTAAAGAAAATTGAAGTCGATATTTGTAAGATAATTTTTAGATTCGTATTTTTAGAGCGGCTTAAATAAAGATACTCATTATTGAAGGTATATGTTTTGTTTGTTTTCCACATCTCCTCCAATGATAAACGAGTTGCATATTCTGCTTCGATGGTGCCGTTAATATTTTTTAAATTAATACCATTATCTTCAATGTCATAGATATATATATTAGTTAATGCAGGAGAGTGAGAAAAAGCAGAAGATATAAATTTGATTAGTGATGGTGGGATATTATTAATATCCAATGAGCTTATATCAGAGATTTCTTCTGCTAATGCGTCTATTTGGTATATGGTGAAGTTTACATTATTACTGATAATTTTCTGGTGAAGCTCGGCAACATCAGCGATATGTTCACTTGATAGTTTTGTGACAGCGCTTTTTATATTGATATATAGATGTGCTGAAAATAGGGCGAAAATAGTCGCAAAAATAATAAATAAGTACGTTTTTAATGAAACTCGTTTCATAAGAACTCTCTTCTCGTTGAACTTTATATTTTTATATTAATGTAGAGTATAAAAACAAATAAAACCAAATGTTTACTTGAAAATCTAAAAGTTTTATCCAAAACTGATTAGATACGTAATAAACATAGGTGACTCAAAATGGATTTGTTGTCTTCTTACTACTCTACTCAAAAGAAAGTGATGCTGAAGGTCTTACCATCTTCATTGCTTATCAATATTTTATCATTAGCGATTCCGTTAGTGGTGCTACAAATTTATGATCGAATCCTACCAAATCAAAGTTATGGCACTGCTGTATTGCTAGTTTGCGGTGCCAGTGTTGCTATTTTACTTGATGCATTTCTACGATTTGTTCGTTCTTGGATTCTAGCTGCCGCCTCAATCAACACAGAAAAAAATATGTACTCCTATATATTACATCAGCTCACTGAGTTACCAGCAAAAGAACTGTTAAGTTTAAAACCCGGTAATTTGCAAGAGGGATTAAAAGGGGTTTCTTCAATCAAAGAATTTTATTCTGGTGGTCTATTAAGTGGGCTAATTGATGTACCTTTTGTTTTGATTTTTCTCTCATTGGTTGCTTATGTTGGTGGGGGGCTTGTTTTTATTCCAATAATTGTTTGGATAGCTGCGGCCCTGTTTGTTTGGTTGTTTTCAAGTAAATCATATCAACACGCAAAAATAGCTGCGGAGAATGAAATTAGCCGTATGAACTTTTTAGTCGTGGTATTTACTATGCTTGAAGGTGTGAAAAAACAGGCAGCAGAGTCGAGAACATTTCAATACTTTAAACAATTAAATCAGAATCGATGGTTGTCCGTCGCTGAATCTGAACGAAATACCGCTATTGCTCAGGAGTGTATTCAAATAGCCGCGTTGGGAACCTCTGTGGTTATGGTAATTATTGGGAGTTTGTCTGTGCTATCTGGTGATTTAACCACTGGTGGATTAGCCGCTTGTTCTATTTTGTCGGGAAGAGCGGTTGCTCCTATGAGTGCTTTGGTCGGATTGAGATTGAAATACAGTTCGTTTCAAGTTGCAAACCATTCAGTCAAAGATTTATTTGAGAACATCGCATCACATGAAACAATTAAATCAGAAAAATTACCGATGTTTGAATCCTTAACAGCTGAAGGCTATACGATTGAACGCTTTGGTTCTTGTTACCAATTAGATTTTTGTGTGCAGCAAGGAGAAATTATTGCCTTAAACGGTAAGGATACCGACTTACTTAGTCAGGTGATGGCTAACCTCTCAGGATTAGACGCAAAGGCCGGAGGCCAATTACGTTGGAATAACAATGTATCTGTCGGTGATTATTATGATTATCGCCATCAAACTGCATTTGTAACCAGCCGTCCAATTCTTATTTCAGGATCTTTATTAGATAATTTGACAGGCTTCAACGTTGATAGAGTAGGAGATATTCAACCTCTAATAGAGGCGCTTGGCTTAAATAGCATCATAGCGGATCTTCCTAATGGTTTGGAAACAAAGGTCGGTGCTCAATTAGGAGAGCAACTAAGCCAAGGTGCTATCAAGTTGGTGTCGTTAGTATGTCAATTAGCAAAACCGACACCGTTACTGTTTTTGGATAAACCAGAGATAGCCCTAGATATTGAGTCTGTAACAAGGTTAGCAAAAGTGCTGTCATTGTTATCAAAAGAGGGCAAAACAATTATTTTAAATACAGACCATCCTAGCTTAGTTGAATTAGCTCAAAAACGAGCTGAGCTTATGCCATTACAAGGAGAAAGTTAATGGATAAGAACTATCAATCTCAAGTCATTGATTTATTGATGGCGATGGACGTAAATACGAATGTTCATGCCTTTAGTCGAGAGTGGATTTCATCAAATAAGCTTGAAGGTGTTAATGATATTTTTACCTTATTGGAGCGGTTAGGAATTGCTTATACTGTTCACCCTTATTCAAGGGCATTAGCATCAACGTCACATTTAGCGGCACTGTATATAAATGATGATGAAATTAAAGTATGTCGATTTTTATTGAATGAGTTTCAAGCTTATCAACAAGGTGAGTTTGAAAGCGAAACCTGGCCTGAAAATCAGCTTTCTTCTCTTGTCGTTCTTATTCATGAACAACCTAAAGAGAAAAATGCACCAGATTGGGTAGGTGAGCGGATTGGTAAATTTAAACCATTACTACCTAAGCTTTTATTGGTTAGCTTTTTTGCTAATCTATTTGCGTTAGTTATCCCCTTTATTACGATGTCAATTTATGATCATGTTATTGGTGGGGACGCAGAGCATGAATTGCTTGGGATAGCTATTGGAGCCGCTTTATTATTTTTAATGATGCTTTTGTTAAAGGTAATTCGAAGCCAATTACTTACAACGATTTCAAATCGGATCAGTCGAGAAATATCAGAAACTGTATTATATCGAGTTTTTCGATCTTCATTATTAGCTAATCGCTCATTACCATCATCTGCATTAATGTCTCGACTCACTACAGCTGAAAGCTTTAAAGGCTTACTTCAAGGCCCACTAGGCGGAGCATTATTTGATTTACCTTTTGTTTTGCTTTTTCTTATTGCAATTGGCTTTTTAGGTGGTTGGCTCGTTATCGTTCCTGTCATTTCTTTACTTTGTTATTATGGGTTAGCCCATCACAGTCAAAAAAAATTAGCTAGGTCTTCCCATCAAACAACAGTTTCAGGCACAACACGTTATTCATTATTATTTGAATTGAATAGTAAATTAGCTTTTATACGTAGTGCGAACATGAGTAAATTTTGGATAAAACGTTTTGAAAAAGCTAATGTTTTAGCGGCAAAGAACGGCTTCTTTCATAATGCGCATCAAGCCAAATATACGTCAATTTATTATGCATTAGGCCTACTCAGTACATTGGCAGTAGTGGCTCTTGGTATTGATCTTATTTTTAATCAAGTGATGACCGCTGGGGGATTAATTGCCACCATGATGCTTATATCAAGGGTCACGGGACCAGCTCAAATGCTCGCTAATAGTAGTGCTCGTTTTACTCAAATTAAGCAAGCAAAATTACAAATCAATCAATCAATGAATCAAAAAGTGGAAGGTGACTTTTCATTTCAACACCATTCATTACCGTCAGATAATCCAACAATAGAGTTAGAGCAAATTACTTTGCGTTTTCCACAGCAAATGAAACCTGCACTTTCAGGACTGTCTTTGAAAATAGAATCAGGCCAAGTTGTTGCTATTACAGGACCAATGGCAAGTGGGAAAACGGCGTTACTTGAATTATTGGCAGGGTTAAATCAACCACAGAATGGGGTAATTAAGGTTAATAACCATAATTTGTCACAATATGACCCCCAAATATACAGACAATGGTTAGGGTACTACTCAGCAAAGCCTGAATTATTACTATTAACTGTTCGTGAGTTTGTGAGTGATAACAAAAGCATTGATGATGCTCTTATTATTAATGCAATTAAGCTGGTGGGTGGCGAAGCATGGTTTAGAACATTACCTAGCGGTTTAGATACTCAGCTAAATGAATCTGTTGTAGTGAAGATCTCTCACGCTTTATCTGGATATGAAGCAAAGGTGTTATCACAGGCGAAGCTGTACCTTCATGAATATCCACTGTATTTATTAGATAATCCGGTAATGGATATCCCATCTCGAGATCTTTTTCAGCAATGGCTATCGCAACGCAGAGGACGATCGACCATTGTTTTTTCATCTCATGATCCTGAATTAATAAAGCTAGCAGATCAAGTGATAGTGCTTGATGGTGGGGCACTTGTATACGCAGGGCCATTACCAGAAACGTCGAATTTAGAATCAGCATCGGAGGCATCTCTATGAATAAACAAAATGTAGATATTATTGAATCAAAAGTCACGGCTCGTTTATTGACATTGAGTACTTACTTTATTGCTGTTTGTTTGATTTTATTTATAGGGTGGTCGGTATTTACTAATGTTGATGAGATTGCTAAAGCAAAGGGGTCAGTTATTCCTGAAGGAGAGCGTCAAATCATTCAAAGTGAGACTGGTGGTCGGCTTAAATCAATTCTGGTATCTGAAGGTGATTTAGTCGTAAAAGGACAAACACTGATTGAGTTTGACTCTAAATTTCAAAATACAGCTTTGGATGAATTGAATGCCCAAAGAGCTGCTTTAGAGCTTACTATTGAACGTTTGAATTCATTAGTCGAAACACGAGACCCTGATTTTTCAAAATACGCCGATTTTTATCCTAGGCAAGTATCACAGCAGTTAAAACAACTTGCTGCTGAGAAAGAGTTATTTTTTCAAAAGCGAAGTGCTGTGATTAAAGAGCAAGCTCAGGTCGCTGCGGAATTAGAAGGATTACAAACTGAGTTGCCTGTTTATCAACGTCAATTGAATGCAACAAAACAAGAGTTGGATATTTTAGTTAAAGGGCAGAAAGCGGGTAATATTTCTAAGCTAAGAGTGCTAGAAATGAAGCAAAAATTAGCGTCGATTGAAAAAGAAATCCAACAAGCAAAGAGCCAAGAGAATGTGTTAAAGCGTAAAGCGGAAACCGTGGTCGCTCAGTTAAAACAGTTGGGGGCAGAGGCCAGAGTTCAGGCGAATATTGAGCGCTCTAAAGCCGAAGCAGATTTAAGTGGTTTAAAGGCTCGTATTCGCTCAGGTAAAGAAAAAGTATTAGATACTGTTGTTAAATCGCCAGTAAAAGGGTTGGTTCAAAGTATCCCTTCTACTCAAAATGGAGGGGTAATTACTCCCGGCGGGACGATTGCAGAGATTGTTCCTGTCGATGGAAAGGCAAGTTTTAAAGCTCGTTTATCTCCTAGAGATATTGGCTTTGTCTCCATAGGGCAACCGGCTCGAATTAAAGTGGATGCGTTTGATTACAGTCGCTTTGGTGCGTTAAAAGGGGAAGTAGAAAAAATATCACCGACAACCAGTAAAAGTGAACGGGGTGATATTTATTATGAGGTTACAGTTTCGGTTGATAAGCCATACTTTAGAGATAATCCTGAAAGTTTTTCTATCCTGCCTGGTATGACTGGTGAGGTAAACATTACCACTGGTGAGAAGTCAGTATTCCAATACCTATGGAAACCGATTTACACCAACGTGAGCGCGGCGTTTGGTGAAAGGTAATCGTTATAGATAATTACTGAGAGTAAACTAATAAGAACAATAAAGCATAAAAAAGGAGCACACATCATGTGCTCCTTTTTTGATTGCCATTTTCTCAATTTGTATGTTGTTTAGAGATAAATAATGGGAGCAAGTAATGCTCCCGAACCTGTTTACTTTAAGTTAAGTGTTATGAGTTAGGGTCTATATCTGGTAACCCGTCGATATCATTGTGATGATGGTGCTCATCATCTTGGTTATGGTTGATGTTTGCATCATGGTGTTCCAGCGAATCTGACATATCCAAGTGTGTACTGTCATGGCTAAATGAATTTGGTTGGTCTACTTGTGCAAGCACGATGTCCATATCGGTAGGTTGATCGTGCTCAACCGGAGATGTCGTATCTTCTTGTATACCTAAGGCATCTAGGTATGCGGCAGCACCATGGTGACTGGTTTTCTGATCTGATTCATGGTGAGCGTGTTGGGTTAAATCTAGATAACTGTCATCGCTTAGTGTAACCGTAAAGTCCGCTTGTGAAGTCATGTCTGGCTCATCATGTTGTACTGGAGGCGGTGGTGGTGGAGCAGGGTGAGCAGTCGAAATTGGTGATACATCCATTCCTGTCAGGGTTGTTTGATCGATATGATGACCACTGTGACCGTGTACCGATTGAGAGTGTAAATGTAGATGAACTTCAACATGGGAGTTTTGAGAGCCTCCGAGTGTTAGCACAAATGTGTCAGTTTCATCAGTACCACCATAGTTTCCCCCGCTATGTGTTTTGATGACACCAGAACTCGGAGCATAGTCATAATGGAGTTCACCAGTTGCAGGATTCACATTCAGCGTTCCAAATTGGCCTTGTAGGTGAGACAGGGAATGGCCATGCCCATCAGAAATCCCCCAACCAGTTAGCAAGCTTGGTGTGCCTTGATGAATAATGGGTGGTATACCAAGGGTTGCATGGAGATCTTGATGTCCGGCACCTCCTGATATTCTGGGTGGGTTAAGTAATGTTGCGTGGGGTATCGCATCGGTATGACCATTGATGGTCATCGTAATCTCTTGTGGTACTTTTTGGCCGTGCCCGTCATCAACAAGCAAAGTGAACTTGTCTTGCAGCGTATCGTTATCGTTAAGGGCATTTACAGCGGGGTTGTTGTTATCTAGGTGATAAACCCAAGCGCCACTATGCGAATCAAAAATAACATGCCCATAGGCCGCGCTGTGTGCTGGGTCTAGAGCTACGGTGGTGGTATCACCATCGACATCATTGATGATCAGTTGGCCCGCGGGGTTAAGACCTGAATCTTCATCGACCGAATGTTGGCCGACAACATGACCTGCTTGTGGCTTCTCTGATACAGTCGGTAGATCATTGGTTCCGGTAATAGTGACCACGATGTCATGGTGCGTACCATCTGCAGATTGAACCGTAATGGTTTCAGTATCCGTTTGCCCTTGACCTAGTTGTTGAACGATTGAGTGATTATTGTATAAGTTATAAGTCCAATGACCATTTGCATCGATATGAGCATGCCCATAGCCTTTGCTTCCTGCTATACCAGATCCACCTTGTACCGGGATAAACCCTGTTGTTCCATCAGGGTCGCTTACCGTTAAGGTGCCTGATGCTTGAAGTGTCGTGTCTTCTTGGGCAACCCCTGTGGAGTCTCCACTGAATGTTGCAGGGTCAGCGACACTCGCTATATTAATGAGTATTGACCCTTCTTTTGAATCAAGATGACCATCGTTTGCGGTAAATTGCACCGCCCCTAATCCGCTGACACCGGAACTATAGTAGTTGTGAGTTGGGGTGAAGATGAGTGATGAAACGTCGGAGGCGCTGACGTCATCACCAACATTTACTGTGGTGCCGTTCAGCGATAACACGCCATGGGCGACATTGGTAATCGTGAGATGGTTTAACGCATCGCCATCAATATCAGAGTATTTAAAGTCAGCAGTGGTGAACGCATGAGGTTTATCTTCTAAAGAACTAATAAAACTCGATCCAACGATAGGTGCATCATTTACTGCATTAACATCCACTATCATTGTTGCACTTGCTGAATCTTGATGGCCATCATTTGCAGTAAATGTAAATTGCGCATAGTTTGCACCGTTTTCATTACTGATTGGCGTAAAGGTTAAATGACCTGCGTCTAAGTCTGCCTTATTGATTTGCTGGTTGGCGGTTACGGCATTACCGTTTAAGAGTAATAATCCATGACTCGGTATGCTGCTAATAGTCACGAACTGTAAAGTGTCGCCATCTTGGTCACTGTAACCAAATTCACTGGTTGTAAAGGTTCTGGTGATGTCTTCATTTGTAGAAACGGTTTGCGCTGTAACCGTTGGCGCATGTTGTAGGGGAGGGGTGACTTCAATAGAGAGCGAATTTTGAGAAGAATCTCCTATTGGGTTACCACCATCATCGCCGACACGATAAACCATACTTGGCACTTTACCTGTAAAGCCGGCTTCCGGGGTGAAGGTATAATGACCATTCGCTTCGATCGCGAGTGTACCGATACCGGCCATAGTATGTGGTTGCCCCGGCCTTACCGCGACATAACCTGACACGGGGTCTTTTATTTGAATATCTTGCAACACCAGATGTGCGTTGGAATCGGTGTCTGTCGCTGCACCACTCAATCCTTGACCCGTCCCAGAGCCAGTAATTAGGTTCCCTTCAACTGGACCACTATGTTGAACACCGGAATCACTGAGGCTGTGAAGAACAGGATCATCGGTGGTTCCATTAATCGTGACGGTAATTGAATGCTTGGTACCGTCTTTTGATGTGACTTCAATGCTGTCAGTGAGCGTTTGTCCATTATCTAAGTCTTGAATCGGCGTGTTGTTGTTGTTTGCGGTATAGAGCCAAGAGCCATTAGCCTTAATGACAAAGTGACCATAGGTTCCATCTTGTGATACAAACTGCTGACCTTTGAGGTCTAATGCTGCTTCACCTTGTCCGTCAACATCAGAAATAACCAGGTGTCCATTACAAACAAGGGCATCTGGAATGGTTGCTGACCCCGTGGTATGCACGTTGTGGTGAATGTTTGTATCTTCACCTATGCTGCCGGAGTCGCCGGTAAATGTGGCGGCATCGGCTACAGGATCAATATGAAGAGTGTTAGTAGCCTCTTGTGAGTAAACATGCCCATCGTTAACTGTATATTTAAACTGAACATCGCCATTAAAATCTTGCGCAGGAACGAACTGAAGTTTACTGATGTCAGCTGTAGGGATGTGTTGCCCCGCTGTAACATCGTGTCCATCAAGCACAAACTTACCTTGTGTTGCTGATGGTAGATCTGTGATTGCTATGGAATGTAGCGTATCGCCAGTGTCGATATCACTGAACCCAAACTGACTGGCTTGCATTTGGTAGTGCGTGTCTTCAGTGCCATGTGCAAGTGTCGTCGCAGTGATGGTCGGCTGATCATTGGTGCCTGTCACCGTTATTGTTATATCGTGGGCAGTGTGGTCTGCAGAATAAACTCGATATACAACCTTTTCTACTTCACCTTCAGCTAACGATTGCAAGCGACTGTTAGCTACTTCATATCCCCAAGCGCCACTAGGTGTAATGCGTAAAAAACCACCGAAGGGATCGTGAATCGCCTGTTCTCCTAACTGATTGACCTGAAAATGGTCTTGCCCTGCATCAGGATCAGTGACACCCAGCAAACCCGATGCGGCAACAGGGTGTAATGAACTATGACCAACATTATGATCTTCTATAATCGTCCCAGTATCATCGCCAGAAATCACAGCTGCATCTCGAGTGGGAGCGAGAGTTATCGAGGCTGATGTAGCCACAATTCCACCATGTGCATCCTGTACATCATAGGTAAAGGAGGCTTTGCCGTTGTAATCTTGTGTAGGATGAAAGGTGAAGGTTCCGTCGTGATTATCGGTAATCGTTCCATGATCAGCGATAAGATTAGCTACAGAGAGTTTCCCCGTGTCATTGTGGTCGATGTCTGTAGCGTTGGCGAGTAAATCAGAAGCGTGTAGAACAACATCTGTATCTTCAGTACCAGCCGTAAGTGTAACTGCGGAGCTAACAACTGGAGCATCATTGTCACCTTGGATAGTGACTTGAATTTGATGAGGCGTACCATCAGCAGAACGTACAGTAACAGTATCAATTAAAGTTTCACTACTACCGAGAGATTGAATCTTTGCGAGGCTATTATCAATTTCATAGCGATATGAACCATTGGATTGAAGAATGAGTTTTCCACCTTCCTGTGTTGTATATCCGGTATCCCATGTGCCTGTTTGTTGGTTTTGATGAAGATTCCCATCAAAATGATCTTCTCCAGCATCGGCGTCAGTAATGGTCAATTGGCCGTTGTATATGATCGTATTACCGGAGTTTAGGGTAAGGTTATGATCCTCTTGAACAGTAAAGGTGTCTTGTCCGCCAATTGTTGCACCGTCATTCGTTCCGTGTACAACTAACGTTAGAGTCTTCGTATCCGTACCACCATTATGGTCATCCACTTTTACCTGAACATGTATAACTTGGTCATTGTTTACTCCCAAGTTTTGATAACTTGCATGGGAGGGGTCAAAAGTGTAACTACCATCATTGTTAAAGGTTAAGCCATCTACAGCTTTGTCAATAGTGAAGGTATGCGTGTCTTTTGTATCCACATCCGTGGCATGCATCTGACCAGATAAAAGGGTTCCACCTTCAGTTACCGATTGTGATTGGGCAGAGAGGACTGGTTTATCATTGGTCCCCTCAACGGTAAACTCCACTTTGTGTTGAGTTCCATCAACGCTGTGAATGGTATACTCCTCTTTGAGTGTTTCACCCTCTGAGAGATGTTGTACTAAATAATTACTTATATGGTAGTAATAGTTACCATTACTATTCACCTGAAGATCTCCACCATGAGACCCTTGATAAATACCACCATAGAGCACATCTGGGAATTGCGACTGTGCAGGACCATCAGGGTCAACAACATGGAACACACCAGAAGCTCCAAGGAGATGCCCACTGGAGATATCCACATTGATATCCTCTTTAACCCCAGAACCGGAGCCTGTAATAACCGCCGCATCACTGGTTGGTGCTAACGTCATACTCGCTGAAGTCGCTGTACTGCCAGCATGTGCATCTTTTACATCATAGCTAAAAGAGACTTTCCCATTGTAATCTAGGGCAGGATGAAAGGTAAAAGTACCGTCATGATTATCGGTGATTTTGCCATGGTCGGCGGTGAGGTTGGCCACTGAGAGTTGCCCTGCATCATTGTGGTCGATGTCTGTAGCGTTGGCGAGTAAATCAGAAGCGTGTAGAACGACATCTGTATCTTCAGTTCCTGCAGGAAGAGTTGTTACCGAAGAAACCTTAGGGTCATCATTTGTACCGTGGATTGTGATCTGAATTTCATGACTTGTTCCATCGACACTGTGGATTGTCACTTTATCGACAAGAGTCTCTGTTGACCCAAGATTTTGAATTTCTGGTTTACGATTATCAATTGTATAAGTATAAGTACCATCTTGTTGTAAAAGTACCCACCCACCCATTTTTGTATCATAGCCAATTCCGTGATAGGTGTGGCCTCTTTGAATATCAAATTGAGCTTCACCTTGGTCCGGGTCAACAATATCTAATTTTCCATCAAAATGAAGATTATATTGTGTATCAATATAACCACGATCTTCTGTCACATTCCCTTGATCAATTCCAGTAATAGTCGCAGCATCGCCAGTTGCTTGTAAGTGTAAATTCGCGCCTGTTGCAGTGATACCACCATGCGCATCTGTCACGTCATAGCTAAAATGAACTTGTCCGTTATAGTCTTTGGTTGGAGTAAAAGTGTAGGTGCCATCTTTGTTATCAACAACAGAACCGTGATCGACTAACAGATTAGCAATGGAAAGTTTACCTGCATCATTGGCATCCACATCAACAGTATTGGCAAGTAAATCAGCCTTGGTGAAAGTTAGCGCTGTATCTTCTGTACCTGTGACAAGTGTTACTTCAGAACTGATATAAGGTCTATCATTATCGCCGTGAATGGTAATCACAATGTCTTGAGCCGTACCATCTTTAGAATAAACGGTAATCGTATCCGTTAATTGCTGCCCATCGCCTAATTGATCGATCTGTGTGGCCACGTTTTGTTGGTTACTACCGACGGTAACTTTATAATGCCAATTGCCATCTGCATTTAGTATTAATTGACCATAAGTGCCATGGTACGAGTAGCCTACGCCTTTTGTGTCAAATTGTGCTTCGCCAGTGTCTGGATCAATAATCTCTAACTTGCCATCAGTGTATAAAGGGTCATTGGTTAATTTAGCCATCCCAGGCTGTGCGTAGTTTGGTGACCGGTCATGATAGGTGCCATGCCCTTCATCGACATCGCTAGTTGTAGTTCCTGTGATTACTGCTGCGTCCCCAACGGCATCAAAATGAAGTGTATTTGTAGCTTCTGTAGAGTCGGTATGCCCATCGTTAACAGTATATTTAAACTGAACATCACCATTAAAATCTTGCGCAGGAACGAACTGAAGTTTACTGATGTCAGCTGTAGGGATGTGTTGCCCCGCAGTAATATCGTGACCATCAAGTACAAACTTACCTTGTGTTGCTGGTGGTAGATCTGTGATTGCAACTGAATGTAGCGTATCGCCACTATCAACATCCGTAAATCCAAACTGACTCGCTTGCATTTGATAATGCGTGTCTTCAGTGCCGTTACTTAGCGCAACTTGGGTAACGGTTGGTGCGTCATTGGTGCCAACAACGTCTATGTGCAACTCGTATGCCGTTCCATCATAACTATGAACACGGTAGACAACGGTTTCAGTTTGTCCTTGAGCAAGGTGTTGCAAATTGGCATTATTAACGCTGTACCCCCAATTGCCCATGCTATCAATACGTAACATGCCACCAAACGGATCGTGAACTGCTGTTTCACCAAACTGGCTGTACTGGAATTTATTCTCCCCGCTATCTGGATCCACAACTTGTAGCTGTCCATTTGCAAGTTCAGTTGTGACGCCAGCATTGTGTCTGCTGTGTGAACCATCTTCAGTGACGTGGTCAGTCGATACTTCACTAATAATGGCTGAATCAGATGTTGCAGCAAGCGTTGTCGACGCCGTTGCTTGTGCTGAGCCTCCATGAGCGTCTTTTACATCATAAGTGAAGTGAACTTGGCCGTTATAATCTTTGTCTGGATGGAAAGTAAATGAGCCATCGGGGTTATTCGTTACTGTACCGTGATCAGCCGTTACAGCATCTACATGCAAAGTGCCAGCATCGTTCTTATCAATATCACTCGCACCAGCTATGAGCTGAGTTTGAGTGATATGTAGTGTTTGATCTTCGGTACCCGTAGGCAACACGCGACTTCCAGTAACGGTAGGCGCATCATTGGTACCAGTTATGGTGACTTGTAGCTCTTGCATGGTTCCATCAACAGTATGCACTGTGACTTTATCGATATAGGATTGCCCCTGACCCAGAGACTGGACTTGGATAATATTATTATCAAGTTGATAGTGCCAATCACCGTCCGGAGTTACGATGACCTCTGCACCAAGTGCGGAGGTATAACCAATGCCCGCATAATTGTGCGCGTGTATTACAGGATCAAACTTAGCCTCTCCAGAATCGCTATCGGAGACATGCATTTTCCCACCTGTTAACAACCATTGCATACCATTGATACGATCTTCTGTTACCGCGCCTGTGGTTGTCCCCGTAATGACAGCTGCATCGTTTTTACCGTTTACAACTATTGTAATTTGGTGGGGTGTACCATCGGCTGATTGAACACTAATAATATCTTTTACTTGCTGACCTTGCCCAAGTGCTTGAACGGTCGGGTTAGTATTATCTAGATCGTATGTCCATGTGCCGTTATCAGTTAAGTGCAACGTACCTAAAGTTCCAATAATATTGGTATTTGAGAAGTGCGCTTCACCGGTATCGACGTCGGTGACAGTCAGTGTGCCGGAGGTATGAAGTTGAGATTCTTCCGTCACCGCACCAGAATTTGTGCCTGCAATCACGGCTTTATCATTAGTGCCATTAACCGTGATAGTCACTTGATGAGGCGTGCCATCGGCAGAATGAACGGTGATGGTATCGGTTGCTGTCCTGCCTTTACCTAATGCTTGAACTGTCGGGTTTGTGTTATCTAAATCGTATGTCCACGAACCGTTATCTGTTAAGTGCAACGTACCTAAAGTTCCAATAATATTGGTATTTGAGAAGTGCGTTTCGCCTATATCAATATCCGTAACAGTCAGTGTACCTGAGGCGTGAAGTTGAGATTCTTCTGTTACTGCACCAGAATCTGTGCCTGCAATCACGGCTTTATCATTAGTGCCATTAACCGTGATAGTCACTTGATGAGGCGTACCATCGGCAGAGTGTACCGTGATGGAATCTGTTGCTGTTGAGCCTTTACCTAATGCTTGAACTGTAGGATTAGTATTATCTAGATCGTACGTCCATGCTCCAGAGTTAGTGAGGTGCAGAGTGCCTAGTGAACCTGAAATATCAGTGTTTGAAAAATGAGCCTCACCAAGATCAGGGTCTATTACTGTCAGCTTTCCGGTGACATGAGTTGTCACATCTTCGGTTGTTGTCGCAGAGTCTTTTCCTGAAATAATAGCTTGCTGCTGTGAGTGCTGTAGAGGAGGTGTGCTTAAGGTCGTAGGGGGGGTAACCAACATAGCAGGAGCTTGGTTGATTGTATGGTTTTGCACTGGCGTAGGAAGAATCCCAATAGGAGTTATTGCGTGTGAGGCTAAATGGGAACTACTTCGTGCACTGGGCGTTGCCATTGGAGTGTGTTCATTCGCATCATCTTGGTTAGGTTGAATATTACTCATTTTGTTTTCAACAATAGGAGCTAGAGGTGAAATGAGTGACTCATTATGATGAGAATTCGACACATCTAATGTACCGCTTTCTATATTTGAGTCTTTTTCTTCAATATTGTCTTCTGATGTAAGAGTTTGAGACAAAGAAAAACTGGGTAAAATTAACATTAATTGAGGATATAGAGAGAGTCTCTTTGCTAAATAGGTTTGGTTTTTATTTTTTTTATGTTTAAGCGGTGACTTTTCTTTTTTCGAAT
This sequence comes from Aliivibrio sp. EL58, assembly GCF_900312675.1. Classification (GTDB taxonomy): domain Bacteria; phylum Pseudomonadota; class Gammaproteobacteria; order Enterobacterales; family Vibrionaceae; genus Aliivibrio. The sequence continues at coordinate 77,107 of NZ_OMPC01000004.1, read as the reverse complement.
TTAAAAGTGATTCAGCTTTATTATTTGAGTTATTTTTCTCTGACTGCTTATTCATCCGTGACCTCAATATACAATATATAACTTATTATAAGTTAAGGATATGAGAGGGAAAAAAGCCAATCCTAAGGTTTTTAATTATTAAAAAAGTGATATTGAGAGAGGTAAATTAATTTTGTTGTTCGTATTTCGTTTTTTCTAGAACATCTGTGAGTTCAAATATTGAGCATGTAATTATACTTATTGAGTTTGAAATTATTGTAAGGCTCTGTCAGTAGAGTTAATCTTGAGTATAAGTTAATCGATAATCTTTATTTTTTGTGATGCCAATCGGTTTTCTTTGCAAGAGTGTAGCTTATCAACATTCCTTTCGGGATCTTAATCACAATAATGCAAAGGTCGTTTGGGTAAAGTAACTTCATCGAATCAAATATAACTAATTAAATTAACGCGACCCTACAATCGCAAGGAGTTAACCATGACAGCAGCAGTATTCCATTTAGGCGTAACACAGGCAGATCTTCAAGGTGCAGAAATGGCGATCATTCCTGGTGATCCAGCACGTGTTCAAAAAATCGCAGAGCAAATGGAAAACCCTAAATTTCTAGCAAGCCACCGTGAATACACAGTGTACTTAGCTGAGCTAGATGGCAAGAAAATTGTAGTATGTTCAACGGGTATTGGTGGTCCATCGACTTCTATTGCTGTTGAAGAGCTAGCGCAATTGGGTGTTCGTACTTTCCTACGTGTAGGTACAACAGGCGCAATTCAACCGCATGTAAATGTAGGTGACATGATTGTGACTACTGGTTCTGTTCGTTTAGATGGTGCAAGTCTTCACTTTGCTCCAATGGAATTCCCTGCAGTTGCTGACTTTGATGTTGCAACAGCAATGCGTAAAGCGGTTGTTGACCAAGGTGCAACCGTTCACACAGGTGTTACAGCATCAAGTGATACTTTCTATCCAGGTCAAGAACGTTACGATACGTTCTCAGGTCGTGTTGTTAAGCGTTTCCAAGGTTCTATGCAAGAGTGGCAAGACATGGGCGTACTGAACTTTGAAATGGAATCAGCAACATTATTAACAATGTGTGCAAGCTCTGGTTTACGTGCGGGTTGTGTTGCGGGCGTAATTATCAACCGTACTCAAAAAGAGACACCTGATCACGCGACATTAAAAGAAACTGAAGCACGTTCAATCAAGGTTGTTATTGAAGCTGCTCGTAATCTTCTATAGTAGAAGAACATAAAAAGATATTAAGATGCCGTTGGTTCAAATGAATCAGCGGCATTTTTGTATCGAGAGTACACGGCAGAAAATAAAAAAGACCAAATCATCGGTCTTTTTATTGTTAAATTAGTTTAGCTCAATGATTAATGACCACCAGCGGCTAAGAACCAATTTAGAAGATGCTTTTTAAGATCGCCCAATTCATCAGGGCCAATAATAGCTAAGCCTAAATCTTGTGCTCGCATAATGTCGTTATTACGTAGAGGGCGGAAGCTTACCAACATGGCTCGTGCTTGTAAGCCACCTAGAAGGTCACGTAACGATTCTAATTTATAGAGAGTGTCATCGCCATCATCTCGCATACCTTTAGTCTTACATTCAATGATATGCAGCTTGTTATTTACTATGCTAACCACATCAAGTTCATTACGAACGTCTTTCGTTCCAATTTCACGATGAACTTGAACATTCAATGAATGGTCTTGCAGAGTAGGTAGGTATTGTTGAATATCAACCACGGTATTATGAACTAAAATTTCTAACCACTCACCGTTAGCTAAGCGTCGTGCTTCTTCACAGTCGAAAGTTAATGTGCCGTTTTCGTAGGTAGCTAATCCTGTTTCAACAAGATCAGTTAGCAACATATTTAGTTCTTTGTAGCTTTGTTGTTTTTCAGTTACTTCTACATCTAAACGTTGCTCTTTACGACAAGTCGTCGCTAAGTAGTTTAATGTAGCAAGACCTGGGCCTAATTCTAGTGCATTACTTGCCCAACGCTGGCAAAGCTCACGCAGACGTTTATCAATGCTTTCTGGAAGCTCAGATTCAGAAAACTCACAACGCGCACCAAAGATAGCGAGGTAATCACTTAAACGGATATTATCTGCTACATGCTTTTGTTTTCTGCCGTCAGGATAAAGCCAACATAATTTATCGCTGAATGGTTCAACAACAAAAATTGGCCAATGATATGAACGAAACACTTCATAGGCAGAAAGAAGACGGTGTCGAAGACCACAACTTGCATTTAGCTTAATATCACTAAAGTGTAGCTTCATTTCAGCAGCTAGTGCTTGTAAAGACTCTTTGATTAAATGGGTATCTACGATATTTGGTATTTCATAGAAATCAGAGGTGATCCCTTTATATTGAAGTATGCTTTCTAAACGATGAAACATGTCTTTTTGTGTTTCGTCGCCAATGAAAATCATATGCTCGCCTTTTACGGAGAGATCAAGAAGGGGAGTTACAAGACGGACGGGGTCTTGATCTAATATGCCAACATGCGTGATCATGAAATAATCCTTGTAATGGTGATTACACATAAACGAAGCAGAAGGCATGTGTAACCGAATAATTATAATTTTAATGAATACTAATTTATAGAATCAGTATAGCTTTGTTATTCAATACTATTGTAATGAGGGGCTTAATGATAAAAATCAACCCACTGTTAAATATTCTTATTTGGGCTTAATAAAAAAAGACGATAGAATAGGTGTACATGTCTTAAATACAGAATGAACTATGAGCTATTTACCTTTAGATGAATACAACCGCAAATGGATTTTCACTCATCAATCAATGCCAGTTGATGATGCATTACTACCATTAATTAAGCCATTCACTCAAGCAAAATCTGCTCAGGTTTGGAATGACTTTATCAGTGCGAATAGTCCAACCGCAGATCATTTTGGTTCAAAAGAATGGCCAATGAAAAAAAGCTCATGGAGTAATGAAATTGATTGGCAGCACCGTTGGGATAGTGACAACGAAGCATTACCAGAAGAGGTATTAGAGTTCATTGATTGGGCTGATGATGTGACGGTATATTTTTGTTATGAAAAATATAACCTGATTGAAACTTCTTGGGGAACGTTTAAGCAAACATGGAAAAACTTCTTATTTTATGATGATTTACCAATTCTTATCGGTAAAAAGAAATCACAAGCTTTATGGTTTAATTCAAAAGGCAAAGTGAAACTAGGCTCAAGAAGTTAACTTAGGTCGTTATAAAACATTCAAATGAAGAAAGGCTCACAGTCATTGACTATGAGCCTTTTTGTTTGATTAATGAAATAGTTTAAGAATGAGTTCTTGAAAGAACATACTCAGGAGCGTGTATTTCAAGATAATGTGAAAAACTATCTAGTTCAGTTTTTAAATCTTCAGTGCTTGCTCTATTTAAATGGATGATGAAACGTTGAAACTCATTGATATCCAATATCTGTTTATTATACATAATCCATTCAATAACCAACTCTTGAGGGGCGGGGATAATTCCACTGAACCTCTTAGCCGCATTGCGTAATTCTCGAGTACCGAAGCGAGACCAACCAACAAAATAAAGTAACACCATAGTCGCTAAAATAACGATATGGATCATTCAGGTTACCTTCAAATTGTGATGAATTTAGTATACTTAATTCATCACAATTTTGAAGGAAATTTTAGTTTGTTTGCGTAGCTTTGACAAAAATGACGCAAAAAAGACTCTTTGTCTTATTTTTGTCATTGGTTAAAGCTAATTAATTAGACGTAATCCTGCAGGTAAGGCATCACCAAATAAACGTTTAGAATCGGCTTCTGTTAGCGCTTGTTGACTAGATACTAATTCTATCCAGCTTTGTGGAGAGCGACTCTTCTTCAGTTTATCAATGATACTTTGACGTAGCTCATCAGAGACATCTAAAGTTCTATCACCGGTTAATCGTGCCATCATAACAGCGGCAAAACCTGCCATTGGTTGTGCTTTCCAATCTTGTTCTAGCAGTGTAGGTAGCCACTGAGCAATTTGGCTTGCCGGAATAAGGTTATGCTGACTTCCATAAAATGGAGAACGAGAACAAATACGACCCAATGCCCACCAATGTACCTGCGCTTGATTGCCATTTTTAGCATGACCTAACACCCACGTTGAGATTAATGTTTTATCTTCAACATCTAGATGTTCTAGAGCTGCAGCTAAGCGAACCATCGCCTCATAGCTTTTGTTTGTCGCATCTTCTAGTGTTTTAGGGTTACGTAAAGAAGCTGGATGCAAATATTTAGCAATATCTGCCAAAATGGTTTCTTGTTGCTCTTGGCTTAAACCACCAGAGATACGACGCCAGAATGTCCACCAATCATTCCAAGATTGCTTTGATTCAAACTGAATACCTTGTTGATAGGTTTCCCATGCTTGGCTAATTTTCCATTCGTCAGCAGGGTATCCAAAACCAGGGCGTAGTGCAAAACCGGTCATTTTTAACCAGTTTTGTTCATGTTTATCAGAGCGACGACGACGTTTTTTACTGTCTAGTAATGCGGTTGCTAGTTCCCGAGAGGTAATTAAATCCCATGATTCACGTTTACCTATCAGCTTCTCTATGTTTTTAGAAAAGGCTTTAATCGCATTAGGATTTAGCTTACTACCGCCATAGGCTTCTTTTATGTTTGCAATTGCATTTGGAAGGCGAGGGGGAAGGCTAATCTGGTCTGCAAGGTTAGCTCCTTTATTCGAAGCTTGGTTACGTACTTCAAATTCTACTAACCAACGTTGCGAATCATCCTCAACAGAAACACATTCAATCTTAATGGTGCCGACTTCAGTAAATTGACAAGCTAAGGTTACTTCAACGCGATCTTTTTGGTTGGCGTGTAATTCTTCTTTTGATTTACTTGATTCAAGTGTTACGACATAAGGCGGTAAGCTAACAAAACTTGGATCGGCTAACTCAGTGATCATGCCCGAGGTAGCAAGTTGGTCTTTTGTCGTTGAGAGTAGGTTGAATCGAACTGGCTCACCTAAAGTTAACGAAAAACGGCGGCTCGTCATACGAATTTCTTCACCTTCGTCGCTGCCTTTTGCCAATAAACATAAACCTTGTGGTTGTTTATTTTTCTCTTCTAACTGTAAATAGAATGAACGCGCAGAGCCACCGCCAATTTTTAATTGTGCACCATGGCGTGCTTTACCATAAGCTACGGCACCATAAGCAACAGCTAAATCTGGATGAGGGTTAGATAATTGAGTGACAGTGTCACCTTTCCAGTTATTCATTAATTCAAGTGAACGTTCAGCAAGGAGAGGGCTGTTAAATACGCCACCGTTTAATAATAGGCCAACAGGAATAGCACGATCTTGATGAGCAGCTAAATCACTATCATCCCAACCTAATGCTTTTGCTGAGACTTCTTTATGATTATCTAAAAATTGCGCAAGATGTTTACTGATCGCAGGATCAGAAGCGTAAGGTAAGCCAAACTCAACAACAGCGGCTTGACGTTGATTTGGGCGCTCATTAAAGTCAGTCAGTGGTAAGAACCCATCAAGCGCAATTTGATGAACTTCTTCTTTAGTTAACTCAACTTTACGACTGCCACCTAATAATTTAGAGCCAGACCCTAATAGAGTGATATGGCCAGATTCTGGTGCATTAGCTGACAGTAAACGTTCTTTGGTTTTACGCGTTTGTTGAATAAGTTTAGTTAACGCGGCTGCCGTCATTTTCTTACCGCTATCTAAGCGTTGTTCAGCCAAATGCGCTAAGGCTAAATCGATGTTGTCACCGCCTAACATTAGGTGATCACCAACGCCAATACGGTCAAGTGCCAATTCGTCTTTATTAAAACGCGCTTGGATTAAACTTAAATCGGTAGTGCCGCCGCCTACATCGCACACCACCATTAATGGTATGTTCTTTAGAATGTCTTTTGCAGTGTCTTGATGATGGTGATACCAGTCATAACAAACGGCTTGTGGTTCTTCCAATAGAATGATCTTATCAAGACCTGCCAGTTTTGCGGCTTGTATAGTAAATGAACGAGCACTCTCATCAAACGAAGCAGGAACAGTAACAACCACTTCTTGAAGTTCCATAGGGGCATCAGGGTGGTGGTAATTCCAAGATTGACGAACGTGATTTAAATAACTCGCACTGGCAACAATGGGAGAGACTTTTTCAACATCTTCTGCGCCTGCCCAAGGCAGAATATCTGAGGTGCGATCGACTTTAGTGTGAGATAACCAACTTTTAGCACTGACTACTTGGCGACCTTCTACCTTTGAGCCTAATTCACGTGCCCATTCACCAATGATTGCGTTCTTTATTTCGCCATCAATCGCTTTTACATTCCAAGGTAGCGTTAAATCGTTATCGCTAATCTGGCTTTGTGACGCATGGTAGCGAAACGAAGGGAGTAGAGGTTTTCGAGCAACTTCTCCTGGTCCAATTAATTGGTCAATATTGAAGATCTCAATAGGACTGGTTTCGATACCAAGAGAGATGTCAGTATAAGCCACAACAGTGTGAGTAGTACCAAGATCGATACCAATTAAATAACGATTAGAAGAACTCATAAAAACTCCAATGAAGCTGCAATAAACGAGAAGGCGGCAGCGATAAAATATAGGGGCATATAATAAAAGAGTTCAGACCCTATAACGGTGACTGAACTCTTAAAGAAGCATATTAGTGAAGATTAATAACCAAATTATGCTTCACGAACATCAAACTCAACGTGCCATTTCTCACCGCTGTCTGCTGCAATGGCTTCAAGATAAAGAGTACCAAGTTCTGTCACTTTAGACGCTAAACGAACAGGAACAACTTCACCTGCAGAGCGACCTTCAGTAACTGGAAGCGTTACTTGAATAGCTGGAAGTTCTTCTAGCTCTTCTGGCATCCAGAAATCAAGATGAGTACCCGCTTGATCGTCACGACGAGTCGTTGAACCATAGAATTTAAACTGTACCGGCTGACCAATTACCAAACCAAATTGTTGGCTAGGAACATCAGCATGAGAACCTTCTTCCATACCAAATGGAGCGACACACAGTGCTTCCATTGGTGGTTCCATTCCAGGGATCGCTGGCATAGAGCTTTCGATACCTACGTAATAACTTGATGCGATACCACCACGGATACGAACGCCTTTACCAGTACGAACAGAACCGTAGTAAGAAGCACCAGAAGCAACGGCTAAATCAAGGTCTAGACCTTCAAGTAGTTTTGCGTCTTCTGCTTCTGCGTCGATTAACCAGTCATTAATAATGCCAAGTAAACGCTCAGCAAGAAGGTTTGATTTTAGAACACCACCGTTTAAAAGGATTGCAGTAGGTTTAATAAAATCAGCTTCATTTTGTTGACCAAAGACTTCATCAGTTGCTGCTTGTTGACGAGTTAAAAAGCTAGCTAGATGACGAGTTACCGCCGCATCTTGTGCGTAAGGTAGACCCATTTGAGTCAGTGCGCCACGAGCAGATTGAACAGGGTGCTCAGTAACAGGAACAACAGGGAAGAAACCTTCTACCAATGTTTGTTGTACTTCTTCTTGAGTCAGTTCTGTTTGCAGTGTGCCACCTAACAATTTAGACCCACGGCTAGGAACCACAATTGGAACTGCACGTAATTCAGCATCGTTTAATAGCGCTTCTTTAGCATCACGACAAGCGTGAGTCATCACTTGAATTTGCCAAGGTTGCAGTTGTTTACCTTCTTGCGCTAGCTTCATCTTTAATCGATAAGCCAGAGCTAAATCCATATTGTCGCCACCAAGAAGAATATGATCACCTACCGCAACACGGTTTAGGCTTAAGTTTCCTTCTTCTTCAGTCACGGCAACTAATGATAAATCGGTAGTACCGCCACCGATATCAACCACTAAAATTACATCACCAACAGAAACTTGGTCACGCCAAGAGTCGCCGTTGTTTTTGATCCAGCTATATACAGCAGCTTGTGGTTCTTCTAATAAAGTAAGGTTACGAAAGCCAAGATTATTTGCAGCTTCTGCCGTTAAATCACGTGCAGCTGGGTCAAATGATGCTGGTACCGTAATTGTAATGTCTTGTTCATTTAGAGGATGCTCAGGATTTTGAAAATCCCACGCATTTTGAAGGTGCTCTAAATAACGTTTAGTCACTTCTAGTGGTGATGCTTTGATCACTTCTTCAGGACTATTTAGTGGTAAAAAAGCTTCACGACGGTTTACGCCACCATGACACAACCAGCTTTTTGCACTTGCGATTAAACGAATAGGAGTTTTGCTACCAAGGTTACGAGCAATATTACCTACAATCGCGTTTGGTTTAGTTGTCCAAGGAAGGGTAGTATCGCCTTCTAACAATTCTGCTTCATGTGCTTGGTACATAAATGATGGCAGTTGTGATTTTTCTTCAACTTGACCAGGTGCCGTTAGTTGAGGAATTGGCATCACTTGAACACTCGCGTCTTCGTTATGTAAATCAACATAAGAAAGCACACAGTGAGTAGTACCTAAATCGATGCCGATACTAAATTTTGTTTGTTCCATTATAGCTCTACCTCTGCAGGAGCAACGATTGTTGCATCATAACCGTCGGCCAGTTTAGGAAGTTTCACTTCGGCTACTTTCCAACCACGGTGGATAAGCGTGCCGTTAAACGGAGCTTCACCAACTACATTACCGGTTAAACGAATTTCTGATGGGTTAAAACCAGCAGGGATTGATAGACGAGACTCTTCTTCTTCAGTACGAACAGGTGCAAGTGTGAAGTATTCTGATAATACTTTTTGACCACCTTCATGAATAACACGAGCGGCAGCGCCAACTTCAGCATCAGCGAAGCCTTTAAGGTCTTCTTGCATAAAGTCAATGAAGCGTGCTTCTTTTTGTAGAAGCGATAATAGTTGTAGAGCTGATTCTGGAGCCGTTGCTTTTACTTTAGGCTCTACTTCAATGATTTTTTCAATGATCTTTTCTACTTCAACCACTTTTTCGATTTCTACGATCTTCTCAACTGGTTTTTCAACGATCTTTTCTTTTTCAATTTCAACAATCTTTTCGATTTCTACCGTTTTGCCTTTTTTCATCGCGTAAAGTAATACGAACAAAGCAGAAGTACCGAATAGAACAATGTGTCCTAAGTCGAAAGTAGAAGGAATAGCATTTACGTCAAAATTCATAATTCATTCTCTATATTTTTGGGTGCAATGCACTAAACGTTTTTAACTAAATTGTGGTGAATTGTAGCATATTCAAGGGATAAGAGATAAAAGAAGCGCTTTAAAAATGGATAACAGACACCGTTTGGCGCTATTTTGAACAGATTGCAGTTAATGTAATAAAATTTTAGTTTTGTTGGGTATTTAGTTTCGTTCGCTCTTAATAAGGACTAGAATTAGAAACATATCAATTGCTTGAGGGAAGAGCGTGCTTAAAAATAGTTATTTCTATGTAATAACCAGCTTTATCTTAGCGCTTTTTTTTAGCTTACTTTCAATGAGGGTTGTCTATAAATCAGACTTAGACAACAACAAGGAAAATTTCTTTAAAGAGGCTGATCGTCAGTCGGTATTACTCTCTCTTCTTATTGAAAAAGATATTGATTTTATTGGTGCCGGAGCTAATTTTTATCAATCCGGCTCCAAGCAAGATTGGCTGCAATTCCCACTCTTTGCCAGCTCATTACTCTCTAGTTCAGAAAGTTTGATTTCATTGCAATGGATGCAAAGAATTCAAGAAAATGAAATTGAGCAACATACTAAAAATGTTCAACAAGTTTTCCCTTCATTTAACATTTATACCGTCCCTAAAGATCAACCCAAAACGTTTGGTTATGTGATGAAAAATCATGAGCCCATTTATGTTGCAACCGATATTTATCCAAGAGATGAAGCAAATATACCGCTATTAGGTTTCTATTCGTCCCGTGAGCGTTTCCAATTGGTTCTTGATGAGTTTATGAAAACAGGACGTCCAAGTGTGTCGGATAAAATTCGCTTATTGCAAGACAGTTTAGAGCAGAATGCACCAAAAACAGGGATGCTTGTGTACCACCCCGTGTTTACTACGGATAAACAAAATATAAAAGGAGTGATGATTGGGGTACTTCGTATTACTAGCTATTTTGAGCAATTGATTTCATCAACCTCATTAGGTGAATCTTTAGTGGTACGTATTATCGATACGGGTTTTGATGCTGAAGATGATCCAATCATGTTTCAGAGTACCCAATGGGATGATTTTAGCGAGTTAATCTATACAAGTAGTATAAAAATAGAAAACCGTGTGTGGAAGATTGAATATAAAACCAATGAAAAATTGACTGATTATCAGCGCCTAACTCTGTTTTGGATGTTTATTGGTTCTTTGGCGATCTCTTTTCTAATTGCGATTCTTATTTTTATGGTCACACGAGATAAATATAGGATAGAAAAGTTACTAGCAATAAGAACTAAAGAGTTACATTATTTAGCCATGCATGATGATCTTTCTGGGTTATTAAATCGCAGAGCGATCAGAGACATAATCCGAGGGAATATAGAAGAGAAAACCTCGTTTGCATTACTGTGCTTTGATATTGATAACTTTAAGCAGATTAATGATACTTATGGTCATCCTGAAGGGGATAAGGTGCTGTGTCATATTAGTCAATTAGTGTCTGAATATTTAGATGAATCGGCTTCTTTTTCTCGACTTGGTGGTGATGAGTTTTCGATAGTAATTAAGCTTGATACCATAGAAGCGTTAACTAAAATAGCTAATGACATTCATCATGTGGTTGCTAAATCGCCAACTCAGTTTGAGGGATTTGATATTAAACAAACTATCAGCCTGGGTGCTTCCTTATGGAAAGGTGAAACGAAAGAAGCATTAATTAAAGCGGCTGACCAAGCGTTATATCAAAGTAAGATGAAAGGAAGAAACCAAGTCACAATCTGCGATTGAATTTTCAACAGTTAGTTAGCATAGTATCGCGCTTAGTCTTTTGTTTAGGTAGAATAGCGCTCCTGTTTTGTTTGAGTACCAAGGATCTCCATGAACTTTAATCGTATCGTCTGTTTTGATTTAGAAATGTGCTGTTGGAATGTCGATGGCAAAGGAACAACAGGGGAGATTATTGAAGTGGGGTTAGCTGAGATCGACTTGACTAAAGGTGAAGTCGTTAAGCGTGCACAATATTATGTTAAGCCTGAACACGATGAAATTTCAAAGTTTTGTGTTGAGCTGACAGGGATCTCTCCTCGAAAAATAGAAAAGCAAGGCCGCCCATTAGTTGATGTATTGAAGTCTATGATTAAGAACTTCGGCGGAACGAATAAAATATATGCAGCATGGGGACATGACGAGCAGATACTTGACGCAGAGTGTAGAGCGAAAGGTATTGATATTCCATTTAGTGAGTTTTTGAATTTAGCGACGATTTATCGCATTAAATCACGTAAGAAAAATGAACGAATGGGTCAACGAAAAGCGATGGAAGAGCTAGATATCGAATGGGAAGGTAGACAGCATTCAGGCTATGTTGATGCTTACAACCTTGCGCAGTTAGCATTGAAAATATTGTAGAAATATTTATTCCAGATAATAAAAAAGGAGCTAAGTTAGCTCCTTTTTCGTATCTCTTTATAAGAGATTATTTATTATCGCGCTTATATAGTTCAACAAATGAACGTTGATAAGCGGTTGCAATTTTAGTTAGTATGTTTCTAGCCATAACGTTATCTTTTATATTAATTGGGCGAGTTATTCGTCTCCGTATGGCGCGCATTATAGAGTTAAATTATATTATTTCTAGCAAGTAAAATTGTTTTATAAGATTAGTTTTTCTAATGTAATGATTAGTGTTAAAAACGATAGTTTTGTATTAATTCTTTCTGTTGTGACGCGATTCCTGCAACCTCTTCGGTTGACTCGACAAATGCACTAAGCTGTAATTCCATCTCCTCACCTTGTCTGTTTATGTGACCAATATTGTTGCTTACCTCTGTAGCCGCTTGAGCTTGCTCTTCAGCCGCGACAGAGACTTGGGAAATCCGGTCACTGACTAGGGTGACAGCGTCTGATATATGCTCAAAGGTTTTGCTGACGTCCATACTTGACGCTAGAGCAAGTGACATTTCAGTCTGGCTAACAGCGATGGACGACTTTGCCTCGTTTGCAGCATCCAATAATGCAGTCATTGTTTCTCTAATATTACGGGTTTGGGCTGAAGTACTGCCAGCTAACTGTCTTACTTCGTCAGCAACGACTGCAAATCCTCGGCCTTGCTCTCCTGCACGAGCCGCTTCTATTGCCGCATTTAATGCCAGTAGATTAGTGTTATCTGCCAAGCTTGCAATTACACCAACCATTGATTGTATTTTATCGACTTCACGATCTAGTGTTTCCATCGCTATTACGTTTTTACTTAACGCCTCATTTAATTGAGTTAATCGGCTGTTATTACTGCCAATCACGGTTACGCCATTAGTAGCCGCTTGAGTCGCATTATAAGTTTCCTGATGAGATTCTTGGGTTAACTGGGCAATTTCACTAATAGATAAATCTAATTGACCGACAATAGAAGCCATTGAGAGTAATGCTTCATTTTGTTGTGTTAGCCCTGCTTCAATATCATTGGAAACACTACTCGTGATTTCAGAGGTTTGATACAGGACATCACAATTGTTTGAGATATTAACGATAGAGTGTGTGGTAGAGGTAATCACTTTGTTCAAATTTTTAGCGATTATTTGCATTTCTGCAGGACCTACCTCGGGAACCTTGTGTTTATAATTATGGTCTGAAAGCTGTTTTAAATGATGGGTAATATTTTTTAATCCAACTGACATCCATGAGCGGATCCAAGTAGCTGCTATCCAAAGAGTAATGATTAAAAAGCAACTGCTGATTAAAATTATCTTCTTAAAAACATCAATAGAATTGTCGACGAGCTCAGTTCGTTGGGCTAACGATTTCTCCATTGAAAGAGCGATTTTACTAAGTAGGGTCGTTGCAAGAAAGGAAGTCTCTGAAGCCGCAGAGATTAACTCTTTTTGTTCTTTTACTAATGACAAAAAAGTAAGTCGTTGATTAGGAATTGAATCATCTTGACGCATCTCATCCATCACGATCTCTAATGGGGCACTTAGACTCATGTAGGTATTAAGATCTGGATACTCGATTGATAAATCATCATAAGCTAACTCTAATGCCGCTATTCGATTGTAAATTTCACGATACCATTTTTGAGCAGTCATTATGTTATCTTCTGCTATTAAGGTTAAGAAGGTAGTCTCTAATGCCATAGCACTAGATACAAAGCGGTTTGATGCATCATCAGCGTTAGCATTATCACTAATAAGGAATGCACTGATACGATTCATTTCAGGTCCAATAGAACTTAATCCATAACGCAGGGAAGGGGTCTTTTCTTTGATTTTTGAAGAGAGTAAAAGCGTGTTTTTTTGAATGGATAAGATACGTGATGATTGCATGTTTAATGCTTGTATATGCGCTTTTAATTGATGAATTTGATTTATCGTTAACTCCCCATTTTGATTTAATGAACGTTGTTGTAATTGACGAATTTCTGCTATTGATTGTTGATGAAGCTCGGTAATAACATTTTGGATGTTAGTTAAATCATTTGAGTTTTTAGCATGCAAGCCGTCATTCATGAATTTTACTTGTTGAAGTACATTTTTTGTTAGTTCCGCATTGGATAAAGCAGAGGGCAACATCGTTTGGCTGAGTTGAGAGAATTGCTGGCCAACTCGATCAATTCCTCGGCTGCTAATTAAAGAGAGAAGGATAAAACAGATAACAATGCTGGTTAATAATAGGGTGAAGACGTGAAGCAATGAAATGGGGGATTTCTGAAAGGGTTTCATCTATAACCTACACAAATAGAACAAGAAATTATGTGTTAGATAGTAAATAAGACGAATGACGTTAGGGTTACAGAGATATGTCAGTTTTATGAATCAAAAAAAGGAAGCCAAATGACTTCCTTTTTGTTTTATAAGTAGTTAATTACTGATAGAAGATTACGCTTGTGCACTTTCTACTTGTTCATCAGTACTTTTTTCACCAAGAACTCGGCTTGTAATTGTACCCGCTGTCATTGCACCACTTACGTTAAGAGCAGTACGAGCCATATCAATAAGAGGTTCGATAGAAATAAGTAGAGCTGCAATTGTGACAGGCAATCCCATTGCAGGGTAGATACCCGCACATCCATTTTGACCAATAGTGGCACCAAATGTAGCTGATAAATTCGCAATCGCCGGTGGAACACGTAGCTTAGTAATTTGAGCTTCAACGTTTAGTGGGATTGTTGCTGCTGAGCTACGAGAGCTGAATGCAAACGTCAATACAGGCCAAATTTTCTTGAAGTAATTAACAGGGTTTACACCAACAAATGAAACCAATAAACCGTGAACTACAAACATCAGAAGAATTGCGACATAAGAAGCAACAATAAATCCAAGGAGATTTAAAATATCGGCAGCATTGGATGTAGCAACAACTTTAGTTAATAGCGCTAAGATACCGTAAGGGGTTAAAGCCATGATCATCTTAACCAAACGCATTACAATTGATTGGGCTACATCAACAAAAGTATTAATTGGGCCTGCTAACTCTTCTTTCTCTTGGCTGACTTTACGAGCTGCGATACCAGCAAGGATAGCGAAGATTACAACCGCAATAATAGAGGTTGAGCGAGTTCCGGTTAAATCAGCAAATGGGTTAGTAGGAATAAAGCTGACTAACATTTGAGGGATAGTTAAATCACTAACACTGCCAATGCGAGACTCTAATACGGCAACACGAGCTGTTTCACGAGCACCTTCAGTTAAACCTTCAGCAGAAAGTCCAAACATCTGTGTTACACCTATACCAATAAGTGCAGAGATCATCGTCGTTATTAATAAAACACTGATAGTTACGCCACTGATTTTACCTAGTGAACCTGATTTATCGAGTTTAACAACCGCAGAAAACATAGAAACTAATACTAATGGCATGATAACCATTTTTAGTAATCCAACATAACCGCTACCCACAATATTGATCCAATCAAGTGTTGTCTTGATTACAGTACTGCCTTCGCCATGAATTACATGAAGACCTAAACCATAAAGACTACCAGCAATTAAGCCGATAAGAACAAGGCGAGACAGCGTATATTCTTTGCGCTGTTGGGTATTAAGAAAGAAGATAAGACCGATAAAGACGATCAAATTGATGATAACGGCTAATGACATACTGCTTTTCCTGTTTATTTAGTGCGCTCGTTATGTGTCGATTTGAAACAAGCTCTTTGTATTTAAAGGCATAATAACGGTAAGCCTGTCGGTAAGATAAGTGATAAAAGTTATCATATATAACCAAATGGAATATATATTGATTTTTTGGTTATGGTTAAAGCAATAAGGGGATAAATTGAGTATTTGTAGAACAGAATAGGGGGATGAGGTACCATTTCTAAATAATAAAAAGTGAGTGGAAGGAAAAGTAAATGGAACATGAATTCTGGGAAAGTAAGTGGGCAAGCAATGTTATTGGTTTTCACCTACCTGATACAAATCCAATTTTGACTCAATATTGGTCAGCGTTAAAGCCGCAACGTAATGATACGGTATTTGTTCCTTTATGTGGTAAGTCGATGGATTTAGACTGGCTTGCTGAAAAACATAATTCAGTCACAGGTGTTGAGCTAAGTAAAATAGCCGTACGTGCTTTTTTTGCTGAGCGCTTATATACACCAACGGTTACTGCACTAACTAGCACTCTTGAGTTATACGAGTTTGATGAGTTGACTATTTATTCTGGTGATTATTTTACCGCACCAATTGAAGCCACTGACTTGATTTATGATCGTGCAGCATTAGTCGCTCTACCGAAAGAGGTGCGTGAAGAATATGTACAAGTATTACGTTCTCGCTTAAAAGAGGGCGGACGCATCTTATTGGTAACGTTAGATTATGACCAACCTGAAATGGCAGGGCCTCCATTCTCTGTGCCAGAAGAGGAAGTTCGTTCACTATTTTCTGGTATGACAGTTACTCGCTTGCAGCGTGATGAAGCAGATGCTGAACATCCTAAGATTAAAAAAGGATTATCACGCTTTGCAGAAGAAGTGTGGCTGATTGAGAATTAGAAAGTAGTCTAAATCTAAAATCATCAACAAAAAAGCCGTCAGATTTTTAATTTGGCGGTTTTTTTGTTGATGATGTGCCATTCATCATAAATCTTGTAATCTAAAGTCATCGTTACATAAAAATGTGATCATGCATTATTTATAAAGTAGGAGATGCCTTTATGCTTCTTTACCACCTTACAAATAAGATAATGATAATTATGAAAAAACACATACTGGCGTCTGCAATTTTACTTTCATTAAGTGGTTATGCCATTGCGGCAGATGGCGATATCGTTGATGTTACTATTCTTGGTACATCTGACATTCATGGACATTTCATGCCTTGGGATTATGCGAGCGATAAACTCAATATGAAAGGCAGCTTGAGTCAGATAGCGACAAAAGTAAAAACAATTCGAGATCAGCAAGAAAATGTCATTTTAGTTGATGCTGGAGATACTATTCAAGGTAACTTTGTTGAAACCTTTAAAGATGAACCGACTGATCCAATGATGCTTGGTTTTAATGAAATGAAGTATGATATTTGGGTTTTAGGAAACCATGAATTTGATTTTGGATTAGATGTACTTAATCGCTCATTAACTCAATTTAAAGGCACATCATTAGCAGGAAATATCAAGCGAGAAGACGGCAACCCATTTTTACCAGCCTATAAAATCATTGAAAAAAACGGCATTAAAATCGGTATGATTGGTATGGATACACCAATGACTCAAGTATTTGCTGCAGGTACAAATCGCTTAGAGGGAATGACGTTTACTAATCCATCCCTTGAAGTGAAAAAAGTCATCAAACAGATAGACGATAAAGTAGATGCGATTGTATTAGTTGCTCATATGGGGCTTGATAATGAGAATAACATTGAAGCCACAGGTGTTACTGACATCGCGAATGATAACCCAGAAATTGACGCGATTGTTGCAGGTCATATGCATACTCGCATTGATAAAGCGACAGTAAATGGTGTGATTATTACCGAGCCAGATAAATATGGACGTGCACTTTCTCGTATCGACTTACAATTTGAAGAGAAGAATGGACAGTTTACTCTCGTTAATAAAGATAGCTTCACCTACAAGATAAAAGGTGTTGAGTCAGACGAGAAAATGGAAGAATTATATGCACCTTATCATAAGCGTTTGCGTGAGAATGCAAACCGTGTGGTGGCTGAACTACTTGGTGTTGATTTAGTACCAGAGAATGAAATCATAGGTATACCACAAGTTCATATCCAAGATACGGGGATCAGTGCTCTTTTCCAAGAAGCGAGTATGCATTACGCACCATTGGCAAACGTGATTGCTCTGCAAATTGATAACGACATGGCAGAACTCGATGTAGGTAAAATTAAAGCTAAAGACATTGCCTATAATTATCAGTACGCAGGCGGTGAAATTACTGTTTATGATATGACGGGCAAAGAGCTTAAAACTTACATGGAATGGTCGGCAGGTTATTTCAATAGTGTAAAAGAAGGGGATGTGACTTACAGTTTCAATCTTGATCGTCGCTCATCAAAATATTCAACCAATGACTTCTTTGCCGGGGTAACTTATACCATTGATTTAACCAAGCCTGCGGGAGAGCGTATTGCCGATCTTAAATTTTCTGATGGCAAAGCAATAACAAACACGACTCCAATTCGCATTGGGATGAATAGCTACCGCATGGGACATTTAACCAAAACCGGTGGGGTACTTGAAGGACGAACTTTCCCTGTATTGTTTGATACAGAAGAAGAATTTGGTGAGGATGAAGGGACGATTCGTAATTTAACCATTCGATACTTAAATGAAGTTAAAAATGGGAAATACGAAGGTAAACCAATGAGTCGCTGGGCACTAAGTGGTCTTGATGGTTATGAAAAAGAACGTGAAATTATAAAAGACTTAGTGAACAGCGGGAAAATTAATGTCCCAACCAGTGATGATGGCCGTTATACCAATGTTGAGTCTATTAATGTGAAAGATAAGATCTTTTCAACGGAAGAAGAATTAACTACTTATCTCGCTAAGCTTAAACAAGAGCTAAAAACGGCAACGACAGAAGCAGAAAAAGCACGAATTCACCGTGATATGGTAATAGCTAAAGCACTGAACTAATTTCACTATAAACTAAAAAGGTGACCGTATTGATTGGTCACCTTTTGTTTATTTATAATATAGAAAGTAAATGAAATTAACGCTGCTCTAAAGGATACGAGCGGTAACTCCACATACCATAAACACGTAATGCATCACGGTAAATACCTAATAATTCACCGCCTGTTGGGACTTTCAATTCTTCTAATGGACGATCGTTAGCGGCATACGTATCAAACGTGATCCCTTTAGGGCCAGTCTGCCAGCTAGCCACTTCAAATAATGTTTGTCCACGGCGAACATGGCTTGCTGAACTAATAATGGTAGCGTGGTCAATATCATGTCGAGCTAATGCATAGCTGCTGTATAAGGCATTTTCTACCGTACTTCTGGCGTAGTTATCTTCAATAATACGAGATTTTTCAATCCCATTTTTCACTAACCAATCGGCCATTAACTTACCTTCGGTTTTGTGATTTTTAGGTACGCCGCCAGTCACTACGATGTAAGTGTTAGGATTCTGTTTCGCCATCGTCAATGTTGCATTAAGTCGATCAATTAAGATTTGATTCATGCTGCCATCTGGGTTTAGGGCATAACCTAAAGTGATAATTGCATTGTTGCCTTTGACTGGTTTTTTGATTGTATTGCTTAATGGTGTTTCAATAATTCTATCAATAGTCGACATGATCTTTTTCAAATCAGCCACACGACCTTTGTTTAATTGCTCTAGAGCGTTTAAATGTTTGGTTACTTCGCTTTTGTTGTCTTTAAAGTTTTGCCAAATAACAAGGTATGAGTGTGCATCTACATCATCAGGAGCAACGTCTAAAATTTGAGTGAATAACTCAATTGCTCGGTCTACATTGCTGTTATAGATCTGAGCATTGGCTGCTGAAAACAGTAAATCAACGCGATAAGGTTCAAGTTTATAAGCATCAAGTAAGTTGTTAGTGATCATCTCCATGTTACTTGGCATTTTCGCCGTAAAGCCTGCATGAGAGATGCGTGATGGATTTTTGAATACCTGATAAGCATCATTAAGTAATTGGTCAACTACCTGACGCTGAGAAGTCATTTCTGTGTAGTTTACTTGTGGTTGAATAGCATCCAGTGCTGCAATGGTTGGTGTTGAATAGAGAGATCCAGAAAGGATAACAGCTAAAGAAAGAGTTAAGAATGTGCGCTTCATGATGATTCCAACTGTAATACAAAAAAACTTATTCTATGCCCTATAAAATGAAGGTGTTGTGAATAATATCGTGTTTCTTTTGTATACTTCTTAATATTTATAAAGTATGAACGAACATCGCAACTACTTTCTAAAGCTTTATTTATGTATTA
Organism: Aliivibrio sp. EL58; assembly: GCF_900312675.1. Classification (GTDB taxonomy): domain Bacteria; phylum Pseudomonadota; class Gammaproteobacteria; order Enterobacterales; family Vibrionaceae; genus Aliivibrio. The sequence continues at coordinate 57,558 of NZ_OMPC01000004.1, read as the reverse complement.
CAGCAATATCATTTAATTACGTTATCAAGGGTTCGTATTTTATATAAATAACTACAATTTATTAACTTGCCAAACTGATCACAGAATTATCTCTCTTAGAAAAGCACAATGCACTCGCTTTCGAACGAAGCTTTTTTGCTTCTCGTTCGAGCTTTATTGATACCATCGCAAAATAATAATGGAGTTAACTATGTTTGGTATATTTAAACCCCAAGCGCATATAACACGCCTCGCATCTAATCAGATAGATGGCACTTATACGCGTTTACGTTGGCAATTGTTTATCAGTATTTTTGTTGGTTATGCTGGTTACTATCTTGTTCGAAAGAACTTTAGCTTGGCAATGCCATATTTAATCGATCAAGGTTTCAGTCGTGGTGATTTAGGCGTTGCATTAGCTGCGGTATCTATTGCTTATGGTCTTTCAAAGTTCTTAATGGGCAGTGTGTCTGACCGTTCGAATCCGCGCTATTTTTTAAGTGCTGGTTTGTTAATGTCTGCGGGCGTTATGTTTTGCTTTGGCTTTATGCCATGGGCAACAAACAGTATTACAGCAATGTTTATATTATTGTTCTTAAACGGTTGGTTCCAAGGCATGGGTTGGCCAGCTTGTGGTCGAACGATGGTGCATTGGTGGTCACGTAAAGAGCGTGGTGAGCTAGTTTCGGTATGGAACGTTGCACATAATGTGGGGGGCGGTTTGATTGGCCCTCTTTTCTTATTAGGTCTTTGGGCTTTTAACGATGATTGGCGCTCAGCATTTTATGTTCCTGCAATTTTTGCCACGTTAGTTGCTGTATTTGTGTGGATGACTCTGCGCGATACTCCTCAATCTTGTGGTCTTCCTGCGATTGAAGAGTACAAAAATGATTACCCAGATGATTATAATAAGTCTCATGAAACAGAGATGACGGCAAAAGAAATCTTCTTTAAGTACGTATTTAATAATAAGTTACTTTGGTCGATTGCGATTGCGAATGCCTTTGTATACCTAATTCGTTACGGTGTTCTTGATTGGGCTCCAGTGTATTTAAAAGAAGCAAAAGACTTCACGGTGGATAAGTCATCGTGGGCGTATTTCTTATATGAATGGGCCGGTATTCCTGGGACGTTATTGTGTGGTTGGATCTCAGATAAAGTATTTAAAGGACGTCGTGCTCCTGCTGGTATTTTATTCATGGCTCTTGTGACTATTGCGGTGTTGGTTTATTGGTTTAACCCAGCAGGTAATCCAACAATTGATATGATTGCTTTGGTGGCTATTGGTTTCTTGATTTATGGCCCTGTTATGCTTATTGGTCTTTATGCACTTGAGCTTGTTCCTAAAAAAGCAGCAGGTACTGCAGCAGGCTTAACCGGGTTATTTGGTTACCTTGGTGGGGCGGTAACGGCAAACATTATCTTAGGGTATACCGTTGACCATTTTGGTTGGGATGGTGGCTTCATGATTTTAGTAGCTTCTTGTGTTCTGTCTATTATATGTTTGCTTTATGCTTTCATCGGTGAAAAAGCACACCATAAAGCAAAAGAGAAAGAACAAGCGGCAATGTAATTAGCAAATACAAAAAAGGGCTGTAATAATTACAGCCCTTAATATTATTTAAAATGAAATCTTATAGATAAAGTTTTGCAAGATCGCTTGCTTCTACTTCTTTACCTTCAAGTTGCTGGTTCCAGTTTGTACCAACTAAAACACCATCTTCAGATAAAGTAACTAACCAATCTTCAGCGAAGATATCTAGTGGAATTTCTGTTACTTCGAAATCAGCCCACTCTTCAACGTTGTGAAATGCTGCATCTTCTTTATTAGACCAGAACGGCATTACTTCAGAGTTTTCGAATTCAGTAGACTCAACAGAAATCCAACCTTCTTCGTTATAAAGACTCCAAACTAGCTGAGTTTCTTTCGTTTCTGCAATGAAAAGATCTAGGTTTGCTTGAGTATCTGACGTTAATTTGCTCATGATGATGTCTCGATTAAAATAAACATGACAAATAATAAAGGATTATGAGATTTTTGATACTTAAATTTGGCAAAAACTATGTTATAAAACTATCAATTAATAAATTTATAACAACAAATTAACCATAATGGCTTTGCGCTTTTAAGAATTAGTATCCTATGATTAAGGAACTAAAGTGAATATTAATTTGTTGATGCAGTTAAATGGATTTTAGGTGGTTACATGAAAGAGACGATCATTCCTTCCCAAGTAGAAATCAAAACGATTGAAGGCAATGCTTATTCGTTAAATAAATCAGGGGTCCCAACAAAAGTTAATGTTGGACAAAACCTTGAGCAAGATTCGGTCTTGTTTACTGATTATGAGGCGAAAGTTATTGTGCAAATTCACGGTAAATTGGTCACGATTGACAAAAACTGTATCAGCTGTCTCGATGAAACGAAACCTGAAGATCCTCTTCAAATACAACCCATTGATGGGAAGGTTGAATTCGATCCTACACAATCTACAGATGGTTTAGATATTGCCGCAATTCAGGCTGCAATTTTAGCAGGGGAAGATCCGACTGAAATTTTAGAAGCAGCTGCAGCTGGCGAAGGTGGTGGTTCTGCAAACAATGGCTTTGTTGTTATTGAATATGGCTATTATTCAGATATCGCAACAACCAATTTTACCACTTCAAATGCCTTTTCTTATGATAATCAAGAGTACATTGATAATTTAAGTGGCGGCGATGCGAGTAATCCTCCCGCAACCCCTATTATTACTCCTAATAATGAAGGGATAACAAAAGAAGATGAAGTTTTAGAATCTTCTGGTCAACTTGCAGTCACGAACCCTCAAAGTAACCTTTCTTATACTTGGTCAATCACAGGTAGCCCGACAAGTGAATTTGGTACGCTTTCTCTAAATCCAACAACAGGTCAATGGGAATACACGCTAAATAATAGTGCATTGTCTGTTCAGTCTTTAGCTAATGGTCAGATAATTACTGATGTATTTGAAGTGTCGGTATCTGCTGGTGGAAACCTAACATCAACTCAACAAGTCACAGTAACCATTGTTGGTACTAATGATGATCCTATTATCTCTGGAATTTCTATAGGTGAGTTAACGGAAGGGGATGTTGATGATGCAGATCCAACAGTTAGCGAAACATTAACCGTTGCTGATGTAGATACATTAGATACTCATTCTTGGACAGTTGATGACGGTGGGAATGGTGAGTATGGCGTCTTAACGGTCAATAATGGTGTGTGGGAATATGCGCTAGATAATTCTCGTGATGAGACTCAAGCGCTTGGTGTCGGCGATAAGGTTACTGAAACATTTACCATTCAAGTTGATGACGGTAATGGTGGTATTGCTCAACAAGAAGTGGTTATTACGATTAATGGTACTAATGATGAGCCTGTGATTAGTGGTACAAGTACAGGTCGCGTTGTTGAAGATCTAATTGATTCTGCTGACGGGCAATTAACAGCTATTGATGCTGATGAAGGCGACTCTGTATCATGGTCGGTCACAGCTCCCAATCTAGGTGCGTACGGTACGCTTGCTATTGATAGTACAGGTAAGTGGACTTATAGCATTGATAATAATTTATCTTCTACTCAATCATTATCATTTGGTGAAACTCAAATTGAAACATTTGAAGTTGTCGCTGATGATGGTAATGGAGGACAAGTCACGCACACTATTACTATTGATGTAACTGGTACCAATGATAACCCTGAAATTACTGATACCTCTGTTATTTCAGGAGCTGTAGAGCATCGAGGGACAGAAAGTGCGACGGGCGATCTGGTTTTTGAAGACGTAGATACTCTGGATACTCATACATGGGCGGTTCAACCAAACTCAAACAGTGAATTAGGTAGCTTTTCTGTTGATACTTTTGGTAAATGGACGTTTGCTCTTAATTCAATGTCAACAGCGGTTATTGGACTCGGCATAGGGGAAACGCTTGATATCGTATATCGAGTTGAAGTCACGGATAATAATGGCGCTACAGATTTTCAAGACGTTACGATTACGATTACTGGCTCAAATGACGGGCCTGTAATTAGTGGGTCAGACACTGGTTCTGTTGTTGAAGACGTATTGGCAAGTGTGTCAGGGGAACTTATCGCAACAGATGCAGATGAAAATGATTCAGTATCATGGTCAGTTACTGATGGTGCAGGAGCGTTTGGTTCTTTAGCGGTAGACAGCGCAGGTAAGTGGACATACACCTTAAACAATACGTTAGATGTTACTCAAGCTATTTCTAAAGATGAAATTAAAACTGAGACATTTGAGGTTGTGGCTGATGACGGTAACGGCGGGATAATTAAACACACGGTAACAGTTGAAGTTACAGGTACCAATGATATCCCAGAAATTACAGATTCGTCAGTTGTCACTGGTGATGTTGCAGAAGTGAGTGCTTCTGCAATTGGTGATTTAGTTTTAGAAGATATTGATGCATTAGATAGTCACCTATGGACGGTAGAGCCGAATGACAATGCAGGGTTAGGTACGTTTACGGTTGACTCAAATGGCCGATGGAATTTTGATTTAAATACCAATGCAGCTGTTTTCCTAGCGTTAGGTGCTGGCGAAACCTTAGATGTGATTTACGTGGTTCAAGTTGATGACCAAAATGGTGGTCTTGATACTAAAGAAGTGACGATTACTGTAACTGGTTCTAATAATGGTCCTGTTATTGGTGGTACCAGTACGGGTTCAGTCGTGGAAGACACCGTAGAAACAGCATTTGGTGAATTAGTTTCTGCTGATTTAGATACAACTGATACAGCTACATGGTCAGTACAAGCTCCAAGTTCTGGTTCTTATGGTGAAATTACGGTTGATGCGAATGGTAAGTGGACCTACACCATAGATAATTCTTTAGCAGCAACTCAATCATTATCACAAGGCCAAACAGAGACTGAAACATTTACCGTTATTGTTACCGATAATAGTGGTGCACAAGCAGCACAAGTTGTGACTATTGATGTCACCGGCACCAATGATCTTCCAGAAATCACCAACACATCAGTTATCGCAGGTGCCGTTGAGCATCGCGTAATGGAAAGCACTACTGGTGATTTGGTGGTCGATGATGTCGATGGGCTAGATACTCATACGTGGGCTGTGCAATCTAATTCCAATGCAGATCTAGGTGCTTTCTCTGTTGATGGTAGTGGTAAATGGACGTTTGATTTAAACAGTGCTTCAGCAAGTGTAATTGCTCTGGGCGTGGGTGAAACTCTTGATATTATTTATGTCGTTGAGGTTGCCGACAATCATGGTGGAACCGATCTACAAGAAGTGACCATTACGGTCACAGGCTCAAACGATGGTCCAACTATCAGTGGCACAGACACAGGCTCTGTTGTTGAAGATTCAGTTGCCGTTGCAGAAGGGCAACTTGAAGCAACCGATGCAGATATTACAGATACCCATGCATGGACTGTTACTGATGGTGCAGGTACCTTTGGTGCATTGACCGTGGACGGCACGGGTAAATGGACATACACCCTTAATAATACAAAAGCAGATACTCAAGCGATCTCACAAGGTGAAGTGAAAACCGAGACATTTGAAGTTGTGGTCAATGATGGTAAAGGTGGAACTGAAGTACACACTATTACGGTAGAAGTAACCGGCACTAATGATCTTCCGAGTGTTGCAGGATCGTCAGTGATCTCTGGAGATGTAACCGAAGAGACTACTCTGAGTGCAAGTGGCGATCTGTTTGCTGATGATGTTGATACTTTAGACTCACATACATGGACATTACTTACATCTAATACTGATCCATACGGTTCAATTACGATAACAACGAATCCCGATGGATCAGGTAAATGGGAATACACTCTTAATAATACTGCGGCACAAGTTCAAGCATTAGCGAATGGTGAGACTCATACTGTTGAATATCAAATTCAAGTCGATGATGGTCAAGGTGGCTTAACCACAGAGACTGTTTCTATTGAAATCACAGGTACTAATGATGAACCTGTGGTTTCTGGTCAAGCTATAGGCTTAGTAAAAGAAGATACGGTTACCCAAACTGAAGCTGAAGGTCAATTGACCGTCGATGATGTTGATTTAATCGATGTTCACGCTTGGAGTGTAGACAGTAATAGCGGTACTTATGGATCGATTGCGATTGATCCTGTAACCGGTAAATGGGTTTACACCATAGATAATACATTACCTGCCACTCAAGCCTTAACTGAAGGTCAAAGTGTAGAAGATAAGTTCACGGTAACGGTTGATGATAATCAAGGTGGAACAGATACGATTGAAATCGTCATTACTGTCGTAGGTACAAATGGAGTACCTGTTATTGGTGGCGATACTGTCGGTGATGTAACTGAAGATATAGCACTAACCACAACAGGGACATTAACGGCAACAGATGAAGATGCAACAAGTGCATTCGGTTGGGATATTGTTGGTTCAGATACGGGTACATACGGTAAGTTTACACTTGATGCTGCTACTGGTGTTTGGTTATACACCTTAGATAATGATGCGGCGCAATCTCTTGGTGCTGGCGATGACCCAATAAAAGAATACTACACCGTAGAGTTGAGTGATGGCGCAGGTGGCGTAATTACGGAAACAATAGAGATCACAATTAACGGAACCAATGACTTACCTGAATTATCAGGGCAATCAACAGGTTCGGTGAAAGAAGATTCTATTGAAACCACTGAAGGCCAATTAATTGTTGATGACGTTGATTTAAGCGACACTCATACATGGGATGTTCAGCCAGCGAGTGGTACCTATGGTTCGATTACTGTTGATGGAAATGGCAAATGGGTTTACACCATCAATAACGGGTTAGACGCAACTCAACAACTTGCCGAGGGAGAACCTGGTGAAGATAAATTCATCGTTACCGTTAATGATGGGCAAGGTGGAACCGCGCAAAAAGAAATTGTTATTTCACTAGAAGGAACTAACGATTTACCTACTGTTGTAGATAGTCATGACACAGGAACGGTTATTGAGGATGGAGTGCAAACGATTTCAGATACCTTAATCGTGGAAGATGTTGATATTTCTGATACTCATAATTGGTTTGTTATTGGTGCGTCGGAATCGAAATTAGGCAGCTTTTCTATTGATGCCGCGACGGGTGAGTGGACTTATGTTCTTAAAAATGACGAAGCTCAGCTATTAGCAAAAGATGAAACAGTTGTTGAAAGTTTTGTCGTTGTCGTTGGTGATGGAAATAATGGTTATGCCCAACATATCGTTGAAGTATCAATTATTGGTACTAATGATAAACCTGAAATTACAGGTAGAACAACAGGTACAGCCGTAGAAGATATTATACCGACAGCAACAGGTGCATTAACTGCAGTCGATGTTGATTTTACTGATGATCACACTTGGCTTGTCGATGGTGGCGGTGTTGGTAAGTACGGAACAATGTCTGTAGATAGTGATGGGAACTGGATTTACGCATTAGACCCATTGAATTTAGACACTCAAGCTTTAGCGGAAAACCAACAAGAATTTGAAACATTTACTATCAATGTCAATGATGGGAATGGTGGAACGAATGCCATCATGATAACGGTTGAAGTCTTAGGTACAAATGATGCTCCTATCATAGGTGGACGTACAACTAGAACCATTACCGAGGATGATGCTGCTTCGGTTTCGGGTAAATTAAAAGATGGTGATGTCGATTTAACAGATTCACATACTTGGACATTACTTACCGACGCACAAGGCGATTATGGCTCATTATCACTAAATGCGAACGGGAAATGGACCTATACAATTGATAACACGTTAGCGTCAACTCAAGGGTTACTTGCGGGTCAAAAAGAGACCGAGCAATACATTATCCAAGTTGAAGATCAATATGGTGCCATTGATACAGTTACAGTTACTGTCACAGTTAAGGGTACCAATGATATCCCTGAATTATCTGGTGAGTTAACAGGGAAAATTGAAGAAGATTCAGCAATTACTGAAATTGAAGGGCAGTTAGATCCTGATGATGCAGATATTGGAGATTCACATACTTGGGCATTGAGCTCTGAAACTGGTTCATACGGTACTCTCTCAATCGATTCATCAGGTAAATGGGTTTACACCTTAAGTAATAATAAAGATTCGGTGCAACAATTATCGGAAGGTGAAGAAGTTACTGATACCTTTACGGTTACCGTAAAGGATGGCAGCGGAGCAAGTACGCAAAAAGACATCATTGTCACAATTGTGGGTGACAATGATGAACCATCAATTACGGGCGCAACAACAGGCAGCACCATTGAGGGGACTACCGGTAAAGATATAGCAACCGGTGATTTAACTGCCGTTGATATTGATCATCTAGATACTCATTCATGGTCAATTATGACTCCTGAAGGCGTATATGGAGCCTTAAGTATTGATTCAACTACTGGTCAATGGACATATGAACTTGATAATTCAAAACCAGCCACGATTGGGATCGCATCTGGTCAAATAGTACAAGATAAGTTTGTCGTTCAAGTGGACGATGGAAATGGCGGCACCAATCAGATTGAAGTGATTATTGATATTGCAGGAACCAACAGTTCTCCTGGCATTATTGGTGATACTACTGGCGAAATTAAAGAAGACGCTGTAAACAATGAAATCACAGGAGAGCTGAAGTCTGGCGATCTAGATTCAACGGATGTTCTCGAGTGGGAAATTATTGGTGCAGCAGGCCAATATGGTCAATTTAACATTGATCAAGACGGTAATTGGACTTATGCACTGAATAACAGTAATGGTTCTGTTAATGGCCTAAAAGAAGGTGCAGAACTTGTCGATTCAATCATGGTAAAAGTTACGGATTCATTTGGTGAAGTATCAGAAGTTGAAGTGAAAATTACTATAGAGGGAACGAATGATGCGCCAGTATTAAGTGGTGCACTGACAGGTACGGTAGTTGAGGACCAAACAACAGTTATTGAAGGACAATTGCAAACATCTGATCCTGATATCGGCGATGTTCATGGTTGGAATCTTGATAATGGTGTTGGTCAGTATGGCTCGCTAACCATGAATTCAAGTGGTAAATGGACTTACTCTTTAACTAATTCATTATTGGCTATTCAAGCTCTTGGACCTAACGATACTCTTACCGAAACATTTACAGTAACAGTAACAGATTCACAAGGTATCGCATCAACTGATGATGTAGTTATTACTATTCAAGGTACTAATGATCTTCCTGAAATTACTGGTGGGACAACAGGTGAATATATAGAAGATTTATCACCTGATACAGTTACTGGCCAGCTTGTAGCTAGCGATGTGGATGCAGGTGATACTACTTCATTTGAAGACCGAACTTATGTAGGTAACTATGGTACGTTTTATTTAGCAGCTGATGGCTCATGGCGTTATGAGATAAATAAAGATTCAGCAGCTATTCAATCATTAAATGAAGGTGAAAAGATTTCTGAGACGTTCACTGCTGTTGTCCATGATTCTAACGGTGGATTTACGAGTGAACAGATAGATTTCACCATTACAGGTACTAATGATTTACCTGTGGTATCAGGTGATAATTCAGCAACCGTGATTGAAGATGCACAGGATTTCTTACCTGCTGGTGAAGCGTTTAATGGACAATTTACGAAAGTAACAGGAAATGTGATTGCCGATGATATTGATTTAGGTGATGACGTTGTTAGCTGGCAGGTTAGTAATGGTAGTGGCGTTTACGGTATTTTTACTATTGATGCTAATGGCCAATGGACTTACTTATTAGATAATACGGATCCAGATACAAATGCATTGAATTTCGGTGACGTTCGAACTGAAATATTCCAAGTTACGGCAACAGATAAACATGGAGGAGTCTCTGAACCGTTCGACGTAACAATTACGATTGAAGGTAACACCGATCCAGGCGGTGGCGGTGGCGGTTCATACGATGAAACAATAAATATCGACTCAATAGAAGAAGGTGTTGATGGAGATGGTAATCCAATTGGTGGTGGTAGTTCTGGAACTATAGATCTTCCAAGTGGCTGTGAAATTACCAGTGTCGATGGAACCTCCTCGGTTGATGGTGGATTATTTGGTTCATTAACCGTAGATAACAATGGTGATTGGGTTTATAACGTTGCTGATGATAAATCGTATGTAGATTCATTATGTGAAGGCCAAGAAGTTACAGAGAAGTGGGTTGTTACTGTTCAAGTTAGTTGTGTTGAACCTGATGGAACTATTGTAACTAAAACAGAAAAGGTCTTAGTTAATGTCACAATTACAGGCTCTAATGATATTCCTGTGATTGTTGCTGACACACCAACGGGTGAGCTAGGGGAGGTTGTTGAAGATGATATCCTTGAAGTTTCTGGTCAGTTGGAAGTCGTTGATCCTGATACATGCGATAGTCATACATGGTATTTAGTTGATGTCGACGGAAATAAGATTGGCGCTTTAGACTCAAGTGGTGAAAATATAGTAATCCAAGGTACTTATGGAGAGCTAACACTGGATCAAGCGACTGGAGATTGGACTTATAAACTGGATAATGACAGTGCGATAGTGCAAGCCTTAACGCCAGATCAAATTGAGAAAGAGTATGTACGCGTTGTTGTTGAAGATGATAAAGGCGCGGTTAGTGCCGATTCGACTATAAATATCAATGTAATTGGTGTTGCGGATGATGTGCCTGCTGTTGAGATCATTAAAGAAATTGAATTTAAAGAAGATGGTAGTCCACTAACTCAAACTGGGGTATTAGATAATGTTGCTGGTTTAACACCAGATTTAACTTGGAATCTTGTTACTGGCGATGGTTCATATGGACATTTAACGTTAGATAATAATGGTAATTGGACTTACGTTCTTGATAATGATTCGTTAGCTGTTCAGCAACTAAATGAAGGTGAGCTTGTTACGGATACCTTTAGTGTTACGGTTGTCGATAAGTTTGGTAAAACGGTTGTGGATGAAAATGGCGACCCGGTAGAAATGATCTTCAAAGTGGAGGTTACAGGCACAAATGATGCGCCAGATATATCAGGTCAGTTGAATGGAACTATCTCCAATATAGATTCAGATAGTAAAATATCAGGAAACCTTAATGATGGTGATGTGGATACGGGAGATACTCACACTTGGTCTGTAGCTGATAATCAAGGCGATTATGGTCGTCTTATTTTAATCAATGGCAAGTGGACATATACACTAGATACAAGTATTGATGCAGTTAAAGTGTTAGGTATCGGAGAAACATTAACTGACACTTTTGAAGTGACAGTTGAAGATGCGGCAGGCGAAACGTCTACAAAAACTGTGACAGTAACTATTGATGGTTCAAACTTACCACCAGAAATAGCTCAAGATGATCAAATCATTATGGAGCTAAAAGAAGATGAAACAATTACTGATTCTAATTCACTAATAGCAACTGATCCAAACGGCGATACGGTCACTTTTGACGCTAAAACATTAACAGGTACTTACGGTACTTTTACCGTTGATACTAATGGCGTTTGGACTTATACCTTAGATAACGATGCCGCTCATATTCAAGGATTAAAAGAAGGTGAAGTGGTTTCAGAGGTATTCACTGTATTTGCTGTTGATTCCCATGGAGCAAAAACAGAACAAAAAGTAACGGTAAATATCACAGGAACAAATGACGATCCTAAAATATCAGGTATGGATACTGGCGTTGTTCAAGAAGCTGATGGCAGCACAACAACAGGTAATTTTGTTACTTCAGATGTTGATGTTGGAGATAATGTTACGGTTACTGCGGGAGTTCAAGGTAATTATGGTGTTGTATCGGTCAATGATGCAACTGGGAAATGGACGTATACCGTAGATGGCAATGATCCTACTGTAAATAGTTTATCTAAAGGTGAAACACTGACAGATACCGTTACTATCACAGCAACGGATGAATTTGGTGCTACTACTGATATGACTATAACCATCATTATTAATGGTGAAAATGACGCACCTGATTTAGTTGTTACCGTACCACCAGAGTTAACAGAAGACAGTGGCGTTACAGGTGCGAACACTATAGAAGCAACAGGAAACTGGGATAATGGCGATCCAGATACATCGGACACACACTCATGGCAAGTATTGAGTGGTGATACTTTGGGCACGCTTACCTTTGAACCAAATGGTGACTATAAATTAGTTGTTGATAATACCGCGGTAGAGATCCAACAGCTTGGCGTTGATGAATCGCTAGATTTAACTTATACCGTTAAAGTTACAGACGAACATGGTTTAAGCAGTACACAAGATATTACGTTCACTGTAAATGGCACAAATGATGATCCAGAAGTCGTTAATACCAGTATTATTTTGGTGGATGTCGCAGAAGACGGAACATTAAGTAAATCAGGCCAATTAGATATTACAGATATTGATATTACTGATACGACATTTGAGTTTGATGTCATTACTTCTCCAGCAAATGCCTATGGTGTCGTTACTGTAGATGACAATGGTAAATGGACTTACGTATTAGATAACGATAAAGCTCAAAACATCGGTAATGAAGTTATAACTGAAACGTTCACTATTCAAATCGATGATGGTAACGGTGGAGTAATCGAACAGGATGTTACCGTAGAGATTACTGGTACAGATGATGATCCGATTATCAATACAGACATAACTCAAGTAACGGAAGGCACTGTTGTAGAAGATGGAACCTTGACAGCGACTGGGCAGGTTGCTTTTGTGGATCCAGAAGGTGACCTTATTGATTACAATGTGATTAATCCACCGACTTCACCTTATGGCACTCTTACTGTAGATGCGAATGGTGTATGGACGTATGAATTAAATAATACCTTGGCTCAAGAGGTTGGCGCTACAGGTACTCAAGAAACGTATACCATCGAAGTAAAAGATCAAACTGGCGGAACAATACAACAAGTTATTACTATCAATATTACGGGTGAAAATGATACACCAACGATTGATGCATCAAGTGTCATCATTGGCAGTGTTAGTGAAGACGGCACAGCAACGGCTATTGGTCAATTAGATGTGTCAGATATTGATTTAACGGATACCAGCTTTTCTTACACCGTTATATCTGGCCCAAATACAGCGACAACACCAGGTGATATTGCTGGTTTATACGGTGCTTTAACCGTTGATGGTAATGGTGAGTGGACCTATTTACTTGATAACGACAAAGCTCAAGTTCTAGGAATTACCGGTGCGACAGAAAAATTCACGATAGAAATCGCTGATGGAAATGGTGGTACGGTAACTCAAGAGATTACAGTGAGTCTTTCAGGTAATGATGATCAACCAATCGTCAATGCAGGGGTTGCTCAAGAAACAACAGGAGCCGTTGTTGAAGATGGTGAACTGCATGCTGAAGGTACAATTACTTATCTAGATCCAGAAGAAACAGATATAGGCTATACCGTTTCAACGTCATCCACCCCCTTGTATGGAACATTTATCGTTAATGCAACAACAGGTAAGTGGGAATATGATCTAGATAATACACTTGCACAAGCGATTGGTGCTGATGGTGCCCAAGAGTCTCTTGTTATAGACGTAACTGATGTAACAGGGCAAGTGACTCAACAAATTATAACGATTGATATTTCTGGAGAAAATGACTCCCCAGTGATAGCAGGAACAAGCACTGCAGACGTGAAAGAGGGCGTGGTTGAAACGGCCAGTGGTCAATTAACAGCAACCGATGCTGAAAATGATTCAATAAACTGGCAGCTTGCTTCTACATCTTCAGCAACAGGAGCTTATGGAACACTAAGTATTAATGCTGCTGGATTGTGGACATATATGTTGCTTGAAGACAGTACATTAGGGCTGGCAGCTGATACAACAGATGAGTTTATCGTAGAAGCATCTGATGGCAAAGGCGGAGTCACTCAACAAGTTATCACCGTAGTTGTTGCCGCGCCAACTATCGTTCAAGGATTTAGTGGCTCAGATATTTTAACCGGAACGACCAATGATGAATTGTTATTTGGTAATCCATTAGACTTATCTGATGTTGGTACTGCTGATACGTTTACTTGGACAAATGCCTCTATTGGTGGTGATTTTGCGAGAGATGTAATAAAAGACTTTGATCTTAACAGCGATAAGGTTGATTTAAGTGACATTGCTAATGTTACCTCTGTTTGGGATTCAGCAACGCTAGCTTCTCAAATTCAAGTGTCAGAGGTAGATGGCAGCACTGAAATTTACATTAATGAAGCTGGTGGTACAGTACAAACCATTGTTATTGATGGTATTACTCTTGATGAGCTAGCAGGAGAGTCCACCGCAGGTATGACGGATGCTGAAAAGTTGAATTCATTAACGAACTCTGGACATTTAGTGGTTTCAGATAGCTTTGGTAATGAAGATGACAATATCCTATATGCATCTGGTCAAAATGATATTTTAACCGGTGGTGGCGGTAATGATGTCTTTTATTTTGCTGAAGAAATTGCAGGAGATCTTATCAATCCAGCTGAAACTCAAGTTGAAGATTTTGCCCTTGATGGAGTTGCTGCAAATAATGAAGCAGACATTTTGGATTTAGCCGATTTACTACCAGATAGCGTGACATCAGCATCAACCATTGACGATATGTTACAGCACATAGAAGTTAACATTGATGACGGTAATGCTCAGACGGTTTTATCTATTACTGATGATCAAGGCAGTCAAACTAATATCACCTTAAAAGGCGTAGATAGTGGTGCGTTAGGGATTAGTGATTTAGGCAGTATTAGCGATCATGATGTTCTCGATAAACTTTATAATGAGTTCAATGCATTTAAAGTCGACTAACAGAACTACTGCTTTATGAAACTAAAAAGGCGAGAGGGGTTAACCTTCTCGCCTTTTATTTATGTTTGTATTAAATAAATATTATACAACGCGACAAGCAAAGCCTTTTAGGTAGAAACCTTCAGGGTAAGCAGAATCCAGAGGGTGATCCGCTGCTTGCTCAAAACGCTCGATAAACTGAACCGTACGCTTAGCATCAAGAGCAGCATCAGCAACGATTTTTTGGAATAAGCCCGTATCCATCAGACCAGAACAAGAATACGTTAATAGCGTACCGCCTGGATTTAGGATCTGCATAGCAAGCATATTGATGTCTTTATAGCCACGACATGCACCAGTAAGCTGGTTTTTAGATTCAGCAAATTTTGGTGGGTCCATGATCACAACATCAAATTTTGTGCCGTTATCACGGTATTCTCGCAATAGTTTAAATACATCAGCGTTTAAGAATTCAGCTTTAGATAAATCGAATCCGTTAATCTCTGTGTTATTTTTTGCGTTATCCAGTGCCAGTTGGGAAACATCAGCATTGATAACGTGTTTTGCACCACCTTTAAGTGAGTACAAACCAAAACCACCTGTGTAAGAGAAACAGTTAAGTACCGTTTTACCTTTTACGTATTTACATGAGCGCTCACGGCTATCGCGTTGGTCAAGGTAGAAACCTGTTTTATGACCATTGACGATATCAACGCTAATTTTCACGCCATTCTCTTCAATGATTACAGACTCAGGTGGCTCTTCACCGTGTAGAACGCCAGTGCGTTGTTTTAGACCTTCTTTTTTACGAACAGAAACGTCAGAACGCTCGTAAATATTACATTCTGGGTAGCATTCGATTAATGCTTCTACCAACATATCTTTAGTTGCTTCTGCTCCAGCACTTAAAAGCTGACATACAAAATAGTTTTGGTAACGGTCAATCGTGATACCTGGTAAACCATCAGATTCAGCAGCGATTAAGCGATAGCCAGTTAAGCCTTCACGCTCAGCAAGAACATCACGTAAGCCTTGCGCTTGATTTAAACGACGAACAAAGAAATCTTTATCAATTGCTTCATTTTTATCAAATGTCCAAACACGAGCACGAATTTGAGATTGTGGAGAAAACGCACCACGAGCAAGCCACTCGCCGCTGTTTGAATAGATCTCAACTGTTTCACCTAGCTCTGCTTTCCCATCAATGCGGTCAATACCACGAGAAAAGATCCAAGGGTGACGGCGACGTAATGCTTTATCACGTCCTTTTACTAAATAGATTGAAACAGTCATATTGATGCTCTGATGATAAAATTGAGTCGATATTCTCTGTGATGCGTATCATAAAAGCAATGAATAAAATGACTTATATATTTGATGGGGGGGGAATCGAAGTAAAAAGGGGGTAATCATGGAGAGATTAGTACTCCCCATGATAATAAAGTATTAAATAATCTTATTTAATAGTGAATAATTCAAGTTGTGAGCGTTGCTGTTCAGCTAATTCAGATAAGAAATTTGATGCCTTACTTGATTCTTCAATTCCAGTTACGTTTTGGTTAATAATTTCTTTAATACCAATAACTGTACCTGTAATTTCTTCAACGGCATTCGATTGTTGTAGTGCAGCAGAAGCCATTTCAGTTGAACTGCCATAGATTGACTGAATCGCACTGTTGATATTAGCTAGGTGATCGTAAGATTGAATAGAGGTTTCACGAGTTAATGTTATGGTTTCTAAACACCCATCCACTTTCTCTGTTGCATCTAAAGAGTAAGATTGCAGTTCAGAAATGATTTTTTTAATGTGAACTGTCGATTGCTGGGTTTTCCCTGCTAAATTTCGAACTTCATCAGCAACAACTGCAAACCCACGGCCCATTTCACCAGCTCGGGCTGCTTCAATTGCAGCATTTAAAGCAAGTAAATTTGTCTGCTCTGATATGTTATTAATAACGGTCGCGACTTCTTCGATACTTACGCAGTGAGTCCGTAGATTTTCGACTACAGAGGCGGTTTCACTTAATTGAGTTGTTAAATCATCAGCGCGAATTTTATTTTGCTCAGCAATTTCTTGGCCTAACTCACATAACGTTGCTGCTTCTGTTGCTTGTAGCTCGGTATTTTTAGCTGACTCAGCAACTAAGTTTGAAGAGGCAGATAGTTCGGTTACTGCTGCAGCTATTTGTTCTATTTGTGCACTTTGTTCTTCTGCGTTACTTGAACTTTGGGTCATCACACAGGCAAGTTCGGTTGAAGAAGAGGCTACATCGTTGCTTTGTTCTCTAACAGAACTAACCATATTGGCCATGTTTTTGATCGAAGCATCTAGATTAATTGCAAGCACAGCAAGTTCATTCGTACCTGATAAATTAGTTAATGTAGTTAAATTTTGCTTAGCCATTGCTGATATCGTTCTCGCAATAGAAGCTAAAACATTATTAATATTACGAGCTAGAAGTAGGGCAATAAAGGTTGAAAGTAATGCAGCCCCAAACCATGACCAAATTTGTGTATTTTGTACATTTTTACTTGCTGCAAGAGAACGCTCATTTAATATCTGAGTATATTCAATTTGACGTGCATTGACTGTTGAAATGATACTTGTAATTTCATTAACAAGTGTTGAACGAAATTTTGATTGTTCTGTATTTGATTCTAAAGCTTCGATACTTTCATGGTATAGCGCTAAATAAGCACCGAATATGTTTTTATTAAAAGATTTAACTTCTTGATGTTGATTATATTTTTCTATAAATGATTGAATGGAAACAAGGTATTTATCTGCAATTTTTTGTTCATCTAAATCTCTGCTACTTACCATTCGATTTAAACTATCATAAAATCGCTCAATATCAGTAGTGAACATAATTCGCTCTTTTTCCCAATCTGATTCTGAACCGTTATATACTGAACCAATAAAAGTTAGCATTTCAACCATTGGTTGCCAAAATATTGGAGTTGCAATCTGAGCTTCATATAAATTAGTAAAGATTTGAACTGAAGTATTAATGCTCGTTTCATAACTATCTAAATTTTTTTGTAATTGTACTAAATCTGACTTACCAGTATCACTTAAGACCTCTGATATAAGAATACGATCTTTAATATGAGTACTTGTGGTGATAAATGCTTTTTGTAAGTTTTGTTGAGCATCTAACATTGCTTGTCCAGTTTCAGACATAGTATCTCTATTTTGTACTCGAACTTCTTGCCAAAAATAGCGTAGCTGCATAATTTCATGGCCTAAAGCCGTTCGTTCAGCTGTTTGCATAATGTTACTTTCTACCTCGTTATTTCGACCGTCGATTAAAAAAGCAACAGTTGCAAATAAGAATAATGAAGTGAAAACAGGGGCAAGAAGTAACGCAAGTAACGGTTTATTTAATGAAAGTTTAAATATAAAGGAGTGGTTCATGTTTGCTCTCCTGAATATATGCGAGTCAGTATTAATAATCGTCATATATCCAAAAATAATATGTATATAATTATAAAAAGTATTTGGCGCTTAATTGACAAAGCGCTTGAGAGCGGAATTTATAGTAAAAAAAAGTAAAAAATCGTGATGTGGTTATCATTAAATCGAGGGTGTGCATACTATTAATAATAAAATTGTTACTAAGTGTAATAAAGCGTCAAAATAACATTGACGTATATATTTTAGTGGAAATATCTAAAGTCACTCATATAGAATACATATAAGTGACTAGAGGTTATTATTATGCTTTTAATCCATTAAGCAGTAATTCTAAATCTTGGCCCTTTAATCTAAGTTGCTCGATATTAGATTCAGAATCTTTGATCATCTTATGAACTTGATTTGATTGAGTTCGAACATCTTCAACCGTTGAAGCAATACTCACCGCCACTTCGCCTTGCTGGCTAGCCGCTGTTGCAATTTCATTGTTACTTTGTGCAATAGTATTGTTACGATCGGCAATGTGTGAAATATCGTTATGTACCTGCTGCATTAACTCTTGACCTGTTTCAGCGTTACTTACTGTATTCGATGTCAGAGTTAAGAGTGATTTACTGTTATTTTGTAGCGCTTCAATCATTGATTGAATTTCGACGGTGGCTTGTTGAGTTCGGCTTGCCAATGTACGAACTTCATCCGCAACTACAGCAAATCCACGGCCTTGCTCACCAGCTCGTGCGGCTTCAATCGCTGCATTTAATGCTAATAAGTTAGTTTGTTGAGAAATACCATTGATAGTCGCGACAGCATCATCAATTTTTGCTGCATTGTCATCTAATTCTTGAACAGCATGGGCAGCTTGATTTATCTCTTCTGATAAGGCTTGAATCGCTTTTACGGCAGAATCCACTTGGGATTGACCAAGACGAGCCGAATCCATTGCATCTGTAGATTGAGAAGAGGCTTCGTGAGTGTAATTAGCTACTTCTTGAATTGATGTCGCCATCTCTTCTGTTGCACTTGATAGTAAATCGAGTTGTGTAAGTTGCTTATCAGAAGCATCTGAACTTTTATGGCTGTTTTGACTTAACTCAGAGCTCATCTGTTGAATTAAGGCGACAGATTCTTGCATAGCTAAAACCAATTGTTGTTCGCGTTCTGCCAATTTATCAATAGTAATCGCAATAACACTGAATTCATCTCTCACAGGGAAGAAATTCATACGTTGTGTTAAGTCACCAGACTCAAGCGTTTCTAAGGCTTTATTCATAGTGAACATCGCGCCACCAATGAAAGTCATTATGTAATAAACGCCGACAGCCATTAATAATAGAACAGCAACAATTAAAGAGATTTGTAAGCTAGATAAAGTAGACCAAAGCGTGACATTTGAGTCTGCACTGATACTGTAATTACCAGAATTAACAAATGCAGTATGTTCGCCTGAACCAACTGCAAACTCAGCGGATTGAGAGAGAAGATTCACAGCATCTTGTCGAGAAATATTTTGCTGATCCAACATAGAGGCAACGAATTGAACTTCGTGATCTAATGTTTCAGCCATCATGCTATCAGCAGCAGAATCCATAATTGCTGTTAGACTTAAAAGGGCGATAATTGGAAGTAAGAATAGTAGATAAAACTTTTCTTGAATTTTTAGATGGATAAGGTATTTATCAATCCAGCGAAATGCTGACTCTTTCATATGAGATCCGTATATATGATGTGGAAATTGATAATATCTCATGATTAAGAAATTTTTATTATAAATTACAGTTATAGGTGAGTTATGTCACAAAAATCAGTTAAGTTCACTGTAAAGGGAAAAGTACAGCGTGTGGGTTTTCGTTTTCATACAGCACATACGGCATTGAAACTTGATTTAACAGGTTATGCTCGAAATCAAGCAGATGGTTCTGTTGAAGTGTTGGCTTGTGGTGAAGAAGATAAAGTGAAGGCGTTAGAAGAGTGGTTGAATACTGGGCCTCAATTAGCTCGTGTAGATTCTGTCGAGCGCGTTGAAACCCAGTGGCCAGAATTATCTGATTTTAAAATGTATTAAGGGTGGAGAACTAAAGCTTAAAGACATTTTGCTGGCTTTGGTAAACCAGCCAGTTTTGTTGCTTGTTTTGCAGGGCCTAATTTAAATAGTGTAAATAGGTATTTACTGTTGCCTTTTTCTGGACCATGCGCTTTTTCCATCGCTTTTACTAGCATACGAACTGCAGGCGATGTTTTGAACTCTTCATAAAAAGAGCGAACAAAACGAACGACTTCCCAATGGGCTTCCGTCAGCTCGATGTTCTCTTCTTGTGCTAAAAGTGGAACTAACTCTTCACACCAATCGGTATGATTCATTAAATACCCTTGAGCGTCGCGTTCAATGTGCTTACCGTTAAATTCCATACAGCCATCTTAATGATTAGGATTGATGCGTTAAGTTTAGCAAAGGGATCTCCATTCGGGCAATCGAATCCATAAATAACGGCATAGTTTGACTATTTATCAAGCGTGTTTTGCGTTTTCTAGTCGTGGATTATTACAATAGAGTAAAACAGATTTTTGTCTCACGAGGGTAGATAGAGCCAAGAATGTGATAGAATCCTTGCAGTTAATGAATAATAAAAAATTCAGTAGGATATATTTTGAGTCAATCAAATCAAAATTCAGCAGCAACACTTAGAAAAGCCCTAAGTGAATGTATGCTGCGTGACCGTTTTCGCCTAAGTAAACGCATTCATGGTGCATCACGCATTAAAAAAGAAGAATCAAGAAATGCCGTGTTTGATGAAATTGCATTAGACATTGCACAATCTATGCAGGTTGCTAATAATCGTGAGATGGATCGTCCGACGATCAAATACCCAGATCTGCCTGTTAGCCAAAAGAAAGATGACATTGCAGAAGCCATTGCCAATAACCAAGTCGTCATCGTTGCCGGTGAAACGGGTTCAGGTAAAACCACACAGCTACCAAAGATTTGTTTGGAATTAGGCCGTGGTAAATTCGGTAATATCGGTCATACACAACCACGTCGTCTTGCGGCTCGTTCGGTTGCGGATCGTATTGCAGAAGAGATGGAAACACAGCTTGGTAGCCACGTTGGTTATAAAGTTCGATTTAACGATCAAGTGTCAGAGCGCACACAAGTTAAATTGATGACGGATGGTATCTTACTTGCTGAAATCCAAAACGACAGATACTTAAATCAGTACGACACCATTATTATCGATGAAGCACACGAACGTAGCTTAAATATCGATTTTATCATGGGTTATTTGCGTGAATTATTGCCAAAACGTCCTGATTTAAAAATCATCATAACTTCGGCAACCATCGATCCTGAGCGTTTTTCAAAGCACTTTAATAATGCACCGATCATTGAAGTATCAGGTCGAACTTTCCCAGTAGAAACACGTTATCGTCCAATTGTTGAAGATGGCGATGATACCGATAGAGATCAATTAGAAGCCATTTTTGATGCCGTCGATGAGTTGTGTGAAGAAGGGTTAGGGGACATTCTGTTGTTTATGACAGGTGAACGAGAAATTCGTGATACCGCAGAAGCACTAGAAAAACGTAACCTACGAGACACTGAAATTGTGCCTTTGTATGCACGTTTGTCATCTCAAGAGCAAAACCGCGTGTTCCAACCTCATGCTGGTCGTCGAATTGTATTGGCAACCAACGTGGCAGAAACGTCGTTAACCGTTCCTGGTATTAAGTACGTTATTGATCCGGGTACTGCGCGTATTAGTCGCTATAGTTACCGAACTAAAGTGCAACGTCTGCCAATTGAAGCGATTTCACAAGCAAGTGCCAATCAGCGTATGGGCCGTTGTGGTCGTGTATCTGAAGGTGTGTGTATTCGTCTGTATTCAGAAGAAGACTTTGTTGCGCGCCCTGAGTTTACCGATCCTGAAATTTTACGTACTAACTTGGCGTCTGTTATTTTACAAATGACCGCGTTAGGTTTAGGTGATATTCAAGCCTTCCCATTTGTAGAAGCGCCAGATAATCGTAATATTCAAGATGGTGTCAAACTGCTTGAAGAGTTAGGGGCAATTAATCCTAACGCTAAAGACTCAAAGAAAAGCTTAACGAAAGTGGGGCGTGAATTGGCTCGTTTGCCAATCGATCCACGCTTAGCTCGTATGGTTCTAGAAGCGCCAAATTACAATGCATTGCAAGAAGTGATGATCATTGCGGCAGCACTGTCGATTCAAGATCCTCGCGAACGCCCAAGTGACAAAAAACAACAGTCTGATGATAAGCATAAGCGTTTTAATCATGAAGATTCAGACTTTTTGACCTTTGTGAATGTATGGCAACATGTGAAAGAGCAACAAAAGGCCCTTTCAAGTAACCAATTTAGAAAGCAATGTCGTAAAGATTTCTTAAACTACTTACGTGTTCGTGAGTGGCAAGACGTTCACTATCAATTAAGCCAAGTAATGAAAGAGCTTAATTATAAAGTGAATCAAGAAGCGGCAGGTTATCAAAGCGTACATACTGCAATTTTAGCCGGTATGCTTTCTCACATCGGTCAAAAAGACCAAGAGAAAAATGAATACCAAGGTGCTCGAAATGCGCGCTATCATATTTTCCCTGCATCTGGCTTATTTAAGAAGCAGCCAAAATGGATAATGGTTGCAGAGCTCGTTGAAACCTCGAAATTATGGGGTCGTATTGTTGCGAAAATTCAGCCTGAATGGATTGAACCACTAGCAGGTCATTTAATTAAACGCAGCTACAGTGAACCGCATTGGTCGAAAAAATCTGCTGCAGTAATGGCATACGAGAAAGTTACTATTTACGGCATTCCAATTGTACCTAAACGCCAAATTAACTATGGTTCGATTGATGCGCCGGTATGTCGTGAAATATTTATTCGTTCAGCACTCGTTGAAGGAGATTGGAATACTAATCATAAATTCTTCAAAGAAAACCGTAAGCTATTGCAAGAAGTTGAAGAGTTAGAGCATAAATCACGTCGTCGCGACATCTTGGTTGATGATGATCAGCTTGCTGAATTTTATGATCAACGCGTAAATACCGATGTTGTATCAGGTCGTCATTTTGATTCTTGGTGGAAGAAAGCACAGAAAGAAACGCCGGATTTACTGAGCTTTGAAAAAGAGATGTTATTCCGAAATGATGCAAGTCATGTAACGGATCTTGATTATCCTAACTTCTGGCACCAAGGTAACTTAAAACTGAAACTTAGTTATCAGTTTGAACCAGGTCAAGACAGCGATGGTGTTACTGTTCATGTACCATTGCCAATTTTAAACCAAGTAACGATGGATGGCTTTGATTGGCAGATCCCAGGTTTACGTCACGAAATGGTTGTTGCTTATATTAAGTCACTGCCAAAAACGATTCGTCGTAACTTTGTGCCTGCTCCGAACTATGCCGATGCGTTTTTATCTCGTTCAACGCCATTTGATGCGCCGTTATTAGATAGCCTTGAAAAAGAGCTGCGACGCATGACCGGGGTAGAAGTGTTACGTGAAGATTGGAAGTTAGAGCAAATTCCAGATCATTTAAAAGTAACCTATCGCGTTGTTGATCATCGCAATCGTAAGCTAAAAGAAAGCCGTGATTTATATGATCTAAAAGATGGCTTAAAAGATAAAGTTCAAGAGACGTTATCTCAAGTCGCAGATGATGATATTGAGCAAAAAGGGCTTAAAACGTGGAGCTTTGGTGAGCTACCTGCACTTTACACACAGAAACGTGGTGGCTTTGAAGTTAAAGCTTACCCTGCAATTGTGGATGGTAAAGACAGTGTTGAAATCAAACTGTTTGAGACAGAAGAAGAGCAGCACAATGCAATGAAAGCTGGTCAACGTCGCTTGATCCTTCTTAATGTTCCATCGCCAATTAAGTACTTACATAGCAATTTACCAAACAAGTCGAAATTAGGTTTGTACTTTAATCAATACGGTCGAGTGTTAGATTTAATTGATGACTGTATCGCTTGTGGTATTGATAAGTTGATTGAAGAGAAGGGCGGCCTAGTATGGGAGCCTGAAGCTTTTGAGAAAATGAAAGAGCACGTTAGAGCTGAGCTTGGAGATACGGTCGTTGAGATAGCCAAACAAGTTGAAACGATTTTGACAACGGCATTTCAAATACAGAAAAAACTAAAAGGCCGTGTTGATTTAAGTATGGCATTTGCGCTTTCTGATATTAAAGCACAAATTGAGAACTTAATTTTCAAAGGCTTTGCGACAGAGTGTGGTTGGAAGCGATTGGCAGACATTCATCGTTATATGAAAGCGATTGAACGTCGAATGGAAAAATTGCCAATTGATCCTAATCGAGACCGTATGCATTTACTTAAAGTGGAAGGTATCAATAACGATTATAAAGAGTTGTTGAATAAAATCCCGAAAGGGCAGCCAACCCCAGATAAGGTAAAAGAGATCCGTTGGATGATAGAAGAACTGCGAGTGAGCTATTTTGCTCAGCAACTTGGGACACCGTATCCAGTTTCTGATAAACGAGTTAAAAATGCCATTGCCGATTGTTAAGGTATCCCCTAGACTATAGGTAATGTCGGCATATTAATTGCTTTACTATAAATAAGATTAAAAAGAGTGGCAAAGATTGCCGCTCCCTTTTTTGAAAATAGGATTGAAAATGAAAAAGACACTTTTAGCGTTAGCTCTAGCAAGCGTATCAGTAACAGCGGCTGCTGATTCACTAATTTATGGTGGCCTACAAGCAGGTTCTGCTGATTACAGAGGCGAAAGCTCAACGGTATACGGTGCACATATTGGTACTGGTATTCTTCCTTTCATTGGTTTAGAAATGGGTGCTTGGAACCTAGGTTCTTATGATTTTGGTAACCAAACAACAGATGTAACTTCTGTTAACTTTGCTGTTAAACCAAGCATCGACTTTGGTCCATTACACGTTTATGGTAAAGCGGGCATGCACAGCTGGGAAGCAGATGGTTACCGTAAAGACGACGGCGTTGACCCATTCTTTGGCCTAGGTGTTGAATACAACATCCTACCAATGTTCACAGTAGGTGCTGGTTACAACAACTTTACTGTTGGTAGTGAAAACATTGATTTTGCTTCTGTTAACCTGACAGTACACTTCTTATAATCACGATATTAGTCGTAGTTATTTGAAAGAATACAAAAATGGCGACCGTATTGGTCGCCATTTTTTTAAGCTAAAAGTGAAAGATTAATCAACTAATTGATATTCTTCTTTTAATACTTTAATGATTTCTGCTTTTGGGTTTTCACTTAGTGTGATTGGTGCGCCAGTAATTTTAGCCGCTATATCCAAATACGTTTTCGATAGTTCCATCATCGCTTCTAACGGAAGTGCATTGTCTTGAGCTAATACAGAACGTTCTTCCATACGATTCTTATTTAATAAGATATCAGGATCAGGGAAATGGTTAAGTAAGAACTGACGGAAACCTTCTTTAGAGTTTTCGATAATATGGCCAGAGCGATACGCATTTTTATCCCAAATACGTGAAGAATCAGGAGTACCTACTTCATCCATATAAATCAGTTTTTCATTGCCATCGGCATCATTAACGTAACCAAATTCAAATTTTGTATCAACAAAGATTTGATCGATTTTGTTTAATGCTTTAGAGATAACCGCAAAGCCTTCTTTAAGAAGTTTCTCGTATAAATCAATATCTTCAGTGCATGAGAAGTTGAATTTCTCATAGCTATCTTCAATATTTTTACGAGTGATGTTCACATCATCAACTTCTGGTACGCCATCAATACCTTTTAAAATGCCTTTGGTTGATGGAGTTAATAGTAATTCAGGTAATTGCTCATCTTTTTCTAAGCGTTCTGGAATTTGAATACCACAGAATTCACGTTCACCATTGGTGTAAGCACGCCACATGGAACCTGTAATATACTGACGACAAATAGCCTCGATCATTACCGGTTTTGCTTTTTGCACAATCCACACAAATGGGTGAGGGATGTCAAGAATGTGACTATCCGCTAAGTTGTTATCTTTAAATAACTGAAACCAGTGATTAGAAATTGCGTTTAATGCAGCTCCTTTACCTGGAATACCTTTAAGGCCGCCTTCACCGTGCCAAATACAATCGAATGCTGAGATACGATCGCTGATAATCATGATAGCCAGAGGGGCATCCGCTGCAACATTGTAGCCTTTTTCTTTAATAAGGCGGCGACTGTCTTCTTCTGTTAACCAATATACAGAGCGTACTTTTCCGCTGTGTACTGGTTTATCAGTGCGGATCGGAAGATCATCATTAACAGCAAGTACTTGTTCGGCAAAATTCATTATTGAATTCCTATATAAACTATTTAAATACAGGACGCATCATACCAGAACTATTTTGTACTTCCAGAACAAAAGCAAACGTTTGCTATTCTTTTGTCTTAAAAATCTATGTTGAGATGAGGAGTGGCGATAAGTTAAACTAAACAACCCAAATAAATAGTAAACAAGGGCAGTTATGCTAGGTAAAAAGACCATCGCACTAGGTATTCTAGTTATGTCATTCAACAGTTGGGCAAGCATGTGTCCTGTCGTCGTTAAAAATGATGTACTATTAAGCCCAACAGGTGATATGAAAGTTGAAAACCCTCAAGATAAATTAAGAATTGATCAGGAAGGGCGTGTCTTTGTTAATGGCAAAGAGATGGATTTGACTAAAGAGCAAAAACTGGCCATCGAAAAGTATCAACAACAAGTTGCAAACTACATTCCTACCGTCGTAGATTTTACCGATAAAGGAATAGCGGCAGCTAATGATTTTGTTAATGAAATCGAAATCTCGTTTGATGCTCAAGGCTCATTTGATTCAGTAAAAAACAAGATTGATGAATATGGCGTAACTGCTAAGCAAAAATTCTATCAAGGAAAAGATTTAATACTTGAGCATGACTTCTTCAAAGAAGTGGATACAACATGGAAGAATGACTTTGAAGTGATGATCCAAAGCTTAGATAAAGAGCTTTTCGCCAGTGTATTTAATTCATTGTCAGATAAAATGCAAAATGGCGAGTTAAACTTTTCAGAATTGCAGCAACAATTTGCTGACGTTCAAACGTCCATCAAGACAAAGATGAACGAAAACAGTAAAGAAATTAAAGCTGATGCTCAAGAGCTATGTGATTCAGCAAAAGAGATTGCAGAGCAAGAAAAAACACTTCACGAATTGGTGCCAGAGTTACAATCGTATCCCGTTTTTACCATTTAATTACAAATAAAGAGATAAAGAAAATGTTCGACACAGCCCAAACTATTATATTTTCAAAAACAGTATGTCCATTTTGTGTTAAAGCAAAAGCAATTTTTGACGATAAGAATATAGCGTACAAGGTATTAACTTTGGATGTTGATTTAAGTAAAGATGAAATGGTGTCATTAATTCAAGAAAAAGAAGGCATTGCAGTAAATACAGTTCCTCAAATCTACCTAGATGGTAAATACATTGGTGGACATGACGATTTAGTGGCGTTTTTTGAGCGTCAAGAGACCGACATAGATTTAGATGACTTTGAACTGTAGAATACAGCTAACTAATTAATATTTGCAGTTTAATTTATAACTGTAATAAATACTAAGAGTGATGGATATGTGGGATTCTCTTCTAACGTTAATACAGGATGACAATAGCGTTGTTTTACGTTTTCCTGATAAGTTTCAGCCGGATGCTGAACCAACTTTAAAAGGGTTTAAAGATTCTTTAGAAGAGATGGGTGCAAATGGTTTTTTCTTTGATGAAAAAATCATCACTACAATTATTCATGATATAAAAGGTGGAATGGTAACCAATCATCAGAATCGTCAAGTAGCTGAACGCCGTGATGCAGAAGTGATTATTGCTTTAGAAGAGCGAGACATGAAAGCAACGATGGCGGTCGTTGGTGCTTATGGTGGGCGAGATATTCAAAGTAGCGATATTATATCGGCTTTGACGAGCATGGAAATCACTCGTGGTATTAGTAAAAATGCATTAAAGAAAATTATGGTATTAAGCCGTAATTTAGAGGCGGGAGAGAAAATATCTCTTCTTGTCGCTAAAGGTAAAGAGCCAATTGATGGTGAGAACGCAAGCTTTACTCCTTTAGTTGAAGACTTTCGTGAGCAAGCATTACAGCCTCAAGAGAAAGAGGGCGAAGAAGATAAAGTAGATATGCGAGATCTCGGTGAGACAATCACTGTGGTCGAAGGAGATGAACTCATCCGTCGCATACCTCCAACAAAAGGCATTGATGGTTTTACGGTAACGGGTGAAATAATTTCAGCGACACCGGGCAAGAATATCAAGCTTAGGGCCGGTAAAGGCGCAACTATTTCTCCAAATGATCCAGAGTTAGTTATTGCTGCGACGTCAGGAATGCCTTGGATCAATCAAGATGGCGCTGATGTAGATAATGCGCTGTGCTTAAATAACGTTGATATCTCAACAGGCCATGTGAAATTTAAAGGCAGTGTTATTGTTAGTGGTGATATTGCGGCAGATATGATCGTAAAAGCAACGGGCAGTGTAACGGTTGGTGGCTTTATTGAATCTGCAGATGTTCAGGCTCATGGTGATGTAATTGCCATGAAAGGGATCATTGGCCACCATGTTGAAGAGGGCGAGGAGCACACTTGTTTTGTCAAAGCAGGTGGAAAGATTACCGCAAAATTCGTGCAATCAGCCAATCTGCAAGCCTCTGGTGATATCGAATTAGGATTACACGCCATTCAAAGTTTTGTGAAAAGTAAAAATTCGGTCACTGTAATGGATAAATCGGGTCGTAATGGCTCGATAGTTGGTGGTGAAATTTATGCTGGCGCTAATATTACAACGGTAAACTTAGGCGCAACGGCAGGGACAGAAACGTTAGTAAAAGCATTTACTCGTTTTGATAAGTACAAAGAAAACATTGCCGATCTAAACGCTAAATACAAAGCTGCTCAAGAAAACACAATGAAAGTAGTACGTGCAGAAATGGATTTAGCAAAAATACCAAAAGCAGATCGTACCCCAGAGCAAGTTGAACGTGTAAAAACGATGAAAGAAGATTCAAATAAAGAGATCACTCTTTCAATGAACCGCTTTCAGTCTGCAGAAGAAGAGTTAAGAAAACAATTAGGCGAAAACGTTGTCAAAGTAACCGAACGTGTTTATCCAAAAGTGACAATTCAATATTCAGATGAGCAGGTAACAACAAAACGTGAGCATAGCCCATGTAAGATTTATTTTAATGAATATGAGATTAAAATCGATCCCATCATCTCTAAAAATACTAACCTTATTGATGGTTAGTCACCTGTTGTTCCAATGATAAAAACCGCTCTTAGTAGCGGTTTTTTGTTATTAAAATGTAGGTGTGTAAACAACGTGTTAGAGCAATGATAAGGTTAAGAGCTAAGAATTATTAAGTGTGATCTCTATCCAGTTTAAAACTTGCGGTGGTTCTAATATTCGGGATACTTATAGCCATGAAGAAAAACATTTGTGCTTTTCAATAGGATGTTGAAAGTAGATGTGGGAATATATCGAGGCAAATTATGGCTAATATCATCGAGTTTGATTACAGTTCATTTCTTATTAATTCAAGTAATCAAAAATGGACGTTTTCACAAGCGCTAAAAAGTTTGATCCCAACTTTTGGTACCATTTGGAATGCGTCAGTACATGACTCAACGTCTACACAAGAAAGACTACGTCTAGAAGCTTTACAAGTCCTCTCTTCGCATATTAATGATGAATCCAATATTATTCGTTTAATTCGTTTAGCTCGAATTGAAGGGATTAGTGACTTAAAAATAAAGTTACCGTATACATTAGACGATGAACAAATCCTTTATATTTTAGACAATACTCATACAGAGATATCTCAAAAAAATGATGAGTTTGATCTTCTTCTAGTGCATTTAAATGAGCCATCACTTAAATAAATTTATGGTTTTCGTAAATAATAGTTTTACGGAAATTATTAATTTATTAAAACTATTATCTTGTTGAAACTGTTACCTTATTGAAACTAATGAAGCACTGTCATTTTTCGGTTCAATGTTACCCATTGAGAGTCTGAAAAATAGTAGCAATTAGAGTTACAAATAATAGCGCTTGCGGTACCACACTGTTTTGCCTTCTCTATGGTTTCTATTTCTGATAAATGGTGTGATGGCTTTAATCTAACCAATCGATTTAATTCAACCCCATGCATAAGTAGAGTTTCACAGCTTGGCATTGATGTATTTGCAGTAATGAATATCCACTTATTTTGTTTTGATAAGCTTTTTAATGTTTGTATAAAGTGCGATTCACACTGTGCGTTTACTAAGTTTGCAGCACTAGTTACGTGTTGTGAGATAGAGTGATTAAATGAGTTTGAGTACGTATTTAATGTCATTGCTCTGTTCATAATAAAATACCTGTTCATCCATACAGTGTGTATTTATACAGTACTTTTAATTTGGTTATTGATCAAGCTATTTTTTAGTATTTATACGGGGTTTCATTTTAATTAAATTTAATTGTTCTGCTATAACGTATTGATATTTATTGGTTATGAGATAAATATGATCAAGAGTAAACGCTAGCTGAATTGATTTGATATAATGCTTAACAGAACTTTCAGATTAAAAAGCGATATGTACGATAAATCATTACTAGAGCCAATTAACTCATTTTTACTGTGTGAAACACCGGATGAGTGGATTGAAGAAGCAAAAAAGCCTGAGAATTTATCTGTTATTTTACGTGATCATTTAATGTGCGAGCTTAAAGCTGCGCAGAGTGCACTATACTTAATTCGTAAATACGCAGTGGATGCAGAGAGTACGAATGTACTGCTTGATTGGTTTAAGCCTTACGAAGATTTTGCTTATAAAAAAACAGGTACTTTAGAGACTCTTAAAGGGAAGAGTAATATCTCTAAAAAGATCACGGCACGTAAAGACTCACCGTACAGCCAAGATTTGATTGATAAGATGGTTCTATTGATTAAAGAAGAGTTGCATCATTTCTATCAAGTATTAGAAATAATGGATCAGCGTAATGTCCCATATCAAAACATCAGAGCTGGTCGTTATGCAAAAGGCCTTTTCACCAATATTATTACGCACGAGCCGTGCACGTTAATTGATAAACTAATTATTGGTGCATTTATTGAAGCGCGTTCTTGTGAGCGCTTTGCCAAATTAGCGCCGTACCTAGATGATGATTTAGCGAAGTTCTATATCTCTTTATTACGCTCAGAATCTCGTCACTATCAAGATTACCTTACCTTAGCAGAACAAGTGGCTGGTGGGGATGTGAGTGAGCGTGTCGCCCATTTTGCGAAGATAGAGGCGGAGCTTATTCAATCATCAGATACAGATTTTAAATTTCATAGCGGTGTTCCAACAAAAGTATAAATATTGGAACTGTTTGTGGAGATATAAAAAAAGATCGCTTAGTGCGATCTTTTTTTGAATATCTCAGCAATCATCAGTTTATTCTTACTGATTAAGTCACTTAATAGCTGTTAAAAACTAGATTACCATTTTTTCTTTGGTTGGAATAATACATCGATGTCATCATCTTTGTTTTTATCTAATTTATCTTGTAGCTCTTGGTCTTGTTTCTTTTTCGTCTTATTGTTTAGTTCATCAAGCATATCTTGCAGTTGAGTACGTGCTTTATTTGAGTAGCCATCGTTTTTACTTGATAGGGCATCGATGCCTTTTTTCAGTAATTGACGAGCAGTACCTGCTTGCCCACGTTGTGTTGCTTCTTTAGCACGCTTCACTACATTTTCAATATTAATGCGAACTTGAATTGATTCAAGACGTGCATTTTCGGCAACAAAGACTTGAGTGTTCACTCGGCCTTTTTTATGTTCCGCTCGTAATGTATCACGCAGACGTTTTACTAACTTAAGCATGATAAGTGCTTGTTTATCATTACTCGGCACTTTGAAGTTTGTGCTATCGCCACCAGTATAGTTAGTTTTTAGCTGCTGAAGCTGTTGCTCCATATTTTCAATACGTGAAGGATAAGAGCGATCGTTCGGCTCTAATTCTGCAATAGCGCGTAATGCGTCCAGAATTCGTTGATTAAGACAAACTAATAACTCTTTGCTGTAAGGTAGGTGATGAGCATTACCGATTAATTCTTCAGTTGAGTCAATGATAACCATATGTTTTGCAGACTCTTGTTTTTTAGCAGATTCAATCTTTGTTCTGTATTGAACAATGATGTTATAGCCAATAATCAAGGTAAGTAGAATCGCAAAAAGTCCAATAATAAGAGCAATATTCATATTTTTATCATACGTCCAATAGTAATTTTTCCAGTGTAACAGCTTGTAATCTAAATGAATAGCAAGGGCTTCATTCTTAAGACCAAATTACTCGAAAGTAATTTATCATACTAGTTATTCCTTAAGCTTATCGACAGCTGTTCACATTTCTTTAATTTTTCTGGCTAAAAAACAAACAGTTGATGAAAATTAGGTTGAAGCCTTTGAAAATAGATGGGAATGAGTATATAACTATATCGTATAAGTAAAATTTAATTTAATGTAAAGGATTACAGGTAAATAACATGAAATTACAACAACTCAGATATATTGTAGAAGTGGTTAACCATCGCTTAAATGTGTCTTCAACCGCAGAAGCTCTTTATACCTCGCAACCTGGTATCAGTAAACAAGTACGTTTATTGGAAGATGAATTAGGTGTTCAAATCTTTGAACGAAGTGGTAAACATCTAACTCGTGTTACGCCATCAGGTGAAGAGATTGTTAAAATATCTCGTGAGATCCTTTCTCGTGTGGAGAGCATAAAGTCAGTCGCTGGTGAACACACTCATCCAGAACGTGGTGTGTTGAATATTACCACGACACATACTCAAGCTCGTTACGCATTGCCTGATGTGATTAAAGGATTTAAAACACGCTACTCTGATGTTTCTTTACATATGCATCAAGGCACACCAACACAAATGTCTGATGCTATAGCCAAAGGTACGGCAGACTTTGCTATTGCCACCGAAGCGCTGCATTTGTACCAAGATGCGATCATGCTCCCTTGTTATCACTGGAACCGTTCTATTGTGGTGACAAAAGATCATCCATTAGCTCTTAAATCAAACGTAACAATTGAAGATTTAGCCGCTTATGACTTGGTTACTTATGTCTTTGGTTTTACTGGTCGCTCAGCACTAGATAGTGCATTTAATAAAGCAGGACTAAAACCAAAAATAGTCTTTACAGCAACAGATGCTGACGTAATTAAAACGTATGTTCGTTTAGGCATCGGCGTCGGCGTTATTGCAAGTATGGCTATGGACCCTGATCGTGACTCAGACTTGGTAGCTTTAGATGCAAGCCATATATTTGATGCAAGTACAACAACGATTGGTTTCAAACGTGGTTCATTCCTAAAAAGCTACATGTTTGATTTTATGGAACGTTTTGCACCGCACCTAACGCGCCCAATTGTAGAGCAAGCAACAATGCTTAAAAATAATCATGAAATTGAAGAGATGTTTAAAGACATTAATCTCCCTGTCCGTTAAGATCCCCCTGATACTATTTTCAGGGCCGCTCTCATGCATTCTCAGCAGTTTTTAGACATAGACCGTTTGTTAACCCAGACGGTCTTTTTTTGGCAATTTTCTGCGTTTCACAGTTCAGATTATCCTTGGCGTTCAACACATAATGAGCTCAGTCAGTGGTTAGATTCGTTAGCACCTTGTGAAGTGCTGCGATTAAAGTCTGAACCAGAAGAGTTAGCGCAGATCCTTTCAACCTTCATCCCTGAATTACAAGCACTGTATAAACTTGGACAACTGCCAGAATTTCACGCCCCTCTAAAACAGATGCCAAAAGGCCTAGATAGTGGGATAAATGGTCGTAAATGGCAGCAAATTACGAAACTTAGTGCACTAGGGGCTGATTACTATCAACCAGAGAATGAATGGCTAGAGTGGTGTGGTGGTAAAGGATATTTAGGGCGTGTATTAAACGCGACAACAGCGAAACCCGTTACAACCTTAGAGTGGCAACAAGCCTTGTGTGATAGCGGACAAGCTTATGCTGATACACATCAATTAGCGATGACCTTTGTGCAAGGGGATGCACTCTCTGAACGCTGTGGTGAGTTAATCAAAGAAAAACAACATGCTGTAGCGCTACATGCGTGTGGTGACTTACACATCAATTTATTGAGAGAGGGGATCGTTAATCATATTGATGCAGTTACCATTTCACCGTGTTGTTTCCATCTCACAAAAGATGAAAGCTATGTCAGTCTCTCAGCATTAGCCAATCAATCTGCATTGGTATTATCAAAAGAAGATTTACGCTTACCATTACAAGAAACGGTGGTTGCAGGACAACGAACCTTACAGCACCGTGAGTTAGAAATGTGCTTTCGTTTAGGCTTTAAGGCATTACAACAATCATTGAGTGAGAGTAATGCATATCTTTCTATCCCAAGCATTAAAAAATCATTATTAAGTGATGGTTTTGAAGCCTTTTGTGATTGGGCTGCTGAGAAAAAAGAACTGATATTACCAGACAACACAGATTATGAATTCTGGCTAGAAAAAGGAAAGACAGCTTTTGTTATGATGGAGAAATGCGACTTGATCCAACACTTATTTAAAAGACCGTTAGAAGTGTGGCTCTGTTTAGATCGCGCATTATTAATGGAAGAGTCAGGCTATGAAGTACGAATAGGGCAGTTTTGTTTAAAAGAAGACACGCCCCGTAACATTGTTATTCAAGCAAGACTATTTAAGTAAGGCTATTCACCCACGAATTTTCGTTGCGTAAAACAGAAAGTAAAAGTCGTCGTTGAATTGATGAAATAAAAAAAGGCGCTAAATTAAGCGCCTTTAATTATTTCATGCATGCTCGGAGGATTAAAGAACCGCCGCAATTCCTTTACATAAAGGAAGCATATTGTCTTTTGTCATGCCAGCAACACTGATACGGCCAGAGCCTACGATATAAATAGCAAACTCATCTTTTAAGCGGTTAACTTGCTCTTTAGAAAGACCAGAGAAAGAGAACATGCCGTTTTGACCTTCAATAAAGCTAAAGTCAGCAGCAACGCCTTGCTCTTTTAATGTAGCTACAAATAGGGTACGCATCTCTTGAATACGATCACGCATTTCAGCTACTTCTTGTTCCCACTCTGTACGTAGTGCATCATCATTTAAGATATGCGTAACAACAGCAGCACCGTGAGCAGGTGGGTTAGAGTAGATAGAACGAATGATTGCTTTTACTTGAGAGAAGGCATCAGAAGCAACAGCTGCATCTTTTGCTACCAGCGTAAATGCACCAACACGTTCGTTGTATAGACCGAAGTTTTTCGAGAATGAACTTGCTACTAATAATTCAGGGCAGTACTGAGCAAAAACACGTAAACCAGAAGCATCTTCTTCAACACCTTTTGCAAAACCTTGGTATGCAAAATCAAATAAAGGTAATAACCCTTTTTCTGAACACAGTTTTGCTAATTCTTCCCATTCAGCAGCCGTTGGATCGATACCCGTTGGGTTATGGCAGCAACCGTGAAGTAAAACTACATCGCCTTCACTTGCTTGCTGAAGATCAGAAAGCATCGCAGCGAAGTCTTTTGATTTAGTTTCAGCGTTATAGTAGCTGTATTGCGCAGTTTCAATTCCTGCTGCAGTAAATACACCAATGTGGTTTGCCCACGTTGGATTACTGATCCAAATTTTCACGTCGCCTAATTGACGTTTAATAAACTCACCAGCAACACGTAGTGCGCCTGTGCCACCGGGTGCTTGAGCTGTTTGAGCGCGTTTTTCAGTGATAACTTGAGCATCAGCACCAAATAATAGTTTTTGAACTGCAAGGCCGTATTCAGCAGTCCCTTGAATTGTTAGGTATGACTTTGTTTTTTCAGTATCAAGCAATACCGCTTCTGCTTTTTTTACTGTTTTTAGTACAGGAGTTTGACCTGCTTCGTTCTTATAAATACCAACACCAAGGTTGATTTTTTCAGCACGAGGGTCATTTTTAAATTCGTCAGTAAGCCCAAGTATTGGGTCAGCTGGAGCGGCAGAGATTTTTTCAAACATAGTCATCATCCATGGTGAGAGGTTAAATATAAATAAAGAATCAATATCCGTTATTTATACCTGTTAACCTTGTAAGTTTGCAACGGTTAGATAACGAAATGATCAAATTTTTTTAATTAAAGATAAAAATCGAATTGAGATGGGATAAAAGACAACAAAGCAGCACATAAATACCGCTCTGTTGTGAGATTATCTGTATTGACTAATAAGTGATTTTAACTTTATTAGAAGCCGAAATTGCATCTTCAATTGCTAGTTCTAGGCTATCACGACGAGTAATCGCTACACCTAAACGACGACGGCCATCAATCTCTGGTTTACCGAATAACTTAACTTGAGTTTGAGGCTGGCTAAGTGCGTCGGCTAATCCATCAAAGCGGATATTAGTTGATGTTCCTTGGCCTAAAATAACAGAAGAAGCAGAAGGGCCATATTGAGTAATGCTGTTAATTGGCATTCCAGTAAAGGCGCGAACATGCAAAGCAAACTCAGACATTTCTTGAGAAATAAGCGTAACTAAACCAGTATCGTGTGGACGAGGTGAAACTTCATTAAAGTAAATGTTGTCACCCTTAATGAATAGCTCAACACCAAACAAGCCGTAACCACCTAGTGCATTCACTACTTTTTCAGCAGCGTCTTGAGCCAGTTTAAGTGCGGCTTCTGTCATAACCTGTGGTTGCCATGATTCACGGTAATCACCATCTTCTTGTCTGTGACCAATTGGCGCACAGAAATGAACACCATCAACCGCACGAATAGTTAGCAGTGAAATCTCATAATCGAAATCCACAAAACCTTCAATAATGACTCGTCCAGCACCAGAGCGGCCACCATCTTGAGCATAATCCCAAGAGGTTTTAATGTCCGCTTCGGTTTTAATTACGCTTTGGCCTTTACCTGATGAACTCATTACTGGCTTGATAACACAAGGCATACCAACAAACTTAACCGCTTCAACCAATTCTTCATAAGTATCTACAAAACGATAAGGAGAAGTAGGAAGTTCTAATTCCTCAGCGGCTAAACGACGAATGCCTTCACGGTTCATTGTTAGTTTTGTTGCATTTGCTGTAGGGACAACATTAAGGCCTTGTTTCTCTAACTCGACTAACTTATCTGTAGCAATGGCTTCGATCTCAGGAACAACGTAATCAGGCTGTTCTTTTTGGATGATCGCTTCCAGTGCGTCCGCATCTAACATATCAATGGCATAGCTACGGTGAGCAACTTGCATTGCTGGTGCGTTTAAGTAGCGATCAACAGCGATGACTTCTAAACCAAGGCGCTGACATTCAATAGCAACTTCTTTACCAAGTTCACCAGAGCCAAGTAATAATACTTTTGTTGCAGAAGAAGATAGAGCGGTACCAAACATAATAAATTCTCATGTGATAGTGAGTGTGAATATATCGACATGATACTAAAAATCACCAAATACGCAAACGTTTGCCTTTTGTTTTTTTATTATCCTAATTTTTATAAATTTGAAGGCAAGTCACACTATTGAGTAATTTATTGGCAGTGTGAATATATGGAATTGTATTCAGTCATGTGATTGGTATGCTGTTTTTTTTTAAACAAATAGTTGCATTTAGTTTATGGATGACAAAACCATGTATGTCCCTCATTCAGGACCGACACAGCAATGGGCATTTTACGGCGCATTAGAAAATAAAAAATTTGTGGTAAGTGATTGTATCGACATAAAAGATACCCCAAATGGCTTGGGAAATCCTACATGGTTAGCACAACAGAACGTTGCCAAAGCAAACGCACCAGCGGTAGATCTTTTATTAAAGAAAGGCGCGATATTTGTTGGTAAAACTCAAATGGATGAATTTGGTTTTGGTCTGCATGGCCGTAACCCGCATTATCCAACGATTAAAAACTCAAATTGTGAAGGTCGATTAATTGGTGGCGCATCTTGCGGTGCCGTTGCCGCGGTTATCAATGGAGAGGCCGACATAGGTTTAGGCACTGATCTCAATGGTGGGATCCGTGTACCTGCGTTGTATGCTGGATTATATGGGTTCAAATCATCATCCAGTGCCGTCAATATGAATGGTATTTCTTGTATTGCGAAAGAAGAGACTTCTCTGGGGTGGGTTGCTAAGAATTTATCCGATATTAGAAAAGTTGCAACTATACTAACGCCGATGTCGCCGCTTATGACAGTAGATCGCATTGTGGTATTAGATAGCTTATTTCAAGATATTCCAGACGAAGCAAAAGTAAAATTAGAGAAATTAATCGCCTCATCACCTTATAAAATTGTTCGTAGTAAAGCGATCAGTAAAATCATTACTAACAAAGCGGCAGAAAGCTTTAAAGTGATCTCAACAGTTCGAGGTTTACGTAATATTGAACCTTGGATTGAAAGTAATCATCCAGTGTTAAGTAATGAAATTAAAATGCAAATGAAGTGGCTCTCAACATTAAAATACAAAGATGAGAGAATTGCATTAGAGCAGCGAGATCTTGTTCAATCCGTTTTAGAATCACTGTTGGATGAGAAAACCTTGTTGTTAATGCCAACCACAACAAACATTGCACCACCAGTAACCGCGTCAGATGAGCAATTATATAAGCTTAATTCAGTCATTTTGAAATACACCTCATTAGCAAGCTTAGCTGATCTACCTCAGCTGCATTTACCTTGGTTTTCCGTAAACGATTCACCATGGGGGATCTCGTTACTGGGTAAAAAGGGTATGGATAGACAATTGATTGATGCAGCAATTCGTTGGAAACAAAATCAATAGACTTATTTGCTTGATGCGTTTTTTAGAAATAGAAAATAGACAGAGCCGTTGAGATTTGAAGTTAAAAAAAGAGGAGCAAATTAGCTCCTCTTTTTTTGATTGACTCTTAATCCACTTATATCGCAGCGTACTCTAAAGTCACTTCAGGGCTAAGAGCCTCTAATGTACTTTTAGTTATTGCTAAGTGACTAATTGCGCCTTTATGATTTTCAACCAAGGCTGCTGCTGTTATCTCTGATAAACATTCACGAGACATATTGGCATGGATTAGGGCAACTTGAAGTGGTGGTAAGCTTGGGTTGAATGCCGCATTCTCAGCGTACATACCGTGATAAACATGACCGCTCTTCATTTCAAGTGCAATACCACTGATATTATGTGAATACGGAGCATGACTTTGATTTGCTGCTTTCAATGCGTTAATTAATAGATCAGAGCCAGCATCTAACGAAAGATCATGTGAAACCGACGCCAATAGACCGCCTTCAATGCCTAGATCTTTTGGACCAAAAGATTCAGGTAAATATTCTTGTAGAGACTTCTCATCGCGCTCAGGCAATTGAATCATCAAGCTATCAGCCGTTGTTAGCTCGTTCATGAATTGACGACAATGACCACAAGGGCTGAAGTTGATAGTGATATCAGAAATACCCGTTTCACCTTTGATCCACGCATGGCTAATAGCAGATTGCTCAGCATGAATGGTTTGGCCTAACTGAACCCCACTAAACTCCATATTGGCACCGAAATAAAGGTTGCCAGAGTTACCACGTACGATAGCGCCAACATAAAAGTTAGAGATTGGAGCAACAGAGAATGCCGCAGCAAGAGGAAGCAAGGCTAAACGTAATTCTTTATCATCGAGTTTGCTCTCAGCGAGTAAAGCTTGAAACTGCGCTTTAGTAATGACGCCTTTAAATTGGGTATTGATTAAAGAAGCTAGTGCTGATTGTAAATCTGCAGGCAGATCAGAAAGGGCATTTTCTAAGCGTTGTTGTACTGCGGTAGAGTGTAGAGTGGTCATCGGTGTGATCCTTTTTAATTTCTTCTGGGCTCATTATTAGGGACTATAGCCATAGAAACATAGATCAATATCACACTCATTGATGTAAAGATACATTATTTACATCAATGAGAGAGAGGTCACACTGGTTTGGTGGGATTTTAACCGATTACCCTTTTATAAATACCAATAATGAGTAAATAAGAGGGGCAACCAATGAAGTAATTATCCCACAGATAACTAAAGCGAGAGAACTAAACGCCGCATCTTGAGAATCAACCTCAGCCGCTTGGGCAGTACCAAGGGCATGAGAAACATTCCCCATGGTTAACCCTCTTGCCAGTGAGCTTTTAATTCCTAACATATTATAGATAGGGTAAGCACAGATAGCGCCCATCAAACCGGCTAATAAAACCAAGATAGCCGCAATCGCTGCTTCACCTTCAAGTTGACTTGAGATAGCCATCGCAATCGGTGTGGTAACTGATTTTGGTAATATACTTGCAACCAATTGCATATCTGCGCCCATCCATACTGCTAAGAACGCACCAGACAGCATTGAAAACAGTGAGCCTACAGAGCACGCCAGCAGAATGATTTTCCAGTTTTCACGAATATGAGGTAATTGCTCATATAAAGGGTAAGCCAAAGCAACGACAGCAGGTTGCAACAAGTAACTTAAAAACGCATTGTCAGCGTAATAGGTTTCATAAGGCACCTGTAAGACCATCAAGATTGGAATAACGATACAAACACTCAATAATAATGGGTTATTGATTGGGTGAGGGAAACGCTTCGCAAACCAACGAGCCGAATAAAAAACAATAACGGTTAAAATAACCCACATTATTTATTTCCTCTATCAAGGCGATCAATAAATAACGATAGGCAGACTAAAACCAATAATGAGCCACCAGCGGTACTCACAATGATTGGAATCGCATTGTTGATTAACAAATCGAAATGCGTCATTAACCCAACGGAGATCGGAATAAATAAAATTAACATATTACGCATGAAAAATTGGCAACCTGTCGCGGCCCAGTCCGGCCTGCATACACCAATAACCATAGCGGAGAATAAAATAAGCATTCCAAGAATACTGCCGGGTACTGAAATATTTAGCCAAGATTGAATGCCGTTTCCAGCAAACAGTGAGGCGAAAATCCATGCGAAAGAGTAAAGATATTTAATCATGATACTAACTGTTGTACGTAATTATAAACGGCGCGAAGAATCGCAGTCTTTTTTTCATTGCCTTCCGATTCAAGGTATAGGTTTTCAAAACTTGATTCATATTCTGGCAAATGAGTTTGGAAATAATCTTGTAAGTGAGCTTGCCACTTTAATTGCTCAGTCTCGTTTAGCGTGTGCGGGAAATTACGCGCACGGTAGCGGAACAATAAAGGCTTAATGCGAGGATCACTAACATTAGGTTCAAAATCGATAAGCTGCTCAGGGGTTGATTGACGGATGATATCAATCGTCGTTTTATCAGCATGAGAGAAGAAACCATCATATAGAAGGGTATCTACATTGGTTGATTTCTCATAATTAGGCTCAATGCTGTAAAGCGCAATTAGCTTTTGTCTGATCTCAGGATTATCACGGATCACTTTAAGATTCTTTAAACACGCCGCTCTGTCTACATTTAGGTTTTCAGCATTCTCAGCCGTCAATGTTTTAGCAGGCGCAAGAATAGGGCACTTGTTTAAATGT
Organism: Aliivibrio sp. EL58; assembly: GCF_900312675.1. Lineage (GTDB taxonomy): Bacteria > Pseudomonadota > Gammaproteobacteria > Enterobacterales > Vibrionaceae > Aliivibrio. Next base: position 15,827 of record NZ_OMPC01000004.1, on the reverse strand, counting down.
ACTAATTTTACAGGAACCGGTAATTCATCAGGCGCAAGATCAGCACGTTTGGTATAAATGCGTTGATGTAATTGCTCTGCATCTAATTCTAGGAACACTCTTGGGTCTAATGCTAAATCAATCGTAATGACAGCGTTGTTATTCGTTGGGTGCCAAGCAACAGGCACAATCCAACTGATATTGCCTCTATCTACGCCAAACATACCAGACACGTGCATTAACGGTGTCATTTCAACAATATCGATTAACGTTGCCGCTTTCTTTTTATGACGCATAGAAAGCAGGTAGTTAAACATTTTTGGTTGTGCTTTCTTAACGACTTTGGCTAACTCGATGGTGGCAATAACATCGGCCATCGCATCGTGGGCATTTTCATGTTCAATGCCGTTTGCTTGAGAGAGCTTTTCTAATCTAAAGGTTGGCTTGCCTTCTTCGTCTTTTGGCCATTCGATGCCTTCAGGACGTAGGGCATAAACAGCACGCATTACATCAAGTAGATCCCAACGTGAGTTACCGTTCTGCCAGCTCCAACCATACGGTTCAAAGAAGTTACGATATAAGGTATAGCGAGAAACTTCATCATCAAAACGAATGTTGTTATAGCCTAGCGAGCAGGTATTTGGTTTTGATAGTTCGTTATGGATTTGAGTAATGAACTCAGGCTCAGACAGGCCTTTATTTACCGCAGTTTGTGGCGTGATGCCAGTAATTAAACAGGCTTCAGGAGAAGGTAAATAATCAATTGGAGGGCGGCAGTAAATAACTAATGGCTCACCAATGATATTGAAATCTTCATCGGTACGAACCCCTGCGAATTGGCATGGGCGATCGAGAGATGGGCTAGTTCCCCATGTTTCATAATCAAAGAAGAAGAAGGACGGGTCATTACTACTATTCATGGCTATATTCCAAAAGTATCGTATTCATATAATATGCCTAATTAAACAAGGAGTTAAAGTATTAAAAGTCTATCTATTCAATGTGCCATATATAGATAAATAGCGCTTAATATTCGCACTTTCGTCCAAATCGGTGTCCAATTTTGACTTTTAGTGCGTCCAAAAAATCACTTAAATTCAACGAAAATACTGTCCGAATTTAATTCACTAACCACATAGCCCAGCTCAATTAGCAATTGGCGTAATGGTTGTACTAAAGCATAGACTGCTTGGTCTGTTTCATCTTCTATTTCAAGATATGAGATATCAATCACAGTGTTTAGTTTACCAAGCTTTATTGCATCATTAATAGCGGTAAACGAACGAATTTTTAAATTTTCAAATAAATGCTGCTGTGCCTGCAAAGCCATTAACTTTGCTTGCTGTGCAGTAATTAACCTTTCAGGCTCGCTATGCAGGATCAAACTCTGCTCTAAGCGGTTCACAATCTCAGAGTTAACCGAGCGGCCATTAAGTTCTGCAGCTTTATGAATTTGATCTTTAAGTTCAGTAGGGACACGAACATTAATCTGTGGTGGTCTTGCCGTCATGATTTAACCCAATTTATAGAACAATTTGACAATGGTAGCCAATTGCTACCATAATTCAATGGTAGCCAAATGGATACCATTTGAAATCAAGTTAAAGATTGGGGCGGAGCCATGAATCAAAAGACAGCAAAAAGACCGAATCCATACGGATTAAGATTATCGGATGACTTAAAAGCAGAGCTAAAAGGAAAAGCAGCAGAATCACAACGCTCATTGAATGCAGAAATCATCTATCGACTAACGCAGTCACTTACCAAGCAATCAATTTAGGGCAAGAACATGGCGATTTTAGACAAGCAATTGAAAGCCATTCATAAGCAAGACTACACAGGAACGCCAGAACTCAGTGATGGTGAAGGCTTGGTGGCGCGTATAACCCCAAAAGGGAAGATAACTTTTCAGTATCGATGCCGATTCAATAAGAAAAACCTAAGAATAAGAATTGGACGTTACCCAAACATCAGCATTAAAGAAGCGCGACGCATTCACCATGAGATGATCGAGTTAAGAGAGCAGGGCAGAAACCCAGAAATAGCGCTCACAGGTGAGACAGAATTTGTAACTTTAAATCAGTGCCTAGATTATTGGTTTGATAATCACGTAAAGCATTTAAAGAAAGGAACAATTGAGCTGTATGTGTCTGTAGCCAAAAACTACTTCTATGATGCGTTCCCTGAAATGAATGTAGAAACCATAACAGCGCGAGAGTGGATGGTATGGTTAGATAAAATCGCAGAGAAGAATCCTAAAATGGCCAATTCAACCTTTGCCAAGATGCGAGCTTGTCTAAATTACTGCAAACATAAATTCTTAATTGATAATACAAACTTCGAGCGATTACATCAGCGCCATGTAGGTACGCCATCAGAAGTAGGAACAAGAGTGCCAACGTGGGATGAACTCAGAGAAATTTGGGTAGCCATTGAACGGACGCAAGCAAGTACTGCCAATAAGACGCTGCACCAGCTGACTATGTTATGGGGTAATCGACTTTCAGAACTGCGATTAGCAAGAAGAAGCCATTTTGATATGGAAAGAGGGATTTGGACCGTACCTAAAGAGCTAAGTAAAACAGGTAAGCCGATCCGTCGCCCAATACCAACCAAAGTGAGATCAATACTAGAACGAGTAATGGCAACGTATGACGATGTGTTGTTCCCTGGCTTTGATTTGAATACACCAATAACCATATCCGCCGCGAACAAATATATTCGTCGTTTACGAGCAACGTTAAAACTTGAGTATTGGCGAACGCATGACTTTAGACGTTCGTTATCAACAGGCGCTTCAGAGCTTGGTGTTATGCCGCATGTGGTGGAGAAGATGCTAGGCCATGAATTAGGAGGAGTTTTATCCGTATACAATAAGCATGATTGGTTAGATGAGCAGTTAAAGGCTTATGAGTGTTATGCGGAGAGACTGGATCTATGAAGGGTAGTAAATTATTTTTCTATGCTTAAGGTTATAATGAATGCTCCAAAGTTATGGAGCATTGTTATTTATCTATTGTGGTAAAGAGAATTACTTATTTTAAGTGTAGATGCTAGCTCTGCATAGATGAAATCGTCATCTGTTGGCTCCGTAGTTTCGGTAAGAGCAGTCGTGTCAAAATGAACGTAATCATTATCATTTGTTTCTATGGTATTTGTTTGGAGTGTTGAGCTTAAATGAATCTCATCATTATCAACAGATTCTGTAGTTTTTGTGAAGGTTGTTGTGTCATAAATATGCATATTTATTTCATCAAAATCTACAGATTCAATTGTACTAGTTAATAGTGTTGTATCGGTAGCCAGTATTAGTTCATCTTGATCTGTTCCTTCTATTGAGAAGGTTTGTGCTGTTGAGCTTAACTTTTTACATGATTGAATTGCAAATTGTTCACTATAATTCATTATATATGGTTTCACTATTGCTCCTTAACTATTGCTAGTAATGTATCTCCAATAACAAAGTCATCACTAACTGTAATGACGGAGTAATTATCTGATAGATTAAGTGATGTTACTACAAATTTGAGTGTATCTTCACCTTCTTTGTTTGATTTCGATAATAAGAATAAGACATTAGTATTAGGGCTTAGTATTTTTGACAAATTTGATAGTTCATTAGGTGAAAACATACCTTCTGGATTTATTAAAATAAATTCATTATCAATTCTTGAAGCTATTTCGTTATCTATTATATTATTAACATATGGATTTATAGTAATGAATACATATAGTAAGAAACTTATTGATAAACTAAACATAAAGCTTTTCTCTATGTTTTTTACTAAGGAAGCATAAAAGTGTTGTTCATCCTTAGCTGCTTGCCAATCTATATAAATATTATTAGCGAGTAAAGATGGTGTTGGTAATTTTTTTATTGACGCAAATGTGCTTCGTAATGTGTTTTTAATTTGTAGATATTTATAAATAAGGATTAACCCACTTAAAAGATGAATGAATGACATTAATAAAAAGAATAGTAATAAATAACTTATAATGCCACCATTAAAGTAAGTTATTGTTATGCTAACTAAGTATGAGAATAGCCCTGCATAAAATAATGATATGGAAACATAATTATTTACTTTGTTATTTAATATGTTAATGCTATTTGTAACGTCATCATATTTATATTTTACATATTCTAGTCTTAATTCTGGTTTATTACCATTTTGTTTTAGTTTTCTAAAGTTTGTTTTCAATTCATCTTTTTTTTCTTCGGTTATAAAATTTGTGAAACTTTCTAACTTTATTATGTGTAAAAAATTAAATTTGTATTTTGATACGGTAAATAAATAAAGTTTTGTATGTCCCAAAGGAAGGGTTAAGATAGATAGTCTTAGAGACTCATACCAGTTTGTATTATATTCTAATGTTCCAAAATTATTATCGTTTGATATGTGAAGTACAGGAATGACATTAAATAACTTGGTAGTTATGAATAATATTTTTAATAGAAAAGAAGGAAGGTTATGCAAATCTAGATCCTTAAATTTATACATCAGTTAGGTGGTTAATAATAGCATGTGATATTTCATACCCAGTTTCTAGTTCTAACCATGCCCATTGTCCATTAGCATTCATTTCTAAGAAATACCAATTACTATCTTTTATTAAAAGATCAAAACATCCAAAATGCATATTACATAGTTTCATGTAATTTAAACACTTTTCTTTTATTTCGTTAGGTATATCAAACATGCTGTATGAAACGGTATTATTTGGTTTTCGCCAGTCGATATTATTAGTAGATGTTATTTTTACAGGAAAAAAATTATTATCAATGACAGTTACTCTAACTTCATAATCCTTTTCTATATAATCTTGGAGATATACTGGACTAAATTTAAATAAATCAGTATTAAATGAGGGGTTTATTTTATTTGTTTGCACAAATTCTTTTGTATCGTTAGTGGTTATTTCTCCAACAGATACGGGTTTAATAATTCCATTAGTAACGGTGAATTTATTTAATATTTCATTATTATTTGTAATTGCCATATTAGGAAGCGAAAACCCGACTTTTTTAACGAGAGATGCTTGTACTATTTTATTATTGGCTTTCCTCATTATTGATGGGCGAGTTAAGACTTTTCCTTCAAAAGATTCAGTAATTCCTTCTATAATGGAATAAACTTCTTTATGTATGAACTGATGGTATTTAATATTAAATCTATCATCTAAAATTTCCATTGTTGGTTTTCTAAAATAGATAGATAGGCAAGTAGATGATGTTATTTTATTATTATTATGCTCAATTTTAAAACCTTCAGTATCACAAGTGATTTTATATTCAGAAAATACATCGATATTAAATCTGAAAAATAAAATCTCAGGGTACTTTTTGATAAGATAATCACACGTTTTATCAAATGTGCTAGTTATCATTAAAATCTGTTTACTCATTACGATCATTACTCATATCTATTAAATTCAGTTAGGATATTACCATTTATGGCATGGATGTATTCTTTTTAATTTAATCAAAATAAAAAAGTTAGCAATGTTTTATGTTAAAATATTTGTTGCGAGCCTAAGTTATGTGCTAAAAAGACAAAAAGCGTCAGCACTTATTGCCTTTTCTTGTTTAAAATTCAATTTTAGTATTAACTACCAATCTTCAATTTCCACTCTTCAACAGCAGAACGTAACCATCTAAGTGGCATTCTTGTCACTGGTGCTGGAAAGCCTCGGTTCTTACGCCACATATATACAGTTGCTTTACTGGTGAGGCAAAACATATCTAAAACCTCATCATGGCAGATCAACTGCTTTGATGATTTAGGATAATCAGCACCAAGTTCTTCTTCAATCTCTTTGCTTGGAGCAGCTGATGGTAAAGGCTTTACTGAATACGAAAAAGCCATATTTGTAGGATAGTTATTTTCCATAATTAACCCTTATTCTTTGTTGAGAATGAATAACACACATAAAAAATCAAACAGCCAATGCCATAAATCGCTAAGCTCATTGTGAAGCCTCCTTGCTTGGTTCAAATATTCGTACACGATTAATAGTATGGAAACAGTTGCTATCACCTTTAAAAAGGCCGCCTTCTTTCAACTTGGCGCAACCTTGTGGTAATTGCTCACCACACATTTCACACGTACCAAGATCATCTTCAATCTTTGGTATCTCGGAATAAACCCGATGAATTAACGATTGGAGAGCTTCTTCACAGCTATACGCTTTATCAGGAAAGGCGAAGAACTCACAAATCTTGCTTAACTTGTTTTGCTCAACAGAGTGCAAAGGAACGCGAAGATCAATCACACCGTGTTTCTTTTTGTTATTACGTAACTTTTGAGCGCGTTTACGGTTTTGTTCTTTAATTTTGTCTATTGAAGGCATAGTCTTTCACCTTCTGAACCATGTATTGGCGTATTTACGTGAACGTTCTTACCATCATGAGAGCCTGTAAGGTAATCAGAGATAGAACCACCTTTACGCTGTCTTGATTTAGCCTTTTTCTCACTGTATGCACCAATGTGTTTACGATAATTTGTAATGCGTTCTTTCTCTTCTGGTGGTAACTCTTCAACATCTAAGTTACGTACAACAGAATTTACCCAGCCGTCACAATAACAATCTGCTCGCTTTGTTTTATTCTGTTTAGAAGTGCGAGGGTGGAYAGTAGCCAAGAACGCTTTACGAGCCAGTTTCAATTGACGAAAAAGCACATCAAAWGCATAAGCAGACATCATGGCCGTGTCTTTTCTACCTATRAATTTAAAATTATTTCCATGATACGAATACTGAAGAAGCACYTCACACTTAAACGAGCTGGCGATACTTGTCCCAAGATTTACAGCGTAAGCAACTGGCTTTTTCTGGATCTTAGAAGCAGTGGTGGTGGCTCCCATTTCAATGAAGTTAATATCATCTTCTGAAAGACCATACTTACGCATTAATTTATGAGCCATTGCCAAAGCGGTTGCAGCTTCATTTGGGTTGCCTGATTTRCCAASCTCAAAACACTTTTTGATTTTTTCTAAATGACGTGGATTCATGCYGCTTTMCCTTTCTTTGTTGGCTTCTTAATTGGCTTAAGAAGATTKCGAGCTTTTGCTAAGCATGAATCAAACACTCGGCCTTTGGTGAAAGTACAAGTGGTRCGATAGAAACGRAGARCTTCTTGAATGCCTCGGTTAATATCAGACGTTTCATAGCCGTCAGTTTGTAAAGCGGCATGTATATGTTTGCCAATAAACGCTTCTTGACTGTTTTGATAAGTTAATAGACTCATTACACATTTCCTTTTGGGTGAAACCCAGCAATCAGCATAAGTACTTGTAATTGGTGGTCAGCCAGTTATATACTGATTGCGAGTTGAAAGACTCATTGCACAAAGTTAGCCCTTATTGGTTTGGTCACTGATAAGGGTTTTCTTCTATCTGGTACTTAGTAAACCCCACATCAATAACTCAATCTGCTATTAATATTCTCAGCGGTGATTTGCAGCTTCTCAATTTTCGAGATTAGCTCATCACTTACTTCTGCTGTAAATGTCTCCAACAGCGACTTCGCCTCAACTTCAAAAGCCTTAAACTCATCGCGGATAGGGTGGTTTTGTGCTGTCTGGCTTACAGCAATATTGCCTAAAGTAATACTCTGGCGAACTTGCTCAGCCGTTGAGGCAAGTTTTGATAAATGGATTAACGAAAGTGTTTTCATATTTAGTCCTCTGTACTCATTTGATGATTTAAATATACATAACGTATATATCGTTGTAAATACAAAATGTATATTTATTTTCTTTTGGAGAGTTAATGACTAAAATTTAGGCATAAAAAAACCGCCACTAGGGCGGTTGATTAGGAATGTATATTGTTTAAAACAGTTTCATTTTGGCGTCTATAACAACACCAATGATCTTACAGTTTCCATTTATCGGAAGCATTGGGTAATCAGGGTTTAGTGGTTTAAGGTATTTTTGCCCAGCATCAATGATTAAGCGTTTAAATGTCGCTTCATTCACATCAGATAATTTGGCAATAACAAGTTTACCACTCTGTGCTTCAATACATGGATCAACTAATACCGCAGTACCTTCAGGAAAGCTTGGCGATGAGTTTGATGTCATTGAATCGCCTTTAACCCTTAGCCAGAAAGAATGCTCATTCGCTTTCTCTGTGGTGAGTAAGAACTCATCTACCTCACATAGTGAGTAGGGTTCGCAAGCCTCAGTCCATGCACCTGCTTGCACAGCACTGATTACTGGAAAGCTACTCTTGTATGCAAGTTCTGGTGATGGCGTTGTATTCTCAAGAGATGGATATTCAAGAGAGCCATCAGAATTTAGGATCAACTGATCTAACCTCAATTCTTTAAGAATCTTAGCTATGATTTCAAGGCTAGGGTCACGTCGTCCATTTAACCAATGACCTAAACCTCCAGGGGTAACTCCGATTTTTTCAGCTAATGCTTCTTGAGTTACTGATAGCTCCTTTAGGCGAGCTTTCACCATTTCAGTCCAATTCATTTTCATAACTCAACTATACAAAATGTAATAAACCATTCAACAAACACTATGTACATTTTGTTGATATTTATATGTACGTTATGTATATTGTAGTTCATCGCGTACATACAAGAGGTACTTATATGTCAAAGATTAAAGAAATCAGGGGAGGTGCTCTATTAACTCAAGCAAATTTAGCGACAAAACTTGGTATCTCAGCTTCTGCAATCAGTCATTTTGAAAAAGGTCGTCGTTTCCCTGACATAAACACTTGTTGGCGAATCGTTACTGCATTGAACGAGCTTGGTGCGAACTGCCAATTTACGGATGTATTCCCAAACCCGATGAATATTAATCATACGGAAAAAGAATAAAAACAGGTGAACCATAACACTCTGGATAAATAACCAGTACTAAGGACAAACCATGATAACCAGTTTAAAAGGCGTTATGCGTAACGCCATAGAAGGGTGGCGATGCGAAGTAAGCAAAGAGTTTATTGCTCAGAAAGTCGCAAGCGCTTATTTCAAAATGGGCTTACCACAAGAAGTCGATGCACAACGTAAAGAGCTGCTGAAAGTTCCTGGTGCGGATGACAAGAACAACACTCAAAACTTCTTTCGCTACAACGAACGAAGCAGTGTTGAAGCCAAAGCAACCATTATGGATTTATTACCAGCGATTATCAGCGTCATGCCAGTGGATAAGGCGTGTACTGCATTAAACCAATTTTTAAATCCACTTGGGTTCTCTGTTGCTGCCATTGGAGCAAATCAAACTCAAGTCAGCCGAGATCAACTCTTGGCGCAATTTAGTAAAGAATCGGGTGAGGCACTTCGTTCTGTACTTCTGTTAAGCGAAAACGCAAGCATTGACCAGCTACGCGCCGCTTTTAAAGAAGTTCAAGAAAGCGAAGGTGCTCATGAGCCAATTTTAAATTATCTAGAAACTTTAATTTCTAATAAGAAATAAGGACTTTGTGCAATGAGTCTTTCATATCAAAACATCCACGGCCAAATGCAGTGGATAGCAAGTAACCGTTTCATGCGCTGCGTTGTGACCAAATGCGAAGCTGAAGCCATTTTTAACCAGATGAAACAAAGGGCTAATCAATGAGTATGATCTTAATGGCAAAGGCCATGAGCATTAAAGTGGGKAATCCTACTCGTAAGCTTGTTTTACTTAAATTGGCCGATAACGCGAACGATAACGGTAARTGCTGGCCATCGTATGATCACATTGCTGARATGTGTGAAATYGACCGTCGAACTGCCATGCGTCACATCAAAGCATTATCTGAATCTGGCTTAGTAACTCTSACTTATCGTAAGGGTGAAAAGGGYAATTCTAGCAACATTTATCACCTTCATTTAGATGGTGACAAATTGTCACCCCCTAGTGACACACGATCACCAAGGGTAGTGTCAGAGGATCACCAACCTAGTGATCCTGTGTCACCCAGAACCAGTCATAGAACCAGTCAATTAGAACCAGTAAAAAATATAAAAAAATCTTTGRTYGAAAATTCTGAAATTCCTGAAGAGTTAAATCTGGTTGCATGGCAGCAGTGGCTTGAGTAYCGAGCAACCATCAAGAAGAAATACAAAACCCAACGTGGTGAGCTWACTGGCATCRCYAAGCTGCTTGAATTATCTCGCAACGATAAAAAACTACAGCAACGAATTATCGATCAATCCATCGACAACGAATGGCAAGGGTTGTTTGAACTCAAGACGAACACAGCAAGCCGCATGAACGAGATTGCGGAATATTCACCAGAGCTTGATGCGTCGCAGTTTGCCGCTCCCAAAGGTTACTAAGGAATTATCATGAATTTAATGGCTAGATTACAACAAATCGTTCCAGCGCATATTGTTCCCCACACACCAGAACGCATGGCACAAATTGCGAAGGAGTGCGAGCAGAGCGCATCAGACAAAGCACGTGACAGCTACCGAACAAGCCAAGTGCAATCTATCTTTGGCCGCAGCGGTATCAAGAAACGTCACCTAAATTGCAGCTTTGAAAATTACATCACTGAGAGCCAAGGCCAACGCCAAGCGTACAACCAAGCCAAGAACTGGTTAGTGAATTACCGCAAGGGTGCAACAAGCAGTTTTGTTTTCTCTGGTACACCAGGCACAGGTAAAAATCATTTGGCGTGTGCGATTGCGAACCGATTGATGGCACGTAAAACCTCAGTGCTTGTGATCACCGTAGCGGATTTGATGCTTAAAATTCGTGACAAGTACAAACCAAACTCAACCACGACTGAAGCGCAGTTTATGAAGTACCTCGGCAATCTGGATGTATTAATTCTTGATGAAGTAGGGCTGCAACGCATGAGCGACCATGAAAAACTGATGATGAATATGATCATCGATGCACGTTACACCAACGAGAAACCAACGGGCATTCTTACCAATCTTCAAACTGAAAATTTAACAGAGATGTTAGGACCACGAGTGATGGAGCGTTTGCTAGAAAATAACGGCGAGTGGGTAACGTTCTCATGGCCGAGCTTCAGAAAGAATAAGAAATTACAGGCGGTGTCATGAAAGGGATTTTTTACAACGCAGGTGGCCAAGCCGTCAAGATGGAGCCATTAGTATTAAGCGCTGATTGGGACCAAGCGATTGCAGAAGCTGCTAAACATATCAAAGGTGAGGTGATCACCATCGCAAACCGTTTTGCTCTTGTTGGTATTGGTAAAACAAGAGTGCTTATTGTGGATGAGAGTAACAAATGAATATTGAACGTGTGATCGCAAAGTTTGATTTAAAAGGGATTAACTACGAGCCATCAAAAGGCGGCAAAGCGTTAATGACATTAGAAGAGTATCTTGCCACAGTAGGGATAGCATGGAAGCAATCACCAGTAGGGTTCTTAGTGTTGTTCGTAGAATGTTTGAATGATGCACAATCAGCAAAGCAGTTATTCAAAGCAACAATGATTGAAGCAAATGAGATCATGAAAACATGGCGTGGAACGTATCCAGATAAAGCACTCAATGCACTGTGCATCACCGCCATTGCAGAGGCAACGCAACCATTAGGCCAAATCTGCCCAGAGTGTAATGGCTCAGGAAAGGTGAGAAGTAAGTGTAACCATTCAGTGAAATGCCCATGCTGTGACGATGGGCGTATTAAGTGGACTCAAGAAACCCGTTTTGCGTATTTTTGTTTAACTTTGAGGATCACATACTCACGCTTTTGCCGTTACATGCCAGTTATCAAAGCCTTGGTGGATTGGCTTTCAGATAAGAGGAACGCGGCGGCGTTGTCGGTGCAGGGGAGTGTGAGTGAGGAGGATAGTTTAGTTGCATGTTAAGCAGTTTTTTATTGGCTTGGCTAAAATGGTTTTAACTAAAATGTGAAATTAAATATTTACTAGCGCTGGGAATTACTTTTAAAGTATTGATTAACAGTAACAAAGAGCCACTAGCGTGGCTCGGAAGAGTTTTCAGAATTGAATTTACAGACCACAAATCACCAGGTTAAGAGTCAGTTTCTTCTACTGAGAAATTTATCGTTTGTATAGCTCGTTTGCTACGGTGCAGATTAAGCCTAAATTCCTCACTTATTAGAATGCCAAACTATAGTAAATTATTCTGATGTATCTGTTATGTTAAATTTGTTCTGAAATCATGAAGTTTTCATAATCGAGTTCATCTAATGATAGATCTTTTTCTCTTAGAGCATTAATCATTACGTCGTAGGATGATTTATGAACATGAAAAAGATCAAGTGAATCAAAATCTTGAATGTCATCATAAATAGATCCTATGATTAAAGTGTTATATGAACTATGTAAGTAGCTTAGTAGATTATCAACTAATTGAGGGCGAACATGACCGTAAAACGCTCTATGAGTAAGCTTGTTTCTAACTTTATAAATACGAAATAGTTGGTTCTTTACATCGTTCTTAGTTGCTTCAATCCTTTTTAATAGTTTTTTAGATGAACCAAAACACTCAAAAACATGTATTATTCTAAATATGACAAATTCCTCACCTAGTTTTGTTAGGTTTTTGTATATATCACGCCTATTACTTTCAATTTTCATTAAGTCAAAGTAGGCATCAACACTTAAATCTTTGATTTTAATTGAGCTGCTTGAAGTTTGACTAACCCATGAGTTTGGCATGTTAACCAACCTAGTCTCAAGTAACGATTTTGTATATCTAATCCTAATATCAACACTTTGAGAGCTATAAAATAAAGGCACGTAGTTCGTAATCCCTGATATTATATTTCCTTCTGTTTTTTCAAAAATGCATTCAAGAGCAATCCATAAGCCTAGCAATTTCTGTTCAAGAGATGTTGATTCTTTTGCAATTCTTAGATAACGCAAAGATCGGCTTAATACTTCATATCTATCAAGTGTTATAGAGTTTCTAAATGATATTTTAGTTGACTCTGGTATTAATTCTAATGAATCGGTGTCTTTGTTTGTAATAAATTGCTTTAATCTACTAATATTTATGGTTTGATCATGGAGTGAGGTTCCAGAGTTAAATTCGGTTAAGCAAATGGGAGAGTATTTCAGATTATATTGCGGCTTATCTATACTCATAAAGTCGACAACTTTATCTAGAACTTCGTTTGCCTTCCATGCAGCTGAAACATAATCTGTTGTATTCACAACAACTTTTGCCACAACTGACGAATCAAAACTTACAGCTAATTTTTTATAGTTACTCTCACTTATTAGATCCTTACGTTCTAAAAATTCTACATCTAAAATCTTTTTTGCCTCAAGGAGATACTTACTTAAAGGGGAAACCAAAAAATATACATTATAATCACTAACTCTTGCGGTCAATTTATCAAGGCAGCTAGTAAATTGCGCAGAGAAACTTCTTCGTCCATAATTCTTAATTCTAGTTAAATACTCCATTCTATTAAAGAGATAGGTAGGTGAGTATCCTTTCCATAGTAGGTAGCCAATATACATCTTTGTCAATTTATATATATCATCCATTACTCTTGATTTTTTAGTTAGGTCAACACTACCTATCACACTTGCTTTTAATTGTTTTTTTAATTCAATATAATATTTATCTTCTCGATTAAGAACAAGGTTAACCATCGTTTTAAGTTCTAAAGCAACAGGCTCACTTAATGAGTCTTTATTTAACTCTGTATTACTTAATAATAAATCATATAGCCCTTTCAGCACTTTCTTAGCTACCAAATCTGATTTAAGAACATTTTTATAGTCATTTAAAAGTATAATTAATAAATTCCCATTTTTAGGATCGATTAGATAGTCATCAATAGATTCAGCAATTTCTTCCGCACCAGACATTATATTCATAGTTTTAGACTGATAAAATGAAGGAGTATTTACAAATAACATTTCTTTCCACACTTCAATGAAAAACCTATTTCTAAAATCTAAAAATGGCAAGCCATCCCATGTTGTACATGTTATTTTTCTCATTTATACTTTTTCCTTAAATTATTTAATATTAATGTCTTGCTAAGCTGCGAATTTGGTTAGCTGACAAAGTTTACTTAACTTCAAATTAAAAACGCCGAGACTTCATGTGTCCGTTTGAGCCATTTGTTAGTTCTGTATCTTATTGTGGTATCTATAATCTGCAACGGCGACTTTATTTGTTTCATTCAAATCGATGTCTGGAAAGTTAATCTTTATATGCTCAATTAGGTTATGATAATCCACTTCAAATTGTGTTACATCTGAAAGGTAGCTATTTTCATACTTTTCACATTGGTTCCAGTCACCAAGCTCATGGGGCTTAATGAAGCGATGTAAATCAGCGTGACTAGATTGGCGAAAGTAAAAGCCATGTGAGCAGAATGCACTAAACGACTGGTAAAAAGCACGAAAGAAGGTTAATAACTGTTTATCATGTATGATAAAGGACGATGATTCAGCCAGACCCTCTACTCCATAGAAATAGTGCAAGGCAGGTGCGTAAAATTGTGAGTAATGCCCTCTATCAATCGACACATCCAGCTCATGTGTATTGAATGACTCTAATATCAATTTTATAGTAGCTTTATCTTTTAGCTCTTGAGTTGATAGCTTCTGTACTCTAGATAAATCTTCTCGTCTCTGTTTTCGAATAAATATATAGACAGCAACTGCTAGAAATACCACTCCTAACAGAATCATTAATATATCAGGAGCATTACTAATTTCAGCAGTAAACGTCGTATTACCATTTTGCACAGAAACTACTGCAGAGTAAGCCAATACCGAAGGAACACCAATAAGTAGGCTGCCAAGAGTCAGAAATGTACCAATGATTCTATTTTCTAATTTTGGATTTAACGTGGAATCAAGTTTTTTAAGAAGAATATCTTCAAGTGTCATTATTATATTTGCTCGTATTTATCAAAAAGGACTAATATTTAAGAATCAGGTTCATAGACTTAATAGGTAATCATCATACCTATTTTTTAAATTACTTTATACAAAGTATCATACGGAGTTTGACATTCGCCCTAAAACTCCGTAATATTACCACATTGAAGAACCTCGCCCATCCGGCGGGGTTTTTTTATACCTGCAATTTATGACGTTTACTGGCACCTTTCGGGGTGCTTTTTTTATGGGTGAAATATGCAAGAAAAGATAAGTTCTTTATCCGCGTATGTCTCTGGTTGGGCTTTTGCTTTGTTTGGTGCGTTCTCATTGCAAGATTGGATGAGCMTCGTTGGTGGGGTGTGCGTGGTGTCTACCGTGTTCATTAACCGYCATTACAAAAAGAAAACGCTCGAAGAAATTCGCAAACGTCCCATCAGCGAGAAATTATATGAAGAGATTAGCGACTAAAGCCATTTGTTCAGTGGGAGTCATACTGGGCGTTGTCTTTGGCATTGATTCCAATTTGGCTACCAGCGAACAAGGTTTATCGCATATCGCAAATTTGGAGGGGTGCCGAACACAGGCCTATCAATGCAGTGCCAATGTATGGACTGTCGGGGTAGGCCACACCAAATCAGTAAAACCCAATACTGAACTTTCAAACCAAGATATTGCGACCCATTTTGTAAACGACATTTCCTCTGCAGAAACCATTGTAAACAACGCCCTTAAAATTGAAGTTACCCAAGCTCAATACGATGTGATGGTGAGCTTTGTGTTTAACCTTGGTGCTGGTAACTTCCAACGCTCAACACTGCTTAAAAAATTCAATCAAAACGACATCACCGGCGCGTGTAATGAATTGCTTCGTTGGGTGTATGTCGATGGTAAAGATTGTCGAGTAAAAGAAAGCAATTGCGCTGGCATCGTCAAGCGTCGTCACATTGAGCAACAAGCGTGTTTAAATGGATGGTGATATGGCATTTTCAATCAAGAACGTGGCGTTGTATTTGTCCCTTGGCTTATTACTCGCTTGTGGGCTTTCTAT